>NZ_JBITFK010000006.1:0-612619 GCF_044455985.1 Streptomyces sp. NPDC051064
CCGCTGGCTGCACTCCTACAATCACCACCGCGGACACACCGCGCTCGCAGGCAAACCACCCGCCAGCCGCGTCCCCAACCTCACAGGGCAATACACCTAGCGCGCCACCGATGCCAAGAAGGCAGTCGCGGCGGTGCCCTGCATGCTGCCGCCGTCGGCCGGTCGGCGAACCCACCCCTGAACCCGAAGGAGGCTCGACCCATGACAACCTGGACGCCAGAAGAACTGACCTGGCTCACTGCTTCCGACTCTCTCGTCCTCCGCGCCGGTGACGACGAACACGCCGAGGTGGAGATCGGCATGATCATCGTGCACGGCGACCTCTACGTCCGCGCCCATCGGGGAGTCCAGTCCGCCTGGTACCGAACGGCAGCGGACCAGGGACACGGACGGATCCGCGTGGGAAACCACACGCGCGACGTCCTCCTGGAGACCCACGACATCGGGCCTGCCGAACCGATCGACGCCGCGTACCAAACCAAGTACGGGCGTTCCAGCGCCCTCGTCGCGAGTCCTGCCGCACGTTCTGCGACCGTACGGATCACTCCGGTCCAACCCTAGCGTCGGGCTTTCGCGAGGGGCTTGTCCGGTCCTTGATCAAAGTTTCGGTTGAGGCGGGGCCAGTTGGTGGACTGGAACGCGAAAGTGCCTTCTGAGCTGGGATGATGAACCTTGTCGAGGGGTTCTGTCGTTCCAAGCGGAAGGCACTTTCTGCGTGCAGGGTATCGGTTTGCGTCCCAGGGTTCATGTCACCGCTGACGGGGCGGGGGTGGTCGGGCATGCTGGAGCGCGGTTGCTGGCGGATCTCGCCGAGGCAACCGGTCTCACAGCTGCGTACTCCACCGCACTGCGGCCGTTGCGGCCGCGTGGGACTGGGCACGACCCGGGCCGCATCGCCACCGATCTCGCGGTGATGCTCGCCGACGGCGGCGAGACCATCACGGATCTGGCGGTCCTGCGCGACCAGGCCGAGGTGTTCGGCCCAGTGGCGTCCACACCCACGGCCTGGCGGCTGCTCGCCGCCGTCGACGAGCGGGTGCTGGCCCGGCTGCGGACGGCCCGTGCCCAAGCGCGCGAGGTGGCCTGGCTGCAGGCCGCCGAAAACGGTGAGGGTATACCCGCCGCCCGGGCCGGCGGCCGTGCTCTGCCCGGCCTGGTCCTGGACATCGACGCGACGCTGGTGGCCTGCCACTCGGAGAAGGAACAGGCCGCCGCCACCTACAAAGGCGGTTTCGGCTTTCACCCGCTGCTGTGCTTCCTGGCCAACACCGGCGAGGCCCTGTCCGGACGGCTACGACCGGGCAACGCCGGAGCGAACACCGCCGCCGACCACATCACGGTGCTCGATGACGCCCTCGCCCAACTCCCCGACGCCCACCGCTACGGCATCCCGATCCTGATCCGGACGGACTCCGCCGGCTCCGCGAAAGCCTTGCTCCACCACCTGCGCGACCTGCGGAGTCACGGGATGGACATCGGCTTCTCGGTCGGCATGTCGGTCACTTCCGACGTCCGCCGCGCGATCCGCTCGCTGCCCGAGCGCGTCTGGCACCCCGCTCTCGACCAGGAAGGCTCCTTGCGTCAAGGCGCCCAGGTCGCCGAGCTGACCGGGCTGGTCGATCTTGCCGGCTATCCGGCCGGCACCCGCCTCATCGTGCGGCGCGAACGCCCGCATCCCGGCGCACAGCTCTCCCTGTTCGACCAGGACGAGGGCCTGCGTCACCAGGTGTTCCTCACCGACACCAGCTACGACGGCCGCGGTTCGATCCAGTATCTGGAGGTCCGGCACCGCAGACACGCCACGGTCGAGGACCACATCCGCTGCGGCAAGGACACCGGCTTCGGCCGCTTCCCCTCCCGCCACTTCCTGGTGAACGCGGCCTGGCTGGAGATGTCCCTGGCCGCGATCGACCTGCTCGCATGGTCCCGCACCCTGCTGCTGGACGGTGACCTGGCCACCGCAGAACCAAAGAAGCTCCGCTACCGGCTCCTGCACGTCGCCGCCCGCCTCACCCGCGGCGGCCGCCGCCTTCGCTTGCGGATCTCCAAAACCTGGCCCTGGCGGAACGAACTTGCCACCGCCTTCCACCGCCTCGCCGCCCTGCCCCGCCCGGTCTCCTGACCGCTGGCTGTCCTGACCGCCCGCGATCCGAAAGACCCTGGAGACTCCGGCCCCCGCGTCGGCACCCCGGCATGCCCACACAACGAAAGCGGCACGGCCACCTACAAGTTGACGACGATCAGCATCCCGTCACGGCAACCGAAACGGCGAGGTTAATCGAACGATTCCCCGTCATCGGATTCCCACATGTAAAAGTGGCTGTCGTCGTTGTGCTTCCACTCAGGCCAAAGATTGCGTGTGTTCTCGACCCCGGCGCTTCGTGGGGGCAATCCCTCGTCACGGAGGAAGGCACCGAGGCAGGCGACAGCGTCGGCGCACAGATCGATGATGGCGACCCGTCGCTCGCTCCCTGTTCGTATGTCGTCGGGCGGGGAGAGAGGCATGTAGAAGGTGTCTTCTCTGACGCGGGTACGCAGCTTGGTGTCCGGGATGCTGTGAAGCAGGACTTGCACCTTCACGATGCGGTCGTGCAGCAAGCGGAGGCGTTGTTGCCACTCATGTTCGTCGGACGTCCTGGCCTTGCGGAACTCGCTATGTATCTCCAGCAGTTCGGTCAGTGCGGCCTCTGCGGCCGCAGCCGCGCGCGCCCTCTGCTGCGCGGTGCGCGCGGAGCGCTCCTGTGCCCTGTGGGTCCACCGTCCTGACCAGATGGACAGCGCGCCGCCTGTGGCCGTTCCGACAATCCCCGCGACCGCACCGATCCACACCGAGGTACTCATAGAGACCATCTTCGTAAGCGACCAGAGTGCTGCGGAAGCCCGGCAGCACCGGCTTCGGGATACGTATGGGCACGCAGCGGATGGGCTCAGACCCGGTCTGCTACCAGATGTTCTGCGCAGCGGAGGACGTCGGCGGCGACCGCGCGGGCGGGCCCTCAGCTGGAGCACTATCTACCCGTAGACGGGGCCTGCCGCTGTCGCCGATCTCGGACTGGCGGCTTCCTGCGTCGATGCCGATCAAGGTGTGGGACAGGAGCAGGCCGAGCACGTCGTCGAGCTGCTCGAATGCACCGAACCGCCAGCGGACCACCGGATACGACTCAAGGTCCGGCTCGTCGCCTGCCAGGAGCGACCGCGCCTGTCCGACGAGGTCGACACCGGGCAGGACGCGTTCGCTTTCGGCGACGTTTAGGAGTTCGTCGGCCAGGTCGTCAGGGTTGCGCAGCCAGAAGTCGAGTGCCTGCAGCGTCTTCTGTCCACGCAAGGCCGCCACGGCATCGGGATGTGCCCCGCAGCGCGTATCTGGATGCGGGCAGTGGTCCAGGAGGAACACAATCCGGACCGCATCCTGCACCCTGCTGGCTTTGCGGCCGCGGCCGCCTGTCTGTTCCCCGCCCGATGCCACCGGCAGCCCCCGATCAGTAACACAAGATCACTCACCGTAGTGAATTCACCCCAGATGGCCTATCAGGAAGACCACAGTCAGCAAGCAGAGGTGCCAGAAAAGACAGAAGTGCCCGCAGATGTCGGGTCGAGTCAGTAGGCGCCGTAGGGGCTCCAGCCTCGGAGGAATGGCTTCAGATCGTCGGCGCGAGGTTCGGGGATGTCGGGGAGCCGAAGCTGTTGAACCATCGGATGGACGCGCGCTACATGTCCCGTGGCCCATTCGATCCATTCCTCGGCCTTCGTTCTTTCCAGCCCAGGTGGAAGGGTCGCTCCTCCAGGAGCTGATCGGTGTACGTCGCGAACCGGCTACCTGCCCGGCGAACGCTTCACCGATGGCATCGTCTAGCGCGCAGTAGGCGCCTCCGGTCGGGAAGGCAATGCCGCCCACGCGAACGGAACTCAGTAGGGCAGGCCCTCAGAGGCTGCGCGCAGAGCGGCCAGGAGGCAGGTGGCGATTTCGCTGCCTGCTGCCTCGGGCTCCTCCGCGTAGCGGCGGGCGAAGTCCTCAGACGCCGCTCGCAGGGCCCCGTTAATGGTGGCCGCGTGCACCCTGGTCCTCAGATCGCCGACGCTGCCGCCGGACCGCTCGGCGAGGAGGCGGGCCAGGACGGGCAGGGCCTCGTCGTGGGCCTGGAGCCAGACGGCGCGCAGCGCCGGGTCCGTGGTGGTCATGCGGATCAAGTCAAGGATGACGGGGGCCCCGGCGGGCAGTTCACCGGCCCGCAGCGATCGCGTGACGAAGTCCAGCAGGCTCATGTCCGCAGGCCAGCGTCGCAGGTGGGCGACCGCGACATCGAGCCCGGCGGAGAGCAGCGGCAGAACACAGCTCTCCTTGGTGGGGAAATGGCGCCACAGGGTGCGCGAGGAGATGCCGACGGCCCGGGCGATCTGTTCGCCCGTCGTTCCGGTCACGCCATGCGCGGCAAACAGGCGGACGGCCTCGGTGGCGATCTCGAAGCGGAGTGTCTCTTTCCGTCGTTCGGCGAGCGACGGCCTGGCTTCGGCCTGAACTGCTCCCGCATATATCGCCGTTTGCGCTTCGTGCACCTTCACTCCCTCCGGCCCACGTCAGTCGTCGCAGCATAGCGAGCCCTTCAAGAATGGCGCATGCAGACGTCTTGTCTCTCACTGACACACAGACCTACGCTGCCGTAAGTGACCAGTGAGTAACAGTGCTGGCTTCACAGGAATTTGGCATGCCCCTGCCATCCCGTACGAGTCCAGGCGACATCAACCACCGGAGATCCGCCCCCCTGGGCCGCTCGCACGGCCAACCGATCGAACGGCGCCCCACCCCACCCAAGGAGCCGCACATGCCCACTCCCACCAGGCGCGCCCTGCTCACCGGCGCTGCTGGACTCGCAGCCGCGAGCGTTCTCCCCACGCCCGCCGCCTCGGCGGCCACGTCCCGGGTGCTGCTGGCCCGGGAGGAACACCGGGCCGTCGTCATCGGCTCGGGCTTCGGCGGCGGAGTGGCCGCGCTGCGCCTGGCGCAGGCCGGCGTGCCGGTCACCGTGCTGGAACGCGGCCGGCGCTGGCCGACCGGCCCGAACGCGGAGACCTTCCCACGAGTCTCCGGCCTCGACCGGCGGGCCCTCTGGTACGGAACTCTCCCCGCAGCCCTCCGGCCGCTCGCCGAACTCATCGGCGCCCCTTTGCACTTCGCCCCCTACGCGGGACTGCTGGAGCCGGTACTCGGAGAGAACATCCTGGGCGTCTGCGCGGCCGGGGTCGGCGGCGGCTCCCTCGTCTACCAGGGCATGACGCTTCAGCCCTCAGAGGCGGTCTTCGACACCTGGCTGCCCCAGGAGCTCGACTACCGGCGCATGGACAGGACCCACTATCCGCGGGTCGCCGCCATGCTCGGCGCGGTGACGGCGCCGGACGAGTTGGTCAGCTCCTCCACCTATCGCGCAGCGCGGGTCTTCGCCGAGGGGGTGCGCCGGGCCGGGTACGGCCTGGAAAAGATCCCGATGCCCATCGACTGGGACTACGCCCTGGCCGAGCTGCGCGGCGAGATGAAGCCGTCCTACACGAACGGGGACTGCGCACTGGGCGTCAACAACGGCGGCAAGCACTCCGTCGACGTGACCTACCTCCGCCAGGCCGAGGCAACCGGAAAGGTGCAAGTCGAAACGCACCACAACGTCACCTCCGTGGCGCGAGCCGCGGACGGCCGCTGGGAGGTGCACGTCGACCGGACTGACGACACGGGCCGCGTCGTGGAGCAGAAGATCCTCACCACCCGCGCCCTGGTGATGGCCGCAGGGAGCATGAACACCAGCAAGCTCCTCGTCCGCGCGGGAGCCACCGACGCCATCCCCGACCTGCCCGACGGTCTCGGCGAGGGCTGGGGAACCAACGGCGACCGCATCTACGCCTGGACCAACCTCCAGGAGGACTTCGGGGCCGAGCAGGGCGGCCCGGTCGTCTACGGCAGCAAGGCGTGGGACGACCCCGGCACCGCGAACACCATCATCCAGGCGTCACTCCCGCCGCTCGGCCTCAACTCCCGAACCACGATGCTCGTCGGCTTCGGAGTCAGCGCCGACCGCGGCCGCTTCCGCTACAACGCCGCCACCGACTCCGTGTCCCTGCACTGGCCCCTCGGCGGAGACGCCGCCAGCCACCGCAGCATCCAACGCCGCGTCACCGAGGTCGCCCGGGGGCTCGGCGTCCTCACGGACACCAACGCGCTGGTCAACAGCACCTGGCACCCGCTGGGCGGCGCCCCGATGGGCACAGTCTGCGACCTGGAAGGACGCGTCCGGGGCCAGCGCGGTCTCTACGTCCTCGATGGGGCTCTGATCCCCGGCACGACCGGCGCCTGCAACCCCTCGATGACCATCGCCGCCGTGGCCGAACGAGCCATGGACCACATCACCGCCCACGACATCGACACCGTCATCTAAGCGACGAACGAGGAGCACGCCATGAACCGCAAGAGCACCCGTTCCCGTTCCACACTCCCCTCCCCCGCCAGGACCACCGGCCGGAGCGACAAGACCGGTCGGCGTCTGCTGGCCGGTGTCGTCGCCGCAGGCACCGTTTGCACCGGCCTGTCGACAGTACCGGCCTCCGCCGCCGCGCCGACACCCATCGTCTCCCGCGGGGTCACCATCCCCGCCTTCTACACCCCGCCGACCGAACTCCCCTCCGCCAACGGCACTTTGGTCCGTACTGAGACCCTGCCCCTCGGACTGAGCATCCCCGGCCTGGACGGCCGCCCGATGCCCGGCGCCGCGACCCGCATGATGTACAAGTCGACCGACTCGGCCGGCCGGCCCGTCGCCGTGACCGGCGCCTACATCGAGCCCTCGGCCGCCTGGAAAGGCACCGGACCGCGCCCCCTGGTAGCGGTGGCCTCGGGCACGATGGGCCAGGGCGACCAGTGCGCCCCGTCCTTCGCCCTGCAGCACCCACTCACCCTCAACGGCGACACGGTGTCAGTGGGCTACGAAGCCCTGGCGATCTACCGCCTCCTGTCCACCGGGGCAGCCGTCGTCGTCACCGACTACGTCGGCCTCGGCGCCACCGACCGCCTGCACACCTACGTCAACCGCCTCGACCAGGCACACGCCCTGCTCGACGCCGCCCGCGCCGCCCACGCCGTACCCGGAGCTTCCATCACCACGGCCTCCCGCACCGGCCTGTACGGATACAGCCAGGGTGGCGGAGCCAGCGCCGCCGCAGCCGAGATCCAGCCCGCCTACGCACCGGACGTCCCACTCGCCGGCACCTACGCCGGTGCGCCCCCGGCCGATCTCACCTCCGTCATCAAGGGCATCGACGGCAGCGCGCTCGCGGGGGCGCTGGCCTGGTCGATCAGCGGGTTCGCCCAGGCCGACCCGGACCTGCGTGCGGTCGTCGACGCCAACGTCAGCGCCACCGGCAGGGCCGCACTGGCGGACGCGTCCACCATGTGCGTCGGCGACGCGCTCTTCGGCTACGGCTTCACCAAGAGCAGCAAATGGACCACCAGCGGCAAGTCCATCGGGGACATCATCGCCGCCGCCCCCCGGGCGAAAGCAGCCCTTGACAAGCAGCGCATCGGCAGGCTCAAGCCGAACAGCCCCGTACGCCTGGCCACCGGCGTCCAGGATGACATCGTCCCTCATTCCCAGGCCCGGCAGCTCGCCCTCGACTGGTGCAACAAAGGCGCCGACGTCACCTATGACGCCATCGTGCTGCCGAACCTCGGCGACAAGATCCTCACCAACCACCTCGTGCCACTCATCACCGACCAGGGGGACGCCGTCTCCTGGCTGACCGACCGCCTCACCGGCAAGGCCGCCACCTCCAACTGCTGGTCGATGCCCCTCCAGCTCTGACACGCCCACGCCCACGCCCACACCGACCATGCCGCGTCCGCCGGAGCCGCCTCCACGGACGCGGCCCGATCGTGAGCAAGGACACCAGAACACCGCCGGGACCGCTGCGGCGAAGCAACCACGCCAAGCCGGCCCGGGCCCCGCTGGCCTGGCCGATCTGGACGAGGCGCCGCTGCGCGGTCGGCGTGCACTGAGCAGCTGAGTTGGCGAGCGGTGCCAATTCGGCTGCTCAGTCACATGTGACTGAGCACTGCAGATGGCGGATGAGCACTGGACCTGTCGGTCTGTGCATTCGAGTTGGCGGGCAGGGTAGCCCTCGCCGAAGCCGAGCCGTGCCAAGTCTGAACAGTCCCTCCCAGCGCGCCCGGAATCCGGCGGCGCCCGAACCGAGGCCGGGCCTCGAGGACTCCTCGGTCAAAGGTGCGCTCCAGGGTCAGGGTGGACTCCCTGCTGTCCGGTGGTCATCCCTGAAGCTGCGCCCAGACCTGTTGGTCCCTTTCGGTCGTCCAGATGCGGGGCCGTTCAATGCCCCAGAGCTCGTCCCAGGTCCGGGGTACGTCGAACCGCACGCTGTGTTGGGAGATCGGCCGAGGGGTCCTGCCTTGCTGCGGTTGGTCTTCGCGGTGACGGCGACCAGGGAGCGCTCGGCGTCCAGGTCGTTGGAGTAGGCCTTGCGGCGGGCCGGCGTCCACTGCGAGGCACCGGCCGGTAAGGAGCGTCCTGGCGCCTCTCAGCAGAGTGGCCAGTTGCGTAGCGCGGCGTCAGCCATCGCCTGGAGTTCTGCACGACTGACGCCGCTCGCGGCTTGCACGGCGATGCCGAAGGCCAGGGTGGTGACGTAGCGGGCCAGGAGCGCTGGATCTGCCTGCGGAGGCAGGTCGCCGTCATCGACGGCTCGCTCGAACCTCTGCCGGAGGGAGGAGCAGCCGTTGTTTCGCCAAGCGGCGAGGAGGTCACGGACTGTCCGTCCGGAGTCGCCGGCGGCCAGGGCGCTCTGAACTCCCATGCAGCCGCGGGGGTGGGCCGGGCTTGTGGTGGTCAGGATGGTGCCGGTCAGGATCGCGGTGACGGCACCCAGGGCGGTCGGTTCCCTGAGGGCGCGGTCCAGGTAGGCGCTCGGGCCTTCGGTGTAGCGCTCCAGGGCTTTACGGAAGAGCTCTTCCTTGTTTCCGAAGGCCGCGTACATGCTGGTGGTGGAGATGCCCATCGCTTCGGTGAGGGTGGCCAGGCTGGCGCCCTCGTAGCCGTGCTCCCAGAAGACCAGCATGGCGCGCTCAAGTGCTTCGTCGGTGTCGAATCCCCGCGGTCGGCCGATGGAGCGGCTCTGTTTGGTGCCCACCCACACAGACTACCCCTTCCGCATCGAGCGATGCAGAAGTGCTACGGTTCGACTTCCGTATCGATCGATGCGGAATTTAGGGGAGGTTGTTGCCGTGGGACTGTTGGAAGGAAAGACCGCTCTCGTCACCGGGGGCAGCACTGGTATCGGCCTGGCCAGCGCTGTGCGGCTGGCGGCCGAGGGTGCACATGTGTTCATCACCGGCCGGCGCAGGACAGAACTCGACGCGGCCGTCGAGACGATCGGCTCGGCGACCGGTGTGATCGGCGACATCGCGGACCTGGCCGATCTGGACCGGCTCTATGAGACGGTCCGGGACCGTGGGCAGGGTCTGGATGTCCTGTTCGCGAACGCCTCCGTTGCCGCGTTCGTCCCCTTGGAGCAGATCACGGAGGAGCACTTCGACACGCTCTTCGGGATCAACGTCCGGGGCACATTGTTCACCGTCCAGAAGGCGCTGCCTCTGCTCAACGACGGCGCCTCGGTGATCCTGAACGGTTCCACGAATGTGGACGTCGGAGCGGAGGCGTTCGGGGTGTACGCGGCTTCCAAGGCCGCCACCCGGTCTTTCGCCCGGACCTGGGCCAATGAGCTCAAGGGCCGCGGGATCCGGGTCAACGCCGTCACGCCCGGCCCGACCGACACCCCTGGCCTGTCGGGACTCGCTCCCGATCCGGAGCAGGCCGCCGGCCTGCGGCAGCACCTCGCGGCGCAAGTCCCGCTGGGCCGACTAGCGCGCCCGGAGGAGATCGCCGCCGCCGTGGCTTTCCTCGCCTCCGAGCAGAGCAGCTTCATCACCGGTTCGAGCCTGTACGTCGACGGCGGCCTGAACCAGATCTGAGCTCGAAGACGCCTGTGCCCGGCCGGCCGGGCTGCTTCCGCTTCCAGCAGGCGAGGGCCCCGAGCCGGCCGACCGGGCGCACGAAGACCGGCCGCCGGAGCGGCGGCAGGGAAAACCGGCTCGGCGGGGCGGCACGTCAGCGCACCGAACAGATCCCGGAGATCAGCACGGCCGTGATCAGGGTGGCTCAGCATCCTGCCCGGCGGACAGCGGCGTGCACGCGCAGAGGGAGCCTCGCCCGGCCGTCCGCCCTCGAGCAACGCTACGCCACCCACCGGCACAGCCGCCCCACCAGTCACAGGGACGAGGGACCATGACAGTAATCGGCATCATTGGTGCAGGCGAAGTCGGCAGTCAGGTCGCGCGTGCGGCGATCGTGAACGGCTACGACGTCGTCATCGCCAATTCACGAGGCCCCGAGACTTTGAACGACCTCATCGACGAGCTCGGTCCGTCAGCGCACGCCGCAACTGCCGCCGGCGCCGCCACCGCCGGAGAGTTCGTTGTAGTGGCGGTCCCCCTGAAGGTGATCAACGACATGCCCGTACAGCAACTGGCAGGCAAAATCGTGCTGGACACGAACAACTACATGATCTGGCGCGACGGCCATATTCCGGCAATCGACTCCGGAGAGAAGACCGTTCACGAGCTCCGCCAGGAGCACCTGCCGCAATCCAAGGTCGTCAAGGCTTTCACTCATATCCAAGCCCCCCGCATCACCACGGCGGGCAGAGTGGCGGGTACGCCCGGCCGACTCGCGCTGTCGGCCTCCAGCAACTTTCCCGACGCAGTGGAACTCGCGACACGCCTGTACGACCAGTTCGGGTTCGACACCGTCGACAACAGTCCGCTCAGCGACTCATGGCGCAGCGGTCCCGGCCAACCCGCGTGGAACGCACACGAGCACCAGACCCGCGCCGAACTCATCGCCAATCTCACCAGGGCACGACGGACCGCCTGAGCCGAGCCTCACCTCAAGGCGGCTTCTGCCACGGACTTGCGGCAGTCCCGGCATGCGGGCCAGCCGCCGAACCGACCATCGCGAGAAACGCTGGGCCGCTACTGGAACCCCACACGATCGTGACAGTGGGCTCCGTAACTCCCAGCTCCGAGCCCGGCGCAACGCCACGGACGGCGCGCCCTACGGACTGGCTCGCGCGTTTCGGCCCGAACAGGCGGCTGAAGACCGCGCGTGGCCGAGGGCGTGCTCGTCCAGCACGGCAAGGGCCTGACCTCAGGAGAGGCGGGCCAGCCCGATGGTCGGGCACACGTCGCGCGAGCTGACGACCATTCCCGGACCGGGGCGGCGGCCGATGCGGGCCCACCTGGGCACCGTGGCGGGTCGACGCGAGCGAGGCGCGGGCGCTCGGCATGTGGGGATGGACACCTCCGACATGCTCGCCGACTCCGACCCGGCCGTGCGGGTCTGCGCCGCGCTCGGTCCCGCCCGAGTCGATCGGCCACGTGCTCTCGCCGTCGTCCTCGACGCCTTGCGGGACCCGCGAACGACGGACGGATGGTTCCCCGAGCCGCTGCCCGGGCTCGACGGGTGGTTCCGGTTCACGAGGAGGTGGCACCGGTGGCCATCGCCATCGTGGCCGCCGGCGGCACGTCGGTCATCGACCACGAACGCGGGCCGATCCTGCTCAGAGCCTTTTCCGGTGGCTACGACCCGACCTACCCGCTCACCTCCGCCCAACGCGACCTGCTGCGGCCCTTCGTGGACACCGCCGAGGCGACCGGCGGCATCGCCGGGAACGGGTTGTGGTTCCGCGCTGCCGGGCTGCCCGAGGACCGGGAGGGCATCGCTGCGTTGCTGTGACATTCCCCCCGCATCATTCGCCCATGGTGCGGAGCGGGGAGGGGCGGAGGTGTACGGCAGAATCATGCTGTGACGTCCATGGGGGCCCTGGCCGAGCTGGAAGCCGGCATGGCAGATCTGTCCACGCCAATGCGGGTGTACGTGGCGGCCGGGCGGTTCACCGAGCCGGAACCCGACCTGCCGGAGCTGGCAGCCAGGATCCGTACGCTGCTGGCCGCGATCGCAGCGGACGATGCCTGGCGGCGCTTCCTGCCCGAGTACGACCCGCCGTCCGTCCCTGAGATCTGCGCGTCTCTGGAAGCGGTGGAGACGCACGCAGCCGCCTCGTTCCTGGCCCAGGTGGCGGCCGTCGACCTGGTCTGGCCGAGCCACCGGCACCTGCCCGTCGAGACCGCCGAGCGCGCGGCGGACCGGGTGGTGTCCCTGCTCGGACCGGCGGCCAGATGGTGGACCAACCATGACGCCGAATGCGGCGCAGTGAATGGACTCACCCCACTGTTCGACAGTCTGCTCGCAGGGACGGACGGTGAGCACTTCACGCTGGCCCTGCAGATCGCCGACGACTGAGAGTCCGCCCTGCAGAACGGATCATCACCATCTCTGCGGCGTCTCCGCAAAGGCGATGCCCGCATCCCGTCTCATCGACGTTGCGGCGCGCGCATAGCCTCGCTCGTCGCGCTCTGCTTGCCACCAACCTCACCACCGCCGAATCGTGACAGCCGACGCGGCTCGTCCTGTGCCAGTCCGACCTTCAGGGCCTGCTGAGCACCTACTTGGCCAGACGGGCCAACTACGACGCACAGTCACAGGGGGCGTGACTGATTCCCAGTGAGTCCTGTCAACCCAGTGAGCCGTATGGTGCGGCCCATGGAATCGTTGATCGCTGCCATTCGCGAAAGGGACGAAGTTGCCCGTTTCCTCGCTTGGCCGGGTGACCTCGATCTGGACCGAGGCGACCATGTCGAAGAAGTGCACCTTTCCTCGGGTGCCGCACTCGAGGGTTTCGCCGGTGACGGCGCCGGGGGCACGTACTTCTTCTGCGGTGAAGGCGGGGAGGACCGTCCCATCCTCTATGCCGACTCCGAAGGAAATGCGGCTCTGGTTGCGATCGGCCTGCCCGAGCTCCTACGGCTGCTGCTGGTCGCCCCTTGGTGGCGCGACTGCCAAGCGTTCACGGACGATGAGAGTCGCGAACGCGCGGCTGAGTACTTGGAGGACATGCCGGATCTCGTGGCCCGGAGAGAGCATGTCGCGGCAGCGCTGGGCCTGGACCTGCCGGCCCGGGCGCACGTCTTGGCCCGCTTGCAAGAGGTAGCTGTTCGGATGGGCGAGAACTTCGTTCTCATCTTCACGCCGGAGGGCCACCCCTACGAGCCTCTCATCAGGAACTGAGACGCTCCCGCTGCAGCAAGCACGCGCCACCCCCCAGGCAGCGCCGCCCCGGCAACAGTGATCAGCCCACGGCGAGACCGCGCTGAGGTGGTAGGACGTCGAAGGTTCGCTGGTCGCGGATGAGAGCCCACAGGACGTCGAGGCGTCGGCGGGAGGCGACCTCATGACTATTTCCCCGACCGGGTGAACCGGGTTCCGTCGTGGCGATGAGCCTGCAGGCATCCGCAGGTCTACCTCTAGGGGGGAGACAAACGACTCATCGGGAGTAAGCCATGGGACTCATCCACATTGAGCTGTTCGCGACCCTCGACCTTGTCGGGCAGGCGCCCGGCGGCCCTGACGAGGACCCGGTGGGGTTCCCGTTCGGCGGCTGGCAGGCGCCTCTGCTGGACGAGGTCGCCGGGGCGCAGGTCGGTGCCGCGTATGAGGGCACGGACGCCCTTCTGCTCGGCCGGCGGACGTACGACATCTTCGCCGCCTACTGGCCTCACCAGGAGGGCGGCGAGGACAACGAGATCGCCACACTCTTCAACAGCGTCCCGAAGTACGTGGCCTCTCGCGGCAGGCCCGACCTCGCGTGGGCCGGGTCCACGCAGCTCGGCCCGGACCTCGCCGACTCGGTGCGCGAGATCCGTGACCGGCACGAGCACGTGAAGGTCGTCGGGAGCCTGAACCTCGTCCAGAGCCTCCTACGCGAGAAGCTCTTCGACCGTCTCGACCTCTGGCTGCATCCGATCGTGCTCGGCGTCGGAAAGAAGGTGTTCGACGATGGCGCGGTGCCCGCCAACGTCGCGCTCCTCGCACCTCCGGTAGCCAGCCCGAAAGGAACCGTCTACTTGCGCTACGGGCTCGCCGACGGCATTCCCGCCACGGGGGACATGAGCGCACCTGATCGAGGTGTTGGAAACGACGACTGAGACCACCCCGAGCTAGAGGTCCGTGCAGCTCCGGCACGGGACCCACATGCCAGACACCCCAGATGGCCCGCCCTGCCCCGGCTGGAGCGGGGCGGGCCGACGAGGTGCGATTCCGGGAGGAAGCGCCATCCCAGCAGCAGAGCGGCCAGGCCGAGGGGCAGATTGATCAGGCAGACCGTCCGCCAGCCAAGGCCGAACAGATCGGCCCCGATAAGGGCGGAGCCGAGCACACGCCCCTCAGTTGCCGTTCGCCCTCGCCGCACCCAGGACCTCGACCCGCTCGGCATCGGACTGTCCACCCTGGGCTGCTGCTCCTGGTGTGGCCGCTGACCGCCGGCAGTGAGCAGGGTGGCCGGTGTGGAGCATTGTGATGCTACTCGCCGGCCTGCTGGTCCGGAGCCGGGCGTTCAGCGCAGGTGTCACCACGGCGCTTGTCTTCCGCCTGTTGTCCGGGGTCTTCGTCCTGATCTGGACCCTGTTCATGCAGGCAGGTCTGGGCATGTCGCCAGGGCAGGCGGCTGTCGGATTCGTCGCTGCCTCACTCGGCGAGATGGGCGGCGCTCGGGTAGGGGCGATGCTGGCCGCTCGTTACGGACGCCGCGCACCCCAGACCGGTGCGCTGCTGGCATGGCGATGGGCACCGCACTGACCTCGGTGCTCTTCTTCGTCCCCGCGCCAGCAGGCAGCCGGGGCGCCGTCGTCGCCGATGCCTTCACCGACTCCGTCGGCCAGGTCATCGGGGCGTTCCTGCTGATGTGGGCCCTGATGTTCCTTCTCCCGGAGCGGCAGCGACGCCGACAGCAAGCGAACTGCAAGCTGTCGTGCTCGCCTCGTAGCTCCTTCGCCTGCCATGAGGCGCTTCCAGATGACCAGCGGGCGGTCCTGGGGCCGCTGTTGCCGTCACGGCGGGCGGGACCCCGACGAGCGGGCTGTGGCAGACATGCGACCAGAATCCCAGCCTGGTAAGTATGATCAAGCGATGCCTGACATGACGGAAACCACGCCCGGCTGGCTCACCACGGACGAACTGGACATGGCCAGGGCCCGGATGCCCGTCCTGTACGTCGAGGCCGTCCCTGTGCGGGTGGACGAGAGCGGCGACGTCACCAGCATCGGGCTGCTCCTCCGGATCGGCACCGACGGAACCATCAGCCGCGCCCTCGTGTCCGGCCGCGTCCTGCACCACGAGCGAGTCCGTGACGCCCTGTTGCGCCATCTGGAGAAGGATCTCGGTTCGGTGGCCCTGCCGCGTGTCCCGGCCTCGTTGCAGCCCTTCACCGTTGCCGAATACTTCCCCACCACGGGCGTCACCCCGTTCCACGATCCGCGCCAGCACGCGGTGTCCCTCGCATACGTCGTGCCGGTGGCCGGAGATTGCCGGCCGCGGCAGGACGCTCTGGACCTGGTCTGGTTCAGCCCGCAGGAGGCGGCCTCACCGGCTGTGCAGAGCGAGATGCCGGGCGGCCACGGAGTGCTTCTAAAGCAGGCTCTGGCCCACATGGGACACACCTACTGAAGGACGTCGGGGTGACGGGCGCTCAACCCGGGTCCGCCCGCCTCAGCCGAAGAGGGCCTGCCTGAGATCCGGAGGGCGGATCAAGCACGGCCTCCCTGGCCGGGCGGTCTTGCCACGCGCCGCCACCTCCCCTCCCCCGCACCGGATCCCGGACCGCCTGCACGCCGGCTCACTTCAGAACGCCCTCCAGCACCGCCCGGCCGAGCCCCGTCCGATGATGGAGCACCCGCACCCCCTGACGCTGGGAGAGCAGCAGTCCCGCCTCACGGAGCACGGTGGCGTGCCGACTGGCCGTCGACGGCGCGAGGCGCAGCGCCACGGCGATGTCCATCGTGGTCATCGGTCGGTCCAGCATCCGGAGGAGTGACGAGGACGAGCGGGGCGCGTACGCAGAAGAAGGCCGGCACGAGCGTCAGCGTCCTGCCCCGCAGGCTCAGTTCACGCTCGATGGGGTACGGGGCGCGCAGCCTCCCCTCCCGGTAGCGCCACCCGGGTAGTTGGTCGTACCCGGTGAGCAGGCCCTCCGCTCCGTGGCTGAGGACGGCTTGGGCGCGTACGATCCGGTCGGCCGCCGTCTGCGCGCGCATCGCGGTGAGGTAGGGCTCGATGGCGACCTGATGGTAGGCGCGCAGGGCCGTTCCCAGGCGGTGCAGCGCTTCGGGGCACCCGTCGGCCAGCGTGCGCAGGCCGGCCGGGACAGGGCCTGCGGTGTGAGCGTGGAGCCGGACGATCTCGGCGCGGAGGCGATGTCGAGGTGTGGAGAGCGGCCGGTCGAGCCCGGTCTCCAGATCCGTGTCCCCGCGGCCGGGCGTGAGGAAATCCGGGAAGTAGGAGCCGTCCGGGCAGAGTCGCGTCAGTGCGCGTGTCACGGGGACGAGGCCGGACCGCCGCAGGGCCGCGACCACCTCCCGGCGCCATGTCCCGAATGCGAGCGGCGCTTTGGCGGTTCTGACAGGAGGTGCAGACTCAGCGCGGTCTCCCAGAGCGGGTCCACGCCGGACGCGACGCGTAAGCGGGCCAGCCCTGGCTCGTGAAGTCCACCCGTAGCACGCGCACCCCCGGTGGTCACGGGCGCCGGTGACGCCCGTCCGGCGAAACTCTACGCACATCACGGAAATGACGCATGCATGCCAGACTTCTCGTGTGGGCTCGGCGCCGGTTCGGCCGGAATGTGCGGCGGTCCGACCGGAACTGCGCGCCGGCCGGACCACTTACGAGCCACTACGGCGGCTCAGCAGAGCGGGACGCCGGGCAGCTTCGCGTCCGGGTGATCGATGTAGATGTCGCTAGTCGGCGGCGGCTGCGCTGCACTCGAACAGCACGGCTCTTGGATGGCGGATGTCGCTGAGTTCGAGCGCGCGCGCCGGCGGCGCGACGCCGAGTAGTCCCAGCGGGAGCCCGCGCACGCGCCGTCGGAGAGACGTGCGAAAGAGCGGAGGCCAAGGGAACGCCCAGATGTGCGCGCCTGCGCGCGTTGGCTTGTGCTGCCTCAGTCCGGGCCCTGCGGCGCCCCTCAGGCGCACAGGGCCCCGACTATGGAGCACCGCGCTGCCTGACCTCGAAACCGGCGACCTCATATCGGACGCCGAAGTCGCCGAGATGCCCGCCCTCGAGACCGGCCCCAGCTACCCCTTTCTCGCCAACTAGGCACTATGTACACGTAGTTGACGCTCTGCGGCCTTGACTCCCTGTTTCTTTTACTGTCAGCTCATGTCATACGAGTGGACGGCCGGGACAGGAGTGCGCACGCGATGGCTGAGGTGACGGTGCAGGTCCCGACGGGGCGGCCGGGCGAGGAGCCGATCCTGGTGCGCATCAGGGAGCCCGAGGAAGCGGTCACCCGGGTCGGACGCGGGGCACGGGCCGCAGTTCAGGCGTCGCGCACACTCGACCAGATGCTGGACGCGGTGCGGCCCGTGGCGGAGAGCTTCGTGTCCCGGTTCACTCACATGGACCACCCGCCGGACGACATCGGCCTGGAGTTCGGCATCTCGCTCACCGCGGGAGCCGATGTCGTCATCGCGACAACAGGGACCGAGGCGAACTTCACGGTCACCCTGAGCTGGTCCGGTACCTCGCGCCGGGTCAGCTGAAAGCGAGCGCCGGGTCATGACCGAGTGGTCTCCCTCCCATGACGAGATCGCCGAGGAATCGCTCACCGCCGCCACGGTGCGGATCACTGGCCCGGCCGGCGTTGCGGGTGTCGGCGTACTGATCGCCCCACAACTGGTGCTGACCTGCGCCCACGTCGTGACCGACGCAGCCGGGCTGGCGCGTGGGCATTCCGGGCGGCCACAGACCACGCTGGACGTCCGGCTGCTGCACACCCCCGGTGACGCGGAGGCCGTCACAGCGCGGATACGGGACTGGGTGCCCGAGCACCCGGACGGCCGCGGCGACCTCGCGGTGCTCCTGCTCAAAGGTGTCCTGACCGGCGCGCGGCCGGTCGTCATGGCCGATCCTTCCTCCACCTTCGCGCACCAGGCCGTCGTCTTCGGGCTGCCGGACGACGTGGCGGAAGGCGGCTGGCACACTGCCGTGCTGCGCGGCCGTACCGGTGTGGGCTGGCTGCAGATGTCCCCGGACGGCGCATCGGACCCGATCCGTCCGGGCTTCAGCGGCGCGGCCGTGTGGGACAAGGTGACGGGAGGCGTGGTGGGCATCGTCACCGCGACCGCCTCCGAGGCGCGTGGCCAGAACTTCTGCATCCCGACACGCGCCATCACCGACCAGATCCCCGCACTCGCCGGGCTGCTGGCCCCGCGGTGCCCGTTCCCCGGCCTGCACGCGTTCACCGAGCAGGACGGCCGGCACTTCTTCGGCAGGGACGCCGATGTCGCGGCGGTTCTCGGGCTGCTGGGGGCCCGCGGCGGGCCGGCAGACTGCGTCACCCTGATCGGTCCCTCGGGGTCCGGCAAGTCCTCCGTGCTCATGGCGGGTGTCGTGCCGCGCCTCTCGGAACAGGGCGTCGAGGTCGTCCTGCTGCGCGCCGCGTCCGGGCAGCAGCGGCTCCCGGTCCGAACCCGACCGGCGGACGACAGGCAGCGGCGTGTGGTCGTGGCCGTTGATCAGGCCGAAGCCCTGCTCACCCTGCCGGACGACGAGCTGCAGGAGACCGTCGGCCTTCTCCTGGAGGCCGCGGCGCGCCCCGACGCGAGCGTGCTCATGGTGGTTCGCTCCGATTTCCAGGACGCGATGCTCAGCCATCCGGAGCTGGGCCGCCTCGTCGGTGGCGCGCCCGCCCATCAGCTGGGGCCGATGACCGCGCAGCAGCTCGCCGACGCGGTCATGCGGCCGCTGGACGGGATACCCGGCGTCGAATACAGCGCCGGTCTGGCGGCGCGGATCGTCGAGGACGCGGTGGGGCGGCCCGGGACATTGCCGCTGCTCGGGTTCCTTCTGGAGTCGCTGTGGGAGCAGCGCCGTGGCGGGCGTCTCCGGTTCGACACCTACGAGCGCCTCGGCGGCGTCGGCCGTGCACTCGGCGAGCGGGCGGACACGGCCTGGCATGAAGTGCAGGGGGCACATCCCTCACCGGCCGCGGAGAGCCTGTTGCGTGCGTTGGTACGGATCCCGCCCGGGACGAGGACGGCACTGCGAGCTCGGCTGCTCCGCCGCGATGCGGGCGAGGAGCGGTGGGCGATCGCCCGCGCGCTGGCCGAGTCCCGCATCCTCGTGCTCGGCGTGGAGGAGGCGGGGCACGAGACAGTGGAGCTGGCGCACGAGGCGCTCATCGAACAGTGGCGTCCCCTGGCCGAGGTGCTCGCCGAGAACCGCGCCTTCCTGGAGTGGCTCGGCACGTTGCGCTTCGACGGGCAGCGCTGGCAGCAGGAGGGCAGGCCCGATGGCCATCTGCTGGAGGATCCTGCCCTGGCCCTGGCCGAACAGCGGCTCGCGGAGCGCGGGGACGAGCTCACGGCGGAAGACCGCGAATTCATCCGGTGCAGTGGGGAGCTGCGCGACCGCAGACGCCGGGAGGCCAAGCGGAGCGCCACCCGCGCCCGCCGGGTGCGGCAGCTGATCGCGATCGTCGCCGTCGTCTCCTCCCTGGCAGTGGTTGTGGGGTCGTTCCTGTACCGGGGCATGGTGGCGGAGCAGCGGCGGCTCACCTCCGACCGGCTGACGCAGCAGGCGGCCGCGCTGGACAGTGTGTCCCTCACCGCCTCATCGCTGTTCGCCGTCGCGGCCTTCGACACCGAGGACCGGGAGCCGGCCCGATCGACGCTGATGGCCCAGTACCTGCGGATGAAGGACGTCGAGCACATCGTCATGGAAGGCCGGTCCGACGTCGAGGACATCTCCTTGGCCGGATCCGGTGAGGAGTTGTACTCCCTGCTGGACAGCGGCGACGTCGTCCAGCTCGACCTGCGCAAGGCCGACGCCGAACGGCCCGAGCCGTGGCTGCGGACTCGCACCGGCGACAACGCGCGGTTCGCCGTCTCGTCGAACGACCGTGTCATGGCGCGGTCGAGTGAGTGGGGTGTCATCTCCCTGGGGGTACGCGCCTCTGAGGAGGCGGCCTTCGACCCCAAGGCGAAAGTGCGGTACGTCTCGCTGCGCGGGCGCGAGGACGCGGAGAGGAATCCGCGCCCCGCGAGCGACCTCCGCTTCGACGGCGGCGGAGATCGGGTCCTCGCGGCGATCCCCCGGGAGGGGGTGCTGGTGTGGCGTACCGACGACGGCAGCCGCGTCGGCCGGACGCTCACCCCGCCGAAGGGCTGGGACGCGGTCGAGGCGTGGTTCGGGGCGGGCGACACGGTGGTGACCCGGATCGTGCCCGCCGGCACGGGCCGGGACGACGCGCCGGGCCGCCTGCTGGCCTGGGATCTCGCGACGGGTGAACCGAGCCGTCCCTGGGGCGAGCGGGCGGCCGCCTCCGCGACCGTGAGCAGCGACGGCCGGACCCTGGTGACCTGCACCGCGGAGGGTGCTCTCGAAGTGTGGCGGCTCGGCCGCCAGCCGCGCCGCGCGAAGACCTACAACACCAGCACGGCGGTGCAGCTCTGCCCGCTCCACGTCCCCCGGCTCGACGCAACGGGCCGCTATCTCGTCAAGCCCGTGGGGCGGATGGGCGGCGATCTCGGCCGCATGCGGTTCCTCGTCGTCGACCTGGAGAAAGGATGGCCGGGTACCTTCGACGTGCCGTCCACCGCATTCGAAGACGTCAACATCACCCGCGGGAACTCCTTTCCGGCGGTGGCCCTCGCCGGTCCTCCGAACGACCTGCGGGCCGCCGTCGCGGTCGGCGGCAGCGTCGTCACCGTACGCGTCCGCCCCCCGGACTCCTTCGACACCAGCGTTCTGCTCGGCGGCTTCCGCACCCCGGACGGGGAACACCAGCGCCTCGCGGTGGTCGACGCCGAGGGCGACGCTCTGCAGATGTGGGATCTGAAGACCCGCAAGCTGATGGGCTTCGCCAAATCACCTAAGCCTCTGGCCCGCTTCTACACCGCTTTCAGCCCTGACGGGTCCCGCGTCCTGACCGTCACCGAGGACCAGCGGAGCGTGCTCGTCTGGCGGCTGACCGAAGGCGCATCCGGGTCCGACACCACCCACACCCTGGTGGTGGAACACGAGTTGGAGCTGCCGTCCCCACCCGATCTCACCGCCCAGGGACCCGACCCGTTGACCGGGCTCACCCCGTCCTGGATCAACACCTCCTTCGCCGACGACGAGCACGCCGTGATCTCGGGGCTGTCCTACATGTCGCGCTGGAACCTCGACACGGGCGAGCAGGACGGCAGGACGTACCGGCCCGCGGAGCAGGAGAAGTGGGCACTGGCCAATGCGGCGGCGGGCACCTGGGGCGGCGCGCTGCCCGGCACCCGCAAGGCGGTCGTGCGGACCGTCGACGGGGTCGGCACGTGGGACTTCGGCACCGGCGAGTACACCCGGTGGATCGAACGGAAGGAGCGCGACGAATCCATCCGCGGTCTGCTCGTCTCCCCTGACGGGAAGCGACTCGCGGTGCACTACGCGGGCGGATCCGTCCGCCTCTGGGACATCGAACGCGATAAGTGGGACGGCACTCTCACCGACGACGGCGTCTACGCGCTGGGCCGCTTCCTGGACGAGAAGGGCGATACGTTGCACACCACCACCCGGGCCGGCGAGCAAGTGGTCTGGGACACCCAGGACAGGGATATGTTGTACCGCTACTGGGTGTACTACGACACCACGCTCTCGCCGGACTCCACAGGCGAGCGGATCACCGCGGTCGAGGGCTCCCGCTCCTTCACGGTCCCCCTCGACGCCGACAAGTCGATCGAACGGCTCTGCGCGCTCGCCCAGCGGGGACCGACCAAGGGCGAAAGGGAACGGGCCGGCGACAGCGACGAGTTCGACCACGCGTGCCGGTCCGGGTCGTGATGCCCCAGGCTGTCGCGACTTACGGCTGCCCCGCCGGGCGCAGCCCCCACGCTCGCGGTCAGGGGCGCGGGTCCTGCCGTGGGCATGAGGAGTGCACGGAGGCGTTCCTGTACTGGCCGGCGAGGCCTGGTCAGCATCCCGACGAGTGGACCGTGGTCTGCGCTATCTCCACGACGTGCTGAAGCCGACGGAGCACCGCTTCGCGACGACCGACCGGACGATCGGCGCATCCCGGCGCTGACGCCGCACGAGCAGGAGTGCCGCTGCAACGGATGCGAGGATGTTTCCCGCGGGGGGACGAAGAGCTGTGATGCTCAGAGGCGGTCGGGGGAACGGCGTCGGAAAGCGGTGCTTTGCTTTCGCTGGTGGGCGCAAACGTCTCGTGTCAGCCGGATGAGCGAATCATCATCGCACCCGTTGTCTGTCGGGTCTGTGATGCCGACACTTTCGAAGTAGTCGGCAACGAGTGCTTCTGCGAGGGCTGCTGCGTGTCCCTCGGGAAAGAGGACGGAGAGTTGTACTCCAGCGCCCGTGCTGCCGCGGCAAACTGCGTAACCGTCCACGTTCACCGCCCTGACTGCGGAACGCAGGTGCCCGCGGTGCGGCGTGCCCGTCGGACGCTGATCGCCGCGCGGCCCGCTCCCGAAGGGAAAGCCATCAGGGCTCTCCCTGCTCGCAGGGCCGGGTCGCGGAGAGGTAGCGATCGTCGTACACAAGGAACATGAGCGAGGACAAAACCACGTGGCATCCGGGCGAGATCGTCCCGGACAGCGGGATCTACGAGTGTGACTGCGGGGGCGGCCACCACTGGAGTACGGACGTGCAGGGGCACCGCTTCCCGCCCTTGCCCTCCGGCTGCACCGGTGCGGCGTGGTCGCTGCGGACCCAGGCCCATCCGGACGCCTGACCGGTGGTCCTGCGCCCGCCGGTCGAGCCGATGCTCACCCAGGCCCGGAAGACCGCGCATGGACGCCTTCGACCGGTGAAGCGGGCCACCCAAGGAGAAAAGGCGGGCGGATGGGCGAGGGCACGACCCGGGCAGCGGCGGACCTTCCCGTGCGGCTGCTGCTCATCTCGGACACCCATGTGCCCCTGCGCGCCAAGCGGCTCCCCGATGAACTGCTGCGCGAGACGGGCCGGGCGGACGTCGTGGTCCACGCCGGGGACTGGGTCGACGTGGCCACCCTGGACCTGCTGGAAGGGCGCGCGCGACGCCTGGTCGGGGTGTACGGCAACAACGACGGCCCGGACCTGCGTGCCCGGTTGCCGGAGGTGGCCCGCTTCCGGCTGGGTGGCCTGCGGTTCGGCCTCGTCCACGAGACAGGGGCCGCCCCCGGGCGGGAGGCGCGCTGCGCCGCGTTGTACCCGGACCTGGACGTCCTGGTCTTCGGCCACAGCCACATCCCCTGGGACACCGAAGCGCCGGGCGGGCTGCGCCTGCTGAACCCGGGGTCGCCTACGGACCGCAGACGGCAGCCGTACTGCACATACATGACATGCATGGTTGCGGACGGAGTGCTCGACGAGGTCGTCCTGCACCGCCTGCCGAGGCGCTGACCCCTCCCCCCGGGATGGGCGGGCCCGGCACCGGGGGCGGCCTGACGAATTCAGCGAGCCCTGCCGCGCCGACAGAGGTCGGGCGTTTCGGTTCTGGCAACCCAGCCCTCCGGCGGCGCGACGGAACAGGTCGGCATCGTGGTCGCGGCTGTGGTCCTCTGATCACGTTCACCTCGCTGCCGCCGCGGGCCTGCCCCTGCTCAACGCCCGATGGGCGCTGCGCCGATCGGAACCTGCCCGCTGTGCGGACCGGCGGACGCCCCGGCCGTAGACCGTGTCCGCGCGGCCGGACGCCTTCAGGACGAGTTCCTGGCCATCGTCGCCGACCTCTTCTCTGTCAAGTTCAACGTGTTGAGTGCTGGCCGAGCCGAAAGGGGCGAAGAAGCTGACCGCTGAGGACCGGCGCGGCCTGACCGCGCTGTCTGGCCCAACATCAACCCGTACGGCACCTTCCGACGCCTCGACCCGGATCCTGCCGTCGCCGTACCACGGCCCCGCAGACCGGCGGACGCACACGGCCGGTCTGGCGTGCGCCTGGCCTGATGCGGTCCTGCGCAGCGCGGGGTCGCTTCGTCGTCAGCGCGGCTTACTGAGCGACGGACCGGTCGAGCTGTGCCAGAAGTACGCGGTGGCCACCTGTGACCGGCTGCCGTCGCACATGTCCATGGTTGCCGGGGCGGGCGATGACGAGCAGGCTTCACCAACGCTGGGCGGTGCCCAGATGGTGGCGGACCGGTAGTCAGGCCGGGTTCGACGTGCCGGTGACGACGTCCAATGCGTGGCGGCGGTGGGCGGCGAAGAGGGGGAGGGCGGCCTGGGGGTCGCGGGCGCGCAGGGCTGCGGCCAGCGCATGGTGCTCCTGGGGGATGCAGCCGAGGTAGCCCTCGGTGCTGAGGCCGATGCGGGTCAGCAAGAACAGGTGGACCTGGCAGCGGATGGTCTCCCAGGCCGCGACGAGACGCTGGTGGCCGGTGGCAGCGAACACGTCGTCGTGGAAGGCGATGTCCAGGCGGACCATGGCGTGCGGGTCCGTCGTGCGGTCCATCACGCCGGCCGCCTTCTCGATGACCGCGAGGTCCTCGTCCGAGGCGTGCGCGATGACCTGTTGGACGGCGAGATCCTCAAGCGCGCCGCGCAGGCTGTCGAGCTCGGCGACATCCTCGGCGGACAGCGTCGTGACCACGGTGCCCCGGTGCCAGGCGCAGTGCACGAGTCCCTCGCGCTCCAAAACGCGCAGAGCCTCACGCACCGGACCCCTGCTGACCTGCAGCACGCCGGAGAGTTCAACCTCTCGCAACGGTGCCCCGGGGGCGTATGCACCGCTGAAGATCGCCTCCCGGATCCGGTCGGCGACCTCGTCGGCCAGTCCGCGACGGCGGGCGGGGGCCACCGCCCGATCTCCTGTGAGTTGCGTCTTCTCCATGTCGTGATGTTAACATTCAGTCGTTGTCGGAATGTCAACATTGCGACAACAGAGTGGCCGGTCGTTCGTCCAGCCAGGAGAGAGGCGTTTTCCATGAAGGTGTTCCAGATCGGTGCCGCCGGAGGTGTTGGCAAGAGGCTCGCCGGCCTGTTGTCCGAGCGCGGTGACGAGGTGAGCGGCATGCACCGGAGCCCGGCACAGGCCGACACGATTCGCGCGACCGGTGCGGCGCCTGTGACCGGCGACCTGATCGCCGACTCTGTGGACGAGCTCGCAGGCAAGCTCGCCGGGCACGACGCAGTGGTGTTCTCGGCCGGCGCCCACGGAACCGGCATGGACAAGACCACGCTCATCGACGGCAAAGGCCTGGAGAAGGCAGCCGCCGCGGCCGAGGCCGCCGGAGTCGCGCGCTTCGTTCTCGTCTCCGTGTTCCCCGACGCCCTGCGCGGCGAGGGAGCGTCCGCAGGCTTCGAGCACTACGTCAAGGTCAAGAAGAGTGCCGACGTCTATCTCACCCGCACCGGCCTCAACTGGTTGATCGTCCGCCCGGGCACGCTGCTGGACGGACCGGGTACCGGGCGGGTCGCCGCCGGGCCTGCCCTCGAGTACGGCGACGTGCACCGCGACGATGTCGCCGCGTTCATCGACGCCGCCCTGCACCAGCCCGCCCTCAGCCGCGTCATCGTCGAGCTGACCTCCGGCGACACCTCTGTCGCAGACGCGGTCGCCCGCCTCGCTGCCTGAGCCCGGCAGCCACCCCACCCACCCCTGCATCCCCCACCAGAGAAGGACAGTCACCATGACGGCCATCGATTCCTACAGCCACGGCGTCTCGGGCGAGCGCGAGTTCGGCTTCGCCCAGGCCATCAAGGTCGAGCACACGATCTATGTCTCGGGCCAGCTCTCCCACGACGAAGAGGGCAACTTCCTGCACCCGGGCGACTTCGAGGCCCAGACCGAGCAGGTCTTCGCCAACTTCGAGAAGGTCCTCGCCCACTACGGCGCCACCCGTAACCAGGTCGTCTCCGAGACCCAGTTCATCGTGGACCTGCCGAAGTACAACAACGCGATGGCGGCCGCCAACCTGGCCTATTTCGGCGATCACCGCCCCACCAGTAGCACCATCGGCGTCGCCTCGCTGTTCTTCTCCGGTCAGCTCATCGAGACAAACTTCGTCCTCGATACCCGTCTGCCCGTCTGATGGCACAGGCGTACTGGAGCTCAGTCTTCACCAGCTCCGCAGACCAGACATGGGCCGTCGTCCGGCAGTTCAACGGCCTGCCCGACTGGCACCCGGCCATCCGGGCGAGCGAGATCGTCGGGGGCGGCAACGGGCTGACCCCCGGTGCGGTCCGCCTCCTCACCGGGACGGACGGCAGCACCTACCAGGAACGGCTCGTGGGGCTGGACGATGCCGAGCGGAAGCTGAGTTACGAGATCGTCGAGGCACCGCTGCCGGTCCGCGGCTACCGCTCGACGCTGCACGTCCAGGCCGTCGCCGACACCGGCGGCGCCTTCCTCAGCTGGCACGCCACCTTCGAGCCGGCCGAGGGCACCACCGCCCAGGAAGCCGCCACGGTCCTTGAAGCGGCCTACGCCCCGGCCATCGCGGGCCTCCACACGATCATCGCCTGACCCCGGACGGCAGCCGCCCCGTCCGGGGTCATCGATCACCGACCACGAAAGAAGCACCCCCGCATGAGTTCCCTGTTCACCCCCTTCACCCTGCGTTCCCTTCAGATACCCAACCGGGTCTGGATGTCCCCGATGTGCATGTACTCCGCCGCCCCCGAAGGCCCGGACACCGGCGCGCCGACCGACTTCCACCTCACCCACCTGGCCTCGCGCGCTGCTGGCGGCGCCGGTCTGGTCATGGCCGAGGCCACCGGCGTCCGGCCCGACGGGCGCATCAGCCCCTGGGACCTGGGCCTGTGGAACGACCGCCAGCAGGAGGCGTTCACCCGCATCACCGAGGCCATCAAGGCCCACGGCGCCGTCCCGGCCATCCAGCTCGCCCACGCGGGCCGCAAGGCGTCGGTGGACAAGCCCTGGCTGTCCGACCGCTACCTGACCGAGGACGAGAACGGCTGGCAGCCCGTTGCCCCCAGCCCGGTCGCGTACGACGGACTCGCTGTCCCGCACGAGTTGAGCGTGAAGGAGATCCAGCAGCTCGTACGTGACTTCGCCGACTCCGCGCGGCGCGCGCTGGCCGCCGGGTTCCAGGTGGTCGAGGTGCACGGCGCCCACGGCTACCTGATCAACTCCTTCCTCTCCCCGGCGTCCAACCAGCGCACCGACGCCTACGGCGGCAGCTTCGAGAACCGCATCCGCTTCGCCCTGGAGGTCGTCGACGCCGTCCGCGCCGTGTGGCCCGAGGACCTGCCGGTCTTCTTCCGCACCTCGGCCACCGACTGGCTGACCGAGAACCCCGAGGACGAGCGCGAGGGCTGGACCGGCGAGAACACCGTGCGCCTGGCCAAGGAGCTCCAAGCCCACGGCGTCGACCTGCTGGATGTGTCCACCGGCGGCATGGTCCGCGACGCCAAAATCGTCGCCGGGCCCAACTACCAGGTGCCGTTCGCCGCCCAGGCCCGCAACCAGGCTGGCATTCCCACCGCCGCCATCGGCATCATCACCGAGCCGCAGCAGGCGGAGGAGATCGTCGCCTCAGGTAAAGCAGATGCCGTGTTCCTCGGCCGTGAACTGCTGCGCAATCCCTACTGGGCCCAGCACGCCGCACTCGAACTCGGCGTCGAGCCCCGCTGGCCCGACCAGTACGCCTACGTCGTCAAGCGCCGCAAGCACTGAGCCTGCCCGGCCTCCCCTCCACACACAGCTGTTCCGCCCCCGCACGGTGCTGTGCTGAATCACTCCAATTGGGAGATCCCCATGAACCACCTGCAGGACAAGGTCGTCGTCATCACCGGCGCCTCCTCCGGTATCGGCGCCGTCAGCGCCAAGGCCCTCGCCGCCCGCGGCGCCAAGATCGTCGCCGCCGCCCGTGGCCAGGAAGACCTCGACCAGCTGGTCGCCGACATCGAGAAGTCCGGCGGCACCGCAGCCGGTCGGCTCACCGACGTCGCCGACGCCGCGGACATGCAGGCGCTGGCCGACTTCACCGTCGCCACCTACGGGCGTGTCGATGTCCTCGTCAACAACGCCGGCCTGATGCTCTTCTCGTACTGGAAGGACCTCGCGCTCGATGACTGGAACCGGATGCTCGACGTGAACATCCGCGGCTACCTCAACGGTGTCCACGCCGTCCTGCCCGTGATGCTCCGCCAGAAGTCCGGCCACATCCTGAACATGGACTCGGTGGCCGGTCACCAGGTCGGCGACGGCGCCGGTGTCTACAGCGCGACGAAGTTCTTCGTGCAGGCCATGACCGAGTCGATGCGCAGGGAACTCGGCGTACGCGAGGGCATCAAGGCGTCCACGATCAGCCCTGGCGTCATCGACACAGGCTGGGCCGAGAAGGTCACCGACCCCGCCGGACGCAAGGCCGCCCAGGAGCTCAACGCCATCGCGATCAGCCCCGAGTCCATCGCCGACGCCGTCGTCTACGCCCTCGACCAGCCCGCAGACGTCACCGTCAACGACCTCGTCATCTCCCCCACCCGCCAGAACTGGTAAGCGCCAGGCAATCCACGCCGCACGGAAGGAATCCCAGTCCCATGACCGGTCTCGCCTCCCCCATTCCCCGCTTCCACCTCGCGGTCCCGGTCGACGACCTGGACGCCGCCCGACGCTTCTACGGCGGGGCACTCGGCCTGGAGCAGGGCCGCAGCGCCGACACTTGGGTGGACTGGAACCTGCACGGCCACCAGTTCGTCACCCACCTCGCCCCGGCCCGCACCGAACAGATACACAACCCGGTGGACGGCCACGACGTCCCCGTGCCGCACTTCGGGCTGATCCTGGCCATCGACGCCTTCCACCGGCTCGCCGACCGGCTGCGCGCCGCGGACACCGCCTTCGTCATCGAGCCCTACGTGCGCTTCGCAGGCGAAACCGGCGAGCAGTGGACGATGTTCCTGCTCGACCCGGCCGGCAACGCCCTGGAGTTCAAGGCGTTCGCCGACGACTCCCAAGTGTTCGCCACGCCATGACTCCGGGACCCTGCGGCGTGCCCCGGCCGTGAACTGGCAGGTACCCCAGCTGTCAATGGGCTGGTGGCTCAACGACCGGGACAGGCGTAGCACGGGTCTCGGCCAAGAGGCCGCCGCTGCTACTGATCCACGTCTCAACCAACCCGGCGCAAGCGCGCCGCAACCTCAGACTGGAGACACAACATGTCGAGACCAACCTATGTCGCTGACCACATCGCCATCACCGAAGTACTGGAAAAGTACAACCAGGGCGTCGCCAAGGCCGACAGCTCGATCATGAAGCCCGCGTTCGCCGCGGAGGCGACGATTTTCGGCGTGGAGAATGGCAAGCTTTCCGGCGGTGCGATCACGGGCCTCTACCAGGGAATCGACAGGGATTTCCGCCCCTCGCCGGAAGGCCGCGCCGTGATCGCTTACATCAACGTGACCGGCACTGCAGCCAACGCGCGTGTCGATACCAACGATGTCTCCGGCCTGTGCTTCACCGACTACTTCAACCTGCTGAAAGTCGATGGCACGTGGAGCATTGTCAGTAAGATCTACCACACCAACGACGCGCCGAAATCGTAGCTGCGCTCACGGCCGGGCGGGCATGAGCTTCCCCCGTCGCGGCGGACGTGTGGCGTGAGTTGACCTTGAGGTTGCCGGGAAGGAACCGTCCGGGCCTGAAGGCGAGCGACGTCGGCCTGGAGTTCCTCACCGGCGCGCTGAAGGGCTCACACGGCCCCTCCGGCATCGTGTTCACCGTGCCGGCGGCGATGGCCGGCATTGAGCGCGAGTGCATCAGCGACCGCACCCTCCAAGGCCACGAGCCCGCCCGCAAACGCGGCAAGGCCATCGGCGGCGCGGGCGTCATGCGGGTGCTCCGCGAACCTGACGAGCAGGCCGTGGTCTCGACAGGCGCATGACCCCGGTCGCTACTTTGCGCCGTGGGCCAGGTCGACCTGTGCCCGCCGGCGCCCCGGAGCGGTTGCCGGCGGCCGCAGGAGGCGCCGATGGCACGACTCATACGCACCTGACCAGCACACTTCCCTTTTTGTCCATATGGGACTTTAAAGTACATACTGTTGCATTCGGTGTGCTTCTTTTACGGTCGGAAGCGACAAGAACCCCACTGAACGACAGGGATGATCTTTCGTGTCCGCACACCTTTTTGACCCGCTCACGATCCGCGACGTGACCTTCCGGAACCGGATCGCCATGTCCCCGATGTGCATGCACTCCGCGGACGCCCAGGGGCACGCCAGCGACTTCCACACAGTGCACTACGGCGCGCGTGCACTGGGCGGTGCCGGCCTCGTGATGCTGGAGACGGCGGCGGTACTGCCCAACGGGCTGATCGGCCCGGGCGACCTCGGCATCTGGAGCGACGACCACGTCGCAGGCCTGTCGGGCATCGTCGAGGTGATCCATGGTTTCGGCGCCAGGGCCGGCGCCCAGATCGGCCACGCGGGGCGGCAGCTCGGCGTGGAGTCCGAGACCGCGGTGGCCCCCTCCCCCATTCCCTTCAGTGACGGCTCACGCGTTCCCCGGGAGCTTGGCGTCGGGGACATCAAGGAGGTCATCGAGGCGTTCGGGGCTGCGGCGGCACGGGCGAAGGCCGCCGGATTCGACGTGCTCGAGGTGCACACGGCACACGGCTTCCTGCTCAACGAGTTCCTCTCGCCCCTGGCCAACCACCGCACGGACGAGTACGGAGGCAGCCGGGAAAATCGCTACCGGATCGTGCGGGAGACCATCGACGCGGTGCGCGGCGAGTGGGACGGCCCGCTGTTCGTCCGCATCTCCTCGACCGACTATGCGCAGGGCGGGAACGTTCCGGAGGACTTCGTCACCTACGGCAGGTGGATGAAGGAGCAGGGCGTCGACCTGATCGACGCCTCATCCGGCGGCATCGCCCCGGTGAAGGTGCAGTCCTACCCGAACTACCAGGTGCCCGCCGCGGAGCTGATCCGCAGGGAGGTGGGAATCAAGACCGGTGCCGTCGGCCTGATCGAGAGCGGCCGCCAGGCCGAGGAGATCCTGCAAAACGACCGCGCCGACCTCGTGCTGGTCGGCCGGGAGATGCTGAAGGACCCCTTCTGGGCCCGGACCGCCGCGGACGAGCTGCGCGCCGCCATCGAGGTCCCGTTGCAGTACACCCGCTACGGGTCGGCCTGGCAGCGCTCGCAGCCCCCGCTGCCCGCCGCGCCGATGGACGCCACGGTCTCCTGACCGGTTCCGCCCCGGCCCCGAAACCACCCCCCGGGGCAAGGACACCGAATTCGCTGCCGCCGCCCGGGGCCGGGGCGGACGCTCCCGGCACGGGCGGCGGACCGGCCCCGGGCCCGGAGGGGAGGCAGGCCCCTCAGGGCCCGGGATACTCGACAAGGCAGCACGACTCGGAGGTGCCCCATGCCGCGGACGCGATCGTTTGACGACCTGCCGGGCTGCGCGATGGAAGCAACAGTCAAGATCATCGGCGGGAAGTGGAAAGGTGTGATCCTTTTCCATCTGCTCGAGGGGACCATGCGGTTCAACGAGCTGCACCGCCAGATGCCCGGCATCGCTCCGCGCCTGATGACCAAGCAACTGCGTGAGCTGGAGCAGGACGGTCTGGTGCAGCGAACTGTCTACCCGGTCGTCCCGCCCAAAGTGGAGTACGCCCTGACCGAGGAGGCACGTTCGATGGAGCCGCTGCTGCTCGGACTCAACAACTGGGGCGAGCAGTGGCTGGCCCGACGCGGCATCGTCCTGCCCGATCCCAAAGACGCGCAGGAGAAACCCTCGACCGCCACGCCGCCGGCGCCGCCCGAGGCCTAGCTTGACCCCGTCGGAAATCTCGAGGTTCCCCGGTGCGGGTACATGATCAGCAGGCAGGCCCACTGCCGCGGTGCAGTTCGACCCAGCTGGTGAGGCGCACGTGGTCCGTCCGTCCGGATTCACCGGCGGCAAGGGTGTGCGCCGGGGCCTTTGACCCGATCGCAGGCCCCGGCGCCGAGACTCTCACTCAGGGCATCGCCCCCAGTGGACACGCGGTTCTCTACGGCGCCCTCGACCCGCGCACCGCCCCGCTGCCCAACGCGCAGTCCTTCCCCGCGCTGAACATCAGCACCTACACCCTCTTCGAGATCAACTCCGACCCCGAGCGGCTCCGTCGCGCCGTCGCGTTCATCAACGCCGGACTCGCCCCGGGCTCCTTCACCCCGCCGTCGACAAGACCTTCGACCTGACCGACATCGCCGAGGCCCACCGCTACATGGAGGCCAACGGCCAGGTCGGCAAGATCGTCGTCACCGTCACCCACGACGGCACCACTTCCTGAGACCGGCCGCGCCGCAGCGGCGAGGACACCGTTCCCGCCCCGCCACTGGCGCGGTCCCGTGCCCCGGCCGTTTCCCCTGGCCTCCCTCCCCTCAGATGCAAGAGAAAGGAGCACGTGTCATGCGTGCCTGGCAGCTCGAAGACTTCGGCCTGGACAACCTCCGCCTCGCGGAGCGCCCCACCCCCAAGCCCGGTCCCGGCGAGATCCTCGTGAAGGTCTCCGCGGTCTCGCTGAACTTCCGTGACAAGGCGATCGTCGACGGGGTCTATAACCCGGAGAAGATGCCGAAGAACCTGATCCCGGTCAACGACACGGCCGGCGTGGTCGCCGAGGTCGGCCCGGGGTGTCACTGAGTGGCAGGTCGGCGACCGTGTCATGTCGCACTTCTACTCGCACTGGCTCGACGGCGCCCCGGCGCGGGACGAACCCGACTGGCAGCTCGGCGGCCCGATCGACGGCGGACTTGCCGAGTACATGATCCTCGAGGCGAACTCGGCCGTGCTGACGCCGGCCAACCTCACCGACGAGCAGGCCGCGACCCTGCCCATCGCCGCGCTGACGGCCTGGTTCTCCCTGGTCGAGTACGGCAACCTGAAGCCCGGCCAGTCCGTCCTGGTCCAGGGCACCGGCGGCGTCTCTCTGTTCGCCATCCAGATAGCCAGCGCGCTCGGCGCCCGCGTCATCGCCACCTCCAGCAGCGACGAGAAGCTGCAGAAGGCGGCCGCCCTGGGCGCCTCCGACCTGATCAACTACCGCACCACCCCGGACTGGGCCGAGAAGGTACGCGAACTCACCGACGGACAGGGCGTGGACCAGGTCATCGAGGTCGTCGGCGGCAACAACCTCAACCAGTCCATCCACGCCACCCGGGCCGCCGGCCACATCGCCCTGGTCGGCTTCCTCGGCGGCATGACCGCCCCACTGGACGTCCTGTCCCTGCTCTATAGCCAGGCCGCCATCCGCGGCATCGCCGTCGGCCACCGCCGCGCCTTCCTCGACATGAACGCCTGGATCGAGAAGAACGGCCTGGACCCGGTCATCGACACCGTCTACGCCTTCGACGACGCGATCAAGGCATACGAGCACCTCGCCCGCGGCGCCTTCGGCAAAATCGTCATCCGCGTCGCCAACTGAGCTGCCCCGCCCGGCAGGCCCGACCGGATCACACGAGGCCGGGCGGTATAGGCGGGGTGGCATCAACAGTCCTCGGCTGCGGCAGGGCCCGGACCACTCCGGTGCCCTGCGCCAGGCGCTGGTGAAGCTGGCTGTTCTCAGCCGTGGACTGGTGCAGGGCGCCAACCAGCGCCTCGACGTCGGCTTTGAGTCGGGCGATCTCCTGGGCGTCCGCAGCCCGCAGTTCCTTCAGTCTTCGCACTTGCCGGCGCAGCCGGCGTTCGCAGTCAGGCATCTGCCCGCGGGCGCGAACCTGGTCGTAGAAGCCGTTCTTCAGGTCGGGGTGGCGCTGAGTGAGGGCGTTGCGGGGGACCTGGGCCTCGGCCGCGAGGGCGACGATCGTCAGAGCGCCATTGGAGTGCTCAGAGGTACCACTCAGGATGCGGTTCATCGCGGCCCGGATCCGGTCGCGCTCGTCGGGGGCGGGGCTCATACGGTCGGCTCCTGATGGTGGATGCGATCGTCCTCGTGGCGGCGGGCCAGCTCGCGCAACTGCCCGGCGCGCCGCGCCAGCCGGTCGGCGAGCGGTCTCGGCAGTGCTTCGGAAGCGGACTGTTCCTCCAGGGCCTTGGCGTGAGCGAGGAGCCCGGCTGCGTGGTGGTCGGTGCGTGCGATGTTCGCGCACAACGGCTGGCAGCGGTCCAGCCGTGGGGCATTGGTGGCGTCCTGCCGATGGCAGAGTGCCCGGTCCCGGTTGTAGACGCACATCAACAGGGAACGGGGGTTGTCGTAGACGGTCAGGGAGGGGTTACCCAGGATGTCGCGGGCTTGGCGCTGGGTGCGGATCGAACCGGCAAAAGTGGGTGCCTGCGCGGCCGCGTTGGATCGCGCGTCGTGCCGCGGGCCCGGAGATGCCGGCCCCGTGGGCGAGGTCGTCGTGAAGTGTGGTGAGTGTGTCGGCGGTCGCCCGGGCGGTCTCCACATCGAGCAACTCGTGGATGCCGTCGCGGCCGCGGGCGGCGTACCCGCCGCTCATCGCGGTGCGCATGTGCCCGTACTGAATGGCCAGTGCCACCAGGCCGCCCGGGCGGCGCGCGATGTGCCAGGCCAGGGTGCGGCGGAAGCGGGCCAGGCCGATCGCGCCGTACGGATCGTCGGGGACGACCTCGTGGTCGCGGCCCAGGCGCCGGGCCAGGGCGGAGGCCCAGGCTGCAAAGGCCTCGATGCGCCTGCGCAGCCCTTCTTGCCCGATGGAGGTCGCCGACGCGGTGGGAGTGTTCTGGAAGGCGTGCGTCGCCGCGTCGAACAGCAACCCGCCGTCGGGGGCGATCCGTTCCAGCACGCGGATAGCTGTGACCACGGGCGCAATGGCCACCCAGGGCACCTCACGAAGGTGGCCGGCTGAGTGGTGATTGCCGTCCGCATCGGCGGCGCTTTTGAACACCCGTCCGTAGATCAGGTGGCGGCCGCCGTCCTGGTCGGGGCAGCAGCCGCTCTCCAGGCCCAGTACCTCCGCCGGGCGCATCCCGGTCAGGTAGGCCAGGACGATGAAGCAGGCTGTGCCCAGGTGCCGCAGGAGCTCGCGGGTCGCGGTGAAGTCGATGAAAGCCGCCCACCGCCTTTCCCCCACCAGGCCAGTGATGGGGGTGGACAGGGGGCAGGGGCCGGGATTTTCTCGCACGTATGCGAGTAGGTGCTGCCACGGTGCAGCAGTCAGCAGTCCGTTGACCTGTGCGGACGAGCAGCCGACATGCCCGGCAATGTCGGTGTTGGCCAAGGCGTGAACGTTGCCGGCGTTGGATCGGGAGGGCACCGGTTGGCCACGGTCGATGAGGTCTTGCAGGTAGTGCTTCAGCCGGGCCTTGGAAGCAGGGCTTGCTGCGGTGTGCGCGGCGATGTCGGCAAGTCGCTGGCTCTCCGTCCACGCGGCGAGGATGTCGTCGGCGAAGTCGTCGACCATGCGCAGCGCACAGATCAGCAGTGGTCCCATCGTGGCCGGAGAGATCGGCTCGGTGGTGTTCTCGCCCCGCCCGGGTATCGGCGTGGTGGGGAGGAAGTCGTCGACGCCCAGGTGGTTCCATGGCGGCATCGCCATCCCTGCCCCGGCCCGGGTTGCAGAGTCGAACGCCCACAACCGCGTCAGGGCCACCAGGTCCTTGGTGACGGTGCCGCGGTGGGCACCCGGCTGCCGCGCCACACGATCGGCCCACGCGACCCAGACGCCGTCGCTGATCTGGTCCAGGCCGGTAACGCCTTGGTGGTGCAGCCAGAGGGCGAACCGCTGCCAGCGCAGCACGGTGTCGTGGATGCCGTGCGGGCCCAGGCGGGAGTGCCAGGTCGGATGCCCGGCCAGCATGCTGGCCGGCAACGGCATGTTGATCATCTTCCAGGCCGCGAGCTGACCCTGTGGCCGCAGCGCTTCGGGGAAGCGGGCCCAGTCCAGATGCGGCCTGGTGGCGCTGGGGTTGGCGACCAACGGGGCGAGATGCCAGAGCTCGTCGGCGTAGATCGAGACCGGCACCGGGCCGGGCGCCAGGACCAGCGACGTGGCGATGACCGGGGTGTTCCAGGCCGGAAGCGTCGGCAGTTCGGCGGGCAGAGCACTCAACTGTCGAACTCTCCGTTCAGAAGCTGATCGATGACCGCCCGATCGATGTCGGTGACCGCGTCCAGTGCGGCCTGCCACAGCGGCGGTTTGAGGCGGGCGCGCAAGTCGGCGAGCCGGGCATGAGTATCGGCCCAGTCCGCGTCCCACACCGCTGGCTCCACAACATCGCGGAGGTTGTCCAGCGCCTTCGACAGGTGGGCTAGACGCGGGTGGTGGGCGGGCGTGACCCGCGCGTTCGGGCAGGCCGTGCAGAGCAGAAACGACGCCGCGCAGCCTTCACCGGCCGGGCTGAAAGGGCTGTGCTCGAAGTCCGCGCAGCCCGTGGTCGCCGTCTCCAGGTCACCCGCGTGCGGCGCGTCGGCCAGACGGGCGGCCAGGACCGTGCGGCGAGCAGCCTCCAGCGCATCCAGTGCGCCGTCGGCGATGACCGGCACCGCGGCCTGCTGGGCCTGCGGCTCACCCATGACGTAGACCCGGTCGTGCGTGTCCTGGGTGTTCTGCCCCGGCTCGCGCCGGTGCAGCACATTTACCGTCTTGCGTAGCCGTCGCAGCGGAGAGCCGGACAGCCCCACCGAACGCGCCCACGCCCCGCCGCCGGTCTCGTCCACGCCGAACCCGAACGGGCCGACCCGTACGGCCTTGGGATACCCCTGGCCATCGTGCGGGGTCGTCTGCCGCCAGATCAGCAGCCGGTCGATATCCGTACCGAGCTGGCCCAAGAGCCGGCGGGCGGCCGCGGTTGCCTCCAGCGCCTCGCTGATGATGCGCCCGGAGGAGTCGGCGCCCGAGTCGGTGAGGTTGCGGCTCTCGAACTGGCCGCGGTGGCCCGCCCGGCGCCGTTTCTCCAACTGCAGCCGGTAGACCGGCATACCCGCCTCCGCCGTACCCGGCAGCTCACTGGGCACCGGCATCTCGGAGACCGTCGTGGCGTTCAGCCCGAGCTCCACGACGATGAGCACGGCCAGCGCGGCTGCCTCCTTGCGGCTGAGGTAGAGCCGCTTCCAGGTGTACTCCGACCCGCCGCCGACCAGGGCGGCACGGTAGCGCTTGGGGACCGTGCGGCGGTTTTCGTACACGGGGACATCCCCGGTGCGGGCCAGTACGTCCAAGGCCTCACCGAGTAGCCACTCCTGGCTGTCGGGGGCGAAGGCGGCCTGCCGCCAGGACGCCAGGTGGGCAGTGTTCTCCCTGATCCGCAGCAGCGCCGCGCGGAACGTCCGTCGCGCTGCCAGGCGGATCTGGTCGAACTCCTCCGGGGTGTAGGCCTGCTCGCGGCCCGGGCTCCAGGCGAACCGCTGGGCCATCGCCTCCCGTACCGGCTGTGCTAGTCGGGAGTCCATCTGCAACAGGGAGGCGATGGTGGAGTACTTGGTGTACCCGTTCGAGGTCGGCCGCAGGCTCAGCCGCCACGCTTTCCAGTGCCCGGCCGTCAGCCGGTCCACATCCGGGGGTACCTCGTCTAGCTGGCGGAGGAAGTCCGCGAACGGGCGCACGATGTACCAGCTGCCCTCGCTGGACTCGACACTGTCCCAGCCGCCACCCGGAGCACACTTCGCCGTGAACACGCTGGCCAGCGACCGCTGCCACGGCCCCGGGACCGGCAAGGTGCTGAAGTCGTAGGCGCGCACCCTGCCGTGCGCGTCCCGGTGGGTCACCACGAGGCCGTCCGCTGCGAGGACTGCTGGCCGCTGGTGATGTCCCTCGGGCAGCGCGGCCCGTCGACCACGCCTGCTCACTCGGCCACCAACTGCTCGGCCAAGTCCTGGATGCCCTCGCTCTCCCGGGCCAGCCTCGCGAACAGCGAGGTCAGCTCCTCCTCCGGCACTGGGCCGCCGGCAGGCACGTAGTCGGCCAGCAGCGAGCGCAGCTGCAGATCCGCCACCGGCGCGAGGTAGATGTGCTTCGTGGTCTCCATCTGGGCATGGCCCAGCAGGTCCTGCACCATCCGCCAGGGGTCGCCGTAGAGCAATCGGAAATCGCGTCGCTCCTCCGGCGTCAAGCCCATGCGACGGTCCATGACGTGGTTGAGGACCACGAGCATCACCAACGCGAAGCTGTGCCTCGCCATGTGTGGGGTGCAAAACGGCGGCTGGCTCGACAACGCCTCCAGTACCGTCTCGCACCGCTCGTTCGCCGCGCGGAAGACGTTCTCCCACGACGCCGGACGAAAGGGCAGCCCGGACTCGTTCAGCCACAGCCACAACGGCTCCGGGCCATCCGGGCCGTCGATGAACAAGAGCATCCGCTCTTCCACGGTTGCCTCCGTCAGCGATGTCCGGCCCACCACACCGTCGCGGTCCCGCCAGTGCAGCAGCCGCCGGTGCCGGCCGGTCTCGTGGGTCACCAGGCGCATCCGTAGCCCGTCGTACCGCCCCGTCGCCTGCGCGCGCCGCACCACCCGCGCGCGCGAGGACTCCACGTACCCCTCGATCTCCCCCACCACCACAGAGGAGGCGTAGAACGTGCGCGCCCGCTTCGATTTCGTCACCGCACGGGCCAAGCGCCCCGCGTAGTGGCGGCCGCCCTCCAACTGCAGACGCGGTACCTCCACCGTCAACAGGGAGGCGCCCTCCGCCAGCCGCACACCGGGGGAGAACAGCAGGTCGGCGAAGGCGGCATTGCGATCGGCCAAGCGTCCCGCCCACCCGGCGGACGGTAGCTCGTCCGCTCCGAAGCCGCGCAATCCGACATCCGCCTAACGGCGAAACGCCCGTGGCGTCAGCCAGCGCACCTCGCTGGTCCGCGCGTTCTTCGCCCGACCCGACGGCACCAGAACCAGGTCGCCGGACCAGCCGACGACCGACCTCATCAGCACCGGGTTCACCTGCACGAACTCGCGCTGCACCGCCCATTCATACAGCCGGGCCAGCGCTGCCAGTCCTCGGTTCCACCGTGCTCCGCCAACCCGGCTGGGGTTCCGCAGCGACCGCGTCCGCCAGTCCTCGAAGTCCCACAGATCGTCCGCCGAGGCCTCGCTCCACCACCTTCCGCGACCCCACAGGAAATCGAAGAACAGGCAGTAGTCGTCCGTGTAGTTCCGCTTCGTCTCCGGCGCGAGACGGGCGAACGACGACCGGCACAAATACCGGCTCAGCACCTCATCAATCCGGTAGTCCGGCGAAAGAAGAATCGGATCCCCAGGATGAATCCCAACACGCTCTTCCCGAACGACCAGGTCCTCCCAGCCGGCCAGCACCGGCACCCGACCCCCCACCCGACGCTCCGCAGGCACCCAGAACGTACGCCAACCCGCCACGCATCCACCCCTGCTCGATCCGCTTCAACACACCTATCCAACAGGGAAGACGACGCCGGGGAACGGAACACACCGCACTAGGAGCGCCCTGCTCCTCGCCGGGTCGCACGGCATCGCCGAGGCAGCATCTGCCGACCACGACCTGCACGAGGTTTCTGCTGATGCCCCTCAGTCCGGGCATTCTCGGCAGCGGGCGGTCGGCCACTGTTCCGTACCCTGGGGGCATGCGTATGCGCCCCACTCTGAGCTGGACCCCTGCCCATGACCTGCCGCCGGGCACCACGGATCTGGAGCCGGTCGCCGATGCGCTGAGCAGTGGCGGCGTGCTGGTGCTCAGCGGGGCGGGCATCTCCACGGAGTCGGGCATCCCGGACTACCGCGGCGAGGGCGGGAGCCTGAGCCGGCACACCCCGATGACCTACCAGGACTTCACCGCCAGCGCCCAGGCCCGGCGCCGGTACTGGGCGCGCAGCCACCTCGGCTGGCGGACGTTCGGCCGCGCCCGCCCCAACGCCGGGCACCGGGCCGTGGCCGCTTTCGGGCGGCACGGCCGGCTCTCGGGTGTGATCACCCAGAACGTCGACAGCCTGCACCAGGCCGCCGGCAGCGAGGGAGTCGTGGATCTCCACGGAAGCCTGGACCGGGTGGTCTGCCTCTCCTGCGGCACCTTCAGTCCGCGCCGTGAACTCGCTCAGCGGCTCGAGGCGGCCAATGCCGGGTTCAGGCCGGTGGCCTCCACGATCAACCCGGACGGTGACGCCGATCTCACCGACGAGCAGGTCGGGGACTTCCGTGTGGTGCCCTGCACGGTCTGCGGCGGGATCCTCAAGCCGGACGTGGTGTTCTTCGGCGAATCCGTACCCCTTCCGCGGGTTGAGCACTGCCGCGAAATGGTCCGGGAGGCGGCCTCGCTGCTGGTCCTCGGCTCCTCACTGACAGTGATGTCCGGGCTTCGCTTCGTCCGCCTGGCGGCCCAGACCGGGAAGCCGGTGCTGATCGTCAACCAGGACGCGACCCGGGGTGACTCTCTCGCCGTCACCCGCATCGCGCTCCCACTGGGAACGGCCCTCACCACCGTCGCCGCCCGGCTCGGCATCCCCGTCGGCGAGGAGTCGGCAGGGCCTGCGTGAGGTGGGGTCGGCCGCACAGAACTCATTCGTCCCACTCCACCACGGGTGAGATCTCGCTTACTTTACTGTGCCGAAACCTCTGAAATACCTCAGATTTGTTTTCGCCAGGTGCTACGCACTGCCAGAATCACAGGGTTCCTGATCATGCGCCTTCGAGCCATCGCCGGGCGCCTCCCCCACGGGCCCGGCCGGGATCGGCCATCTTCCCCTCACAAAGGCGAACCCCTTCCATGAGTGACGGCAGCATCGCAGCAGCCGGTCAGCCCGCCGCCGAGACACCGGCGAGCTCCCCCCACGTGGACGCCGGCGACGCCGGTTACAGCAAGGACCTCAAATCCCGCCATATCAACATGATCGCCATCGGCGGAGCGATCGGCACCGGGCTCTTCCTGGGTGCGGGAGGGCGTCTCGCCGATGCCGGTCCCTCGCTCGCCATCGCCTACGCCGTCTGCGGTGTCTTCGCGTTCTTCGTCGTACGCGCGCTGGGTGAGCTGGTCCTCTACCGCCCGTCGTCCGGCGCCTTCGTCTCCTACGCCCGTGAGTTCATGGGCGAGAAGGGCGCCTTCGCGGCCGGCTGGCTGTACTTCCTCAACTGGTCCACCACCGCGATCGCGGACATCACCGCGGCGGCGACGTACGCCCACTTCTGGGGCATGTTCAGTGACATCCCGCAGTGGATCCTCGCGTTGACCGCCCTCGCCGTGGTGCTCGCGGCCAACCTCATCTCGGTGAAGTACTTCGGCGAGATGGAGTTCTGGTTCGCGATCATCAAGGTGGCGGCCCTGGTCGCCTTCATGCTGATCGGCATCTTCCTCGTCGTCACCCAGCATCCGGTGGACGGCCACACCCCGGGCCTGTCCACCGTCTCGGACACCGGCGTCTTCCCTGTCGGCATGCTGCCGATGCTTCTCGTGATCCAGGGCGTCGTCTTCGCTTACGCGTCCGTCGAGCTGTGCGGTGTCGCCGCCGGTGAGACCGAGAATCCCGAGAAGATCATGCCCCGTGCGATCAACTCCATCATGTGGCGGGTCGGACTGTTCTACGTCGGCTCGGTGGCACTGCTCGCGCTGCTGCTGCCCTACACCGCCTACTCCGGGGACCAGAGCCCGTTCGTCACCGTGATGGACAAGCTCGGCATTCCGGGTGCGGCCGGTGTGATGAACCTGGTCGTGCTGACCGCCGCCCTGTCCAGCCTGAACTCCGGCCTCTACTCCACCGGCCGCATCCTGCGCTCCATGGCGCTGTCAGGGTCCGCCCCCCGCTTCACCGGCCTGATGAACAAGGGGCAGGTCCCCTACGGAGGCATTCTGCTGACGGCGGGGTTCGGGGTGCTGGGCGTCGGGCTGAACTACGTGGTACCCGGCCAGGCTTTCGAGATCGTGCTGAACTTCGCGTCCATCGGAATCCTCGGGACGTGGGGCATGATCATGCTCTGTTCCCTGGTGTTCTGGCACCGCTCGCAGGACGGCCGGGTCACAAGGCCCGTCTACCGCCTGCCGTGGGCCCCGTACACCCAGATCGTCACCCTGCTGTTCCTCGGCTGCGTGGCCTTCCTGATGTGGTGGGGCGGCGGGGTCGGCCGGACGACCGTGATGTTCCTGCCGCTGATCGCGGCGGCGCTGGTCGGCGGCTGGTTCATCGTCCGCGGCCGGGTGCGCGAGATGGCACGGGCCGGGCAGGACGCCTGAGCCCTTTACACGCCGGCCGGAGACTGTTCCTGTGCCCGGCCGAACGGTGATGTGTGGCCCCTGCCTCCGGGTGGGGGCCACACGCCGTTCGGGCGTCCGGGGCCGTGGACCCCTTGCAGGGTTGTAGCGCTGGTGACCGAGCGGTTCCGTGCTCCCGGCGGGCCGCCCCAAGTCCTCGTACTGAACGCGCTCGGGCTTTCGGCCGGTGCGGCGAAGGTACGGACCGTTGCCTGTCGGGGCGCTAGCGTGTGGCGAGCCGCTCCAGCAGGGCGGCGCTCCGTGCCAGCAACGCCCGCTCCTCTTCCGTGAGCTCGGCCTCGATGGCCTGCGCGAGCCAACCGGCTCTGCGGCCGCGCTCCGCTTCGAGTGCGGCCCGGCCCGCGTCCGACAGCTCGACCAGCGATTTACGGCCGTCCGTGGGGTGCGCCCGGCGCGTGATCAGCTTCTGCTCCATGAGCAGCCCCACCGCCCGCGCCATCGACTGGGGTCGTACGCGCTGGTCGGCGGCGAGGTCACTGGTGGTCATGGCGCCGTCGCGGTCGAGAACACCGAGCACGGCGACCTGGCCCAGCGGGATGCGGTCCTCGTGTTTGACGCGTCGGGTGAGCTTGCCCATCGCCGTGCGCAGTTCGGCGGCGATGGCGGCGGCTTCCGAGGTGGGCATAGGGCACTCTACCCCGCTGGTCAGCGCTGCTGTGCTCCTGACCTGCACAGCAATGCTGTACAGCAAAACTGAGCAGCATTGCTGTAGGGTTTGCCTTGTCGGGCTCAGCGCCAGCGTTGCCGCAGCCGGGGCCACGGCACATGACGAAGGGAAGGAACTCCCATGGCCGCAAAGGCAGTCGAGCCCGCCGAAAACACCGAGGCCACCATCGAGACCGTCACCGCCCGCCGGATCATCGACAGCCGGGGCAACCCCACGGTCGAGGTCGACGTCGTACTGGCGGACGGTTCCCTGGGGCGGGCGGCTGTCCCCTCCGGCGCCTCCACCGGCACTCGGGAGGCCGTGGAACTGCGCGACGGGGACTCCTCGCGCTGGCACGGCAAGGGTGTCGACCGCGCGGTGTCGCACGTCAACGGAGAGATCGCGGCGGCGGTGCGCGGCCGGGACGGGGCCGACCAGCCGGGTCTCGACGCCGCGCTGGTCGCTCTCGACGGCACCGCCACGAAGTCCCGGCTCGGCGCCAACGCGATCCTCGGCGTCTCCCTCGCCGCCGCGAAGGCCGCTGCGACGGCCCACCGCCTGCCCCTCTACCGCTACCTCGGCGGCGCCGACGCCCACCTCCTGCCTCTGCCGATGATGAACATCGTCAACGGCGGCGCCCACGCCGACAATCCGCTGGATTTCCAGGAGTTCATGATCGCCCCCGTGGGCGCGGACACCTTCGCCGAGGCCGTCCGTATGGGCAGCGAGGTCTTCCACACCCTGCGCCGCGATCTGCTGGCCGCCGGGCACTCCACGGGCGTGGGCGACGAGGGCGGCTTCGCGCCCGCGCTGCGCACCGCCGAGGAGGCGCTCGATTTCGTGATGACCGCCATCGAGCGCACCGGCTACCGCCCCGGCACGGACATCGGCCTGCTCATGGACCCGGCGTCGTCGGAGTTCTTCCGTGACGGCGTGTACGACTACGCGGGCGAGGGGGTGCGTCGCACCCCCTCCGAGAACGCCGACTACCTGGCCAAGCTCATCGACGCCTACCCGGTCGTCTCCATCGAGGACCCGATGGCGGAGAACGATCTGGACGGCTGGCGGGAGCTGACCGCCCTCGTGGGCGACCGTTGTCAGCTCGTCGGCGACGACGTGTTCTGCACCGACGAGACGCTGCTGCGCGAGGGCATCAGCACCGGCGTCGGCAACTCGGTCCTGGTCAAGGTCAATCAGATCGGGACACTGACCGAGGCGCTGGCCGCGGTGACCACGGCCCACCAGGCGGGCTGGACAGCTGTCATGTCGCACCGCTCGGGTGAGACGGAGGACACCACCATCGCGGATCTGGCGGTGGCGACCGGATGTGGTCAGATCAAGACCGGCTCACTCTCCCGCTCCGACCGCACGGCGAAGTACAACCAACTCATCCGGATCGAAGAGGAGCTGGGTGACTCGGCGCGCTACGCGGGCCGCTCCGCACTGCGTCGGGCGTGAACAGCAGACAGAGGTAGAGAACGGCGGGCCCCCGATCACGATCGGGGGCCCGCTCGCGTGCTGTGGACCGGCCGATGCCTTCGTCCGGGTGGATGTCGTGAGCGGCAGGACGGAGGGGACGAATGCGACCGGGCTGCTGCTGCGGCCCGACTGCCACATCGCGTGGACCGGTCACCAGGCGGACGACGTCAGGGGTTTGCGAGCCGCGCTGACGCGGTGGGTCGGCGCACCGCTGCGTGATGCCCGTGAGCCGGAGTGCTGACGCGGCCGGCCCGCTGCCGCCCGAGGCCGCATGGTCCGGGCCTCAACCGGACGGCGCGGCCGAGGACCGCACGCCGAACCACTGTTCGGCGCCGTACTCCTCGAAGCGCCCCACCTCGGTGAACCCCAGCTTGGCCGCGAGGCGCATCGAGCGTTCGTTGGCGGTCTGGGTGCAGAGCACCACCGGCTCGCCGGGGAGTACGTCGGCGAGCCAGCCGAGTGCCGCTGCGCACGCCTCGACGGCGTACCCGCGGCCCCACGCCTGCGGCAGGAAGGTGTAGCCGAGCTCGGCTTCCCCGGCATCCGGGTGGACGTGCCCCGGGCGTTCGGCCTCGCGCCTGTCGAGCGCGACCATCCCGATCATGGCTCCGCCGAGGTCCACCACGAAAAGGCCGGGGCGTCGCCCGGGCACCTCAGGCACCGCGCGTTCGAGCTCTTCGCGCGGTCGTGGGCCACCGAGGTAGGTGCGCACCTCCGGCGAGGAGAACAGCTCGATGAACGCCGCACGGTCCCGGGCCTCGGACTCGCGGAGCACAAGCCGTGCGGTCCTTATGGGGGCGGGTGGCCAGGCGACGGGTCCCAGTCCGGTCATGGCGGGCAACCTATCGCACGACTTGTGGGCGTGGTCCGAATCCGTGTCCGCAGCAGACGGAGCAGGCCATGTGTCGCACCCGTCGCCTGTCCTGATCAGTAGTCGAGGTCGAGGTAGTCGATGTCGTTGATGGCGACGTCCGAGATTCCCACGGCGCGGCTCCCGCCATCCTGGAAGTAGGTCTCCTTGAATCCTTCGGCGATGATGTCGCGCATCTGCTGGTCGCCGGCTCCGGCGTCACGGGCGTCGAACAGGCGCTGGGCGAACTCGGCGGGGAGGCGGACCGTGAGGCGGCGGAAACGGCCGTCGTCGGTCGTGCCGACCGGTGCCGTGCAGCCGAAACGGGCCCTGGTCTCCACCGTGATCCCGGTGGTGGCGGCCTGCTTGCGCCGGCGCTTGCGGACCTGCGGCTGCCATCGGGATCGCACCGCCGTGTCGATCCTCGACGCGATGTCCGCCGGCGGATTCTTCCTCGCGCCACGTCGATAGCGGTTCACGGAGTCCGCGGTGACACCGACCTCCGCCGCCACGGCCCTCGCGGTCCCCAACTGCCGAAGCAGGTAGTTGATACGCCCCTGAAGTGTCTTCGGCGGCTCACGGGTGAAGGATTCCTGGTCGGCACGCTCGATGGCGTCCTCGATCTCTCCCATGTCGTTCAGCTCCCTTCGGGGCGTACGGAGAACCCCGGGGCTTCCGTGCGTGCGTCCTGGCGGTCCGGTCTCCGCTCCGGCTCTGTACGGGCTTCCGGCCGGGGCGTGGCACCGGCGTCGGCCACGGCCCTACTCGCCCTCGTCGAGGACAGCGTCGCCACCCTTGATGTGCCGTGCGGGGTTGTAGCCCTTCTCCATCAGATCGACCGCCCAGGCCATGTCCTGGACGCCTTCGAGCTTGGCCAGGCCCGGGCCGGGGCCGAGGCGGAACCCTCCCGGCTGCGGCTTCCCGGAAGCGCTGTAGGGCAGAAAGTGCAGTGGCGAGGCTCCCGGGCTCGGGTAGACGACGCAGTCGGACAGCACCGCGAGCGGGTACAGCCCCGTCATCCGGGCCATGTTGACCAGCTTGCGGTGCATGTTGACCCGGGCCTTGCTGATGACGGCGGCACGGATGTCGGGGCGCCAGGTCGGACGCTCGAGGGCCGGCCACCTCTCGCCGTCGCGGTAGTGCTTGCCCTGGGGGCCCTCGCGGAGCTTGCCGACACCTCCCTTGACGGTCGCCTTGACCGCGGTGAGAACGGCGGCCAGTGCGGGGTCGGTCTCCCTGTGGTGTTCCATCACCGTGAGGAATTCGGTGTCGGTGAGGTCCTTGGTGACGCCGAGGTCGGCGAGGGTGTCGACGTAGGCGGTCTTGAGGCGGTCGTGCCACGGGTCGAGATACGCACCGGTCTCGCGGCGCAGGTACGCCTCGAGCGGGGCGACGTTGTGGCCGAGCTCCTGGGCGTAGGCGACGGTGTGGGTCTGGTACCAGGCCGGGCCTGTGGGCCGTTCACCGGTCGGTGTGAACGGTGAGGGCAGGCGTGGGTCGAGCTCGATGTGGGAGAGGTCGACGAACCACGAGCCGGGGATCTTCGGGTTGAACTGGGGGTGGCGGAAGTGGTCGGGGGCGGACAGGCCGACCGTCAGCCGTGCGGCGGCCGCGAGGAACGCGGTGTTGAGGTCGAGGCCGACGGCGTGGGGCAGCAGGCACTCCTCATCGGTCAACAGCGGGACGTCGCGTACCCACTGGAATGCCTCCTCGTTCAGGAAGCCGCCCTTCCAGCCCTGTGCGACGGGGTGTTCGGGTCTGGCTTCGGGCGGGGCGGGGTCCATCGGCTCCGTACCCAGCGAGCCGGGGTTGTGGCCCGGCACCCAGTTGCCGCTCTCCTTGTCCTGCACGGCCCTGGTGGGCGGGCGCAGGGCGGTCATCAGTTCCAGCCCGGATACGGCGGTGCTGCCGCGCGGGGTGATGACCCGTCGGGCGTAGATCCCCAGGACGCGGGCGACATCGGCCGGCTCCATGTCCTGGACGCCCGGCCAGGAGCGCTCGTCGAGGGCGTCCCAGGAGAGAACGGCGAGCTGCACGCACTGACGCTGTCCGGTCCGGGCGGGGCGGTAGACGCGTGCCCAAGGCCCGAAGCCGCGCCGGGTCAGCTTCCACTTCGCCTTGGTGACCTCCTTGACCACAGGGTGGTCGTCGGGCAGGCGCAGGGAGCGGCGCTGCTCGAATCCCTCCAGTCGTTCGGGGAGGCCGAGCCTCACGGCCGCGGCAGCGGTGAGCACGATCAGCGGGTCGGAGTCCTTGCCGTTGCGGTGCAGGCGCGGCGCGCCGAGACCGGACTCGACGAGCGTCCACTCCACCAGTTCCGGGACCGTGGTCGCCGGGCAGTCCAGAACGATGCCGTCGACGCCGTACGCGGATCCGTCGCCGTCCAGGACTACGAGCGGGCCGTGCGGGAACCGCGGGTCCGGCGCGGGCTCGGCCGCCCGGGCCGCCGGGCGGCGCGCTGCCGTCCCGGGGCGGGAGGGGCGTTCGGGCGACGCCGGGCGGGGCCGGACAGCGGCCGGCGGCGCGGGAGCCGGAGGGGTGAGCGTGTCGGGGGCGGGCTGCGGCTGCGGCACGGGGGGCGTCATGGGTAGGGGCGCAGGGCCGTGGCTGCTGTGGGTGCCGTGGGTGCCGTGGGTGCCGTGGGTGCCGTGGGTGGGAAATTTCGCCGCCCACCCGTTCAGCAACCGTTGGTAGGCCTCCAGGCGGGGCGGCTTCGGCTCCGACCGGCCGTTCTCCCAGTTCTTCACCGTCTGGGTCGTCGACTTCAGGGCCTGCGCCAGCCGGGCCTGCGTAATGCCGGCGGCCTCACGGAGCCGGGCGCGCTCCGACGGGGGCGGGAGCTGAGGCCCCTCCTCCAACAGCGCGTCGACCGACGCGAACAGCTCTTCCTCAGATGCCATGCCTGTCCACCTCCACCCCTGGACAGTAACAGCCCTTCTCATCGGATTTAGCCCGCGCCTTTAACCCGTTCGAAGGCTGCGCGGATGGGCAGGCGTGGTCGTGCTTCTCAGGGCGTCCCGGAGCTATGCGGACGAGCCGGCTGACGCGCTGCGCGGTAGCGGAGGTAGACGAACTTCGAGCTGAAGGTGCGGGTCTCCACGAGCTCGAGGTCCACCCGTTGCTCGCGCCGGGGAAAGAACGGGATGCCACCGCCGACCAGCACCGGGTGGACCACGGCCCGGTACTCGTCGACCAGACCCGACGTGACCGCCTCGGCGGCCAGGGTCGCGCCGCCGATCGCGATGTCTCCCTCTCCCGGCTCGGCCCGCAACCTTTCGATCTCCTGCGCCAGGCCGCCGGAGGCGAGGCGGGCATTGCCCTGCACCGCCGACAGCGTGGTGGAGAACACCACCTTGGGGAGCGGCTTCCAGAGGGCGGCCCATTCGAGCATCGAGTCGTCGAGCGACGGGTCCTTGTCGGCGGTCTCCCAGTACAGCATCGTCTCGTACAGCCGTCGCCCCATCAGGTGGACGCCGACCTCTCGGATGTCGTCGATCCAGAAGCGAAAGACCTCCTCGTCGGGTTCCGTCCAGTCGAAGTTGCCGTCCGGGCCGACGATGTAGCCGTCGAGTGAGACGCCCATCGAATAGGTCACGCTGCGCATCAGCAGTCCTCCTCGGTAACGGGTCGAGAGTACGGCCGCCGCGTGCCGTAGGGCTCTCGCGGCTCGCGGAATTCCCTGGGCCGGGTCACCCGACGAGGTCACCGGGCGGTTCGTGCCGACGGCCCGCGAGCCCGGCCTCGGTGAGACTTCGGCAGTGTGCACCGCGTCTCAGGACCGGGGCGACCGTTCGTCCTCGGGTTCCCTGCCGTGCAATGCTGAAGGGCACGTGGAACCAGGGCGGGTAGCGGAGAAAGCGCAGGGTGAGGGCAGTGCGGCGGGGCGGGGCCAGGTTGTGGGATCGGTTCGCGGCGTCCGATCCGGGGCTGCTGAGGCTCACGGCGGGGGTGCGGACCGTCTCGGCGATCGCCCTCACGCTGGTGGTTCTGGCCCTGCTGGGCACCGGCGTCAACCACATGGTCGCCGGTGCGATGACGGCCATGACCGCCACCTTCGCCGTCAAGGACAAGCTGGTGCGCGACCAGGCGGTCACGCTCGCCCTCGGTCTGCCGGTCTCGCTCGTCGCGATGTCGCTGGGCGCCCTGTTGACTTCGCAGGTCGTCGCGGGCGACCTGTTCTTCATCGCCCTCATCTTCGGTGCCGTCTACTGCCGCCGGTTCGGCGAGCGCGGTACGGCACTTGGCCTCATCGGCTTCCAGATCTACTTCCTCTCGCTGTTCGTCGGTGCCTCGACGGCTGCCCTGCCGGAGCTCTGTCTGGCTCTGGCCGTCGGATTCGGCTGCAGCGCGGTGGTGCGGTTCGGCGTCGTTCCGGAAACGCCCCAACGTGTCCTGGCACGGCTGCGCGACGCCTTCCGGACGCGACTGGCCCAGCTCGTCTCCGTGCAGATCGAGCTCCTCGACGCCGGTCCCGAGCAGCTGGAGAAGGTGCTCGACGACATGCGGCGGCGCACCGCGCGGCTGCATGAAACCGCTCTGATGATCCAGGGGCGCCTGGAGGAGGGCACCTCGGACGCGGACAAGGCGGCGCTGCTGCAACGCCGGGTCGCGGACGCCGAGATCGCCACGGAACGGCTGGGGATGCTGCTGTTGAACGCCCGCAGCGTCGAGAGTGCCGACACCCTCACCCTGCACCTGCCGCACGCGCCCGTGCCACTCACCGGGGACTGGAGGCCGGCTGAGGACGACGCGACCATCGCCCTGCGCCGGGACCTCAAGGCGCTGCACCTCCTGGTGAGCCGCCCGGCGGCGCGCGATGGCGGCACGGCGGTGGCCCACATCCGTAACAGGCTGCTCGGCTACCGCGACGAGGAAAAACTTCCGTCCGCGCCGTCGGGCATCCAGGACGCGTTCCGGGGCATCGGCGAGGCCGCCCGGTCCGTCCTCGGGCTGCGACTCGCGCTGGACGGGCCCCAGGACGAGTCGGACGACTCTCCGGCCACGACCCGTTCGCGTGAGGAATTCGACGCGGAGGACATCGCGCTGGCCTCCTCCGAGACGCCGGGGGACGAGGAGCGGGCCGGGTTGCGGCGTCCCACCACGAGGGCGGCCTTCCAGGTGTCGGTGGGCTCGGTGCTGGCCATGGTCGGCGGTGAGTTCCTCTCCTCCCAGCGTTGGTACTGGGCCGTTCTCACCTGCTGGGTGGTCTTCCTCAACACCGCTTCCACCGGTGAGATCCTGGTCAAGGGCTACCGGCGGCTCCTGGGCACCCTGCTGGGCGCGGTCGCGGGTGTCGCGCTGGCGGGGCTCGTCGGTGACCACACGTGGGTCTCGTTCGCGCTGGTCCTCGTCTTCATCTTCGCGATGTTCTTCACGGCCCCTCTGTCGTACGCGGTCATGTCCTTCTTCGTCACAGCCATGCTGGGCCTGCTGTACACCTTGCTGAACTCGTACAGCTTCGACGTGTTGGTGCTGCGCATCGAGGAGACCGCTATCGGCGCGGCGTGCGGCGTCATCGCCGCTGTCCTCGTGCTGCCGGTGCGCACCGACCGCCGTACCGACGAACTGCTGGGAACCGTCCTGGAACGGCTGGGTGACGTCGCGTCCGCGGCGGTCGAGCAGCTCAGCGGTGGGCCTGCGTCCGACCTGCTCGGCAAGGCGCGCAGCCTGGACACGGCGCTGGACGAACTGCGCGATTCCACCAACCCGTTGACCTACCCGATCACTCCGCTGCGGGGCCGCCGCCAGACCGTCCGCTATCTGGTGGCGCTCCTGGAGACGTGTGCGTATCACGCCCGTTCGCTGGCGGCGACCGCGGAGCTCGTGCCGCACAGCAAGACCGTCGCGGCCGATCCGCGGCTCCACCGGGCGGGGCAGCGGATCGCCCACAACATCGAGGTGCTCGGCGCCCACGTCGAGGACGAGGGTGCCAAGGGTGAGGTCGAGTCCGGTGCCACCATCGCCTCGACGCTGCGGGACGACGGGTCCGGCACCCAGCCGTCGGGGACGGTGACCTTCCGCGTGCTGCGTCACCTGCAGCGTCTCGACGAGGGTGTGGTGGGGCTCGCCCGCCCCCTGGACGTGCCGGTGGCCGACCGCGCCGAGTCGAAGGCCGTACGCGGCTGAGGACTCCCCCTGGGCTCTGTCCGCCCCCACGGCGCCCGGGTCAGGCGGTCCGGCCGTCGGGCCCCGCCACGAACCGGCTCAGCCGATAGGTGGTCGGCTGAGCCAGACGTCCGCACAGCGTGTCGATGCGGATCAGCGACTCGTCGATCCCTGCCTCCCGGAGACGGCGCAGGCAGTCACGGAACTCTGCCTCGTCCCGGGTCTCGAGCAGCACTTCCCATCGCCCCATGTCCGGGGCGGTGCGAGCAGTAAGCCGCTGCCTCGCAGCCTCCTGCCGATGCTTCCTCTTCCTCTGACCTGGCACCGGCCCAGAATCACCGGACGATCGCGGAATGGCAAGGCCATTGCGCCCCGGGGCACGCGGGCTCGGTGATCAATGGTCGGACAGGCCCCGGCACGGGCGGGTCGTGCGCGGGGTGTACTCGGTGACCGTCCACCGCTCCCCGTTCGCCCGCTCCAACCTCGCCGTGACCACGTGCCTGGCCGGCTGACCGGGAGGCGACGGAATCCGCCAGCCGGTCGTCGTGTCGAGGGTCTGCCAGTTCGTCCCGTCCACGCAGTCCTTCACCGTCGCCGCGGGCGGCTGCGCGCCGGCGAGCACGGTGGCCTCCGGCTCGTGTCCCAGGTCGCCACGCATCACCGTGCGCTCCTTGTTCATGCGGACCAGATCCGCCTCGAACGCGGCCCACACGTCGGGCGCCGTGTACCGCTTCAGGTCCGTCCCGTCGGCCGAACCAGCCCGGTACGCCTTGATCTGCTCCGCCCACATCAGGCCGTACACGTCCAGCACCTCGGCCTCGATCGCCCCGTCAGCCGTGCCGCTCGGCGGGAGAGAGTGCGCGGTCCTGGGCACCGGTGCGGCGGACGTGGCCGTCGTGGTCCTGTCCGCGGGCGGTTTCGCGTCGCTTTCGCCGCGCCCATGGCCGCCTCCGCAGCCGGTCAGGACGAGAACGAACGTCGCGGCACCGCACCGGAGCGCGACGCCCGCCCGGGAGCACTTCTGCCGAGCCGTCACCATCGGTACTCCCCGTTCGCCGTGCGATATCGATCAGCGGCTCAACGACGCACGGCCTCCCCGGGTCACCGCTCGGTCAAGTTCTCATCCATGAACGGTGGTTGAGCAGTTGTTCCGCGGCAGGGTCTTGACGGGTTTCTGGTCTGTACCTATGGTCACCGATCAGCGCGAGTGTTCAACATCCAGTGCATCGTTCACATAAACGAACGGATGGCCCCCCACATGCCTGACATTTCCGCGTTCCACCGCTACGTTCGGCGTCCGGCGCTCATGCTCAGCGCGGCCGTCGCGACCGCCGCTCTGACCGCCGGCTTCCTCTCCCTGCCCGGCGCCCACCCTGCCGAGGCCGCGCCCGCCGCCTTCACGCACCCCGGCGTCACCGTCTCCAAAGGCCAGCTGGACTTCGCCCGCGGCAAGGTCGACGCCGGGGCCCAGCCCTGGAAGGGCGCGTTCGACCAGATGATGGCGAGCAAGTACGCCGACCCGAGCCGCACCGCCAAGCCCCGGGCGACCGTCGAGTGCGGTTCCTACTCGAACCCCAACTACGGCTGCACGGACGAGCGTGAGGACGCGATTGCCGCCTACACCAACGCCCTCGCCTGGTACATCACGCGCGACGGGCGGTACGCGAAGAAGTCGATCGAGCTGATGGACGCCTGGTCGGCCGTGATCAAGAGTCACACCAACAGCAACGCCCCGCTGCAGACCGGCTGGGCCGGCTCCTCCTGGCCGAAGGCGGCCGAGATCATCAAGTACACATACACCGGGACGTGGTCGAACTCCGGGCGCTTCGCGACCATGCTGCGCGACGTCTACCTGCCCCAGGTCATCAACGGTTCCAATTCCAACGGCAACTGGGAGCTGTCGATGATGGAGGCCGCGGTCGGCATATCGGTGTTCCTCGACGACAAGACGTCCTACGACAAGGCCATGGCGAAATTCCGGACGCGTACGGCCGCGTACGTCTACCTCGCCTCCGACGGCGCCGTGCCCAGGACCGTACCCAGCCAGAACCTCGACACCACCGCGAAGATCGTCAAGTACTGGCAGGGTCAGTCCACCTTCGTCACCGGGCTCACCCAGGAGACGTGCCGCGACTTCACGCACGCGGGGTACGGCATCTCCGCCATCGCCCACATCGCCGAGACCAGCAGGATCCAGGGCCAGGACCTCTACGGCACGGACGTCGGAGAGCGGCTGCGGCAGGCGCTCGGCTTCCAGTCCACGTACGAGCTCGGCGAGCCTGCGCCGGCCTGGCTGTGCGGCGGATCGCTGCATCCGGGCCTCGGCCCCGTCACCGAGGTCGGCTACAACGCGCTGCACAACCGCCTCGGCACCGCCATGACCAACACCCAGCGGCTGACCGAGCGGAACCGCCCGGCCGGCAGCAACAACCTCTTCGTGGCCTGGGAGACGCTCACCCACGGTGACAACCCGAACTGACCGGCCGGATCGGTACTCTCGCCCCGGTGCGGATCCCGGCCGACCGGATGCTGTACGAAGACCTGTGTGAACGAACAGACCCAGCCCGCGACCGTACGCGTGTTCATCGCCCTCGCCCCGCCCGACCACGCGAAGGAGGAGCTGGCCCGGGAGCTGCGCCTCGCGTACGGCACGCACCCTCACATGCGATGGAACCGCATCGAGGACTGGCACATCACCCTGGCCTTCCTCGGGGAGCTTCCGGTCGAGACCGTTCCGCTCCTGCGCCGGCCGCTCGCCCTTCTGGCAGTGGACCGCCGGCCGCCCCGGCTGGCCCTGCGCGGCAGCGGCACCTTCGACGACCGGGTGCTGTGGAGCGGAATCGACGGAGGGCTCGACGAACTGCAGATGCTCGCCGCCGATGTGCGTACGGCGGTGAAGGGCTCCGGTGTCGCTTTCGAGGACCGGCCTCTGCGCCCCCATCTGACATTGGCACGTGCCCGCCGAGGAGACCGGACCTCGGCGGCAGAGATCGCCGAGGGGCTCGCCGGCTTCACCGGCAGCCCATGGACTGCCGAGCGTCTGCATCTGGTCGGCAGCAACGCCGGCCGCAGCCGTGGGCCGATCCACTACCGGGACATCGAGGCCTGGGCCCTCGGCGGCGGAGAACGATCCGGATCCTGAACGGAGCGGCCCGGGGCGGCGCGCCCGGCGGGCCCGTCAGCTCACCGCCGGTTCAGCGAGCAGGACTTCGGCGCCGCGGGTTGCGCAGGGCGTCCACCTGGTCCGGGCCCGCCGAGGCGTCGGTCACCAGGGTCCAGCCCGGCTGCCAGGGGACCCAGGCGTGGAAGGGGGCCGTGCCCGGCTTCGCCCCGTCTGCGAGAACGTACACCCGGCGCGAACGGCGGGCCGTGCGTTCCTTGCGCCTGATCTGCTCCAACGCCGGCCTCCCGGATGCCGGGCTACGGCGAGACACCGTCGGTTCCGAGGAACGCCGCATCGAACGTCATGCGCTCCAGGGCGGCCTCGGTGAGCGGCCCGACGAAGGCGTGGCTGAGCGGACGGTAGTGACCGCCCAGGCAGGTGACCGTGCACGCCTTCGGCTCCCGCGAGTTCGAGCACCGCCGACAAGCTGGGCGTCACGACGGTCAGATCGTCCCTCGCGCCGTGGAGTGCGCGGGCGAGTGCGGCGACGGTGGAGCCCGCGTCGAGCAGGACCGTCCCGCCCTGCGCGACGCGGGTCGTCGCGAGGGCCGCCATGGCCCGCTCGGCCTCGGGCGCCTGCGCCGTACGCCGGCCGTCACCGGCCACGCCGTGCACGGGCTCTACCTGGAGGCCGGGATCGTCGACGTCGCGGCCGAGGCCGGCGACAGCACACTCCTCGCGGCGTCCGAGCGCCGCTGGCAGGACATGGTGGCCACCAGGACCTCGCTGACCGGGGGCTCGGCTCGCGCCAGGTGGGCGAGGTGTTCGGCGAAGGTACGAACTTCCATGACGTTCCTGGCTCCCGGAGAGGAACGCACGTACACGACCACGTTCAGGGTGGGGCGGCTCGGCTGAGCTCTCCGCCGGCTGCCCGCCCGGGGCGAAGTCGCGTGGGGCGACGGGCCGTCCGACGCGGATGCGCGCGGTAGCCCCGGCGTACACTCGGCTCGGTACCGACGGGGGGCGGAACACATGACGGTCGAGGCAGTGCAGAGGTGGGGGTCGGTCCTCGACTCCGTGGTGGTGTACGAGCAAGGGGCGGTCTGCCGCCGTCTGGCCCGGGGCGTCGTGCCGCCGGGCGGCAGGGTGCGGGTGACAGGGCTGCCCCGCTCGCTCGATCCGGGTTCACTGCGCGCCCGCGTTCAGGGGGCGGGCGGGGCCCGTGTCAGCGAGGCCCGGGTGGAGGTCGAGGCCGAGCCGCTCGGCACGCCCGTATCCGACGGCCTGCGGGGCAGCGTCGACCGGCTTCGCGAGGAGTACACGGCAGCGCAGGGCCGCCGGGACCACCAGCTGAGCCTCATCGAGGAGGTCGGGGCTCTGCGTCCGGTCCCGCCGGCCCGCAGACGTGAGGACGGTCATCGTCGCACCCCGGTCGACGCGTGGCTGGAGCTCGCCGGCTTCGTGGACGAGCGGCTGACGGGCCTGCACGCCCGCCTCGTCGAGTTGGAGGAGGCGCTGCGGCAGGCCGGGCACGAGCTCGGGATCGCCGTGGACAGGCTCGCCCGAGCCTCCACCGACGCGCCGTCGGCGCACGTGGACACCACGGTCTCCGCCGTGCTGCTCGTCGACGTCTCCGGCGCCGACGACCCCGGCGCGGAGGTGGAGCTCGAGCTCGAGTACGGGGTGCCGGGCGCTGTCTGGGCCCCGGCCTACCGGCTCACCTACCGTCAGGGCGGGCGCAGCGGCCGCCTGGTGCTGCGTGCCTCGGTGACCCAGCGCACCGGCGAGGACTGGACCGGCGTGTCCGTCGGCCTGGCGACGGCCGATCTGCGGCGCGGGACCGACCTCCCGAGGCTCCGCTCGATCCGGATCGGACGTAGTCAGCCCGCCTCCGCGCCTTCCGGCTGGCGCGAGCCCCCGGCGGGTCTCAACGATCTGTTCGCCGGGTACGACGCCGCACTTCCTCACCCGGCCTCGTCCGCCCCGCCCGTGGCCGTCCCGTCCCGGCCCCTTCCACCGCCGCCTGCGCCCCAGGGCTACGGCGGGCCTCCTCCGGCGTTTTCGGCGCCGAGCGACGTGGGCGGCGCCGCGACCGAGCTCTTCGCCGGCCAGGTGCCCGCCCCCGCGCCACCGCTCCGGGCACGTACGGGCGGGCGGAGTTCCGCCGGGGGCCCCTCTGCGGCCCCCGCCGCCAAGGCGCCCGCGGCCCCTGGCGGATCTCCGCCGCCTCCGCCCCCGGCGGCCGGTCCTCCGCGGCCGAGTGGCGTCGAGCTCGACTACGCCGCGCTCGTCCTGTACGGACCCGACGCCCAGGAAGGCCGCAGGGGGAAGCTGTTCCCCGAGAATCCCTTCGACCCGGTGGCGGCCGAGTACCGTCGAAGGGCCGAGTCCGTGGCCGCGCTGCCGCTGCCCGGTCACGCGGTGCGGCCCCGGGAGTCGGCGGGTTCCTTCGACCACCGCTTCGACACCGCCGCGCGAGCCGACATTCCGTCGGACGGCAGCTGGCACACCGTCACGGTCGGCGAGATCGCCGTCGGCATGCACACCGAGTACCTCTGCGTACCGTCCGTGGAACAGACGGTGTACGCGACCCTGGTCCTCTCCAACGCCTCGGACCAGGCCCTCCTCGCCGGCCCGGTGGAAGTCACGGTCGACGACGACTTCCTGCTGACCGCCGCCCTCCCCACGCTCGCCCCCGGAGGTGTACGCAGGGTCGGGCTCGGGCCCGCCGAGGGTATCCAGGTCACCCGCCGTACCAACCTGCACGAGTCCACCTCGGGTCTGCGCAACAGCACCACCGTGCTCGACCACCGCGTCCACGTGGAGCTGGCCAACCGCCTCCCCGGGCCCGTCACCCTGGAGGTCCGCGAGCGGGTGCCCGTCACCTCCGAGCCGGACGTCCGGATCGAGGAGCGGGCCGACTGGACGACGCCCCAGGAAGGCCCGGGACCCGATCGCCATGCCCCGGGCACCCGCGTCTGGCGGGTGGAACTGCCTGCCGGTGGCACCGCCGTCCTCGACGGCGGCTACGAGATCCGCATGCCGGCCGGCAAGGCCCTCGTCGGCGGCAACCGCAGGAGCTGACACACGCCATGACGACGACTCCGAAGCTCATCGCCCTTCCCGTCACCGCTGTGACCTGCCTGGAGGATCGCGCTCACGTCGAGCGTGCCGTCGTGCTCGACCTGGAGGCAGGGGTCCAGCGGCTGCGACTCGGCCCGGTCGGTGCGCCGGCCGTCGACCGGACGCTCCATGCCGAACTGTCCTCCGATCACCCGGCGACCGTTCTCGACGTCCGGATCATGCGCAGTTGGATGCCGCGCGGGCCCCTGCCGCACGACGCCGACGACTCCGCCCTGCGCCGACGGCTGCACGCCCTCGAAGACGAACGACTCACCCTGGAACAGCGGCGCGACCGGCTGCACGCACGCCGGGACCTGCTCGGCCGTCTCGCCGCCGATCTGCTGCGGGAGATCGGCGAGGGTGCCGGCTCAGGGGAGACGGACAGGTCCCGCTGGGCGGCTGAACTGGACCGGGTCGACGGCGAACGCGCCTCGTGCGGCGAGGAGCTGCGCACCGTGGAGACGCGGCTGACCGCCCTCGCCGACGAGCTCGGGCAGACCGAGCGAGCCATGCACCTGTCCGAGGAGGAGCCCGCCGAACTCGTCGGCCACATCGAACTGACCGTGGAGGCCGCGGTCGCCGGACCGGTCGGACTGCGGCTGAGTCACCTCACCTCGTGTGCGCTGTGGCGGCCCGCCTACCGGGCGGTACTCGACGGTGACTCCCTGACGCTGGAGACCGACGCGATGGTCTGGCAGCGCACCGGAGAGGACTGGTCCGACGTACGGCTGACGTTGTCGACGGCCCGCTCCGCGCTCGCCACCGAACCGCCGCGCCTCGACGAGGACCGGCTGACGCTCACGGACCGCTCCGCCGCGGAGCGCCGCACGGTCGGTGTCGAGCTGCGTGAGGAGGAGATCGGGACCCTCGGCCCGGCCCCGGTCGTCGGACTGCCGGGCGTGGACGACGGCGGCGAGGCACGGGTCCTGCGGTCCCCCGCCCAGGTCTCCGTGCCCGGTGACGGCCGCGCGCACCGTGTGCCGCTGTCCGCCTTCACCACGGAAGCGCGCAGTGAGTACGCCTGCTCACCCGAGCTGTCTCCCCTGGTCACCCGGGTCGTACGGTTCGACAACCTGGCCGGTCACGCGCTGCTCGCCGGTCCCGTGGATCTGGTCCGCAGCAGTGGGTTCGCCGGGCGCGGCACGCTGGACTTCGCCGCCCCCGGCGCCCCGGTCGAGCTCGCCTTCGGCAGCTGCGACGACCACCGCGCGGTCCGGCATGCCGAGGAGTCACGGGACACCGCCGGAATCACCCAGCGGACCGTCATCACCCGTACGATCCGACTGCACCTGTCCCGCTTCTCCGCCCCCGGCGAGGAGGAGGACCGGGTGGTGACCCTGCGGGAGCGGATCCCGGTCTCCGAAGTCTCGGCCGTGGAGGTACGTCTGCGGAAGGAATCGTGCTCCCCTGAGCCCGACGCGGTCGACGCCGAAGGCATCGTCCGCTGGGACGTCGCTCTCCCGCCCGGCGGCCGGCGCACGGTCACCCTGGCCTACGAGTTGTCTGCGAGCGCCAAGGTCACCGGGCTCTGACCGCTCCCCCGGTTCCCGGGCAGCGCGCCACCCGACGGGGTGACCTGCGTCAGGCACTCGTCAGCCCGTTGCTCTACTTGGCCGGGGCCGAGGGCCGCGGCAGCGGTGTCCCGTCGACGGACAGATCGACGCGCTCGTTGTAGAACGCGATCAGTCCCGCGATGCGATTGACGTGGATCGTCGGGAAGTCGTACACCCAGGCGATGTCCGAGTGGGCGGTGACGCCACCGGCGAACGACCAGTAGCCGCTCGTCGTGCCCTTGTACGGGCAGCGGGTCACCTTGTCGGAGCGACGCAACCGGGTCCAGTCGACGTGCGTACGGTCAAGGTAGTAGCGGGTCGGCAGGCCGGTCTCGAACAGCTTGACGCAGTGGGGGGCTTCCGCCAGCACGACGCCGTCCAGCTCCACGCGGACACTGCTGGACGAACTCAGCGCGTCCACCCGGGAGTAGGGGCTCCTCGGGTGGACGAAGACCGGCTCGTCCTCCTCGAACCAGGAGTCCAGCGCCTCCCACTCGAAGCGGACGGTGCCCTGCAGACGTGCCGGGGCGCCGTGGTCCCACGCCCATGCCGCACCCTCGCGGACCTCGGACCCGACCTGCAGCGTGTGGCGCCGCGCGGGCCCGGCACCCAACTGTTCCACGTGGTCGTCGTCGGTGAGCACGGCATCGACCAAGTCGGCTGTCGGGATGCTGAATTGGGGGTAGGCGGACCATTCCCACACGTACAGTGCACGCCGGGTGTCGAAAGCGACGCGACCGCCGATCGTCCCCCGGATACGCCGCGGCACGGGCTCTACATGCCCGACCGGGACGAGCGAACTCGGGTACTGAACACTCTCGGCCGCCACGGTCACCTCGGTCCACTCGTTCTGCTTGCGCCCCGGCACCTGCCCGAGACCCACCCCTTTTCGCCCGGAATACTACTCAATACACAGGCAGCGGCACCTTGAGCACACGCCCCCACGACGTCACCGGTTCCGCGACTCCGCCACCGAGGCCTCGACCCGGTTCAACTGAGCCTGAGAAGGACCGGCCGCCACATACGCCGGCGGGCCCGGCAGATGGTCCTCTGCCGGGCCCGCCACCGCTCGGGGCGCCGACCGACGCCCCGTCTTCACCGAGGCCGGGTCAGCGGATCTCGGTGACCCGCTGCTCCTTGCGTGCGGCGCAGTTGGAGTTCTCCACCGACACGTACACGTTGGCGATGCTCCCGCCCCAGCTCACGCAGTAGCCCTTGCCGTACACGTAGCCCGGTCCCGCGTACGACGTGAAGTTGCCGTCGTCCCCGGCCCACTCGTCGGTCGCGGGGACGTAGATGTACGCGGACATGGCCTTGACGGTCCCCGGGTTGGCGCGGATGGTCGCGACACAGTTCTGGCCGTTGGAGGAGTTGTACGTCAGGTAGACGGTGCCCAGCGAGCCGACCGGCACGGAGTTCACGGTCTTGTAGGCCTTGCCGCAGACGCCCTGCGGCGTGACGTTCGGTGCGGCGGAGGCCGTCGTGCTCAGCGCGACCGTGCTGCCCACCGCCAGCGCGGTGACCGCCCCGATAGCCGCGACATTGCGAACGATTCTCATATTTCCCCCTTGCGTCCCTGAGAGCGTTTTGCTCCCACTTGATGTGACCCTCGAACGGTACGGATGGTTGCACTGCATCCACGGAGAGGTACCGAACGGATGAAGGGAGGGTGTCAGCCGGCCGCGATGACCTCCACACCGAGCGCCGTGAGCCGCTCGACGGCCGCGTCGCGGGGATCCGCGTCTGTGATCAGCCCGGTGACCTTCTCCCAGGGGAGTACGCGGAACCGCGAAGCCGTACCGATCTTCTCGGAGGAGGCGAGGATGTAGGTGTCCGCGGCCCTCTCCGACAGGGCACGCTTCATCGCCGCCTCCTCGGCGTCCTCGGTGGTCAGTCCCGTCTCGGGGTGGACGCCGGTGACACCGAGCAGGCAGAGGTCGGCGGAGACGTTCTGCGCCGCCTCGACCGCGGCGGCACCGCAGGCGACCGCCGAGTGCTTGAAGATGCGGCCCCCCAGCAGGAAAAGCTCGGCCTCCGGGTGGTCGAGCAGGGCCGCGACGATCGTCGGGCTGTGGGTGATCACGGTGCAGGCGAGGTCCGGCGGGAGCGCGCGGGCGACGGCGAGGGCGGTGGTTCCACCGTCGAGGATCACCGCGCCGCCGGGTCGCACCAGCCCGGCAGCCACCGAGGCCACCTTCCGTTTGCCGTCCGGGGCGACGGCCTGCCGGGCGGCGTAGCCGACCACTGCGGGCGAGACGGGCAGCGCACCGCCGTAGACCCGCTGGCACTGCCCCTCTGCGGCGAGATCGCGCAGATCGCGCCGGACGCTGTCCTCGGAGATCCCCAGTCCGGCGGCCACGTCCTTGGCGACGATCTTGCCCTCGCGGGCGAGCAGACCGAGCAGGTGGTCGCGCCGTTCAGCAGCCAGCATGCGCACTCTCTCCTGTTCTTGCACGTTTCTGCATGTACGGTAGCGCACATGAACGACAAACCGAACTCACTTCGCACCCTGAAGGAGACCGCGTGACAGGCCGCCCCGGCATCGACTCCCCCGACCATCGCGGCCGCACAGGCCTCGACCAGGCCGGTCGCGGCCTGGACCGCAACCCCGACGTCGTGGTCCGCGACGTCGAGCTCACCTCGCGCGGCTGGCACGTCCTGCGGCGCACCACCTTCGACTACCGCCGCCGTGACGGGCACTGGGACACCCAGCAGCGCGAGACCTACGACCGCGGCGACGGCGCCGTCGTCCTGCCCTACGACACCGGCCGCGGGCGCGTCCTGCTCACCCGTCAGTTCCGGTACCCGGCCTACGTCAACGACCATCCCGACGGCATGCTCGTCGAAGCGGCCGCCGGGCTGCTCGACGCGGACGACCCGCGCGCCGCCGTCCGACGCGAGAGCGCGGAAGAACTCGGCGTCGACCTGGGCCCCCTCACCCACGTCTTCGACGCCTACATGAGCCCTGGTTCCGTGACCGAGCGCCTCCACTTCTTCGCCGCCCCCTACACCTCTGCGGACCGGACCGGGGCGGGCGGCGGCCTCGAGGACGAGGGCGAGGACATCGAGGTCCTCGAACTGCCCTTCACCGAGGCCCTCGCCATGATCCGCGACGGACGCATCACCGACGGGAAGACCATCATGCTGCTGCAATGGGCGGCCCTCGACGGTCCCTTCGCGCCCGCAGCGGGCTGACGGTCGAGCACGTCGATCACGTCGGGGCGCCGCACCCGGACCGATCTGCCTTTTTGCGGAACCTTTACCCGTACCCGGCCGTTTGACCGGGTGAGCGCACGGGCTCGTGACCGACAACTCAGATGAAGACCGAGGTGACCTCGATGGCAGTGTGGGACCGACTCAAGGATCAGGCCAAGAATCTGCAGCAGTCCCAAGGAGCGCGCGGGTCCGCGGCCGGACGAAGCGGCGGACAGGGATCCGGTGGTGGTTCGCGCGCCCAGTTGGTCAGCACGCTGAAGTCGCAGCTCGCTTCCCTCAAGACGGACCTCAAGAGCGGCGCCTACCGCGACGCGAGTATGGCGATGTGCGCACTCGTCGCGGCCGCTGACGGGCGTGTGGATCCTGCGGAGCGTCAGCACGTGGAGTCGATGATCCTCGGCAACGACGTCCTGCAGAACTTCCCTCCGGAGCAGTTGCGCCAGCGCTTCAACAAGCATGTGGACCAGCTCACGCTCAACTTCCAGCAGGGCAGGACCGACGCCATGCAGGAGATCGTGAAGACCTCCAAGAAGCCGACCGAGGCAAGGGCTGTGCTCCAGACGGGCATCGTCATCGCCGGCTCCGACGGCGACTTCTCGCATGCCGAGCACATGATTCTCCGAGAGGCCTGCGCGGCGTTGGGACTGTCCCCGGCGGAATTCCAGCTCTGAACCGGCCGAGCGGCGGACCGGCCCGCGCGGCCGGCGCCATGCCCTGTCCGTCCGGCGGCAGGTACCCGCCGCCGGACGGCAGGCCGGACGTCGGACAGGCGCGTCGACGGATAGCCCTCCGCGGGCGCGGAGTGAGCGTCAACGCGCACTCGGGACAGCTCCGGCAGGAGTCGTCCGGCGCTCAGCGCACGGAGTCCGACGTGGATGTCCCGTTGCGCGGCCGGCGGTCCGCGGGGAGGGCGCAGGCCGGCGTCCCGCCCGGCATCCGCTCGCGATTGTTCGCGACAAGCCGGTAGACACCGTGAGCGATCCAGCGGACGGGAGGCACGGTCAGCAGCGCCCCCAGCAGAGCCCAGCCGCTTCCCGCGCTCAGCAGCATCTTGGCTACGGCCTGCGCGCCACCGTAGATCGTTCCGGGGGGTGTGATCCACAACAGTTCGTGCTCTGCCCGCTCTTGGGCGAACCCTAGGGATTCCATCTCCGCGAACTGCCAGGGAGTGATCTCACAACTGGGCCGGACATGCCGTTCAGCGAAGATCACGGAGGAGGTACAGAAAGCGCAGTCTCCGTCATAGATGAGCACAGGTCGCGTCCGCATGACCTCATCATGCCCCACATGACCCTCGGCCGAGTGCCTGCCCGGTCGCCCTGTCGGCCCGCGAGAAGGCGGACGCGGGGGCCCGCGAGGTATTACGGCTCCTGCCGTCGGCGCGCGAGATGGACGGTGATGTCAGCGGCGACCTCGACCGCCTCCGGCAGAACCCGCATGATCCGGTCGAACACCTGCTGCTGCTCCGCTGCCGGCAGTACGAGATGAGCCGAGACGGTCGAGAGCTGGCCGACATAGTCGGCAGCATCGCCGAATCGGTGGCGACTGGCGAGGGCGCGAAGTCCGTGGCCGTCAACCCGTGCACGGGCCGCGTCCTGGTCGCCAACCGACTGACCGGAAGCCTGTCGGGGGTCGACCCGCGTGCGGGGACGGCCGTGGAGAGCGTGACCACCGACGTGTACCCCAATCACGTCAGGGTCACCGACGACAGCACCGCCTACGTCGTCGACAAGTCCGGCTCCGGACCCTCCGGCGAGGACGGGATCACGCGCATACGCTTCAGCCCCCAAGGCTCGCACGCCGCGCCCCGCCTGCTGATCTGGTCGCGTCGAACGACGACACGGGCGGCATATCGGTGGTGAACGGAAGCGCCCGCCCTACTCTGGAGCGCCAGAACACTGTCGGCCGCGACCCTGCGCCCCGAACGCCCTTGCCATCCGGGGCGATCCGCGGACGGTTGCGCGGCAGCCCCCTCGGAGTCAGGAAGTCGCCGCTCTCGTGCCCACCTCCCTCCCCCGCCGTGCCGCGCTCTCCGCTCTGGCCGGCCTCGTAGCCCTTCCGCTCGCCGGGTGCGACACGAGCCCGCCGGCCGCCGCCCCACCGGCGCCCTCCGGGACAGCGCCCTCACGGTCCGAAGGGGCGGCACGCCGGACGGAGCCCGCGTTCCAGGAACTGGAGCGGAAATTCGACACTCGGGTGGGTGTGTACGCGGTCGACACCGGGAGCGGGCTGTCCGTCACGCACCGTCCGGACGACCGTTTCGCCTACGCCTCGACCTGCAAGGCGCTGCTCGCGGGCGCGTTGCTGGACAAGTACACGCTCCAGCGGCTCGAACGGCGCGTGCGGTACGGCCCTGATGATCTCGTCGCCAACTCCCCGGTCACGGAGCGGCACGTGGACACGGGGCTGACCCTGCGCGAACTGTGCGACGCGGCCATCCGCTACAGCGACAACGCCGCGGCCAATCTTCTCTTCCACGAGCTCGGTGGTCCCCGGGGGCTGCAGGACGCCCTCGTCGCTCTCGGCGACCGCACCACCCGGTGCGACCGCTACGAACCCGATCTCAGCGAAGCCGCGCCCGGCGATCCCCGTGACACCAGCACACCTCGCGCCCTTGCCGCCGATCTGCGGGCCTACGTGCTCGGCGGCACTCTGGACAGTGACAAGCGGGCGGTGCTGACCGACTGGCTCAAGCGGAACACCACCGGCGACGCACTCATCCGCGCCGGCGCCCCGGACGGCTGGGTGGTGGGCGACAAGACCGGCACGGGCGGCTACGGCACCCGTAACGACATCGCCGTCCTCTGGCCGCCGGAGTCCGCGCCGATCGTCCTCGCCGTGCTGACCCGTGGAGACGCCCGCGGAGCCGAGCCGCAGGACGCGCTCGTCGCACAGGCGGCCCGTGTCGCGCTCACCGCCTTCGCCTGAGGACATCTCACGGCGGTCAGGGGCGGTAGCGGAGGGGGTGGTCGGCGGGTACCTCGGTCAGCACGATGCGGTGGCCGTCCGGGTCGGCGATCCACATCTCGATCAGACCCCAGGGTTCCTGGAGAGGCGGGCGCAGGACGACCGCCCCGCGGGCCGCCACCTCCTCATGTGCCGCCGCACAGTCCGCGACCTGCATCCAGAGCCTCAGCGACTCGGTCGGGGGTGTCTCCGAACGGCCCGACACCTCGAGGAAGCCCCCACCGAGGAAGTACACCGTTCCACGGTCCGGTCCGGTGCCGAACTCCCGGTAGACGGGCAGCGCGAGCGTCCGTCCGTAGAAGTCACGGGAGGCCTCCGGGTCACCGGGCCTCAGCAATACCCTGCTGCTCAGTACGTGCACCATGGTCAAGACCCTACGCGGACGATGCGGGGGGAGCGGCCCTCTCGCCCCTCCGCCAGGCCCGCGGTCAGGAGGCCTCCACCGCGGCCTTGATCCGTTGCCCGAAGGCCGGGGCGTCCTTGCGTGCGGCGGCGACGGCCGGCCCGACGAGGAGCTTGCCCAGACGGTGGCCCTCCAGATCATTAAAAATCCGCACTCTCGTTCGATCATCTGCCAGGGGCTCGAGGTCGTAGCCCCCTTCCCGGGCCGTCACGAGGTTGGACGACAGTTCGTTCCAGCGGATCCGTGTCGGGGCGGCGAGTTCACTGATCCTGAATTCACGCCGGGTCGTCATCCCGGCGTCCTTCACGGTGCTGCGGAACACCGTGCCCACCGCCGTCGGGCCGGCCGGGGACTTCGCGATGTTCTGGACACGTGGGCTGAACTTCCTGTCGTTCTCGCCATCCGCCAGGAAGGCGAATACCTCGGTGACAGGACGGTCGATGTCGACCGTCGCCTCGAAGCGGGCCATGGGGTCTCCTCCAGTACGACGGGCGCGGCGCACCCGGGGCGGCACTGGTTCAAGGATCCGCGCTCCGCGGCCGCTCGGCAGCCGGGCAGGCACATCCGGCGTGCAATCGAGTGTCGTCGGCCGCGGGAATCGGGACCTGGAGCCCCGCCCGCCGACGCCGTCAGGGCGCTCGGGCGGCGTCGCAGGTCGGAGGCTGGGGGAGGAACCGGTACGGACGGGCACGACCCGCCCGTTCCCCTTCCTCGCGCCTCAGCCCCCTCCCTACGCGTCCAACCCGTTCCCCATATGGGGTGACCTGTGGCGGGCCGTTTTCAAGTGCGGTGCAGACAGGCGAAGTTAGTACCCCTCCACGCTTCCGCTTAGCCGCTGTGGAGATACGATCTGTGCACAACCTCTGGTGCAGGAGTGGTCCCTCTCATGTGCACGAAGTCGAACCGGGCCGACGCCTGCGGACCGTCCGGGCCCGCGCGGCCCCGCGTCGGCGCTCGCCCGGTCCTCCCCCACCGCACGTCGCCCGATGTCCGACGCCCCACATCCGCCGGGCACCGAATTGTCACCGACCCGAAGGTCCTCCATGGCTCGTCCCCCCACGTCCCCTGTCGTACCCCGTAGGAGCAGCAGCCTCTGGGCCGTGGCGCTCGTCGTCGTCTTCGTCGCGCTCGCGACGGCGGTCGTGCCTGTCTCCGGTCTCGGCGCAGGCGCGACCGTGGCCTTCTCCGCGGCGTCCCTGCTCGCGTTCGCCGTCCTCCTTCCCCTGCGGAAACAGCACCTGGCCTCCGCCGCCGAGGCCGCCCGCCTGCACGCCGAGATACGTGAACGGGAGGCGGACGCAGCGCGCCGCGATGCGGACTGGCACGCGTACGTGCGCACGCAGGCCGAAGCGGCGTTACAGGAAGCGGAGTTCCTCGTGGCCGAGCGGGTACCTGCGGCGCTCGGCCGGAGCGAGATTCCCGAGTCCCCGGAGACCGGGGAGCCACTGGCCCTGGAACTCGCCAAGTGGTACGACCGGCTGCTCGCGGATGTGTCCGAGGTCGTCGAGAACCGTGAGGAGTCGCAGCGCATCGCGCTGGTCGAGCTGGCGAGCCGGGTCCAGACCTCGGCGCACCGCATCCAGGCGACGGTGTCGGGCGTGGCGGAACGCCACCCGTCCGATCCGGATCTCCTCGAGGCCACCATGCAGGTGGACCATGCGGCGACCCAGCAGGCCCGGCACGCCCAGAGCCTCAAGGTGCTGTGCGGGGAGTGGCCCGGCCAGCAATGGCAGAAGCCGCTGGCGCTCGTCGATGTGGTGCGGGCGGCTTCGGGCCGGATCGTCTCGTTCAGGCGTGTGGAGGTCACCGGCGACCCGGATGTCGGGATCACCGCCTCGGTGGTCGAACCGCTGATCCACCTGATCGCGGAACTGCTCGCCAACGCGACCGAGTACTCACCGCCCAGGACGAGCGTGCCCGTCACGGTCCGTACGGTGCAGCGCGGAGCGGTCATCGAGGTGGACGACGGCGGCCTGGGCCTGGACGAGTACCGGCTGGCCGAGGCGCGTGACATCGTCTCGGGCCGTCGCCTGCTGGGCGTCGGCGACGTCGGCGAGATTCCGCAGACGGGATTCGCGGTCGTCGGCCGCTTCGCCCACCGTCACGGTCTCGGCGTCGATCTGGGCCCTTCGCCGTACGGGGGTGTCCGGGCGGTGATCCTGGTGCCGCTGGAGCTGCTGAAGACGCTCGCGCCTGCGGGAGTGACGGCCGGGCGGACGGTCCCCACTCCCCCACGGGCGCCGGCACCGGCCGATGCCTTCCCCCAGGCACCGGCGGACACACCCGTGGCCACCGCTCCCACGGAGCCGACGGAGCCTGCGGGCGGCCCCGAGCCGTCCCCGCCGGACGCGGAGGGTCCCGCCGTCCCACGCCGGCTCCCCCAGCGCAGGTCCCGCCGGGGGCACGTCCCCGCGGTGGAGGAGGCACCGACCGCTGTCACCCCGCCCGGTTCACCGGAGGACGCCGGTGACTGGATGGAGCAGTTCTTCGAGGGAAGCAGGACCGCATCGCCCTCAACGGGATCCGTTCCCCCGGACCCCGCCTCGTACGACCCCCCGTACGACCCCTCCGAATCCACCGATTCCTCGGAAGGACAGAAGTGAGCATGAATTACGTGGAGAACCCGGAGCAGCGCGGATGGATGATCTCCGAGGTCGCTGCAGTGCCCGGCGTGCGGCAGGCCATCGTCTTCAGCTCGGACGGTCTGCTGCTGGCCGGCTCGGAGGGCATGGACCGCGACTCCGCCGACCGTCTGTCGGCGACCTGCTCGGGGATCCAGTCACTGGGCCGGGGTCTGGGGCGGGAGTTCGGCGAGGACGGGGGTGCGGTGCTCCAGCAGATGGTGGAGTTCAACGGCGGTTTCCTGTTCATGCGCAGTGCGAACGGCGCGCATCTCGCCGTCGTGACGGGCCCTGTGGTCGACCCGAAGCTGGTGGCACGGCAGATGCAGGCCCAGGTGATGAAGATCGGAGCACGCAACCTCACCAGTCCGCCGCGCCAGGGCTCCGAGTGAGCGGGCCGGGCGAGGTCTTCTCGGAGGGCGCGTTAAGGCCGTATGTGATCACGAAGGGGCGCTCCAGGCCTTCGCGCAACACGATCGGGGTGGAGACGCTGCTCGTCGCGGTAAAGCCCGCGCGAGCGCTCCCGCTCTCCGCGACCAGGGAGGAGACCGCTCTCGTGCGGATGTGTGAGCAGCTGCTCTCCCTGGTCGAGGCTGCCGCGCACCTCGGGCTGCCGGTCAGCCTGGTGAAGGTTCTGGCGTCCGACCTGGTGGACAGCGGGCATCTGTCCGCACGCTCGGGTGTCCCACGGGCCGCGCTGCCCGACAAGCAACTGCTACAGGAGGTACTGGATGGTCTCCGTCGGCTCCGCTGACCGCTATCTGCCCGACACGGTGCAGCAGGCCGTCAAGATCCTCGTCGTCGGCGCGTTCGGCGTCGGCAAGACGACGCTCGTCGGGTCCGTCAGCGAGATCGAACCGCTGCGGACCGAGGAGGTGATGACGGAGGCGAGCGTGGGGGTCGACGAGTTGGCCGGTCTCGACGAGAAGACGACGACGACCGTGGCCATGGACTTCGGCCGTGTCACGCTCAGTTCGAGACTGGTCATGTACCTGTTCGGCACGCCCGGCCAGCGCCGTTTCTGGGACCTGTGGGAAGGGCTGGCAGAGGGCGCGCTCGGTGTGCTCGTGCTGATCGACACCCGCCGGCTGGAGGACAGCTTCGACGTGCTGGAGCAGTTGGAGATCCGGGGGCTGCCCTTCGCGGTGGCGATCAATCAGTTCCCGGACAGTGAGCGGTACTCCGAGGATGAGCTGCGAGGTGCGCTGGATCTGCTTCCGGAGACACCGATCGTCCTCTGCGACGCCCGCGAGCGGGTCTCGTCGGTCGACTCCTTGATCACCCTGGTGGAGCACGTGTCGGGCATCGGTGCGGCGCGGCGCACGGAGGCTGTCTCATGAGTGCGCCGCCGCCGGGGTGCCCGGCACACGTACCGCACGGCAGCGGGCTTCTGTCGCTGCCCTCCGTGGTCGGTTCACCCGATCCTCGGGCCGTCTACCGGGAACTCCGGGAGCAGTGGGGCAACGTGGCGAAGGTCGAGCTCGAACCGGGCGTCTCCGCCTGGCTGGTGATGGGTTACCGGGAGCTGCTGACCATCACCCGGCAGGAGCAGATCTACTCGCGGGACGCACGCAACTGGCGTGATCTGAACGAGGGTGTCGTCTCGCCGCACTCGGGACTGATCCCGATGATGGGCTGGCGCGCCAATGTCATCGGTGCCGACGGTCCTGAGCACCGGCGTCTGCGCAAGCCTCTGGACGACGGCATCGCGCTGATGGACCAGCGCAGGGTACGCCGTGAGGTCGAGGCGCTGTGCACGGAACTGATCGCGGCGTTCTCCCAGCGGGGCAGCGCCGATCTCGTCAACGAGTACGCGACGATCGTCCCGATGCTGTCTCTCGCCTCACTGTTCGGCCTCGACAGCACGGAGGGCCGGGAACTGCTGGACGCGCTCATCGCCCTGTTCGGCAGCGCGGACAACTCCCAGGCCGGCAATCGCGACTTCGAGCAGATCCTTCTCGACACGGTTCGTGAGCGACGTCGGAATCCGGCCGACGACATGACGACGGTCTTCATCAATCACCCGAATCTCGACAACGAGGCGGAGCGTCTCCAGTCGATCGTGGTGATGATCTCCGCCGGGAACGAGACCGTCACGGCGTGGATCTCGGCGACGCTGCGTCTGATGCTCACGGATCCGCGTTTCGCCGCGCGGCTGCACGGCGGACGGCTCGGGGTGGACGACGCTCTGGACGAAGCACTGTGGCGCGACCCGCCGATGAACAACATGCCGGCCCGGTACGCGCTCCACGACACCGAGCTCGGCGGCCGGTTCATCCGGCGGGGCGATTGCCTCATCCTGGGGCACGCCGCGGCCAACGACGATCCCGCGGTCAGGCCGGACGGTTCGGAGGACGCATGGGGCAACCGCTCGCATCTGGCGTTCTCCTCCGGCCCACACGTGTGTCCCGCCCAGGTGCCCGCACGGCTGATCACCCGTACGGCGGTGCAGACCGCCCTGAACCTGCTGCCGGACATGAGGCTCGCCGTGCCGGCCGAGGAGCTGGCCTGGCGCCCCTCCCCCTGGACCAGGGTGCCGGTAGCACTGCCCGCGGAGTTCTCCGCCGCCCGCATTCCGGCCCGTGTCCCCGACGGGGCCGGCCGGTGAACTGCCGCATCCGACAGGACTGCCGAACGGTGGATCCTGAGAACAGGAGCAGACCCCTTATGACGTCACAGACGAACTCCGCCGCCCGGGACCGGATCCCTGTCGTCACTCTGGACCCTCATGGGACGGACCACCACGGCGAAGCCGCCCGGCTCCGTGAACTCGGTCCTGTGGTGAAGGTCCTGCTCCCCGGGGACGTGATGGCGTGGTCGGTGACGGACCACGCCCTGCTCAACGCGATGATCACCGATCCGCGCTTCAGCAAGGACTGGCGCAACTGGAACGCCATCATCCGGGATGAGATAACCGACGGCTGGCCGCTCATAGGCATGGTGAAGGTCACCAACATGGTGACCTCCGACGGGCAGGAGCACCGTCGGCTGCGCAAACTCGTCACGCAGACCTTCACTCCGCGCCGGATCGAGGCCCTGCGTCCCCGTGTCCAGCAGATCGTGGACGAGCTTCTGGACGAGCTGCCCTCGCACGTCGGCACGGACGGCAGCGTCGACCTTCGCAGGCACTTCGCGCATCCCGTGCCCATGCAGGTCATCTGCGAGCTGTTCGGTGTTCCCGCGGACGAGCGTCCTCGCCTCCAGGAGCTGATGGACAACATCTTCCGCTCCGACCTGGCGCCCGAGGAGGTCACCGCGAGCCAGATCGAGCAGTACCAGCTGCTGGCCAGGGTGGTCGCTGGCCGCAGGCGCGAGCCGGGCGACGACCTCACCAGCGCACTGATCGCGGCCCGGGCCGCGGATCCCGACTCGCTGAGCGAGGAGGAACTGGTCGGCACCCTGCTGCTCATGCTCTCGGCGGGGCAGGAGACCACCCTCAGCCTGATCACCAACGCCGTAAGGGCGCTGCTGACCCACCCCCATCAGCGGGAGTTGGCTGTGCGGGGCGATGCGGACATCTGGGCGGGCGTGGTGGAGGAGACGCTCCGATGGGATGCCCCGATCGGCAATTTCCCCTTCCGGTACCCCCTGGAGGATGTCGAGATCGCCGGGGTACCCATCCCGAAGGGCGAGGCGATCATGGCGCCGTTCAGCGCGGTGGGACGTGATGAGGACCAGCACGGAGAGGAGGCGGACAGGTTCGACATCACCAGGAAACAGCGTAAGCACCTGGCCTTCGGCAACGGTCCGCACTTCTGCCTCGGCGCGCCGCTGGCCCGGCTGGAGGCGGCGCTCGCTCTCCCGGCGGTGTTCGAGCGCTATCCGGGCATGTCGCTGGCCGTTGATCCCGACGACCTCGTCGCGGTGCCGTCCCTGTTCTCGAACAGTTCCTCGACCCTGCCGGTCCGGCTGGGCACCTGAGCCGAACGGCCCGGCGGATGACGCGGTCCGCCGGGCCATGCCCGGGCACGCGGGGTTCAGTGGGCGATGGTGTCGATCAGCTCGCGTGCGCCCTGGCGCAGCAGGGCGACGGCCACGGAGGTGCCGAGGGTGGCGGGGTCGAGAGGGCCTGCCCATTCGTGTGCGTTGAGGACCGTCTTGCCGTCGGGGGTGAACACGCAGGCGCGCAGCGAGAGATCTCCGTTGCGGTGGGCCGTGGCGTACCCCGCGATCGGCGAGTTGCAGTGGCCCTGGAGGACATGGAGGAACATGCGCTCGGCCGTGATCTCCCGGTAGGTGCCCGGGTGGTTGAGCGCGCTCACAGCGTCGATGGCCGCCGTGTCGTCCTCGCGGCACTGCAGGGCGAGGACGCCCGCGCCGATGGGCGGGCACATCGTCTCCGGAGAGAGGATGTCGCTGATCACGTCGGGGCGGCCGATGCGGTGGAGGCCCGCGACGGCCAGGAGCAGGGCGTCGGCCTCCCCCGCGGCGAGCTTCGCCAGCCGCCGGTTGGCGTTGCCGCGGAACGGAACGCAATTCAAGTGAGGGTGGGAAGCCGCGAGTTGTGCGGTCCGGCGGACCGATGAGGTGCCGACGCGCGCGCCGTCCGGGAGCTGGTCGAGCGTGAGCCCGTCCGGGTGTACGAGGGCGTCGCGGATGTCGTCCCGCTCGAGGAACGCGGCGAACGTCGTGCCGGCGGGCAGCGGGCGGTCGGCCGGGACGTCCTTGACGCAGTGGACGGCCAGGTCCGCCTCCCCGGCGAGCAGGGCGGCGTCGACCTCCTTGGTGAAGGCTCCCTTGCCCTCGACCATCGAGAGATCGCCCATCCACTTGTCACCCGTAGTCCTGACGGGGACGACCTCGGTGACGATGCCGGGATTACGGACCGCGAGTTGAGCCCTCACGCGCTCGACCTGGGCCAGGGCCATGGGGGAGTCGCGGGAGACGATGCGGATCAGCTCAGGGGCGGACATGGCTCCCACGATAGACCGCCAGGTGCGGGCGCCGGCCCTACGACGCGTCCCGGGCACCTGTTCCGGACGGCCCTCGCGGAGACCGGCGGACATGGCCGCCGTCGATTTCCAGCCGCATTGGAACAGCCCTCCGCGCAACACGCGCACCGGTTCCACACATCGGCCGGATGCGACAATAGACCCTCCAGCAGCAAGACTTGACATACCGCCGCATCGAAGCGGCCGCACCCGTAGGCCCGGGCCCCGCGGGGGGCCCTCTCCCCCGGGCCGCATGTGGCTGATTCGAAACCCTGCGGCCTGGCCTCACTCCCCCGAGGACTGTCAGCTATCCGGCGAGATCCATAGCATGACCCCTCACGGACACCGACTTCACTCCCCTGAGAACGGCGAGGGCTGGATGAGCAACGGGGACACCTCCATTCCGAAGAACATCGACGTGAACGTGCCGAGCGTCGCACGGATGTACGACTACTACCTGGGCGGCAAGGACAACTACCCCGCGGACCGGGTGGCATCCGAACAACTGCTGGAGCATGTTCCGAGTACCAAGGTCCTGGCGGTGAACAACCGGAGGTTCCTGCGGCGCGTCGTGCACCACCTGGCATCCGAGTACGGAATCCGCCAGTTCATCGACCACGGATCCGGCCTGCCGACCCAGGACAACGTCCATCAGGTCGCCCAGCTCGTGGACCCCGAGGCCAGGATCGTCTACATCGACAACGACCCCATCGTCCTCGCGCACGGCAAGGCCATACTCGAGGAGAACGACAGGACCGCGGTCATCCAGGCGGACATGCGGGACACCGAGGGGATCTTCGGCCACCCGGAGGTGAACCGGCTCATCGACTTCGACGAGCCGGTGGCCGCGCTGTTCGTGTCGGTGATGCACTGCATTCCTGACCAGGACGACCCCGCGGGCCTGGTACGCCGGGTGGCGGACCGTCTGGCTCCGGGAAGCTTCCTGGTGGTGTGTCAGCTCGTGAGTGAAGACGAGGCCATCCGCGATTTCGTCACGGACTTCATGGCGAAGAGCACGGGCAACCAGTGGGGGCGGGTGCGCCGGGAGGCCGATGTACACAAGTTCCTGGAGGGCCTGGACGTGCTGGAGCCCGGGCTGGTGGAGGTGTCGACGTGGCGTCCCGATTCGGATCTGGCTCCGAAGCAGGCGACCCACGAGTGGATCGAGTTCGGCGGTGTAGGCCGCAAGTGGTGAAGGATCCCGCGGCGTCATGACGGCGCTGACGGGTCCGGCGCACGGCGCGTCCCCGCTGCCGTGGGACCGCCTCGGGTCCACGGCGGGTCATCGGCGCGTCGTGACTCCCTCCTGCCCCGCCGCACGGAGCGGGCCGACCGCGGGAGGTCATACCGGTGACCGGGAGGACCTCGGGCTCCCGCCCGTCGATCCACGCCGTCGGCCGGGCGACTTGTCGACACCCGGTTTCCGCAGTGGGCCGAACCGCCTCTGGACGTGCTCGACCCCGGTCGCCGCGCAAACGACCCGGCAGATCACCGAGGCTCTGATCGGCTGAGCACCCGTGGGAGGGCGGTCACACAGCGGGGCCGCCGTCAGGGAGCTGACGGTCGGCGCTGTAGCGCTCGAACGCCAGCCTCAGCAGGTCCCTGCTCTCGGCCGGGCTCGGCGACTGGGCACTGAGCGAGTCCAGGATCCAGCGGTACTCGTCCGTGCTCTCCGGCTTGTTCACGGACGTGGCGTTGGTCAGGTGCTCGATGTACGCGACGTCGGGGAGCCCGTCCACCGCGAACCGCAGATAGGTGATGCCATTGCCCGGGGACGTATGGGCGGTCACGTCGAAAGGGGCGACCTGCACGATGACGTGAGGCAGCTCCGTCATCTCCAGCAGATGGGCGAGCTGCTCACGCATCACCCGGGCGCCACCCGTCGGGCGCATCAGCACCGCCTCGTCCAGCAGCACCCAGAGCTTCGGCGCGTCCCGCCGCTGCAGCAACTGCTGCCGTCTGAGCCTCAGTTCGACTCGCCGGCGGGTGATCTCCTCCGATTCGAGAGCGTGACCGGAACGCACCACGGCATAGGCGTAGTCGGCTGTCTGCAGCAGCCCCGGAATGTAGTGTCCCTCGTACGTACGGATCGACGCGGCGGCCTCCTCCAGACCGACCAGGGGCTCGAACCAGTCCGGCAGTACGTCGGCGTAGTTGCGCCACCACCCGCGCTGTCCGGCCCTGCGCACCAGGTCGATGAACTCGGCCGTCCTGGCGGGGTCGGTCACTCCGTAGAGTTCGAGGAGGTCGGCCGCGTCGCGCTCCTTGCAGGGAGAGTGCCCGGTCTCCATCCGGCTGATCTTCGCGGTCGAGCACCGGATCCGTTCCGCGGCGACTTCAGGGGTGATGCCCGCCTCGCCACGCATCCGCCGCAACTGCGCGCCCAGCACCAGGCGCAGGGCCGTGGGACTGGCCCCCGTGGCCGGGGTGAGCGTCGGCCTCCGTGACGGCTGAAGCTGTTCGATGCCGGGCATGCGGACTCCTGAGGACGGGCGTCGTGATGCCAGTGTGCCATCAGGAGCCCCGCCATGGCCCGGCCGATGCGAGAGTGCCGTGACTTTTCAGCCCGCCCTGCCGCGAGTTCAGCCCGTCATGGTGTCGAAGTCGCCGTCCCTGACGCCCGCGAGGAACGCGCGCACTTCGTCTCCCGTGTACACGAGGGCGGGCCCTTCGGGGTGCCGGGAGTTGCGTACGGCCACTGCTCCACCGGGCAGCAGCGCCATCTCGACACAGTTCCCGCTGGGATTGCTGTGATGGCTCTTCTTCCACTCCACGCCGGTCAGGGAGTTGGCGGGAACGCCGTTGTCGATGTGCTGCATGCGGTCCGTCCTTTTCGTTGCGCTGACACTTCCTGGTGCGCCACCAGGGCCCGCTCAGGGTGAACGGGTGTCCCTGGCTCACACCCCCGGGTGCAATTCCGGATGCAATTGCACCGCAGCTGCGGACGGCGAGGATACTAGTGGTCATCCGGCCCCCACGGCACCATTGCGCCGGGCTTCGACGGAGGGTTGTCAGCACTCATGCTCGCGGAGAACACGCGACGTCACGGAGCGGCAGCGCCCGTGCCCGGTCCCGCCGCGAGCGGCGCGGACCCGCACGAGGAGCTGGCACGGGACCTCGGTATCGGGGCCCCGGGATTCACCACACGTGGCCTGGGTGCGGACCCGGAGAGCCTGCGGCAGGCGCGCGCGTTCGTCCGCGACGCACTCGAACGGTGGGGCCTGGGCTCCTGCGCGGACGATGTCGCTCTCGTCGCGGGCGAGTTGGCGAGCAACGCCGTCTGTCACGGACTGCTGCCCGCCGAGCGGCCGACGGCCCGGCTCGGCCTCGCGTGCCAGGACGGTGCGCTGGTCTGCGCTGTCAACGATCCCAGCCCCGAGGTGCCCGTACTGCGCCCGGCGGACGAGTCCTTCGAGCGTGGCCGGGGTCTGCGCATCATCGACGCGCTGAACAGCTCCTGGGGCTGGTCACGGCCCACCGGGGCGGGCAAGGCCGTCTGGGCCAGGGTTCCCGTCCTCCGGCCCCCGGCGAGCTACAGCCCGGCCAGGGCCGTCCATGCCTCCGCCAGGACGGAATGCCCGAGCGGGGTCGGGTGGACTCCGTCGCCGGCGATGTACTCGCCACCGCCGGCGGCGCGCGCCGCCTGGTTGAGCAGGCCGTCCGCCGCCAGCAGCGCGGCGTCGAACTCCTCGGACAGCCTGCGGACCGTCTGAATCCTCGGGTCGAGATCCTCGCGCCAGGCCCACTGCTCGTCCTGTACCGGCACGAGGAAGGGCTCGATGAGGATCAGCTGGGCGTCCGACTTCTCCCGGACCTGGGTGAGGATGGCGCGGTAGTCGTTCTCGTACGCGCTCACCGGGGTGACGGTGCCGTAGAAGTAACGGTGGTAGGTCTCGTTCACGCCGATCAGGACCGACACCACGCTCGGCTCGAGGTCCAGGGCATCTTCACGCCACCGAGCGCGCAGATCCGAGACGCCGTCGCCGGCGACGCCCCGGTTGACGAACGTGATGTCACTGTCCGGAAGGGCGGACCGCACATGTTCGGCGGCCATCCGGACGTAGCCGTTGCCCAGGGGGCAGTCCGCTTCCAGCAGCCGTCCCGCATCGGTGATGCTGTCGCCCTGGAACAGGACGGTTGCCGAGCGGTGCAGGCTGATGGTCACGCGGGCTCCGGTGGGTAAGGATCCAGGGGTCGACGGAGGTGATCCTGCCCAAAGAGATCCGGCTTGATCCGGACCGGGCCCGCGGGGATCCGCCGTGGTCCGGACCGGGCTCAGCGGGCGGCGGCCGAGGAACGCACCGCGCTGAAGTCGAGCGCGCTCTCCACCTCGAGCAGCGTCTCCTCGGCCACCCGCCGAACCTCGGCCGGAACGTCACCCTGTTCCTCCACCAGACCGGCGTAGATCGGCGCGTCGGATGCCTCTGTGAAACTCACGTGAACTGCCTATCGATCGGTTATGCCCGCCAATCAGCGGAAACGGGAGCCGAGTGTACGCGTTCACCTCCGGCCGTCGGGGGGCGGACCCCGGGAACGGACCTGGGCCTCCGTAAAACCGGTTGTCGGCGGCGGGGGCCGGCTGCGACACTGATCACGCCGAAGGGGTGTAGCTCAGAGGCCAGAGCGCCGGTCTCCAAAACCGGATGCCGCAGGTTCGACTCCTGCCTCCCCTGCGGGACCGGTCTCCCCGCCCGATGACGCCGGGGAGACCTGGCCCGCTATTCGATGACGAGTTCGACGTCGATGTTCCCGCGCGTGGCCTTGGAGTAGGGGCAGTACGCATGCGTCGCCTCGACCAGGCGCCGCCCGGTCTCCCCCTCGAGCGCCTCAGGCAGTTCGACGCGCATGACGACCGCGAGGCCGAAGCCCGAATCGTCCTTGCCGATCGAGACCTCGGCCGTCACGGAGACGTCCTTGGTGTCGACCTTCATCTCACGGGCGACCGAGCTCATCGCGCTGGCGAAACACGCGGCATACCCGGCGGCGAAGAGCTGCTCGGGGTTGGTGCCCGCCCCGTCGCCCCCGAGGGCCGGCGGCAGAGCGAGCGCGAGGTCGATCTGTCCGTCGGAGCTCACCGCCCGGCCTTCACGGCCGTTGGCGGTGGCGGCAGCGGTGTACAGCGCGTCCATGGGGTGACCTTCTCTCGTATGGGGTGACCGCGGCCCGGCCACCACATAAGAATGACACGCAATTCAATTGCGCACAACTCAATGGCGCCGGCAAGCTACCCTGGACTCATGACGCCACCACCGACCCCCGCACCTGGACTGACCGATCTGCCGGACACGGAACTGCTCAAGCTGGACCACCAGGTCTGCTTCTCGCTGCAGGCGGCCTCCCGCGCGTTCGGTGGCGTCTACCGCGAAGCGCTCAAGGACCTCGGGCTCACCTACCCGCAGTACCTGGCCATGATGGTTCTCTGGGAGCACGGTCCGCTCCCGGTCAAGGCCATCGGTGAGCGCCTGCACCTGGACTCCGGCACGCTGTCGCCCCTGCTGAAGAGGCTGGAATCGGCCGGCCTCGTCAGGCGTGAGCGCAGCCCGGAGGACGAGCGGTCGGTCACGGTCCACCTCACCGGCACCGGGACGGACCTGCGCGACCGCGCGCTGCCCGTCCCCCGCTCGATCCTCAAGGCCACGGGCCTGTCCGTCCAGGAGGTTCTGGCCCTGCAGGAGACCCTGGGTCGGCTCACCGCCTCCCTCGGCCGGGCAGGCTGACGCCCCCCGTCCGCGACCGGGGGCCGCACCAGCGCTCGCCGGAGTTCCGGCGCCGAAATAGGATGCAGGGACTATCGCAACGCGGAGCGGCCCATGAACCGGCGTCGAACTCCCCGGTCGGCGAGCGCCGAGGACCTGCTCAGCACATTGCAGCATCTGACCGCCCGTGCCCGGGAAGAGGTGGAGCTGCATCAGGCCCGCGTCGAGCTGGCCCAGGCCCTGCAGCGCAAGATGCTGCCCGCGACGCTGCCAGTCTTCCCGGGGCTGCAGACGGCCGCTCGCTACGCACCCGCCCGGGACGGGCTGGACATCGGCGGCGACTGGTACGACGGCTTCGTGCTGCCGGACGGGTCGCTCGGCCTCGCCATCGGCGATGTCCAGGGGCACGACGTGGAAGCAGCCGCCTTCATGGGGCAGATCCGCATAGCCATGCGCGCCATCGCCAGTTCGGCGGCCGATCCCGGTGAGGTGATGGGCCGCACGAACGATCTGATCCTTTCGATGGATTCGACGCTCTTCGCCACCTGCTCGTTTCTCCGGCTCGACCCGAGGACGCGGGAGCTCCGGAGTGCCCGCGCAGGCCATGTCGCGTCCGTGTGGGCGACGGCCGACGGACGCTCGGGCATCACCGCCGACGCCGGCGGGCTCCCCCTCGGTATCGAGCTGCGCCAGCACTACCCCGTCACCCGGCGCGATCTGGACGTGGCCGGTGCGTTCGTCCTTCTCACCGACGGGGTCATCGAAGGGCCCTCGCTGTCGATCGACGACGGGCTGGACCGGATCAGGCGCCTGGTGAGCGCCCACGTCGACGCCGACGCCGAGGAACTGGCGGACCGGGTGCTCCAGGCCGCGGTGTTCACGGGCCATGAGGACGACGCGGCCGTGCTCGTACTGCGCCATGGTGACGCCCCCTCGGACCCCGGGTAAGCCGGTCCGCCCCCGCGCGTGTCACAGCGGCCCGCCGTCACGGGCGGTGTCTTATGAGATGCGTGATCCGCAGCGAGGAAACCAGACGCCGAGCCGTGCTCGTTCTGCAGATGCTGGGCATCGCCGCCGCCTATTTCGCGTCCGGACGGCTCGGTCTCCTCAGAGACGTCGAGGTCGAGAGCTCGGTCGTCAGCCCCCTGTGGCCGCCCTCCGGAATCGCCCTGGCTTCGCTGCTGTACCTGGGTCCACGGATCTGGCCCGGGATCGCGCTCGGTGCTCTGCTCACCGTCATCGCCATGAGCGACGGGTTCACCTTCTGGGGCCTGGCTGTCACCGCGGGCAGCGCTCTGGCCCCGCTCTGCTCCTTCCTGGCTCTGCGCGCGGTGGGATTCCGGACGGAGCTGGACCGTCTGCGCGACGGGGTCTCCCTGGTCTTCCTGGGAGCTCTGGGCGGCATGCTCCTCAGCGCCACCGTGGGCGCTGGGGTCCAGTTGCTGAGCGGTGGGCTGTCCGCGGCTCAGTTCTGGCCGGTCTGGTCGGCCTGGTGGGCGGGAGACGCGATGGGCGTACTCATGGTCACACCCCTGCTGCTCGTCCTGCGCAAGGCACGCCTGCCCAGGAGGGACGACCGGTGGGCGGAGGCGGCGGCGCTCGCCGTGGTCGCGGTGGTGGCGACGACCGTCGCCACCAGAAGCCCGCTGTCCATGACCTACCTCCTTTTCCCGGTGCTCGTCTGGGCGGCGCTCCGCTTCCAGTTGGCCGGCAGCGCCCCCTGCGCTCTCCTGATGTCCGTCTTGGCGATCATCGCCGGAACCGAGGGGATCGGACCGTTCGCCGGCCACTCGGTGCTCGGGATCATGCTCAACCTGTGCATCCTCAACGGCTGCGTGGCGCTCACCGCGCTGCTGCTCGCGGCGATCGTGACCGAGCACAACAACATCCGCCGTGAGACGGAGCTCGCGTGCGAGGAGCTGGCCGCCCTCGTGGAGGAGCTCGCGCCGGGTCCGTCAGAGGGACGCCGGCCCGGCGGACCGCCGTCCGGCTGAAGGTAGGTTCCCCGTCCGGATGCCGGACGGGGAACCCCGGGCGTCAGCCGTTACGGGGGAAGTGGTCCACCAGGAAGTCGTTGCGGAACGTGCCGGCGGGGTCGAGCCGCTCGGTCAGCCGCTCGAAGTCGGCGTAGTGGCCGTACAGCTCGCGGAGCGCACCCGGCGGGGTGGTGAAGACCTTGCCCCAGTGCGGCCTGGCTCCGAAGGGGGCGAGAGCCTCCTCGATGACCCCGAGGACGGGCGTGACTGCGGCCGTGTCGGGCACCCAGGTGAAGTGGAACGCCACGGAGTCCCTCCCCTGTGCCGGGCTCAGCCACAGGTCGTCGGCCGCCACCGTGCGGATCTCACCGATCTGGAGGAGCGGCGCGAACTGCTGCCGGATCCGGTCGAGGGCCTCATAGGCCGCCACTGCGTCGTGCCGGGCGACGAAGTACTCCGACTGGAGTTCCTCCCCGTTGCTCGGCGTGAATTCCAGGCGGAAGTGAGGGAGCCTGGCGTGCCAGGGGCCCGGGACACCCTGCTGCTGTGTGCAGTGTTCCGCCGCCACCCCGGGGACCGGGTGCCTCGCGCCTTCCGCGAGCGTCGCGCCGAGCCACTGGTGCGGGGCGGTGCGGGGGCCGTCGCCGCCGACACGCCGCTTGAGCCACACCTGGTCGATCGGACCGCCGTGCCAGCCGGTGAAGAGGCTCACGCTGTAGGCCTCGGACATCACCTCGTCGAACCGGCCGAGCAACTGCTCCTGCGGGAGCCCCTCGTACACCCACTGCTGGATCTCGAACGCGGGCACGAGGTCCAGGGTCAGCCGGGTCACCACTCCGAGTGCGCCCAGGGAGACCACCGCGCCGTCGAAGCCCGCGTCGCCCCGCTCCAGCGACAGGATGTCGCCGTCGGCGGTGACAAGCTCCAGCGCCCCGACGGCACCCGGCAGGGAGCGGTTTCCCACGCCCGAACCGTGGGTGCCCGTGGCACACGCGCCCGCTACGGAGATGTGGGGCAGCGAGCCGAGGTTGTGCAGGGCGAACCCGCTGCGGTGCAGGGTGCCGGTCAGCTCCCCGAAACGCAGACCGGCGCTCACCGTCGCGGTACGCGCCTCCCGGTCGATCTCGATGGAGCGGGGCAGGCCCGCGACGGATATCAGGGCGCCGTCCGTGTCGGCGACAGCGTTGAAGGAGTGCCCGGTGCCCAGCACCCGGACGGCCGTCCCCGCGGACACGATGTCCTGGAGTTCGGCTACGGAGGAAGGTGTGTGCAGCCGCTCCGCACCGAAGGTGATGTTGCCTGCCCAGTTCGTCCGGCGGGCAGACGGGGCGTACGCCGAATGGTCGATCATGCCTCCGGAGCTTACGCTCCGTCCGCCTCGGGCTCATGGCTTGCGTCCCACACCGCTGACGGCGGGGCTCGGTGGTGCGGCCCGCCCGTCCGGGCCAGGGTCGGGACGCCATTCCGCCGTCCTGACGGCGCCGGGCTCGACCAGTTCCAGCCCGTCGAAGAACGCGGCGATCCTGTCCGGACTGCGGAGGTGGTAGGGCCTCGGCGCATGCGCGTTGTAGGCCTCGATCGCGCGGTTCATCGTCTCGCTGGTGTCCGTGCCGTCCGCGAGGGCCACGTAGCTTCCGGGCTCGAGCGCCCCCACCAGCTGCTCGACCAGAGCCCACGGATCCTCGTCGTCCGGCAGCTGCCCCATGATGCCCAGCAGGGTCAGCCCGACGGGGCGGCTGAGATCGAGGGTGCGGGCGGCCTCCTCGATGATCCTGCCGGTGTCACGCACATCCGCGTCGACGTACGCACACGCGCCCTCCGGAGTGCTGGTCAGGAGCGCGCGGGCGTGCGTCAGCACGAGCGGGTCGTTGTCCACGTACACGATCCGGCACTCAGGGACTGTCCGCTGCGCCACCTCGTGCGTGTTGTCGGCCGTGGGCAGTCCCGTACCGATGTCGAGGAACTGCCGGACCCCTGCCTCCCCGGCCAGGAAACGGACGGCGCGGGCGAGAAAGGCCCGCTGGTCACGCGCGATGCCCGCGATGTCCGGGAAGGCCGCGAGGATCATCTCCCCCGCCTCGACGTCCGCGGGGTAGTTGTCCTTGCCTCCGAGCAGATAGTTCCAGACGCGGGCCGAGTGCGGCACGTCGGTCCTGAGCCGGTCGGCCGGTGCATTTCGGTGATCGCTCATGTAGAAGCCTCACACACCGCGATGGCGACGGGTGCACGTCCGGGCACAGCTCGGGGGCTCAGTACGGCAGGGGCCGTCCGGACGGTGTTCGCAGGTCCAGCGGGGGCGGCCCCGTGGGGGGCTGCGGACGGCGGACGATCTGGATGCGGCCCACGGCCACCACCTCCTCCTGGTAACCCGGTATCTGCCCACCCAGCCGCCCTTCACACGTCGGACGGCCCTCAGGTCCGTCCGGCGGCGCTCGCGGATGCGGACCCGGCGATGTGCGGTGACCCTTGACGAGTGGGGGAAGCCGACACGAGGAGGATCCGCCATGTCCGCGCTGGACAAGATCAAGAAGATGCTGAAGGGCCACGAGGACCAGGCCGGAAAGGGCGTCGACAAGGCCGGAGACATGATCGACGACCGGACGCAGGGCAAGTACGGCAAGCAGGTCGACACCGGCCAGGACAAGCTGAAGCAGCAGTTCGGCGCGGACCGCGACCAGGACAACCCGCCCCGCTCCTGACGGCAACGCGTCGAGCTCGTCCTCCGACCCCAACGCCGCGTGCCCGGCCCGGTGACGGTTCACTCCGTCACCGGGCCGGGCACGCGGCGTTACGGATTCCGGAGCGGATATCGAGCGCCTGACCGGATTCCTGTTATCGTCCCCGCCGCACGGCGTCTCCCGAGTGTGGGAAGTGACGGAACAGGACCCCGGAAGAGTGAGCACAGTATGGGCGAGACACGCGAGACGGCGCTGATCAAGGCCGCGCAGAAGGGCGACCCCGAGGCTCAGGACCGGCTCGTCGCGTCCTACCTGCCGCTGGTCTACAACATCGTCGGGCGGGCGCTGAACGGGCACGCGGACGTCGACGACGTGGTCCAGGACAGCGTGCTGCGTATGCTCCGCGGCCTGCCCTCACTGCGTACCCCGAAGAGCTTCCGGTCCTGGTTCGTGGCCATCACCATGAACGAGATACGCGGACACTGGCGTGAGCGCAGGACCGGGGAGATATCCGCGGACCGGATGGACGACGCGTACGACGTCGTCGATCCCGCCGCCGACTTCGTCGAGCTGACGATCGTCCGGCTCGGTCTGACGGGCCAGCGCCGGGAGGCCGCCGAGGCCACGCGGTGGCTCGACGACGACGACCGCGAGCTGGTGTCGCTCTGGTGGCTGGAGACGGCCGGAGAGCTGTCCAGGGCGGAGGTCGCGAGCGCCCTCGACCTGTCTCCCCAGCACACGGCGGTGCGTGTCCAGCGGATGAAGGAGCGCCTGGATGCCTCCCGCGTGGTGGTACGCGCTCTGGTGGCGGACCCGCGCTGTGTCCTGCTCGAGGACCTGACGGCCCACTGGGACGGGGTGCCGTCCGCTCTCTGGCGTAAGCGCCTGGCGCGCCACGCGCGGGAGTGCACGGTGTGCGCCGGGCACCGGTCGGGGCTGGTCCCGGCGGAGGGTCTGCTGGTGGGCCTGGCCCTGGTCCCCATGGCGGCGTCCGCGGGCGGACCGGCGGCGGAGTTCCTGCCGACGGCGTTCCTGCCCGTGGCAGCCCCTGTGTCCGGCCCCGGGCGTGCCGAGCGCCGGCGGGACGGCGTGAGACGGCGCCGGCGCACCACGGTCCTCGCCGGCCTGGCCGCGGTCGCGGTACTGGGAGGCGGAGGGGCCGCCGTCCACCTCGACGAGGGCGAAGACCCGGCGACCGCCGTAGCTCCGCTCACCGGTCCCTCGACACCCGTGACCACGCCGTCGTCGCCCTCCTCCCCCGCGCCCTCGCCCTCCTCGGCGTCGCCGTCGTCTCCGGCGACCACGTCTCCGTCCGCGTCCAGGAGCCGGAGCGCCACCCGCACTCCTGAGAAGACGCAGAGGCCGCGCACGCCCTCCTCCGAGCCGGCTCGGGCCCCTGCACCGAAGGCCTCGTCGGCCCCCTCGGTGGCCGAAGAGGTCATCGCCCTGGTCAACAGCGAGCGGGCGAAGGAGGAGTGCGCGCCGGTGAGTGGCAACAGCCTGCTGACGAAGGCCGCTTCACGTCATTCGGCGGACATGGTGGCACGGGACTACTTCTCCCACACCTCTCCGGACGGCACGGACCCCGGGGCGCGCATCACCGCCGCCGGGTACCGGTGGAGCACGTACGGCGAGAACATCGCGAAGGGCCAGCCGACCGCCGCGGCGGTGATGGACTCCTGGATGAACAGCTCCGGCCACCGGGCGAACATTCTCAACTGCGCCTTCAAGGAGATCGGGATCGGCAGGGAGGACTCGTCCGGCGGCCCGGTGTGGACCCAGAACTTCGGCGCCGCCCTCTGACACCCCCGGTCCGGAACACCGTCATGTCACGGAAACGGGCAGGTAGCACACTCTCCACGTAAGGGATCTACGCTGGGCACGAGCCCAGGCCGAAGGCGTCCGCAGGCGATCTCGTCTTCCCACGCGGACAGGAGCACGGTGCCCACCCCTTCTCTTCTCGCCGGCCGGCTTCCCCCTTGGCTCGCCCATGTGCTGCGCGCCCAGCGCGGACCGGTGCCGTGGAACGCGGTACTGCGCGGGGCGCTGGCCGCGCTGCCGTTGCTCGTGTCGGTCCTCGCCGAGCGGCCGACCGCCGGGGTCCCCGCCGCTCTCGGCGCGATGCTGGCCGGCATCAACGACCGGCCCGGCAGCCGCCGCTCCTCTGTCGCCCGGCTGGGGTTCCCCGCCATGGCGGGGGCAGCGGGTCTGCTGCTCGGCACGGTGATCACGGCGGCTGTCGGCGGTGGCCGGTCCCTGGTTCTTCTGCCGCTCCTGTTCGGGCTGCTGGGTCTGGTCGCGGGGGCGGTCAGTTCCACGGGGCCCGTCGCGTCCGCGTGCGGCACGCAGGTGCTGGTCACAGTCGTGATCGGAGCCGGCATGCCGTTGCCCGAGCCCGGCCCGGTGCGCGCGCTGCTGTTCCTCGCCGGTGCGGGATGGCTCCTCCTGCTCAGGCTGGTCCTCCCGTCGCCGGGCAGCATCGGCAGCGGGCCGTACCGGCTCGACGGGGAGCGGGAGGCGGTCGCCGCGGTGTACGAGGCGGTGGCCGGGCTCCTGAGGGCCACAGGCGGCCCGCGCGCCCGCGCGGGGCGCGCGGCGCTGAGCGCCGCGCTCGACCAGGCGCAGGACGCTCTGTCCGGGCCACGGCTGCGGCGTTACGCGAGCTCCGCGGCGGAGCGTCGGCTGCACGCCCAGTACGCGGCGGCGTTTCCGCTGGCCGAGGCGGCGACCGCGCTGGCGTGGGCCGGGGCCCCGCTGCCGGACAGGATCGTGGAGGGCCCCCGCAGGCTGGCGGCCGCGGTGCGGATCGGCGGCCCCTGCGGGCCGTTGGCGGCTCCGGCCCGTACGGATGCCGGGCTGCGGGCCCTGGACGACGCCCTGCTGCGGGCTGCGGCGGCCTTCGACCGCCCCGCCTCCGCGCCGCCGGGCAGGCGCGGAGCACGCTCGTACGCGTCCGTCCTGCGCCGCGCGTGGAGTGCGGCGGGGCGTGAGTACGGTCTTCGGGTCGGCGTGTGCTGCGCGACCAGTACGGTCGTGGCGCAGTGGCTGCACCACGACCACTGGTACTGGCTGCCCGCCACCACCGTGTTCCTCGTCAAGCCCGATCTCGGGCCGCTGGTCTCGCGCGTGGTGTGCAGGGCCGTGGGTACGGTCGTGGGCGCTGCGGTCTTCGGCGGCGCGGCCCTGCTGGCGTCAAGCCCGTACCCTCTGGTCGCGGCGGTCGCGCTCTGCGGTGCGCTTCTTCCTGTGGCCACCCGTCACTTCGCCGTGCAGACAGCGGTGGTCACCGTCCTCGTGCTGTCCCTCGTCGTGCTGGGCGGTGAACCGCCCGCCTCGTGGGGGCGGGTGGTGGAGTCGCTCCTCGCCTGCGCGACGGTGCTGCTCGTCGGGCACCTCCCGCTGCCGGGCCGGCGGGGCCACGCCGTGCGGGCCGCTCTCGATACGGCGGTGGGGGCGGCGCACCGCTATCTCGGGCATGTCCTGGAAGCCCGGCAGGACCACGACGGAAGGGCGGCACTGCGCCGGGACGCCTACCGGTCGCTGGCGGCGGCCCGTGCGGCGATCGAGCTGTCGGCAGCCGAACTCCCTCCGGTGGCCCGGCACTCGGCCGGTTCCGAGGGTGTGGCCAGCGCGCTGGAAAGGCTCATCGACACCACGACGGCGTGTGCGGTGCAGTTGGAGCACCCGGCCGACGAACTGCCCTCGCCCCACTCCGAACTGCTCGCCGCGCACCTCTCCGAGCTGGACCGGGCATGGGCGGTCCCGGCCCGGTGAGCACGGGTTCCCAGGATGCCGCGCATGATCGCTGAATTGCGGTGTGTGGTGCTGGACTGTCCCGATCCGGCGCGTCTGGCCCGGTTCTGCGCGGCCGGGTTCTGGACCGTGCCCAGGAGCAGGTGCTCGCGCCGGGGGCGACGCTGGTGGACCGCGGGGACCACGCTGGTGGACCGCGGGGACGACGCACGTGGCTGGCGTGTGTTCGCGGATCCGGCCGGGCATCCGTTCTGTCTGCTGCGCCACTGACCTCGGGCGCCTGGATCAGGGGACCAGGCACCCGAGGCCGGGGTCAGCGGCCGATCAGCGTCAGGGCGGCGCAGGTGCCGCCCACCGTGCCGACGGCCAGGACGGACAGCGCCACGCAGCGGGCCCTGAGCCGGTCGTAGCGCGCGGTGTACTCACCCCGGAGTTCATGGGCACGGCCTGCGATCCTTGTGAGCGTGTCCCGGCAGGCCTCGATCCTGTCCGCCGCGTAGACGCGCTCGACGTCCTCACGCTGGGCGCTGGTGAGCCAGGGCAGCGCGTCGGTGAAGCGGCGGGCCTGTCGGCGGGCCTCCTCGACCTCGGCGTTCCAGAGCAGGTAGCCCTCCACCTGAGCCAGGCCCCGGGCACTCTCCTTGTCCGGCTTCACACGGTCCTCCTCTCCTCGGCCCGTCACTCCGGGGGGCTAGGCCTGCTTGTCCCCGGGAGCCACGGTGACCGATTCGTGAGGACGGTTCACCGCATCCTCGAGGGAACGGATCGAGGGGTAGTGCAGGTCGAACGCCGGCGACTCGGAGCGGATCCGCGGAAGGGTCAGGAAGTTGTGCCGCGGGGGCGGGCAGGACGTCGCCCATTCGAGCGAACGGCCGTAGCCCCAGGGGTCGTCGACCTCGATCTTCTTGCCGTACTTGGCGGTCTTCCAGACGTTGTACATGAACGGAAGCATCGACAGTCCCAGCAGGAACGAGGAGATCGAGGAGACCGTGTTCAGGGCGGTGAAGCCGTCGGCGGCGAGGTAGTCCGCGTAACGACGCGGCATGCCCTCGGCGCCCAGCCAGTGCTGCACCAGGAAGGTGCCGTGGAAGCCGATGAACAGCGTCCAGAAGGTCATCTTCCCGAGCCGCTCGTCCAGCATCTTGCCGGTGAACTTCGGCCACCAGAAGTGGAATCCCGCGAACATCGCGAAGACCACGGTGCCGAAGACGACGTAGTGGAAGTGCGCGACGACGAAGTACGAGTCGGAGACATGGAAGTCCAGCGGCGGCGAGGCCAGGATCACGCCGGTCAGACCACCGAAGAGGAAGGTGACCAGGAAGCCGACCGACCAGAGCATCGGTGTCTCGAAGGACAACGACCCCTTCCACATCGTGCCGATCCAGTTGAAGAACTTCACACCGGTCGGTACCGCGATGAGGAATGTCATGAAGGAGAAGAACGGCAACAGCACGCCGCCCGTCACATACATGTGGTGCGCCCACACCGTCGCGGAGAGGCCGGCGATGGCGATCGTCGCAGCGATCAGGCCTACGTAGCCGAAGATCGGCTTGCGACTGAACACCGGAATGATCTCGGAGACGATTCCGAAGAACGGCAGAGCAATGATGTACACCTCCGGATGGCCGAAGAACCAGAAGAGGTGTTGCCAGAGCAATGCACCACCGTTGGCCGCATCGAAGACATGTGCGCCGAATTTACGGTCGGCCTCCAGCGCGAGCAGCGCGGCGGCGAGGACCGGGAACGCCAGGAGGACCAGGACACCGGTCAGCAGGACGTTCCAGGTGAAGATCGGCATACGGAACATCGTCATGCCGGGGGCGCGCATGCAGATGATCGTGGTGATGAAGTTGACCGACCCGACGATCGTGCCGAAGCCGGAGAAGGCCAGACCCATGATCCACAGGTCCCCACCGACGCCCGGCGAGCGGACCGAGTCGGTGAGCGGCGAGTAGGCGAACCACCCGAAGTCGGCCGCACCCTGCGGGGTGAGGAAGCCGGCCACGGCGATCAGCGAGCCGAAGAGGTACAGCCAGTAGGCCAGCATGTTCAGCCGCGGGAACGCCACGTCGGGCGCGCCGATCTGCAGCGGCATGATCCAGTTCGCGAACCCTGCGAACAGCGGCGTCGCGAACATCAGCAGCATGATCGTGCCGTGCATCGTGAATGCCTGGTTGAACTGCTCGTTCGAGACGATCTGCGTACCCGGACGGGCCAGCTCGGCGCGCATGACGAGCGCCAGGACACCACCGACGATGAAGAAGCCGAACGAGGTGATCAGGTACAGCGTGCCGATCGTCTTGTGGTCGGTGGTGGTCAGCCAGCTGATGACCACCTTCCCCGGCTGCCGACGCCGTACAGGCAGTTCGTCCTGGTAGGCGGCATCGGCTTCCGCCGATACTGAGGGACCCCTCGTCGTCACTGCGGCACTCCTTCGGTCGACGGCCGATTGCGGACTCGGCGACCAGGATGGACTCCCCGCGGGGGTACCGCAGGTCATCTCCGTGCGCACTGCACCAGTGGCTGGCAAAGGACACTCCACTGGCCGATGGCCGTGAACCGTGTGTTGACGGGCGCGCCGCCGTCCTGAGGACCGCGCTCAGGAGCCGGTCCCCTCTCAGGCCGTCGCCCAGTCGCGCATCGCCTTCCGTGAGGGGAAGTCGGCCACGTTCTTGTCGAGCGGGTCGTCGGTGTACTGATGGATGCGCCACTCCGCTTCGATCCGTGGTGCGGCCGCCTTGCCGTAGTCGGCGATCCAGAGTCCGTCGCCGGCGTACGAGCTCGTGTCGTGGTTGATCCAGAAGGAGCGGTTGCAGTACAGCAGCACACGGTGATGGGGCCTCAGCCTCTTCACCTCCCGGATGAAGCGGTCCTTGTCCGCGCTGCTCGCGTGCGTGCCCTCGCCCGTCTGTTCCCAGTCGACGGCGAGAAGGTCGCCCTCCTTCTCCGGCGTCTTGTCGAGGAAGTAGTCCGCCTGCTCCTTCGCGTTCCCGGGCCAGAGGAAGTGGTAGAAGCCGACGATGCAGTCGGCGTCCCTCGCGCGCTTCACCTGGCTCTTCAGTCTCGGATTCACATAGGAGCGGCCTTCGGTCGACTTGACGAGGACGAAGTCCGAGCCGTCCGTGTCGTAGTCCGTCTGAAAGGCGCTGACATCTACGCCGTGCAGCACGGGCGCCTCCTCCAAGTGGGGCAGCGTGGTTCCGTTTCCCTCCCCCATACGTGCCCACCCGGAGCCCTCCCATCCGTCACCCGGGTGCTGAACCGATTCGGCACTCCCGGAATAGCGCCCGCACCCCCGGGGTTGGTGATCCGTCGAGACCCTTTCACTCCAAGTCGGCATCGGAAGGTCGGATTTCCATGAAGATCGGCATCATCGGGGCGGGCAACATCGGCGGCAACCTCACCCGGCGTCTCACCGCGCTCGGACACGACGTGTCCGTCGCGAATTCCCGGGGGCCCGAGACGCTCAAGGACCTCGCCGAGGAAACGGGTGCCACAGCGGTCACGGCGGCGGAGGCGGCGCGGGGAGCACAAATCGTCGTGGTGACCGTTCCGCTCAAGTCGGTGCCGGACCTGCCCTCGGGCCTTCTCGACGGCACGACCGGCGATGTCGCCGTCATCGACACGGGCAACTACTACCCGCAGCAGCGTGACGGACGTATCGCGGCCATCGAGGACGGGCTGGCGGAGAGCCGTTGGACCGAGAAGCAGATCGGCCACCCGGTGATCAAGGCGTTCAACGGCACATACGCCCAGGACATCCTCGACAAGGGGCGACCCCAGGGCACACCTGGTCGGCAGGCCCTTCCCGTGGCCGGCGACGACCCTGCGGCCAAGCAGGCGGTCCGGGACCTGATCGACCAGCTGGGCTTCGACACCGTGGACGCGGGCGGCCTCGACGAGTCATGGCGCCAGCAGCCGGGCACGCCCGTCTACGGGAATCGGGGCGACGCCGACGCCATCACGAAGGCGCTGGCCGACGCCTCCCCGGAACGCACCGCCGAGTGGCGGGCCTGATCGCGGTCGTCGCCCGCCTGCCGGGGCGGGCGCATCGGGGGCAGGCCCACGTCGGAGACGCGGATCCCGTCGAGAAAGAGCCCCAGGACTCCGTCGGATCCGGCTGCCACGCGGGACGGAGAGGCAGGGTTGACCTGCACCGACACCACCGCGCGGCGGAGGTCGTAGGGGCCTCCGGTGAGCACGATCTCCTCGGGCGGTCGGCGCAGTGCGGCGGCTCCCAGCTCGGGCAGGGTGCTGTGGTCGAAGGGGAAGATGACATACGACGTGGGTCTGATGTCCCCGTGCTCGTTGTCGCTCAGTGCGGAGTCGTCGAACGCCAAGCCGCCGCGCAGCAGATCCTCCTTGAGGACGGCCTCTCTCGGCACGTGGGGGAACCGCTCCATGAGCTGCTCCACCAGACGCGTCCGGTCGCCGGTGACGGCGGTGCGGGTGGTGCCGGGTTCGCCGGGGCTTGGCATCTGCGAGCTCCTCGGGTCCGGTGGCCTGGACGCTGCTGCGTGTACGCCACACTGTCCAACGAACCAGCACCGTCAAGCGTTCGCAGGTGATCCGCCCGGCTTCTGCGAGACGACCCGGCCGGCCGAGGACCAGGAGTACCTCTCATGCCCCGCACCATGTCCGTATCGGACAGCATCCTGATCCGGGCGGCACCGTCGGCCGTGTACGAACAGCTGAGCGACCCCACGGCGATGGGGCGGTGGAGTCCGGAGAACCGGGGCGCCCGGGTGCTCGGGGACCGCGGGCGAGCACATGTCGGCATGGTCTTCGAGGGCCGCAACAAGCGCGGGGCCTTCCGCTGGACCACCAGGTGCACGGTGACGGCCGCCGACCCGGGCGAGCGGTTCGCGTTCCGCGTGCACGCGATCGGGGTGCGGCGTCCGCGGCTGCCGGGTGCGATCGCGCTGTGGGAGTACCGCTTCGACGCGGTCGACGGCTCCACCCGGGTCACGGAGACCTGGACCGACAACCGGCGGGCATGGCCCGACTTCCTCGCCGACGCCTTCGACCGCGTCGCGACGCGGGGGCATACGTTCGCGGAGTTCCAGCGCGGAAACATCCGTACGACACTGGAGCATCTCAAGGCCGCGATGGAGCGGGACGACACGGCGGAGTCCGGTCTCGTGGAGGACGGCCCGCACCAGGGGTGAGAGGCCGGTGCGGTCCGGTGGAACCACACCGGCCGACCGTGCTCGCGGAGCTCGCCGGCGGCCCTCAGGGGGCTTCGCCGGGCTCCACGATGCGGGTCAGGGCCTCGGCCGTGGTGGGGACCGCGGGAATGAGGACACCGACGCCCGTGATGTCGAGCAGCCTCACGAGGTGTGACGGCGCGGCGGCCAGGCACAGGGACCCGTGCCGGTCCTTCGCGTACCGCAGGATGCCGATCATCGCATTGAGGCCGGAGGAGTCGCAGAACTCCACGGGCTCCAGGTCGAGAACCACGTGAGGTCTCCCCTGTCTGATCAGCTCCAGAGCCCTGGTCCTCAAGGCCGGAACACTGTCCACGTCGATCTCTCCGGCGACGGTGAGGACGGCCACGCTCTCCGCCGGGTACCGGACGGTGAGCTCGAGGGTCTGGCTGTGCGTCATGGGTCTCAGTACTCCAGGCCGGGAGCGGGCCGCCACCGTGGCGGGAGCAGCGATGGCCCGCTGGAAGATCACAGATCGGATGTCAACCGCAGAACCGTACCCTATGACAACTATTGTCATGAGGAAACTGATCAGGGTGTCGGCGGCGACCTCGGAAGCCTGCGGCAGACAGGGGTACGATATTCGGGGCCACGCACGTGTCCTGAACTTTTGTCCTGGCTTTCCATACGAGCGCATCGAATGCCCGGCTCGTTTGCTCGGTCCGGTGGCCAGACGGACGAGTGAGGCGATGCCGGATCGGAGTGTCATCAATATGGGCCTGAACCCCGAACCCGGACAGCGGTCCCGGGATGCGGCCCGTGAGGGTTCCGAATTCGTCGAACTCCTCGAGGTCCTCTGGGAGCACGGACGTGAGGCCGCGCCGACGGGCCCTGTCTCTCCTTCCCAGCTTCGCGTGCTGTACACGCTGGACCGCGAGGAGGGCATCAATCTGCGAATGCTCGCCGAGGCGCTGGGATCAGCCTCCCCGTCGGTCAGCAGGCTGTGCGACCGCCTGCAGGCCACGGGACTCGTGGAGCGCACCCCCAGCCCGGTGAGCCGCCGGGAGCTGGAGCTCCGGCTGACCAGCCACGGCAAGGCGTACCTCGTCGACCTGCGTGCGCGCAGGGAGGAGGTGCTGATGTCCACGATCGACGCCATGCCGGCCAAGGCGCGGCGTTCGCTCCTCGAAGGGCTCAGGGCCTTCCGCAACGCGGCCGCGGCCTCGGGGCAGGACAGCAGCGGCGCGAGACGCCTGCGGTCGACCGGATAGAGACCGGCCGACCGCGCTTCCGCCCACAGGCCCCGGTCACGCGGGCGCGTCGCCGGCGGAGGACAGCCGGCCGAACCAGTCCAGGCAGACCACCAGGGCGTCGTCGTCCAGCGGGGCGGCCCCTCGGTAGTCCCGCAGATCCCGGAGCACTGCCAGCGGCACCTGCTCGGACGGCAGGAAGCGGTGCGCGGACAGCGAGCGCGCGAGGGCACGCTGTCCGTAGCGCTCCCCCGCCTCCGACGCGCTGTCGTAGACACCGTCACTGCCGATCAGCAGCCGGTCGCCCGGTTCCACCCGCAGGTGTTCCGCGACGTACTCCGTCTCCTCGAACATGCCCAGTGGGAGCTGCGCGTCGAAGTCGAGGGATTCGACGGCGCGCCCCCTGAGCCGCCACATCCGGGGGGACCCCGCGTCCACGGCCTCCACCTCCCCCGTTGCCAGGTCGAAGCGCAGCAGGAGGACCGACGCGTGCAGCGCGCCGCGATGCTGGGCGTAGACGGCCTGATCGGCGAGGCTGGCCTGGCCGGGGAGGTCGAGGCCTGCGCGCCGGGCATTACGCAGAGCGTTGACGACGAGGTTGGTCAGCAGGGCCGCCTCCATCCCCTTACCCATGCCGTTGGTGACGGTGAGCGTGAGGTGATGGGCCGACACCGACCAGTCGAAGTTGTCGCCGAAGATGGCGTACGCGGGCTCCAGATGGGCGCCCAGCGCGAATTCGGGCCGGGAGACGGAGCGGCCGGGCAGCAACTGCCACTGCATCTCCGCGGCCAGGGTCAGCCGGGTGGCGCGGCGGGCCAGCAGGTAGAGGTCGGTGTCCCGTTCGGCGACCAGGATCTCGTGGCCGAGCGCTTCGCAGACCTGCTGCATCCCCGCCAGGCCCGCCGGGGTACAGCTGCTCTCCGGCGCCGTGACGGTGAGAACGCCCAGCCGGTCCCCCCGGACGGTCACAGGCAGGTGCACGGTCGCCGGTCCCGGTGCGGGCAGGGGCTCCACGAACGGCTCCTGGGCCCCGAAGGCACGCCCCTGCGGACTGTCATGGATGGGCACCGGTTCGGCGAGCGGCGCCTCGGACACCACCTGAAGCGTGGTCATGCCGTAGTCGGCGAGCCGCAATTCCACACTCTGTACGTCGCACTGCTCCCGCAGAGCCGCCGTGACGACGTCGAGGAGCAGATGGGGTGCGGCCTTACGCAGCTCCCGCTCGACGGCAGCGAATCTGTCCACGTGATCCTGTTTCTCATCGTGCTGCACCGAAAGCCGGGCCCTGGCCGTCGGCCTCCAGCGTACGGGTCCTGTACCCGATCCAGCGCGGCGCGCCCAAGAGGTCGCACCGGTGGCCGGCGTGCTCATCTTACGATGTCCAGGGACAACTGTTTCCACGCAGCAAGAAAAATTCGCGTCATCGAGCATAGGCCCCCCGGGGCGGGGCAGGGGCTGGTCACGAAGTGCGCTCAGTACCAGGGAGGGTGGGAACACAGTGATTCCTGAAAAGACCGCCGGGACCGTATCGGCTGACAAGGCGCCGGCTACGGAGGCTTCGCCGGGACGCATCGGCGAGCTGCCCTGGATCGAGGATGCGGGCAAGGTGGCCCCGAAGGACGCCCGCGCTCTGTCGACCCTGTTCTTCGAGCAGTTGCAGGTCCTCGAGGAGGGCACGCACGAGTACCAGTACGCGCGCAACACCCTCATCGAGATGAACATCTCCCTGGTCCGGTTCGCCGCGCGGCGATTCCGCAACCGGGGCAGTGGCGACATGGAGGACATCACCCAGGTCGGCACGATCGGCCTCATCAAGGCCATCGACCGGTTCGAGCTCTCCCGGGAGGTCGAGTTCGCCACCTTCGCCGTCCCCTACATCGTCGGCGAGATCAAGCGCTTCTTCCGGGACACCACCTGGGCCGTCCATGTCCCCCGGCGTCTGCAGGAACTCCGCGTCGATCTGGCCAAGGCGAAGGACGAGCTCTCCACACACCTGGACCGTGACCCCACGGCCAAGGAACTGGCCGACTTCATGGACCTCACCGAGGACGAGGTCCTCGAGGGCATCATCGCCTCGAACGGCTACACTGCGGGGTCCCTGGACCTTCCGACCGACGGCGGCGAGACCACGGGCAAGGCGTCGCGCACGTTCGCCGACATCCTGGGCGAGCCGGACTCGGCCATGGAGACGGTGGAGAACCTGCACGCCCTGGCCCCGCTCCTCGGGGAACTCGACGAGCGCGAGCGCCGCATCATCGAGATGCGCTTCGGGCAGGAGATGACGCAGTCGCAGATAGGCGCCGAACTGGACGTCTCCCAGATGCACGTCTCCCGTCTTCTCACGCGCACGCTGGGCAAGCTCCGCGCCGGAATGCTCGCCTGACCGCTTCTCGCGTCGGGCGGCCTCGGTGACGAGACGCCGCGCCTGCCGTGCGGGGTCGAATATCCGGTGCCGTACCGGGCGGGGGACGTGCAGACTCACTCCATGACGGACATGCGCGCATTCCGGGACGCGGTCAGCGGCTGGGCGGCCGGCGGCCCCGGTGAACCGGCGAGCGACCTGGCGGCCCGACTGGGGCTGCGGACGGCGGTGCTGCTGGAAGGACCGAGCGACCTCGCGGCAGTCGAGACACTGGCCGAACGGCGTGGCCGGGACCTCACCGCCGAAGGGGTGTGTGTCGTGCCGATGGGCGGGGCCATGAGCATCGGCCGCTATGCCGGTCTTCTCGGGCCGCCCGGTCTCGGTCTGCGCCTGCGAGGACTGTGCGACGAGCGCGAACAGCGCTTCTACGACCGCGGACTGCGGCGGGCGAGGGCTCCGCACGGGGGCTTCTTCGTGTGCGTGGCAGACCTGGAGGACGAGCTCATCCGCGCGCTGGGCACGGCGCGGGTCGAGGAGGTCATCCGGGCCGAGGGCGATCTGCGGGCCTGGCAGACCTTCCTGCGGCAGCCCGCACAGCACGGCAGGCCCCGGCAGCAGCAGTTGCGGCGTTTCCTGGGCACGAAGAAGGGCCGCAAGATCCGATACGGCCGTCTCCTGGTGGAGCCGCTCGGCCCCCGGGAGGTACCGGCTCCGCTCGACGACCTCGTCAGAAGTCTGTGACCGTCCCCCGCCCATGTGAACCGGTGCTCGCGCACCGGGACCGGGGCGCCCTCACGTACGGCGACGAGCCCGGCGGCCGGCGTGGGGTGCCGAGGTGGATCCGGGACTGCTCACCGGCCAGTGGGGAGGCCGGGTCAGGGAGCCCGGCAGCTTCGTGGCGGCGTTGCCCCGCGCCGCGTTCAGCTGCGCCTGGGTGAGGAAGAGGGCGCCGCTGAGGTCGGCGTCGGAGAGGTCGGCGTCCCGGAAGTCGGCGCCGATGAGCTCCGCGCGGCGGAGGTCGGCTCCGCGCAGGTCGGCCGCGATGAGGTACGCCCCTCGGAGTTCGGCGCCGCGAAGATCGGCGCCCCTGAGCTGGGCGCCGATGAGGTCGGCACCTCGTCGGTTGCGCTTCCCGCGCCCGGGGACCGTGACGCGTTCGAGTTCACCGGCGCGCAGCAGCAGGGCCGCCGTCCTGTCCCGGTGTGCGGAAACGTCCAGTTCCGCGAGCTCCTCGGCGGGCAGGCGAGTGAGGCGGTCGGTCGCCCCGAGGGCGTCGCGGAGATCTGCGTACAGGCTCGCGGCCGCAGGCAGGGTGAGCGCTTCGGTGAGATACCAGAGCAGTTCGTGGAGCTGCCTCATCACCGGGAAGACCTGGAACATCTGCTGGGCAGTGTCCGCGGCCGTCCGCCAGTCCCGGCCGGCGTAGGTCTCCTGGGACACCTTCTGGCCCGCACCGAAGCAGTCGTAGACGGTGCAGCCGGAGAAGCCTTCGGGGCGCAGCCGGGTGTGTATGCCACAGCGGAAGTCGTCCGCCAGGTTGGGGCAGGGGCTTCCCGCCTCCTTGTTGATCGCGAAGTCCGCCGACGCGGTGAGCGTCAGCGCGACGCAGCAGAGCCCGAAGCAGTTCGCGCAGTCCGCGCGCAGGGCGGGGCGTTCGGTGACGGGTGCGGCTGTCGGGTCGTCGTCGGGCACGTGCCTGGTTCCTCCGGTGAGCGGTTTCCGCCAAGCTTACGGCCGTAGGCGACTCCGGCGGCGCGCCCTCTGTCGGTGCAGCGGCGCACACTTGGCAACAGGGCCCGGCACCGGCGAGGGGACAGGACATGAGCGCGTCGCGGGAACAGGGGAGAGGATTCGAGCCCGCCACGGGCGACGGCCCCGAGACCGGTGGAACCCGGGACGGGCGCGCCGGGGAGGTCCGGACCGCCTTCGAGGGACTGCTTCAGATCAGGCGGCTGACCGGCGCGGGGCGCGCGGACTCCGAAAGTATGCCGGCCCCCTGGGAGCTGCACCGGCCGCTACGGGCCGTGGCGTTGGCGCTGGAGGCCGCCGGCATACCCGCGTCGGCCGTCGCCCCGTCCGGTGAGCGGTCGGCCGTGGGCTACCGCGTGTGCGAGGGCGAGACGTCCGGCTCCGTGCGCGTCGAGTGGGCAGGTCCGCCGGGTAGTGGCGCGGCACACGACGAGGAGGAGGCGCTGGCCGGGTGCGCCACCGTGCTGCGACGGCTGGGGTGGACGGCCCTGCTCTACCGCGGTCCGCGCAGGCGGCGCTTCCTCGAGGTCGAACCCCCGGCTGCGGCCCGGTCCTGACGCCTCTCCGCAGCGGGCGCGAGAGCGTTGTCAGACCCATGAGGGATGCTTGACGGTCCGACACCTTCTGACTGACCGGGAGATGCTGAGATGCACGAAGCCGAAATCGCCGCGGCACAGGCGTACGTCCGTTTACTGGCCGCCACGCGCGCCGCGCTCGCCGACCCGGCCGACGCCCCTCTGTACATGCCGCTGCTCGCCTCCCCGATCGAGGAGGCCGACGAGGCCCTGCGCAGCGCGGGCCTCGCGGGGAACGAGGACCGGCTCTTCGCTCTCGTACGGAAGCTCCAGCCGAGCTTGACGGGTTCCGGCCGCTGACGGTTCCCAGGTCGCGGTAGGTGCCCCGTCCCGAGCGGAGGACCGGCCGAGCATGTGGCCGGGGGTCTTCCGGGGCGCCCGCCGCGGCGGGCCGTCCGCGACCGGCCGCTCGGAGGAGCCCTTCGTCCGGTCGTTCGGGCGAGCCACCACGCTCTCGACGAGCGTCGAGCAGGCCGCGCCGGGTCGGATCCGCCAGAGCTTCGAGCGTCGGCTCCCCATCGCGATGAATTGATTCAAACCCCGGAGAAACTGGACTGGCCGCTTGACTAGTGCAGTGCCCAAACCTAGCGTACGTTCCGGATGAAACGATTCACATCCCCGATCCTGACCGGTCGCCGGATGACTCTGCTTACGAGGTGTTCATGTCTGATGTGTCGGCCGTCAAGGCAGCTCTGAAGTCTCAGGTCATCGAGACGCCCTCCTGGGGTTACGGCAACTCCGGAACCCGTTTCAAGGTCTTCGCCCAGCCCGGTGTCCCGCGCGACCCGTTCGAGAAGCTTGCGGACGCGGCTCAGGTGCACAGCTTCACCGGGGTCGCCCCGAAGGTGTCGCTGCACATTCCCTGGGACAGGGTGGAGGACTACGCGGCGCTGACCCGGCACGCCGAGGAGCTCGGGCTGCGGATCGGTGCGATCAACTCCAATGTCTTCCAGGACGACGACTTCAAGCTGGGCTCGGTGACCCACCCGGACCCGAAGGTCCGCCGCAAGGCCACCGATCACCTGCTCGAATGCGTCGACATCATGGACGCCACCGGATCCCCCGACCTCAAACTGTGGTTCTCGGACGGCACCAACTACCCCGGCCAGGACGACATCGTGGGTCGCCAGGACCGCCTGGCCGAAGCCCTCGCCGAGGTGTACGAGCGGCTCGGAGACGACCAGCGGATGCTGCTGGAGTACAAGCTCTTCGAGCCCGCCTTCTACACGACCGACGTCCCGGACTGGGGCACCTCGTACGCCCACTGCCTCAAGCTCGGGCCGAAGGCCCAGGTCGTCGTCGACACCGGCCATCACGCACCGGGCACGAACATCGAGTTCATCGTCGCGTTCCTGCTGCGCGAGGGGAAGCTCGGCGCCTTCGACTTCAACTCCCGCTTCTACGCGGACGACGACCTGATGGCAGGCGCCGCCGACCCGTTCCAGCTGTTCCGGATCATGCACGAGGTCGTCAAGAACGGCGGCCTCGAGACCGGGACCAACGTCAACTTCATGCTTGACCAGTGCCACAACATCGAGGCCAAGATCCCGGCCGTCATCCGCTCGGTCACCAATGTCCAGGAAGCGACCGCCAAGGCACTGCTGATCGACGCGGAGGCGCTGACGGAGGCGCAGCGTTCCGGTGATGTCCTTGCCTCCAACGGAGTGCTGATGGACGCGTTCAACACAGACGTACGGCCGCTGCTCGCCGAGGTCCGGGAAGAGCTCGGCCTGGCGCGCGACCCGTTCGCCGCCTACCTAGCCTCCGGCAACCAGGAGCGCATCGCCGCCGACCGCGTCGGCGGAGAGCAGGCGGGCTGGGGCGCCTGAGCCCCGCTCCCCCGCCTGCGTACGTCCAGCCGCACCCGCCCGACCCTCTTCGCGAAGGAACCCTCATGACGTCCGCGACGCACGCCGAAGTCGCCGCGCTCCTGGAGCGCGCCCACCGGATCGGCTCCGACCCCCGTAACACCAACTACGCCGGTGGCAATGCCTCGGCCAAGGCGACGGAGACCGACCCGGTCACCGGCGGCGAGGCCGAACTGCTCTGGGTCAAGGGCTCGGGCGGCGACCTCGGCACGCTGACCGAGGCCGGCCTCGCCGTGCTCCGGCTGGACCGGGTGCGAGCGCTCAAGGACGTGTACCCGGGGGTGGAGCGCGAGGACGAGATGGTCCCGGCGTTCGACTACTGCCTGCACGGCAAGGGGGGCGCCGCCCCGTCGATCGACACCGCGATGCACGCGCTGGTCGAGGCGGCGCATGTCGACCACCTGCACCCGGACTCCGGCATCGCTCTGGCGTGCGCCGCCGACGGCGAGAAGCTGACCGCCGAGTGCTTCGGTGACAAGGTCGCCTGGGTGGGCTGGCGCCGGCCCGGCTTCCAGCTGGGTCTCGACATCGCTGCCGTCAAGGAGGCCAATCCGCAGGCGGTCGGTGTCGTCCTGGGCGGTCACGGCATCACGGCCTGGGGTGACAGCTCCGAGGAGTGCGAGCGCAACGCCCTCTGGATGATCCGGACCGCCGAGACCTTCCTCGAGGACCATGGCAGGCCCGAGCCGTTCGGCCCCGTACTCCTCGGCCGGGAAGCCCTGGAGGAGGGGGCGCGCCGGGAACGGGCCGCGGCCCTCGCTCCGGTGATCCGCGGGCTGGCGTCCAAGGACCGGCCGCAGGTCGGGCACTTCACCGACGCGGCACCTGTGCTGGACTTCCTCTCGCGGGCCGAGCACCCCCGTCTCGCCGCTCTCGGCACCTCCTGCCCGGACCACTTCCTCCGTACGAAGGTCAGCCCGCTGGTCCTCGATCTGCCTGCCGACGCTCCGCTGGAGGAGGCGGTGGCCCGGCTCGAGGTGCTCCACGGGGAGTACCGGGAGGCGTACCGCGCGTACTACGAGCGCCATGCGGTGCCCGGCTCGCCCGCGATGCGTGGAGCGGACCCGGCGATCGTGCTGGTGCCCGGTGTCGGCATGTTCTCGTTCGGCAAGGACAAGCAGACCGCCCGGGTCGCCGGGGAGTTCTACCTCAACGCCATCAATGTGATGCGGGGCGCCGAGGCCGTCTCCTCGTACGCGCCGATCGAGGAGTCCGAGAAGTTCCGGATCGAGTACTGGGAGCTGGAGGAGGCAAAGCTCCGCCGCATGCCGAAGCCCAAGGCTCTGGCGACGCGGGTCGCGCTGGTCACCGGAGCGGGGTCGGGCATCGGCAAGGCCATCGCGCACCGCCTCGTCGCGGAGGGCGCGTGTGTCGTCGTCGCGGATCTGAACACCGTGAACGCGGCGGCTGTCGCCGAGGAGCTCGGCGGTCCGGACAAGGCAGTCGCGGTGACCGTGGATGTCACGTCCGAGGAGCAGATCGCCGAAGCGTTCAAGGCCGCCGCACTGGCCTTCGGCGGTGTCGACCTGGTCGTGAACAACGCGGGGATCTCCATCTCCAAGCCCCTGCTGGAGACCACGGCCCGGGACTGGGACCTGCAGCACGACATCATGGCGCGCGGTTCGTTCCTGGTGTCCCGCGAGGCGGCGAGGGTGATGCGGGCCCAGGATCTCGGCGGCGACATCATCTACATCGCGTCCAAGAACGCCGTGTTCGCGGGCCCGAACAACATCGCGTACTCGGCCACCAAGGCAGACCAGGCACACCAGGTACGTCTGCTGGCGGCGGAGCTGGGAGAGCACGGCATCCGGGTCAACGGGGTCAACCCGGACGGGGTGGTGCGGGGTTCCGGAATCTTCGCGGCCGGCTGGGGAGCCCAGCGCGCGGCGACCTACGGCATCGAGGAGGAGAAGCTGGGCGAGTTCTATGCCCAGCGCACGATCCTCAAGCGCGAGGTGCTCCCGGAGCATGTGGCCAACGCCGTCTTCGCCCTGACCGGTGGGGACCTCACCCACACCACCGGCCTCCACATCCCCGTCGACGCCGGTGTGGCGGCGGCGTTCCTGCGCTGACCACGTGCCACCCCGCCGCGCCCCGGATGTTGTTCCGTGCACACCCGGGGCGCGGCTCCGGCCGGATCGGATGAGATTTTCCATGTCTGCGACTTCACGGCACGACCCGGTGTTCGCCGCGGTGGACCTGGGCGCCACCAGCGGCCGGGTGATCACCGGCAGGGTGGGCCCCGACGAGCTGGAACTGACCGAGGCACACCGCTTCGCCAACACGCCGGTGCGGCTCCCCGACGGGCTGCACTGGGACGTACTCGCCCTGTACCAGGGCATGCTGGACGGGCTGCGCGCGGCTGCGCGCAGCGGCCCCGTGGCCTCGGTGGGCGTGGACACCTGGGCCGTGGACTACGGTCTGCTGGATTCGGACGGGTCACTCCTCGGCCTGCCGTTCCATTACCGCGACGCGCGTAACGCGAAGGCCGCCGAGGAGGTCATGGCGCGTTTCGACGCGCAGGAGCTGTACGGCATCGGCGGGCTGCAGCATCTCCCGTTCAACACGGTCTTCCAGCTGGCCGCCCACCGTTCGACGGCCCAGTGGCCGGCGGCCAGGACGCTGCTGCTGATGCCCGATCTCCTGGTCTACTGGCTGACGGGGTCGGTGGGCGCGGAAGTGACGAACGCGTCGACGACCGCTCTGTTCGACGCGCGGACCGGTGACTGGTCCGATGCGCTGATCGGGCGGCTGGGGCTGGAGCGTTCGCTGTTTCCCGCCCTGCGCGAGCCGGGCGAACGGGCGGGCACCCTGCTTCCGCACGTGGCCGGGTTCACCGGCCTGCCGGGGGACACACCGGTGACGACCGTCGCCTCGCACGACACGGCCTCAGCTGTGGCCGCTGTCCCCGCCACCGAACCGGGGTTCGCGTATGTGTCGTGCGGCACCTGGTCGTTGGCCGGGCTCGAACTGGACGCACCGGTGCTGACCGAGGAGTCGAGGGCCGCGAATTTCACCAACGAACGCGGTGTGGACGGCACGGTGCGCTATCTCCGCAACATCATGGGGATGTGGCTGCTGGAGGAGTGCCGCCGGACGTGGGAGCGCGACGGTACGCCGACGGGCCTCGTCGGTCTCCTCGCGGACGCGGCGCGTGCACGGCCGTTCGCCGCAGTGATCGACCCGGATGATCCGGTGTTCCTGGCGCCGGGTGACATGCCGTCGCGGATCGACGCGGCTCTCATCCGGACCGGGCAGGTGACGCCGGGCAGCCCCGGTGGTTATGTGCGGTGCGTGCTGGAGAGTCTGGCGCTGGCCCATCGCAGGACGCTGCGCGAGGCCGCCGCGCTGGCGGGCCGCGAGCTGACACGGATCCATCTGGTGGGCGGAGGTTCGCGCAACGAGCTGCTGTGCCAGTGGACCGCGGACGCCACCGGTCTGCCGGTCACCGCGGGTCCCGCCGAGGCCACCGCACTGGGCAATGTACTGCTCCAGGCGCGGGCGCACGGGCTGGTGGGCGAGCTGACGGACATGCGCGGGCTGGTCGCACGCACGCAGGAACTGCGTCATTACACCCCGCAGGGGGACCAGGAAGCCTGGGACCGCGCGGCGGACCGGCTGACGGTACGCGTATGAGCAGATCCCCTGGTCACCTCCGCCGACGGCCGGCGGCGGCCAGGGGATCCGATGCGTGGACGGCCGGGTTGGGCGCGTGGCCGGTCAGATCGAGGCCAGTCCCAGTTCCTGGTCGGCGAGCGGCTCGAAGTGGCGGGCGACCTCGGCGTCGGTGACCTCGCGGGCGTCGGCGGGACTCCATCGCGGGGTGCGGTCCTTGTCGATGATCCGGGCGCGCACGCCCTCCACCAGGTCATGCCCGGTGAACGCCCGGCAGGACACACGGAACTCCTGGTCGAGGGCGGCTTCGAGGCTGCTGAGCCGCCCGGCCCGCCGCACGGCGGCGAGAGTGACCTTGAGCGCGGTGGGTGATGCGGTGAGGAGGGCGTCCGCGGTCTCCTTCGCGGCGGGCAGTCCGCTGTCGACCAGCCGGTCGATGATCTCCTCGACGGTGTCGGCGGCGTAGCAGTCGTCGATCCACGCGCGGTGAGCGGCCAGCTCTCCTTCCGGCGCGTCGGTCGCGTACCGCAGCACCGTGTCCGTCACCTCGGCGGGTGTCGTGCTCCCGGCGAGCGCGGTGGTGAGGTCGGCGAGGTGGTGCGACGGGACGAAGTGGTCGGCCAGCCCGCACAGGATGGCATCGGCGGCGTCGACTGCCCGGCCGGTGAGTGCGAGGTGGGTGCCGAGCTCGCCCGGTGCGCCGGCCAGCAGGTATGTACCCCCGACGTCGGGGACGAAGCCGATCCCGGTCTCGGGCATGGCGACGCGTGAGCGCTCGGTGACGACGCGCACGTCGCCATGGGCCGATACGCCCACCCCTCCGCCCATCACGATGCCGTCCATGAGCGCCACGTACGGTTTGGGGAACCTGGCGATCCGGGCATTGAGACGGTACTCGTCACGCCAGAAGTCCACGGACGCGCGTCGGCCCGCGCGGGCGTCCTCGTAGATCGACCGGATGTCGCCGCCGGCGCAGAGGCCCCTCCCGCCGGCTCCGCCGATCACGACGGCGGTGACCGCGTCGTCGTCCGCGGCCAGGGTCAGCGCCTCGTCGACCGCGCGCACCATGGTGTGGGTGAGCGCGTTCAGTGCCCGGGGGCGGTTGAGGGTGATGTGCAGGACGTGGCCCTCGGTGTGCAGCAGGACGGGCTCATCGTCGTTCATGTGTGCGCTCCGGTCAGCCGTGGACGATCTCTGCGTGCCATTCTGCGACGCCCGTCGCGGGGTCCCGGCACGGGGTCTCCCGTGATACCGCTGTGGCACTCCGGCATCGCGGGCTCGACAATTGAGATCTACGGGCCGCGACGTCCAGCAGCCCCGCCGGACGATCTCCGGAGCAGGCATGACCGACTCTTCACGGCGAGCAGACGACGACGCAGCGTCGCGGCTCCGGATCGACCGGTGCAGCGCCGGTGAGACCGGGACCGCGGAGCGCCTCGCCATGAACCGGACCGGAAGCTTCGAATGGGATCTGGACGCCCGGACCCTGGACGTCGACGACGCGGGACTGTTGGTCTTCGGCCTCGATCCCGCGACTTTCGAGGCGCGGCCGGGGGCGGTGCTGGAGCAGCTGGACGCGACGGAGAGCGCGCGCCTGAACGCCGCGATCCAGGAGGCGATCTCCGGCGGGAGCAGCTCCTACAGCGTCCACTTCCAGGTGCCCCTGCAGGACGGGGCGCGCCAATGGACGCACGTCCAGGCGCGGATCCTGCGGTCCGGGGACGGCCGGGCACACCGCGTCATCGGTGTGGTGCGGGACGCGACGTCCGAGGTCACCCATTCGGCCTTCGTGCTGGATCTGGAAAAGCGGCGCCGCCGCCAGACGAGCATCGTCGAACGCACCACCGCCGCGATGTCACGTGCGGTGACCGTGGACGACGTCACCGCCGCGCTCACCGGTCCGGGCGGCCTGGTCGGCGTCGGGGCGGACGGGCTGGCGCTCGGGCTGGTGGAGAACTCCGCGCTCAAGATCATCGCACTGAGCGGTGACTCGGTGGAGGTTCTCGAAGGCCTGGGCTCCGGGCAGCTCGACGCGGCGCTCCCGCTCGGGGACACCATCCTCAGCGGGCGCCCCCGTTTCATCACCTCGCTCGGCTCACTGATCCGGCGCTACCCGGCGCTCGAGCCGCACATCGGAGAGCTGAACTTCCGGGCCGTCGCCTACCTTCCGCTGATAGCTCAGGCCCGCTCGCTGGGGGGACTCGCCCTCTTCTACCGGGACCGCACGGTCTTCAGCGCGGACGAGCGGATCCTGTGCCTGGGGCTGGCCGCCATCGTGGCCCAGTCCCTGCAGCGGGCGATCCTCTTCGACGAGGAGCGCGAATTCGCCACCGGGCTCCAGTCGGCGATGCTTCCGCGCCGGATCCAGGAGATCGAGGGCGGCGAGATCGCGGTCCGCTACCACGCCGCGTGGAGCGGACGCGAGGTCGGCGGCGACTGGTACGACGTGATCACCCTGCCCAGAGGCCGCATCGGCATCGTGGTGGGCGATGTTCAGGGACACGACACGCACGCGGCGGCGATCATGGGCCAGCTGCGTATCGCCCTGCGCGCGTACGCCGCCGAGGGGCATCCTCCGGCGACCGTGCTGGCGCGGGCCTCCCGCTTCCTCGCCGAGCTGGACACCGACCGGTTCGCGACATCGACGTACGCGCAGGTCGACCTCGCCACGGGGGCGGTGCGCGTGGCGCGCGCCGGGCACTTCGGGCCGCTGATCAGGCATACCGACGGGCGGGTCGGTGTCCCTCAGGTGCGCGGGGGTCTTCCGCTGGGGATCTCCACGGATTTCCGGGACGAGGAGTATCCGGAGACACGCCTGGACCTGGTGCCGGGCGAGACCCTCGTCCTGTACACGGACGGCCTGGTCGAGGAACCGGGGGCCGACGTCGACACGGGGGTGGCGGCGCTGATCCACGAGGTGAGCGACGGGCCCGACGGCGCCGAGGCGCTGGCCGACCATCTGTCGGACCGGCTGTGGGAGCGGTGGGGTTCGGGCGACGACGTGGCACTGCTGGTCCTGAGACGCAGCCCGGATCTCGGGTCTCCGCGTGCGCCCCGGCTGCACCAGTACGTCCATCAGGCGGACCCCCAGGGCCTGTCGGAGGCCCGGTCCATCGTCCGTCAGGCACTGACGGACTGGGAGCTCGCCGGACTGGCGGACGACGCGGAGCTGGTCACCGGGGAGTTGCTGGTCAATGTGCTGCTGCATACGGAGGGCGGGGCGGTACTGACGCTGGAGGTCCTGCCGGAACCCGTGCGGCGCATCAGGCTGTCGGTCCAGGACCGCTCCAGCGTCTGGCCGCGGCGGCGCACTCCGGGCGAGACGTCGACCTCGGGACGTGGTCTGCTGCTGCTCGACGCGGTTGCCGAACGCTGGGGCATCGAGCCCCGGGGAGAAGGCAAGGCCGTCTGGTGCGAGATCGGTCCCGCCTCCTGATCCTCCGACTGCGGAGGCGGCTGGTGCGCGGCTACGGAGCGGCGGGCGGCGCTGCGGTGGAACGGCGCGGGGGCGCACCGCAACGGAGTTGATGCGGTGCGCCCCCGCCCGGCCCGCGGGTGTTCTGCCACCACCGTGCCGGGATGCGTCAGTGCTGCGCGCTGCGGCGCTTACGGACGGACCACAGGATGCCGCCGCCGGCGAGCAGAACCGCGAGAGCGGCTCCGCCGATGACGGGAGTGGCGGACGACGAACCGGTCTCGGCCAGGTCCGGCGCGCTGGCGCTCGGCTTCGCGGGGGCCGGTGCGGCCTCCGTGGCGGTCTCGCTCGGCGTAGCACTGGGCTCGGGGGCCTCCGAGGCCGGCGGCTCCGTGCTCGGGGTCTCCGAAGGCGTCGCCTCGGTCGGGGTGGGCGACGGGGTGTCGTCCTCACACACCGGAGCGGTCTTCGTGGCGTCGACGGAGTACGTGTCGCTGTCCCCGGCCTTGACGACGAGGCGGACAGTCAGCTCCTTGTCGTGCTCCGGGAGCTGGAGCGGCGTCTTCGTGCTGAAGTCGCGGCCGAACTGGGTCGTGGCAAGCAGATCGTCCCCGCCCACGACGGAAACGGTCACCTCGTTGGTGGCGTCGGCCGAGTAGGCCGTCAGGTTGAGCGTCACTTCGGAGCAGGTCACGGCCCAGGTGGGGGTGTGAGCTGCGGCCGGTCCTGCGGAGAGGACTCCGCCGGCCAGGCCGACTACCGCGGCGGCCGCGAATGCTCCCGCGCCGCGCCACGATCTCCTGGGTATGGTCATGGATTCTTCCTCCATATGAGTTCACCGCTGAGATGGCGGTGGGCGCACAGTACTGCTCCCCATCCCAGGGGGCGCACCCGCCCCATGCCTCAGCTGTGCGCCAACCGCGCCCAGATCACCGCTACTTGTGACATGACGGACACGCCAGGATGGCCGGAAGCCACTGCGCTCACAGTCCTTCCGGCGCTCTGTGAGGGTGATTTCAGAGGGGCTTGTGCATGATGTGCAGTCCCACATAGCCCTGCGCGGGGTGGTTGAACCCCTCGGGCAGGGTCCCGATGACCTCGAACCCGAGCGAGCGGTACAGACGGACGGCGTGGATGTTCGTCTCCACCACGGCGTTGAACTGCATGGCGCGATACCCCGCCGTACGCGCCCAGTCCACTGTGTACTCACAGAGGGCCCTGCCCACGCCCTGGCCCGAGTGCTCGGGGGCCACCATGTAGCTGGCACTGGCGATGTGCGAGCCGTTGCCCATGTGGTTCCTGTTCATCTTGGCCGTGCCGAGGACGGTCCCGGCGTCGTCGACCGCGACAACCGTGCGGGCCGGCTCCGGGAGGAGCCACCAGTCCTGGGCCACGTCCTCACCGAGCTCCACGGGGTAGGTGAACGTCTCGCCCGCAGCGACGATGGCATGGAAGAACGGCCAGATGGCGGGCCAGTCCTTGTCGGTGGCTTCCCTGATCAGCATGGAGGCCAAGATGCCCCGGCGGACCACCCCGCGCAATCGCTTTATCGATCACCGCGCCCCGGCCGGCGCAGCCCCAGCCTGACGAGCAGCCCCCGCCCCTCGCCGGAACTCCCGCCAGGGCGGTGAGGAGCGTGGCCGCTCTGCCCGAATGCCGGTCCTGGGCCGTCCGGGGCCGGCCCTACGCTCACCGGCCGGTCCCGGGCCGGGCGGACCGGAGCAGGACGGATCGCGGGGTCGAACCCGGGTCGCGGCGCGGGGCGGACTTCACGCGCCTGTTCCAGCTCCAGCGTCAGATTCACCCGGCGCCAGAGGATCTCGTCCGGATCATCCGCCAGCATCAGCCTCGTCATGGCCTCCTTCCCGGACACGGAGCCCGGGCGCCCGAAGACGGAGTCCGGCTGCATACGCGCCAGGTAGGCCCGCTCGTAGGGGTCCTCGACCACCTCCGCGAGCTGGACGGGGTCCAGGGCGGAGGCCTGCAGGGCCGCGCGCGTCCACGGGTCACCCGCGCGGCTCAGCAGGCGGTCGATCCTGCGTGAACGCCAGTTGCGCGCACGCCAGTCGGTGCCGCCCTCCAGCATGGTCCGCATCCCCACCGGGTTCTTCCCGCCGATCAGATCGGGCTCTCTCGCGGCGAAGGCGAGAAGCTCGTCCACCAGATAGAGCCAGACCACCGCGCGGTAGCGGTTCAGATAGAACGCGACCGGTGAGATGCACCCGATGCGGGCCAGGCCGGTGAAGCGCACGGGCCTGACTCCGAGGAGCGTGGCGCCTTCCGCCGTGCCCGCCGTACGCACCTGGTCCCGGAGCGATCCGGGAAACCCCGGCAGCCCGCGCAGCCGGTCGATCTCCTGCTGACGGATCCGGGGCCTCGCCCCGGCCGTCGTCGGCTCCGTAAGGATCAGTCCCAGATGGACGGCGAGATCGAATTCGCCGCGTTTCAAGGTCAGTTCCTGAGCCGCGCGTCCGGCGGACAGGCAGCCGGGTACCGCCGCGTCGGCGATGGGCGTGCGGGTGGCTTCCGTAACGGTCATGGCCGTCCTCCCCCGTGAGGTCGAATACTCTCTGTGACCACGGTAGCCCGGGGAGGAATCACCCGCAGAGCCTGTGGATAACTCCCGGAAATCCACAGGAAACCAGGTCAGAGGTTGTCCAGCCGTTCGGAGCCCTACCGCGCCGTCACGCCGAGGTGCTCGCCCACCCGATTGACCAACAGGGTCATCTCATAGGCGACCTGGCCGACATCGGCCTCGGCGGCGGTCAGTACGCACAGGCAGCTGCCGTCCCCGGCCGCCGTCACGAACAGCAGCGCCTCGTCGAACTCCACCATGGTCTGGCGTGCTCTTCCCGCACCGAAGTGACGCCCCGATCCTCGGGCCAGGCTCTGCAGCCCGGACGAAACCGCCGCGAGGTGCTCCGCGTCCTCCCGGGCCAGGCTTGTGCTGGCCCCGGTCACCAGCCCGTCGTTCGACAGCACCAGCGCGTGCTTGATGTGCTCCACCCGGCTGGTGAGATCGTCAAGAAGCCAGTCAAGTCCCCGGTCCAGCGCCATGTGCTCGTCCTCCCCGTTCATCCGTTCCCCCGCCTACCGCGCAAGCCTTGCGTACGGCTCCCCTGCGGGCAAGCGCCTCCCCGCCGCGGGGGCGCTGCTTCGCGCCACCGTCCGCCAGGCCCCGGGGAGGGGCGCACGGACCTCGGCCTGGGCTACGGATGATATTGCCGGGGCGCCCGTCTCAGGCCGGGCCGGCGGCCTGGCCGACCGAGTCCAGCAGCCGCGCGGTATGCATCCGCCCCGCGTACTCGACCATGCGGATCAGAACTTCCTTTCCCGAGGCACGGTCACGCGCGTCGCACAGGACGACGGGGATGCCCCGGTCCAGATCCAGTGCGCGCGAGACGTCGTCCTCGGCGTAGGTCCTCGCACCCGTGAAGCAGTTGACCGCGACGACGAAGGGAATGCGGCGGTGCTCGAAGTAGTCGACGGCGGGGAAGCAGTCCTCGAGTCGCCGGGTGTCGGCCAGGACGACGGCTCCGAGCGCCCCCTGCGACAGTTCGTCCCAAAGGAACCAGAAGCGGTCCTGACCCGGCGTGCCGAACAGGTAGAGCGACAGTCCGGAGCGGATGGTGATCCGTCCGAAGTCCATGGCGACCGTGGTGGTGGTCTTCTGATCCACCCCACCGGTGTCGTCGACGGACTGTCCGGCCTCGCTGAGGAGTTCTTCGGTCCGCAACGGCCGGATTTCGCTCACCGCGCCGACGAGGGTCGTCTTGCCGACTCCGAAGCCGCCTGCGACCAATATCTTCAGGGCGAGTGCCGTGGAGTCCCCGGCCTCTTCCTGGTCTGTGCTGTCCACATGCTCGGAGGACATCGATCACTTCTCTCGCGAGTGCCGTCAGTAGGGCGACAGCATGACAATCAGAGGCAGTCGCCGAAGACAGAGAACGGATTTTGACTTATGTGTCCGGACCGGTTCGTTCAATGCCCGGATGAGGTCGCTATCCGTCCTGAGTAGGTGGTGCGCACGACAACTACAGGAGCCCTCAGAGCGCCCGCAGGCCGTCGATCACCTCGCGCAGGATGCGCTCGTCGGGGAGTTGGGCGGGCGGGACGGGCCTGCTGACCCGGACACAACCGGCTTCGAGCAGATCTCCGAGAAGCACCCGCACCACTCCTACGGGCAGATCGGCGTCGGCGGACAGTTCCGCGACGGACTGGACCTCGTCGTGGCACAGGCCGAGCAAAGCCCGGTGCTCGGGGCCCAGCAGCGCCTCGTCCTGACGGCCGCCTGCTCCGTCGTCGGCCGCCACGAGTGCGATCAGGTCGAACCGGACCCCGCTGGGCCCCGGCTGTGTCCGGCCGCCGGTGACGGCGTAGGGGCGGACCAGCGGGCCCGCCTCGGCGTCGTACCACTGACTTCCCGGCGGTACGGAGCCATTGCCCGGGGGCACTCCGCCCGTGCTTCCAGGCGGCACCCCGCCCTCGCTCATCCGCATGCGCCCGTCCTCAGCCCGTCGCCGGTGGCCCGGCGAGCCTCACCGGGGTGGCGAGGTGTTCGCCCACCCGCTTCACCAGCCGCGCCATCTCGTACGCCACGAGGCCGATGTCCGCGAACGCCGTGCTCAGGACGGTGAGGCAGGAGCCGTCCCCGGCGGCGGCGACGAACAGGAAGCCGTCGTCCATCTCGACCATCGTCTGGCGTACGCCCCCGGCGCCGAAGTGCCGTCCCGTGCCCTTGGCCAGGCTGTTGAAGCCCGAGGCCACGGCTGCGAGGTGTTCCGCGTCCTCACGGCTCAGCGCCAGGGAGGCGCCGACGGCCAGGCCGTCGTTGCTCAGGACGACGGCGTGCCGGATCTCGGCGACCCGCGCGACCAGATCGTCCAGCAGCCAGTCGAGTTCGCCGGAACCGCGGGGCGCCCGTCCGGGCCTCTCGTTCACCATCATGTCTGCTCTCCTTCGGTGTGCCGGCGGAACGGGGATACGGGTGCGGAGCGGCCCGAGGAGTTGCTCCCCGGCGCCCTGCCGCCCCCGCGGGCCCATCCGTCCCGGTAGGCGGTCATGCGGTCACGGGCCTGTTCGGGCGTGCGTCCCACCGTGGGCCCTCCGTCGGGGTTCGGCTCGCCCTCCTCCGGCTTCGGCTGCTCACGCAGTTGGGGTACGAGGCTGGCCTGGCGGACGCGCCGGGGCAGCTCGCCGTCCTCCTCGGTGGAGCGAGGGCGCCGGTGCAGGGTGGTCACCGGGGCCGGTCCGGGCCGCGGCCCGGGCCCGGCAGCCGCTGCCGCACCCCGCTCGAGGGCGGGCACGGCGGCCGGTACCGGGAAGGCGGTGGGGCGGGGCCGGGCGGCGGGGTGCGGGGCGAGCCGCCCGGGCCCGGGGCCGTCGTCGTCCCTGGCCACCGTCGTCGTCCGGGTCGCGGCCTCTGCCGAGCCGGCCGGCGAGCCCTCCGGAAGCGCGCTCTGGAGCAGCGCGGTCGGCAGCAGGACCACGGCGGTCGTGCCCCCGTACGGGGATGTGCGCAGCTGGACCCTGACGCGGTGACGGGCGGAGAGCCTGCTCACCACGAAGAGGCCGAGCCGGTCACTGTCGAAGAGGTCGAGCGCCTCGGACTGTTCGATGCGGCGGTTGGCCTCGTCGAGCAGTTCCTTGCCCATGCCGAGCCCGCGGTCCTCGATCTCCAGGGCGTAACCGTTGCCCACGGGTTCCCCGCTGATCCGCACCTTGGTGTGCGGTGGCGAGAACTGGGCCGCGTTCTCCACGAGTTCGGCCAGCAGATGGGTCAGGTCGGCCACCGCCGCGCCCTTCACGCCGGCGTCGGGCAGCGCCCGCACCTCCACGCGCGCGTAGTCCTCGATCTCCGAGACCGCCGCGCGTACGACGTTGGTCAGCGGTATGGGCATCCGCCAGGCGCGCCCCGGGGCGGCGCCGGAGAGGATGATCAGGCTTTCGGCGTGCCGTCGCATGCGGGTGGTGAGGTGGTCGAGGCGGAACAGGTCACCGAGTTCGCCCGGGTCGTCGGCACGGCGCTCCATCCCGTCGAGGAGTGTGAGCTGGCGGTGGACGAGGACCTGGCTGCGGCGTGCCAGGTTGACGAAGACCCCGGAGATGCCACTGGCGAGTTCGGCACGTTCGACCGCGGCGTCGAGGGCCGCACGGTGCACGGTGTCCAGGGCTTCCCCGACCTGGCCGATCTCGTCGTGGGACGTCCGTCCGGGCGGCGCCTCGGCCCGTACGTCGATCTCCTCACCGGCACGCAGGCGCCGCATGGCGTGGGGAAGCTTGTGCCGGGCGATCTCCAGCGCACCGTCCCGGAGGCCGACGAGTTCGACGACGAGCCCGCGGCCGATCCGCACGGAGATCACCAACGAGGCGGCGACGGCGAGGAATCCGAGCAGGACGGCTGCCCCCGCCGGGCTGAACAGCGCATGTGCGAAGGGGCCCGCGCGGTCGGACGCACGGTCGTCGGCCGGCGTCCCGATGGCGCGCAGCTCCGTGCGTACCGTCGCCACGTCCCGCTCCCAGGCGTCGGGCACCGCCTCTGCCGCGCGGCGGCCGGGGGGTGCGGCCAGCACGGTGTCCTCGGCCGCCGTGAGCCGCCGGTAGGCGGTGCGGTCGGTGAGGGCACGCCAGGCCTCCCGTCCGGCGGCCGGCAGATCGGCTCCGGCGGACCCGGCCAGAGCCCGGCGGGTCGCCACGGCGCCGGTGAACAGGCGCAGTTGTTCCCCGTCGAATCTGCCGGTCGGCAGGGCCGACGCCAGCAGGGCCTCCTCGCGGGCCAGCATCTCCCCGCTCCGCTCCAGTTCGAGGAGAACACGGGCCTCCGATCCGGTTCCTGCGTCCTGTGTGCCGGTCAGGGCCCCGGAGACGTCGAAGGCCGCGGCGATGGTCTCCGTGTACCGCGTGTACGCGGTCCGCGTCTCGTCGTCGGTGGCCTCGGACGTGCCGGAATCCCCCTCGGGCGGGTCCAGGATCCCGGTGCGCAGGGTCCGCAGTCGCTGCGCCCGGTCCAGGAACGTGCTCAGCCGGCCGGCGGCTCCTGCGGAGAGGATGCCGGCGTCGGCGACGGTGTACGCGTCGCCCAGGCGCAGGGCGTCAAGTGCCGTGTCCGTGCGTTCGCCCCGCTGCCGCAGGGCCCCGGCGTGCCCGGCGCCGGGGGCGACGAGCTGGCGCAGCGCCGCCGTGCGTTCGCTCTGCAGCGCCCCGACGGCCGCGGCGACCGGGGCCCGTACCGTGTTGTCCACGCGCTGGACCTCACGCAGGCGTGCCACGTCCTGCGCCGTGGTGACGGTGGCGAGTCCCCAGAGGGCGAGCAGAGAGACGACGGGCACCATCAGGAGTGAAATGATCTTTGCCCGTACGGTCCGGGGGTGCAGGGACCCGCGTCCCGGTTCGGGCCCGGCGGGGGAAGGCCGCTCCGCCTCGGGCACGGGACGTTCGTACGCGGGCGGTCCGGCGTGTGCGCGCCGTCCGCGCGGCGGTGTCACGGGCCTGCCGGTGTGCGCGCCGGGGTCCGGGGTCGTCGTACGGGGTGTGCGCATGGCCTCCTCGTTCCGGGTGGGGAGCTCTGTGCCCCGAATCGCTGTGTACGGCAGGTGAGCTGCGGGTGCGGCGACCGTCAGGTGGCGGCGGCCTCGGCGGGCCGTTCTGCGGAGGCGTCCTCGGCCGCGGTCGACGCCTCGGCCGTGTGGTTCCGGGCGGGCGGGGAGAGGGCGACGAACGCCGAGGTCAGGAAGAGGTACGAACCGAGGCCGACGGCGAGCGGGAAGATGAACTGCATCACCGTGGCTCCGGGGAGTTCGGATCCCGACGGTGAGACCCGCACGCCGACGGCCAGCATTCCCGTGTAGTGCATGCTGCTCACCGCCGCGCCCATGACGAGCGACGCGAGGGCCACGGCCCCGGGTGACCTGATGTGGAGTGCGGCCCACAGGGCGGCGGTGGCGGCGACGACGGCGATGACGACGGAGACCGTCACCAGCAGGGGGTCGTAGGCGACGGTGCCGTGGAGGCGCAGAGCGGCCATGCCCAGGTAGTGCATGCTGGCGACGCCGAGGCCCGTCGTGAGGCCGCCGACGAAGAGGGCCCGGGTGCGGTCGCGGCCGTAGCCGACGGTGAAGACTCCCGCCCCGACCACCAGCACGGCGACCAGCAGGCTGAGGAGGGTGAGCGGCACGTCGTAGCGGATGTCGGTGCCGGTGACGCCGAATCCGAGCATGGCGACGAAGTGCATCGTCCAGATGCCGGTGCCGAGGGCGGACGCGGCCGTGACGAGCCAGTTGCGGCGTGAACGGCCACTGGTGCCGAGCGCGCGCACGGTACAGCGGAGTCCGAGTGCGGCGCCGATCGCTGCCATCGCGTACGACAGCACGGGGGTAAGCCAGCCGAAGGTGGCGTGGTCCAGGTGTCCCATGGATCCGGGACGTTAGCCCGCACCGGGGCGCACACCAGGGGCGCATTTCGAAAGGTGCTGGGATATGACAGAGAGATGTTCCCGAACGATCAGGCAACGTTCGAACATGTGCACCGCTTCGTGCCGTTCCGCTCGGGTGCGGGCTGCGCGATCATGTCCGTATGGCCGATGACCGGACACAGGTGCAGGACTTCTTCTCCGCGCGGGCGGCGGACTGGGACAGCCGTTTCCCCGATGACGGTCCGGCCTTCGCCGTCGCCGTCGGGGAGCTCGGTCTGCGTCCCGGCGGCGCCGTGCTCGACGCGGGGTGCGGTACGGGGCGCGCGCTGGCGGCGCTGCGTACCGCCGTCGGACCCGGTGGGACGGTTCTCGGGGCCGACCTGACGCCCGCGATGCTGGATGCGGCCCGGCGGGCAGGGAGGGCGGCGAGCGGCACCCTGCTGCGGGCCGATGCCGCGCGGCTTCCGCTGCGCGCCGGGTCCCTCGACGCCGTCTTCGCCGCCGGGCTGATCTCGCATCTCCCGCACCCCGGACAAGGGCTCTCGGAGCTGGCGCGGGTGGTGCGGCCGGGTGGCCGGCTCGCGCTGTTCCACCCCATAGGCCGTGCCGCGCTGGCCGCTCGGCACGGCCGGGTCGTTTCGGACGACGACCGCAGGGCGGAGCCCCGCCTTACGCCCCTGCTGGCGGACGCGGGCTGGCGGCTGGACGCCTACACCGACGAGGACAGCCGATTCCTGGCACTGGCCGTTAGGACCGGCTGAGCGGTCGCCGTCGGGCCCCCGGGCGCTGGGGCCCCTCCGTCCCGTCTGCCACCCTCCCGGTCACTCGGCCGGTGCGTCCGAGGGCCGCCCGTGCGGCACGGGGCAGCCGCGCACACCCGGTGTGGGGAACGTGCCGAGCCCGGCCACCTCGTAGCCGTCCGGGTAACCCTTGATCTCCGGGTTCTGGCGGGCGTAATGCGGGGTCGAACGCGGCGGCATGAGCCGTACGGCGCGGGCCCTCAGGCGCAGGGCCCCGCGGGTCAGCCCCCGGGCGAGGGGGCCCGGGCGCTCGTACCGGAACGCCCGGAGCAGCGAATCGTCCAGGAGAGCCAGGCTGGCTCTGCGGACCACGGGAGCGAGCGGGCGCGGGTACCAGGAGCCCATCAGGGCCAGGGTGGCGTCGGAGACCGCGCGTGCGCCCTCGTCCCAGCCGAAGTGCTCCTCCTCGTACGAGTCCAGGGCGCGCTCGAAGTCCTCGTACGTCTGCGGCACCTCCTGGATGCCCATCCGGGCGCCGAGCGTGCGGTAGTACGCGGCGAAGGCCCGCAGTTCGTGGCCGGACAGCCTGCGCCAGCCGTACGTGTCGAGCCAGCGTTTGGGGGTGACGACGAAGGTGCACAGCACGTAACGCATGTCGTCGTTGCTGATGTCGTAGCTGCGGTGCATCCGGTTGATCCGCCGGACGGCCGTACGGCCCTCCTCGCTGTCGAAACCGTGCTCGACGACGGCGTCGAGAAGAAGTGCGGTGTCGTCGTACCTCTTCTGTGAACGTTCCGTCAGTTCACCCGTCTCGGCGAGCAGTCGGCCGATGCTGGGGACGGCGTACGTGCGGTACAGGGCGAGTTCGAGAGCGCGGGTGATGTCCCAGGGGAACTCGTACGACACGGTGAGCCGGTAGATCTCGAGGAAGTCCCGCTCCGGGTCCAGCCGCTGGATCTCCTTCAGACGTTCGAACCGCTTCACCATGCTGTCCCCCTCGTCGGCCGGAGCCACAACCCTACGTGTGCCGGGCAGCCGGCACCACGGCACGAGGGGCGCTGCGGCGTGCCCCGGTGGCCGGTGGCGCGCTCCGGGTACGTGGCCGTTATCGCTTGTCAGGGCCTCGACGACAGGGTTACCGAGTAGTTAAGGTGCGCCGACGGACCGAGCGATCAGGGATGAGGGTGGGTGCTGTGGCTGCGACGGACGACACGGTCGCCGACGACGACGCGCTGTTTGTGCTGACCGCGGTGCTGCTGACGCCCGCCCAGTTCCCCAGCGTGCTCGGCGACGACTACGTGGCCGCGTGCGCCGCGCTCGGTCTGGAGCCGTATGCCGAGGGGTACGGCCTCGTGCTCGGCCAGGACAGCGGCGGTGCCCGGTGGACGGTGGTCATCGAGGACGTCTCACTGGTGGCCGTCGCCATCGCCTCGTGGGACTGCGGGATGGAGTACGACCTCTCCCCCGACGACCGCTCGGTGGTCTGCGCGCTCCCGGGGTGGCCGCTCGCACTGTCGGTCGCCGCGCCCGGCGTCCCCGAGCCGCATGACCCGCTGCCCGGCCCGGACGATGAGGGCCCGGCGCCGCTGACGCCGCCGGACACCGAGGTCTGGGGGGCTCCGCAGCGGCGCCTCGGCGCGGACGAGATAGCCCTGCAGTGGGCCGCGTGGCGCGAGCAGATCGACGACGAGACCGCGTTCGTCCGGCCCGAGGAACCCGGGCCGGACGGCGAGGCTCCGGACGGCCAGGCTCCGGCGGGAGAAGCTCCGGGCACCGAGGCTCCTGACGGGGAAGCTCCGGCCGGGGAAGCGAGGGCCACGGCGGAGCCCGCCGCGTCCGGTCAGCACCCCGGCGTACGCAAGGCGCTCGAAGCGGCCCGGGCGTATCTCGAATCTCCGCCCCCGCCCGGCCGGATCCGCTCCGCGTTCGCCCCTGGCGGGGCCCGGACACTGCGGGCCGACGGCCCCGGCTGGTCCCTGGTGGCCAGGACCGACGACATCGCGTTCATCCTGCTGGACGAGGAGCCGGGCGAGATCATGCCGGTCGGCCGCGGCCCGGAGCTGCCGGGCCTGCTGAAGTCGCTCGACGAACTGGCCGTCCGGCCGTCCTGACGCGTGGCGCGCACACGAGCCGCGCGAGGCTCGCCGGGCACGACCCGTGTGTACTACACGCGCTCCAGTGGACGGTGCGGCCCGACGGGCAGCTCCGCCTCGACGGCGTCGCCGGGCCGCACGACTCCGCCCGCCGTGACGACGCCCATGATTCCGGCCTTGCGGACGACGGCGCCGTCGTCCGCGCGGCCGACGACCTGCTTGAGCAGTCCGTTCTGGAAGTTGTCGATCTGCAGGCAGGGATTCCGCAGGCCGGTCACCTCTACCACGGCTTCGCCGCCGAGGTGGAGCAGCGTGCCCACGGGGAGCGAGAGGAGATCGATTCCGCTGGTGGTGATGTTCTCCCCGAGGCCGCCCGGGCCGACCTCGAATCCCGCGTCCCTGAGCTCGTCGAAGAGCTCCTGGTGGATGAGATGCACCTGACGCAGATTGGGCTGCGTCGGGTCCTGGGCGACCCGCGAGCGGTGTTTCACCGTGACACCGGCGTGGACGTCCCCCTCCACACCGAGACCGGCGAGGAGCGTGACGCTTTCCCTGTTCGGCTTGGTGAAGGAGTACTCGCCGTTGCTGCTGACCGCGATGACCGTGCTGCTCAGCGCCCTATCTCCTTACGGCTGATCCTGCGGAGCCTGCGCCTCTGCGACGGGTCGAGCATCAGGTACCCGACCGTGGGTACGCCGATGAGGACCAGCAGCGACCACCAGAATCCGATGAACGGAATCAGGACGACTGCTGCGACAACTCCCCCGATGGCGATCTTTGCACCGTTCGACATGATCGTGCCTCCTCCGCGGCCGGGGCCGCTCCTGGTGAGAGAACGCCTGCGAGCGTCCGTCGGTTCCGGCTTCGCGGCACGAGCAGCGCGACGGTCTACCGGAGCGGCTCGCCGACCTCGTGCATGTGCTCCAGGGCCTGCCGGTAGGACTCGATGATGCCGGTCTCCGCGTACGGCATCCCGATCGAGGCACAGTGCGCCTTCACCAGCGGCTGGGCGAGCCGGAGGTGGGGGCGGGGCATGCTCGGGAAGAGGTGGTGCTCGATCTGGTAGTTGAGGCCGCCGAGGAACCAGTCCGTGAGCACGGCACCCTTCACGTTCCGCGAGGTGAGGACCTGGCGCTGCAGGTGCCCCCAGCGGTCACCGTCGGGGTCCGGCATCTCCATGCCCTTGTGGTTCGGAGCGAAGGCCATGCCCAGGTGGAGACCGAACAGACCGTGGTGCACGAGGGCGAAGACGACGGCCTTGCCCGGAGACATGACGGTCAGGAGCAGCGTGGCGTACAGCGCGAGGTGACCGGTCAGCAGAAGGCCGGACAGTACGCGCTCACGGGCGGGCTGCCGCCGCAGGAACTGGAAGCCGTAGATCTTGAGCGCGATGCCTTCGAGGAGCAGCATCGGGAAGAAGAGCCGCGCCTGGTTGCGGGTGAGCCAGCGGGCGAAACCCTCGCGCTGAGCGGCCTGCTTCTGGGTCCACACCAGGGCGCCCACCCCGACGTCGGGGTCCTTGTCTATGTGGTTGGGGTTGGCGTGGTGGCGTACGTGCTTGTCGTTCCACCAGGCCTCGTTCATTCCGAGGAGCAGATTGGCGTGGACGAGACCGACGATCCGGCCGGCCTTGCGGTCGCCGGTTATCTGGGCATGGCCCGCGTCGTGCCCGAAGAACGCCGTGCGGGTCCACAGGACGGCCAGCGGCAGGGCGAGGAACAGGTTCCACCAGGTGTCACCGAGGAGCACCATGCTGGTGATCACGGCTCCGAGAGCGACCATGTTGGCGGCGATCCCCGCCGCGTACCAGCCCGTGCGCCGTTCCAGGAGCCCCTGCCCCTTGACGGTCTTCAGGAGCGGTGCGAAATCACTTCCGGTGGCCGGCGGGACCGCCGGGCCCTCCGATCCGTCGCCGATGTGTTGCGCAACGGTGGCTGCTACCGCCTGGGGCATGACGTCTCCGGTTTCTGGGCATCTGCGCTGACCTCGTCAAACGTACGGAGAGCGGGCCTGCGGCAGCCATGGCGCCATCACCCCGGTCATACGGGGGAAAGCCCCCTGTCCGGTGGTGTCGCGGGCTGCACCCCAGGCTTCAGAAGGCAGAAATGAGTGAGGTGGATCACTGTGCATTTCTCCCGGAACGGGCCGTGGGTGGAGTACCCTCGGCGAACCCCGGGCTCACTAGTCAAATTTGAGGAATCTGACATCGCTGTGCACAGGCTCCCTGCGGCAACGCTCAACGAGATCTCTGAACTGTCCCGCTGCTCCGCAGTCTTCCTCCCCGCGGATCCGGCCCGTACCGGCCTGATCGCGTTCTGGAATGCGGACGGTAGCACCCCTCCCGGTGAAGCAGGGAGTCCGGCGGAGCTGACGGTCGTCGGAGGCGACGTCCGCCCTTGTGCGGTCCCGGCGTTGCTGTTGCCTGTGCGCGACGCGCTGCCGGTCCTGACACGGGCGCGGGCGGACTCCCGTTCGTCCCCTTCCGCGGCGTTCTGGGGCGCTGCCGGCGTCCTCGCGCTCCAACTCGTCGCGCGTGGACTGCTGCTGCCCGGACTGAGCCCCACCGACCGCGATGCCTGGCGGGCCGGTCCGCTGACGGCGGACGATCTGGAGCGGATCCGGGTGCTGGCGGCTTCCATGCCGCCCGATGCTCATGCGGTGCCGATCGATCCCGCGGCCGAGCCCGTGATGCTCGCCGAACCGGAGTCATTGCTGCGGTCGTTCCTCGACGCGGTGGTGGACGGGCTCCCGCGCACCCCGGCGGCCGGATTGGCCACGGGCACACCGGCGTTCGCCTCGCCGGAGGCGCAGCATCTGCCAGGGCTCCGGACGTGGGCCGCCGACGTCGCGGCCGGTCACGATGCGGGCGTGCGGCTCTCCCTCCGTGTCGAGGTCTCGGGACTGGGCTCTGCGGTCGACGCAGAGGGCGTGGAGGACGCCGGCCGCGCCCCCTCGTTCCGTGCGGTCCTGCAGATTCACAGCGTCCAGGACCCCGCCCACGTCGCCGACGCGGCGGACGTGTGGGCCGACCGCTCCCCCGCCGCCTCGCTGTTCGGTCCGCGCGCCCGCATGGACGCCCTGCTCGCCCTGCGGCGCGCCGCCCGGGCCTGGCCCCCGCTGGCGCCCCTTCTGTCGGCGGCGGTTCCGGACGCGGTCGAGCCTGCCGACGAGGAGATCGCCGAACTGCTGGGCCCGGCGGCCAGGGCGCTCGCCTCGACGGGCGTCCAGGTGCACTGGCCCAGAGAGCTGTCGAGGAAGCTCACCGCGCGAGCGGTGATCGGCCCGCAGGACGACGGCGCGCCGACCGCGCGGACGGGAGGGGACACTCCGTCCTTCCTGTCTGCCGACGCACTGCTGGCGTTCGACTGGCGGTTCACGCTGGGCGGCAGGAACCTGAGCCGCGCGGAGCTCGACCAGCTCGCGGAGGCGGGCAGACCACTGGTCAGACTGCGTGACCAGTGGGTGTTGATCGATCCGGAGGACGCCCGCCGGGCCCGCGGGACCCAGGACCGCAAGGTCACCCCCATCGACGCGCTGGGGGCCGTGCTGACCGGAACCACCGACGTCGACGGGCACCGGGTGGAAGTGGCGGCGACGGGCTGGCTCGAGCAGCTGCGCGAGAGGATCGCCGACCCCGAGTCGGAGGACCGCCGGGCTGTCGGGCAGCCGGACGCGCTCGACGCCAGTCTGCGCGACTACCAGCTGCGTGGCCTCGACTGGCTGCACACCATGACTTCACTTGGTCTCGGTTGCTGCCTCGCCGACGACATGGGACTCGGCAAGACGATCACACTGATCGCCCTGCATCTGCACCGGCAGGGCATCGAATCCGCTGCCGGGCCCACGCTCGTGGTGTGCCCCACCTCCCTGATGGGCAACTGGCAGCGGGAGATAGAGAAATTCGCCCCGGGGACACCGGTACGCCGCTTCCACGGCGGGTCGCGTTCGCTGGAAGGCCTGGTGGACGGCGAGTTCGTCCTCACCACCTACGGCACCATGCGTCTCGACGCCGCGCGCCTGGCCCAGACGTCCTGGGGCATCGTCGTCGCCGACGAGGCACAGCACGTCAAGAACCCGCACTCCGCGACGGCGAGGCAGCTGCGCGCCGTCGGTGGGCGGGCCCGTGTCGCCCTCACCGGTACGCCGGTGGAGAACAACCTCTCCGAGTTGTGGGCGATCCTCGACTGGACGACCCCCGGGCTGCTCGGGCGGCTCGGCACCTTCCGCACCCGCTACGCGAGCGCGGTGGAGGGAGGCAACGACCCCGCCGCGGCCGAGCGGCTCGCCTCTCTGGTCCGCCCGTTCCTCCTGCGGCGCCGCAAGTCCGACCCCGGAATCGCTCCGGAGCTTCCGCCGAAGACGGAGACCGACCGCGCCGTGTCGCTCACGGTGGAGCAGGCCGGCCTGTACGAGGCGGTGGTACGCGAGACGCTCGAGGAGATCTCCGGCGCGGACGGCTTCGCCCGGCGCGGGCTGGTCATGAAGCTGCTGACGGCGCTCAAACAGATCTGCAACCACCCGGCGCAGTACCTCAAGGAGGAACAGCCGCGGATCGTGGACCGTTCGGGGAAGGTCGAGCTGCTGGACGAGCTGCTCGACACGATCCTGGCCGAGGGCGCCGGGGTGCTGGTGTTCACCCAGTACGTACAGATGGCCCGGCTCCTGGAACAGCATCTGGCTGCGCGCGGGGTCCCCACCCAGTTCCTGCACGGTGGCACGCCGGTCGCCGAGCGGGAGGCCATGGTGAACCGGTTCCAGGCAGGCGAGGTACCGGTCTTCCTGCTGTCGCTCAAAGCGGCGGGTACGGGGCTCAACCTCACCCGGGCCGCTCACGTCGTGCACTTCGACCGCTGGTGGAATCCGGCCGTGGAGGCGCAGGCCACCGACCGCGCGTACCGGATCGGGCAGACCCAGCCGGTGCAGGTGCACCGGCTGATCGCCGAGGGCACCGTCGAGGACCGGATCGCCGCCATGCTGGCCCGGAAGCAAGGGCTCGCGGACGCGGTACTCGGCAGCGGCGAGGCCGCGTTGACGGAACTGAGCGATGCGGAGCTGGCCGGGCTGGTCGAGCTGCGAGGGGGCGCACGATGAACGAGGGTTACGAGCCGGAGCGCACATTTGCCGCACTGCCGCCCGCACAGGGCCGGGGATTCGCCTCTTCCTGGTGGGGGCAGGCGTGGCTGAAGGCCTTGGAGGACACCGCACTCGACGGTCAGCAGCTCAAGAAGGGGCGGCGGCTGGCCCGGGAGGGCAGGGTCGGCGCGGTCTCCGTCCGGCCCGGCCGGATCACAGCGGTCGTGCAGGACCGCGACTCGACGGCGTACCGCAGTGACGTGCTGCTCCAGGGGCTGACCGAGGAGGAGTGGGACAGGTTCCTGGACATGGCGTCCGAGCGGTCGGGGCACATCGCCGCCCTGCTCGACCGCGAGATGCCGCCGCACCTGGTGGAGGACGCGGCCGCCGCCGGCCTCGAACTGCTGCCGGGCATCGGCGACCTGGAGCCGGAGTGCAGCTGCGAGGCCTGGGACCACTGTCCGCATACGGGTGCCCTGTGTTACCAGGTGGCACGGCTGCTCGACCAGGACCCCTTCGTGCTCCTGCTGTTGCGGGGGCGCGACGAGCGGCGGCTGCTCGACGAGTTGCAGGTGCGCAGCGCCGCGCGTGCCGTCCGCGGGACGCGTGACGAGTCGTCGGCCGGGATTCCGGCGGCGCGCGGGGTGCGGGCCGACGAGGCGTACGCGGCGCGGGACATCCTGCCGCCGCTGCCCCCTCCCCCGCCCCTGCCGGCGGAGCCGGGCGTGCCGCCCTCGCTGGACACGGAGACGGATCCGGCCGGGGGCGTCGACCCTTCGGCTCTGGAGTTCCTGGCGGCGGACAGCGCCGTACGGGCCTTCGCGATGCTCGCGGAGGCGCTCGCGGTCGGGCACGGACAGCAGCCCCTGACAGCCGTGCTGACGCCGGAGCAGGACGCCGTGCGGCTGGCTGCCGACGGCCGGCCCGACGCCCGTCTCGCGGCCCGTCTCGGTGCGGCGGCCGAACGCGGACCGGCCGGTCTCGACGTAGCGGTGCGGGCCTGGAGGTACGGCGGGACGGCCGCGCTGGCGGTGTGCGACGGGAAGTGGCTGCCCGGCCCCGACGAACTCGCACGCGCCCGGGCGCAGCTCGCCTCCGCGTGGGAGGAGGGCGACGGCCCGCAGCTCCGTGCCGCCGACAACCGCTGGACGGTGGTCGGTTCCGGTGCCCAGCTGCGGTACGGGCCCGACGGGCGATGGTGGCCGTACGTCAAGGAGCGCGGCCGGTGGGTCCCGGCAGGCCCGGCGGAGGACGATCCCGCGGCAGCTCTGGCCGGGGTGCAGTCCGGCTCCTGAGGGCCGGGGCGCGCGGGTCGCCGGTGCACCCCGGCACGTACGGTCCTCTCCGGGGCGGAACCGTACGGGTGGGGCGGGGCGTGTTGTGCCGTAGACCGGACGCACGTCCATCGCACAGGAGCACCGATGCAACGCAGACGGATTCTTCAGAGCGCCGCGGTGACGGCCACCGCGGCGCTCCTTCCGGCCTCGGCCCGTGCCGTGGCCGCGCCGACGGCGGACACGGACCACCCCGGTGCCCAGTGGGCTCCGGCGTCCACGTCCAACTACACAGTGGCGAACCGTCCTTCGGAGTACTCCGTCGACCGCGTCATCATCCATGTCGCCCAGCAGACGTTCACCGAGACGATCGGCATCTTCCGGAACCCGGCCAGCAAGGTGTCCGCCCATTACGTGGTGCGCTCGGGGGACGGGCTCGTGGCCCAGTGCGTGCGGGAGCGGGACGTCGCCTGGCACGCGGGGAACTGGGACTACAACACGCCCGGTATCGGCATCGAGCACGAGGGCTGGGTCGACCAGCCGTCGTACTTCACCCACCCGATGTACGAGCGGTCGGCGAGGCTCACGGCGGACATCTGCGACCGTTACGGCCTGCCCAAGGACCGCGCGCACATCATCGGTCATCACGAGGTGCCCGGCAGCGACCACACGGATCCCGGGGTCCACTGGGACTGGGTGCGCTACATCCGTCTCGTGAATCTGGCTTGACACCCGCCTCGGCGGAAGGCGGGCGGTGGGGCCGGGAACGCCCCACCGTCCGCCGTCAGTCGGCACGGTCCGTCAGACGGCAGCGTTGCGCCAGACCGTCAGGTCCAGAGTCATGTACTTGCTCGGTGAGTCCTCTACCGAGAAGCCCTGCACCGTCACGAGACCGATGTGGCCGCTGCCCGTGAACACGCAGACCTGACGGCCCTTCGACAGCTTCTCGGTGTCGATGTTCTCGGTGAACCTGGTGTCCGCCCGGCAGGCCTCGAGCGAACCCTCCTGGGACGGGTCGAGCAGCACCAGCTTGCCGTCGGTGCTCTCCGCGTCGAGGTATCCGCCTGTGTCGTAGGAGAGTTCGTACCCGGCGTCCTCGCCTTCCTGGGGCCGTACGTCCTCGTCCGCGAGGGTCAGGTGGTAGCCGGCAGTGAGGTTGATGCCGTTGTACTCGGCGGGCTCGGGGGCGGGCTTCTCCTCCGCGTCGTCGTCCGAGGTGTCCGCGGGCTTCGCGTCCGGGTCCGGCGTCCCGCTCGCCGTCCCCTTCTGCCCGCCCTGGGGCGAACTCCCGCCCTGTGTCTGCTTCTCGTCGTCCTTGCCCAGCAGGTACGCCGTGCCACCGCCCGCGATACCGAAGACCAGTGCGGCCGCGAGAGCGATGAACAGAGCGCGTCTGCCCGTGCTCTTCTTCGGCGCGGCGGCCTGGTTCACGCGGGCGGGCATGGGACGCCCGGGCCCGGGATACGACTGCGGATGCGAAGGCGAGGGATGCTGGGTGGGTGCGTAGGCACGGCCCTGCGCACCGGTCGGCTGCGTGGGATGTTGCGGCTGGTGGTGCGGGTAGGGCTGCGGCGGCCCGAACCCCGGGGGCGGTGTGGCGGGGGCCTGCGCGACCGGTGCCGGGGAGGCGGGCGCGGTGGGTGAGTACGCCGCACCCGGGGCGGTGGCCGGGGGCGGCGGGGTCTGGACAGGAGCGGGAGCGGCCGCGCGTACGGTGATGTCGGCGGCCACCGGCGCGGGAAGCCAGTCCTCGGGACGGCGCAGGACCGTCTCCGCGTTCGCGGTCCGGCACAGTTCGATGATCTCGGCGATCGACGGCCTGCCCGCGGGGTCCTTCGTGAGACAACGGGTGACGAGCTCCGTGAGCCGCTCAGGAACCCCGGTGAGGTCCGGTTCCTCGTGCACGATCCGGTAGAGCACTCCGTGCGAGGTCCCCTCGCCGAAGGCCGGGATGCCCGTCGCCGCGTACGCCGCCACCTGCCCGAGGGCGAAGATGTCGGTGGCCGGGGTCACCTTGCGGCCGGCGGCCTGTTCGGGCGCCATGAACGACGGCGTGCCGATGGTCACCCCGCTGCCGGTGAGCGACGTCGCGTCGGCCGCGTAGGCGATGCCGAAGTCGATGACCCGGGGCCCGTCGGCGGCGAGCAGCACGTTGGAGGGTTTCAGGTCGCGGTGGACGATGCCCGCGCCGTGGATGACATGGAGGGCCTCCGCCATGCCCGCGATCAGCAGGAGCACCGCCTGTACGGGCAGTGCTCCGTGCGCGGCGACCGCGTCGGCGAGGGAGGGGCCGGGCACGTACGCGGTCGCCAGCCAGGGCTGCGTGCCCTCGGTGTCGGCGTCGATGACTGGCGCCGTGAACAGACCCTGCACCCGCTGCGCGGACTGCACTTCCTGGGCGAAGCGGCGCCGGAACTCCGCGTCCTCGCCGAATTCGGGCCGGATCACCTTGATCGCTACGGGGCGCCCGCCAGGTGTGTACGACAGGTAGACCTTGCCCATCCCGCCTGCGCCGAGCTTGGCCGCGATCCGGTATCCGGCGATCGTCGCCGGGTCGTCCCCAGCCAGTGGCTGAAAGATCTGGGAGCCGTTGCCCCGGTCCTGCTGCTGACCACTCATCTACTTGTATCTCCCCCGAAGGACACTGATGGCGAACGGCACCCTATCCAAGTGGAGGGGAACCTTCGCCTCCGTCTCGTTTTCGTGTCGGAACTCCGGCGTCGCGCGGATCGCCGGCGCGGCCCGAATCCGGGTCCCCTGCGCCCGCGACTGCCTCCGGAGCGTTCTGCTCGGCCGTCGGTGGGCCCATGGCCCCTCCGCCCCGCAGGCGTTCCAGGTCGGAGGCCCGGACCTGGATGACCAGCAGAGCCACCAGCGCCGCGACGACGGAGAAGACGGCGGCGGCGATGAACGCGCTGGAGACGCCGGAAGCCAGTACCTGGTCACCCCACGGTGCGGGGAGCTCACCGGTCCTGCGGAACTCCAGCTGCTGCGCGGGGGTCGCTTCGGAGAGGAAGCGCGGTATCTGATCCGTCGCCTCGTTGCGGCTGGCCGTACCGAACACCGTGACCAGGATGGACAGCCCCAGCGAACCGCCGACCTGCTGGGTGGCGTTGAGGACTCCGGACGCGGCCCCCGCTTCTCGCGGCGCCACACCCGAGACCGCCATCAGGGTCAGCGACACGAACTGCATGCCCATACCGAATCCGAAGACCAGGATGGGTCCGAGGATGCTGCCCAGGTAGGTGCTGTGGACATCGGTCTGCGTGAGCCAGCCGAGCCCCACCGCGGCCAGGACCGCACCCGTCACCATGAACGGCTTGGGGCCCCATCGTGGCAGCAGCCGCGAGGCGAGACCCGCGCTGATCGCGATGATCGCGCTCACTGGGAGGAAGGCCAGCCCGGCGCGCAGCGGGCTGAAGTCGAGGATGTTCTGCACGAAGAGGGTCAGGAAGAAGAACATGCCGAACATCGCCGCGGCCAGGCACAGCATCATCCCGTAGGCGCCGGAGCGGTTGCGGTCGCTGAACATGCGCAGGGGTGTGATGGGCTGCCTCGACCGGCGCTCGACGGCCAGGAAGACCAGGAGGAACACCACGGCGGCGCCGAAGGAGGCGAGGGTCAGCCTGTCGCTCCAGCCGTCCTCGGAGGCCCGGATGAAGCCGTAGACAAGCAGCACCATGCCAACGGTGGAGGTCAGTGCCCCGAGGAGATCGAAGTGGCCGGGGTGCCGCTCGGACTCCTTGATGTGGCGAGGCGTTCCGAGGGCGATCAGCAGGCCGATGGGTATGTTGACGAAGAGCACCCAGCGCCAGTCGAGCCACTCGACCAGCAGACCGCCGGCGAGCAGGCCGATCGCGCTTCCGCCCGCCGACACCGCGGCGAACACACCGAACGCCCGGTTCCGCTCGGGTCCTTCGCGGAAGGTCGTGGTGATGAGGGAGAGCGCGGTCGGTGAGGCGATCGCGCCGCCGACGCCCTGTAGGGCGCGCGCCGCGAGCAGTTGCCAGGAATCCTGCGAGAGTCCGCCCAGCAGCGAGGCCACCACGAAGAGCAGCACACCGAAGATGAATACTCTGCGGCGCCCGAGGATGTCACCCAGCCGTCCACCGAGCAGAAGCAGCCCGCCGAAGGTCAGGGTGTAGGCGTTGATCACCCACGACAGGCTCTCGGTCGAGAACCCGAGGGAGGACTGGATGTGCGGCAGAGCGATGTTCACGATGGTGACGTCGAGGACCACCATCAGCTGGCACGAGGCGATGACGAGCAGGGCGATCCCCTTGCCGTGGCCCCGCTCCGGGGATCCGGCAACAGGCGGAGACTTCGCTTGCGATCCGGTCATAGCACTAGTCGCCAAACAAGTCAGGGGAGAACGGAAACGTTCACTCATCGACGTTAGGTCGGCCCCGAGCGCACCGCCAATCGATCACCTGACAGACGCACACACGCCCGGGTGCACGATCGTTCGATGACCCCGCCGGTCAGGAACGGCCGACGGGGTCCAGGTCGGGAGCACGGCGCAGGGTCAGGTGAAGTTCACGTCACTGCAGAGGAAGTACGTCTGGTCCATGTGCGACGCCTGCCAGATCGTGTAGACCACATGACGGCCGCTGAGACCTGAGGTACTCACGGGGATCTCGTAGTTCTGGCTGGGGGCGTAGCTGCCCGTCTCCGCGACCAGCTGCAGGTCACCCCAGGTCAGCGCCTCCGTGGCGGGGTCGAATCCCTGCCGGGTGACATACACCTGGAAGTAGTCGGCGCCGTGACTGGCCTGGTCGTACAGCTTCACGGTGAAGTCACCGGTGATGTCGGTGGTCTTCCACGCGCCCACGGTGTCGAGGGAGTTGTACCGTCCGCTCTCCGTCCGGCCACCACTGCACAGCTGACCGTCGGACACGGCGGCCGGGAAGTTGCCGCCGGATCCGTTGCGGTACAGCCCGTTCCAGTTCCACATGGCGTTCGGGTCGGCCTGCCACGCCTGCCAGCACATGGGGTCTTCCTGCTCCATGGCCGGGTTCTGGAAGTCATCGCCCCAGCGGAGCCAGCAGCCGTAGTTGCGGGAGGCCGGGTCGACGACGGAGCCGTGGGCGTCCGCGGTGCCTGTCCACGGGAGGAGACAGAGGAGAGCGGCGACGAATACGCCGCCCAAGCGCAGTACCCAGCCGCCTAAGTTGACGCGATCATGACAGATCATGGTGCGATCTCCATTTCGAGGGGAGGTGGGGGGGATCCACCGGCGTGGGAGCGCTCCCGCGCCACTTGGGCTTTGCCCCGCCACTCTCACCTCAAACACGGGCGAGGCGACATCACCAGTAATGCCGGCGACCTCCGACCGCGTGCCCGACAGCACCCAGGAGCCACAGGGCGAGCCCGATCACGAGCAGGATGATCCCGATGGTCCACAGCACGCCGAGACCCGTCACCAGGCCGAGAATCAGAAGGATGGCTCCGATGATGATCATGGCTACCTCCGGAACGAACACCCCGTGCGGATATTGTGGACATATATGAGCATATGCCTTTGCCGTCACCACGCCCAGACCCGAGCTCATTCAGTTGCTTCTGTGAACATCCGGGTTTCGCCTGCGTCAGTCGCGGGGCAGAAGGGTGCCCAGCGGACCCAGATCCAGGTTGAGGTCCTCGGGACGCACCCCGTGCTGTTCGCAGAGCTCAGCCATCCGCTGGTCGAGCAGCATGAGCGTGGTGCCGATCTCGTCCACCTGGCTGTCGGTGAGGTCCCCTTGATCGATACGGCGGATGGCCTGCCGCTCCATCAGCTGCCGCAGCAGTTCCACCACTGTCAGCACCAGGGCGACGAGATCGCGCCCCAACTGGTCCGAGTCGACGTCGAGTCGTGAAGTGGTCACAGCGGGCCTCCGTCCGCCCAGGGAGCCGGGACGCGTTCGTTGACGGACGAGAGCAGGGCGTGGAGCGACAGCCGCACGAGCGGAACGTCCGCGATCGCGATCACCAGGTCTCCGCTGATCACCACCCCCGTCGCCAGGACCCTGTCCAGCAGATCGACGAGCGGCACCCCGATGGGTCCGCTCAGTGGCTCGGGGTTGTCCCAGGGCACCACCTCGCGCTCCATCTCTACACCTCACCGACGAAGGAGTACGGCACCCAGGGCCCGGAGATGTCGATCCCGGCCCCGGTCGCGTCCCTCAGTGCCCGGGTGAGCTCCTGGAGTTCGGCCCCGCGGTGCTCCGCCACGAGGTAGGTGGCGTTGAGCACCTGGACGCGCCCCTTTCCCACGAGTTCGGGAGCGTGCAGCCGCAGACGGCGCCCCGCGGCGGCAAGGTTCCCGAACGCCGCGTCCACCGTTTCGGCGAGCCGGAGGGCGTCCTCATGTCGCTGCTCGCGCCGCACCTGCACTCCTCGCTTGCGTTCGAGATAGGCCAGACCGGCTCCGGGGGCGGGGCGGGAACGCCCGGCCGGTGTCTCCGGCCGGAGCGGAGCGGGGCCCGGGTCGGGCACCGGGGAATCGGCCGCGTAGACCTTCACTCCCCATTCGGAGTGGCCCGCCGTGCGCTCCAGAGCGGTGCTGAAGCGGACGGACTCGTCGAGGAGGGCCTGCCGGGCCCGGTCCTCCCCGTGATAGAGGGTGGCGAGCGGGACAGGGACGGTGGGGCACGACGCGGCGGCTGCCGACACCACGTCGTGGTGCGCGCGCGCGTATCGTTCCAGCTCGTCCCGGTCCGACATACGGACCTGCCACACCTCGTCCGTGAAATCGGCCGCTTGGACGGACTGGACGATCGCGGTCAGCTCACCGAACCGCAAGAGGCGCAGCGGTTGGCCGGCCGCGACACCCGGCAGGTCCGCGAACACCGCCGGATCCGGTGCGTCGCACACCGCGAATACATAGAGGGCGCTTCTGTCCGAAGGCTGTCCGGGTCCCCGCTCCGTCATGTGGTTCGATTCTCCCTGCTCATCAGTTGTCCGATGTCTCGTCCGTCTTGGACTCGAGCGCTTCCAGACGCTCGCGCAGTTCACGGTTCTCGTCCAGGAGGGAGTTGCGGGCAGCGCGCGAACTCAGCGCGGGATCCGTCTCCCACCAGTCGATACCGGCCTTCTTCGCGGTATCGACGGAGGCCACGAAGAGGCGAAGCCGGATGGTGAGCAGCTCGATGTCGAGAAGGTCGATCTTGATGTCACCCGCGATGACGATGCCCTTGTCGAGGACGCGTTCGAGGATGTCCGCGAGGTTGGTGTTCTGCGGCCCCGGGATGGGGTACGCCTCCCGCCCGACGTCGAGATCAGTCACCTCGACGCCCTCCGTCCGCTTCGCTTCCTGGGGGCGGGTTCCTCTTCTTCCTCTTCTTCGGGCTCTTCGTCTTCGTCCTCGTACTCGGGCTCTTCGCCTTCCTCTTCTTCGTCCTCGGGTTCCTCGTCGTCCTCGTACTCCTCCTCGGGTTCTTCTTCGTCCTCCTCCTCGTCCTCCGGCTCCTCTTCCTCCTCCTCGTCCCCCTCCGGCGCCTCTTCGTCCTCGTAGTCCGAGTCCTCGGACTCCTCGTTCTCGGCTTCCTCCTTCTCCTCGGCCTCTTCGTGCGTCATGACGACTTCCCCGTCGCGGATCTCGCCGCGCCAGCCCTCAGGCTCCTCATCGGTGAGCGTGACGAACCGCTGGAAGTGTTTGAAGTCGAGTCGCATCCGCCGGCCCTGTACCCGCCACAGGTTGCCGGTCTTCTCGAAGAATCCCGAGGGGTAGTACTCGATCACGAGGACGATCCGGGTGAGGCTCGGCGCCAGTTCGTGGAAGCTGACACAACCACGCGTGGAGCCCTTGGCTCCTTCGGAGGTCCACACGATGCGGTCGTCAGGGATCTGTTCCTGGACCGTTGCCTTGAAACCGCGCGAGGAAGGGCCGATCTTGACCTTCCAGTCGCTCGACATCTCCTCATCCATCGAAACGCTCTGAACGCCCTTGGTGAAGCTGCCGAACTTGTCGTAACGCGTCCAGTGGTCGTACGCGTCCCGCAGCGGCACCCCCACATCGAGGACCTCGATGATGTTCATCGATTTACCCCCGCCGGACTGGCTCTTGCCCTTCCCACCCCCGAACACGTCCTTGGCCTTGTCCACGACTTTGTCCTTGACGTCCCCGGCCTTCTCCGAGACAAAGGCCTTTACCGGCGATTCGCCCTGCACGACGCGAGAGGCGACCGACGGCAGCGAGCCGCCGTTCTCGGCGACGTCGGTGAGCTGCCCCGTGAGCCCGGTCAGCTTGTCGCCGGCCTTCTGCGCGAGCTTCCCCGTCTGTGCGCTGACGAAGTTCGAGAGCTCCTCGCGAAGGCGGTCCATGCCCGAGGCTTCCGACTCGGGCTCGTCCTTGTCCGTCCTGGCCATTGCTGCCTACCTCCGCCGTGCGCCGCGCTGGGACGCGGCTCGCTTCGATGACGTCGCCTTCTTGCCTGAAGTGCTCTTCTTGGCCGACGACTTCTTGGCCGGAGCCGACTTCTTGGCAGGCGCTTTCCTGGCTGCGGACTTCTTCGCCGGTGCCGACTTCTTGGCCGCCGCCTTCTTCTTGGCCGGTGCTGCCTTCTTCGCTGCCGGCTTCTTCGCTGCGGTCTTCTTGGCAGCGGTCTTCTTGGCCGGTGCGGACTTCTTCGCCGCGGACTTCTTCGCCGGTGCCTTCTTGGCGGCAGCCTTCTTCGCAGCGGGCTGCTTCTTCGCCGCCGCTTTCTTGCCGGCTGCCTCATCGGAGGACTTGCCCCTGCGAGAGCTCGGCCGCGGCTCCTCCGGCTCCTCCTCGTCCTCTTCTTCCTCCTCGTCCTCTTCCGGTTCTTCTTCCTCTTCCTCTTCCTCTTCCTCCTCGTCCTCCTCCGGTTCTTCTTCCTCTTCTTCCTCGTCTTCCTCCTCTTCCTCCTCCGGCTGCTCTTCCTCGTCCTCGTCGTACTCGTCCTCGTCCTCGTCCTCGTCGGACTCCTCCAGCCGCGCCGTCCGGTCACTGAGGGCGTCGGCCAGCGAGTTCATGCCCCTGTCGGCCGCCGCTGTCAGTGCCTTCCTGCCGGAGTCGAGGACCTCGCCCTTCAACTGGTCCTGAAGTTCAGCGAACTGCGGCATCTCGCCCAGCCGGCGCATGCCTTCGGCGGCGAGCTGGCGTGGCTCCAGGCCGAAGCGTCTGCCTGCCAGATAGGTCGCGACGGAGAGCGCCACGCGCCCCTTCTTCGTGCGACCGAGTACGTATCCGCCCACAACGGCTGCGGCGAGCGTCACCTTTGTCTGATCTTCCATGAGTAAGTCACCTTCGATGGTTCGGCGCGGGGCGGGCTTGTCCGGCATAGAGCCGGTCGAGCAACTCCGCCTCTTCCCGTTCGAACTCCTCCAGGCCGACGTTGCCGTCCTCGAGCTCCTGGTTCAGCGCGGCGAGCTGGGCCCGGATCACACCCGGGTCGTGCAGCTCGCGGTCGGCCGCGTCATTCACTTTCTCGGCGACCCAGATCACGCCGCGGACCGGAGCGAGGGGCAGCAGGAGGAGGCCGGTGAACAGTCCCATCTCAGACCCTCGAGACCGTCGCCCGCGGAGCACGGGAGGGGACGAAGCTGTAGCAGGGCAGCGGACCCGCGACGCGAAGCTCGACACGCTCCCTGTGCGCGTCGGCGAACCGCTGCGCCGTTGCCCGGAAGGCGTCGCTCTCCTTACGGTCGACGAGAAACGACACATTGAGCGCACATCCGAGAACCTCCGGCCCGGCAGCCACCGCCCGGGCCATGGGCGTGAGCTGGTGAAGGAGCTTCCCCCCGGCATCGGCAGCTCGGCGGGACAGCGCGGTTGCCACCGCCTCACCGAGCCGCACGTTGGCCTCGTAACCGGGGCGGCGGCGGACCTCTTCGCGTAGCCGCCGTACGTTCTTCTCCTCGGCGGCGACAGCCGCGAGCGCGTCCTGGGCGGGGAGCGCCTTCACGTTGATCTCCACGCTCCGGTCGAGGTGGTGGAGGGTCGCCAGGTGCTCGCTCTCCGATCCAGCCAGCTGGGCACGGACCGACGCCTCGTCCAGTGCGATCACGCCGAACCGCATGGGCAGCACGGGGCCCCTGTCCGAGAGGCGCAGCAGCAGCTCCTGGTGCGCCATGAGGTCCCGGCGGCGCGCCCGCAGTTGCTCCGGCGCGTCGCTCACGACGGCGGTGACCCGCCCGTCACCGACCAGCCGCAGCGCGGCGGGAGGGCTGCCCACGCCGACCGCGTCGGCCGGAAGCTCCGCTCCGGCCCGGATGATCGCGTACACGTACACACGGCTCTCGGTCACGGCTCACGCCTCCGCGCGTTGGCGTCGGCTCGCCCCGTCGCGCGCGGGCGCCCGGCGCTTCTTCGGCCGCTCTTCCTTCTCATCGTCGTCATCGTCACCGCTCCCCACGGCCTTACGGACGGAGTCGCCGACGGACTCCGCCGTCTTGCGCACCTTGCGCTTGCCCACGGACTTGGCGGCGCGTCCGCCGAGCAGCTCGGGGATGGTGGTGCTGCCCGAGTCGCGCTCCAGGTCGAGCCGGTTGCACGCCTCGGCGAAGCGCAGGTAGGTGTCCACACTCGCGATGACGATGCGCGCGTCTATCTTGAGGATCTCGATGCCGACCAGCGACACCCGGATGAACACGTCGATGACCATGCCGCGGTCGAGGATGAGTTCCAGAACGTCGTAGAGCGTGCCGGCCCTGGGCGGGCACGGGGCGACTTCGTCGGCGTACATGGTCGTGGTCATGGAGCGTCCTTCCGGGTGAGAGGCGAAACGGGTCATTCGTCGGCGGAGCCACGCCGGTAGCGGCGGACTCTGCTGTACTCCGTGAGTTCGCCCCGCTCGTCGATCTGCACCTCGTAGGAGGCCAGCAGGCTCGTGGTGTCCGGGATGCGGGCCACTTCGAGCACGTCGACGACGACACACCATCCGTCGTCGTTGCGCCTCACCGCCGACACCCCTTCCGCGGGGTGGCAGATCAGTCTTTCCAGGCTCTCGCAGGCAGCACGGGCAGCGTGCTCGGGGCCGCGTCGGGACGAGGAACGTGGGGCTGCCGTTTTCGTTGTGTGCCCGGATCGGGCGCGACGGTTCTCTGCCATGAGGTCCAGTCTGATCAGAATCGGTTCCGCCGCACCTCGACGGACGGGGGCGGCCGGAGAAGCGCTCACCCTTTCGCCGTTCCGGCGGGACGCGTCGCCCGGGACGCGTGCAGAGTCGTAGGCATGAGTGAGAGCCGTGGCCCCGACGGGCCCGAGGAAGTCCACGTTCGGCCGTCCGGGGTCGACGACACGATCGTCGAGGCGCTGGGAGCGCTGACGGAGGCGTTGGAACGGGTGGAGCGTGCACGGGGGCAGCTCTACGGGTTTCACCAGCTCACGGGCGGTGCGGATCTGACGCTGGACCGGGCGGTCGAGCTGCTCCGGATGGGTGGTCACGCGGCCCAGGCCGACCTGGTGGAGCGGGAGATCCTGGGCCGCAACGTCATCCCCGGCTGCTGGACCTTCCAGATCGTCGAGGCGTACGACGACACCTATTACCGGCCGTTCGTCGCGGTCGAGGAGCGGGTACGCCGGGAGCTCGCGGGTGGGCGGCGCCATCTCTACGAGGCGGAGATGAAGGAAGCCCGCCGTACGCACGGGCATCCTCATCACACCGCGCGGCCCTGACGATGGATCCGGCAGAGGCACTGCGGCGGATCGCGTTCCTCCTGGAGCGGTCCCAGGCGGCCACGTACCGGGTGAAGGCCTTCCGCACGGCGGCGGAGGCCATCAGCTCCATGGACGGCGAGGAGGTCGCCCAGCGGGTGGCGCACGGTTCGCTGGAGACGGTGCGCGGCATCGGGCCGAAGACGGCCAAGGTGATCCGTGAGGCGGTGGAAGGCACGACGCCCGAATACCTCGAGGTGCTGGAGGAAGAGGCGTCCGCACCGTTGGCCTCCGGCGGTGAGGCGTTCCTCTCGGCCCTGCGCGGGGACTGCCATCTGCATTCGGACTGGTCCGACGGGGGCAGCCCGATCGCGGAGATGGGCCGGACGGCGGCCGAGCTGGGCCACGAGTGGGCGGTGCTCACGGACCACTCCCCCAGACTGACCGTGGCCAACGGGCTCTCGACCGAACGCCTGCTCGATCAGCTGTCCGTCGTGGCCGAGCTCAACGAGCGGTGGGCGCCCTTTCGACTGCTCACCGGAATCGAGTGCGACATCCTCGACGACGGCTCGCTGGACCAGGACCCCGACGTGCTGGAGCGGCTCGACGTGGTGGTCGTCTCGGTCCATTCGAAGCTGCGCATGGACGCGCGGGCGATGACGGAGCGGATGCTCGCCGCCGTACGCAATCCGCACGCGGACATCCTGGGGCACTGCACGGGGCGCCTCCTCGGCGGGAAGAAGCGTCCGGAATCGGAGTTCGACGCGGAGCGGGTCTTCGCGGCGTGTGCCGAGGCCGGGACTGCGGTGGAGATCAACTGCCGCCCGGAGCGGCTCGATCCCCCGCGCGACCTCCTGCGGCAGGCGGTCGCGTCGGGTGCCCTCCTCTCGATCGACACCGACGCGCACGCCCCGGGGCAGCTGGACTGGCAGATCTACGGGTGTGCGCGGGCGGAGGAGTGCGGAGTACCCGTGGACCGTGTGGTCACCACCTGGCCGGTGGAACGGCTCCTGGACTGGACGGCACGGAAGCCCCGTCCGTAGGGCCCCGCGCAGGGGCGCGTCCCTGCGGACAGGCTGGTCGCGGGCGTTCGGCGTACAGTCGATCACGGTTGTCCATGTGACTCCGGGGCATGCCGGGGCAGGAGGAAAGCCATGTCACGACAACGCACAGGACCTTCACTTCCGCGGGGACGCGGCGCGCTGTCCACAGGGGTCATCGGCTACCTGCGGGACGACGGCGCTCTACCGGACCCGGAGGCCGCCGGGGCTGCCGAGCCGTACGGCGACGACCTGCAGCTCGCCCTGTACGTCTGTTACGAGCTGCACTATCGCGGGTTCAGCGGCGTACGCCCCGAATGGGAGTGGGACCCGCCCCTGCTCGCCGTACGCGCAGCGTTGGAAGACCGTTTCCTGACGGCTCTCCGGCGCGACGCCCCGGTGCACGCGAGCCTGGACGAGATCCTGGACGGCCTTCTCGTGGAGCCGGTCCGCGGATCCGGCGTCTCGTGGTTCCTCCAGGACCGGGGCGAGCTGCGCCATCTGCGCGCATACGCGGCGCAACGTTCGCTTTACCACCTCAAGGAGGCCGACCCGCACGCGTGGGTGCTGCCCCGCCTCAGTGGACGGGCCAAGGCGGGCATGGCGGCGATCGAGTACGACGAGTTCGGCGCCGGGCGCGCGGACCGCGTCCACGCTCAGCTGTTCGCCGACCTCATGACGGATCTGGGCCTCGACACGACGTACGGCCGCTATCTGGACGAGGGCTGCGCGCCCATGCTGGCCCTGGTGAACCTCATGTCGCTCTTCGGCCTGCACCGTCGGCTGCGCGGAGCGCTGGTGGGTCACTTCGCCGCTGTCGAGATCACCTCCTCCCCCGCGTCCCGGCGCCTCGCCGACGCCATGAAGCGCACGGGCGCGGGTCCCGCGGCGGAGTTCTTCTACACCGAGCACGTCGAAGCGGACGCGGTGCACGAGCAGGTGGTGCGCCGCGAGGTGATCGGCGGTCTGCTCGAGGACGAACCCGAACTGGCGGCCGACATCGCGTTCGGCATCACCGCCACCTCCTGTCTCGAGGACCGGCTCGGCGACCGGCTGCTCGCGGACTGGCAGGCCTGAACCACAGCCCTGGTCCGCACCGCCGGCGAAGCACCGAATGGAGTCGCAGATGTCAGCAGACATGGCCGAGGACACCCGTAATGCCCGCTTGATGACCCTCCCTGGGGTGTACGCACCCCAGCACGACACTCTCCTGCTCATGGCGGCACTGAACCGGGAGGACATCGGCCCGGGCACCGAGGTCCTGGACGTCGGCACGGGCAGTGGTGCCCTCGCCCTGCACGCGGCGCGGCGGGGAGCGCGGGTGACGGCCGTGGACGTCGCGTGGCGAGCCGTGGCGACGGCCCGCCTGAACGCGCTGCTGCACCGCCGGCGCGTCACCGTGCGACGCAGCGATCTCCTCTCGGCCCTGCCCGGCCGGTCCTACGACCTGGTGATCTGCAACCCGCCCTATGTGCCGTCCCCCCTGGGCCGGCTTCCCGGGCGCGGTGCGGCGCGGGCCTGGGAGGCCGGGCGCGACGGCCGGGCGATCCTGGACAGGGTCTGTGAGACCGCCCCGGCGGCGCTGCGCCCCGGAGGGCGCCTCCTCCTCGTGCACTCCGGCCTGTGCGACAGCGAAGTGACCCTGCGGCGCCTCTCGGATGCCGGGATGCGGGCTCATGTCAGCTCCCGCGCCCTGGTGCCCCTCGGGCCCGTGCTGCGCTCCAGACTGCGGTGGCTTCGGGCGACGGGGCTGATGAACGAGGAAGAGACGGCGGAGGAACTGGTGGTCATACGTGCCGAACAAGCCTGAACGCCCGTGCCGGATCACCCTCGGCGACGAGGGCCCTCTTCTGGTCGAGGGGCCCGTGGAAGTCACGTGCGCGGACGGCAGTGTGGCCGTGTCCGACCGGTTCGTCGTGGCCGTCTGCATGTGCCGGCGCAGCCGGATGTATCCGTGGTGCGACACCAGCCACCGGCGCCGGACGCGGTCCGGCGATGAGCCGCGCCGACGGGCGGACTGACGTCCCTCACTCGCCGGCCCGCAGCCGGACCTGCGTCGCGCCGCGCAGCCGGCGGGACACCTCCCGCAGCCGTGGGTGGCGCTCGTGGGCCTCGGCGGAACGGCGGTCCAGCTCCTCGGCCAGGCGCTCCGTCCGCTTGTCGATGTCGAGTTCGTCGAGGATGCGGTCGACCTCCGCGAGCAGTGCGCCGTGCAGTTGCCACTGCCTCGGGTGCTCCTGGACGTCTTCGAGCAGCAGATCCGCCACGCGGTCGCGTGTCGCGCGACTGCGGGCGAGGGCGTCGGCCAGGCGGTCCTCGGCCTCCTCGCCGCTCTCGGCCATCGGCGTGGTGATCATCAGCGCGAACCCCTCGATGGCATTGGACATGTGCCCGAAGAGCTCCCTGAGGTCCGTGGCCACGTCCTCCGGGAAGAGCGCCTCGTCGGTGCGCGCCTTGGCGAGGTCGGTCAGCGTGCGGGTCAGGACGCGCAGCACCACGGCGCAGATTTCCAGCGTGTCCAGCCCGGTCCGCAGGACGACGCGGTAGAGCAGCCCCTGCTTGACGCGAGGGTTGAGCATCAAGCTCTCCTCGGCCTGCCTCAGGGATGCGTCGACCTCCACGATGTCGTGGTCCAGACGGCGGGCTTCGTGCAGCCGGGCGGCCGCCTCGCGCACCGGGTGCTTGCCGCCGATCTCCTCACCGAGGGCCCGGAACATCTTGCCCATCCGCTCTCCCAGGCCGCCGATGGAGGCACCCGCCGACTCGACCCAGACGGGCGGTGCCAGCAGCAGGTTGAAGAGCAGGCCGACTCCCGCGCCGATCAGCGTCTCCAGCACGCGCTCCCATGCTGTGTCCGCGACCTGCGCGACGCCGAGGACGAGCATCGCGCTGATGGCCACCTCGGGTACGAACTCGTTGACCCGTACGAGCCGCCCGATCAGCAGGGAGGTGAAGATGGTCAGGCCAAGGGTCCACCAGCTGAGGCCCACCAGGGAGCTGAACCCGCTGGCGATGAGAACTCCGACGACGACGGCGTTCACACGCCGGATCCCGGTGGTCAGAGTGGCGTAGAGCGTCACCTGCACCACGAGGAGGGCGGTCAGAGGGGCGGTGAGCGGTGCGGGGTGCGGCTCGGGCAGTACGGCCTGGGCCACGGCGAAGGCGATGACGGCCGCCGCCGTCGACCGCAGTGTCTGGGCCGCGGCCGGTTCGGCGGTGCGCTGGACGAGTTTGACGACGGGCTCGGGCGTGGAAACTGCAGGCATTCCTTGAAGGTGCCCCGTTCCACGGCACCGCAGCGCTTCGGGGGCCGGTCGGACTCCGTACGGACGTACGCGTGCCCCATCGGCACCGGCCTCGCGGGGACGTGCGCCAGGAGAGAAGGTGGATACATGGCTATCTCACTCACGCCCCCCACGGAGACACCTCCGGCCGAGGGCTGCATAAGCGAAGCGCACGTCGAACGCGCCGACGGAGGGATCTGGGAACACCCGGTCTTCTGGGCAGCCGTGGTGCTGCTGGGCTCACTCGTCGTCGCCGGTTACTTCATCGCGCGGATCTTCGGGTTCACGTGAGCGCCCGCCGGACTCTTGAGTCGCTGCTGGAGCGGCACGGCACCACATACGCCGCCGAGGCCGGCATCCGGCTGCGTGACACCCCCCAGCCCCTGTACCAGCTGCTCGTCCTGAGCCATCTGCTGAGCGCGCGGATCCGCGCGCAGGTGGCGGTGGCCGCGGCGCAGGCGCTGTTCTCGCACCGGCTGCGCACTCCGCGCCGCATGGCCGACGCCACATGGCAGGAGCGCGTCGACGCGCTCGGCGAGGGCGGCTACCGCCGGTACGACGAACGGACGGCGACCCAGCTGGGGGACGGTGCCCAGCTCCTGCTCGACGAGTACAGCGGTGACCTGCGGCGCCTGCGCCGGAAGGCCGACGGCGATGCGGACACGCTGCGCTCCGGTCTCCGCCGCTTTCCCGGCATAGGCCCGGCGGGCGCCGACATCTTCCTGCGCGAGGTCCAGACGGTGTGGCCCGAGGCGTCGCCCTATCTGGACGCGAAGGCGCTCCAGGGAGCGGAACGGCTCGGCCTGCCCACCACGCCGGACAAGCTCATCCGGCTGGCGAAGGACGAGGACCCGGCCGTACTCGCCGCGGCACTGGTGCGGGGCGCGCTGGACAAGGGCTGAGCGGGCTCAGCCGGCGGGCCGCCGCCTGCCCGGCTTGGTCGAGCGGCCTTCCACGAGCGCGCGCCGGATCTGCGCGGCGGTCGCACGGGCGTGTTCCGAGGTGGCCGTCCGGTCAGCGACCGATGTGACGAAGCGGTGGGTGGGGCGAAGGCACTGGCCACACGGCGTGTCGGTGGTGATCAGGTAGCCGTCCTCGCACTGCGGATTCGCGCAGCGGCCCGGGCTCACGAGCGCCTCGGCGATCTCCTGAGGTGCCCAGCGGCGGCGGCCGTCCTCCTCCTTCTCGTGGAGGGCGTGGGACCAGCGGACGTTCCACCTGCGTTCGAGCCGCTCCAGGAGCTGGTCCGGGGTTCGCCGGGCGAGTTCCTGGTGGATCAGATCGTGCACCGTACGGGGGTGGCGGTGGCCGAGTGCCTGGACCAGCGGTTGCGGGAGGGCCTGAAGGATGTAGGTGACCGGATCGCCGGCCGCGCGTTCGCGCCACTTGCGGCAGGTGCAGGTGCCCTCGGCGGGCAGGGCCCGCTGGCACCGCCCGCAGCGGCCCCGGCACTCGGCGCAGAGTCCGTCGTCGAGCCCGTCCAGATGGGGCGCGGGGGCGCGGCCGCAGTCGCGGCAGCAGGCGGCGCACGGGCCGCAGAGGCGCTCGTCGCCGAGTTTCGTCGTCCATTGGCGCTGCTGGCAGCGGCAGCACAGGGCGTTGTTGCAGTACTCGTGGTGGGCGGCGCCCGAGTGCCGTCCGGGGGGCGGGAATGACATGGATGCGTTCTCCAGGTACGTGGCGAGGATCGGTCAGGTCCAAGCCATGTCGACGAAGCGCGCGCAGGGGCCCTCGGACGACGGTACCGCCCCGGTCGGGTCCCCTGCGGCACTGTGCCGCGATCGGGCAGACATTCTCCCGCACCCGGACGGTGCGTGCGGGGTCAGGGCCTCAGGCCGCTGACCACGTTCGCGGTGGCGGTGATCCCTTCATGGATGGTGGGGGCCATGCTCGTACTGGCCAGCAGGAAGCCGAGCAGCGCACAGACGATCGCGTGCGACAGCTTGAGTCCGCCGTTGCGCAGGAAGATCGCTGCGAGGACCAGCAGAAGCAGCACCACTGAGATCGAAATGGCCATGGCCAACCTCCTCCGCCGCGCCGGAATTGCGGCATTCGGCCGCCAGTGTGGCGCAGCGGAGGGGCCGTTCGGCGCACCGGCGTGTCCGCCGAACGGGTGTTGACGCACGGTGACCGGAGACGGCTGCCGGCGACGGTCAGCCGTCTCGCCGGCCGCCGCCCCGGTGTCCGCGGAGGAAGGCCTCCAGCCCTGCCAGATCGTCGGTGTTGAGGTGGTCGACGCCGGCCGCGACGAGCTCGGTCCAGACGGCGTCGCGTGCCGGGCCCGGGAGGTCGGGCGTGCCCCAGAAGCGGACTCGTTGCCCGTTCGCGTGGGCCGAAGCGACGAAGGTGCCCAGCCTGGCACGCTCGGCGGCGGGGAAGGGGCCGGTCCCCTGCCAGCTGAAGCTCGTGGCCCAGTTGCCGCTGATGAGCGGGACGAAGGAGGCGGGAGCGGCGGTGCCGAGGTCCTCCGGGCGGCCGTCGTAGAAGGCGTACCGGGTGGTCTGCTGCTCCATCGGGACGCGGGCGGCCCGGTCTCCCGAGATGACGGGGGTGACCGCGCCGGTGCGGACCCGGCCGTGGACGGAGCGGGTGAGAATCGGCCGGTAGCGGCGGAGCACCCGGTCGAGTTGGAGGTAGGCGGCCGCGCCGTCGGTCTTGATGTCGATCAGCAGCTGCAGCGGGGCGGGGTCTCCGGCGTGGACGGTGCCGTGGTTGTCGCGGACCCGGGCGAGCAGGGGGTCGAGGTAGAGCGAGACGAGGGTGCGTGCGGGGTCGAGGCTCTCGGCCTCGTGGGCGACGAGCAGTTCGCCGTCGACGAGGAAGATGTCCGCCTCGACGCTCGTGAAGCCGTGCGCGAGCGCGTCGTGGAGAGGGCGCGGATGCAGGTAGTCGTTGTGGGCGTGGGCCCGGGCCAGCGGCCGGGGCCCACGGGGGCGTGCGGTCGCGGTAGGTGCCGCGGCCGCTGCCTGGGCGGGGATGAACGCGCCCGCGGCTGCGGTGGCGAGGGCGGTGGTGACGACTCTGCGACGGGTCAGGTGTGCCATGGGGTCTCCCTGAAGCGGTCGGGCGGGCAGAGCGGGCGGGGGGACGCGACGATTATGGAGGCGCGGAACGACCGATAGGCAGGTACCTGCCAAGAGTTGGAACGCCCTTCGTCCGCACGTCGGTTGCGCTGCGTCTGCTGTTCCCCTGCTCACCGCTCCGGTCGTCCGCAGGGTATGACAGGGCGGGGGCACGTGCGATCACGTGCCCCCGCCCCGTCGCCGGCTCACGGAGCCGGAAGCTCCACCAGGTCGGCTACGGCCTCACGGTGGCGACCCGCGGTTCCGTACGCGATCGAGTCGGCCTTGGCCCTCTTCAGATACAGGTGCGCAGGGTGCTCCCAGGTCATCCCGATGCCGCCGTGCAGCTGTACGCATTCCTCCGCGGCGTGCACCGCGACCTTGGAGCAGTAGGCCTGCGCCACGGCCACCGCGAGCGGCGCGTCGGGGCTGCCGGTCGCCAGCGCGTCCGCTGCGTTACGAGCGGCTGCGCGCGCGGAGACGACCTCCAGCCAGAGCTGGGCCATCCGGTGCTTGAGCGACTGGAACGAGCCCACCGGCCTGTTGAACTGGTGACGTTCGCGGGTGTGCCGGACGGTCTCGGTCAGGCACCACTCGGCCAGTCCGAGCTGCTCGGACGCGAGCAGCCCCGCACCGGCGAGCAGGCCCCTGCTCACGGCGGTGGCCGCCGGCGCCGCCTCCGCGAGCAGGGTCCCGGTGGCCCCGGTCAGGGTGACCGTGGCGAGCGGGCGCGTCAGGTCGAGCGGCACGAGCGGCTGGACGGCGACACCGTCCGCGCCGGTCTCCACCGCGTACAGCCCTTCCGCGGTGGGCACCAGCAGCACGTCGGCCGCCGCCGCCTCCGCGACACCGGTCACTGTCCGCTCCAGGGTGCCGGTCATCGCGGTGCCCCCGTCGGCGGGGGGCGTGGCGAACGGCAGGGCGAGCACGGCGATCCGGCTGCCCGCCGCCAGCTCACCGAGGAGTCCGGCGGCCGGGCCGTCATCGGCACCCAGCGCGAGAAGGATCTCGGTCGCGACGACGGCGCTCGTCAGGTACGGCGCCGGGACGGCGCTGCGGCCGAGCTCCTCCATGACCACGGCGGCCTCGCGGTGGGTGGCTCCCTGGCCGCCGAGCTTCTCGGGAACCAGCAGCCCCGCTGCCCCGATCCCCACAGCGAGCGATTCCCACAGCCGCAGGTCGTACGGCGTGTCGGACCCGATCCCGGCGATCACCGTCGGCGCGTCGGCACGGTCGGCGAGCAGCGAGCGCACGGCCGACCGCAGGTCCTCCTCTGCTTCCGAGTAGAGCAGGTCGGGCGCCTGGGCGGCTTCGGTCTGTGCGGTCATCGGGCAAGATCCTTCCAGGCGACGTCCTTGTCGTTACGCGGTTCGACGGGCAGACCGAGGACACGCTCGGCGACGATGTTGAGGAGGACCTCGCTCGTGCCTCCCTCAATGGAATTGCCCTTGGACCGCAGATAGCGGTAGCCGGCGTCGCGTCCGGTGAAGTCGACCAGATCCGGGCGGCGCATGGTCCAGTCGCTGTACAACAGGCCTTCGTCACCCAGGAGTTCGACCTCGAGTCCGCTGATCTCCTGGTTGAGGCGGGCGAACGCGAGCTTCATGCCGGAGCCTTCCGGCCCGGGCTGTCCGGCGACGAGCTGCTGACGCAGCCGTTCACCGGTGAGCCTGGCGACCTCGGCCTCGACCCACAGGGTGAGCAGCCGCTGGTGGAGGTCGTGGGTGCGCAGACCGGGCTGCTCGCGCCAGGTCTTCGCGACGGTGCCGATCATGCCGCCCTCGCGGGGGATGCGGGCTCCGCCGATGGACACGCGCTCGTTCATCAGGGTGGTCTGGGCGACCTTCCAGCCGGCACCGACCGGGCCGAGACGCCTGCTGTCCGGGATGCGTACGCCGGTGAGGAAGACCTCGTTGAACTCGGCCTCGCCGGTGATCTGGCGCAGTGGCCGCACCTCGACACCGGGGTCGGTCATGTCGCAGATGAAGTAGCTGATGCCGCGGTGCTTGGGCACGTCCGGGTCGGTGCGGGCGATCAGGATCGCCCAGCGGGCCACATGGGCGCTCGACGTCCAGACCTTCTGCCCGTCGACCACCCACTCCCCGCCGTCGCGGACCGCGCGGGTGCCGAGCGCGGCGAGGTCGGAACCGGCTCCTGGCTCGCTGAAGAGCTGGCACCACACCTCCTCCCCGACCCACAGCGGGCGCAGGAAGCGCTGCTTCTGCTCCTCGGTTCCGTATTCGAGGACCGTCGGAGCGGCCATGCCGAGGCCGATGCCGATACGGCGGGGATCGTTGTCGGGGGCGCCCGCGGCGGCGAGCTCGGCGTCGACGACGGGCTGCAGGGAGCGCGGCGCGTCGAGGCCCCCGAGCCCGGCGGGGTAGTGCACCCAGGCCAGGCCGGCGTCGAAGCGCGCCTTGAGGAAGTCGGTGCGGTCGGTGGTGGCCGGCGGGTGGGCCGCCAGCAGCTCCTGGGTGAGGCGGCGGATCTGTGCCGCGTCGATGGCGGTGCTCATCGGGTGCCTCCTGACGGCAGGACGACGATGCGGCCTGTGCTGGTGCCGTCGGCGACCCGCTGGACGGCCCGCGCCGCCTCGGCCATGGGGACACGCTCGCTGATCAGCGGCTTGATGACGCCCTGCGCCGCGAGTTTGGTGAGTTCGTCGTGGCAGGCGCGGACGGCTGCGGGGTCCTTGGTGTTGTACAGGCCCCAGTGGAGTCCGGCGATCGAGTAGTTCTTCACCAGGGCGTGGTTGAGGCCGGGCGTGGGGATGACGCCGCTCGCGAAGCCGACGACGACGACACGGCCCTCGAAGGCGATGCACTTGACGGACTTGGCGTAGGCGTCTCCGCCGATCGGGTCGTAGACGACGTCCGCGCCGCGCCCGCCCGTGGCCTCCTTCACCGCCGCGACGATGTCCTCGCTCCGGCGGTCGATGACCAGGTCACAGCCCAGTTCGCGGGCGATCCGGGCCTTCTCGGGCCCGCCGGCGACCCCGATGACAGTGGCCCCGGCGGCCTTGCCGAGCTGGACGGCCGCGCTTCCGACCCCGCCTGCGGCCGCATGGACCAGCAGCGTCTCACCGGCCTGCAGATGTGCGCGGCGGTGCAGCCCGAACCAGCCGGTCTGGTAGCCGATGTGCAGTGCGGCGGCCTCCGCGTCGTCCAGGGCGTCGGGAGCCGGCAGCAGGGACGCCTCGTCCGCCACGACGTACTCGGCGAAACCGCCCTCCGGGAGTGCGGGGGTGGCGAGCACGCGCCGTCCGTCCTCTGTCACGCCGCAGATCTCCACACCGGGGGTGAAGGGCAGCGGGGGCCTGACCTGGTACTGGCCGCGGCAGAGCAGCGCGTCGGGGAAGTTGATGTTCGCCGCTCGCACTTCGAGCAGCACCTGCCCGTCCCCGGGGGTCGGCCGGTCCGTCTCCTCGAGCTCCATCACCTCGCTCGGCTCGCCGTTCCGGTGCACTCGCCATGCCTGCATGAGGGGCCTCCACAACACTGTCGGCATTACCACTGCTCCGCCGCATACTAAGCGGTCGCTTGCCTTTCTGGGAACACCTCGCGGCCACCCGGCCCGGACCCGTTCACGACCGCTTCGGCTTGGCCCTCACATGCATCCGCTCCCCTTGCGGCCCGAACAGGCTGAGGAATTCCACCGGCTCGTCGCCCGCCGGGCCGAACCAGTGAGGGAGCCTGGTGTCGAACTCGGCGGCCTCACCGGGGGCCAGGACCAGGTCGTGCTCGGCGAGCTTGAGGCGCAGCCGGCCGTTGAGCACGTACAGCCACTCGTACCCCTCGTGCGTGCGCTGCTCGGGCGCCTCCGTGCACGACGCCTCCTGTATGACCTTGTACGCCTGGAGGCCCCCCGGCCGGGCGGTGAGCGGCAGGGACGTCTTCGCGCCGTGCACGATCGGTTTCGCCTTGACCCTCGGATCGCCGACCGGCGGCGCCCCGACGAGATCGTCGAGCGGCACCTCGTGGGCCCGGGCGATGGGGAGCAGCAGCTCCAGACTGGGGCGCCGGCCACCGGATTCGAGCCTGGACAGGGTGGAGACGGAGATTCCGGTGACCTCGGAGAGCCCCGTGAGCGTGACACCGCGATCCTTGCGCAGCCGCCTCAGCCGCGGACCCACCCCGGTGAGCACGGCGTCGAGTTCGGGGTCGCCCTGATTCTGTTCACTCATGACCCCATTGCAGAATCAGCAACCTTGTTTGTCAATCAGGCACCCGTAGCCGCGCCCGCCGGACGGGTCAGCGTGCGAAGAGTTCGAAGGTGACGGCCGGCCGGCCGCCGAACCGCTCGGCAGCCGCTTCCGTGGTGCCCGTGAGGAACGTACGGCAGTACGCCTCCGGGTCCTCGTCCGTCAGCACCTCGATGTACGTGCGGTGGGCCAGCAGCGACCGGACGGAGCGCTCGAACCCCGGCGTCGCGTCGACCGCGTGGGTGGGCCGGTCGGTGCCCGCGACGGCGACCCAGCGCACCCCGTCCCACGGCTCCAGTCCCTGCTCACCCAGCTCGGGGAAGATCCAGCGGTTTCCCGCGTCGCCCGCGGCGTCCAGGGTGGCCCGGCCGACCGCGCGGTGGTCGGGGGTGTTCCACGCGACGCCGCCCCAGGTGTCCCGGTGGTTGAGGGTGATGAGCAGCTCGGGCCGGTGACGGCGGACGGCCGCGGCGATGTCACGTCGCAGAGCCGTGCCGTACTCGATGACGCCGTCCCGGTGGTCGAGGAACTCCACGGCGGCGACACCGACGGCTGCGGCACTCTCGCGCTGTTCCCGCTCGCGCAGCGGAGCGCACTCAGCAGGGGCGATCGTGTCGATCCCGGCCTCTCCACGGGTCGCCAGGAGGTAGGTGACCTCATGCCCCCCGTCGGTCCAGCCGGCCACGGCGGCGGCGCAGCCGTACTCCAGGTCGTCGGGGTGGGCGACCACGGCCAGGGCACGGTGCCAGTCCGTGGGCATGGGTTCCAGCTGCTCTGTCATACCCGGCAGGCTATCCAGCGGAAGGTGACGGATGCGTGCATTCCGGCAGCGGTTCGGGGCAGGGAGCAAGGAGCCGCTCCGGACGGACGCGCCGTACGACCAGCCGCTCAGAGCTGGAGCGGAATACCCCTAGGGGTATTATTGCCTTCCGGGGCGCCGGGGTGAGCAGAACCCCGCGCCGCCCCCGCTCCGGCGACCGAAAGGAACCCCGCTCGTGATCAGCCCCGCCTCCCTCTCCCCCTCCGAGGCCGCAGCCCGACTGGAGGAGTTCACCGTCATCGACGTCCGGGCCCCCGGTGAGTATGCCTCCGGGCACGTGCCCGGCGCTCTGAACATTCCGCTCGACCGGCTCACCGAGGCGGTGCCCGCCCTGAAGTCGGCCTCCGCCCGTGGCTCACTGCTGGTGGTGTGCGCCTCGGGTGTGCGGTCCACCAGGGCGTGCGAGATCCTCGCCGACGCGGACATCGACGCGGCCACCCTGACCGGCGGGACATCCGCCTGGGAGGGCGACGGGCGCGGGCTCGACCGTCCGGTGGGCGCCAGGGCGACCTGGCCGATGGAGCGCCAGGTGCGCCTCGCCGCCGGTTCGCTGGTCGTGGCCGGCCTCGTCGCGGGCCGTCGCTTCCCGGCGGCGCGGTGGCTGTCGGCGGGCATCGGCGCCGGACTCGTCTACTCCGCGGTGAGCAACACCTGCGGCATGGCCGCCGCCCTCTCCAAGCTCCCGTACAACCGCGCGCCGCACTCGGCGGCCGGCCTGGACGCCACGCTCGAAGCCCTGCAGGGCTGACCGAGAGGCCCTAGCGGTCGGCCTCGCCCCGGACGAGGGCGAGCAGCCGGTCCAGTACACGGGGACCGCCCGCGCGCACGCCGTCGTGCTCGTACTCGCTGGTCACCCACGTACGCAGGCCGCGGATCGAGGACGCGGTGCGGAGCGCGTGGCCTGTGTCCACGTACATGTCGTCGTGGTAGACGGCCGCGGCCACCGGGACCTCGTTGGCCGCGAGCCGCTCCGCGTCGTACAGGACGGGCCAGTCGGTGCGGGCGGCGAGCAGCTCCGCGGTCTCGCGCAGGGGACGCAGCGCGGGATCGACGTCGAAGTGCCAGGGGTGGATGCTCTCGCCGGTGAAGAGCACGGGGCCGTCGCCCGCCAGTGCTGCGGCGGCGTCGAACTGCGGGAACTCGGCGCGGACGCGTTCGGCGGCCCAGTCGGTGGGCCGCGCACCCTGGCCGTAGATCGCCTCGTGCATGAGGGCGTACAGCGGGTGGCCGGCGAACGAGGTGGCGGTGCGCATGGCCTCCTGGAAGGCGTCGGACAGCTCGGTGCCGTGCGGGCCTTCGACGAAGGCGTTCTCCAGGAGGTAGTGCAGCTGGTGGCTGCCGTTGCCGCCGCCCAGCATGATGCCGAGGGACTGGAATCCCTCGGGTGTCAGCGTGTGCCCGGCGCTGTCCGGACGGTGCTCGGCGAGATACGCGGCGATCGCGCGGGCGCGGGCGACGTCCTGCGGGTAGCGGGCGTAGTGCGCCGCCACCTTGCGCTCGATCCGCGGGTAGCCGGCCCGGTAGACGTCGTCGGCGTGCGCGTCGAGGGAGGGCAGGCCGCCCGTGATGAGGACGGCCTCGAGTCCCTCCGGGGCGGCCGACAGGTAGCGGACGGCACAGAAGCCGCCGAAGGACTGCCCCAGGACGGTCCAGGGCGCACCGCCCGTGAGCCTCGGGCGAATCAGTTCGCAGTCGCGGACGATGCTGTCCGCGCGGAAGTGGGCGAGGTAGTCGGCCTGTTCGCGGGCGCCGCCGCGCATCGGCAGGGTCTGCCGGTTGGCCGGGGTGGACAGACCTGTGCCGCGCTGGTCCAGGAGCAGCACGCGGAATTCCTGAACCGCCCGCCCCAGCCAGGCCTCCGTACCCACGAAGCGGCGGGCACCGAAGCCGGGACCGCCTTCCAGGTAGACCAGCCACGGCAGGTGCTCCGCCGCCTTCCCGCTCGCCACGGCTTCACGGGCGAAGATCTCGACCGTCTCGCCGCCCGGATCGTCGTGGTCGAGGGGGACCGTGAAGCGTCGGTCGGTGAGGACGATGCCGGGCTGGCTGTAGCTGTTCAAGGGAACTCCTGGATCCGGTGTTTCCCGGACAGTTCAGCACACGGCCGTGACCCGGTCGGTCTCGGCCCGTGTGCGGCCCGCCCCGGTGGCTCCTACCGTGCACTCATGATCCGGTTCGAGCAGACCAGCAAGGCCTACCCGGACGGCACGACCGCTGCCGACCTCCGGCCGGATCCTGGTGGGCGGTGAGGACATCTGGCCGCGGACCCGCCGGTACTGCTGATGGACGAGCCGTTCGGAGCCGTGGACCCGGTGGTGCGCAAGCGCCTCCAGAACGAATTCCTCAACCTCCAGTCGAGGGTGAGGAAGACCATGCTGCTCCGACCGTGGTCTGAAGCGGCTGTCGGTCACCGCGATCGAGCCCGAAGACCTGGAGGAGCCTCCGGTCGCCCGCACGGACGAACCCGCGCATGCGGCCGCCGAGCGCCTGGACGCCCCGGGCGCACGCTGGGCTGTCGTCCTGAACGGCGGCGGCGAGCTGCACGACTGGGTGGCAGCGGACGCCCTGCATGGTGCGGGCCAGGACGGCACCGTGGGCGGTCCGGCGCGGCGCATGGACGCGTGGGTGCCTGTCGGGTCCCCGCTGAAGCAGGCGTTCAGCGAGATGCTGCAGCACGACGCCGGATGGGTCGCGGTCCTGGACGGAGCGAGGTTCCTCGGCGTCCTGACCCCGGCGAAGCTCCACGAGGCGCTGCGCCGGTCGGTGGACGCGGACGCACGGGGGGTGGGGCGCGACAGGTGCGGTTCGACTCGATCGCGGATGCCTGAGATCCCGCTGCGGATGGCCGACAGACTCCGCCAGCTTACCGGCGTTTACCATTAACCCGCGTGTGCAATTATTGTCTACGCCAGTAACCATCGTACGCAGGTCGGATCGGTCCGACATCACGAGAGGCCCCACCATGTCCACGGTCCCCACCGTCACACTCAACAACGGCGTCCCGATTCCGCAGCTCGGGTTCGGTGTCTTCCAGGTCCCCGACGACGAGACCACCGGGGCGGTCACAGCGGCACTGGAGGCCGGCTACCGCTCCATCGACACCGCGGCCGTCTACGGCAACGAGGCGGGCGTGGGCCGCGCCCTGGCCGAGTCCGGACTCGCCCGCGAGGAGCTGTTCGTGACCACGAAGCTCTGGAACGCGGACCAGGGCTACGACGCCGCACTCGCCGCCTTCGACACGAGCCTGGCCAAGCTCGGCCTCGACCATGTGGACCTCTACCTCATCCACTGGCCCACCCCGGCCCGCGGCCTCTACGTCGAGACCTGGCGCGCGCTGGAGAAGCTGGTGGCCGACGGCCGGATCCGGGCCGCCGGTGTCTCCAACTTCCAGCCGGAGCACCTGCGCCGCCTGCGCGAGGAGAGCTCCCTGGTCCCGGCGGTCAACCAGATCGAACTGCACCCCGGCCTCCAGCAGAGCGAGCTGCGGGCCGTGCACGCGGAGTACGGGATCGCCACCGAGGCGTGGAGCCCGCTGGCCCAGGGCGCGCTGCTGAAGGACGAGGCGATCGTCTCCCTCGCCGAACGCCACGGGAAGACGCCGGCCCAGGTGGTCCTGCGCTGGCACCTCCAGCTCGGCAACGTCGTGATCCCCAAGTCGGTCACGCCCGCTCGCATCCGGCAGAACATCGACGTCTTCGACTTCGAGCTGTCGGCCGCGGACATGGACGCGATCGCGGGCCTCGACCGTGGCATGCGCACGGGTCCGGACCCCGACACACTCAACTGACCCTGACCGGTGGCCCGTCCGGGCCGTGGATCGATCGGGCCCGGGCAGGCGCCGTGCGCCCGCCCGGCCGCGTTCCGCATACGCGGAAAGGGGCCCGCCGACTACCGTCCCCGGCGGTAGCTGCTGCCGTCGCCGGGCCGCTCGAGCAGGCAGGCCACCACGAGGTAGCGGCGCAAAACCGAGCAGTCCTCGTGCACCGTGAGCAGAGCCTCGTTGACCTCGCGTTCGGTGGGGACGCGGTCCCGCAGGACGGGCAACGCCTTTTCCCACCATTCGAGAGCTTGTTGACGTTCGGGCCGACCGTCGTACGGTGTGACCATTCATTCACCCTCACGACATGAGGCGGTCCCGCATGGCCCTGTTCGATCTCCCTCTCGATGAACTGCACGCCTACCGCAGCCGGTCGGTGGAGCCCGAGGACTTCGACGCGTTCTGGTCGGCCACGCTCGACGAGGCGAGAACCCACGATCTGGACGCCCGCTTCGAGCTGCGCACCGGTCTAGGCCTCGTCACGGTCGACGTGTACGACGTCACGTTCGCCGGCTTCGGCGGCCACCCCGTCAAGGGATGGTTCGTCATACCGGCCGGGACCACCGAACCCCTTCCCCTGGTCGTGGAGTTCATCGGGTACGGCGGGGGACGGAGCCTCCCCCACACCCACCTGCTGTGGGCCTCGGCCGGCATGGCCCACTTCGTGATGGACACCCGGGGCCAGGGCAGCGGCTGGGCCCCCGGCGACACCGCCGACCCGGTGGGCTCCGGCCCGTCCCTGCCCGGGTTCATGACCCAGGGCATCGAGGACCCGGCCACGTACTACTACCGCAGGGTGATCACGGACGCCGTACGCGCGGTGGAGGCGGCCCGCTCGCATCCGCTGGCCGACGCGTCCCGCACCGCGGCGATCGGCGCGAGCCAGGGCGGCGGCCTCGCGCTCGCCGTCGGCGGGCTGGTGCCGGACCTGGCGGCCGTCGCGCCCGACGTGCCGTTCCTCTGCGACTTCCCCCGGGCGACCCGGATGACCGACCGCAAGCCCTACCGCGAGATCGGCGACTACCTCAAGACGCACCGGGGCCGGGCCGAGCAGACCGCCAGGACCCTCGCCTATTTCGACGGGGTCCACTTCGCCGCACGTGGGCGGGCACCCGCACTGTTCTCCGCGGCCATGGAGGACCTGACCTGCCCGCCGTCCACGGTGTTCGCCGCGTTCAACGCGTACGCGCACGCCACGAAGGAGATCGAGGTGTACGACTTCAACGACCACGAGGGCGGCGGCCCGTTCCAGCACGCCGTACAGCTCACGCGGCTCCCGCGGCTGCTGAAGGCCTGACGGAGGCACGCGGCCCGCACCTCTTGACCCGCCCCGTGTGCGGAGCCTAGGTTCCCGGGTGGAAAGCGCTTACTGCCGGGTGAGCGCCTCTCTCCGCCTGAAGGGGTGTTTGTCACGACCAGCAATCCTTCGCACCGGAAGCCGGTGCGGGTCGCGATCGTCGGCACGGGCGCGATCGCGCGGGGCAGTCATCTGCCCGCGCTGACCGCGCTCGCCGCCGGCCAGCCGCTGGAGATCGTCGCCGCGGTCGATGTCGACCCGGCCTCGGTCGAGGCGTTCTGCGGTGAGGCGGGGATCGCCCACCCGTACACCGACCTCGACCGGATGCTGGCCGAGCAGCGCCCGGACCTGGTCACGCTCGCCACCCCGCCCCGGTTCCACCGCGACCAGACGGTGGCGGCGCTGCGTGCCGGGGCATGGGTGTGGTGCGAGAAGCCCCCATGCCCGTCGCTGGAGGACTTCGACGCGATGGAGGCGGCGGAGGGCGCCGGCGGTGACGGTCCGTACGCGGCGATCGTGTTCCAGCACCGCTTCGGCTCGGGCGCCCGGCACGTCCGGGAGCTGCTCGCCGGTCAGACCATGGGGCGGCCGCTGGTGGCTCACTGCCAGACGACCTGGTACCGGGACGAGGCGTACTACGCCGTTCCCTGGCGGGGCCGCTGGAGCAGCGAGGGCGGCGGGCCCACGATGGGGCACGGCATCCACCAGATGGATCTGCTGCTCGATCTGCTGGGCCCGTGGGCGGAGATCCGCGCGATGGCGGGGCGGCTCGTGCACGACGTGGAGACGGAGGATGTCTCCACCGCGCTCGTCCGCTTCGAGAACGGTGCGGTGGCCACCGTGGTGAACAGCGTGCTCAGCCCGGACGAGGTCAGCAGGATCCGGATCGACTGCGAACGCGCGACGGTCGAACTCACCCATCTGTACGGACACCGCAACGCGGACTGGCGGATCACACCCGCTCCCGGAGTCACCTCCGAAGTGGCGGACGTCTGGCGGGACTTCGGGCCCGATGTGCCGAGCTCGCACGAGGCGCAGCTCGAGGGACTCCTGGAGGACCTGCGGGCCGGGCGCAGGCCGCGGAGCAGCGGCGCAGACGGCCGGAAGAGCCTGGAGCTGGTCGCCGCGCTCTACAAGGCTGCCTTCACCGGGGGCACCGTACGGGCGGGCGAGATCGGACCCGGCGATCCGTACTACGGCGCGCTGCACGGCGATGCGCCCGGCTGGGCACCGGAGGAACTCCCGGAACAGCCTGCGGAGGTACCGGCCTGACGGCGGCGCGGACCGTCTCCGGTGCGGACCCGCTGGTGACGGTCAGGCCTGCTTCGGACCCGGGTTCCGCGTACATGGGAACCGGCCGGACCGGGGGCACGCTCCAGGAACTCGAGCCGGTTGCCCAGATCGTCGAGCGCGCAGAAGCGGTGGTACCGGGGATGCCGTCGTCCTGGATGCCGCCCACCCCGTGGTCGCGCAACTTCCTGGCCGGCACGTCCAACGCGCTCACCAGGATGCCCGGATGCGCCTTCCCGCTCGGACGGAAGTCGTCCGCCACGCCCAGGTGGAATTCCAGACCGCCCTCGCGGAACCAGCAGCCGCCTCGCGCTGCCGGCGCGGGCGGCTTCTCCAGCTCGGTCATGCCGAGGACGTCTCCCCGGAACGCACGCCACAGCCCTCGCCCCGCGGTACTGCCCGTGCTCAGCTCTTCGGAATCAGCTTCCGGGACTCCGGAAAGGTCCGGGCGACGTCCTCGGGAAGCCCGCGCCAGCTGTCGACCTGTTCGTTCATCCGGGCCAGGTCGGCCGTCGTCAGCGCGGTGCTGAGCTTCCCCAGGGCGTCACGCACCCCAGCGCTGCCCGCCCGGGCGCGGTTCAGGACGGGGACGAGGTAGTCGGCGTTCTGCAGGTGCTAAGGAGCGGGGGGATCGAGAACAGGACGAGGGCACAGCTGATCAGCAGGCAGACGACGGTGAGGAAGAGGTGTTCGCCAAGCCGGTTCCAGATGCCGTCGGGGCCGGGCCAGTGGGCGGAGGTGGTGAGCACCTGGGCCTTGAAGCAGGTGTTCATGCCGGCGTGGACGAGGTTGCCCAGCCCGCCGAATCCGACGATGCCGGGGCGGGCCGGCCCCCGGGCGGCGGGTTCCCGACGCCGACCGCGGGCCGGACCACGCCCTCCGCCTTCCGGCGGGCCCGCCCCGGCATCAGCCCGCCCGGTGTGCCCTCCGGACCCGGCTGGTCAGCTCGCCGGCCGGAGCCTCAGCTCTTCCCTGCCGGGGAGAGGACGAACACCGGGATCTCCCGGTCGGTCTTGGTCTGGTAGTCGGCGTAGTCGGGGAACGCCTCGACGGCGCGGCCCCACCACAGGGCCTTCTCCTCCCCCGTGACCTCGCGGGCGACCATGTCCTGCTTCACGGTCCCGTCCCGCAGCTCCACCTCGGGGTGGGCCTGCACGTTGTAGTACCAGACGGGGTGCTTGGGGGCGCCGCCCAGGGAGGCGACCACGGCGTACTCCCCATCGTGCTCGACCCGCATGAGCGGGGTCTTGCGGAGCTTGCCGCTCTTGGTGCCGAGCGTGGTCAGGAGGATGACGGGCCTGCCGCGCAAGGTGGTCCCCTGGGTTCCGCCGGAGCTCTCGATGAGCTCGACCTGCTCACGGACCCACGTCGTCGGGCTCGGCTCGTATTCGCCCTCGATCGGCATGACACGTGTCCTCTCGTCGGAGTGCTGCGGTCGTGTGCCCATCATGGCGCCGCCATGGACCGGCGGCGCGCAGGGACACCGGCGTACAGCCTGCCCGTCGGCTGCCGTCTCATTCTCTGGAACCCCGTGAGACGGCGGAGGAGGAATCCGCTCACAGAATCCGGGTCGCTTGATGTTGATACGTCCCTTTATTTCCGAAATATGCACTCGCCCCGATCCAGGGGCTTCCGGGGGCAGGCCGTACCGTGGGGGCAGCGGAGTAAGCCAAGCCTTACCCCGCTGCACTCTGCCCGTGCTCGCCCGCCCTAAGGAACATCACTCCATGACACGCCCCGTCCGCGTCGCCATCGTCGGAGCCGGTCCTGCCGGAATCTACGCAGCGGACGCGCTTCTCAAGTCCGAGGCCGCCCAGGAGCCGGGCGTATCGATCGACCTGTTCGAGCGCATGCCCGCGCCCTTCGGCCTGATCCGGTACGGAGTGGCTCCGGACCACCCGCGGATCAAGGGCATCGTCAAGGCGCTGCACCAGGTCCTGGACAAGCCGCAGCTGCGGCTGTTCGGCAACGTCGACTACCCCAACGACATCGGCCTGGACGACCTGCGCTCCTTCTACGACGCCGTGATCTTCTCCACCGGCGCCGACGCCGACCGCGCCCTCGACATACCCGGGATCGAGCTCGAGGGCTCCTACGGTGCCGCCGACTTCGTCGCCTGGTACGACGGGCACCCCGAGGTCCCGCGCACCTGGCCGCTGGAGGCCGAGAAGGTCGCCGTGCTCGGTGTCGGCAACGTGGCCCTGGACGTCGCGCGCATCCTCGCGAAGACGGCGGACGAGCTGCTCCCGACCGAGATCCCCGCGAACGTCTACGACGGGCTCAAGGCGAACAAGGCGCTCGAGGTGCACGTCTTCGGACGTCGCGGGCCGGCCCAGGCGAAGTTCAGCCCGATGGAGCTGCGCGAGCTGGACCACTCGCCGAACATCGAGGTCATCGTCAACCCCGAGGACATCGACTACGACGAGGGTTCGATCGCCACCCGGCGGGAGAACAAGCAGGCCAACATGGTCGCCTCCACGCTGGAGAACTGGGCGATCCGGGACGTGGGCGACCGCCCCCACAAGCTGTTCCTGCACTTCTTCGAGTCCCCGGTCGAGGTCGTCGGCGAGGACGGCCGCGTCGTCGCGCTGCGCACCGAGCGCACGGAGCTGGACGGCACGGGCAACGTGAAGGGCACGGGCCGTCACACGGACTGGGACGTGCAGAGCGTCTACCGCGCGGTCGGCTACTACTCGGAGGAGCTCGCGAAGCTTCCCTTCGACGTGGTCTCCGGCACCGTTCCGCACGCGGCCGGACGCGTACTGGCAGGCGACGAGCCGATGCCCTCGGTGTACGTCACCGGGTGGATCAAGCGCGGTCCGATCGGCCTGATCGGGCACACCAAGGGTGACGCCAACGAGACCGTGGCCTGCCTGCTGGAGGACCACGCCGCCGGGCGGCTGCCCGTCCCCACGCAGCCGGGGCCCGACGCGATCGTCGACTTCCTGGAGCAGCGCGGTGTCCGGTACACCACCAAGGAGGGCTGGCACCGCCTGGACGCCCACGAGCAGGCGCTCGGCGCCGAACAGGGCCGTGAGCGCGTCAAGGTCGTCGAGCGTGCGGCCATGCTGGACGCCTCCGGAGCCTGACAGCCGGCGAGCCGCTCCGCGCCCCTGGCACCCCTTCGACGGGGCGCCGGGGGCGCGGCGCTGTCCAGGGGCGGAACAGCGGTCCCACGTCCTGGGCGGAGCGGGCCCGGTCCGTGACCGGACCCGGCCGGGGTCGGCGCAGGGCGCCCGCGAGGACGGACCGGCGCTCGGCCGCGTACGCGTGTGCGCGCCCCGGCCGGCCGGTCCGGGCGCGGATCCGCTCGACTCCTGCGCCCCGCACGCCGTAAGCGGAACGTGTATGCCCGGAGGCCTTAGACTCGCCGGATGGCCAAGTACTTCGACGTGCACCCCGAGAACCCCCAGCGCCGCACCATCACCAACGTGGCCGAGAGCATCCGGTCCGGCGCCCTCGTCGCATATCCGACCGATTCCTGTTACGCCCTGGGCTGCCAGTTGGGCAGCCGCGACGGGATCGACCGCATCCGGTCCATCCGGAACCTCGACGACCGCCATCACTTCACCCTGGTGTGCCAGAACTTCGCGCAGCTCGGCCAGTTCGTCCAGGTCGACAACGACGTGTTCCGCGCGATCAAGGCGGCGACGCCCGGGAGTTACACCTTCATCCTTCCCGCCACCAAAGAGGTGCCGCGGCAGTTGCTGCACCCCAAGAAGAAGACCGTCGGCGTCCGGATCCCGGATCACACGGTCACGCAGGCACTCCTGGCCGAGCTCGGTGAGCCGCTACTCTCCAGCACGCTGCTCCTGCCGGACGAGGAGGAGCCGCTGACGCAGGGCTGGGAGATCAAGGAGCGTCTCGACCACGTCGTGGACATCGTGCTCGACTCCGGCGACTGCGGCACCGAGCCGACCACCGTCATCGACTTCTCCGGGGGCGAGCTGGAGGTCGTACGCCGGGGAGCCGGGGACGTCTCCCGGTTCGAGTAGCGCACCGCACGCACGGTCACTCCGCGCTTCCGGCACACCCGCTGAGATGCGCGCACCCCCGGGTGCCTGGTTCGGTGGAGGAGTCCGCTCCGCCCAGTGCCAGGGAGTGATCATGAGCGAGTCAGAGGACGTACGCGGCCGTCTCCAGCAGATGCGCGGCCGGGCCGAGGATCTCGAGAAGGCCGCCGAGCAGGCCACCGATCCCGCGGAGCGCCGGCGCCTCCAGGACGAGGCGCACCGGCTCGAATCCCAGAGCGTGCAGGTCAGCGGCATGGCGAGCGGGGACATCTACCCCATGGAGTAGTCGGTGTCGCGGCTCGCGCGGCTGCGGGTCCGGGCTCCGCTTGCCGCCACCGGGATCACATGTTAAGACCGGAATTGAGGTGACATGCGGTGGATACGCGGAGGGCGGGGCACGGGCTTCCCCTCCCCCGCCCCGCTCTCCGCCCGCGCTCCGCGAAGGGGAACCGGTGACGTACATGAGGTGGCAGCCGTTCCTGGAAGCCGTCCAGGAACGCGGCGATTATCCATCGGGCCTGGAGGCGGAGCGGACGTCCCGCGTGGTGCTGGCCCTGCTGGGGGCGCATCTGGTCGGCGAGGAGCGTAACGAGCTGGCCGCCCGGCTGCCTGAGACGTTCGCGCTCATTCTCCTGAACCCGCTGCAGGCCGCCGAACCGCTCAGCTCCGAGCGGTTCGTACGGGCGGTCTCCGCCTGGATCGAGGGCGCCAACGAGCAGACGGCGGCCTGGGACACGGGTGCCGTGCTCAGTGTGGTGGCCGATGCGGCCGGTGAGGAACTGCTCCAGCGCGTACTGCTGCAACTGCCCCCGGGGTACGACCTCTTGTTCGGCCACCCCGCCGGCGGCTGACCTCATCCCAGGCCCGCGATCCGTGCGAGCCGCCGCATGGAGTCCACCAGCGCCTCACGGTCGTACGTGCTCGTGGTGACCAGCACCTCGTCCGCGCCGGTCTCCTTGATCACCAGCTCCAGCCCGGCGGCCACGGTCTCCTCGGTGCCCGCCAGGTGTCCGCGCAGTCCGTTCTCGAACAGGCCCCGCTCCTTCTCCGTCATGGCCAGCGCCTCGATCCGCTCGGCCGGCGCCAGCGGCGGGAAGGTTCCGCGGGTGCGGGAGTACGCCATGGACCAGGCCTCGGGGACCAGCAGCCGTCGCGCCTCCTCCTCGGTGCCGGCGACCGCGACGGTGCCTGCCACGATCACATAGGGCTTCAGGGCCCACGCGGAAGGGCGGAAGCCGGTGCGGTAGTCCTCGACCGCCCTCACCAGCTTGTCGCGGCCGCGAAGGTCGCCGACGACGAGGGGCAGACCGGCAGCCGCGGCGATGGCGGCACCCTCACCGGTGGCCAGGACGTACGGAGGGATGCGCAGCCCCTCGGCGGGCCGGGCGTGAACCTGGGGGTGGGCCTGCTGACTGCCGTCCAGCCATCCGAGGAGCTCGTCCAGCTGCGCCGCGAACGCGCCGGCGTCCTCCTTGTCCCGGCCGAGCGCTCTGCGGATCCCGTCGGTGAAGCCGACGGAGCGCCCCAGCCCCATGTCGATCCGGCCGGGGAAGAGCGAGGCGAGCACCCCGAACTGCTCGGCCACGACGAGGGGCTGATGGTTCGGGAGCATCACGCCACCGGTTCCCACCCTGATGGCCGAGGTCGCGGCGGCCACGGCGGCGGCCAGCACCGTCGGTGCCGAACCGGCCACGCCCGGCACGCCGTGGTGCTCGGACACCCAGAAGCGGTGGTAGCCGAGGGCCTCCGCGGTGCCCGCCAGCGTGACGGTGTCCCGCAGCGCCTGCGGGTCGTCGTACCCCTCGCGGGTGCGGGAGCGGTCGAGGAAGGAGAACCGGGTCGATGCGATGGAAGAGCTCACGCATGGTTCAACGCACTCGGCACGCCGGGATTCCCACCACCGCACGGCCGGCACCGCGACGCGGCCGCACGCTCAGCACCGCGGAGCCGTCTCGCGGTCAGCGGCGCGACGACGCGGCGGCGATCTCGGCGGGCGCGTCACGGAGCCCGAGGCGCAGATGTTCCACGTGGTAGAGGGCCTGGTCGAGGAGTTCGGCGACGTGATGGTCGTACAGGGCGTACACGATGGAGCGCCCCTGGCGCTCCCCCGCGACCAGTCCGAGGTTCCGCAGGAGACGGAGCTGGTGGGAGCAGGCGGAAGGTTCCATCTCCACCGCTTCGGCGAGATCACCGACGGCGCAGGGACCTTCCTGGAGGCGCGCCAGGATGCGCAACCGGGAGGGAGTGGCCAGCGCCTGGAGGGTCGCGGCGACACCCGCCGCCCCTACGGCGTCCAGGCGCTCGCGGGTGGTGGCGGTCGTCTGCTCGTCGCGTCCGTGACCCATGCCGCCCATTCTACGGATGACACATGAAGACCTGTTCATATATTCCTGTACGGTGAGGGCGTCTCGTCCCGCCACCCATGAGGGGTCGTTCCGTCATGCCCGCTGATGTCCTCCCGCGCCCCTCACGGGCCGGCGCAGCCCGCGCCGGCGCGGTTCCCCGGCGTCGCACGCGCGTCCTCGCGCTGACCGAGGCCCGCTGGGCGGGTGCGGCTCTGGTGCTCTTCCTGCTCGCACTCCCCCTGGAGCTCACCGGCGCCCCGGTATGGACCTGGGGCCCGCTGTACGCCCTGGTGTACGCCGCAGGCGGGTGGGAGCCGGCCCTGTCGGGACTGCGGGAGCTCCGCGAGAAGGTCCTGGACGTGGACCTGCTGATGATCGTGGCCGCGCTCGGAGCCGCCTCGATCGGACAGGTGATGGACGGGGCCCTGCTCATCGTCATCTTCGCGACCTCCGGCGCACTGGAGGCACTGGCCACCGCGCGCACCCAGGACGCGGTCCGCGGGCTCCTGGATCTGGCTCCGGCCACCGCCTCCCGCATCACCGCCGACGGTGGCGAGGACAGCGTCGCCACGGCGGAGCTCGTGGTCGGCGACGTCATCCGGATCCGGCCGGGAGAGCGCGTCGGTGCCGACGGGCGGGTCCTCGACGGGGCGAGCGAGGTCGACCAGGCCACCATCACCGGTGAGCCGCTGCCCACGGCGAAGGAGCCCGGGGACGAGGTGTTCGCCGGAACGCTGAACGGCACGGGCACACTGAAGGTCGCCGTCGAGCGGGACGCCTCCGAATCCGTGATCGCCCGGATCGTGGCGATGACCGAGGAGGCGTCCCGGACGAAGGCGCCCACCCAGCTGTTCATCGAGAAGGTCGAGCAGCGCTACTCGCTCGGCATGGTGGCCGCCACCCTGGCCGTCTTCCTCGTGCCCCTCGCCTTCAGTGATGACGTGACGGGCAGTCTGCTGCGCGCCATGACGTTCATGATCGTGGCCTCCCCCTGCGCCGTGGTCCTGGCGACCATGCCGCCCCTGCTCTCCGCGATGGCCAACGCGGGGCGCCACGGCGTCCTGGTCAAGTCCGCCGTCGTCATGGAGCGCCTCGGGCAGGCCGACGCGGTGGCCCTGGACAAGACCGGCACCCTCACTGAGGGCACCCCGCGCGTCACCGGCGTCCACCCGCTGCCCGGGTCCGGGCTGACCGCGGACTCACTGCTGGCCCTGGCCGCCGCTGCCGAACACCCCAGCGAGCACCCGCTGGCCCGTGCCGTCGTGAACGCCGCCCAGGAGCGACGACTGCCCCTGCCCGTCGCCTCGGACTTCACCTCGGCACCGGGAACCGGCGTCGCGGCCGATGTCGGCGGATACCGGATCGCGGTCGGCTCCCCCGCCCGTCTCCTGCGCGACTCCGCGGTACCCGAGGCCGCCGCCCTGGAGGAGACGGGATGCACGGCGGTGCTCGTCCTCCGTGACGGCCTGCCGGTCGGGTTGCTCGGGATCGCCGACCGCATCCGGAGCGACGCCTCCGCGACGGTCGCCGCTCTGGCCCGACTGACCGACATCTCCCCGGTACTGCTGACCGGCGACCATCCGCGCTCCGCCGCACGACTGGCCGCCGAGGCCGGCATCACCGATGTCCGGGCGGGGCTCCTCCCCCAGGACAAGGCGGCGGCCGTCCGCGAGTTGGAACGGGCCGGGCGCAAAGTGCTGGTCGTGGGCGACGGTGTCAACGACGCGCCGGCGCTGGCCGCCGCGCACATCGGGATCGCGATGGGGCGCGCGGGCTCCGACCTCGCACTGGAGACCGCGGACGCCGTCATCATCCGTGACGAGCTGACGACCGTGCCCACGGTGGTGGCCCTGTCCCGGGCGACCCGCCGACTGGTCGTGCAGAATCTGGTCGTCGCCGGTGTGTTCATCTCGGGCCTGGTCGTCTGGGATCTCGTCGGCCATCTGCCGCTCCCGCTGGGCGTCCTGGGGCACGAGGGCTCCACCGTCATCGTGGGCCTGAACGGTCTCCGGCTGCTGCGCGAACCGGCCTGGCACCGCGCTGCCGGTCATGGCGCTGCCGTGGCACAGCCGAAGGCCGGGCCGGCCACCGCCATCGACTGACAGGCCGTCAGCGACGCTGTACCGCGAGAGCGCCGGCCCGCCCCGGCCGCACCACCCGACCCGCCGTCAGCCATGCACCTTATCGGGCTTTAGGTACTGTTTGCCGTTAAAGTTCCCTCGTATCTGCATCAGATGAGGGGACAGGATGACCAGCTCCCGAACCGGGACCGACGTCCCCGAAGGACCCACCACCGCGGTGAAGATGACGCTGCTCACGCTCACCACCATGGTGGTGGGCTCGATGGTGGGCGCCGGGGTGTTCTCCCTCCCGTCACGCTTCGCGCAGGAGACGGGTGTCGCCGGGGCACTGATCGCCTGGACGATCGCCGGCACGGGCATGCTGATGCTCGCGTTCGTCTTCCAGACACTGGCCGTACGCCGGCCCGATCTCGACGCCGGTGTCTACGCCTACGCGAAGGCGGGATTCGGCGAGTACCTCGGCTTCTTCTCCGCCTTCGGCTACTGGGCCAGCGCCTGCGTCGGCAACGTGACGTACTGGGTGCTGATCACGTCGACGATCGGAGCCGTCTGGCCGGCCCTGGGCGACGGCGACACCGTACTGGCCGTCATCGTGTCCACGGCCGGCCTGTGGGCCTTCTACCTCCTCATCCGCCGGGGTGTGAAGGAGGCCGCGGCCATCAACAGGGTGGTGACCGTGGCCAAGGTGGTCCCGATCATCGTCTTCGTCATCCTCGCCCTGTTCTTCTTCGACGCGAAGGTCTTCGCCGACAACTTCCGCGGAGCGGACTACGCGGGCTCCCTGTTCAACCAGGTGCGCGGCACCATGCTGGCCACGGTGTTCGTCTTCCTAGGGGTGGAAGGCGCCAGCGTCTACTCGCGCCACGCGAAGCGCCGGGAGGACATCGGGAGAGCCACCGTCCTGGGGTTCCTCAGCGTCTTCGCCGTTTTCGCGTCCGTCACCATCGTGTCGTACGGCATCATGCCGATGGCCGACATCGCCGAGCTCCGCCAGCCGTCCATGGCGGCGGTCCTGGAGGAGGCGGTCGGGACCTGGGGGCAGGTCTTCGTGAGCGTGGGCCTGATCGTGTCCGTGCTCGGCGCCTATCTCGCCTGGACCCTGATGGCCGCCGAAGTCCTCTTCGTCGCCGCCAAGGACGACGACATGCCGCGCTTCCTGCGGCGCTCCAACTCCGCCGACGTGCCTGTGCCGGCGCTGCTGATGACGACCCTGCTGTCCCAGGTCGTCCTGGTCATCACCCTCTTCTCGGACGACGCGTTCAACTTCGCCCTCGATCTGACCAGTGCCCTGTCCCTGATCCCCTTCCTCCTCGCCGCGGCGTTCGCCGTCAAGATCATGGTGCGCCCGGACGAGCTGACCAGGGGCCGGAGCCAGGGGCGCTACCTCGCCGTGAGCATCGTGGCGACGGTCTACACCGCCTTCCTCCTGTTCGCGGCCGGGCTGAAATTCGTCCTGGTCTCCTTCATCGTCTACGCCCCCGCCACGATCCTGTTCGCGATGGCCCGCAGGGAGCAGGGCCGCCGGGTCTTCTCCCCCGCCGAGCTCGTCATCTGCGTGCTCTCGGTCGCCGGGGCCGTGATCGGCGTGGCCGCACTGGCCTCCGGCTGGATCAGCCTCTGAAGGTCCCACCCGTTCCGCCCGCACCTGCCCGGCCCCTCCACGAGCGGGCGCAGTGGCCCCCGACCGAAAGGCAGCCCACATGACGAACGCATCCGCCGTGGACCCCGGCCTCGCGCACGGCGTCCATTCCGAAGTCGGCAAGCTGCGCAAGGTGCTGGTCTGCGCGCCTGGCCTCGCGCACCGCCGGCTCACCCCGAGCAACGCCGACGACCTGCTCTTCGACGACGTGATGTGGGTGGACAACGCACAGCGTGACCACGCCGACTTCGTCGGCAAGCTCCAGCAGGCCGGCGTCGAGGTGGTGGAGCTTCACGACCTGCTGGCAGCGACACTCACGGACTCCGCCGCCAAGGCGTGGCTGCTCGACCGCAAGATCACCCCCAACGAGGTCGGCCCGGGGCTCGTCGATCCGACCCGTGCCTTTCTGGAGTCACTGGAGCCGCACGGGCTTGCGGAGTATCTGATCGGCGGCATGGCCACCGCGGACCTGCCCGACGCGTACCGGTCCGGCTATCTCGCACTCGCCCGCGAGTCGGCCGGGGCGCGCGAGTACCTGATGCCGCCGCTGCCGAACACGCTCTACACGCGCGACACCACCTGCTGGCTGTACGGAGGGGTGACGCTCAACCCCCTGTACTGGCCCGCGCGTCACGACGAGACGCTGCTGATGAAGGCGGTCTACCGTTTCCATCCGGACTTCTCCGACGCCAAGGTCTGGTGGGGCGATCCGGAGGCCGACTGGGGCCGGGCCACTTTCGAGGGCGGTGACATCATGCCGGTGGGCAACGGTGTCGTCCTCATGGGAATGAGCGAACGCACCTCACGACAGGCCATCACCCAGGTCGCAGCCTCCCTGTTCAGCCATGGGGCCGCGGAACACGTCGTGGTGGCCGCCATGCCGAAGCTGAGGGCGGCCATGCACCTGGACACCGTCTTCACCTTCGCCGACCGCGACATCGTCACGGTCTATCCGAAGATCATGGACGCCGTCCACACCTTCTCCCTCCGCCCGAGCGACCGTTCACCCGGCGTCGAGGTCATCGACGAGGGATCGCGTCCGTTCACCGACGTCGTCGCCAGGAGCCTGGGTCTGCCCGCCCTGCGGGTGATCGGGACGGGCGGCGACGTGTACGCCTCCGAGCGCCAGCAGTGGGACAGCGGCAACAACGCCGTCGCCCTCGAACCAGGGGTCGTGTTCACCTACGACCGCAACACCCAGACCAACGATCTGCTGCGCGCGGCGGGAGTCGAGGTCATCACCATCGTCGGTGGGGAGCTGGGCCGCGGCCGGGGCGGCGGGCACTGCATGACCTGCCCGCTCATCCGCGAGCCGGTGGACTTCTGAGCGCCGGGCCGGCCGTCGCGCGAGCCGGCCGGCCGACTTCTCCGTCATCGCCTGGCGGGACCTGCTCGACCCGGCGGTCCTCACTGATCGTTTCAGAATGAGGACCGGAGTCGTGGTGGTCGCCTGCCGCGGCACCCCACACGGCTCGGGACTGGGCAAGGCACGGTGGGTCGTCGAGCGTACATTCGCCTGGCTCCACCAGTTCGAACGACTTCGCATCCGTTACGAGATACGCGCCGACCTCCACCTCGGACTCCTCCCACTCGCCTGCAAGGGCCCTGACGTGCGAGCCGTCGATCGCGGCGTCGTCCATCTCCAGCAGGCCCTCTTTACGCAGTTCCGCCAGGAGAACCTCATGCAGGCGGGGCCACACACCGGCCTCGGTCCAGTCCCGCAGACGCCGCCAGGCCGTCACCCCACTGCAGCCCACCATCTCCGCGGGAACATCCCGCCGGGTCACACCCTTGCGCAACACGTACACGATGCCCCGCAGAGCACCACGGTCATCGGCAGGCAACCGGGTACCGGTGCCGCCGAGGCGGACGAACCGGCAACAGCGGGGCTATACGTTCCCACAGTCATCAGGCACAAGATCAGCAGACAGCGCCGACGCCCCCTCCACTTCACCTACCGCGACGACCGCCACCAGCGCGGCCGGGCCATGCTGCACCGCGCTCCGTTCACCCGCTGCAACTCGGTTGTTGCGGGCAGGGCCTCGGGCTGTCGGCGTCGTCGACCCGACGGGCCGCTTGGGGTCGGGGGCCGCGGATGCCCCGGTCAACCGCGGCCGCCCGGGGTGATCGTCAGTAGCCGTAGCGGCTCTTCAGATGGCGCCAGAAATCTCGGAACATCCACTTGTCGAACTCTGTGATCTGCGTGGCAGAGCCCGCGTTCATGAGGAAGCAGCACTGGCCGGTCGGTGTCCAGTCGTAGAAGTCGTCGAGGCCGAAGGTGTGGCCGACTTCGTGCTGGTAGATGTGGATGTTTTCCTGATTCAGCGCGCCGGTGAAGTATTCCTGTCCCACGCGCTGTCCCCAGTCACCGCCGGCACCGCCCTGAAATCCCTTTGTCAGCCACAGAGACTGGTCGTAGTGGCGGGCCGCGCCGCCCGGGCAGCGTGAATAGTTGCCGTCCTGGTGGAAGAAGCGGCCGCAGTCCGGCGCGCACTGCGGGGCGCCGCCGTCGTCGAGGTTTCCGGCGTAGATGTCGACGGAGTTGTCCGTCCACTGGAGTGTCGAGCGGTTCTTCACCGCCCAGCCGACGATGTTGACCGGCACAGTGGTGTACGGCCAGGCGTTATGGCCCTTGCCGTTCTCCACCATGGCCGTCATCCATGTACCGAACTGCTTCTTCAGCGCGGCGTGGACCCGGTCGCGCAGGGCTGCACCGACCGGGGCGTCGGACTCCCATCGGACGCAGTAGTTGATGCTTCCCTTGTTGGCCATGACCTGGTCCCAGCCGTAGTTGCGGAAACCATGGAGGTCGGGGTAGGTCGACTCGACATGGTTCCACACCTCGCCCAACGGCTGCACCAGGTTCGCGGGTGGGTTCCAATCGTCGGCGGCCTGCGCGGGGGACGCCGACGTCCCGGGCGTGGCGATGAACACGGCCAGGGCGGCGAGAACGATGACCAGACGCGCAAGGCACTTGCGCATGGTGACTCCCTGGGTAGGGGACGGGATTCCACCCTCGAGTCGCCGCCACCGCCCGCAAGGTTGCCTGCCGAACAATGCGCCCATGGGGAGCGCTTCGGCCACCATGTACGGGCCACAGCGGATCTGCACTGATCTCGCGGTGATGCTCGTCGATGACGGCGAGGCCATGACGGACCTGCCCGGGCAGCAAGACAAGGGCGTCAGTCCGTCCGGTCGCCTCCCGGCGCTGTCGGCCGCAGCCGACGAACACGACGTGAACGCCGGCGAGATCCGCCTGCACCGCCACGTAATCCGCACGCCTTCGAGTCGAACCGCGATCGCGCGTCCCGGTTCGGTAGCCGCCGGGCCACGATCGACTCCACCTCGCCGAAGGAGCGCCGTGAGAGTTGCCTCGCCGGCGCCCGTCCGTACGCGCCACGCGGAACGTATCGCGACCTGTCAGAGGGGCGCCGTGGAGGCGCGGACCGCCAGGCGGACGGGCAGGGTGATGCGGCTGACGGCCGCGGAGTTCCGGCTGCCGGCCCCCGCTCCACCGGGGCTCTCGATGGCCTCGGACAGCGACTGGGCTGCACGGCGGCCCAGCTCCTTCAGGCGCATGTCGACGCTGGTGAGCTGAGGGCAGGCGCCGGTGGCGAGGGGGTGCCAGTCATCGAAGCCGATGACCGCGACGTCGTGCGGGACGCGGCGGCCCGCCTCCCGCAGCATGTCCAGGGCGCCGCGGGCGATCTGGTCGTTGCCGCAGATCAGGGCATCGACATCGGGGTGGTGGTGAAGGGTCATGGCAGTGGCGGCGCGGCCCCAATCCTCCGTCCAGGCGCCGTAGCGCGGGTCACCGAGGGGGTGAGGCCGGCCTCGGCCAGGGCTTCGGCCGCGCCGGCGGCCCGGTCTTGGGCGGCGGCGTAGCCTGACTCGCCGGTGAGGTGGGCGATCCGCGTGCGGCCGCACGCGATGAGGTGGTGGGCGGCCATCCTGCCGGCGTCCACGTTGTCAGGGACGACCGACAGGTCGGCGGCGTCACGCGAGGGCGCGTAGGCGTAGATGACGGGGACGGGCAGGTCGCGGCCGAGCGACGGGCGTGGATCCGTACTGGCGCCGACCACGATGAGACCGTCGACGCGGCGGTCGAGCAGGGCGCGCACATGGTGCCGTTCGCGGATGGTGTCGCCGCGGGCGTCGCAGAGGAAGACGGCGACCTCGCCGGCGCCGAAGGCGTCCTCGGCGCCCATCAGGATGGGCAGCGAGAAGCGGCCCTCCAGGTCGCCGGTGAGCAGTCCGACGGTGCCGGTGGGACCGCCGGGCGGGCGGGGCATCGCCGGACGCGCGGCACCCTGCGGGCGGAACGCGAGCCGTTCGGCGGCCAGGCGCACCCGCTCGCGCGTCTCGGCGCGGACCTGACTGCGCCCGTTGAGGGCCTTGGACGCCGTAGCGGGAGACACGCCCGCGAGCCGTGCCACGTCGTTCAGGGTGACGCGAGCACGCGCCTATCCCGCCGACCGCATCCTGGCCGTCTTCCGTGCCAACGCCGGTCTCGACACCCGCAGTGCCCAGCCACCCGGCGGCTGGGAGACCGCCGACGGCAATCTGCGCGGCCACTACGCCGGACACTTCCTCACCCTGATCGCCCAGGACTACGCGGACACCCACGAGACGGCCCTCAGGGAAAAGCTGGATCACCTGGTGGAGTCGCTCGGCGAGTGCCGCGCCGCGCTCGCGGGATCGGCGAATCCGCCCAGCCACCCCGGCTACCTCGCCGCCTACCCGGAGACCCCAGAGTCTCCTGGCAGACCACCACCGCCTGGAAGTCCTCCAACGACCCGCACTTCATAGCCAAGACGCACCGCGTGCTGGAGCTCTATGATGCTCCGCCCGCGGACGGCCGAGAAGTCTGCGTCGATGAGTCCGGCCCGCTCGGCCTCCAGCCCCGCAAGGGCAAAGCATGGCGCCGAGTACGGTCCCCGCGCCGGCTGCGAGCCACCTACAACCGCTACGACGATGGAAGGCCACCACTGGCCAAATCGTGGACCCGACACCGGTGGAGTGCGGCCGCATCAGCGGCACCGCGATTCCGGCCGAGCGCTCGCCGCCCAGCAGCACGAAGAGCCCGGGAGTCTCCAGGCGCTCCCGGTACACCGTCCACTCGGCTCGTCCGACTGCCTCGCTCCGGTGCCGCAGCGCGTGCCGCGGACGGTCGTCAGCCCCCCGCGCGTCGGCGCGGCTCGCGGCGCGGGCGCGGCGGTTCGTCGGTGTCGCCGAAGAGGTCGGGGTGTCTCGTGCGGATCGTGTCGACATCGGCGAAGACCTGCCGCAGGTGTCCCCGCAGCGCTGCGTCCGCACCGTCGACGTCCCGGCGCTCCAGCGCGTCGACGACGTCGGTGTGCTGCCGGATGAGGAGCGGCAGCTGGTCCTCGAGCGGCAGCGAAAGGCGGCGTGCCCGGTCGAGGTGCGCCTTCGCGTGGCTGACGACGGACCACACCTCGGGGTGTCCGCCGACAGCCATGAGGCGGGCGTGGAACTCCTCGTCGAGCTTGAAGAAGGCCTCCGGGTCGGATTGCTGTTCCGCGTCGGACTGCGCGGCGAGCAGTGCGCGCAGTTCCAGCACGTCCCGCGCACCGGCACGTGTCACGGAGTCCCGCAGCGCGGCCAGCTCCAGGGCCTCGCGGACGAACTGGGCGGAGGCGATGTCCCGCTCCCTGATCCGCGCCACGAACGTGCCGAGCTGGGGATACACGTCGACCAGCCCTTCCTCCGCGAGGAGGATCAGGCTTTCCCGTACGGGGGTGCGGCTGACGCCGAGCTCGACGGCCAGGTCGTTCTCCGAGAGGGCCGCGCCCGGCAGGATCTCCAGGAGCACGATCCGCGTGCGCAGGAGCTCGTGCACCAGTTGCCGGGTATTGCGTCCCCGCGCTCGGGCGGCATGCAGTCCTGTGGACAAGACCATCGTTGCTCTTCCCCCTCTTGACGTTGCCTGAAGTACTTGTATGGTAGCCGACGCAATCTAGATTGTGTGGTCCTTCATGCGATCGGCCACGTGATCTTTTACCTGCAAGGAGGCAGGCAGATGAGCGAGCACACCCCCAAGGGGACCACCCCCACCGGGGCCACCCCCGGCGAGGCTTCACCCAAGGAGCTGCGCCGGACCGTAGGCGCTTCCGTGGTCGGCACCATCGCCGAGTACTACGACTTCTTCATCTACGGCACCGCGTCGGCGCTGGTCTTCAACAAGGTGTTCTTCCCCGAGGTGGATCCCGCGGTGGGCACCCTGGCCGCGTTCTCGACGTATGCCGTCGGCTTCTTCGCGCGCCCGCTGGGCGGCCTGGTGTGGGGCCACATCGGTGACCGTGTCGGTCGCAAGAAGGCGCTCGTCTTCACCCTGCTCCTCACCGGCCTCGGAACATTCGCGGTGGGCCTGATGCCGACCTACGACCAGATAGGCATCTGGGCCGCCGTCATCCTCGTCCTGGTCCGCCTGATCCAGGGATTCGGCGTGGGCGGTGAGCAGGGCGGCGCCGTCCTGCTCACCGCGGAGGCGGCACCACCGGGCAGGCGCGGCCTGCTCGCCAGCTTCGTGCAGCTCGGTTCGCCGGCCGCCTACCTGATCCCGACCGGGCTGTTCGCCCTGCTCACGTCGTTGCTCTCGGAGGAGGCGTTCGTCTCCTGGGGATGGCGCATACCCTTCCTGCTGAGCGCGTTCGTCGTCCTCATCGGCCTGTTCGTGCGCATGCGCGTCAACGAGTCGGAGACCTTCAAGGCTGCCAAGGAGACGCAGGCGCACCAGGTCGCTCCGCTGAAGCTGCTCGCCCGCGACCACAAGCGGGAGGTGTTCGGCGGTCTGTTCACCAAGTTCGTCGAGGCCGCGGTCTTCCCCTTCTACACCGTCTTCCTGGTCAGTTACGCCAAGGAGCACGGCATCGACGACAGCATGGTCCTCAACGCCGTGATGATCGCCATCGCCTGCGAGCTGGTCGCGATCCCGCTGATCGGCAGGCTCACCGACAAGGTCGGCCGCCGCCCGGTGTACCTGGCCGCCGCTGTCCTCAACCTGGTGCTCGTCGTCCCCGCGTTCAAGGCGATCGAGAGCGGCAGCATGGTCCTCGTCGTGCTCCTGCTGATCGCCGGCCTCGCGCTCGGCCACGCCGGAACCTACGCGCCGCAGGCGTCCTACTTCCCCGAGCTGTTCCCGGCCCGCGCCCGCTACAGCGGCGTCTCCGTGGTCTGGCAGTTCGGCTCGATGATCGCCAGCGGCCCGTTCACCGTCGTAGCCACCGCCCTGCTGATCGCCGGCGACGGCTCCTACACCTGGGTCGCGCTCTACGTGGCCGCGCTCATCTCGGTCAGCATCGTGGCCCTGCTCTTCATGCCGGAGACGGCACCCGGCAAGCGCGGCGGCATCGAGTACGCCGACTGGGGCCGGGGGGAGACCGCAGCCCCGGGCGCCGAGACCGCCGCCCCGCGCGCCGAGTCCCTCGCCCGCAACTGATCCATCACCCCGCTCCCTGAAGGGCTGCACCAATGGCCACCATCACCCAGGCGAAGGTCATCATCACCTCGCCGGGCCGCAATTTCGTCACCCTCAAGCTGACCACCTCCGACGGTGTGACCGGCCTCGGCGACGCCACTCTCAACGGCCGTGAACTCGCCGTCGCGTCGTACCTGAACGACCACCTCGTACCGCTGCTCATCGGCCGTGACGCCGACCGCATCGAGGACATGTGGCAGTACCTCTACAAGGGTGCCTACTGGCGTCGCGGCCCGGTCACCATGACGGCGATCTCCGCCGTCGACACCGCGCTCTGGGACATCAAGGGCAAGGTCGCCGGCATGCCCGTGTACGACCTGCTGGGCGGCAAGGCCCGCGAGGGCGCCCTGGTCTACGGCCACGCGAGCGGCGCCACGGTCGGTGAACTCATCGAGGACGTGGCCCGGTTCAGGGAGGACGGCTACCGCGCGATCCGCGCCCAGGCCGCGGTGCCTGGTGTGGCGGGCACGTACGGAGTCCGCAAGGGCGCCGTCTACGAGCCGGCCGCAGCGGCCCTTCCCGAGGAGCAGCTCTGGGACACCGAACGGTACCTGGACTTCGCCCCCCGCTATCTCGGTGAGATCCGGGACAAGTTCGGCTTCGGCTTCCATCTGCTGCACGACGTCCACCACCGCCTCACCCCCACCGAGGCCGGCCGGCTCGGCGCACGCCTGGAGGACCTGCGACTGTTCTGGATGGAGGACCCGTCCCCCGCCGAACTCCAGGAGAGCTTCCGGCAGATCAGGCAGGCCACGACGACACCGATCGCCGTCGGAGAGGTGTTCAACTCGATCTGGGACTGCCAGCAGCTCATCACCGAGCGCCTCATCGACTACATCCGCTGCTCCGTCGCCCACGCCGGGGGCATCACCCATCTGCGGCGGATCTTCAACCTCGCCGAGCTGTACCAGGTCCGTACCGGCTCGCACGGCGCGACCGACCTGTCGCCGGTCAGCATGTCCGCCGCGGTCCACCTCGACGTGACGGTCCCCAACTTCGGCATCCAGGAGTACATGGAGCACAGCCCCGTCACCCACGAGGTGTTCCGCCCCACCTACGAGCTCCGCGACGGCGCCCTGCACCCCTCCGCCTCCCCCGGCCTCGGTGTCGAGCTGGACGAGGAGGCAGCGGCCCGCTTCCCGTACGACCCCAAGTACCTGCCGGTGGGCCGCCGCTCGGACGGATCGGTGCACGACTGGTGACCAGGCTCTCGTACGCGACGCTCGGCGGCCTGCCCGCCGGAACCGGACCGCTCGTCGACCCGCGGGCACTGCGCACCCGGATCGTCCACCTGGGGCTCGGCGCCTTCCACCGGGCCCATCAGGCCGTTCACACCGAGCAGGCGGAGGCGCTGCACGGCGGCGGATGGGGCATCGCCGGCTTCTCGCAGCGCGGCCGCTCCGTCGTCGAGCAACTCGCCCCGCAGGACGGGCTGTACTCGCTGACCCTGCGCACCCCGGAAGGCCCCCGCACCCGAGTGATCGGGCAGGTCACGGAGATCCGGCACGCCGCGGACGACGCGGCCCGGCTGCGCGAGCTGCTCGCCTCGCCGGACGTGACGATCGTGACGACCACGGTCACCGAGAAGGGCTACCGGCGGGCCGCCGACGGGAGCCTCGACACCGGTGACCCCCTGGTCGCCGCCGACCTGGCGGGGGCCCCGGTCCCGGCCACCGTGGTCGCACAGCTGGCGCGGGGTCTGCGTGCCCGTCGGATCGCATCCGGCGCGCCGCTGTCGGTGGTGCCCTGCGACAACATGGCCGACAACGGCACCGTCGTCGCCCGGCTGGTCGGCGAGTACATCGATGCCTCCGGCTGGGTGGACCGCGACGCGCTCCTGACGTGGATGGCGGATGCGGTCGCCTTCCCCTCCACGGTCGTCGACCGCATCGTCCCCGCCACGACCACGGCCGACCGCGACGCCGCAGGCGCCGTCCTCGGTCTCCGCGACGAGGGCGCGGTCATCGGCGAACCGTTCACCCAGTGGGTGCTGCAGGACACGTTCGCCGCCGACCGGCCCCGCTGGGAGGACACGGGCGCACTCTTCGTTCCCGACGTCGCCCCTTATCAGGTGATGAAACTGCGCCTGCTCAACGGTGCACACACGCTGCTGAGTTGCCTGGGCATCGCGGACGGCCGGAAGAGCGTCGCCGATGCGATGGCTGCCCCGTGGGGCGAGCCGGTCCTGCGCGCCTACGCCGCCGAGGTCGCCTGCAGCCTGCCGGCCGGCCTCGATGTCGAGGGGTACGTCGACGGACTCGTCCTGCGCTTCTCCAACCCCGCCATGCGGCACCTCCTGCGGCAGATCGCCACGGACAGCTCGCAGAAGATCCCCGAACGGTGGCTCACCCCGCTGCGCGAGATCCAGATCGCGGGAATGCCCTCGACAGTCCTCACCGGTGCCCTCGCGGCGTGGATGCGCCACACCCGGGACCAGCAGCTGGACGACCCTGCCGCCGACCGCATCCGTGCGGCATGGACAGGGTCCGGCGACAGCCCGGTGCGCGGGCTGCTCGCCGTACTGGGTGCGCGGGATCTCGCGGACGACGACGCGTTCGTCACCGCCGTACGGGAACGCATCTCGGCCCTCGACGCCGACGGGCCGAGGGCACTGCTTTGACTGTCACCCGGTGCGGCGCAGCCAGTTCCCTGAGCACGGCTCGGCCCTCGAGGCCAGGATGTCGCGACCGGATTCGCTCTTGTAGATCTCGTAACGTTACCGAACCCGGCTTCGGAGTAGTCGAGTTCGAGTAGGACAGCTTTCTGTCGGGCCGATGCCTCGTCGGGCCCCCTCGATCTCGACGCCCGGACGTCCCCTGGCGGCGTTCTGCTCGTCGTGGCTGCGGTGGTCGGTGCCGTTGAGCGCGAAGTAGCGTAGGGCCGCGAACTACGGCGGTTCTCGATGAGGTTGATCTTGGGCTGGGATGTGCCGGCGCCAGCAGGTCTGCGCCTTCACTTCCACGCCAGATGCCTCATTCAGGTGGCGAGACCGGCGCTGGTCAGCCAGATGTGTTCGCAGGTCGAAGATGCCTTTTGCAACTTCTCGCGGGATTCCTGCGAGGCGTGGTAGAAGGTCCGCTCGATCATCCAGCACAGGGCGCGTGCCATCGCTGAGGCTTGTTCTGGTTCGGTGCCGGCCTGAACGCCGGCTCGTTCCAGGACAGCGGTGATGGCCGTGATGAACAAGTCAGCCGTGTGGCTCCACAGCTTGCCGATCTCCGGCACGGTCAACGACAGGTCGATCGCCGTGCGCATGACCAGACCGTGCTCATCCCACAGCTCAACCGTGCGCTGCATGGCTGCTGCGATGGCCTGGCGCGGCTCGTCGGTCTCCGCAGTGGCCCGGGACCGCTCCCACAGATGCTCAACGGTCCGGGCCACGAGTGCCGTGACCACTTCTTGTTTGGAGCCGAAGTAGAAATACAGGGCGCCGCGTGTGATGCCGGCGCCCTGAGCTATGTCGCCGACAGTCATGGCGTCGTAGCCCTTTTGCACCAGCAGAGCCTCGCAGGTGTCCAGAATGGCCCGCTCCCGGACATCGCCCTTGCGTTCGGTGGCGCGCCGGCTCCGCGCAGAGTGGTGGCTGGGCATCAGAGCTGAGCACCCTCGGCAAAGTCGGTCGTACGGGAGAGGGACTCCCATACGCGGATGTCCTCGTCCACAGCCGTGCGCGCGGCAGTGACCAGTCGCAGTGCATCCGAGCCAAGGACGAGGTGGGCCGGTGGCTGGTCGACCGACGTGATGTGCACGACGGCGTCCCCAGCCTTGGCCGGATTACCCAGCTGATTCCCGCTGGCCTTCTGCCGCGCTTCACGGATAGGGGCGAACAGCTCGTCGTAGTCATCGATGGACTGCGCAGCGCGCGTCATGGACCGTCCGGCCCAGTCGGTGCGGAAGGAGCCGGGCTCGATCGCCGTCACGTGGATCCCGAACTGTGCGACCTCCTTGCCCAGCGCTTCCAGGATGCCTTCCAGAGCGAACTTGCTGCCGCAGTAGGCGGACATGCCGGGCACGGCCATGAGCCCGCCCATGGAAGTGACGGCCATCAGGTGTCCGCGGCGGCGCCGGCGCATGTGGGGCAGTGCTGCCTGCAGGGTGGCCACTGCCCCGAATACGTTGACCTCGAACTGCCGCCGCACCTCGGCCAGCGGGGTTTCCTCGAAGGTGCCCTCCAGGCCGTAGCCGGCGTTGGCGACGACGACATCCAAAGGACCGACGCCCTGCTCTACCTCCGCGACGACACTCGACACGGCGTCGCCGTCAGTCACATCCAGGATGCGGCCGTGAGCGTACCCAGGTTTCAGCCCTTCGAAGACCCGCAGGTCCTCCTCGGAACGGACCGTTCCAACGACGGTGTGCCCGGCGGCCATGGCGGCCTGGGCGAAGGCACGGCCGAGGCCCGTGCTGACGCCGGTGATGAGCCAGTTCTGTTTTTGCATTTGCTCCTCCAGAGGAGACCCGCGAGGGGCTGGGTTGCTCCCTCACCTCTAACTCTACACAACGTCGATTTTTATCGTCGTTGCGTAGACTATGGCGTCACTCACGGCTCCGCCGACCGCCCCGTGGGGATCCTCTCCGAGCGAGAGCAAAGACTGGATGCGCGCAGCCCACTCACAAACGACCGTTCATGAGAGGAGTCCAGTGCGACCGCACCGAGCTTGCCCACCGGCAGGCGGACCCGGCCGCGGTCATCGGGGAGGACGATTTCGGTCCTCGCCGACGACGAGGGGCGACCTGGGCTGACCCAGGCCGCCCAAGGCGTCGGCGATGGCGCGTGGGTGGCGAACCGTAGACGGCTGTGTGCGGCGGCTCACCGGTGTGCTGGCGAAGTCAGCTGATCAGGGCTGCGAGGGTGGCGTCGAGGTCGTCGACATCGGGCTGGTTGTGGGGGAGTTTGGCGAGGATCTTGGCCATGCCGCAGGTATTGGTGAGGGCGGAGAAGACCAAGCCGCCGGCGACGCCCGCGGACAGCCAGCGTGCCGCGTTCCAGCGCTGTCCGGCGGTGAGGCCGGTCAGGACGAGGGTTCCGGCGGCGAGGCGGACCTGGCGGTCCATGGCCCAGGGGGTGCGAGTGCCGGCGGGGCGGGTGGTCTCGTGGCCGAGCTGGGTCCAGGCGGTGGTGCCGCCACCCAGGGTGGCTGCGGCGATGCCCTGATCGGCCAGGCGCCGGCAGGCGGTCGCGGAGCGGGCGCCGGAGGCGCACACGACGAGGAGGTCGCCGCGGTCGGCGGCGGTCTTCAGGGCGGGCAGGGCCGCGTCGAGGTGGTCGAGGGGGATGTTGTGGGCGCCGGGCAGGTGGCCGGAGGCGTATTCGCCGGGGGTGCGGACGTCGATCACGGTCAGCTCGTTCAGGCGGGCGTTGGCCTGGTCGGCGGTGAGGGTGGTGGTGGGTGCCACGGGGGATTTTCCTTTGCTCGGTTGGGGTTACCCCTTCGATAGGATACCCAAGGGGGTATCTCGAAGGAGTGTGGTTGTGGAACTGGCGATGGCGGCTGAGGAACTGAAGACGGTGGTCAACCGGCTGCGCCGGGCGCAGGGCCAGATCGCCGGTGTGATCAAGATGATCGAGGAGGGGCGGGACTGCGAGGACGTGGTCACGCAGCTCGCGGCGGCCTCCCGGGCGTTGGACAAGGCGGGTTTCGCGATCATCGCGACCGGTCTGCAGCACTGCCTGACCGATGCGGACATGGCCGCTTCCGGTGACCGGGAGCAGATGCGTGCCCGTCTGGAGAAGCTGTTCCTTTCTCTGGCCTGAGCGTCACCCCGGCCCCTCGCGGGCCGGGGTCAGGTGAGGGCGTCGATGAGCATGAGGGCGGCCACGGCCAGCAGGACGACGGCGAAGGTGCGTTGCAGCAGGGTGCCGGTGACCTTGGTGGCCAGGCGTTTGCCGTCCCAGGCGCCGAGGATCGCGGCGCCGGTGAAGGGGCCGATGAGCGCCCAGTCGATGCCTGCGGTGGCGGCGCCTCGGGTGGCCAGGGAGGCGAGGGAGTTCGCGGAGATGACCAGCAGGCTGGTGCCGACGGCGGCCTGCATCTCGAAGGCGAGCACACCGACCAGGGCGGGGACGGCGAGGAAGCCTCCGCCGACGCCGAGCAGCCCGGTGAGCGCCCCGAGACCGGCTCCGGTCCCAGCCGCCTTCGCTGGCCGCACCGTCGTGCTGCGGTCGCCGCCGCTGCGGCCGGGCCGCAGCATCTTCACCGCGGCGAGGGCCGCGATGGCGGCGAACGTGGCGGTCAGCAGCGATTGCGGCAGGCGGGATGCGGCGGCACCGGCCGCGGCGGCGGGCAGGAGTCCGGCCGCCGCGAACAGGGCACCGGCCTTCCAGCGGACGTTGCCGGTGCGGGCGTGGGCGTACAGAGCGGTGAGCGAGGTGGCGGTGACGATGATCAGGCTGGCGGTGGTGGCGGCGGCCGGGGTGAAGCCGAGCAGGTAGATCAGCGCCGGGACGGCCAGGACACTGCCGCCCCCGCCGAGCGCGCCGAGCGCGAGCCCGACCACCGCCCCGGCGGCCAGGGCCAGGATCAGCGCGCTCACGCTATGACACCGCCGCCGCTCTGGCCGCCGGTGACCGGCAGGCCCTCACGGGCCCAGGCAGTCATGCCGCCGGTGACGTCGGTGGCCTCCACACCGCGTCCGGCCAGCAGCTTGGCGGCCTGCTGGGAGCGGTTCCCGGAGCGGCAGATCGCCACCACCGGCTTGCCCTGCGCGACGGCCGGGAGCGATGCCCCGGCCGTCAGACGGGACAGCGGCAGGTGCAGCGCGCCGGGAGCGTACCCGGCTTCCCACTCCGGTGTTTCGCGGACGTCCAGCAGCACGGCCTTGCCGTCACTGGTCTGCTGGTGGGCCTGGGCGGGGGTGAGGCGGCCGGGGCCGCGTCGAAGAAACGAGAACATCGTGGATCACCTTCGTGCAGATGGTGCGGAGATGCGTGTCAGCTGGTGTTGCCGGGGCGGGTGAGGGCCAGTCCCGCCTCGGTGGCAGCGTCGAAGCCGTCGTCGACGGCGACCACGTCACGGCCTGCGGCATCCAGCAGGGACGCGGCGATCGCCGCGCGCATCCCGCCGGCGCAGTGCACCCACACCACCCCGTCCGGCACCTCACTGATGCGGCCGTGCAGCTCGTGGATCGGGATGTGGACCGAGCCGTCGATGTAGCCGCCCGCGCGCTCGGCGTCCCTGCGCACGTCGAGGACGACCACGTCGTCACCGCGCTCGCGCACCTGGGCGAGGTCGGCGAAGCGGGCGCGGGGGAAGGAGGCGAGCTGCTCGCCGGCGCGTACCCAGTCGGCCGGGTCGCCGGTGGTGGCGGCGGCCGGGCGGTCGATGCCCACCCGGGCCAGCTCACGCTGCGCGTCGGCGACCTGTTCCGGGGTGTCGGCGAGCAGGGTGACGGGCTTGCCCCACGGGATCAGCCAGGCCAGGTACGTGGCGAGCTTGCCCTCGCCCTCGAAGTTGAACGACCCGGCCACGTGCCCCTCGGCGAACGCCATACGACTGCGCAGGTCCACCACCCACTCACCCGCGGCCAGCCGGGAAGCGATCTCCTCGCCGTCCGCACGCTGGGGCGGGGTCAGGTCGAGCGGCGCGGGGCCGGCGGCGTTGGCCGGGCCCATGTGCGCGTAGTACGCGGGCACGTCCTCCAGCCCGGCGAGCATCTGCGCGACGAAGGTGTCCACGTCCAGGGTCAGCGCGTCGTTGGTCTCGCGCTCCTTGCCGATCGTGCTCGCATCCCCCTCGGCCTGCGAGGAGGAGCAGAAGCTGCCGAACCCGTGCGTGGGCAGCACCGGCACGTCATCGTCCAGCTCGTCGGCCAGCCGGTGCGCGGAGGCGTACTGGGCACGGGCCAGCTGCTCGGTCAGCCTCGGTTCGACCAGGTCCGGGCGGCCCACGCTGCCGATCAGCAGCGACCCGCCGGTGAACGCCGCCACACCACGCCCGTCCTCGGCAAGGGCGTAAGAGGTGTGGTGCGGGGTGTGACCGGGCGTGGCGATCGCCCGCAGTGTGAGGCCCTCGTCCACCGTCACGGTGCCACCGTCGGCGATCGGGGTGCGGGCGAAGGACACGTACGCCCCGGCCGGCACCAGGTACTGGGCGCCGGTGACGCGGGCCAGCTCCAGGCCGCCGGTGACGTAGTCGTTGTGCACGTGGGTCTCGGCGACGTACGCGATGCGCACCCCGCGCCGGGCGGCTGCGGCGATGACCTGATCGATGTCGCGCGGCGGGTCGATGACCACCGCGGCACCGGGGCCGCCGGCCAGGTAGCTGCGGTTGCCCAGACCCTCGAATTCCAGGGTGTCGACGAAGAACACGACTACGACTCCTCTTGAACGGTGTACCCCCCGGGGTATCGGATACCCACCCTAACAGTCATACCCAGGGGGGTATTCCACGGGCGGAAAGCACCCCGCCCTGGCGTCGCCTCCACCTCAATCGGCCACCCACCCGCTCGACAAGGACACCGCCGACATCCTGCGCCGCTGGCTCAAGGTCCGCGCCGGCATCACCCGCCAGCTCGAAGGCAGCGACCCCGGCTACCTCTGGATCCCCACGAAACCTGGCCGTCCGCGGCGGCGAGGAACCACCCAAGCCCGGACTGACCCGGGCCGCCGTACGCACCCTGCACTCCGCGCACCGCAACCTGGTCCTGCAGGTCTTCGGCGCACCACTGCGCCCTGGCGCGCTGCTCCTGTCGCGTCCATGACGGAGCGGCTCACCAAGTCCTGTGGCTGGTGTGACCGAGCGTTGTAGTGACCCGTGTGGACAACAACAACGCTCATCGTCACGACGGCGCAGCGCCGTGCACCCGAGTGCCCCAGTGTCAGGCGTCCGTAGGTGGCTGATGTGCGGTGAGCTCCGCCGTTTGCAGCCAGTCGATGTACCAGCGGGCGAAGGTGACCGGCTTCCCGGCCCGGTCGAGGAGCGGGACGAGGTCGGTGTCATCTGCTCGGCAGTCGGACCAGATGGTGCCGCGGTGGATGCCGCTGATAATCAACCACTCCCTCTGGGCGCAGCCGAGGTGAGAGATCACGATGGCGCCGGCGGTGCGCTCGGGAGCGTACATCAGGGGTTCCCAGCGTTCGTCCCACGCTTCGATGGCGTCGTCGAAGTCCTCTATCTCCTCGAAGTCCTCTTCCTCCGGGCGCACTACGAGAAGTGCTTCAAGGTCTTCGGGGTCCGGGCCGTGGTCGGGAAAGGGCCGGGCAAGCATGGTCAGGTCGGCGAGGTCGGCGCCATCTCCCTCCCAGCGCCAGCGGCCTTGTACGCGGCGGACGGGGAAGAGGCCGTATGCGGGACCCGCGCCGCCTGCGCCCACGGAGGTGAGGAAATTACGGTAGTCATCCGGCAACCGCACACCCATCTGGGCTTCGAGTTCGGCAAGCTCGTCATCTGCCAGCGGGTCTTCCAGAGTCCACCTGTGCCCGAGCGAGCCGAACGTCTTGGCACTCGCCGGTTGGGTACCCAACGCGGCCACGCGCTGACGTACACCGTTCCACTGCTGATCAACCATGCCCAGACGGTACGGGGGACCAGTGACAGCGGGGGCTGTTGGGAACCACCGCAGGCTGACAAGCCACCTCCGAGGTTCAGCCGGCCGACGGCGATGAATCCGAATGACGGCGCACGCAGTCCTGACCTAGCGTTCTACCCATGACCTCTCCCGACGACAGCACTGGGCCCCGTGTGACGATCCGCTGCCAGGCCAATGCGTCCATCGGTGTGGCGTTCTGCGACCGGTTCAGCTTCGACGCAGACTCTGTGCACTATGCCGTCGAGCTGGAGGCCCCGGGTCTGACCGCTCGCGTCAACGAGGTCGTCGCCTGGATCTGGGACAGGGATCTCGCCCCGTTCCTGGAAGGGCTCGCCGCCGACTACCGAGGATGGGACGGCGAACGGAGCTGGCAGACCAATGACCGGGACTTGGCCGTGACGGCCGTCTTCCGCTCCGGCGGGTACGTCGGACTGACCTGGACCTTGCACCCATGGCCGAAGGCCGCGGGCGGCTGGGCCGCATCGGTGACCACCTGGCTGGAGGCCGGCGAGCAAATGGCTTCCCTGGCTTCCGACATCCGGCAATTCCTCGCCGGAGAGCAACAGCGCACGTCAACACGCTGCTGATACAGGAGCTCCTGGCCGATCCGAAGTGGGCCGACAAGCTCACCGACGCGGACCGCCGGGCGCTGTCGCCGCTGTTCTGGACCCATGTGAATCCGTACGGCCGGTTCGAGCTGGACATGAACAGCCGCCTGGGGCTTGCGGCTGCGCCAGTGTCTGGCCCACGCAGTCCGCAGAGCGAGGTCACAGCTACAAGTGACCCGAGCTACTGCCGGACGGTCGTAGAGCCCGGGAAGGCGCACCGAGAGGCCATCGGTAGGCAGCGGCCGCGGCAGCCGATGCCGTATTGCCGGAGGCGAGGGCGCGGATCAGCTCGGGGTTGTGGCGCCAGCGCCCAACTGCCGCTCGATCTCCGCGGCTGGGAACGGCGTCTGCTTGCTCTCGGTGAGCAGACGGCGGAAGAAGGAGTCCACGACGACGGTAGGGCGTGCGTGCCGGTCGATGATGGCCGTGATCTCGGGCGGGATGTCGCCAGGTCGCCGGCCCGCGATCCAGTCGTACAGGAAGGCTTCGCGCTCTGTGTCACCGCGCACGCCGTCGAGCAAGTGGTATTGCAGCAGGTGGCTCGCGGTGTAGCAGTGGTCGTACGCGAGGTGGTCCGAGAGGAAGTTGGACTCATCCGCCGAAAGGTCGAAGCGGGAGCTCAGGGCAAGTCCGAAGTCAGCGAAGTAGAGCTGGCGGCCATCGGTCAGGATGTTGCCAAAGTGAGCATCGAAGTGGACAAGTCCGCGAGAAGTCATGAAGGCAGCTCCGCTCATCAGAGCTTCCTCCACCCAGCAGAAGGGCGAGCCGTCCCCGCCTTCCGGCACGGCGGTTTTGCGCTGGCCGGCCAGCCATCCGGCGAGCGTGTGCGGCACGTGCTCCAGGAAGACCACCAGGCTGCACGAGGACTGGCCGATGGCCTCCAGCCGGTCACGAACGGCAGGTGATCCCTCCCAGTGCGCCACGGCTCCCTCCAGGCCCCCGAACTCGTCGGTGAATCCTTCGGGAGGGGAGTCAGGCAGAACCCGCCAGTGGTACATCAGGGGGAATCCCGCATACTCGTCGCCGAGAACCCAGTTCGTGGTCATGGTGTGCACGGCAAGCTCCCGCCAGGCACCGAACCCGGCCGAGCCCACCCCGTACTGGTAGAACATCGGCAGTTCGAAGACGTTCGCGGTCGACCGCGCGTTCTCCGGGCGCAATTCAGTGTCCGTCAAAGGGATCCGCTTGACGAAGACACGCGTTCCGTTGATGTCCAGCTCTGCCGACCTGCCGCCGATGCCCGACCCGAGCGGGGTAGCGGCTGCGACGACCTTCCCGAGCCGGTGGTCGCTCAGCAAGGAGAGCAGAGTGCTCACGGCCCCGTAACCAGCCAGGCGCGCGGCGCGCAGCAAATCCTGGTCCAGCATCGACGGCTCCTCGGTGCCCGAACCAGGGCTTCGGCAACCCCACGTACGACACCGAGCCTACGCTGAGAAGGTCAGCCACTCTTATAAACGACCGTTTACGCGAGATCAGACTGTCCATGAACGGTCTGGAACGTCCCCGCCGCGGTGAACGCGTTGGTGATCGGCGCGATGAGCGAGGCGAAGCGGCGGGCACCCGCGGTGCCGATCGGCGCCCATAGCGCGGCGCAGTGCTCGTCCGTTTCCACTTCGATGCGCTCGCGTGCCGCACTGCCGGCGTCGGTGACAACGCCGTGGGAGTCGAGCCAGCCGCGCGCGACGAGGCGTGCCGTCGCAGCGCTCCACTCCTCGTCGTCCCACTGACGGGTCGCTCGCGCGAGAGCTGTCGGGAGGCGGCCGGTCGCGGTGTGGAGAACGAGGCAGTCGCATGGCCCGAGGCCGTTGTCGGCGAGTACGACGAGATGGGCGTCGCCGCGCCACTCGCGCGCCACCGTGATCTGCTGCCACAGTGCGACAAGAGGATCGGATGGAAGCGGGACCGAGGCGTTCGCGGCGGCGAGCACCTTGCCGGCGTGGTTGGCACTGGCGATGACCGGGTCGATCAGCGAGCGCGCCTCGGCGAGGTGGTCGTCCGTGAGATGTACGTTGACACGCCGCATCGCCCGTCCGGCGGCCAGGAAGCGGGCGGCCTGCCACCGCTCGGGCGACGCGGCGTCCCACACGCCCGCCATGGCCCTCACTGCCCGCGGGCTGAAGTTGTAGAAGGCCGCAAGCGTGACGTGCCACGGGACCGCGCCCATCGCGGCCGACCGGAAGGCCAGATATGCCGGCCCGCGGTCGGTCACGCCGAGCCCGGCCGCCTCCTCGGCGCTCTCGGGGGCAAGGTAGATGAACAGGTGGGCGGCGCTGACGGCGCGGCTGACGTCACGGACGGCGTTGAGGTCCATCGGGCCGTCGCCGGTGCGGGCGGAGTCGGGAAGGGCGTCGAGGTGCATCACGGTGGTGTCTCCGGGAGTCGGGCGGCGCTGTCAGGCGGGTGTTTCGGCAGTGGCGATCAACACGGCGCGTCCGAGGGTGTGACCGGCCATGGTGAAGCCGAGGACGGCCGGTGTGGCGTCGGCCGGAACGCCTGTGACGGGGATGTCGAGGGCGTGCACCACGATGAAGTAACGGTGCGGGCCGTGTCCGGCTGGCGGGGCGGCGCCGATGTAGTGGGCCACGCGGGCATCGTTGGGCAACTGGTAGGCGCCCTCGGGCAGTTGTGAGCCGGTGTCGTCGCCGGCGCCCTCGGGGAGCTCGGTGACGGTGGCGGGGATGTCGGCGACCGCCCAGTGCCAGAACCCGGACCCGGTCGGGGCGTCGGGGTCGTAGACGGTGACGGCATAGCTCTTGGTGCCGTCCGGGGCGCCGCTCCAGGACAGCTGCGGGGATATGTCCTTCCCGCCGGGCAGGCCGGAGGAGTACTGCTCGGGCGGCCACGCGGCGCCCTCGGTGACGGTGGTGCTGGTGACGGTGAACGAGGCCGCCTGGGGGAGGCGGGCGAAGGGGTCGTTGGCAGGCACAGCGGTCGTCCTTTCCGGACGAGAACGTCTTCATCGGCTAATGAATCGACCATAACACGGATAATCGATTATCCGGTGGATCGTCTAGTATGAGCGCATGACTCAGACGGCGCACTCCTCGACCCCGCCGGGGAAGCAGATGCTTTCCGAGCAGGTCTACGCACACCTGCGGGACGCGATCATGCGCGGGGACCATTCCCCTGGCGCTCCCCTCAAGCCGCAGGATCTTGCCAAGGAGCAAGGCGTGAGCCTGGCCGTGGTGCGCGAGGCGCTCGTGCGGGTGGTCGGCGAGGGGCTCGCCGACCGGCTGCCCAACCGCGGTTTCGCAGTCCCGTCCTTCTCCGACCGCCGCTGGCAGGAGATCGCGGAAGCCCGCCGGACCGTCGAACCGGTCGTACTGCGCATGTCCATCGAGCGCGGCGACGTCGACTGGGAGGCCCGTGTGCGGGCCGCCCACCATCGTCTGGTGCGCACTCCGGCGTACGTGCCGGAGGAGGGCGATTACTACACCGGCGCTTGGGCCGAGGCCCATAGGGCCTTCCACCGCACGTTGCTGGAGGGGTGTGGCAACCGCGCACTGCTGGAGACCTTCGACCGGTTGTGGACCGCGAGTGAGCTGGCCCGCCGTTGGTCGGCGCACCGCAACCCCCACCGGGACGGCGCCGAGGAACACCGCAGGCTGGAGGAGGCGGTGCTGGCCCGCGACGCCGACACCGCAGCCGCGGTCCTGGTCCAGCACCTCACCTTGACCGCGGCTGCTCTGACCGACGATTCAGGACGGGCCACCTAGGCTTACGCCACAACAGCGAGGTCGAGGTGGGAATTCATGTCCAGCTCGAACCGGCCGTAAGGGTTCACGTGGGTCCAGAACAACGGGGACAAAGCTCGCCGGTCGGCGTCGGCGTCTGGCTCGAGTATGACGACGGCCACAAGGGAATCCGGGTCCGCGTCCACTCGCTCAAGAAGGGGGACGTCCCGCCGGAAGGCCGGGACAGCGACGCGAAAGGACTCACCTACTTCAGCTTCCGCGTTACGGTCGAGAACCGCGCCGAGGAGTGGTTCATGGTCGAGCTGGAGCGGCGCCACCTCGATGTGCGGGCCGGCAAGGACGGCGACTCCGTCTACCTCGACTACAACTCCCGGGAGATCGAGGGCTTCAAGCTGTACCCGCTGCGCCGAGCCTCAGCGACTTTCCATGCGGCCGCTCCCGCCCGTCGCCTGGACGTCATCGATATCCAGGTCCACATGCGGATCGACGATGAGCCGTCTACTCCGTACGTGTGGGTCGGTGGCGCCGATGTGCCCGAATCCGCCACCAGAACGTCCAAGCGGGCCACCCGCGCCAAGGACTCCCTCGCCAGCGAAGTGAGCAAGTTCCTGGAAGAACAAGGAGATGCGTGACCAACCGCAACGCGCCCGTACCGCGTGGACCGGGTGGTGCAAGCTCTGCACGGACATCCGGCTCCCTCAGGGCCCCGCCGTAGGCGACTGCAAGCCCGACTGCTGGACGTGGCAAGGCAGGTGACCAGGAAATGAACCTCCGCGATCAGGACGACGTCGTCATCGACGCCGAGATCGCCGATGACGAGGGCGCGCTGAGCCTCCTTCATGCTCCGCCCACGCAATTGCTCGTCGACCAGCACACGGTGCTGTATCCGGGGCAGGCCATCCCAACTGCGGCCGATGCCCAGCGGTACACCGAGCGGGACCTGTACGTCAGCCCCGAGACGGCCGAGGTCCTCGAGGCGAAGGACACGACCAACAGCGGCCCGGTGGTGGCGTTCAAGGCGTGGTGCGCCGAGGAAGGCCGCGTAGCCGTGCCGTGCACCACGGCCACGTACACCGAGTACGGCACCCTGCTGATGCGGCGAGGTCTGAAAGTCTCGACGATCAGGAACTACATGTCCCTGATCAAGAGCGCCATGCCTGCCGGGAAGAGGCCCGACAACAGGCCTTTTCCTCGGGAGCCGGGGTGATCATCAATCGCTGGCAGCCTTCTGCGCTTCGCTCCATGTTGGACAGGTGGGCGAAGCCGGGACATCCCCGGTCAGGCCCATCCTCCAAGGAAACGCACGTGGGCGTCGACGAGTTCGCCCAGAGAGACCCGCGAGGCGTCAGCTCTGTGCCGTGGGGCGGACGACGATGTCGCCGACGTCGACGTTCGACGGCTGCTCGATCGCGAAGGCGACAGCGCGGGCGATGTCGTCGGGGGAGAGTGCGAAGTCGACCGCCGGGGCCTGCGACTTGACGGTGGGGCTGGTGACCGAGTCGGCGAACTCCGTCGCGACGTAGCCGGGCGAGATCATGGTGACCCGCAGGTCGGGCCCGGCCTCCTGGCGCAGTCCCTCGGAGACGGTGCGGACTGCGTTCTTCGTCGCCGCGTAGACAGCCTGGTTCGGCACGATGCGCAGCCCGGCGGTCGAGACGACGTTGACGAACTGCCCCCTGCTCTGCTTGCGGAACACGGGGAGCGCTGCCGCGATCCCGTACAGCACGCCGCGGAAGTTGACGTCGATCATCTGATCCCAGTCCTCGACGCGCAGCTCGTCGAACGGCGAGATGGGGCCGATCCCGGCGTTGCTGACGAGGACGTCGAGCGCGCCGTAGTGCCCGCAGGCGTACGCCACCAGGTCCGCGAGGTCTCCGCGGCGACGCACGTCCGTCGTCGTCCAGACGGCCGTGCCGCCATTGGCCTCGATACGGGCGACGAGCGCTTCCAGCCGGTCGCTCCGACGCGCTCCGAGGACGAGCTTCGCACCACGCGACGCGAGGAGCAGCGCGCTCGCCTCGCCGATCCCGCTGCCCGCGCCCGTGATGGCCACCACCTTGCCGTCGATCCCTGTCATGCTCGGCCTCCGATGCTAGAAGTAAGAGGGCTATCACTTATAAAGTAAGTGGTCTCTTACTTATGGTCAAGGAGGTAGACCGAGTGACTGACGCAGCAAGTGGGGCGGGGAGTGAGCGGCCTGCTCGGGGGCAGCTCCGCTCGGCGCTAATCGCTGAGAGCTTCGTGCTGCTCTCCGAGACGGGGATGGCCGGCTTCTCCGTCGCCGAACTCGCACGCAGGCTCGGGGTGAGCACGGCCGCCCCGTACCGTCACTTTCCACACCGTGACGCGCTGCTCGCCGTCGTCGCGGCACAGTCCGCCGATGAGCTCACCAGGTCCATCGAGGCCGCCGCGCAGGCGGCCGGCCCCGACCCGATCGACCGGCTCGCGGCCACCGCGGGGGCATACGTGCGCCACGTGTCCGACCGCGGCGCCGGCCTCGACGTGATCTTCGCCCGGGAGCTGAGGCCGCTGCGCGACGCCGACGTGGCCCGGGCCGGCCGGGACCTGATGGCGCTGCTGCTCGACCTCGCCCGGCAAGCGGGCCACGCCGACCCTTCCCAAGCACTGCTCCTACTCGAACAGCTCTTCGCCCTAGCCCACGGCTACGTCACCCTGGACACGGAGGAATTCCTGACGCGCTCCCGCCTCTCCCCCGAGGATGTCGCCACCCGCGCCACGCGCGCGGCGACGGCGCTGCTGCGCGGCAACGTGACGTGAGCACCAGCCGGGAGCTTGGGTGATCACCATGCTGGTTCCCCCCGAACGCCTCAAGGAAGAGGTCGACGATACCGTCGACCACCACGCCTTCCAGCTGCAAAGCTGGCCCGCCTTGGCCGAGGTTGACACCCGGTGGCGCGGTTCGTTCGGCTACCTCACGGCGATCGTCGAGAAAGAGGGCGAGGACGTGCGCATCCCGCTGTGCCGCATCGAATACCTCGGCGACGACAACGCTCGGGGCTTCGCCATGTACTTGCGTGCCACCGACGCCTACACCGACGTTCGACACCGCCGCCCTCGCCCACCTCGCCGACTACCACCCGTAGCCAGATCCGGCACACTCAACCAGCAAAGGACCTGCGACGCGCTGCACTAGAGAACGCCGCGACCGCGTGCGGCGCGCCTTGCTCGACATCGCCCAGCCCGTTGAGCCGCGTGCTTACGAACTCGTCGGAAACTGACTGCTACTCGACTGGCCGAAGTGTTCAGTGTCGCTCGCGTGCCTCGGTGAGGGCTCGCTGCCTGAGGCTACCGCCGAACAACTGAATCGTCGTGGCGGCCAGGATGTCATCCCTGCCGATGGTCCGACTGTCCCCCCTGCGGGCGGGCAGGGCCCGGAGGGAATCCTTGAGGAACGGGGGTGGTGCCGGTTCGCCCGACATCACCAGGGTGCCCGTACCGAAACGTTTGACCCCGCCCTCGCGGACGACCATGGCCGCGTCGCGGGCGAGGTCCGTCAGGAGCACGCTCGCGATTCCGTCCAGGTCGCGGACCATCGCTGGGACGGCCGTCACCCCCTGGCTCCACAGCAGCTTCTTGACCCCGGCCTCGAACCTGTGGGCGCCGACCACAGCACTCGGTTTGCGCGACCCGCTGCGCTTACGAGAAGGCACGATGACACCCTCGGCGTCGTACAGGACACCGGTCAGGCCTTTGAACGTCGGGCTGTGGTCGTACCACTTGTCCCCCACCTCGAGCTCGACGTCCCGGTCGATCGCCGAGAGAAGGTCCCCGGGAATCAGCTTCTTCCGCGCCTCCTCCGCCGCGGCTCTCCTCGCGCCGTCGATGATCCCCGTCAGCACTGTCCGCGTCACCGACGCGGCGGCCCACGCGGCCGACCGAGAGACCTGCATCGGGGTCACGTCCCTGAACACCGCTTTGACGAGAGAAGGCTTGAACGGCGAGTCATCCATGACCGAGGCGGTCTCAGGACCGCTGCGCTCAGAGCGTATGGGCTGTGCGGTCATCGGAAGAAACGCTCCCTGCTGTCGGAGTTATCGGAGGCCCACACTTCACCACGCAGACCCGCTCTCTTCCCCCATCCTCCGTCGAAGCGGCATCCGGTCAAGGGCCTGACGGGCCCATCCCGACGGCCGGGACGATGATCAGCCACCTCGCGCACCCTTTCGTATCGTGGCACCTGAGGTTGCAGGCGATGCGGGTGAAGGCGAGCAGTAGTCCAGTCCAGCCATAGTTGTCGATCGACATCGTGGCTGTGCGGCGGCGTACTTCGGGCACAGGCCCAAAATCAGCGCCGCCGCCATCGCCATGGGCCAGCAAGGCTCCGGGTGCCGCCCTGCCGTCGCCAGCCGACGGAAGGAAGACGACAGCGCCCCGGCGCGACAGCGCAGCGGTGCTACGCCGCCTTGAGCGTGGCAACCCGGTCTTCAAGTGTTCGTCTCCGCGGGCGGACGAGATGGTCACGTGCTCGTCGAGGAAGGTTCCCCAGGTCTGGCAGGCGGCTTCGATATGGCGCATACGGAACTGTCGCTCGGCGATCACGCCCGTGCAGTGCAGGCGTCCTTGCCGCTCCAGCGGGGAGCGAGCAGCGTTCGAGCGGTGCAGGGAAGCGATCGAGGCTTCGTGGTCGCCCAGGTGCCAATGCACGTGAGCTTCGTGGAAGAAGTAGGCGGCCTGGTCGTATCCGCCGACGGCATCGCGTCGGTCGTCGGCGCGTGACAGTGCGCTCTCCGCCTCCTTGAGCCAGCCCAGGGCGGTGTGGCGGGCGTCGGTCATCGCCGCAGCGGCGGCCTGCTGGCCGCGCAGGAAAGCCACCAGGCGCGGGCCGGCGGAAGGGGCTGCCTCGGCGGCGGCCTCGGTCAGTTCCAGGCCCTTCTTGCCGTGGGCCCAGGTGCGTCGCCTGCAGGCTCATCCCGCGCAGGGTGCGGCAGTAGGTGAGGTCGTCCTCGGCGGCGCCGGCGAGGTCGAGGGCGCGGAGGTAGTACTTCTGACCCAGACCTTGCTGGTCCTCGTACATGGCCATCCACCCCGTGAGGTACACGAAGTCGGCGACGGCGGCCCGCATGTCGCGGGTGACCTTGTCCGTACCGCCGGCGCGGAGGTAAGGCCCGGCTGTGTTGACGAGGAAGGCCGCGGCCATCGGGCGGGCGTGCCCGGCCCCGACCTGGTCCAGGATGTCGGCGACCTTGTCGGTCATGGTACGGACGGTCTCCACGTCGGACCGGCCCACGTGCACCTCCGCCCGGCCGATACCGCCTCCAGACGCCCCGTCAGGTCCTCGTACCGCGGCACGGCCAGAACCGCGGCGTACATCCCGGTCTTCAGCACCCCATCGGCCGACGCCCTGCTCGACGACGTCGGGACGGCGCTCGATGACGTACCACCTGCCGAGGAGTACCAGCAAGAACTCGCTGAGCGCCTCCGTGGGCACCTCATGCGGCTCGTCGACTTCGCGATCGGTGGTGATGCCGATGTGAAGGACGCGACCGCGTTCGCCATGATCGAGCGCGCCCGCGACGTTCGCTCCGAGGCCATGCCAGGAGATCCACGGAGAGCCGTCGGTCACCTCCGTCGCATGGCCTGGACCGTGAACGAACTTCTCGAGCGACTGCTGGCGACCAGACAGCTCACGAAAGTGGACACGGCATGAGTCCGCACCGCGAACACCTCACCGAGACGCAGACGCAGACGCAGACGAGAGAGACGAACCGCCCTGTGCGCCCCACCACTCCCCCGGCCGTCGTTCCCTACGTCACGCAGCGAGTAGGAGAACAGGCAGCGCCGGACAACCTGGTCCTGTTGCCGTCCAGGAGCAGCCGCGGCCGCGGGCGCTACCGCCTGTTCTACGCGGACGAGGAGGCTCGCCTCGACCGCGACCTCCGGCAGGTTCTGTGGGCTCGGGTGTCGTTCAACCCGTACGACCAGCGGCAGCAGCCCACAGGGGAACCGGAGTGGAAGCTCATGCACCCCTTCCGGCAACGGATCACGATGGAGCGCATGCGCTGCCAGATCTGCGCTGCCTCGGCGGTCACCCCTCTGGGGAGCATCTTCCTCGCCGGCCCTGCTGACTACCGGAGCCACGAAGCGCCGCTCCTCACCAACCAGCCCCCTGTGTGCGCAAGGCATGTCGCAACCGCCGCCGCCCTCTGCCCATACCTCGGGGCAGCCCCCGTCGTGTTCCTGGCCACGAGCGCACCCGTGTACGGAGTCCTGGGCACGATATACGGCCCGGTCGACGGCAGGGTCGAGGTTCTGGCGCAGCCCAGGGAGCCCCTCCCCTACGGGCACCCGAACCTCCCCACTCTCCTTGCCTCGCAACTCGTTTGCCGCATGGCAAGATTCCGCGTCCTCACCGTGAGCCAGTTGATGCGGGACTTGGCCGAGCTTCCCGGATAGACCGCAGCTCGTCGGCTGCGGCCCTCCGACCGAGGCTCCCCCGTACGGCATTGCCGAGCTCCCCCTGACTCCGTGCTCGCCAAGGTTCCGCCGGCGCCCGGATCCGCCTGTACGACAGCGAACGGGTCGACGCCTACCGTGCCGGCAAACCCATTCCCCCGCTGCCGACCCAGGACGACGAACAGGACCTCCTGGACCACAGGGAGTGCGCTGACGCACTGGGTGTGTCGCGCGCTCGTGGGACAAGTACAAATCCCACCCACTCCTGACGAAGCACCTGCCCACAGTAGGCGGGGCGGAGCACTGGCCCCGCCACATCCTGAGCCAGTACAAGGCAGACCGACAGGGCAACGCCGCCACAGGAGGCCGACCGACCCGGGCCGGCGACCAGGTCCCCCGTGACCAACCGCTCGCCCGCATTTTTCGCTTGTCTGTTCGCTTGGAGCAGTTGAGCGGCGTGACGCGGGAGGCGCAGGAGGGCCTACTCCACATCCGGGTCGCGCGCGATCCAGCCCGGTGAATCGAGCCGGATCGCACTGTCCCCAACGAGCGATCGCAGTGTCTCCTCGAGTACTGAGAGCGACGCTGCACCCACCTGTTTCTCCCACTGCTCACGCAGCTCGTCGAAGATCGCTTCGCCCTGTTGCAACATTGCGAGTCCGTGCTCGGTGACGCGAAGTCGCGTCCGTCGACGGTCGGCTGAATCAGGTTGGCGCGCTACGTAATTGCGTTCCTCCAGTGCGGTGATTGTCTTCGCGGCTGCTTGTCTCGTCACCGACATTCTGCGGGCGAGTTCGGAAGCGCTGTCGGCGCCGGACAAAATCGAGTGGAGGGCAAAGTCGTGCACCGGCCGGACGTCCTCGTATCCGCGCTCGGCAAGCTCGGCGGTGGCTCGATCCGCCAAAGTGCGGAAGCCGGCGAGCAGGAGCAGGGCGAGATCGGCGCCTGATCTGGACATGCAGCCAGCATACGGCCACCTTTGACAAGGGCAACCTGGTTGCCTACCTTGGTTGGCAACCAGGTTGCCTATTTGGGAGCTTCTCGTGACCACAACCACGCCCTCCGGCGCGACCCTTCCCGGCGTCACGCATCACCTCGCCGACGTCAACGGAACGCAACTGCACTACGTCTCCGCCGGGACCAACGGCTCTCCGATCCTGCTGGTGCACGGCTGGCCGGAGACTTGGTGGGCGTTCCGCAAGCTGATTCCGCTGCTCGCGCAGACTCACCGGGTCTTCGCCCTCGACCTCCGCGGGTTCGGCGACTCCAGCAACGCCGACACCGAGTACGGCGAGGCGGTCGCAGCCGAGGACCTACACCATCTCGTCGAGCACATCGGCGCGGGTCCCGTTCACATCCTTTGCCAGGACATCAGCGGCGGCACAGGCTTCCGCTTCGCGGCAACGCGCCCCGAGGACGTCATCAGCTTCATCGGAATCGAGACGGCCCTGGCCGGTTTCGGATTCGAGGCTCTTGCCGACGTGAACAACCACGGTTCTTGGCACGTCGGATTCCTCGGCGCTCCGGGCATACCCGGAATGCTCCTTCCGGGCCATGAGCGCGAGCTCCTGACCGACTGGGCCTTCCCGCTGATGAACGGGACGGAGGGTTCCATTGGCGAAAGCGACGTCGATGAGTTCGTTCGAAGCTACGCGCGCCCGAACGCCTGGCGAGGTACGGAGGGTCTTTACCGAGGCCTTTTCTCCGACGAAGGCGCAACCAAGGCTCTGGCCGAGTCGCACCCGATCGCCGTCCCGGTACTCACCGTTGAGGGTGCCGGCCATGGAAGGATCACCGAGATGACCTTCCGTCAGGTGACCGTCGGCGAAGTCACCGCGGTGCATCTTGAGGGGGTCGGCCACCTCATCGCGCAGGAAGCTCCCGAAGCACTCGCGGTCACAATCCTGGAGTTCACTGGAAGAATCGACAATAACTGATCGTTTCAAAATGAGTTGAGCCTTGGCCCTTGCGCTCGGCGATCTTGGTAGGCAGGGTGTCCGGGTGCGCGCTGATCTTGTTCCGGATGACCTGTGGGAGCGGGTCGCTCCGCTGCTGCCGCCCGCTCCCGAACGCCGCCGCCACCACCCCGGTCGATTGCGTGTTCCGGACCGGGCTGCCCTCGCGGGCATCATGTACGTGCTGCGGACCGGCGTCGCCTGGCGCGATGTTCCGGCCGAGACTGTGGGCTGCTCCGGGGTGACGGCCTGGCGCCGGCTGCGGGACTGGACCGAGGCTGGCGTCTGGTCGCGTCTGCATGCCGCCCTGCTGACAGAACTACGCCGCGCTGACCTTCTGGGCCTGGACGACTGCGCCGTGGACGGGTCGCATGTCCGGGCCCTGAAAGGGGGGATCACGTCGGCCCTTCGCCCGTCGACCGTGCCCGTCTCGGCTCCAAGCACCATCTGATCGTCGACCGCCACGGCACACCGCTCGCTGTCACGCTCACCGGTGGGAACCGACATGATGTCACCCAAATGCTGCCGCTGCTGGACGCAGTCCCAGCAATTCAGGGTCTGCGAGGACGCCCCCGCCGCAAGCCCCGGCGCCTGTATGCCGATCGGGGCTACGACTTCGACAAGTACCGCCGCCTGCTGTGGAAGCGCGGCATCAAGCCGATGATCGCCCGACGCGGCGTCGCACACGGCTCCGGGCTGGGCAAGGTGCGCTGGGTCGTCGAGCGCGCCTTCGCCTGGCTGCACCAGTTCAAGCGGCTCCGCATTCGCTACGAACGACGCGCGGATCTACACCAGGGACTACTCGAACTGGCTTGCAGCCTCATATGCCTTCGCCGCCTCCAAACTTCCTTCTGAATGATCAGCATGGGGCGACAGCCGGAGTCGGTGTAGGGGGTGCCAAGTCGGGTTCCTGCCCTTGGGGGCTGAGCTCAGGTGAGGTCGAAGGTGACGTTCACGGAGCCGCTCCAGTCCGGTGCCTCCATGAGCGTGAGGGTTCCATCTTCTGCCTCGACGACTCGCACCGTGATCCCGCCGCGATCCTCGCCGGGAAGCGCAATGGAGAAGTGGGGATCCATCTCCATGAGGAAGTCCCAGCCCTCGCGCTGGGTCGTGTCGAGAGCGTTGGCGTGCCGACCGGTTGCCCGCCACTTGCCGGCCGCGTCGACAGTGACGGTGATGTCGACGTCGTACATCTCAAGGCATGTCGAGTGATTGGCCCACCATTCGAGGCGGGCCTGACTCACGAATCGATCCATGAGCACACTATGCACGGTGCCTAGACCGGACGGGCGAGTCGGTGCGGCGCCGACCGGCGTGGTCAGGCCGCGAGACAGAGCTACGTGGGCAGGCCGGACGGGTCCTTGCCTCAACCGGAAGTGCCTCATGTGCCTTCGCCGCCTCCGGACCTCATTTTGAAACCATCAGTAAGTAGGCCTGAGCACCATCGGGGTTTGGTCACGGCACCTGCCAGCCGCGAGAGCTGCTGACTGAATGCCTCTGAACGTCGGAGCCGGGTGGGACCGCATCAGCAATCGCTCGAGCCCTACCGGTCCGGGCTTCGCGGTTGTCGGGATGGGTTCTGGCAGGGCAGCCGCGCTTGGCGCGGGCCGGGGTGCGTGTGATTCGGCGGGTCATGAGGGTGATGGCGGCCCAGGTGATGAGCGTTTCGGAGTGCTGGACGAGGCGTTCGTAGTCGCGTGCGTGCCGGCGGGCGTGCATCATCCAGGCCCATGTTCGTTCGACGACCCAGCGGCGGGTAGCACGATGAACCCGGAGGTGTCCTTGGGACGGCTCACGGTTTTGATCGTGAGGCTGAGGTACTTCTTTGCCCAGGTCACGATCTTTCCGGCGTAGGCGGAGTCGGCCCAGACGATGGTGATCTCGGGGTGCATCAGGCGGAGGCGGAAGAGGAGTTCCTTGGCGGCATCGCGGTCGGTGACCGAGGCAGGGGTGACCATGACGAGCAGGGGCAGCCCGCGGGTGTCGACCACCAGGTGCCGTTTGCGGCCACGGCCGCCCTGACGCTCTGGGAGTCGTCCAGGTCCTCGCGCGCGTGGACGGACAGGTCGGTTCCCTTGGGGAAGGACTGCCGCAGCAGGCCGTTGGTGTTCTCGTTCGAGCCGCGCTGCCAGGGACTGGCTGGGTTGCAGAAGTAGACCGGGACGTCGGTGGCAACGGTGAACGCGCGGTGGGCCGCCATCTCTGAGCCCTGGTCCCAGATGAGGGATCGCCGCAAGTGCGGCGGGAGCGTCTGCACGGATCTCGACGAGGGCGTTCCTGGTGGCGGCCGCGGTGTGGCCGAGGGGCAGGTGAAGCAGCATCACGTAGCGGGTGGAGCGTTCCACCAGCGTGCCGATCGCCGACTTGCCGTCCTTGCCGATGATCAGGTCGCCTTCCCAGTGCCCGGGCACGGCGCGGTCGGCGGCTTCGGCAGGCCGGTCGCTGATCATGACCCAGAGCGTGGCAGATCTGCCCGGGGCTCCACCGCATCGTCAGATGGTGCTGGACGAAGTCCCGCAGCTCGGGGTTCTGGCCGATCTTGCCGGGCTTGGGGCGAGGTTGCGCTGATCGGCTCGGCGCTGGGTGGCGTGCGGACGGTAGTACCATCTGCCGCCGGGCAGGACGGTCCGGTTGCGGCGGATCTCCCGGCTGACGGTGGAAGGGCTGCGACCGAGCTCGGCCGCGATCGCGCGGACCGTGGCCTTCTCCCTCAACCGGTCGGCTATGTGAATCCGGTCTGCCTCGCCCAGATACCTGGACGGCCCGTCCAGGGGCGTCCCCGAAGGTTTCGGTGACGCCCCTGACGGGTCGATCGGCAGTGCCGCGACGGTGCCGCCGGACGCGGTACGCCCGTTGCGCCACCGCTTGCCCGTCCGCACGTTGATGCCCACGATCCGGGCTGCCTCTGCGTACCCCACACCTTGATCCACCAGCTGAAGGTAGACCCGGCGCTCTTCCGTCAGAGCACGGATCCCGCGGTTGACCGAGCGGTCCCGGACCTTGAATTCCATCGCATCCCCTGAGCTGGGGTGTTGCGGCGATCACTAGAACTCAAGGATGAGACGGGGCCGCGCTCCTTCCGGCGCATGAGGAATCGCTGATCGCGCTGATCGAACCCGACATCGAGGCCTGCCAGATCTGCAACCCGCAGACCGGCTTGGGCTGAGAAGCCCTGGACGCCCATGAGCTGAGGACCACCCCCGCGAACGGACGCGGGAAGCACGATGAAACGGGCTCAGTGGTCGATACCGAGTCGGTACCATCCCCGCGGGTGCGGGAAGCACTCTTGCTGAACTGCGAGTTTGTCACTTGAGATAGCCATTCCGCGCAACTTTCACCGAATGAGAAAAAACACTCCTTCCGGCCGGCTAGATCCAAACCCGGCTCGCATACCCCATGAAGCATCACGACCTCACCCAGTGCTCGACAACGGCGGGCAACTGCCCGGGGTCGTCGGCGCCAGGCGCCTCTCGGTCGCGTGCGCACGGGGAAGCGTCCGGTGCCACCCGGCCGAGTAACCGCCGTCGCGGTCACCCCGGACCTCACGTGGACGCAGTGGCGGCGAGGTGTCCGCCGACGGCGAAGCCACGAGTGACTGCCGAGCCCAGGGTGGCGCCGCCGCCTGGATAGGCGTCGTGGAAGACGGTCGCCGAGCAGTTCCCGGCCGCGTACAGCCCGTCGATCGGCTCCCCGTGGCCGTTCAGGACACGCCCGTCGAGGTCGGTGCGCAGGCCGCCCGCGGTGCCGAGCACGCCGGCGTGGACGGGCACAGCGTAGAAGGGGGCTTTCTCCACTGGTGCCAGGCACGGGTTGGGGGTGTTGACCGGGTCGCCCAGGTGCCGGTCCTGCTCGCTGGCACCGCGCCCGAACTCGGTGTCGACGCCGGTACGGGCGTCAGCATTGAAGCGCCGGAGCGTGCGACGCAGGCCGGCCGGGTCGATGCCGCAGGCGCGAGCGAGGCCGGCGACGGTGTCTGACGAGACCATCCATTCCTCGGGAACCCCGGGAGTGGAACAATCGTCACCCTGGCCAGCATCGCGGCCAAGGACGGCAACCCCACGCAGAGCGCCTACTCCGCGTCGAAGGCGGCTGTCGTCGCGCTCACGAAGTCCCTCGGCAAGGAATTGGCCACGACCGGCGTACTGGTCAAGCCGTCGCGCCCGCGGCCGTCAGCACACCGATGAACGCGCACACCGACCCGGCGGTGCTCGCCCGCTCCCAGTCCCTGACACCTATGGGCCGCTTCGGCCGGGCGGAAGAGATCGCCGAACTGATCGGGTGGCTCTGCTCGGAGCAGGTCAGTTTCTCCACGGGCGCGGTCTACGACGCCAGCGGAGGCCGGGCGACGTACTGATCCGCCAGCGGCCCGGTGGCGGGGTGGGCGTTGGTGCTGCCGCCGTGGACGGGTCGGCTTGAAGGGAACGGCTGGGGGCGGGTTGTTGACGTGGGAACCCAAGAGGTTGCGCGACAGCCCCAGCGTGGGGAGCTTGGCGGTGGAGCCATCCCCGCGGGTGCGGGGAGACATGAGACGACCCATCGACGCACGCGGCTGGGAGGGGTCATCCTCGCGGATGCGGGGAGCACGAGCTGCCCTCCGTGGTGTGCAGGACGATCACGGGACCATCCCCGCGGGTGCGGGAAGCACTCTTTCTGATGATCAGTGGCCAGTGTTGTGCCCGTCGCTGCCGGTCGCGGTGTTGGGCAGGCCGTCGGTGAGCCGGCGGAAGCTAATCGATGGGATCCGCTGGCGGGTTCGGAACGGAGCCCCGTGGCGGGATCTGCCGGCGGAGTACGGTCCGTGGCAGACGGTCTACGGGCTCTTCCGCCGCTGGCAACGCGATGGGGTCTGGTCGGTACTGACCAGACTGCAAGCGCGGGCGGACGCAGTCGGGCTGATCACCTGGGAGGTGAACGTCGACTCCACGATCTGCCGGGCACATCAGCACGCGGCCGGTGCCCGGCGGGACGGCCAAGCACAGAAGGAACCGCCGGGCGGCCACCAGAGCGAACCTGACGATCACGGCTTGGGCAGGTCCCGCGGCGGCTGGGCCACGAAGATTCACCTGGCCTGTGAGCCAGGTGATCGAGTCGCCCAGCGGCCGGACACGCAGGGGGTGCCGGAGGCGACGGCGGGGGCAGCAGGCCCTGGCCCGGTTCACGGGTGGTCATGTCCCTCACCATCTCGTCGGCAGGCTGCTGAGGAACGGGGCAAGCCGGTCGGCGATCACCCGGTCGTCGTGAGCCGAGGTGTGCCGGTCACATCCGAGGAAGTCCAGGCCCGACTGATCGAGGAACCAGTAGTGGACCCCGCTGTCGCCGGCGTCGTTGCGCGCCTCGACCACCTGCCGCACATGCTCGGCGTTTCCGTCGAAGCCGACGGCCACGAGGGTGGTGCCGGCACCGTAACGCGTCCGCAGTTTCCGGAGGAACTCGCCGTAGGCGGTGCGGTAGGCGGCCGCGAGGCTGTCGGGCGTCCACGGTTCACCGGGGGTGAGGTCGGAGAAGTCGTTGGCGCCGAGGTTGACCACCACGATCTGGGGGCGCCACGTCCCCGGGTTCTGCCAGACGTCGCCGTCCACGTTCAGCAGGGCGCGGTCGTAGTAGGTCCGGTACGTGACGTCCGGGCAGATGCCGGCGACGTTGCGCACCATACCGAGGCCGGAGAAGCCGTTGATCTGGTAATCGGCGTCCAGCTGCTGGGCGGTGAGGGCGCCGTGGCTCACGTCGCTGTTGGTGTTCCGCTTGACCTGCTCCGGATTGCAGTCGCTGGTGCCCGACACATTGCCGTAGCCCACCGTGAGGGAGTCCCCGATGAACTCGATCTGGCGGGCCCGGGGCGCCGGCTTGCTCAGTACGGCGCCCCCGGGCGCGGCGACGAAGCCTCCGAACGTGCTGGTGTCCCCCGGGGTGTCGTTGCGTTTGACGACCCGGACCGTGTGCTCGCCGTCGCGCAGGCCGTTGATCCAGTGCGTGGTGTCGCCGGGTGTGACCAGGGTGGCGACGGTGGCCCCGTCGACCTGGACGTCGTAGTCGGCGGCCGCGCAGTCGAGTACCACCCCGAGGCCGGTCCCGCGGAAGCGGCCCTCGAAGTACACCCCGGGCCAGCTGAACTGCAACGTCTTCCCCAGGTCCTTGACCCGCCCTGCGGTGTGCACCTGCTCCGAGACGCTCTTCACGGGGACCAGTTGCCACTGCTGGTTGGCGCCGCCCCAGTCGGTGAACTGCACAACCTTGGCACCGTCCGTGGCGGCAGCGTTCCGGACCTCGACGGCCTTGCCGCTGTTGCGGTTGATCAGACGGACGTAACCGTCCGCCGAGTCCTCCAGCCGGAACTGCTGGTTCGAGCCGTTGGTGTCGCCCCACTGCACGATGTCCGCGTGGTCGGCGCCGGACCAGCCGTGGACATCGAGCACCTTGCCCGAGTGCTGGGCCTTCAGTCGGTAGTAGCCGTCGCCCGAGTCGACGAACTGGAACCGCTGATGGGCACCGCCGTTGCGGGTCCACTGCTGAACGGCGGTTCCCTCAGCAGTACTTGCGCCGGATATGTCCAGCGCCTTGCCGCTGCCCTGGTTGATCAGCTCATACCAGGAGCCCGCGTCCACCGTGGCCGCTTGCGCGGTCTCGGTCCCGCCCAGCCCTGCCGACGGAGCCGCCGGCAGGGTCGTCACCGCGGCAAGCGCCGCCGGGCGCCTCCCGCACCCCGGCTTCGGGTTCCTGTCTCTGAAAGTCATCTGCGTGCCATCTCTCCGGCCCTGTTGCGCATCGGTGGGTCACGGCTGAACGTCCGACATTCCACCCCTGAATGTCAACCAATTTGAAGGGATGAAATAGATCAACAGGCACCCGGCTTGCGCGACTTGATGAACCATGCACGTATCTGCACACATCAAACATTGCATGTCTCACGCAGTTTGAAGCCTGGGCAGGCACCCGGCGGCGCAGTTATGAATATCCCATCACTAGCACGCACCACCGACCGACGGATGTCATCGAGCCGCGACATCGGGCCGTACCGCCCCCACCCTCACTGATCGATGTGCATCGTGAAGTTGCAGGTCACGGGTCTGGTGTGAACGGCTCTCGGGGCGTGCTCGTGCCGATCGGGGCGGGAGGCCGTCGTGGAGATCATCGGTCAGCGGTCCACTTCCTGGTCGGTGAGGACGAGCAGAGCCCCGACCGGTGAGGCGCGGGTCGGTGCGGACTTGGCCAGCACGCGCCAGTTCTCCAGGTGCGCGAAGCGGCGCTCGACCGGGGCGCGGACGGCGGCCAGCCCCCAGGGCTGATGCGTTCTCAGCCGACGAGACTGGCTGATCGCCTGCGCCATCACCCCTGTTGGGTCGACGTTTTGAAGTGGGCCGAACAGGGGGCGACGCCTGGCGGGTTGGCCTACGTTCCGGGTGCCGGAGGATCGTCGAGTGGCGGGGTATCGGTGCCATTTCTGGCCGGCCGTGCGGACCTGGCTGTTCGGCCGGGGTCTCTCCCGCGGCTTCGGTAAGCGTCTTCAGCGCGCCAGGAGATCGATAGCGACCTCCAGTCGTTCGAGGTAGAACTCCCGTGATGCGGCCTGGTGCTTTAGGCCGGTCGATGCACTGATCATCGTCTGGGCGACTTGGCGGGCCGCCGCTTGTCCTGCCTCGACCGCGATCGCGTCTGTGATCAGTTGCTCGAAACGTCGCGGCGTGGTCTCGACGATCTCCCCCAGGAGGCCAGGGTTGTCCTCGATGACCACCGCCACATCGCGCGTCAACGGGCCGATATAGCGGCCCGCCCACTGGTCGAACGCATCGAGGAGGCGCTCCGCAAGGGGGCGGCCGGTGTCGGCCAGGACGTGTTCGACCGCTGTGATGTCGCGCTCCAATGCCTGGGTGACGGCGGCGCGGAACAGGCTCTCCTTCGAGGAGAAGAGGAAGTACAGCCCGGGCCGGGAGATGTCCGCCGCCCGCGCCACCTCCTCCATCGAGGTCTTCCGGTAACCGAATCGCGCGAACGTGACCATGGCGGAGTCCAGAACCATGGTCCGACGGCCGGTGTCGGCGACTGTCGACGGCGGGTGGCCGGCATCGGGACTGTTCATAGGACCGAGCATACGAGCAAGAGTCATACTATACAAGTTGAGACTAGTGCGTATAGTCGCCCCCATGACTACCCGCAAACCCATCTCCACGCCCTTCACCGCCTCCAGCACTGCGGACGAGGTATTGCGGGGCGTCGATCTCACCGGCGTCCACGCGATCGTGACGGGCGCTTCTTCCGGTATCGGGATCGAGACTGCTCGCGCGTTGACCGCTGCTGGGGCGGAGGTGACGCTCGCTGTCCGGAACACGACGGCGGGGGACGCCGTCGCTGAGACGATTGAGAAGTCGACCAGAGGTATACGGCCCCGCGTCGTCCGGCTCGACCTTGCCGACAGGACCACCGTCACGCGATTCGTTGACGCGTGGGGCGGCCCGCTGCACCTGCTGATCAACAACGCGGGCGTGGTCACTGGCGGCCTCGAACGCACACGTCAGGGCTGGGAGCTGCAATTCGCGACGAACCATCTTGGCCACTTCGCCCTGGCCACCGGTCTTCATGGCGCCCTGGCCCGGGGAGCGGCCGACCGCGACGGAGCACGGATCGTCTCGGTCAGTTCGACGGCGCACATGCGTGCCGGCATCGACTTCGACGACCTCCACTTCGAGCGTCGCAGCTACGATCCGCAGATTGCCTACGCCCAGTCGAAGACGGCGAACTCTCTATTCGCCGTCGAGGCAAGTCGCCTCTGGGCGTCCGACGGCATCACTGCCAATGCGGTGAACCCCGGCGGTGTCGCGACGGGACTGCAGCGGAACTTCACAACGCAACAGAAGGAGTCGCTCGACGCGGCCGAAGCCGCCGGAGTCTTCACATACAAAACGGTCGAGCAGGGGGCTGCCACCAGCATCGTCGCGGCCGTCGCCTCGGAGTTCGCGCACTCCGGAGGCCACTACCTCGACGATTCACAAGAGGCCTACACCGTGACGAACGACGCCGACCTCGCGCAGCACCCGCACGGTGTCAAGGAATGGGCGCTCGATCCCGCCACCGCCAAGCGCCTCTGGACGGTCTCGACCGACCTGCTCCACGCCTGACCTTTCGACGCCACAGCAAGCGGCACCGCCGCCTTCCTTGTTGGTCACCGCATCGACCCACAAGGCCGATAGCACGTGGCCTGCGAAGACGGCCACGTCCGATGCGCAGAGCCATTGGCCAGCCTTTGATCACGAACAGAGGTCGCGTTCGCGTGCCGTCCCCCTGGCCCGTGTCCTGCAGCGCCACTGCGCAGGCACTGATCCCGCCTTCCCAAAACCGGAACTGTCACAGCTCGCCTGCCTGGCGGACGTGTTGGGCCAACTACCCGATCCCCGCCGTATCCGGGGCCGCCGCTACCGCCTGGGCTCCCTGCTCGCGCTGTGCCTGGTCGCCATCCTCGGCGGAGCCACGTCCCTGGCTGCCATCGCCCGCTTCGCCGCCGATACCGACTCCGACCTGCGCGAACAACTCGGACTGACCTCCAGCACACCCAACGCCTCCACACGGGGACGACTCCTCGCCCGTCTGGACGGCGACGCGCTCGACGACGCTGTGGGCACTTGGCTCGCCCGGTATGCCGCCGACCCGGTCGACGAGGCCGATGGCACGCTGGTCGGCCTGGCCGTGGACGGCAAGACGGTGCGCGGATCCCGCACCGACGGCGCAGCCGTCCACCTGCTCGCCGCCGCGCTCCACGCCTGCCAGACCGTGATTGCCCAGCGCCAGGTCGCCGCGAAGAGCAATGACTGGTTCGCGCTGGCGGTCGCTGCCGCCGGGGAAGATCGCGGTGATCGTCCTGGCCGTGCTCCGCCACGATCAGCGCCGGGCCGACATGGCCGACGGCAACAACTTCGGCGAGTCCACCGTCCGCCGCCGGCGCGACGAGATGATCCACCTGCTCGCCGCCCGCGCTCCGCGCCTGGACCGGGCACTGAGGAAGATCGCGAAGCGGGGCGGGGAAGTCGTCCTGGTCGACGGCACCCTCATCGCCACCCAGCGCCGCACTGGCCGCGACCACCGAAAACACTATTCCGGCAAGCACCACCGTCACGGCCTGCACTCCCTCGCCCTGGCCGACGAGAGGGGCCGCCTGATCTGGATCTCCGCCGCGCGGCCCGGCCGCACCCACGACGCCACCGCCGCCCGGCACGACCTCGTCGAACATCTCAAGGCGGCCGGCCTCGGCGCGCTCGCCGACCTGGGCTTCCTCGGCGTGGACAAGGCCGACGACCCCGATGACCTGGTCATCGTGACCGGTTTCAAGGCCACCCGCTACCGCAAGCTCACCCCCGGGCAGAAGGCGGCGAACCGGGTTCTGGCCGCCGCACGCGCGCCTGTCGAGCGCGGGTTCGCCAACCTGAAGAACTGGCGGATCCTTACCAAGCTCCGCACTGACCCCGCCTGCGCCACCCACCTGCTTCGCGCGCTGCTCGTACTGACGAACATCGAGGCCACTACAGGAAATTGATCTCTACCACAGGCGACCTGCGACCAGCACAAGCGCCCCGGAGCAGCGTCACTGAGCTGGGATCGGCTGGGTGAGGTTCACCGGGTTGCCGTCGGGGTCCTGGATGTGGGCGACGCGCTGTCCCCACGGCATGTTCCTGGGGCCGCTGCGGACCGAGCCGCCCAGCGCTGTCACCCGGCCGAGCGTCTCGTCGACGTCGTCGACACCGATGCTGAGCAGGATCCGCGGTGCCGCCCCGGTCCCCGGGTTCGTCTTGGCCACCAGCCCGAGGTCGGTGTCGCCGATGCGCAAGCCGAGGTAGAAGGCCGGGCCTTCCGCCGGGATCCGGAAGATCTCCTCGGCGCCGAACAATTTCGTGTAGAAGCCGGCCAGGATGTCCTGGTCGGCAGTGATGATCACTGGCTGGATGGTGGACATGGCACTCCTGCCGAGAACGGTCGTGTCGCTGGGTAGACCGTTCGAGGACGGTGAACTCATCGGCAAAACCACCCCGCCGGACGATCCACACCCCAGACTGCCGCCCACGACCAGCACGAGCACCCCGAAACGGGGTCACGCCACCCCTGTTGACCGGCCACTTCAAGATGGCGCAGCCACATTGTCAGGGCTGTTCTCGGTCAGCATGGGGGCAGGCTACGGGATTGCCAGACGATGCGCTGGTCTCGTGTACGAGGCGCGGAAAGCCGGAGGTTAAGTGGAGGTGCCTGACTCGCCTCGTCTCCAGCCGGCCCTGACGCAGATGCCTCCTTGGCTTCCGGGGACCGATCCTCGGTCCGCGGCGCATGGGGCTGTTGTGTCCTCAGCCGCCGGGGGCTGCCGGGTAGGCGTACTCGATGTATTGCAGACGCGCCAAGCCTGCTACGAGAAAAATCAGCGGCGGTACCAGCCACCAACGGCTGAGGGATCGCCGCAACACAGGGAACAGAGTGAGCAGCCCTGTGAGAACGCCGAGCACGATCAGCAGCCCGGACGCGAACCCGATTCCCGTCAGGGTGCTGTCGTCCCAGGCTTCTTGCGGCTGAATCATCAGTGCACCGTAGGCGATGTAGGCGTTGAGCACGTTCGCGAGAATAAGGAGCACACCCCACGGCCCTCGCAGCGCGCCGGTCACTTCAGAGCACTCCTTGCTTCGTCCAGGTTCTTGTCGAAGCCGCGGCCGTAGGCCTGGGCGCTCTCATCCTGCCAGTAGGGGCCGCCGTTGTAGTGGGCGGCAAGTTCCTGCCGCTGTTCACGGGGCATTTCATCCGCCGGTACGTCGGCGAAGCGAGACCACGAACGCCTTGACCCCTCCGCCGGCCGACGCGGTGTGCCGCAGCTCGATGCCCAGATCCAGTACGACCTCCTTGACCGTGAACCGGACCGGTGACCCGTCCCCGTCCTGCTGCGCGGCCGCTAGTCCCCCACGCACCGCTTTGATCGCCTCGGACAATTCGGTGGGCTCCAACTCCATGCTTCCCCCTTGATCGCTTCTGTGCGGAGAGCCAGTCTGCCGGGCAGTCAGCGTTTTTCATCCTCGGTCTGGCCGGGGCAGATGCAAGTAAGGACGGCCTGAACCAGGGTGGTGATGCGGATGATGGAACACCTCAGCTCCCGCAACTCGACCAATGCGGCGCTGAATCATTGGTCGTCAGCGGCTGGTTCTGCGTCGTAGGGCTCGAATTCGATGTAGTCGAGGGGGTCCTCGTCGCGGCGTCCGAGCGGGGGCAGGCCCTCGGTCGCGAACCGGCCGCGCAGTCATTCCAGCAGGGTTTTGGTGAGGTCGGGGTTGAGCGGTGGGCCTTGGTCGGCATGGCGCGGTACAACGATCAATGGCCAGTCGTCCGGCGTGGCACCTTCGGTCAGCCAGCACAGTTGGTCGCCGTCGATGGAGTCGGCGAAGGGTAGGAATCCCCCGGGCTCGGGATAGACAGCCAGGGGATGATACTCAGGGAACTCGGCTCGCTGCCCCTGGTAGGTCTCCGCGTACCACTCGGCCCACGGTGCGAGCGCGTATTGGTCCTCGCCGAAAGGGATGTTGAAGCGCAGCCAGCCGCACCAGGAGCCGGCCCCGTACCGTTCCATCAGTTGTATGTACTCGCCGGGCAGGCGTGTACCCAGCCGTTCGTACAGCCAGTCCCAGTTGTGCTTACCGAGCGCGGGTGTCTCCGGCGGCGGGATGAGTGCGATCAAAGTCTCCAGCCCGCTGCCTGTGGTGAGCGCCGCCCGCTGCTGAGTGGTTGGCTCCGGTCGCCGAGGCGGCGGTGTCCACAGGGTGTGCTCCAGGTCGGTTTGCATGCCACTTCGGGTGGCCACGGGGCGCATGCCGTCGGCCACGAGACAGGCCAGCGTCGGCACGAGCGGGGTCGCGAAGCGCCGCCAGGGGTCGCGGCCGGCGTTCTCGTCGTCCTGACAGTGCATGACGACCGGCCACCGGTCGGGGTCGTCGGATGCTGTGGTGTCCCAGTAGAGGGTATCGGCGGTACGGGTGGCTCCGAAGGGAAGGACGCCGGGGGCGTCACGCCGAGTCTGCTGGACCCAGGCCCCATAGTCGAACCAACCGCGGTTGACGCATGGCATGTGAAACCAGAGCCAGGCGCCAATGTCGAGTGGGCCGTACGCGGCGGCGATGGCCTTGTAGTCGGCGGGCAGGCTCGTCCCCAACCAGGACTCGACTGCCGCCCAGTCGACAGGTACGGCGTAGTCGGCCGGCGGATCGCCGAAGATCTTGGCGAAGGCGTTAACGTGCGGATCTGAAGCATTCACGGGTCTATAGACCTTTACCGGGAGCGACCGGGTGTTGACCGGGAGGGCTGGGAAGCACATGAGCTTTTCCCAACCTGCGGCAACGACAGGGTGGTTGGGCTGGCAATGTGGTGAAGCCCCTGGTAGACGGGTTTTCGACCAAGAGAACCGTCTCCACCAGAGGCTTCGCATGCTTGTCTACCCGTCGGGCGTCGACGTGTCCAGTTCTGCCCTAAGTTCTGCCCTACGCTTCCTGTCCACCCGTCTGCGGCAGCACCGTCGTGCGATCGGCTCCCACTGGCGGCGTCTGAGCGCTGGCCGGCAGGCCCTGCTCACGCTCGCCCACCTGAGGGTGGGACCCACGTATGCCCAGCTCGCGGCCGGGTTCGGTGTCGGGATCACGACCGCCTACCGGTATGTCACCGAGGCTGTCGCACTCCTGGCCGCCCTCGCGCCCGCCCTGACCGACGCGATACGGGATGGGGGAGATCCGTGCTCGCGCTCTTGGCAGGCGGCTTCTGTGTTCTTGATCGCCTGACGGGGCGGGCGGGGCAGTTCGCTGGTTTGCCCGCGCCGGTGCCGTGGGTCCTCCTACGATCCGGTGCATCGCGGACCCCCGAGCTCTTGCGTGCGTAGGCGCTGCCGATATCGAAGGGGCGACAGTCCGACCTGACGTTTGAACGCGGTGCTGAACGCGCTCTCGGACGTGTATCCCAGCTTCGAGGCGAGGGTTCCGACCCGGACGTCGCCGTCGCGCAGCGCCTGCTGCGCGAGCAGCATCCGCCAGCGACCGAGGTAGGCCAAGGGTGGGACGCCCGCCACGGTCCGGAAGCGTTCGGCAAATGAGGTGCGTGACATCGCCGCGGCGCGGGCCAGCTCGTCCAAGCCCCAGGGCTTTCCGGGGTCGGCGTGCATGAGCCCGATCGCCGGGCGCAGCCGCTCGTCGGTCAGCACTCGCAGCCAGCCCGGGGGCAGTTCGGCCTGGCAGGCATAGGCGCGCACCATCTCCAGCACCAAGAGCTGTACGTGCTGGCGGATCGCGAACTCCGCGCCGATCCGGCGTGTGCTCACCTCGTCGAACAGTCGATGGATGGTGCCGCGCAGGTTGTTCGCGGTTGCGGCTGATCCCCGGACGTGCCCGACCGGTGGGAGCGCCTGCTGCAGCAGTGCCTGACCGGTCGGGTTGAGCTCGACTCGGCCACCGACCACGACGTCGTCGGTGCCGAAGTCGACACCGAGGAGATCGGTCGAGGGGTCGTTCTCCTCGGGCAGGATCTCGCGGCGCGGCGCGGCGCCGGTGCCACCTTCGAGCTCCAGCCACGACCGGTTGTTCAGCACGGCGACGTCGCCCGGCTCGAGCTCGACCGACGAGTCGATGCCGTCCGTGGTCAGCCGCGCACAACCACTGACCATTGCGAAGAACTTCAACGGGGTCGCGAGCGCCCCGCGCGAGACCCACGGGCCGCGTGCCGCGAACCCGCCGGAGAGCACACCGCGGACCTCGATGAGGTCGAACACCTCGGAGAGCTGATCTTTGTCCATCTCCGTACTGTCGCGAAAGAAATGCGGATCGACAAGCATTCAGAATTCACGCGCCGCGGCGCAGGCTGAAGGTATGACACCAAGCACCACGCACGATCAGCGGCCCATCGGATCCGGCTTCACTCCCGCGTCGACGGTCGACGACGTCCTGGAGGGCATCGACCTCACCGGCAAGAACGTGATCATCACCGGCGGCCACTCCGGGCTCGGACTGGTGGCCACACGCGCGCTGGCCAAGGCCGGCGCCACGGTCACCGTCGGCTCCCGCAACACCGACCGTGCCGAGAAGGCAGTCGCCGGAATCGCGGACATCGAGGTCCGGCAGCTGGACTTGCTCCAACCGGCTTCGATCGACGCCTTCGCCGCCCGCTACGTCGACTCCGGTCGGCCGCTCCACATCCTGATCAACAACGCGGGCTTCCCGGGCTCGGGCGGGATCGTGCGCGACGCGCGCGGCTATGAGGCGCAGTTCGCGGCCAACCACCTCGGCCACTTTCAGCTGACGCTGGGCCTGTACCCCGCACTGCGTGCAGCCGGCGGCGCCCGGGTCGTCAACACCACGTCGGGCGCCCAGCGAATGTCCGACATTCTGTGGGACGACCCGCATTTCACCACCGGCCGGTACGACCCCAGCCTCGCCTATCCCCAGTCGAAGACCGCCAATGTGCTGTTCACGGTCGAGTTGGACCAACGCTGGGCCGCCGACGGAATCCGTGCCTACGCCCCGCACCCGGGCATCGTGCCCGCCACTGCCTTCAACAGGTCGGTGGGCGAGGAGGCACAGCGGGCCATGGGCCTCATCGACGAATCCGGTAAGCCGATCATCGACCCGGACCGTGGAAAGAAGACGCCGGAGCAGGGCGCCGCGACCATCGTGTTCGCGGCCACCAGCCCCTTGCTCGCCGACATCGGTGGCGTCTACCTCAACAACAGCGACATCTCACCGCTGGACGAGGACCCGAAGCCCATCGATCTCACCGATCCCGCCACCGAGGTCCCGGCCGACGTCGTACCACACTCCATCGACCCCCGGTCCGCCCAGCGTCTGTGGGAGCTGAGCGAGCGGCTGATCAAGAGGCCTTCGGCCTGACCGGCCGGACCAAGGCGGCTTCGGCCTTCGACGACGCCGCAGCTCAACTGCTCAGCCCGCCGGGTGCCACGCCCAGATCGTGGGAAGGTCCACGGCACCAGCGCGGGCGAACCAGCGAACTGCCCCACCTGCCCCGGCAGACGATCAGGAACGCAGACAGCCGCCTGCCAAGAGCGCTAGCACGGATCTCCCCCATCACGCCGAGGGACTGTAAAACGGGCTCTGTTCCGTAGTCGGTGGTGACGGCATGTGACGAGTCTCGTCGACATGACATGCGTGACGTCAACTCCCTTGTGGAAACAGTGTTTTCGGGGCTCGCGTCGCTCGACTTCGCCCTGCGCCGCCGACACCGGTATGCCACGATCATCGTCGACGCCGAAACAGGCGCGCGCATCGACGTGCTGCCCGACCGTGAGGCCGCCGGCCTGGAAGCCTGGCTGCGCACGCATCCCGGCGTCGAGATCGTGTGCCGGGACGGGTCGGCCACCTACGCCGAGGCGATCCGCCGGGCCCTGCCCGACGCGGTGCAGGGCAGCGACCGATGGCACCTGTGGCGGAATCTGTGCGGCAAGGTCCTGGCCGAAGTACGCGCCCACGCCCCTGCTGGGCCACCGTGAACCCAACCCGCCCCGGCGGGGTCCACGAGCAGACCACCCGCGAGCGCTGGCACAAGGTCCACAACCTCCTCGGCCGGGGTGTCGGACTCCTGGAATGCTCCCGCCGCCTGAACCTGGCCCTGAACACGGTCAAGCGCTACTCCCGCATCCCCGAGCCGCCGGCCGAACGCATCGCCCCCGCTACCGGCCCACCCTGGTCGACCTCTACCGCGAGCACCTGCGCACCCGGCGCGCGGCCGAGCCCGCGGTGACCGTCACGCACCTGTTCCGCGAGATCAAAACCCAGGGCTGTACCGGCAGCCACAACCTTCTGGTCCGTTACCTCACCCAGGGACGAGCCGAGGGTAACCGGCTGGTGACCACCCCACGCCACGCAACCCGGCTCCTGCTCACTCACCCCGAACACCTGTGGACCAAGGACACCGCGCTCCTGTCGACCCTCACCACCGCATGCCCCGAAATGGCCGAACTCTCCAGACCCGTCGCCGAGTTCGCCCAGCCGCTGACCCCGGCGAAGGACAACGCCACCCGGCTCACCGAGTGGATCACCACCGCCCATGCGGTCGGCCTGCCCCACCTGCACAGCTTCTGCAACGGCCTGGAACTCGACCGCGCAGCCGTCACCGCCGGCCTGACCCTGCGCTTCCACAACGGCCGCACCGAAGGCGTCAACACCCGCACCAAGAGGATCACGCGCCAGATGCACGGCCGAGCAGGATTCGACCTCCTCCGCCACCGCACCCTTCTGTCGTGACAACAGAACGTCACCACCGACTACGGAACAGAGCCGAATGTTTTACAGTCCCCGTGGTGCTCCGGGCGAGGTAATGGGATGTCGGTCCAGCCGCTGATCAGTCATGATCGCGCCATGAGTACTCCATACGCGTTCCGCGCGGCCGACAACTGGGCAGGCGGCTCCTACGAGCTGGCGATCGAGGTGGGGCCGCGGTGCGATGCCCGGCTGCAGCGCGTCCTGACCGCGGTGTGGTCCGCAGCGGGCGTTCAGGGGTGTTTCGGTGACCGGTCCCATGAGCCCCAGGATCAAGAGCCCGTTGAGTGCACGGTGGAGTCTCTGACGAGGTTCGGGCACCTGCAAGGGCAGGTGCGCTTGCCGACGGGCCAGCTCGTGGTCTGTGGTTGCGTGGCGATTCTGGAAGACGGAGCCGGCACCATCGACTGGTTGGACTTCTATATTCCTCTCGGCGCCCTCGACCGCACCGGCATCGCCTACCACAAGAGCGGCCAACAATTCTTCAGGTCCCAGGTTCTTGACGACTGGCTCGCTGCCGTGGGAACCGAGGCATTCCGCACCGCTGACTTCCACGCGGGCTACATCGGCTTCGAGACCTCCGGCTGCACCGACGCCGCCACCTTGAACGGCCGGATGCCGGAGTCACGGGGCATCGGCTACCTCCTTCCGCAAGACGGAGTACTGCGCTACGGCGCCGCCAACGACTGACCCTGAATGACGTCAAAAATCGGTTCTGGCACAGATCTTGGGGAGCGATCGCGGAGCGTTACTCGATTGCGAGGGGACTGTTCGCGTGAGACCACGTACGCCTTGTCCCGCGACAGCCGTAAGTGACGCTCCCTCAGGTGTCTGTCGGCTGTGGACGGTGATGGTGCTGGTCATGCAGACCGATACGCCGTTCTGGGACTCGCTGGTGTTCGACGGGATCGACGATGTGGAGGTCGAGGCGGTTTCGGCCGCGTTCGGCACGGTCGAGGTGGTGGCGAGAGGCCGCGCGGCCGGCTCTGCATGTCCGGACTGCGGATGCTTCTCGGACCGGTCCACGACCGTTACCAGCGCAGGTTGAAGGATCTTCCGCTCGCTGAGCAAGGCTTTGTGATCCGGCTGACGGTCCGGCGTTTCATCTGCGGATCGTTGGACTGCCCGCGCCGGACGTTCGCCGAGCAGTTTCCCTGGCTGGCCGCTCCGCACGCACGGTTCACCACGCGGCTCAACCACGCCTTGGAGCGAGTGGGGCTCGCTCTGGCCGGGCGGGCCGGTGCCAGGCTGGCCGCCCGGTTGGGCTTCGGCGCGGGAAGGATGACCTTGTTACGCAGGGTCATGGCACTACCCGATCCGCAGTTCAGAACGCCGCGGGTGCTGGGCGTGGACGACTTCGCGATCCGCCGCGGCCAGACCTACTCCACCGTCTTGACCAGCGTCGAAGACCACCGCGTGGTCGACGTGCTGCCGACCCGTGAAGCCGGGCCACTGGCCGCCTGGCTAATCCGCCACCCCGGCGTGGAGATCATCTGCCGGGACCGGGCGGGCGCCTATGCCCAGGGCGCCCGCCGCGGTGCCCCTGACGCTCTGCAGGTCGCTGACCGGTTCCATCTTGTGGCAGGGTCTCGGCCGGGCCGTGGAGACCTGCGTCGCCGCCCACCGCGACTGCCTGCGCACCCCGACGCCCAGCGGCATGTGTCCAGAGGCCGCTCGACTGGCTCCCGGCCGGCCGCAGGACGACTCGCAGCCCGTTGGCCGGCGGGCCGAGCGGAAGAAGGCAGTGCACGCCCTGGTCCACGAGATGCTTGCCCAGGGTCACTCACGCCGGGCGATCGCCCGGCACCTGGGCTGGGGTCTCAACACCGTGCTCCGATACGCGAACGCCGCACGCTGGCAGGACACCCTCCGCGAGAACCGGCCCCGGCCCAGCAGGCTGGACCCCTACAAGCCCTACCTGGAGCGGCGCTTCGCCGAGGGATGCACCAGCGTCACCCGACTGCACAACGAGCTGGTTGCCGAGCACGCTCCTGTCACTTACGGCATGGTCCGCGCGCACATCGCCACGTTGCGCGGGGCTCCGTCCGAGGCGCCGCCCGGGCCGCCGACGGTGCGGCAGGTGACCGGCCGGCTCACCCGGCACCCCAATGCGCTGAGCGAGGACGGGCCGGCCTGAAGGAGGTCCTGGCCCGCTGCCCCGAACTGGACACTGCCGCCGGACACGTCCGCGACTTCGGCGAGATACTCACCGGCCGCCTCGGCTCCACGCTCCCTGCCTGGATCGACGCAGTCGATGCCAGCCAGTTACCCGGCCTCACTGGCTTCGCGCTCCACCTGCTCCGGGATCTCGACGCTGTGACAGCCGGGCTCACACTGGACTGGAGTTCAGGCAGCATCGAGGGCGCCGTGAACCGCATCAAGAAGATCAAGCGGCAGCTCTACGGTCGAGCCGGATTCGAACTGCTTCGCAAAATGATCTTGCTTCAGTAGCTTTCGCGACGGGTGTTGCTCCATCGCTGGTCGGCACGGGTCATAGTTCGGTCGTCCAGACCCCGACAGGGTGCTCAGCCGGTGGCAGCCACAACTGAGGCTGCGAGTCCCGATGCCTCTCCTCAGCCTGTTCTTCCCAGTGAAGGCGGCCATCCGCGTTAGAAGCCGTTGCTTTTCCGGATCTGATGTGTGTTTCCGCAGGTCAGGTGTGATGTGCGCGTTGTCGAGGCAGGCTGGGGCCGTCTGATTCGTCGTGGATGACGTGAGGTGGCGGATGCCGTCGATGCGGGCTGTGATGGAGAGCCGTGAGAGGGCCGCGCTGGCGCGAGTGGAGGAACTGCGTGCCGAATTCGAGCGGGTGCGGGCGGCTCTCGCCGACGCGGAAGAGGTGCTGAACCGCCGGGTGATCGGCCTGGAGGAGTATCTCGAGACGCTGACCCAACTGGAAGGTCCCGAGCCCGCCGAGCCCGCCGAGGCTTCAGGGCCGTCCGAGCCTGAGCCTGTTCGTGAGCCGGTGGTGGACGACGCGGCGGCCCCGTCGACGGCCAGGGCTCGGCGGGTGGTGGCCCGCAGGAAGGACGGGGTCGAGGTCGACGTTCTCGGCCCGGACTACCGACGGATCATGGCCGTGTTCGAAAAGGCGGGCGGTGACGGATTGTCGGCGCGGCAAGTGGCGGTGGGCCTGGGCTGGGACGTTTCGGTTCCGGCCCGGGTGGAGGGTGCGCGGGGCAGGCTGAAGCGGCTGGTCGAGCGGGGCTGGCTGGCGGAGAGCCGGCCGGGTATTTTCACGCTGCCGGAGCGAGTTTCCGCCGTTGCTGCTGGCGGCGGGTGGCGTGGCGGGCGAGGCGGCGGCTCATGACCATGGTCATCGACCACTGGACGAACGCCTCGCTGGTGTCGGAGCGCCGTTCGTAGTCGCGGGCGAGCCGTCGGCTGCGCATCAGCCAGGCGAAGGTCCGCTCGACGACCCATCTGCGGGGCAGGACGGTGAACCCGCGGCTGTCGTCACTGCGTCGGACGATGTCCAGGCGCAGGCCGAGCCGGTGGGCGGCTTCGGTGAGGACGTCGCCGGTGTAGGCGCCGTCCGCCCAGATCAGCCGGAGCCGGCGGAAGCATTCCCGCAGCGCGGGCAGCATCCCGCAGGCGGCGTTGCGGTCCGTCACCGACGCGGGGGTGACCAGCACCGCCAGGACGAGGCCGAGGCAGTCCACGACCAGGTGCCGCTTGCGTCCGTTGACCAACTTGCCGCCGTCGAAGCCGCGGGAGGCCGCGCCGACCACGGCGTCCCCTTTCACCGACTGCGAGTCCACGATCCCCGCGGTCGGCTCCGCGTCCCGGCCCTCCGCCTCGCGGAAACGTTCCCTCAGCCGGTCGTGGAACTCCCTGATCAGAGCGTTGGCGCGCCAGCGTCGGAAGAACGCGTAGACCCGGTCCCAGGGCGGGAGGTCCGCCGGCATCGCCCGCCACTTGATCCCGTTGTCGATCAGATACCGCACCGCGTCGACCATCTGCCGGTGGCAGTAGCTCTCCGGCCTGCCTCCCCGGCCGTCCATCCATGCCGGGACCGGCAGCATCGTCCGCACCACGGCCCACTCCGCGTCCGTCATGTCCGACGGGTAGCGAGGTCGGCGGCCCGGTTTGTCGGCCGCGTTCCCGAACCTGTGAGCAAGACAGTCACACCCCGGGGTGAACAGGCTGGACTCCACCGGAACGACCACGTACAACTGCGACAACAGCACCTCCTGGCGCTCGGGCTTCGACAACCACAAGCTGTTCAGGAGGCCCTTCCTTCATGCTCTGCCAACCGTAAACTCACCCGATCCGGGCCCCGTTCGAACCTGCGGGCCGTGCGCCTATCAGTCAGAAGGGAGGTTCGAGATCGCCGCGGCCATCGCTATGTGGCCCGCAGTCCCAGGGCTCCTCCTGGAAAGGTTCAATGTCGGTGACGTCGTGGCCCCATGCGTCGAGGGCCTTCCAGGCAACGCGCCGGTTAGGCTCGTCGCTGCTGGTGTCTAGGATGCGGCGCGCGTGCACGGCGAGGTGATCGCGGTGCTGGGCGAGCGCGGGGTGTTCTGCGAGGATGAGCGCGGCGAGGCCGGCGGCTTCGCGCACGTCCTCGTGACTGTCCTGCAGGAAGGGCGCGACGGCTCGATAAAGCATCGGGCGCAGGTCCCGGAAGGCCGCCAGCGTGGTGTCGTGGGTGAGGAAGCCAGGGAAGTACTGCTCGGTGCGGTCGACAATCTCGTCGGAGGCGTCGCAGGCCGTGGAAACCAACCAGTTCAACAATGTCGCGCGGATGGGGACGTTGCGATACGGCCCGAGGGTCATGGCCGCCGGGTGGGTGAGGATGCCGGCGACATACATGGCGACGGGGGCTGTGGCTTCGTAGATGCTGTTCTGGTGGCCGACCAGCTCACTCAGTTCCGACAAAGCGGTGACCTGCACCTTGGGATCAGGCTCCAGCAACCGTGCCAGGACTTTGGGAAGGCACTCACCGTTCCCGAAAGCCGTCTGGAGCGAGCCCCAATCAGTCTCCGCTAGGACTACCTGATACGGCGGCCAGTCAGGCTCGCGGGGCGCCCCGGCCTTGGAGCTGCTGTGGTTCACAGGCCAAACCTAGACCAGACTTCTGACACGATTCCCGTGCGGGCCGGTTAGAAGCCGCTGTCCTTCCGAGAGTGACGGGTGCGTTTGCGCTGGTCAGACATAGGGTCGGTGTTTCGGCGGCAGAGAAGAGGTGTTGTGTCGTCTCTGCGGTGGAGGTGCCGGGATGCCGTCGGTAGGGCCTCCTGGTGTGCTCAAGGTCTCGACAACCCCGAGCTGCACCAGAGGCTCTGTCTTCATGCACGGACAGACCGAAGATCGCCCGACCGAGCTGCCGCATTCGAACCCATGCTCACCAAGATCGGTACGACAACGGCTTCTCAGGCCACGCAACTTGCAGCACACGGAAAGGAGGCCGCCGGTAGAACCCGATGGCTCGCCCGAAGAAGGTCCGGTACCAGCGGAGATCCACCTGCCTGAGCGCGACCTGGCGACCGTCGGCAACATCAGAATGTCTCTGGCCATCAGCCAGTACAGCGCCCGTGGCGGCCTTCGCTCCGAGCCTGTTGAGCATGCGGTGCATGGCGTTGATATCGAGCCCGAACATGGCGAGTTCAGGTACACCGTGAGTGTGGACGAGGCCGATCGTGTAGGCGAATCCAGGACCGACCTCGTCCTCGGGAACCATCACGACGTGCCATCCGTGCTGCTGCACATTCTCGGTGATCGTCAGACCAAGGCGATCCGCTTCGTCCCGGTCACCGTAGTCATGGCAAAGGACGCAGCGACACCGGAACGGATCATCAGTCATATGCGGAGGCTACGAGGTGAGCGTTTGAGCCGGACAGCCGGGCTCATGACGACCCTTTCAATCGAACGGCATCGTCACCCTCTGTGACCGCTCCCCAAGATCTGTGCCAGAACCCAAAAATCGGCGATGTCTTGCGGCTCTCAGATCAACAAGTGCCGCCCAAACTCAGGCTCTGGCACACATTCGCGAAAGTCCTCTCGAAACCCGCATGTTGTGCGAGGCAGTTCTGAGAGCGCACTCAGGAGAGTGCGGGGGCCTGCCACCCCGACCCGGCCGACGCGGGCTGCCTGACCTGGTCTCGTCGGCATCCAGCCGTTTGCGGACGCCAGGTGATCAGGGTCCCGGAGTGCTGGGCGAGCCGTTCGGGGCCCCGGGCATGGCGGCGTGCACCTCCGGTTCGGCGAGTGGCCCGAGGCCCGGGACCGGGCCTTGTACCCGCACCGCCAGTTGCCGGTCGGCCGGGCGCCGGGTCCAGGGAGCGTTGGTGACCATCGAGCGCAACAGCGGGTGGGGCTGCTCCTGCGCGAGCTCGTCGGCCGATGTAGAACTGGCCATGAGCTTCCAGTTCGTGCCGTCGGAGACGAAGCGCACGTCTCCGTTGGTGGCGGTGGTCAGAACCGACTCGACGGTGGCCGATCTCTTGAAGTCGGAGCCTTTGCCGTCCGAACAGATGACGTCGTGACTCAGGGCGCCCGCGAGGCAGTACTCCTCCAGCAGTTTGATCGTCGCACAGCTGGGGTGGGCGTAGGCCTTGTTCGTTCCGCTCGCCGAGATCACGTCGACGTCGGGGTCCAGCCTCTTGGCCCACGCGGCTCCCGTCGACTCGAAGGCGCCGTGATGGCCGGGCATGAGGACGGTGGAGCGGTTGAGGAGCTTCTTCGGAACCTTGCCGAGGATGAACGTCTCGGTGGTGGTGTCCGCGTCGCCCGGGAGGATCACCGTGTGCTCACCGAAGCGGATCATCAGCACGATGCTCTTGCTGTTCGGAGACTTGCCGAAACTGGCGGACAGCACCATCGTCCAGGCCTCGCCCGGCGTGGTCTCGGACGCGAAGTCGGCGTCCGGCTGGGAGATGCAGGTGTCCTTCTTGTACTTGTAGACGAACTGGCCCTTCTGCCCCTCCTGCTTCGCGATCCAGTCCTGGACCTCCTTGCTGTACTCGCTGATCGATCCGCCGTAATGCACGTAGGTCGGCCTGGTCGCCTCCGCGATGTGGGGGATGAAAGCGGTGTGGTCGTCGTCGCCGTGGCTGAGGACCACGCAGGAGATGGCGTTGCCACCTGTCACGCTCGTGATGTAGTTCTGCACGTGCGTGAACGGCCAGCCGGTGGTGCTTGTCGCCTGTGAGCCACAGTCGACGAGCATGTAGTTGCCGTTCGGGTAGGTGACGAGGACGGCGTTGCCCTGGCCTGAGTCGATGAAGTCGACGGTGAGCTTGGGGCCCTTGCCGAGCTTCGTCCCGCTGTTGCGGATGACTTTGGTGGGTGGCATGTGGTCAGCCTCCGGTGATCCGGGCCGTGCCCTCGATCGACGTCCGGCCGGCGAACGTCGCGAAGCGCACGTCGGCCGGCGTGACGACGAGGCGCACGCCGCTGGTGTCGAGGGTCAGGCTCGGTAGGGTCGTCACCGGGAAGGCGAGTCCCTCGAACGCCTTGGTGATGAGCGGGGAGAACACCGCCGTGACCGTCTGCAACAGCGGTGCGGTGAGTGCCGAGAGCAGCCATTCGATCGGATTGCCGTCGGGGCTGAGCAGCAGCACGAACGGGTTGACGTGCTGGGTCCTCGCGCTCACCCGGGTGCCGCTCAGTTCGAGGCCGATCCTGCCGGTCGGCGGCGGGGCCGCGTACAGCGTGTAGTTCAGGCCGAAGGTCGTGCATCCGATCGTGATTCCGGCCCGTACGTTGCCGGTGATCGCCGCGTTGAACGCGAACTGTGGCGCGCCCTGGTCGGCGAGGCGGATGTCGATCGCGGCGATCCGTGCCGTTGCCGCGTACTCGGCTGTGCCGATCCCGATGTTCACTTTCCCGCTGTCACCGAACGTCCTGCCGACCATGGACCGCACGCCGGCACGGCCGATCGCCAGCTTGGCCTCGTCGCTCATGACGGCGAAGAACGGGCTCTGCGGCCAGTTCTCGGGGAACGGCGGGGTGGGCACCGGCCTGCCCGCGAGTGCGGCGAGCGCGACGACATGCCGGGGCGTCACGTCGGCGGCCGGTGCGGTGAGGCCGACGCCGGCGAACGTCAGGGGCGGCAGGTCGATCTCCGGCAGGAACTCCTGGGCGACCTTGATCGCCTCGGGCAGGATGATGTTGTTGAGGAACCAGTCGTCGGTGGGGTTGCCGGTCGTGCCGGTCGCCTTCAGCGGACGCAGCCTCAGATGCGGGCCGAACGAGTCGACCTGGACGTACAGGACGACCTTCACCGGGACGGTGGCGTGTTCGCCGCCGCCCTGGATGGTCATGGTCATGTCGTCGGCGACGACCCGGAACGTCGTGTGTTCGAGTGTCGTGACGTAGGCGTCGACGAGCTGCTCGACGGTGACGCCCGGAGGAGGATCCAGGTGCGCGCCGAGGTGCTGGGCGACGATGCGGCGCCCTTCGGGCGGCGGCCCGAGTGCCACGGTCGGGGGCGCCGTCACATCCCACGAGACGTCGAACACGAGGCCCGCCTTGTCGACGAGCTGTGACCCGGTGAACACGTCGGGATACAGCTGGTGGTAGACGGCCGCCATGGCCTGCGACATGGCCGCCTCGTCGAGTCCCACCGCAATGTCGTACGACGTCATCGTGCGCCTCCCGCCGGGCGCGTGGCGCCGCTGTAGATCACCGATTCGTTGCTGGCCAGGGCACAGGCCCTGCCGACAGCCCGAAGCGCGCGTACCGCGTCGTCGTAGCTCACCCCGAGCACCTCGATGAGGGCGTCGACCATGTCCGTGAAGCCGAGCCGAGCGGCCTGGACGAGGTAACCGGCCATGGCCACCACGTTCGTGATACGGAATACGTGGTAGAGCGCCTGGGCGATCTCGATCGCGCTCTGGCCGGCCCAGATGAGGCCGTCGGCCAGTGCCTGCACGTACCTGGCGGCATCGGCCAGCAGGTCGGCGAAGAACACCTTCGGGTTGTTCCTGATCCACGTGACGATGTGGCCCCACAGGTCGGTGAGCATGTCCTTGACCTGGCCGGCGTCGAGCGAGAACTTCGGGTGGAAGTGGAACGAGCTCCACCGGAGGTCGAGGTCGAGAGCGACGCCGGCCTCGGTCGTCTTGAGTACGAGGTCGATCGCCAGCGACGCGTTCGGCCCGTCGACGACGATCGGCGGCAACACCGGCCAGCCGTCGATCCGCACGCCGTCCGGGAAGTCGAGCGAGAAGTCGAACGAGCCTTGTGCGTGCCCCTCGAACCCCGACCCCTTCGAGAACGACGCCATGAACTGCGCGCGGTACAGGTTCGCCAGCTGGGTGTGGAAGTTGACCTCGAAGCCGTCGGCGGTGACCGATCCGGAGAACGACTCCTGCAGGCCGAGCACCTGCACCGCGCCCGACGCCGTGAAGTACGCCTTGTCGGAAGCCCCGGTGGTGAGAACGGCGTACGGGTTGACAGGCATGACCGCGTACGCCACGCCGTCGGGCAGCGGACGGGCGCGCCGGAACGTGATCTCGTCGATGCGGCTGCGTACGGGGATGCCGGTCAGCGCACTGGTGTCGATCTGCATCCGCGGCCCCTTCACCCCGTCCGCGTCGGAGATTTTCAGGAGGTCGGCGATTTCGACCGGCTTGCTCAGAGCGCCATCGGCGAGGATTCCGTGCTTCTCGTCCACCTCGAGGCTGAGCGTGAGCTGCCAGTCGTAGAGCGTCAGGTCCGCGTGGATGCCGATTCCGGCGGGGAAGTAGCCGTTCGGTCCGGTCCACCCGGCCGGGTTGGCGACGATGTAGAAGTCGAGCTCGGTGAAGGCCAGGCCGTCGAGGAGCGGTACCTCCGACAGATCGATCGAGGTGTACTGCTTGATGAGGTCGGTCACCTTCAGGGCCCGGTGCGACACCGATTCCAGTGCGCAGACGAACGCGTCCGGAACCTCGAAGTCCTTCACGTCGCCGCCGACCGAGAACTCGAACTGCGTCGCGGGGTCGTCGCCGATGAGGAAGTCCCCGAGTACGCCGACGCCCAGGCCCTCCGCGTCGAGCGTGACGCCGAGGCCGAACGTGCGGATCGTCAGGCCGGTGATGCCGAACGGGTGCTGCCAGTCGGTGACGCTGATGGCGAACGTCGCGCTCGGTGGCGGCCCGAGATCGATGACGCCGATGCCACGCAGCGTCAGCGGCTCCCCGAACATCAGGAACCGAGCGCCGGCGGTGATCGAGAAGTGGCCTGCCCCGGGCTTCATGTCGACCTCGAGGCCGGTGAAGGTGACCGCGTTCCTGCCCCCGTCGCCCGGGAGGGAGGCTTTGATCTCCGAGTCGACGATGTCCGAGGGGTTGATGCGCGCGTACAGGTCCAGTTCGAGGTCGTGGTCGAAGAGGCTGCGCAGCAGGGAGAAGACGTCGCCCTTGAGCTCGACCGCGCTGAAGAACGTCACACCGGGCTGGATCACCGGGGGCACGTAGGGCAGGCGGTCGAAGCCCGGCAGGGTGAACTGCTGGTCGGTGATCGAGGAGAGGACCAGGCCCGCGTCCTGGACCTCGAGTACCTCCATGACGCTGCGCAGTCCGCTCCAGAGCTGGTCGGGCTTCCAGTCGGGCTGGAGCACCAGGCCGGCGGCGAAGCCCTGCTGTTCGTCCGTGCCCCGGCGGACTTCGAACGCCAGCGCGACCTGGCCGATGTTTACGACGTCGACCGTCGTGGCGAGGTCGAAGCGATAGCTCGTCGTCCCGGTCAGCCGCTGCCGTCGGCCGGCTGCCTCCTCCATCCGAAGCCGCACGAGCGAGTCGCGCAGGACGATCTCCGGGACCCCCTCGGCGTTCGGGACGCCGCCTCCGGTGAGTACCGTCGCCAGCCGTGTGAGGTCGATCTCGGGGAAGGTGCCCTGCAGCACGAAGTCGGCGCCGGGCAGTTTCCAGTCGACGAAGAAGCGCGCGATCTCCGCGTCGTCCTCTCCGAGGAGCACGGCGTTCGCCGTGATCTCACCGCTGAACCCGCCTTCTGCCGCGGCGCCGTCGTACCCCAGGGCGAGCGAGGCCTGCTCGAGCTCGAACTTCGCGACCCCGATGGGGATTTTCCAGGCGCTCAGGATCGCGAGCTGGAACGCGTACCGCTGCTGACCGAAGTCGGCGGCCAGATAGAGCTGGTCGAGGTCCAGCGCGGGAAACGACGTGACGCTCGGGACGAACGCCTGGACGATGCGGGCGAGAGGAATCGGCGGATCCGGCTGCAGGCTCCCGGTGAAGACCATCTCCGGGTACGCGGCGGTGATCGTCACCGGGATGTCCTGGAGGAAGGTGAACGTGCCGCTCAGCAGTGCGGTGACCGTCGGGGAGTCGGCCGGGCTGTCGACCATGAAGTCGACGTGTACGTCCGGGATCTCGACCAGGTGCGGCACGATGTTCAGCGGCTTGGTGGTGCCGACACCGAGTCCGATCGCCGCGAGTGACGGCGGGGCGATGCCGACATGGACGCTGAGGTCGCGCAGTCCGACGTAGCTGCCGATCTCGAAGACGTCGTCGAGCATCGTGCTGATCGGCGCGCCCCGGACGAACTCCTGCAGGTCGCTCATCGCGTACTGGCTGATCTGCCGCAGGTCGGCGCTGAACGTCAGCATGGCGCCGACTCCCACGAAGCGCAGCGACACGGGGATCGACGGGGCGCTGCCGATCTGCACCTCGGAGACGAACTGCAGGTAGCTCTCGACCGGCGGGGGCGGGACCTGGATCTTCCCGTTCCCGGACGGCGGCGCCGACACGGCGGTGAACACGAGCGGCAGGTCGAGGCCCTGGATCGGGAGGGGCGTGACCGGAGCGGCCTGGAGCTGCATGAGCGGCGCGGTTGCCGGACCGGTGATCGCACCGTCCAGATCGAGCAGCTGCAGACCCGGCAGGTGCGCGAGCGCGCCGAGGACACCGTCGAGTTTCAGCGCGGCGGCGGAGAACGTCAGGCCCACGGCGACCGCCCCCCGGTCGTCCGCGGCAGTCCGCTCGATCGAGCTGTACCAGAAAGCCGGTGCATCGAACATGAGCTGTGTGAGGACCGACCGCTGTTCGCTCCACACCGGGAAGGCGTTGCCGAGGTTCCACGCCGGGAGGGGGCGCGGCTGGTCGAGCGGTGCCAACTCGGCGAGCAGACTCGGCAGCCCCGCGTCGGCGAGGTCGAAGGAGACCCGCAGCCGCGCCGGGGCGAGGCCGAGCAGCAGGTCCATGGTGCCCATGAGGACGACGGCGGAGCCCTCGATCCGCGGATCGCCGGGGGCTTGCAGCACCCAGTCGCCGTCGGTCAGGGGGAACGAGCCGGCGATGAGCGAGGCGACCGCGGGGGAACCGAGGTAGCCGGGTGCCATGGCGAACCGGCGGTCCGCACCGCCGCCCGTGATGCACTCCTGGACGGCGGTGAGCAGTTCGTTCAGGTCATGTGGCGGCATGTCGCTCCTGCAGCCCGAGCTTCTTCAGTCCGGCGTTCAACGCGTCGCTGAGGTGGTCGAGCACAGTTCTGCTGTTCAGGCCGGCGTTCAGCTTGCTGATGAGCAGGTCCTGGAAGCTCGGCGTGTTCGCGATCCAGTACGTGACCTGGTCGTACAGGCCCGGCCGGCTGTTGAACCCGCCCTCGTTGCCGAGGATGATGTACAGCGCCCCGATCCTGATCGTGATCGACTTCGCCCGGGCGAGCAGCTTGTTGTCGGAGGTCGCGGTGAACGCGGCGGCCACCTCCAGCGAGAGCTCCTGGGAGCGGTCCATGAATTCCCCGAGGACGTGGAACCAGTCGTCGGCGGCCTGTGCGCGCGGTGCGCGCGCGGCGTGGGCGCGCAGCGCGCGGTCGCGGTCGACCGGCCACGGCTGCACATGGCCGACGACCTCCTCGCTGCCGGGCGCGTGCACCGGGATGCCGCGCAGTCCGAGAGCGGCGCGCTTCTCGTCCGGCAACTGACCGGCCGCGGCCACGTACTCCATGATCTTTCGCGTGTCGTGCTCGCCCGGGTTGTCCTCCTGGTACGCGATGATCTGGTCGTCGAACTGCGCCATCGCGTTCTGCAGGTCGGCGAACTCGTTGCCCGGCTCCAGCGGCAGGCCCGCCTGCTCGCGCATCTGCTGCACGGCCATGTTGAGGTACACGTACGTCTTGAACCCGCCGTCGTACTGCGGTCGGTCGCCGATCTCCGGCGGCCGTCCGGGCGGATCCTCGCCGGACTCCTGCTGCTGGTAGTAGGCGGTGGAGGCGTTCACCGCGTCGGCACTCCGCTTCTGCTGGGAGAGCACCTGCCGGTACAGTCCGGCCGCCGGGACCTCAGACGCCGGCGCTGTCGTCACCGCGTCGATCGTGTCCTCGTGCAGGTAGTAGGTGCCGACGAGGACCTTGCCGTTCTCCGACTGCCCCAGGCCCCGCGGGTCGTCGCGGTACCACGCCGCGAGTTCGAGCCGCGGGTCTCCACCCTCGCCGGCGCTGGACGGCGGGTAGCCGAGCTGCGCCGCCGCGTACGCCAGGGCGCACCCCGTGAGACCCGACGCGCCGACGTCGTAGCCGCCGTAGAAATCGACACGCGAGAACTGGAGCGTGAGGGTGACGTCCGTCTCGGTGCCGCTCACCGGCTCGCACACGACGTCGCCGCCGCTGAACGTGCCCAGTCCGGTGAGTACCGTGTCGGACATCGCGATGCCGAGGTGTTCGGCCGCCCAGTCGAACATCGTCTGCTGGGGGATGTCACCGATCGCGACGTCGGGGAACGGGGGGATGTCGATTCCCAGAGCGGGAACACGCAGCCCGTTCTTGATGATCGAGCCGAGATACCACTCTCCCGAGGAGGGCGAGTTCAGCAGTTGCCACAGGCGGGCGACGAGATCGCAGTCGGTGTTGTCGCCCGCGCCGGGGAGGAGCGTCATGGCCGTGGTGGTCCCTTCTCGGATGAGCTGGCGTCGGCGGTGCCGTAGGAGTCCAGGAACGGCTGGTCGACGAGGTGGGCTGCGAGCGCGTCGAGCGCGTCTCGGTGCGGGCCCTCGGGCAGCAGCGCGAGCTCGGCCCGGGCGGTGAGGACGATCGCGCGCGCGTCCCCGAGCGCACGGACCCAGCCGTTCCCGTGCCGCACGACCCGCGAGCCGTCCTCCAGCTCGTCCTCGGACAGCTGCCGTCCCTCGGTGATCCCGTGGAGCGGGTGGTCCTCCGGCAGGTCGTCGAGGGTGTAGAGCAGAGGCAGGGAGAGCCGGCCCTGCCGCAGATCCGTGAGCGGTTCCTTGCCCGCGGCCGACTCGGGCCGTACGACGTCCAGTACGTCGTCCACGACCTGGAAGGCGCGGCCGAGCCATCCGCCGAAGCGCCGCAGTCCGCCCACCGCCGAAGGCAGGCCGCCGACCAGGCGGGCGCCGCTTTCGCACGCGAAGGCGACGAGCCGCCCGGTCTTCCGGTCGACGGTCCGGAAGTAGCGGCGCACGAGCTCGGAGCGGTCGCCCGGCCGCGCGGCCAGCATCTCGTCGAGCTGGCCGCGGCACATCTCCTCACCCGAGGCGAGGAAGTCGCGCATGAGGGCGATGTCCTCCCGGGTCTCCACGTGGGCCGACATGGTCCGGGTGGCCTGCACCCACTGCAGGTCGCCCATGATGAGCGCCAGTTCGTGACCGCGGGAGGCACTCACCGTGGGCAGGCCGCGGCGCGTGGGCGCGCGGTCGACGATGTCGTCGTGGATGAGCGATCCGACGTGCGCGAGCTCGAGCGACGCCGCTGCCGCCACGGCCTTCGCGGGCAGCACGCCGACCGGCGTACGTGCGGCGACGTGCGCGCTGAGCAGGAGCAGTAGCGGGCGCAGGCGCTTGCCGCCGCGGTGGAACGCGAGCTCTGCGTCGGACAGGTAGCAGCGCTGTCCGTCGAGGAGGTCCTCGAGCCGTGCGTCGAGGGCCGCGACCTCCGCCGCCACCAGCGAGCGCGCCCGGTCGTAGGGGTGCGTCACCACTGACTCAGGCATAGGGCATCTCGGCCAGGATGTACTTGAGTGCCTCGTTGGCGAACGTCTCGATGTTCTCGATCACGTCGGGCTGGTTGAGGAACGTCCGCATGCCGTTCACCAGCCCTTCGTTGCCCACGCCCTCGTTCACCACGATCCGGGCGAGTCGCTGTACCCACTCCTCACCCGTCACGTCGAACTTGATGGTGACCGCCTTGGGGTCGACCGTGAGGCCCACGCCGAGCACATTGATCGTCATGGGCCCGGGCTCGCTCGTGTTCAACCGGATGATGAGGGTGAGGATCGCGTCGTGTGCCTTGGCGACGAACCTCCCGCTGGCGTCGGTGATCCAGCGCCGCTCGCCGCAGTCGCGTGAGTCCGGCGTGACGGGCTCGCAGCAGCCGATCTGGAAGAGGTAGTTCGGCTTGGAGGGGTCGTCGGTGTCCAGGGTGAACGGCTGGGCGACGGTGCCGACGCTGACCACGGTCGTGAAGACCGGATCCGTGTCGGAGAATCTCAGGCTCACGGGCGTCATGACACTGAGGTTGGCGAACGAGATGTTCGTCAGTTGCAGAGCCGGCGCGGTCGTACAGATCGGCGCGTACGGCAGGTCGTAGCGCGCGCACGCCGAGTCGCCCACGCCGTCGGGAACATTCGGGATGTCGATCGGCGCGCTCGTCCCCCCGGGCGCCGCGGGGTCGTAGGAGGGCAGCCCCCACTCCGGGTAACCGTCGCGGATGATCCGCGGAAGGTACATCGAGTTCGCCGGGTCGGAGTCGAACGTCCGCGCCCACAGCGCCGCGATGATCGCTCTGGTGATGGGGCCCGGTGGCCCTGAGTCCGTGGCGGACTCACCCTGCGCGGCAGATTTCATCGCTGTCCTCCCGGAGCGGGCCCACGGCAGGGGCAGCGGTTCGAGCGGTGATCCTTCATAATCGACACATCTACCACCGGGTGGTCACATTTCTGCTGTTCGGGGCTATTTCGTCGGCAATTGCTGGGGAGCTTCGACCGGTTCATCTCCGTGGCGGTGTGGGTGCGGCGGAGGTGCCCGGCCCGGCCTGGCAGGACGCGCCGGCGTGGGGTTCACCTGGTGGGGTGCTGGGTGTCAGGCATTCAGGTTCGCTCGTTCGGCCGTCGGCCGGTCGGTGTAGTGCTTCTCCTCGACCTCGAAGGGCTGAGGAAGCGGGGCCGTCTCGGCACCGCTGAAAGCAGGGTCCTGCCGTGCTTCTCCCTTGACCGGCCGAGCAGCGGTCGTGCTCCCGACCGAGGGCAGTCAGCGGATCGGAGGCGCGCCGGCCTACATGGTCGACGACGAAAGGAGATTGCCGCCTGCCCGCCCGGTGGGTCCGGTGGCAGGGTCTCGCCCGGTGACACGTTGACGCAGAGCACCATTCACCTGCTGGCGGACGGCGACGAACCGGTCGCGGTCGGCTTCGAGAGCGAGGACGAGGGGGACCTCTCCGTCCGGCGGGCGCACGGTCTCCTGTCGTACCGGGCCAGGTGCGGCTACCTGAGCCGCTGACCCAACTCGTACCCGTACCGCTCCTCGCCGACGACCTGCGCCGCGCCGACCCGGTCGTGCGCGCGGGGCCGTCCCTGCTGGCCTACCTGTCCTGTTTGGTCCAACTCGGGACGGTCCCATCGCCGTGCCTGTGATCACTGATGCCGCTGGGTGGGTGCTTCACCACGCATGCAGGGGTGTCGTCGCCGACGCCCTCGAAGCACGTACGGCATTCGGGACAGCCGCGGCACCGGCCCGCGTCCTCACCCAGCTCAGCCGGCCGCCTCCGGCTTCGGGACAGCCGCCTGACAGTGAGGACACCAAGAACGGGATGCCCCGCGGAGCGATTCGGACGCGGGACCCGGTAGACGTCAGTCGGGTTGGTCGCGTATGGGTCGTTGCCGGAGTCCCGGTCCTCGATCGGCAGCCAGCTGCGTGAGGCCCCGTCACACTCCCACATGGCCACGGTGAGCAGGGGCGGCATCGCTGCCCCGCACACCCCGCAGTCGACCGGAGCGGGGTCGGTCAGGTGCCATGAAGCAAAGCCGCCGACCTTCCAACCAGGGGCGATCGACAGATCGCTCCTGTAGTTGATCTCCTCAGGCTCCGCAGCCTGGGCTGCGGCCATCGCCGCATACGTCGCGTAGCTCGCTGACGAGGACGGTTCGTCCTCGTCTTTTTCTTCCTAGTCGAGGAGTCCCTCCTCCCACGCGTCGATCTCCTCCGCTCCGACACCGGCTTGCTCACCGAAGCCACCGAGCTCTGGGCTTGCGCGCCCGCCTGCCTCAAGCCGTGACCAGAAGTCCGGACTGAGGACTAGAAGGGTTCAGCGGTTCGCAGGACTTTGCGTTGGAGGTAGGGGGACTCCACGCGGATGGCCCAGCCGCGGCGGCGGGCGTGGCAGGCCAGGGCGAGGACGTCGAGGTTGACGGAAACATCGGGATCGTCGGCGCGGTCGGCGACCTGGCAGTAGGCGCGGTGGGCTTCGAGCGCGTCGGCCAGGGCCAGGTTGAAGCTCTCCTCGTCGCCCTCCACGAGCTGCGACAGCAGCACGGCCGGCGGCATCGCGAAGGGCCAGTCCTTGGCCTTCTCGGCCTCCTGCAGCGCCCGCTGCGCGGCCGCTTCGGGATCAGCGCCCTTCAGGTAGGCGTGGAGGGCTTCGCGGTACGCGGTAAAGGCGGAGCCGTCCGGGCGGGCGAAGGCGGGGCCAGTGAGGACCAGCGGGGCGAGGTCCTCACGTGCACCGGTGATCAGGGCGAAGGCAACGGCCGTGTGCCAGTTGCCGGCATTGGCTTCCTCGCCCCGCTCGGCCGGGTAGCGCAGCGTGCGGCCGTCGAGGGTCACCTCTGCCTCGGTGCCCGGCTCAGCCAGTGCGATGCGGAACAGGGCCGCCCCTATGCGAGATGCCAGCCGTAGGGTTGCGAGCTGGGCGTCCGTGACATCGCCGGGGCTCCCCGCCCGCCACTTGAAGAGACGCTCCTGATCCCCCATGACGCTGGCAAGACGCCAGACGGCAGGGGGCTTTCCGTCGGCGGGCGTGAACGCCTCACGCAGGTGCTCCTCGTACATGGCCTCGATCTGCGGGACCCCATCGCGCTCGCAGGCGGGCCGTTCCACCACGAGCGGGCCCGCGGCGAGCGCGGCGACCGCGTCCGGCCGCCGGTTGCGGCCGAACCCCACGACCCGCGGGCCCCGCGTCTCGAAGCCGGTGATCAGAGCGTGCGGGAGGTAGTCGGTACGAACGGCCGGCGCCCAGCCCAGCATCCGGTAGGCGAGCGCGGCGAGAGCGATGGGGACAAGCGGGAGGAGAGTGCGCGGGGAGGCCGCAGGGCCATGCAGAGTGGCGTGCCCGACCAAGAGGTCAGCGAGAGCGGCGTCGAAGGCCTCCCGGTCCTCGACGACCATGGCGCGCAGAATGTGGAGCGCCGTGCTGTCCGGCCGGTCCAGGAGGGACTCTCCGGTCTCAGCAGCGCGGGTACGGACGCGGTCGAGGGCCGCGTCGATGGCGGCGAGCTTGGCCTGCGCGCTCGGCGGGTACGCCTCGTCGTCGCCGGTGTCGTCCAGGACCACGGCCATCAATCCGGTGGCGAGCTCGCTGGCGGGCGTTCCCTTCGCCTGCGCGGCGAACTTGTCGCGGGCGAAGTGGAAGGCCTCGCCGTGCCATTTCGCTTTGTCCCTGAGGATCGTCAGGCAGAGGGCGTCGATCCACTCCCCGGCCGTGATGCTCTCCTCGGGGGCCTCCTCGCCCGGGGCGTAGCTCATGCCGAAGTTCACGTACTCCAGGAAGACCTGGAAGCTGCCGTGCGGGTGGTACGCGGCGTAGGCGACGGCGCCGGCTGCTGCTTCGGAGGCGTCCTTGAGGGCTGCCTTGGCCTCCGCCGTATCGAGGTCGGGTGTCTCGACGGAGAGGGCGCCCAGGTAGTCGAGGAATTGGTCGGCGATGGACTGCCATTCGTAGGTGGCCATCCGGCCGGCCCTCGACATGGACCGAACCTCGCCCCCGATGCGGTTCGTGAAGTCCTCGCGCGCTGCCGACACGACGGCCTCGCCCACCTGATGACGCTCTATTCGCACTACTCTGCTCCTCAATCGAAACTCTGCGACAGCCTAGGCGTGCGATCTGACATGCCTTGCTGCGCTCCCGTATGGATTTCCTGCTACTGCTGCCTCATGGAGAGCGGGTCAATACCACCGGCCACCGAACTCTGGCCCGTACCCCCGGCCGCGCTGACGGCATCCTCGCGGGACATGGGGGTGCTTCCCGATGTGGCTACGACCAGCACACATGACCGTCCGTCAGTAGCGAGCCGACGCTGCCAACATGAGCGCGTATCCCCGCACCCACCAGGGAGTCCGCTCGTGAACCCTCGCCGCATCCTGCCCGCCGCCCATACTGCTCGCTGTGTCGTTGGCCGGATGCAGCCCCCGGGCCGCGGACGACGCCGACTCGAAACCGTCCGGGGCCAAGGGTCCGTCCGGCGCGGCCCGGGGGGCCTGCCACGAGGCGAGGAAACTGGACATCGACCACATGGTCCCGCTCGCCGAAGCCTGGGACAGCGGGGCGTTCGGCTGGACCCTTGAACGCCGAGAGGCCTACGCAAACGACCTCGGCGCCGAGCGTTCGCTGGTCGCGGTGACCGCGAAGTCGAACCGGTCCAAATCCGACCGGGACCCGGCCAGCTGGCTGCCGCTCGCCGAGGACGCCCACTGCCTGTACGCCGCGGACTGGACCGGAACCAAGCTGCGGTGGCAGCTGAACGCCGACGACAAGGAGCCGGCCGCACTGGTGAAGCTCGCCGAAGCCTGCCCGGACACGACCGTGCAGTACGAAGCCGCTCAGTAGGACATCAGCCGGCCCGGACCTCCCCAGGTCCTGCGTGCGGCAGGCGGCGACCGGGTCGGCTGCGTTGTCAGACCCTGCTCGTACCTCTCGTCCAGGCAGGTGCAAGCGGCATTTTGATCGCTGCGTAGGCCGGACGGCTGGTGGAAAAGCGTGGGGTGCCCTTTGTTGTGGGACCGGGCTTGCATGATGTGCCGGGAGGGGTGAGGAGGAGGGCACGCGGCGGGCCTCTCCTTGCCTGCTGGAGGCCTCGCGCGGTAGTTGATTGCTCCTCTTAGAGCTCGCAGTACTATCACATAGGGACATATGGGATGCGCAACAGCCGCAAGGACTCGACAGAGCGGAAGTGGCTCCGTTGGCTGCCTGCTGCAGTGATCGCGGGCGGGTTCGTTCTCGGCATCGCCACCCGGGGCGGCGTCAACACGTTCCCTGCGCTCGCGGCCGCCCCCGGAGTGGCCGCGCCAGTCCTTTCCCTGCGCGGGACGATCGCCACTGGAGTTGCGGCGATTCTCACGGGGCTTGCGCTGGTGTACTTCAAAGGGGAGCCGACCCGTGATGACCTCGTCCCGTTCAACACTCTGATCATTCTCACCGTCATCGCAGCAGTCCTCAATGTGCTGCTGGCACGCGACCGGCGGCAGTTGAAGACGAGCCGCGAAGTCGCCGCGGCGGTTCAGCGCGCAGTACTCACGGATCCGCCCCATCGTGTCGGACCGCTGGCCGTGGCCTCCCGGTACGAGGTAGCCCACGAGGAGGCTGCCATCGGAGGGGACCTCTTCGCAGTCCACGACACTCCTCACGGCACCCGGATCCTCCTCGCCGACGTGCGCGGCAAAGGGCTTGAAGCGGTCCGTACGGTCAACATGCTGCTCGGCTCCTTCCGCGAAGCCTGCGATCACCAACCAGACCTTCCGGGCATCGTGAAGCAGATAGAGGACCGGATGCAAGCAGGCGTCGCGCAGGCGACCGGAGCGGAGGCAGAGTCGTTCGCCACTGCCGTCATTGCGGAGACGTCCCCCGATCACTCAGTACTGCGCCTCGCCAACCGGGGCCATGCGGCACCGCTCCTGGTCCACAACGGCAAGGTAAGTCCTTTGGAACCGGCCACGCCGTCGTTGCCGCTGGGCCTGAACATCCTCGGCGACGACAACATTCCAGTCGACCGGTTCGACCTGCCCAGCGGTTCCACCCTGGTGCTGTTCACCGACGGCATCGACGAAGCCCGCAACACAGACGGTGTCTTCTTCGACCCCATTCCGGTGCTCTCCCAACCCTTCCCTCCCGATCCGGACACCGTCCTCGACGCCCTCCTCAGCGCGGTCTACCTGCACACCGGTGGAACACTGCAGGACGACGCCGCGCTGCTCGCCGTCACCCGGCGCGAGTAGCTCCACCCCGGGCGAGTGCTCGCACACCCCCCGGTACTTGGCCTCGGCGGACGAGGTTCGCCGGGTCGTTCAGGCTGCGCCGGTCAGTCCCGGCGCATGGCTGTGTCGCCGGACGCGGACGCGTTCCTTGCGGTCGGTGACCAGGACGTCGCGGTGACGGGCGTTCGCGTTGCGCCAGCGCAGGTGGGCGTACGGGACCGGATGCGCAGGGAGTGGCAAGCGATGATGCGAGTTCAAGGAGTCAGGGGGCCATGCATCCGGGCGCGAGGTGTCGGGGAGGCGCTCCTGCAGCGGCTTCAGCGCTGTGGGCGGCCAGGCAGTCGGCTCAGGAACGCGACAGCACACGGCACAGGGATCAGCGCGGCCAGCGTCCAGGTCAGGCCGACGAACTCGGCGGCCCAGCCGATCGCAGCGGGGCCGCACAGTGTCCCCGCGTAGGTGAAGGTGGTGAATCGGGAGATCAGCGTCGCGGCTTCCGGGCTGTCCTCCTTCGCCTGCCCGACCGCGCTGTAGGCCAGCGGGATCAGGACCGAGGCACCCGCGCCCGCGACGGCGAACCCGCCGATGGCCGTGACCGGGTTCGGCGAAAGCACTGCCATCGCCAGCCCGCAGGCCGCGACGACGCCGCCGGTGCGAAAAAGGGCCGGGGCGCCGTAGCGGAGGGCCAGGCGGTCGCCGATCACCCGGCCGAGGGCCTGAGCACCGGTGTAAGCGGTCACCGCCGTCGCCGCTAGACCGAGCGACGCGCCCCGAGAGTCGTGCAGGAAGATCGCGCTCCAACCGAGGGCGGCACCTTCACAGACCATCAGGGCCGTGCCAGTCAGGCCGAGTGCCACGAGCTCGCGCCATCAGAGGGCCCACCCCCTGCATGCAGGTGAGGGCCGCCACGGCAAAAACCAAGCCGATGAGCCCGAGTTGCCCGTCATGCAGATGGTGTTTGACCTTCAGCGACCCCAGCCGGACGACATACGTCGACAGCATGAGCCCGTTGAAAAAGAAGACGGCTGTGGCTGGCCACCGTCCTGCGTTCCCCGGTCTGCCTGGAAGTTCTGATGTGGTCGAACCTGCCCCGACCGGGCGGCCAGCCGGTGTTGTCGCATGCGCCGCGGTCTGTTCCTCGGCAGTCATCGTGCGCGCTCCGTCACGTTCCCCCCGTGATCCGAGGATGCCCGGACGGCGGGTGAGAATCAGAGCGACGGTAGCACCGCCGTACACCCGGGGTTGGCTTCCGGTCCCCGTGTCCGGACCCCGCGGAGCCGTCGACGACGTCGAGCGCCTCGTGACCGAAAGGCTGTAGCGGCTCCGGATCGTGATGGCTCGGAACGAGCGCTGGTTGCCTACGCGGCGTATGGCGGATGTCAGTGAGCGTCTTCCACGCCCCCGGGGGCCGAGGGTCGCCGGGCACGATCGGCGCCCCTCGGCTTCAAGGTGCTGTCTTGGCCGAATGACGGCCGGTGCGGTCAGGCGTCGCTGGTGTCGCTCGGTGTCGCCTCACCGAGCACGGCGAGGGTCAGCACGTTGCCGGCGATGCCCCAGCCGCCGTCGGCGACCTCTTCGACCAGAACCATGGTGTTGTTGCGGGCGCGCTCGCCGTAGATCTCGACGTACAGCTCGGTGGTGCGGGTGACGATCTCCTCCTTCTGCTTCGGGGTGAGGGTCTTCTCGGGGACCTTGAAGTTCGCGAAAGGCATGGCTGGTCGTTCCTTCTCTCAGTGGGGCGTTACGAGGGGTGTCACAGGGAGCTGCCTGCGGTGAGCAGGCTGTCCAGTCCGATGCGGCGGAAGAAGTCGGCGCGAACGCGGTCGGCGACCGCGGAGACGACTTCGCTGCCGTCTCGGCTGGGGTCTATGTGGGTGCGTAGAGGCCGAGTGCCGGGCGGCATCGCGACCAGGCGCGCGACGGCTTCAGCGACCTCGGTCACATCGGCGTCTGGAGGGATGAGCGCGGCCAGGCGCTTGCCCAGATCGTCCGTCAGGGGTCGGTGACGCTGGTCGTAGGCTTCCGCACAGTCGACGTCGGCGGGGGCGCCGGCGTTGGCGAAGTGGTTGGTGCCGGCGGTGAACGCGCCGGGTACCACGATCGCGGTGTCGATGCCGAACGGGAGCACCTCGGCGGCGTAGCTGACGGCCAGGGCGTCCATCGCGGCCTTGGCGGCGAAGTACGGGGCCAGGAACGGCGGGCAGCCGCCGCGGGTGCTGGAGCTGCCGATCCATACCAGCAGCCCCGAGCCCTGCTCACGCAACTTCGGCAGGGCGGCGCGGTTGACGCGCTGGGTGCCCAGGACGTTCACGTCGTACAGGTCCGCGAGTTGATCGGCGGTGAACGCCTCGGCGGCGCCCAGGACCATGTGTCCGGCGTTGTGCACGACGGCGTCCAGCCGGCCGTGCTCGGCGAGGATCCGGTCGACTGCGGCGTCGGCGGAGTCCTGGGAGGTGACGTCCAGCTCGACGGCGTGGACGGCGACCTGGTGGTGGGTGCCGTAGCGCGCCAGGTCGGCCACCGCGGTCGCGTTACGGGTCGCGGTCTGGCGGATGCCCGCGTACACGGTGTGACCGGCGCGGGCCAGAGCGCGCACGGACAGTGCGCCGATACCGCTGGAGGCTCCGGTGACCAGGATGATCTTCCCGGTGTCGTCGTTCCTCATGACAGGGTCCTCCGTTGATCGATGGGGTGGCTGCGGGCGGTTCAGATGATTCCGCCGTTGGCTCGGACGACCTGTCCGTTGATCCAGTGGCCGGCCGGGGAGGCCAGGAACGCGACGACCTCGGCGATGTCGGCCGGGGTACCGAGTCGCTCCAGCGGGGGCTGGGCGGCCAGGCGGGCGATGGTCTCCTCGTCCTTGCCGTCCAGGAACAGGTCGGTGGCCGTGGGGCCGGGCGCGACGGCGTTGGCGGTGACGTCCCGGCCCCGCAGCTCCCGGGCCAGGATCAGCGTCAGCGCCTCGACCGCGCCCTTGCTGGCGGAGTACGCGCCGTAGTTCGGGAAGGCCAGCCCCACCACGGACGTGGAGAACGTCACGATCGCACCGCCGGGGCGCACCCGACGCGCGGCCTGCTGGACGACGACGAATGTGCCGCGAATGTTGGTGCGGTGCAGGTCGTCCAGGACGGCCAGGTCCAGCTCGGCGATCGGCGCCATGTGCATCCGCCCGGCCGCGTGCACGACGACGTCGACACCGCCGAACTCTGCTTCGGCCGCGCCGAACAGGGCTGCGACTGCGTGTTCGTCGGCGACGTCGGCACGCACTGCGATCGCCCGGACACCTCTGGTGACGGCCTCCTTCACGGCAGATTCGGCCTCGTCCTGGTTGCAGGCGTAGCCGACCACGAGGGCGTACCCGTCGGCGGCCAGTCGACCGACGGTCCGGCGGCCGATGCCGCGCGAGCCGCCGGTGACGATCGCGACACGAGGTGAGGCGGAGGGCTGGGCCGGGGCAGCGGCACCGTCGAGGGAAGTGGGGATAGGCATTGCTGACTCCTGCGGTGGATGCGGATCAGGCCGCGGTCTCGCCGTCGCCCTGCTGCCTCCTCCACGATCGGCCGGTCCCCCGCCCCTAGCCAGGGCTGCGTCTACCCAGGGGATGCCGCCCCCTGGCTACGGCTTGGCGCGCGAGCGACTATGGAGGGGTGAACCTTCCAGAACTCGGCGCCTTCCTCAGGACACGCCGCGACCGCATCCGCCCCGCCGAGGTCGGTCTCCCCCAAGGCCCGCGCCGGCGCGTCCCCGGGCTACGCCGCGAGGAAGTCGCCCAGCTGGCCGGGCTGTCGGCCGACTACTACACCGAGTTGGAACGCGGCAGTGGAAAACACGGCGTGCAGCCCTCGGTCCAGACCCTGGCCGCCCTCGCCCGAGCCCTGCGCCTGAACGGCGACGAGCGCGACCACCTGTTCCACCTGGCCGAACGGCCGATCCCCCCGTCAGCACACGGACCGTCGGCACACGTGCAGCCCGCGCTTCTCGGACTGTTGGACCGGCTGTCCAACACCCCCGCGCGTGTCATCACCGACCTGCACGAAACCCTGGTGGAGAACGACCTGGCCCTGGCCCTGCTCGGCAAGTCCCCGGCACACCGCGGCCCGGCGGCGAGCTTCGTGTACCGCTGGTTCACCGACCCGCGGGCGCGCGAGATCTTCCCGCCCGAGGATTACCCGCACCACTCCCGGGTGTTCGTGGCCGACCTCCAGGCAGCGGCTGCCCGGCGCGGCCGGGACACGGAGGCCACGAAGATGGTCGCCGTGCTACGCCGCCGTAGCCAGGAGTTCGCAGCTCTCTGGGACACCCACGACGTCGCGGTGCGCCGCATGGACCACAAGAAGATCGTCCACCCCACGCTCGGCGTCATCGAACTCGACTGTTACAACCTGCTCAGCGAGGACGGACGCCAACGCCTGCTGTGGTTCACCGCGCCGCCCGGAAGCCGGGGAGCCGAGCAGCTGGAACTGCTGTCTGTGATAGGCACCCAGGACCTGAGCGTCACCGGGGGTACGGCACCGGAGAGGTTGTCCGCGGCGGAATCCCGATCGCAGCGCTGACCCGCGCCGCCAAGGACGCCGAGGGGCCGCCCGATCAAGGCGTGGCGGCCCCCCAGAGGTAGTGTCCGGCCCGGGACTCACGATGACACCGTTGATTCCCGTTGTCCCCGCACTCGCGGAGGTACTCCACGGTTCGCAGCCCGCCGAAAAACTGGCGCGCCATGTGGTCGCCGAGCTCGCGGGGTGGTCTCCGCAGCGGCAAGTTAACCGGGCGCGGCGGCGCGGGCGTTTCATAGGTGGTCGTTTGTGAAACGCGTGATCGTCCGGCAGTCCACCTGCGGTGATCATGTTTCATGAGTCGTTGCAAACGACTGGACGCCTGAAACACCCTCATGAAACAGTCAGGGCTCGTGAGCGACGACTTCAAGTGTCGGATTCCGTAGTTGTCTGCGCTGATGTCTGCAGTCTTCTGCACGCCCGCTTTGGGGGTGCATCGAGTCGACTCCCTCATCACGTGTGACGGTGGCCCTTTGGGGCGCCGTCGAGTGCCTGCTTGTGTGACAGCGCGATACGGCGCCGGGTGGGGTCGACTTCGAGGATCTTGACGGTGAGTGCTTCGCCGAGCCGGACGACGTCTTCGGGTCTTTCCACGTGCCCGTCGGCCAGCTCGATGTTGTGGACCGGTCCCTCTAAGCCGTTTTCGGATTCCTCGATGCGGACGAAGGCGCCGAACGGTACGAGTTTCGTGACAGGACCGGTGACGATCTGACCGACCTGCCGCGCGAGATCCTGCATCGGATCCGCCTGCAGTGCCTTCAGCGACAGCGGCACACGCTCCGACGCCATGTCGACGTCGAGAATCTCGGCGGTGATCTCCTGGCCGACAGTGACAATGTCAGAAGGGGAGTTGATGTGCCGCCAGGACAATTCGGGAATGTTGATCACCGCGGTGAAGCCGCCGATGTCCACGAATGTGACACCGAAGCTGGCGATCTCGGTCACCGTCCCGGTGATGACCTGGCCTCGGCGCAGACCCCGGCCTCGAGCTCGGCCTGGAGGCGCCGAGACTACTCCTGAGCACTTCCTGCCGGCCGGACCCCGCATGCCGTTGAACAAGGTGGGTCTCATTTTCGACGGAGGCCGGCTGACCGCAGACCAGCTTCGTCGAATCCGCCTCGACCCAGCCGAGCACGACATGTGGGCCGTCCACGACCTCGCTCGTTGGCAGGAGTTGATGGCGCCCCGCGGCTTCACCCGTCTCGAGGCGGTCGAACGAGCAAGGTACGGCGAGGGACCCGCCTATCTCACTACGCACACCTGATCCCCATCGAGCCACCGAGGAGGCATCGTGCCCGTCGAGGACACCAACGCCCAAGCCTGGAAGGTCTACGGCCAGCGCCAACTGGCCCGCGCCTACACCCCGCCCATCCCCGACCAGATGCCCTGGGTGCCCTGGAAGGGGGTCGGACCGGGAGCTGAAGTCCTTGGCGACATCACCGGCCGCCGCGTCCTGGACATCGGTTCCGGCGCCGGCCACCACGCCGTCCATCTCGCCCAGACTCACGGCGCTCACGTCACCGGCATCGAGCTGTCTCCCACCCAGCACGAACGCGCCGCATCCACCCACGCGGACGTCCAGGGTGTCCAGTTCGCCCAAGGAGACGTGACCGAGTACCTGACCGGGGTCGAGCCGTTCGACGCCGCATACGCCATCGGCACGCTGGCCTTCATCGACCCGCACCGAGCGCTGCCGGCACTGCGCGACGGATTGCGCCCCAGTGCTCCCCTGATCCTCTCGCTCCTGCACACCGACCTCCACGGCCGCGCCCCTTCCACGGAAGTAGCACCACGAGAGCAGATGATCCTGCTGCGCGACGACCCGCCGCTACCGACCCAGATGTGGATCTTGGCACCGCATCTGTGGGAAAACCTGCTGACCGAGTACGGCTTCCGCGTCGAGGCCATCGACCTGCTGCACCACCCGGACGAAAGCGCAACGGTCATCCAGCAGCTCATTTGCGCACGCCGCCGGCCTAGATGATCAATTCCAAGGGATGCCTGCGGAGGGTGTGGGGTGGGCGGCCGAAGCCACCGCGAGACGGTCAGGCGGCGGGCTGGCCGGCCCTGGTTGTCGAGGTGGCAGCGGGCTGTCAGGCGTCAGGGCCGACTTCGGGGTGCGTGAACCGCACGGGCTTGCCCAACGACCGGGCGTAGGCGATTTCGGCTCGGGTGCTGTCTCCGATGTAGTCGCCGACTACGAGCACCTCATCAGCGAGCCGGATCTTCGCCCGGTGCAGATCGTCGAGTCGAACCTTCAGCGCCGCGGCCTCGACAGGATCGGACCAAGGTTCGTGCGGCGACTTCATGTCACAGCCCGGTTTGACGACAATCTTTCCGGCTTTGGTCTCCCGCAGATCGGCCTCGTTCATCTCGGTCATGAAGCGGGTGGAGCCGCAGATCACGACGATACGCGGGAGGCTCAACAGCTTCTTCGCGTCGGCGAGCTTCTCCTCGGGGGTGAGCAGTTGCGGGTATGACACTGGTTCCTCCTGGTGGCGTGGTCCAAGGGGTGCCTGCGGAGACGGCCGTGGTGTGACGTTGCGAAGACCGTTCGTTGGGTTTTATCGCAACGGGTCTCAGGGGGTGTGGCTCTGCGGCAGATGATGCATCGATCCGTGGAGGCAGAGCGAAAGTGAGGGCTTTTCGTGTGGTGCTGCCGTCTGGCACCCGGTACTGGACCGTGGTCGACGAGAACTTCGAGGTGGTCAAGGAAGTCGATCGGTTCCTGCGGGGAATCCGGCTGACACGAGGGCGAGCGAAAACGACAACTTAGCCCCCCGCACCCCTTCGGCCCCTGCTGCTCGCGGCCTCCTGGCCGCGGCGGGGTCGCGCACCTGGACCCGGGCCTCCTCCACCGGGATTCCGGTGCGTCGGAGCACTTGGACGAGGCGCACGAACCGGATCGCGGCCGGTGAGTAGCGGCGGCGCCCGCCGGGGCCGCGCTCCACCAGCGGCAGCAGCCCTTCGCGCTCGTACCAGCGCAGTGTGTCGAGGCTCAGGCCGGTCAGCTCGGACACGGTCCGGATGCCGGCGGGGCCCGTTCCGCGGGGTTCGGTCATGTCCCGACCCTACGGACTGGAGTCCACTCCAGCGCAAGTCACCGGCCGACCCGGCCCAGCGGTTCCGGCGCACGCCCGGAGCTCAGCAGGTCCGGTACACGTGCCCCTTCTGGCCCGCGGGGAGCACATCGAGGTCCCGCAGGACGAGGGAGACCCTGCCGTCCCACGCCGAGCAGCTCTCGTCGAAGCTCACGGCGCCCTCGCCCTCGTACTCGATCGCGAAGACACGGTCGTCGTACGCGTCGGCGTACGCACCGCATTCGTCGAACTGGGCGCATTCCTCCGTCACCGCGAAGTCGAAGCCGATCGTGGTGTGCCGGTCGAGCAGGTCGGTGGTGTTCTTCTGCCCGATCGCGAGGCCGTCGCTGTGCGCCCGCTCCGCCAGCGATTCGGCGAAGGCGGCGTTGTGATCCGCCGTCAGCTTCCCCTTCGAGCGTTCGAAGGAGTCGAGGTTGTCCGGCTCCACCGCCTGGAAGCCGCTGTCCGCGCAGCCGTCGATCCATACACCGACGATCTCCGCGAGCTCGGCCCGCCCGGCCGGCGTCGAGGTGTCCAGAAGCACTTCGTCCCAGCCCTCGTCGATGATCGGCTCTCCGTCGTCGTCACGCAGCAGCAGGTCGGGGTGGGTGTCCTGCCACCACTCCAGCGCGCCGGGCTGCGTCTGGAAGGCGTTGACGTAGCAGACGTTGTACAGGCCGGGGGCCGGCTCGTCCTCACGGTCGCGCGATACAGCCCGCACCCCGTCGGGCGGCGTGTAGCCCCCGCCGATCTGGTAGTCGAACTCCATGCCGGCGGTCGGTCGGGCCACGTCGGCAGCCTTCGTCGGCTGCTCGGATCCGTCACCGGCGGGTGAGCCGCTCGCGACGGAGCACCCCATCAGCACACATGCTCCGAGTGCGGAGGCAAGACCCGCTGCCACACCGGAGGCGCGCATGCGACGGAAGAGCGGGGAGAGGGTACGACCGGCCACACGTGTCTCCAGGTGTCGGGGATCCGGAGGAGGATCCGACCATCCTCTGTCACCGCTCCTTCCGGCCGCGTACCGGGTAGCGATGACCGTGGCCGGCCGTTCCTCAGGAATCGGCGGCACGCTCGTCCGCCAGCTGCTGGGCCAGGTCGATCTCGACCATGTGTTCCTCGGCCCACTGACGGACAGCGGCCAGCGGGACCTCCAGTGACAGTCCGAGATCGGTGAGGCCGTAGTACACGCGCGGCGGCACGCTGGACTCCACCCGCCGGCTGACGAGGCCGTCACGGCACAGGGCCTGCAGCGTGACGGACAGCATCTTCTGCGAGACGCCGGCCATGCGCCGTTGCAGCTCGGCGAAGCGCACCTCGTCAGGGGAGGCTTCCGCCAGCACCTTGACGGCCATCGAGGTCCACTTGCCGCCGATCCGGTCGAGGAGCCGGCGGGTCGGACACAGCGGGTCGAACAGATCGCCGCGGGCACCTACGGCCGGACGCGTGGTCCGAGGGGTCACCTGGAGCTCACCACCTGGGATGAAAGTGCGGTCTTGGCGGCTCCAGCGTAGTTACCTATCGTTCTGTTGTCACCACTGGTAACCGAAGGAAGCGTCATCATGCCCATCGCTCCGAACCCCGCCCCGCCCGGCCCGGTGCCGGGAACCGAACTCCGCCGCGTCTCCGTCAACGGCGTGGAACTCAATGTGGCGACCGCCGGCACGGGGCCCGCCGTTCTGCTGCTCCACGGGTTCCCCCATACGTGGCGGCTGTGGACCGACGTGATGGGCGGCCTGGCCGGACAGCACCGGGTGATCGCCCCCGACCTCCGGGGCCTCGGCGCGAGCACGCGCGCTGCGGACGGTTACGACGCCGAGACGCTCGCCGGGGACTTCCTGGCGCTCCTGGACGCGTGCGGCGAGCGGTCTGCGGCCGTGATCGGTATCGACGCCGGCACCCCGCCCGCCTTTCTGATGGCCATGCGCAGCCCCGAGCGCGTCAGGCGGCTGGTTCTCATGGAGTCACTGCTGGGACCGCTCCCCGGCGCGGAAGGGTTCCTGGCGGGAGGTGCGCCGTGGTGGTTCGGCTTCCACTCGGTCCCGGGCCTCGCGGAGACCGTACTGCCGGGCAACGAGGCGGCGTACATCGACTGGTTCCTCGACCAGGGCACCCTGGGGGAAGGGATCGCGCCGGAGATCCGGGACGCCTTCGTCAGCGCGTACACCGGCCCCGAGGCCCTGCGGTGCGCGTTCGCCTACTACCGTGCCATGCCCACGAGCGGCGGGCAGATCCGGAAAGCCGTGGAGGCCGGCCGGCTGTCGGTGCCCACGATGGCCGTCGGCGCCCGGCCGGTGGGGCGTTCGCTGGAACAGCAGTTGCGCCCGGTCGCCGACGATCTCACCGGTCACGTCGTCGAGGACTGCGGTCACATGATTCCGCTGCACCGCCCGGAGGCACTCCTTGATCTGGTGCGCCCGTTCCTCGCCTGAGACCGCCGGGGACGGCGTCGCTCACACCTGGAGCCGCAGGGGGGGCTTCCCCGCCGGGAAGCTCCGTCGGGGACGGGGCGGACGGGGCGACCAGGAGGTCGCCGCCCCGCGTCCGCGGCGCGGGAGAGCAGGACGCCAGGGATGTTGTCCTGGGTCGCCACCAGGACCGCGGCGGAGATGACCCGGGCGAGTGCCACCGCGTCCGGGGCGTTGAGGGGGGTGGTCAGACCGGCCGCGTCAAGCGGGAGCAGCGAGTCGACCGTGTGCCAGATGCCCGCGTCGGTCTCGCCGAGCAGGACCGCCCGCGGCACGGACCTGAAGTCGGTCGGCACGTAGCGGCCCGCACCTTCGGGGAACTCGGCATGGGTGAGACGCTGGTGGTCGAACAGGAGCCTGGAGGAGATCGAGAGGGAGCTCTACGGGAACCGCCGCCCGGCGGACACCGACCGTACGGTGGCGCCCGTCCGACGGCGTCCGAAGGGCACCCGGCCGGGCACGGTGACCGAGAGGCGCCGTGCCCGGCCGGGGTGGCTCACGGGGGGTCAGCGCACCGAGATGCTGGAGCTCCCGCTGCTCTGATAGCCCTCCGTCGCCATGATCATGTAGTAGTTGAAGCTGCCCAGAGGCATCCCGTAGCGGGCCCAGGCGTCGAAGTGGTTGCCGGCGGTGATGCTCCCGCCCGTCCTCTTCGACTGGCGGACGCTCCAGTACTGGTTGAAGGTCTTCGTGCCTTCGACGGAGGGGGCGTTGACGCGGGTCGTCTGGTAGACGTCGTACGTGCCGCCGTCACTGGTGACCGTGCCCTTGTACGTGCCCGTCGGGCGGTAGGTGCCCCAGTTGTCGACGATGTAGTACTCCACGAGGGGATTCGCCGTCCACCCGTAGAGAGTCAGGTAGGCGTTGCCGGACGGATTGAAGCTGCCGGAGTAGTTCACGGTCCGGCGTGCACCGTTGGCCCAGCCCTTGCCGGCGACGAAGTTGCCGCAGTTGGTCCACGAGGTGCCGTAGCTGCCGCCGGACGCCAGGTTCATGGAGACGGAACCGCCGCCGTCGGTCCAGAACGAGTAGTAGTAGCCGTTGTTGGTGCCCGTCTGGTTCGTGGTGATGACCGTGTCGGCGCGAGCGGTGCCAGGCAGCATCAGTCCGGACGTTGCCAGCGCCAGGGCGCCGGCCCGGCCGATGAAGCCTCTGCGGCTCACCGGCCGGGTGTTGTCCATGTTCATGCTTCCTCCTTGTGACGGCTTGCTGGGAGCCAGGTGGCGCGTTGGGGCCCGACGGCCCTGCGGGACGGCCCAGGAGACCGGGTCGTGCGCACGGCCCGGGACCGCCGGGGCTTGTGGCCTGGCGATTCCGACAGTGTTGAGCGGTACCCGTCAAGAGTCAACAGTTTCCGCACGAACCACGAAACTCTCGATCGGCCCAGCATTCCATCTATGCAGATAACAGCAGTTCAAGCCTCTAGTCGATGACACCGGCCCGGGGAAATCCTCCGGGAGCCTTGATTCCTGGAGCAGAACCGCAGTGTTATTTTTCGAAAGTTTCGAAACGCTTTCGATTGTCAGCCGCGCTGTCCTTCTCCCCCTCGGCGACCCGGGCGAGAAGCTCCCCCAGACCGATGGCATCGGTGCGCGTCGAGGGCACGGTGCAGGCGTAGGCGCCGGCCACGGTCCCGTACAGGGCGCAGCGCCGGGGGTGTTCACCGTTCAGCAGGCCGAGGAGGAACCCGGAGACGAAGGCGTCACCGGCACCGTTGGAATCCACCACCGGAGCGGGCGGAGTGACGGCGGGTGTGTGCGTCAGCTCCCCCTCGTACAGCAGGTACGACCCGTCGGCGCCCGCGGTCGCAACCACGGTCCGGGCCCTCCCCCGGTCGGCGATGTCACGCATGGTGCGCTCAGGGTCGGTCAGAGCGGTGGTGGACAGGAACACGTGGTCCGCCTGGAGGGCGAACGGCTCGTGGTAGGTGTCGACGCCGTCCCAGTTGTGCAGATCGGTGGAGACGGTCACGCCGGCCTCACGGAGCACCGGCAGCGTGAAGGCGCACGGATGCGTGATGACGACGTGGGCGTGACGGGCCGCGGCGACGAGTTCGCGGACCGTCGCTTCCTCGAACCGGTCCGATTCCTGCGAGCGGGCGGCGTCGTACAGGGAGAGCCGCCGCCCGTCAGGGCCGACGAGGTTGACGGCGCGTTTGGTACCGCCCGGCAGGGGTGCCTCGGTCAGCGGGATGCCCCGGTCGCGGTGGAGGGCGCGGACCAGGTCTCCCTCGTGGTCGTCGCCGACCACGTCGAGGTGGTGGGTACGCAGGCCGAGAGCGTGCAGCCCGAGGGCGACGAAGTCCCCGCTCTGTCCCGCGCGGGTCTCGATGCCCGGCCGGATCATGTAACTGTCCGCGAAGGGGAGCGGGAGTTCGGGGACATGGACGATGGTGTCCACGCCCGCGCCGCCCAGGACGAGGACGTCGGTCTGCTTGTGCATGAAGGTGGTCGTGCCTCTCGCTTCAGGGGGATCACTCATGGTGTGGCCGGTCGGTCCGGTCGGCCCACGACGCGCAGGACGGAGCGGGCTCCGTCCTGCGCGTCGTCGGTCCGTGATGCGTCCCGGTCAGCCCGCCTGGGCTCCGGTGTGCAGCGCCAGCGCCCCGCGGGCCGGCACCGTGGCCTGGACCGTGCCGTCGTCGCCGACCGTGACGGTGTTGCCGTCGCAGTCGTCAGGCGAGGCGGCGGCGACGTTGCAGTACGTGCCGCCGGGCAGAGAGGTCGTGAAGGTCTCCTCCAGGGCGCCGTCCGCGTTGTTGAGGGCGACGAACCCCTTGTCACCCCGGCCGAAGGCGATCGCGCTGCTGCCGTTGTCCCACCAGTCGGTCAGTTCGGCCGGACCCACCTCGTTGCGGAAGCCGACCATGCCGGTGACCGCCTGCCGGGTGTGCGTGTCCGTCCAGCCGTCGGCGCCGCTCGGCGGGCCGGCGTCCTTGTCCGACCACTCGTAACCGGAGTAGACGTTCGGTGAACCGTACGGTGAGGCGAGCATGAAGACGTTGGCGAGGGTGTAGGCCGCGCCGTCCTTGTAGGTCAGCGTCGAGCCGTTGCGCTCGGTGTCCCAGTTGTCGACGAACGTACGGGCGGAGCCGCTGCTCAGCTTTCCGTCGGCGACGGACTTCAGCTGGGCGATGCCGCCTCCTTGGAAGGCGCTCTTGAGGTGGCCTCCGTAACGGAATTCGTCGACGTCGCCGATTCCGGCGTACTCCTCGGGCTGTACGGCTTCCCCGCCGCCGTGGATGACCTCGGAGACCCAGAACCCGGGATCGCTCATCTTCGCCTTGATGGCTGCGACATCATCGGCCGCCATGTGCTTGGCCGCGTCGACGCGGAAGCCGTCGACACCCATCGACCGCAGGTCGTCGAGGTACGCGGCGATGGTGGAGCGGACCTCCTCCTTGCCGGTGTCGAGATCGGACAGCCCCACCAGTTCACAGTTCTGTACGTCGCTGCGGCTGGTGTAGTCCTTGATGGCGGTGCGGCAGGCGTGGAAGTCGGCATCCTCGAAGTACCCGGGGTAGCCGTACTTCGTGTAGGCCGTCCCTCCCGTGCCCGTCCCGGACCCGGCGGCCATGTGGTTGACCACGGCGTCGGCGACGACCTTGACCCCGGCGGTGTGACAGGCCTCCACCATGGCGGCGAAGGCGTCGCGGTCTCCCAGACGGCCCGCGATCCTGTAGCTGACCGGCTGGTACGAGGTCCACCACTGGCCGCCCTGGATGTGCTCGGTGGCGGGTGACACCTGTACGTAGCCGTAACCGGCGGGGCCGAGCTGGTCGGTGCAGGCGGACGCCACATCCGCGTACGGCCGTTCGAACATGGTGACGGTGACGGTCTTCTCGCCGGGCGGTGTCGCCTGCGACTGCCAGGGGGCGAGCAGGGTGAGACCGGCGACGGTCATGACTCCGGCCAGCGTTCCGCCGATCAGGCGGAATCGGTGCTGCATGTGCGGCTCCTTCGACGACAGGGCACAGCTGTGCCCTCGAAGACAGCCACGCGCCAGGCTGCCGTGGGGGGAACGTGTCGGAGCCTGCCGCTCCGTCCGTACCGCCGTCAAGGATTTCTGCAAGCCCTTTCAGATTCTTGCGCAAAGCCAGTACGCCGTCGTCTCCCGTCAGTTCACCCGCCGGAAGGCGGCCGGGTCAGGAGGACGGTGGCGGCAGGAGCCCCGCCGCACGCCGCAGCTCCACGGCGTGCCGGGCCAGCTCGGGTTCACCGCCGCGGTCCGCCGGCATGGACGCCATCAGCGCGAGCCGGTCGCGCCAGCTGGTGCCCGCCAGCGGCACGGCGACCGCGCTCATCCCCGGCACCCACTCCCCGGCACTGTCGGCACGGCCGAGGGTACGGATACCGGCCAGCTCCGACAGCAGGGCGTCACGGGAGACGGAGGCGTGGCCGGCGACACCGGGGAGCTGCTCCTCCGGGTAGAGGGCGCAGACCTGTTCGGTGGTCAGCTGGGCAAGGAGCACCTTGCCCGCCGAGGTGGCGTGTGCGGGGTGGGCACGGCCGGTCTCCAGGACGGCACGCACAGGGTGAGGCGATTCCCGGCCATCCGTGATGATCACTTGGTCGCCGATCAGGGCGGCGGTACTGATCGTCTCCCCGGTGGCGGTGGCGGCCGCGTCCAGCACCACCTGCAGGCGGGCCCGGATCCCGGGGCCGTAGCCGGCCGGGCGGCCCAGGGCGACCAGTTCGGGCCCCGCGGAGTAGCCCCGGCCCGAGGTGTCACGGGTGGCGAAGCCTCGCGACTCAAGAGTGCTGAGCACCCGGTGCGCGGTGGAGCGGGCCACTTCCAGCTCTCTGGCGGCGTCGGTGACCGACAGTGTGTCGTGGGTGAGGAAGAGACGCATCAGACGCAGCCCTGTGTCCAATGACTCGATGATGTAGCTCCTGGGGTCGGCCACGGGGTCCTCTCGGTCGTGTCACGGGGCCGTGTTCGTGGTGCGGCGCCCGGCACCCATGATTCCGGGCCGTGCGGACGGCGGCGCAACCGCCGCCGAGGAAAGGCCCGTCGCCGTTGACGACGCGGGCTCGGCAGGGGTGTCGGTTCGGGCTCGCGAGCCTGTCCACGCGGGCGTCGATGCACCCTGCACCGCCTGACGGGAACACGGCGACAGGCAAGTCCACTCGATCCGGCCGGTCTTGACCGGGTGTCAGCCGTGCCGCTTGGATCACCCGCATGAAGCGCTGCCAGGAGTGCACGCGACGACGCCACGTCGATCCCGTGCGAATCGCCGGCGCGCTCTGGCCGCGCACCGGCTGACACCGCGGACGCGCTGCCCTCGCACCCGTCCATCGCCTGGGCCCGCGCGCGGCTCACTGGAGCCACTTTCGACGCTGCCGCGATCTGTGGGGTGTCCCGCCGGCCTGCCTCGTCGTCGTACCCGACGCGCCCGGTCCTGCCCGTGGGACTCCCGACGCGCCCTGAACACAGGGCGGTCGGCCTCTCGCGCGGATTCCCCTGACCCCTGGTCACATCCGAATCGGAAGGGACCGTCCTGCCGTGCCCCTCTCCCCCGCTCCCCTCCGTCACCAGGAAGTCCGCCGCGCGGGCCGCATAGAGCGCGACTGGCCGCTCACGCAAGGCCCCCGAGTGCACGAACGGCCGGGCCAGGTCCGCGAGTGCGGCAGCGTCCGCCTCACGGCCGGGACGCAGGCGGGGCTTCGTGGCCCGCAGCCCGTTCGACAAGGGGACGGGCTGCGGCGTGACCGTTCGGAGGTGGGCGGGGGATGGAAGCCAAGGCAATTGTTAGGTTAGGCTCACCTAATCATTGCGGGCTCATCTCTGCAACTCCCCTCTCACAAGGAGACGTTCATGCCCCTCAGCGGCTCCGGCGGGCCGACCATGAGCGAACCCGCGTCCGTGCTCGCGGCCGGCTCGGAGAACGCGTTCGGCGCGTTCGGGCTGTCCGGCAGCCCCGGTTCCGACGCGTTCTGGGCGGCTGCGCGGTCCCCCTCGTCGGTGCCCGGCGACGACGGCGGCTGGGTGACGTCGTTCCTGTGGCGCGGGGAGCCCGCGACCATCGTCTTCGAGAGCTGGTCGAAGCCCCTCCCCCTGCGCCGATGGAGCGACACCGACTGCTGGTACGCCGAGGTGCGCATGCCCCCGCGGCTGCGGGTGACCTATCGGTTCCTCGTGGACGACGTGGCGTACGCCGATCCGTTGAACCCGGTCGGGGCGGGCGGTGACCGGTCCATCGTCGCGACGCCGGACGCCCCTCACCACCCGCACTGGCCCGCCGTGGGTGCCGACGACGTCCTGCCCGTGCCGAAGGCCCGTATCCGCTGGGCAGGCGGCCGGCTCGGCGGACGCCGCACCGTGCGGGTCCATCCGGTGGGCGGCGGCGGTCCGGTGGTCCTGCTGCTCGACGGCGACGACTGGCTGTATCTCCACCCGGCCATGACCGCGTTCGACTCGGCCTTCGCAGCCGGCGAGATGCCGGCTGTCACCCTGGTCTTCCTGCCCGCCAGGGACAGGGCAGCCGAGTTCCAGTGCAGGCCCGAGCTGTGGGAGGCGGTTCGGGACGAACTGCCGCACCTGGTGGCGGAATCCGGTGTGCCCGCCGACTGGGGCCGGCTGGTGGTCGCCGGACAGAGCCTCGGAGGACTCAGCGCGATGTACGCGGCGCTGGAGTTCCCCGGTCTGGTGTCCCGCGTCGCCTGCCAGTCCCCGTCGTTCTGGTGGGCGCCCGGGGCCCTGGACCGGACGGATCTCATGGAGGGCCCCATGGGCGGCGCCATCGCCGCGCGGCTCCGGGAGCGCCCCGACCTGTCCGGGCTGAGGGTCGCGTTCGACGTGGGGGAACACGAGGCGCGGATGCTCCCCCACTGCGAGCTCGCCGAGACCCTGACCGAGCAGGCCGGTGCGGCCGTCCGCGTCTCACGGTCGGCTTCGGGACACGACCGGGCGGGCTGGCGGCACGCGCTCGTCAGGGATGTCGCCTGGGCGCTCGCCCGGTAGCGGTCACCGGGCCACGGCCCTGCAGTAGGCCTCGTCGGTGGCGAGGAGGTGGCGATGGGTGTCGTCGGCCGTGACGGCACCGTCGTCCAGGACGAGCACACGGTCGGCGGCGTCCAGGAGAGCGGGGCTGCTGGTGATCACGACAGTGGTGCGGCCCTTGCGCAGTTTCGCGATGTTTCGGGCGATCAGCTGTTCGGTGACCGCGTCGACCGCTGTCGTCGGGTCGTGCAGAACCAGTACGTCGGAATCGGCGGCGAGGGCACGCGCCAGGGACAGCCTCTGGCGCTGTCCCCCGGAGAGGTTCGCGCCACGGTCACGTACCCCGTGGTCGAGCCCCTCGCGGTGCAGGGCTACGACGTCGGTCAGGAGCGACGCCTCCACGGCCTCGGGGACCATCCGGCTGGTGCCCGACGGGTCGATGTTCGTGCGGAGGCTGCCCGCGAAGATCTCGCCGTCGTACGGGTTCACCAGCATGTGCTCGCGCAGGGCCTCGACGGACAGCTCCGCGATCTCCCGCCCGCCGACCCGCACCTCGCCCTCGTACGCCTGGGGCGGGACGTTCGCCCCCAGGACCGAGGCGAGATCGGCGGCCGCGCGCGGCTGGTAGGGGGCGACGGCGACGAACTCGCCGGCGCGCACCCGGAACGTGAGCCCGTGCAGGGACCCGTGGCGGACGCCGTCGACCTCGAGGTCCCCGCCGGTGGCGGGACTGCCCTGGTTCGGGGCCGTGAGCGGCGTCGCGGCGAGCACCAGCGCCATCCGCTCGGCCGAGGCACGCGCCATCATCACGTATTTCGGCATCTCCGAGAACATCTTCAGTGGCTCCATCACGAACTGCGCCAGCCCCACAGCCATGACGAGTTCCCCGATGGTGATGCGGCCTCCGTACGCCAGCCAGCCCGCCGTCAGGGTGACGGCGGCGGCGAGGACCGCGTTGAGGGCCAGCGCGGTGCCCGCGTACAGACCGTTGACCCTGGCGACCGTGATCGCCTGGCGCCTCGCCTCCGTGCTGACCTTCCAATAGGACTGGAACGCCGCGTGGTTGCCGCCGAAGCCGTGCAGCGGGCGCAGGCCGGAGATCAGGTCGGCGACCTTGGCACCCGCCCGGGCCACCCGGGCCTGCTGTTCGCGGGTGCTCGCGCCGATCCGCTTGGACAGGACGCTCAGGATCGACAGAATCGCGACCGTCCCCACGACCACCAGCAGACCGAGCCGGACGTCCGCCAGGCCCAGCGCGACCGAGGCGACCGCCACCGCGACCAGCGAGCTGACCAACAACGGCACCACCTCCACGATGTCGGCCGTCTGGTCGGCGTCCTCGGTGGCGATGGTCAGCACCTCGCCGGACTTCAGGCCGACGTCCCTGGCCACCGGCTGGAGACCGCAGGCCGCCACGCGCACCCGCCAGCGGTGTGCCTCGGTCGTGTTGGCCTTCTGCAGGACACGCATCCCGAACCGCCACGACAGCGACACGGTCGTGATGATCAGGGCCAGAGCGGCGATCGACAGGCCGAGCGAGCCGAGGCTCCGGTCCCGCATCGTGTGCTCGACGATCAGGCCGAGCGCGATGGGGAAGGCGGTCTCACCCGCCTGGTACAGGCCCATGAGGACGGTGCCCCGGACCACCGCGCCGGCGTTGCGGCGCAGGGCGGTCCGGAGGATGTCGGCGCCCGGGCGGGGGCGGTGCACGTCAGGTGTTGTCATCAAGGTGGCGGGCAATCGCTTCCGGGGTTCGAAGGGTGAGCAGATCACGGATCGTGATCACAGGACCGTACTCCCGGCGGAGCAGCCCGGTCAGCCGCACCGCCAGCATGGAATGCCCGCCCAGGGAGACGAAGTCGCTCACCGCGCTGACCTCGTCGTCGTCCAGGTCCAGCGCCTCGGCGAAGAACTCGCAGACCAGTGTCTCGGTCTCCGTCTCCGGCCCGCGCTCGCCTCCCGTGGTCAGCACGCCCAGAGGCCTGGCCTCCGGCAGGGCCTTGGTGTCGGCCTTGCCGTTCACGGTCAGCGGGATGCCGTCGACCTGGGCGTAGTGCGTGGGACGCAGGAAGTCCGGCAGCCCTGCGCCGACCTCGGCGGCGACCGCGGCCAGGTCGGAGTCGCTCAGCACGAGGTAGGCGGCCAGCCGGTAGGCGCCGTCGACCTGCGGGTCGGGCTGCGCGACCGCGGCGACGAACCGCACCGCCGGGTGTGCCGCGAACGCGGCCTCGACCTCGCCCGGTTCGACCCGGTGGCCCCGGATCTTGACCTGCTGGTCGGTCCGGCCCAGGTACATCAGATGCCCGTCGGGCCGTCGGGAGACAAGGTCCCCTGTGCGGTACATGCGCTCGCCGGGTTCGCCGAAGGGGCACGCGACGAACCGGTCCGCGGTCTGGGCGGGCTGCCCGAGATACCCGCGCGCCATGCCGATGCCGGACACGTACAGCTCACCCGGCACTCCGTCCGGCAGCGGCCGCAGCCAGGGGTCCAGGACGTACACGTCGGTGTTGTCGATCGCCACGCCCACCACCGGGTCCTGGCACTCGAAGGTGCCGACGCCCAGGGTGTTGATGGTGTACTCGGTGGGTCCGTACAGGTTGTAGCCGGCCGTCCCCTCGGTCTCCGCGAGCCGCTGCCACAAGGTGGGGGTGACGGCCTCCCCGCCCAGCAGCACCAGCGCCGGGCGCCGCGCGGGATCGGCGAGCAGGCCTTCGGCGATCAGCTGCTGTGCGTAGGTCGGGGTCACGTTGATGACGTCGATCCCGTGCGCGGCGCAGTACTCGACCAGCCGCGGCGCGTCGCGGCGCAGTTCCTCGTCGCAGATGTGCACCTCGTGGCCGTCGGCGAGCCACAGCAGCTCTTCCCAGGACATGTCGAACGCGAACGACACGGTGTGCGCGATCCGGAAGGTCCGGTGCCCGTGCTCGGCGAGCACCGGTTCGAAGATGCGGCGCTGATGGTTGATCAGCATGTTGGTGAGCCCGGCGTACTCGGTCACCACGCCCTTGGGCTTCCCTGTCGATCCGGAGGTGTAGATCGTGTACGCGGGGTGCCGCAGGCGGTTCGGGTCGTCCGGCGCGAACGTCACGTACGGCTCCGACTCGGGCAGGGGCCGGTCGAGTTCGATCAGGTCACCGGTCAGCCGGGGCGACACGGCGCTGACCGTGAGGATCACGTCCGGGCGTGCGGCGTCCACGATCGCGGCGATCCGTTCGTCCGGGTGGTCCAGCTCCAGCGGCACGTAGGCGGCACCGGTCCGCAGTACGGCGAAGAGTGCCACGATCGAGTCGAGGGAGCGCGGGACGGCGAGGGCCACCGTCGTCTCCGGGCCGATGCCCCGCCGGGCGAGTACCCCGGCCACCGCACGGCTGCGGTCGCGGAGCCGGCCGAAGGTCATGGTCGAGCCGTGGGCGACGAGGGCGACCCGCTGCGGATCCCGGCCCGCCGCCCGGTCGAACCGGTCGACGACGGTGTCCGTGCCGATGTCGGTGCGCCCGGCGGGCTCGGGTTCGGGTCCGGGGCCGCGCAGCGCGCCGATCGGTCCGGTCCGCCGTGCCAGGTCGCCGAGCAGGCGCAGGTAGTCGTCGAGGAGACGCCGGGCTCTCCCGGTGTCCTCGCCCCGGTGCTCCAGTTTGACCGTGAGCCGCTCCCCGGGTGTGACGACCCAGGTGAACGGATAGTGCGTCGAGTCGTCGGCCTTCACCGACGTGATGCCGTGCCGGGCGTTCATCGCGGCGAACGCGTCCATGTCCAGGAAGTTCTGGAGCACGAACAGGTTGTCGAACAGGTTCCCGTGCCCACTGGCCCGCTGGATCTCCCCGAGCCCCAGGTGCTCGTGCTCCATCGCCTCGACCCTGGCGGCCTGGACGCCCGAGAGGTACTGCTGGACCGTGTCCTGGGGCCGTGCCCGTGTCCACAGGGGAACGGTGTTGAGGAGCACGCCGACGATGCCCGAAAGCCTCTCGCCCTCCCGGCCGGAGACGGTGACGCCGAACACCGCGTCGCTCCGGCCCGTGTGCGCGCCCAGCAGAAGGCCGAACGCCCCGGTCAGCACCGTGTTCAGTGTGACGCCGTGCGCCTTCGCCGTCTCCCGGAGGAGGTCCGACTCCCCGGCGGAAAACGTGTGTACGAGCGCGCGCGGCAGGGTGTCCGGGAGGGAGGGATCCGGTCCGGCGAGGAGCGTCGGACCGGTCAGGCCTGCCAGGTGCTCCGCCCAGAAGCGCTCCGACACCTCGGGGTCCCGGGCGGCGAGGGCCCGGGCGTGGTCCTCGAAGCTCGGCGTCGCCGGGGCGGTTTCCAGTTCCTCGCCCGCGAGGACCGTCTGGTAGGCGTCGAACAGGTCCCGGAGCAGGATCTCGCGGGACCAGCCGTCCCACAGCAGCAGGTGGTAGCTCAGCAGCAGGCCGTCGCGTCCGCCGGGCAGACGTACGACCGTCAACCGGATCAGCGGCGGCTCGCCGGGGTCGAATCCCGTGTCGCGGTCCCGTGCGCGCAGGGTTTCGACATCCGCGTCCGTCAGCAGGTCGGCCGTACGGACGTCGACCCGCCGCCCCGCGGCGAGTACCTGGACGGGGTTGCCGTCGTCGTCGGTGGTGAAGCCGGCGCCCACGACGGGGTGCCGCGCGATGACGTGCGCCATCGCCTCGGACAGCGCGTCGGTGTCCAGGCGCCGGTCGAAGCCGAAGTAGCTCTGCGCGACGTAGTGTCCGGCCGGACCGGCCATCTGGGCCTGGAAGAAGAGACCCCGTTGGAGCGGGGTGACCGGTGCCGTGCGCTCGGCCGTGGCGGAGGCGTCCGCGAGGCGTTCGAGTGCGTCGAGCCAGTGCCCGGTCACCTCGTCGGGAATGCCGTCGGCGAGGGTGAAGGCCGCGTGCAGGCTTCCGCTCGCCTCGTCGGTCCAGGCGTTGACCTCGACGGCGTACGGGCTGCCCTGGTCCCCACCGGTGATGTGCGGTGCCTGGGACTCGCTCCCCCGGCCGAGGTAGTTGAAAAGCACCTGGGGGCGAGCCCTCAGCAGGGGGGCGGTCTGCGGGTTGAGATACCGGAGCTGGCCGTAGGCGACGTGTCCGCACTCGTCGAGCCGGCGTTCGGTGACCTCGCGGGCCGCCGCCACGGGGTCGGTGTGCGCGGTCAGCCGTACGGGGGCGATGGAGGTGAACCAGCCGACCGTGCGGGTGTAGTCATGGTGCTCCAGGGCCGGTACCCGGCCGTGCCGTTCCAGGTCGACGGCGAGGTCGGTGGGCGTCGGCTGTACGTGTGTCAGCGCGGTCCGGAGCGCGCCGCACAGCAACTCGGTCAGGCCGACACCGAGTGCGGCGGGCGCGGTGCGCGTCACCCGGTCGCTCGCCTCGGGCGCGAGGACGACCGTCGTGTGCCGCAACCGTTCGGCCGCGGGCAGCAGCGGGGGCGCCTGGAGCGTGGTGATCCAGTGGCCCAGACCTTCGGTGACTTGGGCGGACCTGGCGCTCAGCGCTTCGGCGTACTCGGCGTAGGGGGTGGTCGGCGGAGGCAGCGTCGCCCCGCGCATGACAGTGGCCAGGTCGTCCAGCAGGACCAGCCAGGACACGGCGTCGACGGCGATGTGGTGGACGGTGACCACCAGGGTCCGGCTCGGTTCCAGCCAGGAGAACGCGATGACCTCTCCGGCCTCGGGATCGAGGCGCCCGGCGGCCTCCTCCGCCGCTGCCGTCACGTCCGTGGTGACCGTCCGGACGACGGCGATGTCGCGGGCGGGCTCGGTACGCAGCGCCCACACGCCGTGCTCCACGTGGAGCCGCAGCCTGAGCGCCGGGTGTGCGGCCACGACCGCGTTCGCCGCGGCCTCGGCGTCGGCGAACCCGGTGCCTTCGGCCGCCACGACCGTCCTGGCCTGGGCGAACCGGGCGAGTGAGCCGCCCAGTTCCCGCTGGCGCAGGATGACCGGTGTGAGTGCCAGCGGACCGTCCGCACGGAGTGCGGGCGTGGATGCCACGGCTGGCTGTGTACGCGTTCCGAGGTGCTCGGCGAGCGCGCGGGGTGTCCTGAAGAGGAACACGTCCCGTGGCGCGATCGACAGGCCGAGCGCCCTGGCCCGGTTGATCACGGTGATGGCGACGATGCTGTCGCCCCCGGCGGAGAAGAAGTCGGTGTCCCCGTGCACGGACAGGGGGCCGGGCAGCGTCTCCGCGAAGATCTCCACCAGCGCGGCGAGCGCGGAACCGGTCGCGGCGGGCGCGGAGCCGGTCGCGGCGGGCGCGGAACCGGTCGCGGCGGGCGCGGAACCGGTCGCGGCGGGCGCGGAGCCGGTCGCGGCGGGCGCGGAGCCGCTCGCGGCGGGCCCGGGGACATCCTCCGCGGCGCGTTCGGTCAGGGCCTTCCGGTCCAGCTTGCCGTTGACCGTCAGCGGCAGGGCGTCGGCCCGGAGGACCCGGCCCGGGACCATGTGCGCGGGCAGCTTCGCGGACAGGCGGCCGGTGAGGTCGCCCGGCACCTCACCCACCACGTGCGCGACCAGGTGGTCACCGCTGCCGGCCACGGTGACGGCCACGTCGACCACTCCGTCGAGCTCCCTGACGGCGGCCTCCACCTCGCCGAGCTCGATACGGAAACCCTTGAGCTGCACCTGGTCGTCGGCGCGGCCGGCGAACTCCAGCTCCCCGTCGAGCGTGCGGCGGGCCAGGTCGCCCGTGTGGTACATGCGGGAGCCGTCGTCCGCGAAGGGGTTCGCCACGAACCGGCCCGCCGTCAGACCCGGTCTGCCCAGGTAGCCGAGCGACACCTGGTCACCGGCCACGTAGATGGCACCCACCCTGCCCGGCGGCACGGGGCGGAGCCGGTCGTCGAGGAGGTAGGTGGCCAGCCCGGGGACCGGACCGCCGATGGGGCTGACGTCCTCGTCGAAGTCCTCGTCGGTGAGCACCCGGTGGGTGACGTGGACCGTGGTCTCGGTGATCCCGTACATGTTGACCAGCTCGGGCGAGCCGGTGCCGTGCCGCTCCACCCAGCCGCGCAGCCGCGCGGGATCGAGCGCTTCGCCGCCGAAGATGATCCGGCGCAGGGCGGGCAGGGGCTCGGCAGCGTGCCGGTCCGCCTCGACGAACCGGTAGAAGGCCGAGGGGGTCTGGTTGAGCACGGTCACTCCGCGCTCGCGGACCAGCCGGTGGAAGTCCGCCGGGGACCGGGTCAGCCCGTAATCGGGCACCAGCAGTTCACCGCCGTGCGCCAGCGCGCCCCACAGCTCCCAGACCGCGAAGTCGAAGGAGTACGAGTGGAACTGGACCCACACGTCCTGGGGGCCGAAGCCCATGGTGGGCCGGGTGTTCGCGAGCAGCGTCACCACGCTGGAGTGCGGGACGACGACACCCTTGGGTCTGCCGGTCGAGCCGGACGTGTAGATCACGTACGCGGGGTCGTGCCATCCGGCCCTGGTGGTGACGGGCGCGGGCTCGCGCTCCTCCGGGAGTTCCTCCCCCAGCACGATGACGCGGGGCGGCACACCCGGTCCCCGGCCCAGCAGTTCCGTGAAGCGGTCCCGCTGCTCACGGTCCACGAGGACGGCCTGCGGAGCGGCGTCGGTGAGGATGTGCTCCAGCCGTTCGTCCGGGTAGGCCAGGTCAAGGGGTACGTACGCACCGCCCGCGGTGACGATCGCCACCAGGGCGACGACCTGCTCCACGGAGCGCGGGAGGGCCACGGCGACTCGCGTGCCCGGCGCGACACCGGCAGCGCGCAGTGCCGATGCCAGCGCGTTCTTGGCGTCGGCCAGTTCGCCGTACGTCAGGGACCTCGTTCCGCCGTCGAGTGCGCAGTGGGTGACCGCGGTGGACTCCGGGGCGCGGCTCGCGGCCGCGTCGAACAGTTGGCCCAGGGTGGTCGGGGCGATCCGGGCGGGGCGCCGGGCCCCTTGGGGCGCCAGCTCGTCGACCAGGGCGTCCGGCCGGGTGAGCAGGCCGGTGAGCGTCCCGGTGAACGTGCGAAGGATCGCCTGGACGCTCTCCTCGCGGAGCAGTTCCCTGTCGTGGATCAGGTTGAAGCGGGGGCGCCCGGCGGGTGTGCGTTCCACGACCAGGGTCAGCGGGTAGTGGGGGGCGCCCTCGTTGACGATGCCGGTGATGACCAGCTCGTCGCCGGGCTGCCGCAGAGTCCCCACGTCGGTCGCCACGTCGAAGACCACCAGGGTGTCGAACAGGGCGCCGCCACCGGCCTGGCGGCCGATCCTCGCGAGCGAGACGTGCTGGTGCGCCAGCACGGCGCCCTGGTGTTCCCGCACCGAGGCGAGCAGGTCGTGGGCCGTGCTGTCTCCGTCCCAACGGGCGCGCAGCGGGATCGTGTTGATGAACAGGCCCACCATGTCCTCGATGCCGGGCACCTCGGCGTCGCGGCCGGACACCGTGGAGCCGAAGACCACGTCCCTGTTCCGCAGGATGCCGCCCAGTGTCACGGCCCAGGCACTGTGCACCGCCACGCTCAGCGGGATGCCCGCCGCCCGGACAGCCGCGTCGATGTCTTCCTCGGGCTCCACAGCGGTGTCGGCGAAGCGGTCGGAGGGGGTGTGCCCCTCGGCGACAAGGGAGGGGCCGGGCAGGCCGGCGAGCTGGTCGCGCCAGACCCGGTCGCTCTCGTCGTCGTCGGCCATGGCGATCCGGCGCGCGTGGTCGGGGAAGCCGCCGAGCGGGTACCGGGCCCCCGGCGTGTGGTACTCGGCCAGCAGCGCGCGGAGCATCGGCGGCACCGACCAGCCGTCGGCGACGATGTGGTGGACGGTCTGCACCAGCACGTTCCTGCCGGAGCCCGCGCGGATGAGCGTGTACCGCATCAGCGGACCGGTGGACAGGCCGAACCCCGCACGCCGGTCCCGCTCGGCGTGGTCGCGGATCTCGGCGTCGGTGATGCCGGGCCGGTCCAGCGTGGTGAAGGGGGCCTCCACACCCCTCTCCAGCACGGAGACCACCCGGCCGTCGGCGAGGGTCACGAACCGTGCGGCCAGATTCGGGTACAGGGCGAGCAGACGCGTCGCCGCCGATGCCAGCCGGTCCGCGTCCACCTCGCCTTCCAGGGTGAGCAGTTGCTGCTCGACGTAGCTGCCCGCGGCGTCGTCGTCGAAGACCGAGTGGAAGTAGAGGCCCTCCTGCAGCGGGGTCAGGGGCAGGATGTCCCGCAGCGCCGGGCTGTCCAGGGCGTCGACGTCGGCCTGTGTGAGCGGCACGGGGGCGAAGTCGCCGGGAGAGTGGCCACCGTGGTCGAGGGCGGCGAGCCCGGTCAGGGCCTCGCGAAGATATGCGCCGATGGTGGCGGTGTCGTCGTCGGTGAACATCCCGTCGGGCCAGGAGATGGTGGTCACCAGCTCGTACTCGCCGTTCGAGGTGGGTTCGGCGACCGCGTTGAACTCCAGGGCGCGCGGCAGGCGCATCCTCGGGTCGCGCTTCTCGCCCAACTGCCCTGCGGCCCCAGCGAACCGCCAGTCAGCGGAGGTGCCCGAGTCGAGGCGGCCCAGATAGTTGAACAGCACCTGCGGTGCCGGGGTGTCGAGCCCGGTGTCGGTGAGATACCGCAGGACACCGTAGGAGAGCCCGTTGCCGGGGACCCGGCTGAGGTCGTCCTTCACCGCCTTGAGCGCGGCGGCCAGATACGCGGGGGCGGTCGGGTCGGTCGCCGCACCGGGGTCCACGACCACCGGGAACAGGGTGGTGAACCATCCCACGGTCCGGGACAGGTCCGGCTCGAAGCCGACGGTCTCCGCCACGAACCGGCCTTCGCGGCCGTGCCCCTCCAGTTCGATGTGCGCGAACGACTGGTCCTGCCCGAGGTCACGGCGCCACCGGGCGAGGGCGACGGCGAGAGCCGTGAGCAGGACGTCGTTGACGCCGGCGTGGAACCTCGCGGGTATCTCCCCCAGCAGCGCGGCCGTGGCCTCGGCGCCCACTGATACGGTCCGGCTCCGTTCCCGGGCGACGGTGTCGGTCTCGGTCAGCGGCCGCCTGCCCAGCGGACCGTCCGGTCCCGGGAGTGAATACCGGAAGGCAGCGCGGTCCCGTTCGAATTCGGCGCCCCCCAGCAGCTGCGTCCAGCGCCGGAACGAGGTCCCCACCGGGGGCAGCTCGACGGGCACGCCGGAGGTGAACTGCCGCCATGCGGTGGCCAGGTCCTCCATGAGGATCCGCCAGGACACACCGTCGACGACCACGTGGTGGACGGCCACGACCAGTTGCCGTGCCTCGCGGCGCCAGACGGCGCGCAGCATCACACCGTGGTCCGGATCGAGCCCCTCCGTCGCGAGCGCCGCACAGGCGTCCGCCGGCAGGCCGCTCTCCTGCCATCCCACGACGGCTCCGTCCGCCTCCGGGATGTCGAAGCCCCAGCGGTCGCCGCGCACCAGTCGGGCGCGCAGCATGTCGTGGCGCCGGGCCACGGCGGTGAGGATCGTGTCGAGGGCGTCGGCGGTGAGGTCCGCCGGGGTGTTCAGCACGACCGACTGGACGAAGCCGTCGATCGCGTCCGTCGTCCGGCCGAGCCACTGCACGATGGGTGAACCGACGACCGAGCCGGTCGCCTCGTCCCCGTCCTCCGCGGAGGAGACGTCCTCACCGCTCACGACCGCCGCCAGCGCGCCCACGACGCTGTGGGTGAAGATCTGCCCGGCCGTGACGTGGAGACCCGCGGCGCGCAGCGCGCTCAGCAGCGAGATCGCCAGGATGCTGTCTCCGCCGAGCCGGAAGAAGTCCTGGTCGACGCCGACCTCGTCGAGACCCAGGACCGACGCGACCGCCGCGCACACCAGACGCTCGTTCCCGGTCACAGGCGCCACGACGGAGCCGGTCCCCGTGACGGGCTCCGGCAACGCTGCCCGGTCGACCTTTCCGTTCGCGGTGAGCGGGAACGCCTCCAGGACGACGACATGGGCGGGCAGCATGTACTCCACCATGTGCTCTTCGGCCCACGCCCTGACCTCGTGGGCGTGCAGCTCCTCGCTGCCGGTGGAAGGGATGACGTACGCCACCAGATAGGTGCCGCCCGCCGTGTTCTTCTTCGCCACGACGCAGGTGTGCCGTACGGAAGGGTGCTCCGCGAGGCCCAGCTCGACATCCTCGATCTCCAGCCGCATGCCGCGGATCTTGATCTGGTTGTCGGCCCGGCCGAGGAAGTCCAGCGATCCGTCCGGGGCGAACCGCGCGAGGTCACCGGTGCGGTACAGCCGGGACCCGTCCGCCGCGAAGGGGTTCGCGACGAAGCGGGACGCGGTCAGGCCGGGCGCGTTGACGTACCCGCGTCCCAGCAGCAGCCCTCCGGCGTACAGCTCGCCGCCGACCCCGACCGGGACCGGGCGCAGCTCGTCGTCGAGCACGTACAGCTGGGTGTTGGGGTTCGCCTTGCCGATCGACGTCGACAGGCGCTCTGCCGCGCCGCGGTAGATGACGTGCGAGACGCCGATCGTCGTCTCGGCCGGGCCGTACCCGTGGTACATGGGGATGCCGAGCCGGGTACGGAAACGCTCGTAGAGCTCCGGGGTCAGCACCTCGCCGCCGCACCACACGTGCCGCAGGCTGTCCAGCTGCCCGGAGCCGCCTTCCATCTCCAGCAGCACGTCGAGCATGGACGACACCAGATAGGTGAAGGTGACGCGCTGTTCGGACAGCACACTCAGCAGATGGTGGGGATCGCGTTCGCCGCCGGGCCGCAGGACCACGAGTCTGCCGCCGGACACCAGTGGCAGGAAGATCTCGTTGATGGAGATGTCGAAGGACAGCGGCGCCTTGAAGAGTGACGCGTCGTCGTGGCCGAAGCCCAGGATCTCCCCGGACTGCCACAGCAGGCGCTCACTGATCGCCTCGTGCCGGATCATGGCCCCCTTGGGCCGGCCTGTGGAACCGGACGTGAAGATGACGTACGCCAGCGCGGCCCCTGGGACGGTGACCTCGGGCCCCTCGGAGGGGCGGGATCCGAAGCGCCAGGACCCGATGGAGACGGGCACGGCCGCGGGTTCGCCCCCCGGGGGCTCACCGGAGTCGTTGAGCTGCAGCACGACCCGGGCGTCCTCGATGACGACGGCTCGGCGCTCGGCCGGCCACTGCGGGTCGAGCGGAACGAACGCGCACCCCGCCTGGAGCACGCCGAGCAGGCCGATCACCATGTCGGCCGAGCGGCCCAGCGAGATGCCGACGACCTGTTCGGCGGTGAGCCCGCGTTCGATCAGGTGGTGGGCCAGCTGGCCCGAGAGCTCGGCCGTCTCACGGTACGTCAGTGAACGGTGCTCGTCGACGATCGCGACGGCGTCCGGCCTCGTCCGTGCCTGCTCGCGGAACATCTCGACGACGGTCGGGCGGATCCGTTCGGCCCCGGTGTCGTTCCACTCGGTCAGGGCCTTGATCCTGGCCGCCGGACCGAAGGGGCCGATGGTTCCGAGGGGCCGGTCCGGGAAGTCGGCCAGGTCGTCCAGCGCGAGCTGTGCGTCGGCGGACGCGACGCCTTCGGGGGCGTGGATGCTCCGTCCGTCGGCGCCGACCTCCCAGCCGACGGGTGCGGAACCCCCGTTGTCCACCCATCGGAGGACGTCGGGGAAGAGCGTGCCCGAGGTGAGATCGATGCCGTCGGGGCTACGGCCCGTCGCCCAGTACGACAGACCGATGGCGCAGGCCTCGGTGATGGTCCTGTCGGAGTAGTCACCGGTTCGCCGGCGTACGCCGTCCAGGCTCGTCGGGGAGAGCGACACGGGGCGAGCTGTGGGATCCGTCATCGAAGACCCATCGTCCTTCCGGCGTATGAAATGGGACCAACTCAACTCAGGGGTGGTTCAACTGCCCTCGCGCCAGGCCCGCCACAGTCGTGCGTACCGTCCGCCCAGGGCCACGAGCTCCTCGTGGGTCCCCTGCTCCACCACGCGTCCCTCGTCCAGCACGGCGATCCGGTCAGCGGCCATCGCCTGGGTCAGCCGGTGCGCCACGAACAGCGTGGTCCTGCCCGCGCAGGCGGCCCGTACGGACCTCTCCAGCTCGGCGGCGCCCTCGCTGCCCGCCTCCGCGGTCGACTCGTCGAGCACGACGACCGGTGCCCGGTTCAGCACCAGCCGGGCCAGGGCGATCTGGGCGACCTTCGTGACGTCCAGGCGCTGGCCGCCCTCGCCGACCGTGGTGTCCAGCCCGTCGGGGAGCGCGGAGACCCAGTGTTCGGCGCCGACGGTGCGCAGGGCGTCCATCAGCTCTCCGTCGGTCGCTCGGGGTGCGGCCAGCCGCAGGTCCTCGGCGAGCGTGCCGGAGAACACGTGCGTCTCCTGCGTCAGGATGCTGACCAGAGCGCGCGCGCCCGCCTCGTCCGTGCCGGCGAGGTCGTACGGCCCGACGTGCACCGAACCGGCCTGCGGGCTCCCGATGCCGGCGATCAGGGCGGCGAGGGTCGACTTGCCCGCTCCTGTGGCCCCCACCAGGGCGAGGGAACCGCCGGCCGGGATCGTCAGGCTGACGTCTCGCAGGACCGGCTCCTCGGCACCGGGATAGGTGAAGGTCAGCCCCTCCACCGTCACCGCGTGATCGGTGGCGTCCGCCGACGCCACGGAGGCGTCGCCCACCAGCCGGTCCTCGGTGGACTCCCCCAGCACCCCGACCAGCCTGGTGAGGCTCGCGCCCGACTTCTGCGCCTCGTCGAAGGTGAACATGATGGCGCCCAGGGGCGTGAACAGCCGGTGAAACATCAGCGGCGCCGCCGACACCTCGCCCAGGCTCGCGGCGTCGGCCTCCAGGAGGACGTACCCCACCACGAGGATCAGGACCAGCCCGATGAACTCTGCACGGTTCTCCCGGCCGACGAACCGGCCGAAGATCCGGAAGACGTCGATGCCGAGGTCGCGTACGCGCCACGACTTGACGGTGACCTTCTCGCGGAAGGCACCTTCGAGGCGGTACGCCCGGACGGTGTCGATCCCGTTCAGTCCGCTGATCAGCGCCTGCGCACGGTCGGCCTGCGCCGCTCTCTGCTGCTGGTACAGCGGGGCGGACCGGGGCAGATACCAGCGCAGGGCCAGGGCGTACGCGGGCAGCGCGCCGGCGCCCGCCAGGCCGAGCCTCCAGTCGAGCCCGAACATCCCGACCGTGGCGATGGCGACCAGCACGCCGGCCGAGAACACCGTGGGGACGGCCGTACGGATGCCCCTGGACAGCACGGCGACGTCGTCGCCGACCCGGGACAGCACGTCGCCCCGGCCGACCTGCTCGACCCGTGCGCTGGGCATCCCCAGCACCGCCCGGACGGCGGCTTCCCGCAGCCGCGCGAGAAGATCCGCGCCCAGCCGCCCGGTCAGGTAGGTCGACACGGCGGTGGCCGCCGCGCCGAGCAGCGCGGCGGCTCCCATGAGGACCCCGATCGTGACCAGGACCGAGCGTCCGTCGCCCCCGACCACGCCGTCGACCACCCGGCCGAGCAGGAGCACCGGGAGCACCTGGAGCGCCGCCCCGGCCACCGTGGTGAGCACGGTGGCGGCCGTCAGCCACGGCACTTCGCGGCAGCGCGCGGCGACCCAGCGGGTGGACTCGCCCCCGGCCGCCGTGCGCAGGGTGGCCGCCGGGGCGACGCGAGTGGCGGTGGCGCTCACCCGGGCACCGGCCCGGGGCGGCGACGGGGCCGGGCGGCGTGTGTCACTGGCCGGCCGACTTGACGAGCTCGTCGATCGCGTACGGCAGGGAGAGCAGGGTGCCCTGGGAGAGGGCCGCGCCGACCGCCGGGCCCTCGCTGTCCAGCAGGTAGGAGACCTTGCCGTCCTTGACCGCGGACAGGTTGTCGAACAGCTCGAACTTCTTCAGCGCGTCCGTGTCCGCCTGGTCGTTGATGACGAAGATGCGGTCGACGTCGATCAGGTCGACGCGCTCGGGGGAGAGCTCGGTGGAGAACTGGCCGCCGGCGACCTTGTCGATCTGGGTCGCGCCCTTGTAGCCGATGCCCGTCAGCAGCCGTCCGCGTACGTCGGTGGTGGTGAAGGCCGAGATCGAGTCCTTGTACCAGGACACCGCGACAGCGGTCTCCTTGCCGAACTCCGGGTTCGCCTCGCGCGCCGCGTCGAGCTTGTCCTGGATGCCCTTGACGAGTTCGGTGCCCTCGTCCACCTTGCCGAGCGCCTTGGCGATGTGGACCGCGTTGTCCTGCCACGGAGCGCTGAACAGGTCCTTCTCGCCCTTGGTGCGGCCCACCGTGGGAGCGATCTTGGAGAGCTTGCCGTAGGCGGCCTCGTCGATCTCGGAGTAGACCGCGATGATCAGGTCGGGCCGAAGGGCGGCGATCTTCTCGTAGTTGGGGCCCGCGTCGCCGTTCTTCATGACGACCTCGGGGCGGGCGTCGCCCCACTTGTCCTTCACCCAGGGCCACTGGGTGTTGATGTCGGGAGACTCGCCCGCCGGGTTCGGGTACTGGTCGACCATGCCGACCGGCTTGATGCCGAAGGCCAGGACCGCCTGATCGTCCGTGTAGCCGACGGTGACAACCCGCTCAGGAGCCTTGTCGATCTTCGTGGACCCGAACGCGTGCTCCACCGTCACCGGGAACGCGCCGCCGGCGGCGGCCGGGGCCTTGTCGCTCGTCCCTTCCTCCGAGCCGGAACCGCATCCCGCGAGGAGGCCGACGCCGAGCGTCACGGCTGTGAGGGTCGCCGCCAGCAGCCGCCCTGGCTTCTGAAACGTCGATCTGTGGAAGAGCATCCGAGAATCCCCTGCTTTCGCACTGTCCGCTACACCCCGTGTGAGGGCAGGCAAACCTTACCCACGCCAAGTGAGGTTAGCCTAGCCTAACTGACGTATTTCCTTGACGAGAACCTCAGTTGAGCTGCACGTGCGTGCGGCCGATGGGCACGATGAGCGGGCGGTCCCCCACCGGGTCGTCGATCACCTTGGCCCGCAGCCCGAACGCCTCCTGCAGCAGATCGGCCGTGATCACGTCACGCGGGTGCCCCTGCGCCAGGATCGCCCCCTCCCGCATGACGACCAGATTGTCGCTGTAGCGGGTGGCCAGGTTGAGGTCGTGCAGCACCATGACCACCGTGCGGCCCGACTCGTGCAGGTCGTCCACCAGATCGAGCACGTCGATCGCATGGGCGAGGTCCAGGTACGTGGTCGGCTCGTCCAGCAGCAGCAGGTCCGTGCCCTGAGCCAGCGTCATCGATATCCACACGCGCTGGCGCTGCCCGCCGGACAGCGAGTCGACGGGACGGTCGGCCAGCTCGGAGACTCCGGTCATGGCCAGCGCGCGCTCCACGACGGAGGCGTCGTCGGACGACCACTGCCGCAGCCAGCTCTGGTGCGGATGGCGCCCCCTGGCCACCAGGTCGGCCACCGTGAGCCCTTCCGGCGCGACCGGGGCCTGCGGCAGAAGACCGAGCTTCCTCGCCACGTCCCTGGTCCTGAGCTTGACGATGTCCTCGCCGTCCAGCACGACCGCACCCGCCGTCGGCTTGAGCAGCCGCGTCAGCGTGCGCAACAGGGTCGACTTCCCGCAGCCGTTGGGGCCGATGATCGTCGTGATCAGTCCGGGCGGGACCGTCACGTCGAGACCGTCGATGACGGTCCGGCCGCCGTAGCCGACCGTGATGCTCCTCGCCGCCAGCCGCGGGACGTCGTCGACCGCCGAATCGGTCCTCGTCATGTGCTCAGCGCCCACAGGTCCCCCCGTTGCCCGGTTCGTACGGTCGTGTCGGTCAGTCATCTGAGGTTCGCCCGCACCAGCAGATATACAAGGAAGGGCCCGCCGATCGCGGCCGTGACCACGCCGACCGGGAGGGTGACCGGCAGCGCCGAGCGCGCGGTCAGGTCCGCGCCGATCAGCAGCAACGCGCCCACCAGGCCGGAGGCGACCAGTGGAGGTGTCGGGCATCCGGCCAGGCGCATGGCGACCTGCGGCGCCACCAGTGCCACGAACGGGACCGGGCCGGCGGCGCTCACCGCAGCGGCGGCCAGCAGCACGGCGCACAGGAGCAGGACCGCCCGCACCCTCGAGAAGCGGACGCCGAGCCCCGCGGCGACCTCGTCGCCGAGGTGCATGGGCTTGAACTGGAACGCGGCAGCCGCGACGACCGCCATGAGGACGAGCGTGCACCAGAAGACCACCCGGACCTCGTCCCAGGACCGGTTGTCCAGCGACCCGACCAGCCACGCCTGTGCCCGCGCCACGTCCCTGATGTCCGCGGCGGTCAGGAGCCAGGTGGTGATCGCCTCCATCATGGCGGTCACCGAGATGCCGATGAGGATGAGCCGGAAACCGTCGATCCCGCGCCGCCACGCCAGGAAGTAGACCAGCAGCCCCGTGCAGAGGCCGCCCGCGAGCGCCGCCGCCGACAGGCCCACCGTGCTCACGACCGCGGCTGCGGTCCCGCCCGACACGGTCACGAGGAACACCGCGACGGCACTGGCTCCCCCGGTGATCCCCAGAATGTCAGGGCTGGCCAGTGGGTTACGGGCCACGGACTGTGTGATCGCCCCGGACACCCCCAGAGCCATTCCCACGAGGAGCCCCGCCAGAGCACGCGGCATCCGCAGGTCCATGATCACGAACTCGTCCACCTGCTCGCCCCGGCCCAGGATCGTGGCGATCACCCGGGAGAGACTTATGGGGAAGTCGCCGACCCCGATGGACAGACAGAACACCAGGAAGGTGACCGCCGCCAGCAGCAGGGTGACGCTCACCATCCAGGGCCGCCAGACGAACGACACCTGACCGAGCCGCACGCCGGGCGTCACCCGCCGCTCCACATCAGTCCCGTTCATGCGCTCCTGAACTTTCCTCGCCACACGAGAACCGCGAAGAACGGGGCGCCGAGAAGGGCGACGACGATACCCGCGTCCAACTCACCCGGCCGCACCACCACGCGTCCCACGATGTCGCAGACCAGAAGGACGCCCGCTCCGAGGAGACCCGCGTACGGCACCAGCCAGCGATAGTCCGGCCCGGTCAGATACCGGGCGACGTGGGCCACCATCAGCCCGAGAAACGCGATGGGGCCGCATGCCGCCGTCGCCGCTCCCGCGAGCAGGGTGATGGTGACGATGCCGACGGTCCTGCTCAGCGCGATGTTCACGCCCAGCCCCCGCGCCACGTCGTCCCCCAGGTTGAGCAGGTTGAGGGAGGGCAGCGTGGTCAGGGCCAGCACCACGCCGACCGCGACGAACGCCGTGACCGGCCAGATCACTTCGAAGCCGACGCCGGCCACGGAGCCCGCGTTCCAGAACCGCAGCGCGTTCAGCGACTTCAGGTCCGACAGCGCGACCGCCGTGGTCATCGCCGCGAGGAACACCGTGACCCCCTGGCCCGCCAGCGCGAGCGTCAGCGGATTGCCGGCCCCCCGGCCGACACTGGACAGCCCGAACACGACGACACCGGCGACCGCCGCGCCGAGGAAGGCGAACCAGACGTACTGGAACGGGTCGGCGAAGCCGAAGACGGCGATCACGGTCACCACGGCGAACGAGGCCCCAGAGTTCACGCCCAGCAGCCCCGTGTCCGCGATCGGGTTGCGGGTGTACCCCTGGATCAGCGCCCCGCCGATGCCCAGCGCGACGCCGGCGACGATCGCGAGCACCGTCCGGGGGACCCGCACGGTCCGCACGATGAGCCTGATCTCGGTGAGGCGCTGGTCGGGGTCGGGCGCGGCGAACAGCCCGTGCCACACCTCGGCGGGGCTCAGTGGCCGCGCCCCGACGGCCAGCGACGCGGCGAACCCGATCACGAGGACCGCCACCAGAGCGCCCAAGCCCACAACCCGTCTTCGGCGGGCCTCTGTCGTGCCCCTGGAAACGGGCCGCTCCACTGCAGTCGTGCTCATGGCGACGTACGATCTCCCTTTGATCTACGCGGTACGTATCGGCAGTTGGGCGCCCGGCGCGGGCCGGGAGGCGAATCCGTGCGGTCGAGCAGGCGGTGCCCTCCGCGACCAGCCGGACCTCGCCTCCTCGACGGCGGCGAGCCGGGAGACGTTGAGGAAGCGCAGCCGCTCGGTGCCGAGGACCTTCTCCTGGTACGTCTTCCGGTACAGGTCGTCGATCAGGTCGATGTCCACCACGGAGTAGTGGGTGTTGCCGTGGTAGTCCGTCACCCTGCGCTTGACGCTTCCGGGTGCGGCGAAGTACTCGTCGACGGCCCCGGGGCCGAAGATCCGGTTGGCGAAACTGCTGTGGTCGGCGGGGGTGTAGCCGTAGCGCGAGAAGACCGCGCGGACCTCGGCCTCCGGGAAGCGGCGGTGCAGGCAGGCGACGTTCTCGGCCGCGCTCCGCCCGGCGCCCACGACGACGAACCGGGAGGGCGAGGTGCCCTTCAGGCCGTCCGCCTTCGCCGGCAGGTCGGAGTTGTGCCGGACACGGTCACCGCGCTCCACCCCTTCGGGGTTCCGGAGCGTCACCAGGTCCTTGAGGAAGGACACCTGCATGGTCGCGTCGTCGATCAGCATCCCGCGGTGCCAGCCGAAGCGCGGCTGCTGTTCGAAGAAGCGGGCGGTGACCGGCTCGTGCGCGCCCGCCCCCGCGTTGTGCTCGGCGATGGCGATCGCCATGGCCCCGTTGGACGGTCCGAAACCGATGCCGATGAGGCCGTGGACCTGTGGTGCGTCGCCAGGCCGAACCTGCGACATGTCACTCCCATCGTGCGGGGAAGCCGCCCGGAGGCGCGGGGTGCCGAGGGCCGGGCACACCGAACGGAGCGGCCCGCCGCAATTTAGGTGAGCCTAAGCTCATCTTCGGGAGCTGTCGATAGCGCACGGCATGGGACCGAACGCCGACCCCGTCGACGAACACCCCATGAGAGGGCGACCCGGAGATCTGGGTCGTCATGGACTCCGGCTACGACATCGCCTTCCTCTCCCACGCCCTGGCAGACCTGCCCGTAGTCCTGGTCGGACGCCTGCGCTCGGACCTCGTGATGCTCCGCGACGCCGGGCCGGTCCCATGCGGCCCGAAGGGCGGACGGCCGCTGCCGCAGCGGAGCCACTCCCAACCGCGACCTGGCTTTCCAGATCGCCGCCGTACTCGGCGCCACCCACGACGCACGCCAGCGTCGCGCACCCTGCAGACCCGCGGTCAGCAGTTGGGTGACCTCCTCGTAGCTCTGCCCCGAGAACAGGCACATCGCCAAGACGAAGTAGACCACCAGCCGGGCCGGCAACAGCCGGTTCCGCTGCTGTACCCGGCCCGTCTCCGCCCACACCTCATCCACAAGCCCCGGAGGAAACGCCTGCGTCAGCACCCCGACCGCAACCCGGTCCGACAGACGCTCCCCAGATGACTTCAGCCGACCCGCTCTCGGCACACCACCAACAACAACCAGATTGCACCTAAGTTACCGGTATTGAGGCTAACGGCCGATCTTGTCCAGCTCGGCAAGTTCCTCGTCGAAGAGCGAGAGTCCCGCGCCGGCGACGTTCTCGCGCAGGTGCTCCGCTGAGGAAGTGCCGGGAATCAGCAGGATTTTTGGCGACGCCCGTAGGCATCGCTTGTGTCGATATGGGTGATGCCGAGATCGACGGCCTCGCGCAGGACGCCGAGTGCCCTGTCATGGTCGGCAGGCGGTCCCATGACCCCGGGGCCGGCGAGCTGCATAGCGCCGTAGCCGAATCTGGTGACGGTCAGGTCACCCAGGGTCCAGGTGCCGATGGCAACGACGACGGATGCCCAGGGCCGGCAGACGTCCGGCGCCGCCCACCTTCGACGGCCAGCCATCCTGACAAGCGGCGGGCCCGCGTGCACGAACGCCGCAGCGCCGTCACATCTGGTCGACATTCACGATCCGGTTGATCGTCAGCTGCCTCCGAAAGCCGTCGGCAAACGCTGTTTCTCAGAGATCAACGAAGCCACCGCGCCGCAGCGCGTGACGTTGCCGATGACCGTCGGACGCTGCAGGGTGTGTTATTCGTCCTCTACACCGGTATCCAGTGGGAGTTCCTGGCGCAGGAACTGGGTTTCGATTCCGGCTCGACGGCGTCCCAGACGACCAGCTCGCCGCTTATATGACAACCACGCCCGTCTCACGCCGGGCGCGGCGCTCATACCAGGTCGTCTGCGGATGCTCGTCCGTGCGGCCAGGCGAAGTAACTCCCCCGCGATCGGAGGCCGCTGATCGAGCACAAAGCCCTTTCGCCCCGGAACCCCCTCGGTTCCGGGGCCCACCGCCGCCTGCCCATGAGGACGGTCACGACAGCTGCCATGGGCGGAGCTTGTCCGGGTTGCGCACCGCCCAGATGTGCGTGATCCGGTCGTCGTCGGCAACTTCGAACGCGAACACCGTCTCGATCCGGCCCTCGGACTCGACCACCAGGCCCAGCAGCCCGTTGACCGTGCGCTCGAGGATCGTGCGGGGCGGCGCGAACCGGGCGATCTTGAGGTAGAGATGGACGATCTGCTCCGCGCCCTCGGTCGGGAGCAGGTGGGCGATGGCGCGGCCACCGCCATCGGAGATTGCGGTGGCGTCCGGATCGAGGAGGCTGAGCAGGGTTTCGATGTCCTGCGCCTCCCAGGCTGCCTTGAATCGCCGGACGACGCTCGCCTGCCGGGCCGCGTTCGGGCTCGCCTCGACTCGCGCTGCGGCGATGCGGCGGCGGGCCGAGGACGCCAACTGACGGCACGCCGCCGGGCTGCGGCCGACGATCTCGGCTACCTCGGCGAACGGGTAGCGGAAGACGTCATGCAGCACGAACGCGACGCGCTCGGCCGGGGTCATCGACTCGAACACGACCAGGAAGGCCATGGTCACCGACTCGTCGAGGGTGATCCGGTCCGCCGGGTCCACGGCGCCGCCCGCCGCCCCGGCCATCCACTCGGCCGAGTCGGGGAGCGGCTCCGGGATCCATTCTCCGACGTAGGTCTCCCGCCGGGTGCGCGCCGAACCGAGCAGGTTCAGACAGATGCGGCTGGAGACCTTCGTCATCCAGGCGCCCGGAGACTCGACAGCCTCCTGCTGCGCCCGGGACATCGCGTACCAGCGTGTGTAGGTCTCCTGGACAGCGTCCTCCGCGTCGGCCAGGGACCCGAGCAGCCGGTAGGCGAGACTGAGCAGTTGCCGCCGCTCGCTCATCATCGTGCTCAGGCCCGGATCGCTCTGATCGTCGCCGGGCTCGGCTCTGGTGGTCATGGTCGGGCGTCTCCCTCGCTCGCTTCTGTGCCTCTACCCATTACGACAAGTCAGCGCACCGGAATGTGAGGCCGACGCGCCGCCTCACATTCCGTAGGGCTGCGTTGTCGTAACGGTGAGGACGACAACACGACGGGGAGGAACTCCGATGAACGACTTCCAGGCCATCGCGGATCGCGTCGAGATCGAGGCACTGCGCGGCGAGTTCACCGACGCGGCGATGATGCGCGACCGACCCCGCCTGGCGTCGCTGTTCACACCGGACGGTGCCCTGCGCATGCCCAACATCCCCGCCGAGCAGGTCGGCCGCGAGGAGATCCGTGCCGGGGGCGAGCGGCTGCAGAGCCAGTGGGACTTCTTCGTACAGACCACACACCCCGGCACGATCCTGCTCGACGGCGACACCGCGAGCGGCCGCGCCTACATCCAAGAACTCGCGCGCACCCTCGACGGACGCCAGGGCCTGAACTACGCCGTCTACCACGACCGCTACCAGCGCACCACGGAGGGCTGGAAGTTCGCCGAGCGGGTGTACGAGGTCAGGTACCTCGACACCTCCCCGCTAGCGGGCGCGGCGCCTCACGCGGCGCAGAGCTCCGGGACCAACCCAGCAGACGTCACAGCCACCCCGGCTCCGGCCACATCCTTCGCCTGCCCGGCATCGGCCGAACGACTGGAACGGGTAGCCGCCGCGCTGCGTGCCAACGGCTTCGCCGCCGAGATCCTCGACGACGCCGCGGCCGCGTGCGCCCGCATCAAGGACCTGGTCCCTGAGGGAGCCAGCGTGCTCACCGGAGCCAGCGAGACCCTCCGACTGTCCGGCATCGACGAGGACATCAACGCTGGCGGCCGGTACGACGCCATCAGGCCACGCGTCCTGGCCATCGACCGTGCCACCGGCGCGGACGAGATCCGAAGGCTGGTCGCCAGCCCCGAATTCGTCGTCAACAGCGTCGCCGCGGTCACCGAGACCGGCTCGCTCGTTCTTGCCTCGGGCAGCGGCAGCCAACTCCCCGCCAACGCGGGTGGCGCCGCCCACGCGGTCTGGATCGTCGGCGCGCAGAAGGTGGTGCCTGACCTGAGCACAGCGCTGCGCCGCGTCGAGGAGCACGCCCTCCCGCTGGAGAACGCCCGCGCCCAGGCGGTGTACGGGATGCCCAGCGCCGTCAACCGCCTGCTCATCCTCAACGCGGAGCCCCGCCCAGGGCGCGGCACCGTGCTGCTTCTCCAAGAGGCCATCGGACACTGACCTGCCCAGGGTCCGTTGGACAGCACGCGGCAGCGGCACTGAGGCCAGGGCCCTTGCAGCCGGCCGGCATCGATCCGGCCGCGGGCCACCGCCGCGTAGAGCCCGCCAAGGCCACGTCGGTGTTCGCCCACCAGCGACAGTTCGGCCAGCGACGGCTGTTGCACACCAAGGCAAGCCTCGTTCCACTGAGCTGCCGTCAGTCCCTGCGCCGAGGAGGATCGATGCGGGTCGTCATGTTCGTCGGCCCGGTCACCATCGGCGCACCCGGCCTGATCGCGTCAGGACGGACGGGGTTCGCCCGGCAGGGCCGCTGCCAGGCGACCTTCTCCCCCAAGCGGGCCCCGAGGACATCCGCATCGACTGGACCTGGCCCGCGGAGGACCTCCAACACCTGGTCCACGGTGTGGCCGTCACACGCGTACGCACCGAGGACGGCCGGGAAGCGCCCGCGACGGAGTAGTTCACCATCATGGGCGGGTACCTGACGGGCCGCCCCTGACGTCACGCTGCCCGCCGACGGCCGTGCGCCCCTCAGAAGGACTTCGACTCGATCCGGCCTATGGGATCGGCGCTCTCCGACAGAGCCTTCCGCACCGCCGCCCAGCTCGCATGCTCGATGTCGAGCGCGTGACGGAGGTAGGCCCATGTGACCCGCTGGATCAGGGAGACGCGTCCGGGCTCCTCGTCCGTCGTCTCCCTGGCCTCGTATCCGGTGATCCCGCCGAGCGAGTGCTCACCCCCGAACAGGGTGAGCAGGCTCTTCTCCCCCGGGCTCAGGAAGTAGGGGTCGGCAAGCCACTCCGGTCCCCTGACGGACAGGGGGAGGTCGTCCTGATCGCCCGCGACCACCAGGGTCGGCGTGATCATGTTCGCGAAGCTCGGATTCATGAACGGGAAGCGCTCGGCCGCGAACGGCGTCAGGTCGTCGCCGCCCTTTCCGGCGGTGGCGAGGAGCACCCCCGCTCCGATCCGCGCGTCAAACAGGTCCTCCTCCTGCTTGCTCACCGGGTCGAGGACGCGCAGGCCCAGCAGATTGCCCGCCGTCTGGCCGCCGAAGGAGTGGCCCGCCGCGGCGATCCGGCTGCGGTCGAGGCGGCCACCCAGGCCGGGCACGGCGGCCTCCAGCACGTCGAGCCGGTCGAGGACGCGCTTCATGTCCTCGACACGGAATCGCCAGAGCCGCGGCGTGCGGGGATCGTCCTGGGACAGGCCGACCGTCCTGGAGTCGAGGTGGGTGGGCTGGATCACCACGAAACCGTGAGCGGCCCAGAAGTCGGTCAAGGGGCCGTAGCCGTCAAGTGACGAACCGAAGCCGTGGGCGAAGACGATGACCGGCAGTGCGCTGCCTGTCGCCGGCGCCGAGACCCTCACCCGCAGATCTTCACCCCGCCCCGGCGCTTCCAGCACCACCGGCTTCACCGAGATGACGGGTGTGGACACGTCGGCGGCCGTCGCCATTTCTGAAGCAGCCATGGAATGGTCTTCCTTCGATCGGATCTGCCATCATAGAAAACGGGACAGCGTCCCGGATAAAACATACGGGACACTGTCCCGTTTAGCGAGCGACAGCGAAGGAGCCGGCGCGGTGGGCGGCAGCCAGCAGGGCACCAGTGATGCGTCCAAGCCGAAGCGGGCGGACGCGCGACGCAACGAGGGGGTCCTGCTCGACGCGGCCGCGGCGGTCTTCGTCACCTCGGGCGTGGAGGCGCCGATCCGCGACATCGCCACCGAGGCAGGCGTGGGGACAGCCACGATCTACCGCCACTTCCCTACGCGGGCGGACCTCATCGTCGCCGTGTACCGCCACCAGGTCGAGGCGCTCGCCGAGGCGGGCCCCTCCCTCCTCGCCACGGGCCCGTCCTCGTACGACGCGCTCGGGCGATGGATCGACCTCTTCGTGGATTTCGTGGTCACGAAACAGGGACTGGCCACCGTGCTGCAGTCCGACGACCCCTGCTTCGACCCCCTGCACTCCTACTTCGTCGAGCGGCTCGTACCCGTGTGCGGCCAACTGCTCGACGCGGCGGCCGCTTCGGGTGAGATCCGTCCGGGCATGGACGCCTACTCGCTCATGCGTGGTGTCGGGGGTCTCTGCGCGGGCGCCGGAGGCAACCGCGGCTACGACGCACGTCAACTGGTCGAGCTCCTCGTGGCGGGGCTGCGACAAGCGGCCTGACACCGCGTTCGGCTGACGGCAGATCCGGGCGACGGGCCTGCCGCAGCGTGCCAGGATGGCTCGATGGGGCAGAACATGACTGTGCGTCGGCTGGACCTGGGCTACTTCGTGCGACCCGCTCCGGAGACGGGCGGACCACAGCCTCGGGTCGAGCCGGTGCTCGCCTATCTCGTCCGGCACCCCCAGGGACAGATCCTCTTCGACACCGGGATCGGATTCGCCGACCCCGGGACGGAAGCCCACTACCGCCCCCGGCGCCGTGCGCTGCGGGACGCCCTGGCGGCGGCCGGCACCACCCTCGGGGACATCTCCCTGGTCGTGAACTGCCATCTGCACTTCGACCACTGCGGAGGCAATCCCCTCCTGGCAGGCACACCCGTCCTCGTCCAGGACGTCGAGCTGGCCGCCGCCCGACAGGGTGACCACACCGTCGAAGAACTTGTCGACTTCCCCGGCGCGGCCTACGAGGAGCTGTCCGGTGAAGCCGAGGTCCTGCCGGGCGTCCGGATCCTCCCGACGCCCGGTCACACCCCCGGACACCAGTCGCTCGTCCTACGACAGAGCGACGGCACCGTGGTCCTCGCCGGGCAGGCCCATGACTTCGCGTCCCACTTCGCCTCGGACCAACTGGCCCGCCAGGCCGCGCTCGACGGGGTGGAACAGCCACTGCCCGCCTACCGGCCCTGGCTGGAGCGGCTTGCCGCCTTCGACCCGCGCCGCGTGCTCTTCGCCCACGACTCCTCGGTCTGGGAGCCGCCGCAGGGCACCCCCTGAAGGCTCGCACCCGCGTGGGCCGAGCGGCCCGCGGGAGCCGCCCGGTCCGATGGCTCTGCGTAACGGGAGGGGGCGGTCAGCTTCCACATAAGGGCAGGCTAACCTAAGCTGCATGAGAGCTGGTGAGAGCACTTCCCGCGCTGTGGATGCCCCCATGGCTACCGGTCTGCCGCGTGCGCGTGGTCACGGACTGTCCGCCGACGGGGTGACCGTGGCGTACGGGCGGGTCGACGTCGTACACGAGGCGGCCATCGCCCTGCGGCCCGCAGAGGTGACCGCACTCGTGGGCCCCAACGGCAGTGGGAAGTCGACGCTGTTGCGCACGCTCGCCCGGCTTCAGACCGCCCGCGCCGGCTCGCTCACGGTGGGCCCGGGCACGGACGGGGCCACGGACGGCTTCGCGCTCGGGGCCCGCGAGTTCGCGCGTCGCGTCGCGCTCCTGACGCAGTCCCGGTCGACGCCGGGCGGCCTCACCGTCCGGGACGTGGTCGACTTCGGCCGCTACCCCCACCGGGGCCGCTGGGGCCGCCCCGATCCCCGCGGCACCGCCGCGGTGGACCGGGCCCTCGGCCTCACCGGGGTGGAGGACCTCGCCGGGCGGGGCGTCGAACAGCTCTCCGGCGGGCAGCTCCAACGTGTGTGGCTGGCGAGCTGTCTCGCACAGGAGACGGATGTCCTGCTCCTGGACGAACCGACCACCTATCTCGATCTCCGCTATCAGGTCGAACTCCTCGACCTGATCCGCGATCTCGCCGATGCCCACGGCATCGCCGTGGGCGTCGTCCTCCACGACCTCGACCAGGCCGCGGCGGTCGCCGACCGCGTAGCTCTGCTGCAGGCGGGACGCATCGTCGCCGACGGTGTGCCCGAGGACGTGTTCACGCCGGAACTCCTGTCGGACGTCTACGGCATACGCATCGACGTGGACACCGATCCCTCGACCGGCCGGCTCCGCACCCGCGCGATCGGCCGCCACCATTCCAGAACCGAAAGGCTCAGCACCTCCTCATGAGACGCCGCATCCTCGCCACGGCCACCGTCGCCGTCGCCGCCCTGTCCCTGGCCGCCTGCGGAACCACGGAGCCCTCCTCCGACGACCCCGCGGCTTCGGCCGAGCCCGCCGGGAAGATCACCCTCACCGACGCCAAGGGCACGAAGGTGACCCTCGACGGCCCCGCCACGAAGGTCGTCGCCACCGAGTGGAACGTGGTCGAGGACCTGGTCACCCTCGGAGTCGCCCCCGTGGGCGTCGCCGATGTGAAGGGCTACACCGCGTGGAACACCGCGGCCCCGCTCACCGGCGACCCGAAGGACATCGGCACCCGCGGCGAGCCGAGCATCGACACCGTCGCGGCCCTCGCACCCGACCTCGTGGTCGCCACCAGCGACCTCGCGCCGGCGGTGGTGAAGCAGCTCCGTCAGGTCGCACCCGTCCTGGAGGTCACGTCCGCCGACGCCGCCGACCAGATCGGCACGATGACGGAGGGCCTCGACCTCATCGCGAAGGCCACCGGCAAGGAGGACCGGGCGGACGTCGTCAAGAAGGACTTCGAAGCGAGCCTCGCCGAGGGCAGGAAGGCCCTCGCGGACGCCGGCCTCGGCGGCGCCGAGATCGCCTCGGCGGACGGCTACGTCGCGTCGAACCAGGTCTCCGTCCGCGCCTTCACCGGCGGTTCCCTCCTCGGCGCGGTCAACGAGCGTCTCGGTCTGAAAAACGCCTGGACCGTGAAGGGGGACAAGAGCTACGGCCTCGCCACCACCGACGTCGAAGGGCTCACCGGCCTCGGCGACGTCCAGTTCTCGTACATCGCGAACGACGTCGACGGCGACGCGTTGGCCGGCAGCCTCGCGAAGAACGCCGTGTGGAAGTCGCTCCCCTTCGTGAAGGACGGCAACGTGCACCGTCTGCCCGACGGCGTCTGGATGTTCGGCGGCCCCCGCTCGATGGAGGCGTACGCCGACTCCCTCGTCGACGCGCTGACGAAGTAGCGCGCCGTGGCCGTCATCGACAGGACCGCGGTGGGCCGTGACCGCTCCACCGCGGCCACGACGGGCGCGGTCGCCGTGGCGGCCACGCTCGTGCTGCTGGTCACCGTCCTCGCCGCCGTCGACATCACCCAGGGCACCGCCGATGTCGGGGCGTCGGAGGTCTGGAACGCGATCGTCGGAAAGGCCGAGGCGGGGGACGCCTCCGTGGTGGTCGCCTCCCGGCTGCCGAGGATGGTGGCAGCCGTCCTCATCGGAATGGCACTCGGCATGGCCGGCTCCGCCCTCCAGGCGGTCAGCCGGAACGTCCTCGCCTCACCCGACACCCTCGCCGTGAACGCCGGCTCCTACCTGGCGCTCGGGGTGCTCGCCGTCACCGGCACCACCCTCCCGCTCCTCGCCTCGTCCGGCGCCGCGTTCGTCGGCGGGCTCGCCGCCGCGGCCGTCGTGCTGGGGCTGTCCGGGCTCGGCAAGGGCACCGTCCGTCTGGTCCTCGCGGGCAGCGCGCTCGCGCTGGGACTGAACGCGGTGACCGAAGCGCTGCTCCTGCTGTTCCCCCAGCAGACCGAGGGGCTCTACCGGTGGAACCAGGGAAGCGTCGGCCAGAACGGCTTCGACGGCGTCCTCCAGATGGCCCCGGTCATCGGCGTCGGACTCGTCGGGCTGATGCTCGTCGCCCGACGCGTCGACGCCCTGGCCCTGGGCGACGACACCGCCCGTGGACTGGGCGTGCCCGTCCGTGGCACCCGGGTCACCACGGTCGTGCTCGCCACCCTGCTCTCCGCGGCAGCGGTCACGCTCGCGGGCCCGATCGGTTTCATCGGCCTCTGCGCACCCGCGCTCGTACGCCCTCTCACCCGGCGCTTCCGGGGGCTCGTCCGCTCCCGGGTGAGCCTGCCCGTGGCGGGGCTCGTGGGCGCCGCGCTCGTGCTGAGCTCGGACGTACTGCTGCGCGCGCTCGTGCCCGCCGACACCGCCGTCGAGGTGCCGACCGGCGTCGTCACGACCGTGGTCGGTGGCGTGTTCCTCGTCGTCATGGCGCTCCGTACCCGTGACACCGCGGCCGCGGACGCGCCGGACCGGCTGCGGATCCCCGGACGGACCGCGTTCCTGGTGACCGTGGCCGTGCTCGCCGTCATCCTCGTGGGCGTGCTGGTGGCAGCGGTACTCCTCGGCGACTCGAAGCTGCTGCTCGGCGATGTCGTGAACTGGGCGCAGGGCAGGGCGGGCCGTGTCGTCACGTTCGTCCTCGACACCCGGGTGCCCCGGGTGACGGCAGCGCTCCTCGCGGGTGCCGCGTTGGCCCTGTCCGGCACCCTGGTGCAGGCCGTGACCCGCAATCCGCTCGCGGAACCGGGCGTCCTGGGAGTCTCCGGAGGCGCCGGTCTCGGCGCCGTCCTGCTGGTGACCACCGCGCAGTCCCCCGGTTCGTGGGAGGTTGCGGGAGCGGCGTTCGGCGGAGCCGCCGTCACCGCGTCGCTCGTCTTCGGGCTGGCCGCACGGGGCGGTTTCCGGCAGAACAGGCTGGTGCTGCTCGGCATTGGGGTGTCCTCCGCCGCGGCGGCGCTGATCAGCCTGATCATCGTGCTCAGCGACCCGTTCGACACGACGAAGGCCCTCATCTGGCTGTCCGGTTCGACGTACGGGCGGAACATGCCCGATGCGCTGCCTGTGGCCGTCGTGCTCGTCGTCGGCATCGTCCTGGCGGTGGTACGCCGAAGGGAACTGGACCTCGTCGCGCTCGACGAGGACACCCCGAGACTTCTGGGCCTCGGTCTCCCCCGGGCACGTCTCGGCTTCCTCGTGGTCGCCGTCCTGTTGAGCGCCTCCGCCGTCGCGGCCGCGGGCACGATCGGCTTCGTCGGACTGGTCGCCCCGCACGCGGCGCGCGCCCTCGTCGGCCGACGGCACGTGCGGGTGGTCCCGGTCTCGCTCCTCCTCGGTGCGGTGCTGGTCTGCCTGGCGGATCTGGTCGGGCGCACGGTGATCGCCCCGGCCCAGCTCGGGGCCGGTCTGATGACGGCCGTCATCGGTGCTCCGTACTTCCTGTACCTGCTGGTCCGCACGCGACGCTGAGACCGCGCGGTGCGGGCTCCGGCCGGCGACCGGAGCCGCACCGCCGACCGTCCACCGCCGCGCCCGCGGGCGAGGTGCGGCTGATGCGGACGCAGAAGGGTGCGGCCCGGCACCCTTCTGGACAGAATCAGAGGCACATCCGCCTTCGTCCGTCAGCAGGAGTCCACCGTGTCCATCCGCCGCGTCGTGCCGGACATCCGTTCAGAGGCCATGGAGGAGAGCCGGGGGTTCTACGAACTCCTGGGGTTCGAGGAGGTCATGAACCTGGGCTGGGTCATGACGCTCGCCTCTCCTTCCAACCCCACGGCACAGATCACCTTCATGAGCCACGACAAGGCGGCACCGGTGGTGCCCGACGTGAGCGTGGAGGTGGACGACGTGGACGCGGCCTACGCGGTGATGCGGGCGAACGGCGCCGAGATCGTGCATCCCCTGCAGGACGAGGAGTGGGGTGTGCGCCGGTTCTTCGTCCGTGACCCCAACGGCCGCGTCGTCAATGTCGTGGGCCACCGGTGATCCGGCCGCCGGGCGCCCCGTACCTCGCCTGACCATGCGCCGTTCGTGCGAAAGAGGCCGACGGCTCGCGCGTCCGGAGCGGTAGGAGGAGGACTTCTCCGCCGGATGCGCGACTGTTGCGGGGCGGAGCGCGCCGAACCCGCCGCTCCGGGTCCCCGCACGTCCGGAGGTGTCGCGTGACCGGCCTTCAGCTGTCGGTCGTCGTGCCCTGCTTCGACGAGGCCGAGGGCATCGGTTCCTTCCACGCGGCGCTGATCGCCGTCCTGGAAGGACTCGAGGAGACCTTCGAGATCTGTTACGTGGACGACGGCAGCAACGACCGCACACGGCTGCTGCTCAACGCGTTCGCCGCCCAGGACGAGCGGACCCGCTACACGGCGTTCAGCCGGAACTTCGGCAAGGAGGCAGCCATGCTGGCCGGGCTCCGCATGTCGCGGGGCGCCGCCGTGGTGATCATGGACGCCGACCTCCAGCACCCGCCCGAGCTCATCCCCCGGATGCTCGAACTGCACCGGCACGGTTACGACCAGGTCATCCCACGTCGTGACCGCTCGGGCGAGGGCATGGTGCGCAGCACACTCAGCCACGCCTACTACGCGGTCGTGCGCCGCTGTGTGGACGTGGAGCTCCTCGACGGGACGGGAGACTTCCGGCTGCTGTCGCGGCGGGCGGTGGAGAGCGTCCTGTCCATGCCGGAGAGCAATCGCTTCTCGAAGGGGATCTTCTCCTGGATCGGCTTCGACACCGTCAGCTTCCGCTACCGGAACAGCGAACGCGTGGCAGGCCGCTCGAAATGGGGCAGCCGGCGGCTGCTGAACTACGGCATCGACGGACTCCTGTCCTTCAACAACCGCCCGCTCCGCCTGGCCATCTACACCGGCTTCTGGGTCTTTCTCTCGGCCCTGGCCTACGCGGTGTGGACGGTGGTGACCGTGGTACTGCACGGCGCGGACACACCGGGCTATGCCACGCTGCTCACCGCGGTGGTGGCCCTCAGCGGTATCCAGCTGGTGACCCTCGGAGTCATCGGCGAGTACGTGGGGCGCATCTATCACGAGGCGAAGCACCGGCCGCCCTATGTGGTGCGCGAGACCGACGAGAGCTGTCCGGAGCCGTCGGACCGCCCTCCGCCCGACGTGACCGCGCCCGCCTCCCCCCGGGGCCGCACCGCGCGCCAGTTCGCCAGCTTCGTCCTGGTGGGATGCGTGAACACAGCTGTCTATCTGGGTGTCTACGCCGTCCTGAACCGCTGGATCCCCTACCTGGTCGCCCATGTCCTCGGATACGCGGTCAGTATCGTGTGCTCGTTCCTGCTCAACTCCTACGTCACCTGCCGTACGAAGCCGACGTGGCGCGCCTTCGTGCGCTATCCCGTGTCGAGCCTGGTGAACCTCGTGGCTTCGGGCGCTCTGCTCTACGGGGCGGTCAGCGGCCTCGGCATGGACAAGAACGTGGCCGCGCTCGTCGCCGGTGTCCTCGTCACCCCGGTCTCCTTCCTGCTGGCCCGGTGGGCGATCATGTCGGGCCGCCGCGAGGCCCCCGCCCCGGCCGGGCGGTCCACGCAGCAGTCCGAGCCGCCCGCGGGCACGCCGGTCCCCGACCTCCCCCTCCGCGCCTCCGAGGACCGGTGAGCGGGAATGTCCGACAGCACACCGGAGTCCGCGGCCCCTGACCGGCCGGACGCCACGGTGCACGACCCTCGAGGTCTGCCCCGGCGTCCGCAGCACGGCTCCCGGCCACGCTCGCGGGCCTCGCTCTGGCTGACCGCCCTCTCACTCCCGCCCCTGGCCCTGCTCGCCGCGGCAGCGTGGTTCGGGCGGTCGGTCCGGCCCGGCGCGGACGACTGGTGCTTCCTGCCCACGGTGCGGGACCACGGCGTCACCGGCCTCATCGGCCGGTTCTACTTCGACGACAACGGGCGGGTCGCCAACGCCGTACTGGTCGGCGCCTACGCGAAGTTCCAGGTCGCGGGCCACCAGTGGTTCGGCCTGGTCACCGGTGTGCTGACACTGGCGGTGCTGTGGGCTGCGGCGGTCCTCGCGCTGCGGCGTCTCCGGCTCGCCGTGCCGCGCGGACTGCCGCTGCTGGTCGCGGCCATGACGACCGCGCTCTTCCTGTTCGTCACGCCCAACACGTACAAGACGTTCTACTGGCCGGCCGCGTCCGTCTCGCACACGATGCCACCGGTGCTGGCCACTGCAGCGCTGCTCCCGTTCCTGGTGGCCCGCTCGCCCCGTGGCAGGGGTGCGGCTCTCGCCGTGGCCCTCGTCGCCGGCCTGGTCATCGGTACCCTCTCGGAGGAGACCGCGATCGTCGTGGCGGTGCTGCTGGTCACCGTCCTCGTCCTCAGCGGCCGTGCTGCCGCCGGCCCCTTCCGGCGCTTCCTCCGCCTCTGGTGCGCGGCGGGCGTCACCGGGGTCGCCGCCGGGGCCCTCGTGCTGATCACCTCACCCGGCTCGAACGCCCGGCGTGACCGGTTCGGAGCGGGCACGACGTCCATGGTCGCGCCGGAGTCGCTCGCCGCCTCGTCGCGCGGATTCGCGGAGATCGCGCTGACCGTGGCCACCACATGGCAGTACGTCGGGGCGGTCGCGGTGGGGGTGCTCCTGGGACTGTTGTGCCGTCGCCCGGACGGGAGTCCGCCCCACCCGCCCGCCCACCGGCTTCTGACGGGCTGTGCGGCGGTGGGCGCGCTCCTCGTGTCCGGCTTCCTCTGCACGGTCGTGACCTATCCGGTGTTCCAGGACCGGGTGAGCGATCCGAGCGCCAACCGGCTCTGGAACGACTACCTGTTGGTCTACGTGGCCCTGCTCGTCGCTGCCGGTGCGCTCCTGGGGCTGGCGGCCCGGCAGCGTGCGCGGAGGACCGGCCCCCTTCAGGCGGCGTGCGCGGTGCTCTGCGTCCTGGTCTGCTTCGCGCCGGCCGTCGCACTGCTCGACCTCGACACGAACATGCGTGCTCGGGCCGCGGAGTGGGATGCCCAGGACCGGCGGCTGCGCGAGGGGGCGAGCGCCGGCGCCAGGGTCCTCCCGTACGAGCGACTCGTGATCAGTCAGATGCTGGAGCCGTTCAGCCGACGGGGGCGCTCGTACTGGCCCGGAGGGTGCGTCGCCGACTACTACCGGCTCGACCGCGTCACCGACGCCACCCGGTCCCCCGGCCCCGGGTAGGACGGGCACCGTTCCGGGCACGGGCCCTAAGCATGGTGCTATTGTTCTACTTCAATACGAACAACTCCAGGGGGGAAGTCAGATGACCGCCATCAGAAGGGGCGTCCTGACAGCAGTGCCGTTCGGCGTCGCCACCGCCGCGTACGCCGGCGTCTTTCTGGCGAACCGGGACCGGCTGCCCGGTCGGATAGCCACGCACTTCTCGGCGGGCGGCGGGGCGAACGACTACCTGAGCCGGTCCACCGCACTGTGGTCCGGGCTCGCCTTGCTCGTCGCTCTCGGGCTGATGTTCACCGCCATGACCCTGTCCTCCAGGAAGAGCACGGGGTCGCGGCTGAATGCCGCCGTCGGAGCCGGCACGGCGTTCACGGTCGGCTATCCGCTGGTCGTCACCGTTCTCGTCAACGCGGACGTCCGGGACACGGCCGAGGTGCAACTGCCCCTGTGGCATCTCGCCGTACTGCTCGCAGGGGGTGTGGCCACCGGCGCCCTGGTCTGGCGGCTGATGGATGCGGGGCCGCGCCCGGAGCCCGCACCGCCCACGCCCTCGCTGCCTCTCGCCGAGGGTGAGGCTGCCGCCTGGAGCCGCACCATGGTGTCCCGCGCACTGCTGCCGGCGGCCGGGGCGGTCGCACTCGCCGGTCTGTCCGCCCTGGTGTTCGGCTCCTTGCAGACGGGCCTGCCGCTGCTCGCACTCGGCCTGATCTGCGCCGCGTTCACCGGTGTCCGGGTCACCGTCGACCGGCGGGGCGTCACGGTCACCTCGGCGGTCCTGCCCAGGCCTCGGCTCGCCCTGCCGCTCGGCAGCATCGTCGGCGCCCACAGCGTCGAGGTCGACGCCATGGGAGAATTCGGCGGTTGGGGCTACCGGATACGACCGAACCGGCGAGGTGTCCTGCTGCGTTCGGGCGAGGCGCTCTCGGTCCGTACGGCTGGGGGACGCGAATACGTGGTCACTGTCGACGACTCGACCACCGCGGCCGCGCTCCTCAACGGCCTGACGGACCGTCACGCAAAGGAGCGCGACTAGCGATGCTGTTCCGGGTACTCCCAGGCTCGCCCGTACCGCTGGGCGAGCAGATCGCCGCCTGCGTGCGCGGGGCGATCGCCGACGGCACGGCGGCCCCGGGTGAGCGGCTGCCGCCCGCCCGTGAGGTCGCCGAGTCGCTGGGCGTCAACGTGCACACCGTGCTCCGCGGCTATCAGCGCCTCCGTGACGAGAACCTGATCGAGCTGCGCCGCGGCCGGGGCGCGGTGATCACCGCGGCGCCCGGAGCCGCGGGCCGGGCCCGGCTCACCGAGGCCGTGCACGGCGTCATCAACCAGTCGCGCGAACTGGGCCTCACGGAGGAGGAGTTCCTGGCCCTGGTCCACAACGGCCTGGCCAGTGCGCCCGTCCCCGCGCCGCCCGGTCCCGGGAATCAGTAACACGCGTGACACACATGCCTGTTGAAGCTTTCTCGGAGTGATCATAGACTCCACCGCCGTCGGCTCCGGTTCGCGTCCGCGACTGTGATCCAGCTCCGCGGACGTGCGCGTCCAACGCTGCGCTCATCACGGCGGGCCCGGGGGCCGCTGCTCGGCCTGCACCACTGCGACACCCCGTATCCACCAAGCCGGGAGCAGCATGTGAGAGCACGTCGTACGGCCGGATGGGCCGCCTCAGCACTCGTCACCACCCTCGCGCTGACCGGCGTCCTCGCCGGCCCCGCAGCCGCCTCCGGGCCCGCTGCGGCACAGGAGCGGACGGGGCCGGCCGCCACCGCGACCGGCCCCGTCACACATCAGGAGAACGACCGCGTCCCCGAGGGCTCCCTCTGGACGCAGCACTACTTCCCTTCCTCGGACCGCTCCGGCACGGAACTGCATGCCGACGTGCTGCTGCCCGAGGGGCTGCCGAAGAAGGCGAAGGTGCCCGTCATCCTGTCGGTCGGCCCGTACTTCGGGCACTCGGGGCAGTCGGGCGCCGAGGGCTGGACCCACACCGGCCCCTCCGACCGGTTCCAGGACTTCATCGAGGGCACCGACCTGTTCGACCGGGGTTACGCCTTCGTCATGGTCGACCTGCGTGGCTTCGGCGGCTCCACCGGCTGCCTCGACTGGGGTGGCCCCGGCGAGCAGGCGGACGTGAGGGCGGCGATCGACTGGGCCGCGAAACAGCCCTGGTCCACGGGTGCGGTGGGCCTGTACGGCAAGTCGTACGACGCCGTCACCGGTCTGATCGGCAACAACCTGGACCAGCGCGCGCTCAAGGCCGTCGTCGCCCAGGAGCCGCTCTGGGACATGTACCAGTACATCTACTCGAACGGCGTGCCCCGCCCGAACGTCACCGGCACCGCCAACGCCTACAACTCCATCGCCACGCTGGCCCAGTTGCCGGACGACGACCCGCGCTACCTGGCCAACTCCCGCTACGAGCAATCCCATCCGGAGTGCCTGACGCAGAACGCGGCCGGCTACCGGATAGCCGACCAGGACGACGCCTTCTGGACCGCACGGGACCTGGCCAAGGCGGCCAAGGGCACCGACACCCCGCTCTTCGTGACCCAGGGTTTCATCGAGAACAACACCAAGCCCGAGGAGATGGAGGAGTACCTGGACAACCACAAGGGCCCCGAGCGCGGCTGGGTCGGCCAGTGGGAGCACGTACGCGGCGGGGACCGCACCAGCGACGGGCGCCTGTCCATGGGGCGTGAGGGCTGGTACGACGAGACGCTCTCCTTCTACGACCAGTACCTCAAGGGCATCAGGCCGGAGGTCCGCTACCCGGCCTACTCGGTCGAGGACTCCACCGGTGCGTGGCGGGCCCAGAAGACATGGCCGGTCGTGGATCGTTCCGTTACCCTCCCCCTGGGCGGCGGCTCGTACGTGGACGACGGCGGCCTCTCCTCCCTCGCCGCCCTGGCGACGTCCGGGCTGCCGTCCCTCCAGGAGCGCGTGAAGCCGTCCGGTGAATGGGACATGGAGAACGCGCCCACCACCGACCCGGCGGCACCGAGGGGCCTGGCCGAGGGGCAAGCCCTGCTCCAGGAGGCGGGGAAGGTCACATCGAGCTTCTTCGTGTGGTCCGAGGCGCTCAAGAAGTCCGTGCGGATCACAGGGACCCCGCAGATCTCCCTGAGAGCCGAGGGAGAGGGCAACGTCATGCTCAAGCTGTACGACGTCGCCCCGGACGGCACCGCCGTCATGTTCGACGAGCAGGTCTCGCTGCTCTCCACGGGCAGGCTCACCGTCGATCTCAAGGCGACCGACTGGACGCTGGCGGCCGGTCACGTCCTCGCGGTGGAGGTCGGCTCCATCCGGACCGGCTCGTGGCGCGACACCCCGTCCGGCGAGACGATCGACGTCAAGGACGCGCGGCTCCGACTGGCCCTGGACGACCCGTCCGACGACGTTCCCACCGGCGGTGCCCGCTCACCGTACCTGGACACCTACCTGAGCCAGTACACGGTGGACCTGCCGGCGGGACCCGCCACGTTCGCAGTGGTCCCCGGCGGCCGCCTCTGACCCTCGGGCCGACGTCCTCCTGCCGGTGTGTGTGTCCGCGGTTGTACCGTCGACGCATCGACCGGCAGGAGGCGGCAGCACGACATGCGGGTGACGATGACGAGCGCGGCGGCACGGCCCGGCCACGCGAACGAGGACTTCACCGGTGCCGTGCCGACGGCGGCGGTACTGGTCGACGGGGCCGGCATCCCCGGCACCGGATCGATCTGCCCGCACGGCGTGGCCTGGTACGCCACGCGTCTGGGAGGCAGCCTTCTCGGCCTCTTGTGCCTCTCCAGGGACCGCGGCCTCCCGGCGCTGCTGGCCGCGGCCATCGAGCAGGTGACGGATGATCACCGGGACACCTGCGACGTCGCCGACCCCGTCAGCCCGTCGGCGGCCGTCGCCGTGCTGCGCGTGTCCGAGGGCATCGCCGAGTATCTGGTCCTGGGGGACGCGGTCCTCGTGCTCGACACGGCGGAGGGGACGCCGCTCGTCGTCTCCGATCCCCGGGAGGTGGTCATCAGCCGGTCGTACCGGTCCGCGCTCGACGCCACCGCCGAGGGCAGCGACGCGTACCACCGGATTCTCCGGGACCTGCGCGCCAACCGGAACCGGCCGGGCGGCTTCTGGGTGGCCAAGGACGACCCGCGGGCGGCCGACGAGGCGGTCACCGGAAGCTGTCCGGTCTCCGGGCTGTCCGGTGCCGCCCTGCTCAGCAACGGGGCCGGCCGCCTCGTGGACCTGTTCCAGCTGTCCGACTGGCCGGAAGTCATGGCCGTCCTGGCGTCGAGCGGTCCCGCCGAGATCATCCACCGGGTCCGGCAGGCGGAGGCGCGCCACGCGGTGGCGCCGGACGATGCGACCGTCGCGCACTGCACCGACCTTACTCCAGGCCTCTGTTCCGGCCTCCGTGATGCCTGACACAGGCCGGGCGGAGGCCCCATCGCGGCCCGCCGGGGCACTCGCGCTCTACCACCTTTCGGCCGCCGCCGGTCTCACCTGCTGGAACACCTGCCGGTCAGGACTTGAGCCGGGCGGTGCGGCTCCCCCACAATGCCTGACATGACCGCTGCTGCCGACCTCCTCGTGGCGCGCCTGCACGTCGACCTGTGTCGCCAGTCCAGCGCGACCTGTCGCCGCTGACGCCTGCCGGGCCCACGGCGCCTCAGCGCCACCGGCCTTGAGCTTCTCGCGCATCCGCATCCCCGCGGCACCACGACCGCGCCGCGGCCATTTCTCCCCGTGTCCCCGCGTGCCTCGACCCGTACCTGACCGTACGCCGCCGGGCAGCCGCGGCATGCCCTGCCCTGCATGCCGGCACGCCGTCCTCCGCACCCCTCGGGAGCTCCCGCATGTCTGCTCTTACCTTCCACTGGTTCCTGCCCACGACCGGTGACAGCCGCCACGTCGTCGGCGGCGGCCACGGCTCGACGCCCGGCAGCGCCGGCGGCGACCGGCCGGCCTCCATCGAGTACCTCGGCCAGATCGCCCGCACGGCGGAACAGCTCGGCTTCGTCGGAGCGCTCACCCCCACGGGGGCGTGGTGCGAGGACGCCTGGCTGACCACGGCCATGCTCACCCAGGTCACCGAGCGGCTGAAGTTCCTGGTCGCCTTCCGCCCCGGCCAGATGAGCCCGACGCTGTCGGCGCAGATGGCGGCGACCTACCAGCGGCAGTCCCACGGCCGGCTGCTGCTCAACGTCGTCACGGGAGGCGAGTCCGCCGAACAGCGCGCGTACGGTGACTTCCTCGACAAGGACCAGCGGTATGCCCGTACCGGGGAGTTCCTGGACATCGTGCGGCGGCTCTGGGCCGGGGAGACGGTCGACCATCACGGCGAGCATCTGCGGGTCGAGGCAGCCGAGTTGACCAGGCTGCCCGATCCGGTGCCGCAGATCTACTTCGGCGGCTCGTCGCCCGCGGCCGGTGAGGTGGCGGCACGGTACACCGATGTGTATCTGACCTGGGGCGAACCGCCGCAGCAGGTGAAGCAGAAGATCGACTGGGTGCGCTCGCTGGCCGCCGCCCAGGGACGCTCCGTACGGTTCGGCATCCGCCTGCACACCATCAGCCGGGACACATCGGCTCAGGCGTGGGCCGAGGCGGAGCGGCTCCTCGCCGCCATGGACCCGGAACGTGTCAAGGCGGTGCAGCGCGGCCTCGCGACCAGCGAGTCCGAAGGACAGCGGCGGATGCGCGAGCTGCACAACAGCGGGGACACCGGCAACCTGGAGATCTACCCCAATCTGTGGGCGGGCGTCGGCCTGGTCCGCGGCGGTGCGGGCACGGCGCTGGTCGGCAGTCACACGGAGGTCGCGAACCTCATCGAGGAGTACCACCGGCTGGGCATCGACGAGTTCGTCCTGTCCGGCGTGCCTCACCTGGAGGAGGCGTACTGGTTCGGCGAGGGCGTTCTGCCGTTGCTGGAGAAGCGCGGTCTGTGGCAGCACCCGGCCGGTCCGCGCACTGTCGAGGCGGGCATCGTCCCGTTCGCCGGCCGGTGAGCGCCGAGCCCGTGCCCCCGGCACGGCAGAGTGCTCCGGAACCGGAGCAAGGCTCCACGTCTCCCCGGCGGCTGAGGACCGTGGTGCTCGCCAGCCTGCTCGGCACCACGGTGGAGTGGTACGACTTCTTCCTCTACAGCACAGCTGCCGGACTGGTCTTCAACAAGCTGTTCTTCCCCACGGCCGACGGCACGGTCGGCACGATGCTTTCGTTCGCTACCTTCGCGGTGGGTTTCGTCGCCCGTCCCGTGGGCGGCCTGCTCTTCGGGCACCTCGGTGACCGGATCGGCCGTAAGCACACCCTCGCCTTCACCATGGGCCTCATGGGGGTCTCCACCGCGCTGATCGGTCTGCTGCCCACGTACGCGCAGGTCGGTGTTCTCGCCCCCGCTCTGCTTCTGGTCCTGCGCGTCGCACAGGGCGTGGCGCTGGGCGGGGAGTGGGCAGGGGCGGTGCTGCTGGCCGTGGAGTACGGGCCGGCGGGGCGGAAGGGCCGGTTCGGCAGCTTTCCGCAGATCGGGCTCGCCATCGGGCTGGCGCTGGGCACCGGCGTGTTCGCGCTGCTGAGTAATGTGCTCAGCGAGTCGGCGTTCCTCGACTACGGATGGCGGATCGCCTTCCTCATCAGCCTCGTGCTCGTCGTGGTCGGACTGACCGTGCGTCTGAAGATCGATGAGACGCCCGCCTTCCGTGCGGCACGCCGCCTCCAGGAACTGCCCCGCGCGGCGCCGCTGGTGGAGCTGTGGCGTGAGCCGGCCGCGCGCCGTCACGTCCTGCTCGGCATGCTCGCGCGGTGGGGCGAGGGAGCGGCCTTCAACACCTGGGCGGTGTTCGCCATCACGTACGCGACGGGGACGCTCGAGCTGGAGCGCACCCCGGTGCTGCTCTCGGTCACGGCCGCGGCGCTCGTCATGGCCGCGCTGATTCCGGTGTCGGGAACCGCCGTCGACCGCTACGGGGCCCGCCGGGTCTACCTCGTGGGCATGGCCGCGTTCACCCTCTCGGTCTTCCCGGCGTTCTGGCTCTTCGGTACCGGCGGGACCTGGGCGTTCGCAGCGGCACTCGTCGTGACGCTGGGCATCGTGCACGGCTCGTTCTACGGTGCCCAGGGCACCCTGTTCGCGGCCCTGTTCGCCACGCCGGTCCGGTACACGGGCATGTCCTTCGTCTACCAGATGTCCGGCATCTTCGCGTCCGGCATCACCCCTCTGATCATGACCGCGCTCCTGGCTCTCGGTACGGGCAGCCCGTGGTGGGCCTGCGGCTACCTGGCGCTGACCGGCCTGGCCAGCGTGTGGGCGACCAGCCGGCTCCGGGACGGGGACCAGCACGTGCCGACCGGACGGGCCGCCTCGGCTCCGCCCTCACCGGCGGCCCCGTTCTCCCTGGTGGGGGGCACCGAGGGCGCCCGGACCTGAGTCCCGCATGAGGCTCCGCCCGCCGCCGCTGGAGCTCGGCGTACAGTCCTGATCCCGTACGGCGCCCTCCGAGGCATGGAGGCGGCTCCCCGGCTCGTCCCGCCCGTCGGGACGAGCCGGGAGGCTTCATGACGGGTCGCCGCCAAGTGAAGCGTCCGGCTCCTGCCGCTCCTCGCCGAGCTGCTCGCGCAGGTAGTTCCAGGCCACCGCGATCAGTGCGGCGGCCGGTACGGCGAGCAGGCTGCCCACGATGCCGGCGAGGCTGCCCCCCAGCGTCACGGCGAGCAGGATCACCGCGGCGTGCAGACCGAGCCCGCGGCTCTGGATCATGGGCTGGAAAACGTTGCCCTCGAGCTGCTGTACCACGACGATGATCGCCAGCACGATCAGCGCGTCGGTGAGTCCGTTCGACACCAGGGCGATGAGAACGGCGACGAAACCCGCGAACAGGGCTCCCACGATCGGCACGAACGCTGCCACGAAGGTCAGCACCGCCAGCGGGAGCACGAGCGGCACCCCCACGATCCACAGGCCGAGGCCGATGAGGACCGCGTCGAGCAGGCCGACATAGGCCTGGGAGCGCACGAATTCACCCAGGGTCTCCCAACCACGGGACGCCACGGCAGGAACATCGGTGGCGAGCCGACCGGGCAGCTGACGTTCCAGCCACGGCAGGAACCGGGGGCCGTCCTTGAGCATGAAGAACATCAGGAAGACCGCGAGGACGACGGTGACCACACCGTTGACCACCGTGCTCACCCCCGTGACGACGGTGGTGACCATGCTGCCCAGGCTGTCCTGGATGCGGGCGGTCGCGGAGTCGAACGCACCGGTGATCTGGTCGTCACTGATGTTGAGCGGAGGCCCGGAGGCCCACTCGCGCAGCCTCTGGATGCCTTCGACCACGCCGTCGGCCAGTTGCCCGGACTGGGAGGACACCGGTACCGCGATCAACGCCACGACCCCTGCGGCGACCAGGAGGAACAGCACCGTCACGACCGAAGCCGCGAGGGCCGGGGGCCACCCGCGCCGGCGCAGGAATCGCGCTATGGGCCAGGTCAGGGTGGTGAGCAGCAGGCCGACTATGAGCGGCCAGACGACCGACCACATCCGCCCCAGCGCCCACACCGCCACTGCGGTCATGGCAAGGACGATCAGCAACTCGCCTGAGACGCGGGCCGAAACGCGGAGGGCGGCGCGGGTCTTGGTGGAGCTCAACGTGACAGACATGGGGGTCAGCCTATGGGCCGCCGGACCCGCTCCGGACCGCCCCCGCCCGGCCCCACGCCGCACGAGGCGTCGACCCGCCCGCCGCGCTGGTTACCCGGGGCTGCGGCGCCCCCAACGCGCCCGCCTGCGCCAGGCATTGACACGGCGACCGCCCCGTACTTAACGTGGCGCCCCGTCATTACATCGATGTAAAAGTGCGTGTGGTCCCCATCCCCCAACGGGCTCGCCCGGAAGGACGCCTCATGCCCTCACAACCGCCCCAACGCCCCACAAGACACATCGGTACCCTCATCACCGCCCTCCTCGGACTGGTCCTGGGCGTGCTTCCCGCCGTCACGGCCCCGGCCGCGGCAGCACCGTCACCGGAACCGGCGCCCGCCGCCGCGGCCGGCACGTTCCGCAACCCGCTCAACACCGGACCCGACCCGTTCATGACCCACTGGAGCGGGAACTACTACCTCACCACCACCCAGGGCGACAGCATCAAGATGTGGCGCTCGTCCTCCCTCGGAAATCTCGCCGCCGCCGACCCCGTCACGGTGTGGACCGACTCCGATCCCTCCCGTAACCGCAATATCTGGGCTCCGGAGTTCTACCGCTTCGGCGACCGCTGGTACCTCTACTACACGGCGGACGACGGCATCGACGACCACCACCGCCTTTACGTCCTGGAGTCGGAACGCGACGACCCCGCCGGCCCCTACCACTTCAAGGCGAAGCTCGCCCCGCCCAACCACGCCGACGAATTCGCCATCGACGCCGGCATCCTCCAGATGAACGGCCGCCTCTACCTCGCCTACAGCGGTATCAACCGGTATCAGCACAACGGCCTGAACATCGCCCCGATGTCCAACCCGTACACCGTCTCCGGGAACGCCGTCGCCTTCGATGCGGCAGGCGGGTGCCCAGAAGTACGCGAGGGGCCTGAGTTCCTCTACCGCAACGGCCGTGTATGGATGACCTACTCCGCCTGCGACACCGGCAAGCCCGACTACCAGATCCGGATGATGTCGCTGCCGGCGGACGCCGACCCGCTGGTACCGGGCGCCTGGTACCAGCATCCCGACGCGGTGTTCTCACGGGCCGACGAACGGGGCGTGTTCGGCCCCGGCCACCACGCCTTCTTCCGCTCCCCGGACGGCACGGAGGACTGGATCGTCTATCACGCCAAGACCACGTCCGTGTCCACCTATACCAACCGCACCACCCGGGCGCAGAAGTTCACCTGGCGCGCCGACGGCACTCCTGACTTCGGCCGGCCCCTCGCCCTCGGCGCCACTCAGGACCTGCCCTCCGGCGATCCCGGTTCCGGCAATTACTGGATCAACGACGACGGCCGCTCCAGCGGGGCGGGCGGCGTGACCTACAGCGGCGCCTGGAACTCCGGCACAGGCTGCGCGACCCAGTGTTTCTGGAGCGACGACCACTGGAGCGGCAGCGCGGGCGCCACGGCGACGTTCTCCTTCACCGGCACCCGCATCACCCTGCTGTCCGTGAAGGACACGGGCAACGGTTACGCGGCCATCAGCATCGACGGCGGGCCGGAGCAGACAGTGGACTTCCACGGAACCATCCGCATCGGAGAAGCCGTGCAGTACAGGAGCCCACGGCTCGGAAACGGCGACCACACCCTCCGCATCCGGGTGACCGGGCAGCACAACGCCCAGTCCCAGGGGTCCTTCGTGAGCGTCGACCGTGCCGAGGTCTACGTCAACTGAACCCGCACACCCCGGCCGTCGGTGACACCCCCTCGCCGACGGCCGGTGGATACCTACTGCTTCGGGACGCGGTGGCGCAGGTGGGTCTCGGGCCCCCCGGCGGGCTTTCCCTGCTGGATCAGCGGGGCCCTTGTCGCCGAGGAGGTCTTCCCTGGTGCGGTGGGTGACCACGAAGCCGGGGACGCCGGGCCACGGCGTGCCGCCCCACGGACCCAGGCCGAGGTCGAAGGTGCGCCGCCCGATGACGGTGGCCCCCACCGACGCGTCCACCTCCTGACGGACGGAACACACACCTCCCCGCAAGCCGTGCTCAGTGCGCGGTGCTCCGGGGACTGACTCCGTCGACCGCGAGCCGGAGAAGGCGGTCGGCCTGTTCGGCGGCGCCGGGGTGCTGTTCGGTGGCCAGGGCGATGCCGACCGTCAGGGTGATCAGGTCATGGAAGGTGACGGTCTCCTTGACCGAGCCGTCGCTGATGGCGTGGCGCAGCAGCGGTGTACCCGCGGCTTCGAGGGCGGCACCACACGAGTCATGACGGGGGTCGGGAGTGGGGGGCTCGTAGGTGAGGGCGTCGGCAAGTCCGCGGGCGGAGACGGCGTATGCGAGCAGGTCGTGGAGCCAGGTCAGGAGTGCCGCGCGGCTGTCCTGAGCCTCCTCGAGTTTCCGCGCGCGTTCGCACAGGGCCTCGATGCGCTCGTGGAAGACGGCTGTCAGCAGGGCCTGCCGGGTGGGGAAGTGACGGCGCACGGTGGCTGAGCCGACGCCTGCCGTACGGGCGATCTGCTCGAGGGAGGCGTCGGCGCCGTGGGTGGAGACCTCAGCTTCGGCCACTTCCAGGATGCGGGCGTAGTTGCGGCGTGCGTCTGCGCGCTGACCGGGCATGTTCTCCCTCGCTTGCTAAGTGGTGGCCTCCGCCATATCGTAGCCGAAGAGAAACGGCGGGCCACGCCGTTTGTTGTCGATCGATCTACGACTCATCAGCAGGAGTGATCATGACTCTCACCTCAGCCCCTGTTCTGGTTACCGGTGCCACCGGCCGTCAGGGCGGCGCGACGGCCCGTGCGCTGCTGTCCGCCGGCATTCCGGTCCGCGCTCTGGTGCGTGATCCGCACAAGGAGAGCGCGAAGGCCGTCGAGGCCCTGGGCGCCGAACTCGTCACCGGCGACCTGAACGACAGGGCCTCGCTGGACCCCGCCGTCCGCGGTGTCCGCTCGGTGTTCTCGGTACAGATGCCGCCGATGAGCGAGGACGGCGTCGATTTCGCGGCGGAACTGGCCCAGGCCACCAACCTGGTACACGCGGCCGGGGAAGCGGGGGTGCCGCAGTTCGTACAGTCCTCCACCAGCGGAGTCGGTGAACACACTCGGGCTCCCGGCTGGGCCGAGGGCCGCTGGGCGCCCATGCAGCCGTACTTCGAGACCAAGCAAGCGATCCTGGAACTGGTGCGCGGTGCGGGCTTCGACCGCTGGAGCGTCGTCAAACCGGCGTTCTTCATGGAGAACCTGCCTCAGCTGGCGCCCCACGGACCGACCGGGGGCCTGGCGACCGTTCTGCAGCCGGGCACGGAACTGGCTCTGGTGGCAGCTACGGACATAGGCGCTGCCGCCGCGCACGCCATCAGCGATCCGGACCGCTTCCACGGGATCGAGCTGGAACTGGCCGGTGACCGGCTCACCATGAAGGAGATCGCCCGGACCCTCTCGAAGGTATGGGGCGTCGAGGTACCGGCACCCTCGATGAGCCTCTCGGAGGCCCTCGCTGCGGGAATGCCCGCATGGGGGGCCGGACACGAGTGGAGCGACGTCGTCGGTCAGCCGGCCCGCCCGGAGTTCGCCCAGGCGATGGACATCCCGGTGACGACGTTCGCCACGTGGGCCTTCGAGCACCTCGCCGCGGCGCACTGAACACAAGGTGTCCTGAAGGCGGAACACCAACTGCCCTGGAACGAAGGGCGGGTGAGAGCATGACCCGATGGGGATGACCGACGGCGAGACCGTCCAGTACGTACGGTTCCAGTCGCCGCACCGGAACGGCCGAGGCCACTTCACGGGTGTTTTCGGACTCGTCAACACTCTGGCGCGGGAGGGGAGACTCTCGGACGAACAGGAGTCCTTCCGCCGCAGCAACAATCGCTGGTACGACGCCGCGTACACCGACCCCTCGACAGTCGACCCCACGGTGTACGACGATGAGGTCAACCCTGGGGCAGCCGCGTGGTTCAAGCCGTCAGCCGCGCATCTCCTCGCCCGGGTCCCCGGCTATCTGGAGATCCTGGCCGCTCACGGCGTCGACTGCCGGGTGCTGCGTTCCGTGGATCCGGGGCGGGTCGTCTACGAGGACGACGTACAGGTCGTGGTCGTGCCCTACGCGTCGGATTCGACAGGGCCCTGATCGTCGTGGACGGGGGCGGGGGCACCCCACAGCACAGCGTGATCGCGCCCCGCCCGTGAGACGGCGGTCGGCGGCGCCAGCGACGGCGACTTCGTCGTCGCGGCAGGTGTCCCGGTGCTGGACGGCATCGGCGCGGTCGGCTCCGGAGCCCACGCCCGCTCGGAGAACACCTCGGTCACCGGCATGGTGGAGCGTGCGGTACTGACCGCGACGGCCCTCACGCCCCTGTCCGACGCCTGAACCCCTCCTGCGGCCGACCGACCGCGACGGGACCGCGCAGGTGCGGGCCGGATCCGCCAACTCGGCCACGTGTGCGGCGCGTTCGAAGACGGGACGGTGCCAGCCGCCCGTCACCTCGACCGGCGTACGCCGGTCCACCGGGCGCAGCACGGCCAGCGCCGCGCCGATACGGTTCTGTTCGGCGGCGGTGGCGACCCGGACATCGAGGCGGGCGGCCGCCCGGCCCGCCGTCACGTTGCTGCGGGGGCCGCCTTCGATCACACCCACGGTGAGTGAGGTGCCTGTCTCCCGGTCACGCAGGTCGGCCGACCGCAGTATCTGATGGGCGAGTTCCTCGACCGCACTGGCACCGGCGTCCAGGGCGAGGCCGCGTGTGCCTCCTGACCGGTGACGGTGAGGGTGAAGAGACCCACCCCCTTACGTGCGAGACGTAGGTCCGCGGTCGCCTGCCTCTGCACGGCCCGTCGCCGCACCGAAGTAGCGTGACGCGGCCCGGGTCCCGCGAGGTGCTCGAAGCGGGAAGCTGCGGTGTTCAGAGGGCGGGGTTCCCGGCGGCGGCCAGCATGTTCTCGATGAGGTCGGCGGCGCGCGCGGTGCCACCCTCGGCCCGTGCGGCAGCCTGCAACCGCTCGGACCGGTCGACTCGTTCCGGGTCCCCGACCAGGTCGTCCAGCGCCGCGCGAAGGGTCTCGGCGGTGGCGTCTACCGTGTCCACACGGCGGGCGACGCCGAGTTCCACGAGCCGGTCGGCGTTCATGAACTGCTCGGCCCCCTGCGGCACGGCGATCATGGGAACACCTGCCAGGAGCCCTTCGCCGCAGCCACCCATGCCGGCGTGGGTGACGAAGGCGTCCGCCTGTTCCAGGATCGCCCGCTGCGGAACCCAGGAGTGCACCTCGGCATTGGACGGGATGTCCCCCAGCTCCCCGGGGTCGGTGTGCCTGCCGATCTGGAGCACGACGTGCCAGCCGGGCAGATCGCCGAAGGCGGCGAGGCACCGGCGGTAGAACTCCGGCTGACGCGTGTACGCGGAGCCGAGCGAGATCAGCAGCACATGGCCGGCAGCCGACGGGCGCGTCCAGCTGTCCGTGTCCGCAGGGGCGTCGAAGCAGGGGCCGACGAAGGTCACGGTCCCGGTGTCGACCCGGTCGGCGTGCGGCTGCATCGCTCGCGGGATCAGGGCGATGGCCCGTGCGGGCGGACCGGAGAAGGCGTCCACGTCCGTGGTGACCGCCCCGCTGTCGGCGAGCCACCGCGCGAACCTCTCCCGGTACGCGTCGGCCCCCGGCAACTTCCGTAGATGAGCCGCGACTTCCTCCTCGTAGCCGTCCCAGCCGACGAACGTCGGGGACAGCTGCAGGAGGGAGCGGCCCTGCCCCTCGGCGAGGGCGCGCGCGGCGTAGGCGCCGATGTCGTAGAGGTACAGGTCGGCCGGGTCGTCTTCGTAGGTGGCGCGCAGTTGTGGGAGTGCCTGGACGGCGTCGTCGAGGAAGAGGCTCGCCGCGGCAATGGGGTCGTCGGGCCACTTGATGTCGGCGACCGGCAGCACGGAGGTACAGGGCACAAGTTCGGCGCCCGCAGACCGGATCCGGTCGGCCACGATCGGATCGTTGGCGTAGGTGACCCGGTGTCCGCGGGCCACCAGTTCGCGGATGATCGCGAGGCTGGGCAAGACGTGGCTGACGATGGGTACGCCGACCATCGCGATATGGGCACGGGGGCGAGGCACGGCCGATCACTCGTTTCCAGTAGGCGGGGCGGCGAGGAAGGTGAGGCCGGGACGTGTCCGCCGGCACGACGGCACGCCCGGATGTCAGGGACGGCCGATGAGCGTGGCGGCCCCCTCCAGTTCCGCGACCGACCCCGACATGATCGTGCGCACGTGCTCGGTGATGTGCTGTACAGGCCAGTCCCACCACGCCACCGCGAGGAGCCGGGCGACGTTTTCGGCGTCGTAGCGGGTACGGATGAGTCGGGCGGGGTTGCCGCCGACGATGCCGTAGTCGGGGACGTCGCCGGTGACCACGGCGCCGGCACCGATGATCGCGCCGTGGCCGATCCGTACGCCGGGCATGACCGTCGCGCCGTGGCCGAACCAGACGTCGTTGCCGACGACGGTGTCGCCCCGGCCCGGCAGGCCGGTGATCAGGTCGAAGTGCTCGGCCCAGGATCCGCCCATCGTGGGGAAGGGGAACGTGGACGGGCCGTCCATGCGGTGGTTGGCGCCGTTCATGATGAACCGGGTGCCCGTGCCCAACGCGCAGTACTTGCCGATGAGGAGCCGCTCGGGCCCGTAGTGGTACAGGACGTTGCGCGTCTCGAACGCGGTCGGGTCGTCCGGATCGTCGTAGTACGAGTAGTCACCGACCTCGATCAGCGGTGACTTCACCAACGGTCTGAGCAGGACGACGCGCGGATGCTCGGGCATCGGGTGAAGCACCGTGGGGTCGGCGGGAACGGGTGGCATCGGGAAGGCGGTTCCTCTCGGGCGGGCCGGATATTAGTGCGACGACCGTTGCATTAAGATGCTGACACAGCCACGGCACGTTGATCAAGCGGATACTGGATTCCCGATGACAGAACCACCGGCCACGAAGCCGGGCCGCCGTCCGGGCGGTCGCACCGCGCGCATCCGCGCCCAGGTCCTCGACGCGGTGCGCGCCGAACTCACCGAAGGCGGTCACGAAGGACTCACGATGGAGGGTGTCGCGGCCCGTGCGGGAGTCCACCGCACCACGGTCTACCGGCGCTGGCGCGACGTGGGCGGCCTGCTCGTCGATGTCATCGACGCCGCCGGGGAGATCGACTGGCAGCCACCGGACACCGGCTCCCTGCGAGGCGATCTGACGGCCCTCAACCAGGAGATCCAGGAGTCCCTGGCCGTGCAGCCGTCGTTCGCCGTCGCCCTGATGGCCGTCTCGTTCCACTCCGAGCAGGCCGCGCGGGCGCAGAAGAAGCTGTGGGCGGACCGGTACACCCAGTGCGAAGTTCTCGTCGACCGCGCTGTCGAACGGGGGGAACTCCCCTCGCGGCACACGGACGCGCAGAGCCTGCTGATCGCCGCCACGGCGCCGGTCTATCACCAGCTGGTGCTTCTGCGCGCCGATCCCGATCGGCGGCTGCCGGAGCAGGCCGCCGCTGCGGCGGCGCTGGCTGCGGCTGCCGGTGCGTTCTCCGTCCGGTGAACGCGAGCGCATCGTGATCAGCGACGGGGCGTTCACCTGGATCCATCGAGAGGCCCCTCCCGCCCGGCCGGGCACGGCCAGGGAATTCGGGCAGCGTAAGGGCTGAGTGGGCCGGTTGTGCCGCCGGGGCGGGCATGGTGACGAGGTCACGCAGCATGGTGTTGCGCTGCTCAAGGGCCCTCACCGTTGTCGACCAGTGCCTGGTTCATGGCTACGAAATCGCGGGCGTCCCGTTCGTAGCGGCGAACGCCTCGGTGTGGTCCTGGTTCCTGGACAGGGCGTCGGCGAGCATGTAGGCGCCGACCAGCGCGAGGCTCGCGCCTTGCCCCGTGAGGAACGAGGGAGCGTACGCGGCGTCACCGACGAGCGCGACGCGGCCTCTGGACCAGTGGGGCATGCGGATCTGGCCGGCCGTGTCGAAGAACAGGTCATCCGCCTCGCGCATGGCGTCGACCATGGCGGGGACCTCCCATCCCACGTCCGCGAAGACCGTGGCGACGAGGTCCCGCTGGGCGCCGGGATTCCTGAGGGCATCGAGCGGAACCTCAGGTCGGTGGAAGTTCATGAAGGCGTGCAGCTCGTCATCGCCGCCGACGGCGTAGGGCGCTGCGGCCTTCCCCGGACTGTTCCACAACACGAGCTCGTGGGAGAGCCCGAGGGTGTTCGGCATGGTGAATATGGCGAAGCAGTAGCCCAGGTAACGGTGGAACTGTTCTTCGGGGCCGAACAGGGACGTCCTGGTGTGTGAGTGGCCGGGCAGTTGCTGGCGTCGACGCTCACCGGCACCGAACCCGAGTGGGCGGGTCTGTACGACCCGCGTCGTCTGTGGAGCACACTCCGTGAAGGTACGGCCCTGCTGAAGCAGCAGGCGGAGGTCGCGCGGCACTTCGTAGGTGACAGGTTGAAGACCACCCACGTCGACTCGGTCGCCGAGATCGCCCCCGGCTCGGGCGCGGTCGTCCGGGTCGAGGGGCGGCGCTGCGCCGTCTACCGCGACGAGGGCGGGGTCGCCCACGCCCTGTCAGCGCGCTGCACGCATCTCGGTTGTCTCGTCCGCCTTCAACGAGGCGGAAACCGCGTGGGAGTGCCCTTGTCACGGTTCGCGGTTCGGCATCGACGGCGAAGTCCTTCACGGCCCGGCCCTGCGTCCACTACCTCCACGGTCAGTCTGATCGGGGACCTGCCCGCCACTCGCATCATGGTCCGTCCCGGCGACGCTCGGCGCACAGAAGTGTGGGCGTGAGCGCCCGGGGCAGAGCTGGAGATATGACGACGACACTAGGTGCCTTTGTCCTCGGCACTCCCGACCCTCCCGCGCTGGCCGACTTCTACCGAGCCCTGCTCGGCTGGCAGGAGGTGGAGCGCACCCCGGAGTGGGTCCGCCTGAGGGCGGTGGAACAGGAACGCCCAGGCCTCAGCTTCCAGTTGGAGCCCGATCACACGCCTCCGACATGGCCGCAGCGCCCTGGTACCCAGCAGATGCAGGCTCACCTGGATCTACAGGTGGACGACCTGGAGGCGGAGACCGAGCGAGCATGTGCCCTGGGCGCCACGGTGGAGGATCACCAGCCGCAGAAGGATGTACGGGTCCTCCGCGACCCGCACGGCCATCCGTTCTGCCTCTTTCTTCCGGGAGCCTAGCTGTTCTGTTCACAGAGGTTGGTGACAATATAGCTCTGATTGGCCTCCCGTTGACATCCGCGGAGTCGGGTGGCGAGGAGGTTCAGGGCGTGGGCGCAGCTGGTGGCCTGTTGCGAAGCTCGGCCGCGGCTCGGGCCAGTGCGGCGAGGGCCGATGAGTGGTGGCCAGCTGGCCATGCAAGCACGGTTGTGATGTCCGGGGCGTCGACGACGGGCACCGCGACATGGTCGGGCCACTGCCAGGCGCGGCTGGAGGCCGGGATGACGAGCAGGGTCTTGCTGAGCGCGACGAGCTGAGCGAGTTGTGACTGGGTGTGCACCTCTGGCCCGGGGCCGTCGGGGTAGGAGCCGTCGAGCTGGGGCCATCGGGCGATGGGAAGGTCAGGCACGTTGCTGACGTCCGCGAGGGTGAGCTGGGGACGTGCGGCGAGCGGGTGGCCGGACGGGAGGAGGGCGACTTGGCCTTCGGTGCAGAGGTCTTCGGTATCGAACCCGGCCAGGTCGTCGACCGGCCGGTGCATGAGGGCCACATCCGCGCGCCCGTTGCGCAGGTACCGTGCCTGCTCACCGACCTCGCAAAGGACGACTTCGACCGGTGCCGTATCGGTGTTGTCTGCCCACGAGGCGAGGAGCCGTTGCAGCAGCTCGCGTGATGCGCCGGATTTTGTCACCAGTACCAGCGGCTGCTGGAGATCCGCTGCCCGCCGGGTCCGGCGCGTGGCAGCCGCGACCGCATCGAGGGACACCCGGGCTTCCCGCAGCAACACCTCGCCGGCGCCGGTGAGGGCCACCCCCCGTCGATCCCGGTCCAGAAGTTGGACGCCGAGCCGACGTTCCATCTGCCGGATGGCGCGCGACAGCGGTGGCTGCGCGATCCCGAGCCGCTGGGCCGCGCGCCCGAAGTGCAGCTCCTCGGCGACCGCAACGAAGTACCACAGCTCACGGGTCTCCAGGTCGTCCATGCGCATAGCCTATCCACCTCGTGATACCCGCCGGGTATCACAGCGTACTGGATCGATATTGGACGAAACGGAAGCCCCGCGCTGAGCATGGTCAGCGTGAACACCAAGACTGCGCTGGTCACCGGCGCGAACAAGGGAATCGGCTTCGCCGTCGCTCAGGGCCTCGGAACCCTTGGCTTCACCGTCGCCGTGGGGGCGCGTGACGACGCCCGACGAGAGGAGGCCGTGGAGCGGTTGCATGCCGCAGGAATCGATGCGTTCGGAGTCGCGCTCGATGTCACCTCGGACGGCAGTGTCGCCGCAGCGGCCACGAGCATCGAGAAGGAAGCCGGGCGACTCGACGTCCTCGTCAATAATGCAGGAATCTCCGGCCGGTTCGAGGACGGGGCGCAGGACCCCACGACCCTCGAACTCGATGTCCTGCGCACAGTCCTGGAGACGAACGTGTTCGGGGTTGTACGGGTGACGAACGCGATGCTCCCGCTGCTCAGCAGCGCCGCCTCGCCCCGGATCGTCAACATGTCCAGCAACATGGGCTCGCTGACGCTGCAGACCGGCCCGGTCATGGCCGCCTACGCACCCTCCAAGTCGATGCTCAACAGCGTCACAGCACAGTACGCCCGCCGATTCGCTGACACGAACATCGTCGTGAACGTGGCATGCCCCGGGTACGTCGCAACCGACTTCACCGGATTCGCCGGAGAACGAACACCCGAGCAGGGCGCCGCGATCGCCCTTCGCCTCGCCACCCTGCCCGACGACGGCCCCCGAGGCGGCTTCTTCGACGACAAGGGAGCCGTCGCCTGGTAACTCTGCGCGCGCGAGAGCGCTGAGGTGGCAGTGGGCGCGTCACGTACCCGCCAGGAACTGGGGTGGACCCCACACCACACGGACATGCTCAGCGTGATCGGCGAGCCCCGTCTGGGCGAGCTGGCGACCCGCGAATAGCGCATGCATTCCGCGCGAGCCCACCCACGTCTTCACAACCCGCTACCGACCTCACCACCTGCCGGCGCCCATCCAACGGCCGGGTGCACGAGACATCACTCGTGCACCCGGACATCGTCATCTTCTGAGCCAGAAGGACCCGCATGGTCCACCGCAACGCACCCCTGACCGAGACCGGCCGCCTGCGCCTGGCGCAGTGCGTCGTCGACGACCAATGGCCACTCCGCCGCGCGGCGGAACGCTTCCAAGTCTCACCCACCACAGCGAAACGGTGGGCCGACCGCTACCGCGAGCAGGGACCCGCCGGGATGACGGATCGCTCCAGCCGGCCGCACCTCAGCCCGCGTCAAACGCCGACCCGCACCGAGCGGCGCATCATCAAAGTCCGCGTCCTGCGCCGCTGGGGCCCAGCCCGCATCGCCTACCTGCTCGGCCTCAATCCCTCCACCGTGCATCGGGTACTTACCCGATACCGGATCGCCCGGCTGTCGCACCTGGACCGCGCCACGGGCCGTGTCATCCGCCGCTATGAGCACGCCGCACCAGGCGACTTGATACATGTCGACATCAAGAAGCTCGGCAACATTCCCAACGGCGGCGGCCATCAAGTGCTGGGCCGCCAAGCCGGTCGCAAGAACCGGATCGGCGGGGGCTACAGCTACCTCCACAACGCCGTCGACGATCATTCCCGCCTGGCCTACAGCGACATCCTCGCCAACGAGAAGAAGGAGACTGCCTCCGCGTTCTGGACCCGGGCGCAGAACTTCTTCGGCCAGGCCGGAATCACCGTCCAGCGCGTCCTGACCGACAACGGCTCCTGCTACCGCTCACGCACCTGGGCCATCACACTGGCCGACGCGGGGATCACCCATAAACGCACCCGCCCCTACCGCCCACAGACCAACGGGAAAGTCGAACGCTTCAACCGCACCCTGCTCGATGAATGGGCCTACGCCAAGCCCTACCTCAGCAAGCAGGAACGCCGCGACGCGTACCCCGGCTGGCTCCATACCTACAACCATCACAGGAGACACACCGCCCTGCAGGGGCTGCCACCCGCCAGCCGCGTCCCTAACCTCTCGGGTCAGTACACCTAGCGCCACTGCCGCGATCGGTTACAGGCGCACCCGCGGGCGGTGGGCCGCCTTGACCGTCAGGCCATTCCGCAGCGCTCACGGAGGAGCTCGACACCGGTGCCTTCCAGGTCGTCTGCGTATGCCTCGCGCCCGGTCATGGCCATCGTCAGGGCCAAGGTACGGCCGGACACGAGCGCCCCGGATCCCGTCTTGAAGGGGCCGTCGTCCGCGACGAGTCGTAGGCCGCCGATGCGCCCCTTGGCAACGACAACGAGGTCCGTACCCTGGTAGTACTCCGCTACCCGTGTGACCGTCTCGATCGGGTAGTCGCGGCGAATGCCCAACGGGCGCCGGATGTCCTCCGCATGCACGATCGTCTCGCCGAGCAGGGCAATGGCAGGGAGAGGAGGCTTGGTTCTGCTGGGGACGATGCGCCGGAAACGGTCAAGCGTCTCGGCCGGGGTCGCACCGAGATGTTCGGCCAGCCGCATGGCCACTTGCCTGTCGAAGTCGAATCGGCAGCGGATCACGCCCGCAAGCCAGCGCACCGAATTGAGGCTCGCCCCGGCAGTGAGGTGCGCGAGCACCTCACGTACCGTCAATCCGTCGCACAGTGAGGGCGTCGCCCACGGCTCGTCGGACAGGCCTGCAAGATCGGCTGCCAGTGCGGCTCGCTCAGCACAGATCAGTGGCCACACCTCAGCTCCCGGGCTTCGGCCTGCTACCGGATTCGAACCAGACATGTGGACGTGCCTCCTTTGTGAGTCGTACCTGCACTGCACCCGAGCAGAGGGTGTCCGACAAGGCGTTCGATGAAGAGACTCTCGCCTTCAAGCAAAGTCATCGCCGAGTGACACTCTGTCCTGGGCACCCGAACCGAGATCGCGCGGTCTTGGAGTGGACAGGCAGATCCCTGAAGGGACAGACCTGACGGGCAGACCCTCACCGAGGGAAATGCCAGCAGGGTCAGTAGTACTGGGCCATGCAGAATTCGTGTCCCTCGGGATCCGTCATGACAACGATCACGCCCTCGTCGTATTCATGGCGCTCGCCGGTGTACCGGCCGCCGAGCGCGATGACCTGGGCGATTCCCCGCTCGATGTCGTCGACCGCGACGTCGAGATGGAGGCGCACCTTGCCACGCTTCGGCTCGGTCACCGGTTGGAAAACGAGGCGGGGCTGGGGGTCGTCGCGGAGACCGAGGTAGATCCAGCCTGGCTCGGACGGTCCCCGGGGTCGGTCCAGCAACGTGCTCCAGAATCCCGCCACCCGTTCCACGTCCAGGCAGTCGATCGTCACTCCGGCCCAGCGGTTCGTCATGTCGTCAGCGCTCCTGCGTCATCGTGTGGGAGACCGGGGTCCGAGCGGTCAGGCCGTACCGTAGCGCTGTTGACGGGCCCGGGCCGCCATGCCCGGATGCCGGGCTCGGCCCAGCTGAGCTGCGCCTGGTTGTCGCTTCCGTACAACGTCTGCTCGTCGGCGGGCAAAATGGACCGGCGGAGGCTGAGCCGGCCCGGCGCGTCCTGGTCGGCGCCCGGCATTCCGTCGGCCAGGGGCGGCACGAGGCCGCCCCGCCAGTCGCCGTTCACCGGAGAAAGGTGTTGCCCGATGCCCATGCAGTCCTGGTTCTCCGACGCGAAGCTCGGAATCTTCGTCCACTACGGCATCTACGCCGTCGAGGGGGTCCCCGAGTCCTGGGCCTTCTACACGGGACAGGTTTCGCACGAGCAGTACATGAAGCAGCTCGGCGGTTTCACCGCCGCACGCTACGACCCGCGCGGCTGGGCCGCCCTCTTCGCGCGTTCCGGTGCGCGCTACGCCGTCCTGACGGCACGTCACCACGACGGGGTGGCCCTGTGGGACACCGGGTACGGAGACCTGGACGTCGTACGGCACGCGCCTGCCGGGCGTGACCTGGTCGGACCGTACGCCACGGCGCTGCGCGAGCAAGGTCTCAAGGTGGGCCTGTACTACTCCCACTCCGACTGGAACCACCCCGACTATGCGAGCGTCCTGCACCCCAGCCCCTCCTCCACCCACGAGGACGTGCTGACCAGCCGCTGGGTCGCGCCCCGGGGCGGCGTGGAAGACCCGGAGGCCTGGGCCCGCTATCTCGCCTACCGCGACGGCCAGGTCGGCGAACTCGTCGACCGATACCGCCCGGATCTCCTCTGGTTCGACGGCGAGTGGGAACGCACCAAGGAGCAGTGGGGCACGGACGCGCTCGCCGCCCGTGTTCTCGGTGCCGATCCGGACATCGTGTGCAATGCGCGGCTGATCGGCCATGGGGACTACGCCACCCCCGAGCAGGGAGTACCGCTGCGCGCACCGGACGGGCCATGGGAGCTGTGCCTGACGGTGAACGACTCATGGGGGTTCCAGCCCGGCGACACGAACCACAAGTCGGTGCGGCAGCTGGTGCGGTACTTCGCGGAGACGATCGGGACGGGCGGCAATCTGCTGCTCGGGGTCGGCCCGCGGGAGGACGGCACTGTCACGGACGAGCAGGCGGCACGCCTCGAAGGGCTCGGTGCTTGGATCGCGGCGCACCGCGAAGCGGTGTACGGGACCGTCGCGGGCCTGCCGGCCGGGCACCACTACGGGCCGAGCACCCTGTCCGCCGACCGTCGCACCCTCTACCTCTTCTGCTTCGACCCGCCGCGCGAGTACGTGGCCGTGCGGGGGCTGCGCAGCCGCGTGAAGCGGGTGTCGGTCGTCGGCACAGGCGCGCCCCTCGCGCATCGCGTCGTCGGCGGTCTGCACGACGTGCCAGGCGTTGCCTGGATCGACGCGCCGGCCTCGCGGGACGTCGACGCATACGCAACGGTGCTCGCACTGGAACTCGACGGTGAACTCGACGTCTACCAAGGCACGGGCCGTACCTGAGCCGACGGCGGGCGGCGGACCGACGCGTCACAGCCGCGCAGCCGGCCCGACATCGTCCACGGCGATCGCAAAGAGCTCGTGGACGAGTTCCGGGCACGGGCCAAGGCGCAGAACTTCACCCCGCACACCGCGCTGCGCGAAGCCCCGAGGAGGCTGGGAGCGCATCGCTTCAGGCGCTCTTGTGGTGGTGGCTCATATCTCCGATCCCGTCGGCGTGAACTGTCCTGGAGACGAAGTGCCATTCCCCGTCGGCGAGGGCGAAGGTGTCCTCGTAGCGCCCCTGGAAGATGGGCTGGAGGGGGAAGCCCTCTGCGACCTGGAAGCTGAGCACGTAGGACATGCTGTGCGCGGTCAGGCCGTCGTCGGCGACATCGGTGATGAGGTTGCCGACCATATGGCGGGTGCCCAGTTTGTCGCCATACACGATGATGGGCTCTTCCAGAGCGGCAAGATGCTCGGCCTTGCCGTGACAGACGACTTCCGGGGAGAGCTGCCACCTCGCGTTCTCGAACAGCGACGCCGCTCCTTCGAGGTCGGCACCGTCGAGCCGGTGACAGTAGGTGTAGATCAGGCGGGCGATCTGGTCTTCAGCCTCACGGCGGTCTTCACGGGAGATCATGTCGTTTGCTCCTTGATTCACAGGGGCGCGCCTCACAGTGGCGCGCATGATGTCTTTTTCATCCGGCGGGGGAACGGGCGGGCCGGGGGCACCACAGCTCGCGCTCTTACGAGGTGGCCGTCGTGGATTCCCGGTGCTGTGCCGGTCGTCTGCACATACTGGCGGGCGGTGTGTCCGCGCCGGCTCGGCGACGCGATCAAGTTTCCATGGGATTCCTTCGGTGGGGTGTGAGGCGGGGTCAGTTCTGGGTGATGGTCGCGGCCTTCAGCGTGCGGCGGCCCGCAGCCCAGACCAGGAGGGCCAGCACGATCAGGGCCGATCCGGCAGCGCAGATGGAGCTCCAGCCACCGTGCGCCCACAGGATGCTTGCGGCGGCGGAGCCGATGGCGCCGCCGACGAAGTTGCTGGCGACGAAGGCGGTGTTCAGGCGGGAGCGGGCCTCGTGCGAGACGGCGAAGAGGCGGGCCTGGTTGAGCAGGTTCAGGCCCTGGACGGCCACGTCGAGCACGACGATCGCGATGATGACGAGGACGACGGAGGCGCCGACGGTCGCGGAGATGCCGAAGGCGATCAGTGCCAGGACGAGGGCCGCGCCGGTGGCGGGCAGTGACCAGCCCCGGTCGTGCAGGCGCCCGGCGCGCTGTGCGGCCAGGGCTCCGGCGAGGCCGGCCAGGCCGAACAGGCCGAACAGGCCGATCACGGAGACCGAGTAGGAGAAGGGTGGGTTGCTGAGCAGGAAGGTGAGGCCGGTCCAGAACATCTGGAAGACGGCGAAGCCGATCGCTCCGAGGACCAGCGTCCAGCGCACGGCCGGCTCGCGGCGTATCACCTGGCCGACGGAGGCGATGAGCGCCGGATACGGCATGCGGGTCTTCGGCTCCATCGAGGGGATGGAGCGGTACAGGAGCACGGCGAACAGGATGGCGAGGACGGCGGCCGCGGCGTAGACGGCGCGCCAGCCGGCGGCTTCGGCGACCAGTCCGCTGATGGTGCGCGAGACGAGGATGCCGGTGAGCAGTCCGGAGACCACGGTGCCGACGACGGCGCCCCGGTTCTCGTCGGCGGCGAGGTCTCCGGCGAGCGGGGTCAGCAGCTGACCGGAGACGGTCGTCATGCCGAGCAGGGTGATCGCCCCGGCCAGGGCCCCGAAGGACGGGGCGAGCGCGCAGGCGGCGAGGGCGACGGCCGAGGCCAGCGTGATGAGCGGGATCAGGCGGCGGCGGTCGAGGACGTCGCCGAGCGGCACGATCAGCACGATTCCGGCGGCGTAGCCGATCTGGGTGACGGTGATCAGCCAGCCCGCGATGGCCGGGGAGGCGTGCAGGTCGCCCGCGATGAAGTCGATCAGGGGCTGGGCCCAGTACAGGTTGCCGACGGCGAGGCCGCCGGCGAACGCGAACAGCAGGGTCAGCGAGCGGGTCATGCCCCGCGAGGGGGTGGTGGGCCGCACCGCTGGGCTGGTGGAAGTGGACACGAGAGGGTCTTTCGGGGAGGTAGGGGTGGAAGCCGGTGAGGGCCGTGGCCCGGCTCTTCCGCGGAGGGCCTGGCGGGGCGGTGCACGTCGGCGACCAGGCGCCGCAGCACTGCCGAGCCGATGCGGCCGGTGAGGAGCTTGATGGTGATCTCCAGAATCTTTCGGTGCCCCGAGCTCTGCAGGAAGGGTCCTGCAGGCTCGACCGGCACATGAGGGCAATGAACAGAGAACCGGTTTTCATCCGCGCGAGGGAGTTCACGCTGTGAGGGGTACTGACAGGGACCCCCACCGGCCCTTTCGGTTTCTTACGCTGGACGCATGGACAACCGGGACGAAGTCAGTGCATTCCTCAGATCCCGCCGCGCGAAGATCACCCCCGAGCAGGCGGGCCTGCCGGTGTACGGGCAGCGGCGTGTGCCGGGCTGCGCCGCGGCGAGGTAGCGATGCTCGCCGGGGTCAGCGTCGAGTACTACACGCGCCTGGAACGCGGAAATCTCGGCGGTGTCTCGGAAAGCGTCCTGGACGCCCTCGCCAAGGCCCTGCGCCTGGACGACACCGAACGCGATCATCTCCACGTCCTGGCCCGCGCGGCCAATGCGGGCCCGTCCCGCCTACGCCGGCGCCCCAAGGCGCCCACCGTGCGGCCCAGCGTGCTGCGCATCATCGAAGGGCTCCACGACCAGCCGGCCTACGTGCGCAACAACCGCCTGGACATCCTGGCGGCCAACCCTCTCGCCCGCGCCCTGCACCACGAGGCCCTCGAGCAGGACCCCGCCAACAACGCCCGCTACGTCTTCCTCGATCCGCGCGCCACCCGCTTCTATCCCGACTGGGAACGCGTGGCCCACGACGGGGTCGGGGCCCTGCGGGTCGCCGTCGCCAAAGACCCCTACGACCGCGAGCTGTCGAACCTGATCGGCGAGCTGTCCACCCGCAGCGACGCCTTCCGCACCCTGTGGGGCGCCCACGACGTCCACGTCTTCACCGAAGGCACCAAACGGTTCCACCACCCTGCGGTCGGCGACATGGAACTCGTCCACGAGTCCCTCGACCTGCCCGGCGAGGGAGGACTCTGCGTCACCGTCTACAGCGCCGACCCGGGCACTGCGGGGGCTGACGCCCTCAAACTCCTGGCCAGCTGGGCCGCCACCCAGGAGCAGGACGCCGCCGCGCAACCCGGCACCGAGCGCTGACCCGTCCCCGGCTGCGGCATCGATTTACACAGCAACAGGAAGGAACATCTCATGGCCCGCATCTTCGTCACCGGCTCCGTGGAAGGGCTCGGCCGCAATGCAGCCGAGGACCTGATCTCGGACGGTCACGAGCTCGTCCTGCACGCCCGAAACGACCGGCGCGCCGACGCGCTCGACGACCTCGCCGCCAAGGGAGCACACGTCGTCATCGGCGACCTGGCGCACATGGACGATGTCCGGGCTGTCGCCAAAGGCGTGAACCGCCTGGGCAGGATGGACGCGGTGATCCATAACGCGGGCGTCGAGCACGGCGCATCGCTTCTCCCGGTGAACGTGGTGGCGCCGTACGTGCTGACCGCGCTCATCGAGCGGCCGGCACGGCTCGTGTACGTCAGCAGTGGAATGCACCGAGGCGGGCGGCCGGACCTCACCGACGTGGACTGGTCAGGCGCGCGCAGGACGCACTCCTACTCCGACAGCAAGCTGCTGGTCACAGCACTGGCGCTCTTCATCGCCCGCACCTGGCCGGACGTGTTCACCAACGCTGTCGACCCGGGGTGGGTGCCCACCCGCATGGGCGGCGCAGCGGCGAGCGACGACCTCCGTCTCGGTCACGTCACCCAGGCATGGCTCGCTGGAAGCAACGACCCCGACGTGCACGTCACCGGACGGTACTGGTTCCACCAAGCACAACAGCAGCCGGCCCCGGCCACCCAGGACGAGGCGTTCCAGGAAGAACTCGTCGACGCTCTGGCTCGATACACCGGTATCACTCTCCTTTGAGCCGTGGCGCGTCGGGTCAGCCAGACCGGACCGCGTCTGCCCGCGACCGGGACCCGCCTGCACATGACTGCGTTCTGGTCGGTGGCCACGAATGCGCTGAACGGCGCCCTGTTCATTCTGGTGGGCCTTGAACTGCGGGCGGCGTCCAGAGGGTTGACCAGTGACGATCTCACCGATGCCCTGATCGCGGTCGGGGTCGTCTCGGTGGTGCTCGTCGCCGTACGCCTCCCGTTTCTCTTGGTCACCGTCGGTCTGATCCGCCTCCTGGATCACCACCCCGCGCAACGCCTGCGCCGTGTCGGCCACCGCTCGCGGGTGGTCGGCGCTCTGTGCGGCGTCCGCGGCGCCGTCTCCCTCGCCCTGGCGCTCTCCGTACCGACCGCCTTGGACTCCGGCGCACCCTTCCCGGACCGCGACACGATCATCTTCGTGACCTCGGGCGTCATCGTCGTCACCCTCGTCGTACAGAGTCTCGCTCTGCCGCCCGTGGTGCGCTGGGCCGATCTGCCCCACGACACCCCTCTGGAGTTCCTGCGCGCCGGCAGTGAAGGCGCCGGTCCCGAGGAGGACCCGGCGTTGCGGCGCGGCGCCCACGACACCGCACTGCGCGTGTCCCGTACCGAATTCACCGAATAGGCGAGGACTCGCCGCGCTCGGGCAGGACGACAAGACGCGGCGAGCCCGCCGCCGACGACACCGTGGTGTCGTCGGCGGCGGGCAGCGGCGGTCAGTCGAAGCGGCGATTGCCCAGCCAGGCGACCGCGTCGGGGTCCCGGTGGTCGATGACACTGCTGGCGCCGGTGTCCAGGGTGGCGATCCGGGCCATCTCCTCCGGCGAGAGCGTGAAGTCGAAGATGTCCAGATTCTCGGCCATCCGCTCGGGGCGGGCGGACTTGGGGATGACCACGACATCCCGCTGGACGAGCCAGCGCAGGACGGTCTGGGCGACGGTCTTGCCGTGCGCGGCGGCGATCTGGCTCAGCACGGGGTTGGTGAAGAGGTCGTCGCGTCCCTGGCCGAGCGGGCCCCAGGATTCGAGCCGCACCCCGCGCTTGTCCATGATCTCCTGGTCGAGGGTCCGCTGGAATAACGGGTGGGTCTCGATCTGGTTGACCGCCGGGGTGATCTCGTTGTGGTCGATGAGGTCGATGAGCCGGTCGGGGAGGAAGTTGGAGACACCGATGGCGCGGATCGTGCCCTGCCGGTAGAGGTCCTGCATGGCCCGCCAGGAGCCGTAGATGTCGCCGAAAGGCTGGTGGATCAGGTAGAGGTCGAGACGGTCGAGGCCGAGCTTGCGCAGCGAGGTGTCGAAGGCGCGCTTGGCCCGCTCCTCGCCGGCGTCCTGGATCCACAGCTTGGTGGTGATGAACAGCTCGTCCCGGGGGATGCCGCTCTTGGCGATGGCGCGGCCGACGGCCTCCTCGTTCTGGTAGCCCTGGGCGGTGTCGATGTGGCGGTAGCCGGCGGCGAGCGCCTCGGTGACGGTCCGCTCGGTCTCCTCGGCCGGGACCTGGAAGACGCCGAAGCCGAGGATCGGCATCTGGACGCCGTTGTTCAGCGTGACGTCGGGGATGTTCTGGGACACGGTCGGTACGCCTTTCTGTCGTGCTGGTGCGGGGGATAGTGCGGTGGCGCGGCCGGATGGCAGTTCCTCATGGCGAGGGAGGGACATCGCGGTGGCGGCCTTGCGGGATCTGGCCGGCCTCCGTACCGGGTGGCCGGCGGTTCAGCGGTGCTGCGGGCCTGAGTAGGTGAGCAGCTGGCCGGGGTTGACGGTCCCGCGCTGGAGGTGGGGTGCGTGGAGGCCGGCGTTGGTGATGTACAGCCGATTTCCTCGTGGGCCTACTTGCCCACGAGGCCCATGTGCATCTCGTTGTAGCGGTCGCCCTGCACGCCGACGCGGGACGCCAACGCGTCGAGATCGGCCAACTCGTCGGCGGACAGGCCGACCTGGGTCGCCGCGGCGTTCTCCTCGACACGCTCGATGCGGCGGGTTCCGGGAATGGGCGCGATCCACGGCTGCTGCGCGAGCAGCCAGGCAAGAGCGACCTGCCCGGGGGTGGCGTCCTTGGCCCTGGCCAGCGCGGCGACATGGTCGACCGGTGCCTGGTTGGCCGTCCGGTTGTCCTCGCTGAAGCGCGGGATCGTCGTCCGGACGTCCCCTTCGGTGAAGTTGGTGGCCGCGTCGACGGTGCCGGTGAGGAAGCCCTTGCCCAGCGGGCTGAACGGCACGAAGCCGATGCCGAGTTCGGCCAGCGTCGGCAGTACCTCGGGCTCGGGATCGCGGGTCCAGAGCGAGTACTCGCTCTGGACCGCGGTGACGGGGTGCACGGCGTGGGCGCGGCGAATCGTGCCCGCAGCGGCCTCCGACAGCCCGAAGTGGCGCACCTTGCCCGCCTTCACCAGCTCGCCCACCGCCCCGGCGACCTCCTCGACGGGAACGTCGGGGTCCACACGGTGCTGGTAGAAGAGGTCGATGGTGTCGGTGCGCAGGCGGCGCAGAGAGGCGTCGGCGACGCGCCGGATCTGCTCCGGCCGGCTGTCGACTCCGCCGATCGCCCCATCCTCGATGCGCATGCCGAACTTCGTCGCGATGACGACCTGGTCCCGTACGGGGGCCAGCGCCTCGCCCACCAGTTCCTCGTTGACGTACGGCCCGTAGACCTCGGCGGTGTCGAAGAATGTGACGCCCCGGTCGACGGCGGCGCGCAGCACGCCGATCATGTCGTCGCGGCTGCCGGGGTTGGGTCCGTAGCCCTGGGACATGCCCATGGCGCCCAGGCCGATGGCCGAGACCTCAAGGCCCTGGCCCAATGTACGTGTGTGCATTTCGATCTCCTTGGCATCTCGGTCCGCACCCGGGAGGGGTCGGGTGCTCCGGGTGTTCAGTGGCTTGTGCAGCCGCCGTCGATGGGCGGCGCGACACCGCCGACGAAGTCGGCGGCCGGGCTGTACAGCCACAGGCCGGCCGCCGACTTCCTCGGTCTGGTCTTCGAGCATGGCGGCGACCGTGGGGTGTCGATCACGCCGGGCACTGCCACCCGGGGGTGGGTCAGGCCGAGGGCTGCTGGTCGGCGATCTTCTTGAGCTGGTTCATCGCGGTCATGCCATTGGGCCAGCCCGCGTAGAACGCCAGGTGCGTGATCGCCTCGGACAGCTCCTCGACGCTCAGCCCGTTCTCCAGGGCCTTGCCCAGGTGGTACGGAAGCTGCTCGCTGCGGTACAGCGCGGCCAGCACGCTCACGGTGACGAGGCTCCGGTCGCGCTGGGACAAACCGGGGCGCTCCCAGATGTCGTCGAAGAGCACGTTGTCGGTGACCTCGACCAGCTTCGGTGCGATCTGGGCCAGTTCCTTGGGCGCGGACATCTTGGCCATGTAATTACTCCTTGCGATGACACGAACACGTTCAGGCGGGACCACTCTCGTCGAGAGCGGCCTGCGCGGCAGCCGCAGTGGCTTCTGAAACCCGGTCCGGAGCATCTGCGGGCTGTCCTCGCTATCGAGGAAACCGCACTTCACACGCGCGCGGGAGGCACTGTCGTTACAGGTACTGACAGGGACCCCCAGGCCCGTCTCAGCCCACCTAATCTGATCTGCGCGCCCTCGCGGAAACCTTGAGCGTCGGAAACAGTCGCTCAACCGTGGGGCGGTGTCGTCCCCGCTCTCGTGCTCCTCCGTGCGGGGCCGGGACCGCGGCCTTCACGCACCGCGTCCGTAGAGAACCAAGTACGGGTACACCGGATCCGGCATGAGGGTCCTCCCAGCCCAGGGCCGGTGAGCGGTGCCGCTGACCAACACGCCCCTGTTTACGAGGTATCTCAAATCCGACAGCTTCCATCCCGACAAGGGACTTGCCTAATGAAGGTCCCGGATCTCGCCAAGAACCGGTGGCACTTCGACCTGAGGTCGGTGGGGGCCGTGACGTCCCACTGGACGTCTGCACCCAGCGGGTCAAGGCTGCGGTGGAACGCCTGGTAAAAGCTGGTGCCACCGTGCTGCGGAGCAAGGATGAGCCGGACATGGGGCTGTACGCCGCCGCCATGCAGGACCCCGAGGGCAACGAATTCGACGTCGTCTGAGGGCTGTTGCGACGGTGCTGGTCACACCACTCGTTCACGGCTGCGACCGCACAGTCTCCTCGTAGCGGACGGAGAACTTGTGGTACCTCGGGCCACTGCTCTGCGCCTTGAGGCGGTTGATCTCGCACTCGACCGCATGGCGCTCGCGGTACGACATCGACGCTCTCGTCGAACTCGCGCTGAAATGGGACGTGGACCGGATCGAGCTGGCCAACACGCAGTTCTACGGCTGGGGCCTGCTCAACCGGGATGCCTCATGCCCGGTCGCGACCAGCTCGCCCGCACGGTGGAGTCCGTCGACCGGTGGCGCGAGCAGCTGAAGGGACGTCTGGAAATCGTCTGGGTCACACCCGACTACTTCGACGGCGTCGCCAAACTCTGCATGCGCGGGTGGGGAGCCGTCTCGCTCACCGTCGCCCCCGACGGCACCGTCCTGCCGTGTCCGGCGGCCGCCACCCTGCCGGGCCTGGATCCGGTCAACGCCAAGGACCACTCCCTGCGCTGGATCCGGGAGAAGTCGAAAGCCTTCAACCTTTACCGGGGGACGGATTGGATGCCCTCCCCGTGCCGCAGCTGCGACCGGCGAAACATGGACTTCGGCGGCTGCCGGTGCCAGGCGTTCGCCCTGACCGGCGACGCCACCCGCACCGACCCAGCGTGCTCCCTCTCCCCGGACCACGCAATGCTGACAGCTCTGGCTCGTCCCGCTGCCGGCGGCATCCGTGACATGGTCCCGCGCCGCCCCACCGCCGGTCCGCGGGCATCCGCGAGCGCCTGACCACCCCCTGCGCGTGGCGCTGCTGAGGCCGCCAGAGTGTCAGCGGCGACTGTCGGCGGTTCCCCTTGATGGACGGGACGCTGATCAACACACTGCGCTTCGCCACGGGTGATGGAGCAGAAGCTGCCGGATCACTGATGATCTTGGGTGGCCGAAGCCATGATTCGCCTCGCGATGATCAACCTCATTGCCCGCAGACTCACCGGTGAAGCCACCTCACCATGGCGCGGAGCATGAACTACTCACAATCATGCAATCCGGGATGAAACAACGGGCGGAACGGCGCCTCTGACCACTTCCCTTCAGCCCGTCGAACCGCTGCTGGCGCGTTTGTCCAGGTGGTGAGGGATCACGACGTCGAGGGGCGGCACCGTCGAGGCGGGACTGTAGATCCGGTCCGCGAGGCACTGCAGAACCCGCTCGGCGATCTGCGGCTTGTCCGGGACCACCGTGGTCAGGGGCGGATTGGCGTACCGTCCGTCCTCGATCCCGTCGAATCCCACCACGGCGAGGTCGTGCGGAACGCGCACGCCTCGCTCGATGGCGATATGAAGCGCACCCAGAGCGAGCTCGTCGCTGAACGCGAAGACGGCGTCAGGCCGCTTGTCCGCGTCCAGGAGAGCGGCCATCGCCTCCGCTCCGTCCCTGCGGTGCAGCGTCGTCACCGACTGCTCCAGGGCGGGATCCGGCTCCAGCCCTGCGCGCCGCAGTGCCTGTCGGTAGCCCGCCAGCCGTTGCCGGGCGGTCTCGTTGCGCAGGTGGGGCTGCACACCGATTGCGGCGATGCGCCTGCGCCCGGTTCCCAGTAGGTGCGTCGTGGCTTCATCGGCGGCGAGGACGTTGTCGACGGCGACACGGTCGGCGAGCCCACGAGCCTGCTGCTCACCGAGCAGCACGACCGGCACATCCCGGGAACGACCGGTCAGCTCCTCCGGGCCGAGTGACCACGGGCTGATGATGAGGCCGTCGACCAGACGACCGCCGGTACCTTCCAGCAGCCTCCTCTCCGCCTCCCGGTCCCCGAAGGTCTGATCGATGACGACGGTCCACGAGCGCTGCTGGGCGGCTTCGACGATCAGACCGGCAAGTTCGCCGAAGTAGGGCGAGTGGAGCTCAGGGATGGCCAGGCCGATCAGCCCGGTACGGCCGGCACGCAGGTTACGGGCGGCGACGTTCGGGCGATAGCCCAGTTCGTCCAGGGCCATCTGGACCCGCGCACGCGTCTCCTCGGCCACGGCCCCCGTGCCACTGACCACGTTGGAAACGGTTCGCGTCGACACCCCGGCGAGGGCGGCGACATCCTTCAGACGGCTACTCACGGCCGACATCCTCCCACGTGACGATCACGGGCACCAGAATTCCAAGCCAGCTATTGCAACGTCGCATGCGACGTTGCAGCATGGGCGCAGTCATCGGAGCGCAAGGAGGCGCAACATGAGCGCGCAGATCTTCCCGGGCATCGCCGCCAGTGAACTGGATGTCGACGTGTCGTCGGACATGGAGGCCCTCTACAGGGACGGCATCACCGCACGTAAGGGCGCCTTCACCAAGGCATGGGCAGATCAACTCGGTGAGGACGTGGACAAGGCGTTCAAGGACGCCCTGAGCCGCCCCGGCGGCGCCGTCGGCCGTGGCCCCAACCGGTTCTACGTCGAGATCCACCCCGAGCAGATCAGGGGCTTCGTAGAGCTGGTGGAACATCCCTGGGTGCGTTCCCTGTGCGCCGCGACGCTGGGACCGGACTACCGCATCGTGGAGCTCGGATTCGATGTCCCGCTGGAGGGCGCTGTCAACCAGCCGTGGCACCGCGACTTCCCCATCCCCGACGAAACACGGCGTGAACAGCGCCTCACCTCACTCGCCTTCAACGTGACCACCGTCGACACGGCCGAGGACATGGGGCCGTTCGAGATCGCCCCGGGCACTCAATGGGACGACAGCCCGGAGTTCGAGCACGGCATGTTCCCGCCCAAGTCGCACTACGCCCGCTACCAGGAGCGAGCGGTCCGCAAGTACCCCCAGCGCGGCGACATCTCCGCCCGGACCGCTTTGACGATCCATCGCGGTACGACCAACCACTCCGCCGAGCCCCGCCCCGTCCTCATCCTCGGAATCGACGGACCCGAAGCGAACAACGGCGACCGCCACGACACGGCTGTCACCCGCACCTACTGGGAGGCCCTGCCCGCGCGGGTGCGCCGACACCTCGACTGCCCCGTCGTGGACGAACTGACGCCCATGACGCAGAAGCACACCATCGAGGGTCTGGTCATGGGAGATGCCTGAGGCCACCACGTCGGCACCGAAGGCCCCACACGCCGGCGCCGTCCGTCAGCCCCGGCAGGTATACGCGGTAGCAGCCGTGTCCGCCCTGGGCGGACTGCTCTTCGGATACGACACCGGCATCATCTCCGGCGCCCTGCTCTACCTCCGTGAGGACCTGGGCCTGTCCTCGCGCGGCCAGGAGATCGTCGTCAGCATCATCCTGGTCGGCGCGATGATCGGAGCCCTCTGTTCGGGACGCCTCGCGGGCCGCTACGGACGGCGCCGGGTGGTCCTCTGGGTGGCGGTCGTCTTCGCCGCAGGCGCGGTCGGAGCCGCGGTCGCCCCCGGGACCGGATCTCTCATCGCAGCACGGTTCATGCTCGGCCTGGCCGTGGGCGGCGCATCCAACATGGTCCCGGTCTACATCGCTGAGGTGGCACCCGCAGCCATCCGTGGTCGCTTGATAGTGGTGTTTCAACTCATGGTGGCCATAGGCCAGTTGATCGCATACGTGTGTGGATGGCTGTTCGCCGGCAGCGGCGGGTGGCGGATCATGTTCGCGCTGGCCGTCATCCCGGCGGCGGTACTGGCGGTCGGCATGCTCAGGCTGCCGGAGAGTCCTCGCTGGCTGGTGGAGCACGGGCACCACGACACCGCGAAGGCGGTCCTGCGCCGACTGCGGCCGGTCGGCGCGGACGTCGACGCCGAGATCGCCAGTGTCCGTGAGATCTCCACCTCGGCCCCGCGGGCGAGCTACCGCACACTCACGCGGCCCTGGGTACGGCCGGCACTGGTCGTCGCGCTGGGGGTGGCAGCCTTTTCCCAGCTGACAGGGATCAACGCCGTCGTCTACTACGCCCCGACCATGTTGTCGGATGCCGGATTCGGCCACTCCGTCGCACTTCTCACCGGAATCGGCATCGGAACCATGCTCGTTGTCGCCGGCGCCACCGGCGCGATCGCCGTGGATGCCATCGGTCGACGCCGGACCATGCTGTTCTTCCTGCCGCTGTCCGGGCTGGCCATGACAGTGCTCGGCATCGCCTTCCTCCTGGACGACTCTCCCGCGCAACGCTGGACCGTGATCATCTCGCTGTTCGCGTACATCCTCTTCAACGGCATCGGCATGCAGTCGGTGGTGTGGCTGATCGCCCCGGAGATCCTCCCCCTGAGCGTGCGCGGCCCGGCGACGAGCCTGGCCACTCTCACGGTGTGGGGGTTCGACCTGGTGATCGCGATCACGGCGCTCAGCGCGATCAACGCCATCGGCCGGTCCGGAACCTTCTTCGTCTACGCAGCCATGAACGTCCTATGCATCGCCTTCGTCCTGCTCAAGGTGCCCGAGACGCGAAAGAGGTCGCTCGAGGAAATCGAGAAAGCCTTGCGTGCGCCCGGATCACTGCGCCGGAATCTCAGCGACAGAACCCTGTAGATCTCTGCGGGACGGTTGCGCAGGCCATCGCTGGACGCGCGTCGGTGCGCCGAAGAGTCAACGCCCCGAGCCTCGCCCGCAGAGCGTTGGCGCGGAGCGGCATCTTCACCGAGGGCCTACCCACAGTCCGCTCAGCGCTGTCGTCATGTGCGTAGAGACAAGACCACAAACTCGGCCACCTGACTTGAGGCGTTCCCGGGCCGCAACGGCGCGGCCACCGGTTTCCCGGACCCGTCTTCTCCCGTGGTCGACGAACACCAGCAGCGGGTGGTGTCCGAAGGGCTTTTTTCCAGGTCGGTGCCGCGTCCTGCTTCTCGGAGTGGGCGATGACGTACGCCGTCGATGTCCACCGTCACCTTCCCGTCGGCAGCCGGCCCCTGCCTCCCGGCCAATCGCCGGACCCGCTGGCGCACTTCGGCCCGCGCAGGGTGGACAGCGGTCAGGGCCTTCGGTCCGGATCTGGCAAGGTGGGGATCAGTCGGGAGCCGGCCGGATCGTAGGCCAACGGCGATGGCCAGCGGCGCGGCATCTCGAACACAGCGGCGGATGCCGCTCGGTGGTGCCCTGAGTCAACGGCGGGCCGTGATTTCGGGCCTTCTCGATTTCCCGATACGTTCTCGATAGGCCCGGGCCGGTCCAATGGAGATGGCCCGGTACAGGGCCGGCGCCCGGTCCGACGCGCGCCCGGCGTGAGTGACCTTGGACAAGCAGCTCGTGAACCCTGCCCGCGTTCTTGCCGGTCGTGACGGTGACCGTCGGTTTGAAGAATCGGGCGTCGTGTCGCCGGTCGTGCGCCTGTCCATGTGAGGGCGCTGCAGTATGGACAGGCGTGACCGTGAGCCTCAACTGCTTGGAGGAAGGGGTAGTCGGTGTAGCCTTCTGCGGCCGGTGCGTAGAAGAGTTCCGGCCGCGGCTCGTCCTCGGGGTGCCCGTTCTGCCAGCGTTCGACCAGGTCGGGGTTGGCGATCAGAGCCCGGCCCACGACCACGGCGTCGGCGTGGTCGGCCTCGATCCGCTGCATCGCGTCCTCGCGGGTGGTCTGCCCCCCGAGGAAGCCGCTGTTGACGATCAGCTTGCCGTCGAAGCGCTGCCGCAGCTCCTGCACCAGCTCGCCGCCCGGCTCTCCGTGCAGGACGGAGAGGTAGGCCAGGCCCAGCGGGCGCAGCTGGTCCACCAGGGTGCCGTAGGTGGCCAGGACGTCGTCCCGGTCGGTCTCGAAGACGTCCGAGAGGACGATCTCCGGTGAGATCCGCAGCCCGACCCGCTCGGGACCGACAGCTTTCGCGACCTCCGTGACCACGTCGACGACGAAGCGAGCCCGGTTCTCGGGGGAGCCGCCGTACTCATCGGTGCGCTGGTTGGCTCCCGGGGCGAGGAACTGGTGGAGCAGGTAGCCGTTGGCGCCGTGGATCTCCACGCCGTCCGCTCCCGCCTCGACGGGCCTGGTCGCCCCCGACGAGGGCGGGACCCGGGCCGCCGCCGCTCGGACGGCGCTGCGGACCGCGGGCCTGGCGATCTCCCGGGCCGTGGGGCGGCGAACCGCGACTTGGCCGAGCGGCAGACCGGCGCCCACGGCGCCGGGTCCCGATCTCACGCGCCTGACAACGCCCCGCGAAGCCGTCAGCGGCTCAGGACTCGACGAACTTGTCCGCCAGGCCCCGTTCCAGGTAGTCGTCCGGCAGGTCCTGGATGACGAGCTCGGCTTCGGTGCGCTCGGTGTGCAGCCGCCAGTAGGCGTCGGCCATCGTCTGAGGCTGGGAGTCGTGGCCCCCCTGGCCGATGAAGGCGGCGATCGCCACGTGCGCGGCGTAGACGCCGGTACCGGAGAGCGCCGCATGCAGGTTGAGGATCCAGTTGCGCATCCCACCGGTGGCGATCTGGACGTTCGCCACGTGCGGGGCGATCACCGGCCCCGACCCCGCCCCGCTGCTGACCAGGACCGTCCCCGTGCCGCGCTCCAGCATGCCGGGCAGGACGTGCTGCACCGCCGCGACACCGCCGAGCAGGTAGAGATCCAGCTGGGCCAGAACCGAGTCGACGGTGACCTTCGTGGCCTCGACCAGCGGCGCCCGGCGCAGGTCGGCCAGGGACGGCGCGGGCGAGTACTCGAGTACGTCGATCGGCCCCAGCCGCTCCTCGGCGGCGGTCAGCGCCGCGTGCAGAGCGGGACGGTCGGTCACGTCGGCGGGGAACGCCTCGGCCCGCACGCCCGTGTCGGACAGATCGTCGGCCACCGCCTGCAGCGTCGTACGGTTGCGGGCGATCAGCGCCACGTCGAACCCCTTGGCGGCGAACCGCCGGCCGATCGCGCGCCCCAGCTGCGGACCTGCGCCCACGATCGCGAGCGTGCTCAATTCGCCACCTCGTTACCCTTGTATCGACATTCCGGACTGCGGATGTCGGACCTTCGATGCATGCCGGAACAACCGTATGAAGCGTGTGGTCTCGGCGCCTTGGACCGGCGCGTCAGCCCGAACAGGAGATTCGCGACAACGATGAGCGGCACTTTCTCGGCAGACGTGAGCGGCGCGAACGCCTTCAGCGACTTCGCACACGAGTGGCGGAGCCGGATGGGCGAGACCTTCGCGCTGGCGCCCTTCCGCCGGACGACCGTGTCCGGCTTCTCGGCGCGGTCCCGCGGGTTCCGGGTGCGGGACATGATGTTCAACCGCTTCGCGACCGCGGCCCCCCTGCGGACGGTGGGCCGACGGGTCGGGGCCGACGATCACGTACGCCTGTGGATCGTCCACCGGGGGACCTGGCGGTTCGAGGAACCGGGAGGAGTCGAGCACACGGCACCGGCCGGTCGCCTGCTGGTACAGACGGGAAGGCTGTCCCACTTCTCCGCGGCGCCACACACCGTCGTGCAGGTACTCGTCCTGCCCGCCGCAGAGGTGCGGCCCGGGCGGGGCGGGCCGGCCTCCGGTCCGGCCGACACCGCCGAGGTGCGGCTGCTGACGACGCACGCCGCCATGGTGGGCCGGATGCTGGACCGTCTCGGGCCGGCCGGGGTCGACGCTGCCCGCGGCACCCTGGCTGAGTTGGCCCGGGCCGCCGCCGGGTGCGGCCTGGACGACGTGGAGCCCCTGTTGTCGCCGGCCCTGGCCCAAGCCGCGCGGGACCTGGCCGACCGCCGGCTCACCGACCCCGCTCTGTCCCCCTCGACTCTCGCCCGGGAGCTGAACGTCTCCCCGCGTACCCTCCAACGGGCCTTCGCCAGGGAAGGCCGACCGCTGAGCAACTACATCCGGCGCCGCCGCCTCGAGGAGGCATGCCGCGAGCTCGTCGCACCGCACCGGCGCATGACCGTCACGGAGATAGCCGCCCGCTGGCAGTTCGCCGACAGCGGGCACTTCGCCCGAGCCTTCCGCAAGTACTACGGCCGGACCCCGACCGACTACGCCGCGACCGCTGCTCGTGAAACGGATGCCACATAACTGGGCGGGGCCGGTGCCGCCACCCGCCCACGGCAGGGACGCCCGGGTCAGCCGAGGCACACCACCAGCAGACAGAGCTGCGGCGACGGCGGTCCGCCGCGGGTGGTGTCCGGGGCCGCGTTCTCGTCGCTGTCGTCGCCGAGCGCGGAGGTGACCGGCGGCTGCGTCGTGGCGGGGCAAGGGAGCCCTGTCCTGCCCGGTGGGCGGCGGCGCGGTCGAGGGCGCGGGCGGTGTGGGTGGTGTCGTGGTCGGGGTGTGGTGGCGGGTGAGGGTGTCGGTGTGCGGGAGCAGGGGCCAGGTCTCGGGGTGGCCGGTGTCGGTGGGGAAGGTTTCCGCGAGGAGCGCGGCGGCCTGGTCGCGGGCGTGGCTGACGGCTTCGGGGGTGTGGTGGGGGTCGTCGGTGTCGGGGGTGCGGGCGAGGGCCTGGAGAAGGCGGTGGATGGTTAGGGTGCCGTCGTGGTTGGCGGTGATCATGCTGTAGGCGGTGAGTCGGCCGGTCGCGGCGGCGAGCTGGGGTGGTTCGGCGAGGTGTAGAGCAGGTCGCGGGGGATGTTGTCGGGGGCGTACCAGGCCAGGATCCGCAGGAGGCTGCCGGCGAGGGGGGTGTCGGTGAGGTGGTTCAGGGTGAGGCGCCAGATCCGGGCGATGGTGCGTTTGGGGTCGGTGCTCGTCGCACTGGTGGCGAACATGGTGGCGGGCCATTGAGTCAGCATGTCTAGGTAGTCGTGAGGGTTTGTGCCGGTCTCGGCGCAGTAGGCGGCGGCCTGTTTCACCGCGAGGGCCAGGTGTCCGAGTTCTGCGCACACGGTGTCGGCACCGTCGGTGGTGCGGGGGCTGTGGTGGGTGAGGATGCGGGTGCACAGGTCGAGGGCTTCGCCCGGGTTGGACACGTCGAGGCGGATGGCGGTGGCGTCGTGCAAGCCGGTGGCGCGGCGGGTGGTGACCAGAACCCGGTCGCCCGGCAGGCGGTCCAGGAGCGGGCGGATGTGGCCGGGGTCCTCGACGTTGTCCAGCACGAGCAGCCACCCGTCATGGCCAGCGAGCCAGGCCACCGCGCGCTCTATCTGCAGTTCGGCGGGCAGTCCGGGCTGCAGGGCCCGTGCCAGCGCGGCCATCCCCGCCTCGACCGCGGCCGCGGTGTCGGCGGTGATTTACCGGTGCGCCTTCTCGTGCCGTCGGGCCGCCCCGTGGGCGGCGAGGGCCGACTTGCCGACCCCGCCCAGAGCCCGTGCACCGCGTGCACGACAACCTCGCCGGGCCGGGCGAACGCCTCCTCCAGTGCGAGTTCATCGGCGCGGCCGACGAACAGCCTGGTCCCGATGTTGGACACCCCACCGGCCGCGGCGTCGTCCGGGATCGGCGCATACGCCTCCGGAGGGAGCTCGTACGCGACGCTCACCGCCTGGCCCCCGCGCACCAGGCCGGGACGGGCGACATCGCGGCGGGGTGGCCGGCGATCGACCGAGCACACGCCACACGCGAGTGAAAGCGGCTCGGAATCAGCCTGGGGCCGGCGGGCTGACATGGTGGGGTGTCGTGATCAACCTCCGTGTGTGGATTTTCAGCTGAGCTGGTCTCTTCTCACCGGATCTGATCCGTACTTGATCCGTCTCATCGGTTCCGATCCGCCCGCTGCGGGGGCCAGTGGAGGATGTCGATAACCTTTGCCGGATACTGAGAGTGAAGGGACAGGGTAAGTCGATCAAAGTGGTTGGGCAGGAGTGCCAGGCCGGCCTCGCAGAGGTGTGCATCTCCTGGTGAGTGGCGTGGTCTGCCGACCCGCGACGAGTAGGCTGATCGTTCGTTATCGGACAGGGGAGACCGGCGTGGACTATGGCGACAAGCTCTTCTGGCTCTCGGTCGTGATTCAACGCAAGTACGCGCAGATCTGCGCCGAGTTCGACCTGACCCCCTCGCAGGCCACGCTGCTCTGCGCAGTCAGGAACGAGCCGCGGCAGATGGCTGACCTCGCCGCGTCGTTGAGTATGACCAAGAACGCATTGAGCCAGCTGGTCGATCGCACCGCGCGGCGCGATTTGGTCGGCCGGGCAAGCTCGGCGCAGGACCGGCGGATCGTCATGCTCAGTGCGACGCCCACGGGGAAGGTGCTCGCCGAGGCCGTTTACGCCGAGATCACCAAGCGCCTGCCCGAGATCGCGAGGAACCTCGACGCCGACGACCAGCGCGACTTCGAGCGCGTGGCCACCGCCATCGTGGACACCTCGGACCTCTCTTCGCCCACCTCGAACCAACCCATCACACCGTGAGGTCCCGCTACACCCACCCCTTGCCACAGTTCATGCCGTGAACTAGTTTTGTTCACGGCATGAACTAGTGAAGGGTGACAGCGATGAGCACACAAACGACCGGCACGATCGCAGTCTTCGGCGCGACGGGGCAACAGGGCGGGGCGGTGGTCGACGCGCTGCTGGACCACAAGGCGCGGGTGCGGGCTCTGGTCCGCAACCCGCAGTCCGACCGGGCTCAGGCGCTGGCCGCCCGCGGCGTCGAGCTGGCAGCCATCCGGGCCGACGACCCGGCGTCGCTGGCCGCCGCGCTGGCGACGGTCGAGGGGTTCTACTTCATGACCCCGGAGGCGAACAGCCTCGAAGAGGTCCAGGCGGAGATCCGCGTCGGTACCGCGCTCGTCGACGCGGCGGCCGAGACGGGCGTCCCGCACGTCGTGTTCAACTCGGTCTTCGGAGCGGACCGGGAGTCGGGTGTGCCGCACCACGACTCGAAGCACTGGATCGAAAAGCACCTGAGGAAGTCCGGCCTGAGGGCCACGATGGTTCGCGCGACCGCCTTCATGGAGAACTTCGCGAGCGTGATGGCACCGAGCCTGGAGCATGAGGAGATCGTGCTGAGGCTCCCGCTGCCGGAGGACGTCGCCCTGAAGATGATCTCGGTCAGGGACATCGGCCGGGTCGCCGCCGCGCTCCTGCTCGACACCGCGGAGGCGCCCGGCGGAGCCGTCGAGCTCGTCGGCGACGAGCTGACGGGCCCCCAGATCGCCGCGGCGTTCGGCGCGCGCGCCGGGCTCCCGGCACGGTACGAGACCCTCCCGTTGAGCGTGCTTCCCAACGACCTCGACAAGGCGATGTTCCGCCATTTCGCGAAGGCGGAGGAAAACCCCTCGGACCTCGCGGTGGTGCGCTCGATCGAGCCGGCCACCCTGGACCTGGTCGAGTGGATCCGAGCTACCGGCTGGACCGCGCCCACAAACGTGGCTGGTTCCTGAGCCTCCGGCCGCGATGAACGCCCCGCGATCGTGCCCACGGTCTCGGCGCTCTGGGCACGGCAACGCATCCGCCAACGGTTGAAGTAGTCACGAAGCTCCCGGGGCGTGCCCAAGGCCGACACCGGCACACTGGTTGTCGAGAGGCCGCCGGTCGACGGCGAGGTAAAGATCCACGTCCAGGAGGCCCCGGGCCGCCAACCAAAAGACCTCACCGACTACGCCCGCGAAGCCGCCGCGCCGGCGTCTGGACCCGTATAGCGGATGGCCGGAACAGGCTTGACCGTGCCGGCCATCCGCAACGGTGCTCGGCGCGTCTCTGACCGCCGCTGAGGCCTTGTTTCCGTCTGACCAGAGGCGGATCAACTTCATTGGCATATGGTCGGCTACCTCATGTCTCACCGAATCTGATCCACCGCAGTTCAGCGCCGCTCAGCATGGATCCGATTCGGTGAGAAGCTGTTGTCTTTCCGGACTTGAGGACTGCGTTTCCGCTGGTCGGCATAGGGTCGGCGATCCCGTGGGAGTTGTGGCCTGTCGTGCTGTTGCTGCCCGGGAGGTCGTGGATGCCATCGGTGGTTGGGCTGTTGGAACAGCGTGAGCTGGGTGCTCGCCGTCGTGTTGACGAGTTGCGGGAGGAAGCCGACCGTTTCCAGGCCGAGTTGGCCGTGGCCGAGCGGGAATGGAAGGAGTGGGCCATCGCCTGCTCGCGGGTCGGCGAGGTGCTGGCCCCCGTGGACGAGAGCGGGCAGGACCCCGCCCGGGCCGAGGGGACCGCGCCGGCCGCCGAGGAGCAGACCGGAAAGTCGTTGCAGGTACCGGATGCGGCGAAGACGAAGTCGCAGGTGCCGGTGTGGCGTGAGGGGCTGGCCTGGTCGGTGCTGTCGGTGGACTACCAGCGCATCCTGCAGGCCCTCACGGACCGGGCACGGCTGCTTCGACATGAAGCTCGGTCTCGTCCAGGCGGTGCACTCTCTTGCGGTGTTGCGCCGCCGGCACGGTGAGGGCATCTTCGACCGCGTCTCGCTCCTCGTCACGGGCGATGAGGAGGTGGGGCCGTCGACATCGCGGAGACTGCTCGAAGAGGAGGCGCAGCGATGCCGGGCGGTGCTCGTCCTGGAGGCCGCGGGAACTGGCGGCGCACTGAAGGTCGAGCGCAAGGGTGTCTCGCGCTACCGGCTTGAGGTGACCGGCCGGACAGCGCACGCCGGCCTCGACCCAGAGACGGGCGTCAACCTCGATTCTTCATCGGGGTCGCGCCGCCGAGTGTCGCAGCGGTACGCCCGTAATATCCCTCGCTGCGTGAGGGCGAGCCGTCGCGTGTCGGTGCGGGGTGCGCCGGGTTCCACGGGCCCGGAGACGGCGCCTGGGCCCAGGGCCAGGTGCGCTCGATGCGCAGGTGGCGGCGCCGTGCGTGGTGGGCCAGGCGAGCGGGCAGGTGGTAGAGGGGAAGCGCAGCATTTCGGCAGGAATCACACACCGATCGCACCCGAAGCCGGCCCAGGACGCCCACACCCGCTCCGGCATCGCCTGGCGGCATACGCGCCAGCAACCTCTGGCGGAGTGAGGGTAACCTCCACTTACGGCTGAGGCGCGCCGACCTGGTAGACGGCGCCCTTCGTGCTGGCTGCCAGCCGCGCAGCCCTTCAACCGCCGGCCTCACTCTTGCGCCATGGTGCGTCGGGACGCGTCGCCCGGCGTAATCGCTGATCGTCAGTGGCACACATCAGTTCTGTGTGATGATCCACTGAGCCTCCGCCAACCTGAAAACCGCTGGTCAGCAGGGCTGGTGTGACCGTGTTCCGGGGTGCTCGTGCTGGTCGTGGGCGGGAGTCTGCGCTGTAGATCGTCCGTCAGCGGTCGGCTTGCCGGTTCCTGCTCGCGGCAGGCGGACGGCCTTCTACGATCCGGTGTGTGGATCCCGAACTGCTGGAACGGATCACCGCGCGGCGTGCGGAACTGGACGAACTCGAAGAACAGCTGGCCAAGCAGCTGGCGGAGGCCCGAGCCGAGCGCGACGAACTCGCCGTCGCCGAGAAGGTTCTTGAGCGGATGAGCGAGCAGCTTGCCGAGGAGCGGGCCTCGGCCGGGCCGGCGCCCGGGCAGGTGGGCGGCCGGGCGGTGATGATGATCCCGCACCGCACGTCCGGCGTGGAGGAGACGATGCTCCCGCCGGACTACCAGCGCATCCTGGCCGTCGTGCGGGAGGCTGCCGGGAATGGCTCGGCAGGTCGGCGAGGTGCTGGGGGTGGACGTCAGCGTGCCGGCCAGACTGGAGCCGTTACGCGGGAAGCTGGTCAGGCTGGCCGCCCGCGGCTGGCTTCGGAAAGGGCCGAACGCCGGTTCACCACTCGCCTGTGACCAGGGACGCTGCCGCCCTGATGGCACTCATTGACTGAATTCCCCACCCCTGTTCTGTTCCCAAGTCTGCTCATCCGGGACGTTTTCTCTGCCCGTGCAGCGATCCGTACGACCCTTGATGGTGCGGGAGCGCGGGGCGAGCCTGCGGCAGCGGGGTTTGCATGTGCCGTAGCGGCACGTGGTCCAGTAGGCGGCAAGTACGACATTGAGAGGTTCCCTCGCATGCACCTTCCTGCGATTCCCCGCCGGGTCAAGATCGGCGATGCCGCCGCGTTCGCCGGGACCACACCCCGCGCCATCCGCCACTACCACGCCATCGGGCTCCTCGCCGAACCGGAACGCGGCAGCGACGACCGCCGCCGCTACGGATACGACGACATGATCCGCCTGCTGTGGATCCGCAAGATGGCTGATGCGGGTATCTCCCTGGATGACATCCGGGCCAGCTTTGAGGGCGCCACCGGCATCGAGCAGTCCCTGGCCCGGCTGGAGGAATCCCTCGCCTCCAAGGCGGCCGCCATCGAAGCCCAGCAGGCCGCCGTGCACCGCCTCCGCGAGGCGGGCAGCCCCCTGGGCCTGCTCTCACCGCTGGTCAGTGGCCGCCTGCACGATCTGCCGCCCGGATCCCTGCGCCCGGCCGATCTCGATACCCTTCTGGTCACGGAGCGTATCTTCGGCCCCCAGGGGGCCGAAATCCAGGCCAACCGGTTCATCGCCCTGGCCACCCACCCCGAACTGCGGGCCGAGGAAGACCGCTTGGCCGAGGCCCAGGGGGCCCTGGACGACACCATGTCCCCCGACGACCCCGGCATCGAAGACCTGGCTGCCCAGCGGTGTGCTCATGAGACCGCCTTGGGAGCCACCATCGACAGATCCGGCCTGGACGAGGCGCTAAACGTCCTCCTGGACCAGGACGACGAGCACGCTGGTGAGGAGGAAGGCGAGGCGAGGATGAGCGTGGTGGAGGCCATCGGCAAGATGCCGTACGACTTCTCCCCGGCCCGCGTCCGGTACGAGGAACGTGTCATCGAGCTGCTTTACTCGGCCGATCAGGACGGCGATACCCCACGGACCTGCTGACTGGCATCGGCGCTCGGGGCGAGCCCGACAAGAGCAGCCTGGAATGGTGCAGCACGAACGTAACCACGGTGCCCCCGGCGGCCCTTGGGCTCTGTGTGAAGAGAGCCGAAGAGCACGCCGAGGGCACCTGCCCGCTTGTCTACCAGTGCCGTCTGCCGCTGTCCACGCGCACCGTCAACCACCTCGCCGGTCTGCTGCGGCGCCATCTGAAGGCGATCCGGTCCCGGTGGCGGATCCTGCCGCCCGGGAAGATCGCGGTGATCGTCCTGGCCGTACTGCGTCACGACCGGCGCCTGGCCGACATGGCCGGCGGCAACAACATCTCCGAGTCCACCGTCCGACGCTGGCGCGACGAGGCGATCGGACTGCTCGCCGCACAGGCCCCGCGCCTGGACCGCGCGTTCAAGAAGATCGTCCGGCAGGGTGGGGAGGTGGTCCTGATTGACGGCACCCTCATCCCCACCCAGCGCCGCACCGGGAAGGCCGACCGCAAGAACTACTCCGGCGAACATCGCCACCACGGCCTGCACTTCCTCGCCCTCACCGACGAGAGGGACCGCCTGATCTGGATATCCGCCGCCCGGCCCGGCCGCACGCACGACAACACCGCCGCCCGCCACGGCCACATCCTGGCCCACCTGCGCGCCGCCGGCCTCGGGGCCCTCGCGGACCTCGGCTTCCGCGGTCTGGACAACGACGTACGCGACCCCGTGATCGTCACCGGCTTCCACGCCAGCACGAACCTCGAAGTCAACCGCTGACGGACGATCTTCTCTGCAGACTCCCGACCACGACCAGCACGAGCACCCCGGAACACGGTCACACCAGCCCTGCTGACCAGCGATTTTCAGGTTGGCGTTGTACGCGATGTCTCCGACCACGACAGCGGAGAGGCTGGGAACGTGCACGTACGAGGAATCGTCGACGTCGGACTGGCCGGTTGGCACCGCGATCACCTCGTGGCCTTCCAGATCGAGGCGGTGATCGGTGAGAACCTCTGGCACGACCACGGTGGAGCTGAGCTCGTCGACGAACATCTGTCCGTAGAGTTTCCGATCATCTCCGGATTCAACTTCTGCCTCGATGAGGCGCACGGTCGCTTCGGTGGCCACCACTCGGGCCCGGGGGAATCGGTCGAGCAGAGTCGACGTGCCGAGGAAATGGTCGAAGTGGCCATGCGTGATGTAAATGGTGGTGAGGTCCTTGCCGCTGGCTTCGACCCACTCCGTCAGCTTCAGCGCATCCTCCACCGTGGGCACCGTGTCGACGAGGATGGCTTCACGCTCACCGGCGATCAGCGTCGCCGCAGTCGGCGGCCAGGTCCAGCCGCCCTCCGGCGGGGGCACGGGGAGGGGAACGTTTACCGCGCGCGGCGGCACGGTGAAGATGCTCAGAGTCAGTTTGTTGGTCATGTCTTCGGTTCTCCGATCGGCTTTGTGTTCTTGATCTTCGGGGAGACGGCGTCGCCCCATAGGGCTGGGGTGGCCCCTGATCCGGTGTGCCACTGGCCCGCCGCCCTGTATCGGTCGGTGGCGAGGCCCTGTCCGGCTTCGTCAGCCGGCGAGGAAGTTGCCCACCTGGGTGGTGAACTCCTTGGCGTGCTGGAAGAGGAACGCGTGGCCCGCGTCGCTGTAGAGCACCAGGGTGGCGTTGTCGAGGTGCTGGACGGCGGTGAAGGAGCCGAAGGCCGGGAGCATCACGTCGTGGACGCCGTTGGCGAACAGGACGGGCTGCTTGATGGTTTCCAGTTCTGACGCCACCTGCTCGAACGGAGTTACCTGGATCGTGGTCGCCGCGGTGAGCTGGCCGCCCGCCGCCGCGTCGGAGACGACGGGGGCGCCGGCGGTGAGCCGGGTGGACAAGTGGTCGAAGTGGCTGACTCCCAAGGCGCGGGCCGTGGCGGTCTCCGGGTAGAACAGGTACAGCATGTCCTCCTGGTCGCCGCCGCCGGGCTTGGCCATGATGCCCAGGACCCTCTCGCTCATGGGCGGCGCGCCGGGCGCCCAGGCGGTCGGGTGACTGCCCGCCACGATGAGTTTGCGCACCAGATCGGGGCGGTGCAGGGTCACGTGCTGGGCCACGAAGCCGCCCAGTGACCAACCGAGCAGGTCGACCTGGGCGAGACCGAGGGCCTCGATGAACTCGATGGCGCCCTCGGCGAATCCGTCGAGGGAGTCGCGCGGTTCGCCGGTGGTGTATCCGGTGCCGACGTTGTCGAAGACGATCACGTCGTGGTCGGCGGCCAGGTAGTCCAGGAACTCCGGGTCCCACCAGTCGATGGTGGCGCGGAAACGCTGCAGCAGGACCAGCGGGACTCCGCCCTGCGGACCCATGCGCCGGTAGGTGAAGGTAGCGGAAGGCCCTTCCACGGTGAGGTCCTTGGCGCTGTCTGCCAGGTAGGTGCTCATGACGTCGTCCTTCTCTTGCTGGTGGAGTGTTTCTCAGCGGTCTGGCGTCGCGTCCTGAGGCGGTTCAGGGGCCTGGTTGGCCAGGCCGATGTACTCGCCGAGCCGGTACTCGACGTCGAGGCCCTGGTCGGCGACGAGGGCGCCGATGCCGGCCGCGCGGGCGAGGAAGCCCGGGCGGGTCATCGATTCCTCGAACTCGCCGTAGGCGGTGACCAGCTCGGCGTCCGGCGGCAGGGTGACCCGGTTGACCATGGCCTTCGCGCTCGCCAGTGCCTGCCGGTCGAAGGAGGCAAGGCGGGCGGCCGTCGCGTCGACGAAGGCGTCGAGTTCCGCGTCGGGCAGGGTCCTGGTGACCCAGCCCCAGCGCTCGGCCAGGTCGGCGCCGTAGTCGGCGCTGGTGAGGATGGCTTCGAGGGCCCGGTCGCGGCCGATGGTGCGGGGCAGTCGCTGGGCGCCGCCGCCACCGGGGACCATGCCGATGCCGACCTCGGGCTGGCCGAAGAGTGCCTTCTCCCGGCTGGCGTAGCGCAGGTCGCAGGCGAGGGCGAGCTCGTTGCCGCCGCCGCGGGTGCGGCCGCGGATGGCTGCGATGCTGATGTACGGGGCCTTGCTCAGCCGCAGGACCATGTCGGTCCAGACCGGGTTGTCGCCCTGGTGCTCGGGCTCGGGGAGGTCGTCGGCGGCGGCGGCGTCGAAGTGGTTGATGAAGTAGTCGGGGACCTCGCTGTCGAAGATGACGACCTGGACGTCGGGGTCCTCGCCGAGCTCCGTGACGATGCGGTGCAAGGTCACCACAGACTCGGGGATCACGAGGTTCACGGGCGGGTTGGCGAACGTGATCCTGGCGATCTGCCGGGTCGGGCGCTCAAGGCGGAGGGTGCTGGGCTGGTTCATGGGGGTTCACGCATTCAGTGGGGTGAGGGTGTCTGTCAGCCGGCCGTGACGACCTCGAGCTGGATGTTGTCCGGGTCGCGGAAGACGACGGTGGAGATGGGGAACGGCTCGGTGACATGCCGGACGCCGGTGTGCTCGATGCCGAGCTCCTCGAGCCAGTCCGCCCAGGCCTGCAGTTCCTCCTGCGAGGTCACCGAGAAGGAGAGGTGGTCAAGGCCCGTGCGGACCTCGTCGAACTGTTCCTTCTGGTTGCCGGTGTTGGTATGGAACGCGAGGATCACTCCCGAGCGCGGTTCCAGGAGGAGCAGGCCGTAGCCGGTCTCCTCCTTCTCCAGGTGCGGGAACTTGCCCAGTACCTGGTCCGTGCGGAACACGCGCTGGTACCAGGCCATGCTGGCGTCGATGTCGGTGACCGTCAGGGCGATGTGGTTGACGCCCGCGATGACGGGGCCTGGGGTCTCACTCATGTCTCTACTCCTTCTGCGGGGAACGGGGCCGGGGCCGTGCGGTGTCAGCCCGGCAGCTTGTTGAACTTGCGGATCTGCTGGTCGAAGATCCGGGCGGGTGCGAAGCGGCGTGCCAGGCTCATGCGCTTGGCGAACGGCCCTGCGGGCGAGCGCAGCTTGGGCTTGTGGGTGGTGGCCGCGGTGACGACGGCCTGGGCGACGACGGAGGGGTCGTCGCCACCCCGGACCGCCTGTCCGACGGCCTGGTCGACGACGCGCCGCCGGTCCGCGTAGACGGGAAGCGGGGTGTCGGGCTGGACGAGGTTGCCCTCGAAGGAGGTGTTGGTCGCGCCGGGCTGGATGAGCAGGACGCGGATGCCGTACTCGCGGACCTCGTGGTCCACCGACTCGGAGTACCCCTCGACCGCGTGCTTGGACGCGATGTAGGCGGACATGAACGGCTGGGGTGCGAACCCGTAGAACGACGACATGTTGATGATGCGACCGCTGCCCTGGGCCCGCATGTGAGGCAGCACCGCCTTCGTCATACGGATGACACCGAGAACGTTGATGTCGAAGACGCGCTGGTGCTGTGCCACGGAGCTTTCCTCGGTGGCGCCCGACGAGCCGATGCCGGCGTTGTTGACCAGGACATCGATCCGGCCGAACCGGTCGATGACCTGCTGGACCAGAGTGGTGACCGAGTCATCGCTGCTCACATCGAGGTCGAGGAAGGTCACGCCCTCGCGCGGGGCGACGTTCGCGGTGTTCCGGCTGGTGCCGACCACTTCGAAGCCCGCCGTGACGAGGGCGAGGGCGGTGGCTTCTCCAATGCCGGAGGACGCACCCGTCACCAGTGCTACCGGTCGATTCATACCCATCATGAACTCCAAGTATTATTTTTCGCTTTTAGGGCTATTTGCGGGCATTCCTGACACGGAAGGCGCGCTCAGGCGTCCCGACGTCGGGCAGGCAGGTCGCAGGCAAGTTCGCTGGCCGGCTTTTCCAGCCGGTTCACCTGGCGCGCGACCGGCGCGCCGTCGTCGGAGCCGACTCCGCCGACGATGACGGTCTGGGCGGTGTAGTCGCTTTTACTCACAGGAACACTCTATGCATATCTCTGCACTGAGTGCAACTTGATTCGCAGGCTGCACTGTCGTACTCTCAGTGCATGACCGTGCCGCCCTCCTCCATCCGCTTGCAGACCCGAGCCGTCGTCCGCTCACTTCTGGCACAGACGGCGATGCAGCTGTTCGCCGAGAAGGGCTTCGACGAGACGACCGTCGAAGAGGTCGCCGCAGCCGCCGGAGTCTCGCGCCGCACCCTGTTCAACTACTTCCGCACGAAAGAAGACCTGGCCCTGAGCGGGCTGTCCGAGCAAGGTGACGCCATCGCGGCGCGCCTGGGCACCCGGCCCGCCGACGAAGACGTCTGGGTCTCGCTGCGTCACTCGTTCGTGGTGCTCGACGAGATCGAGGCCAGCCCCGAGAACCGCCTCGAGCTCGTCGCGATGCTGTTCGACAACGACTCCTTGCGGGCCGGCCACGCCGAGAAGCAGGCGAGGTGGACCGACCTGCTCGCCCCCCTGATCGAACCGAAGCTGCCGGCCTCCGAGGCGCGGAGCTTTGCGGCCAGGGCCATCGTTGCGACGGCCATCACCTGCCTGCAGGCCGCCACCGAGGAATGGCTGCGGCTTCGGGGCTCGACGCCGCTGTTCGACCTCTACGACACGGCGATAGAAGCCATCCGCATCTCGAACTGACGCCGTCGGGCGGCCATGTCCACCGCCCGCTCTGCGCTCAACGCTTCACGACCTCGCCCCGCGGCACTGCCCGCGGTCTTCGGCGCGCCTGTGCGCACCCGAAGATCCCGATAACCACACGACGTGCCTGCACATCTCACGAGAGCAGAGGCGACATGGCCAACCGCCTCCCCACCCCCGACCTGAAGAACCTCCACGCCGCGTTCCGCACCGAGCGGTTCGGGTCCCCGGCCCAGATCCGCAAGGCCGGACGCCGCCGACTCGTGACCTTGCTGCGGCCGAAGGCGCCGCGGATGGCCGAGCGGCTGGTCGAGGAGATCTTCACCGCGCTGAACGAGCAGACCGTGGTCGTCCCGGGAACCGATGCGGCCGCGCTGGTCGTCCCGAGCCTGGTCCGTCCGCCGCCCACCTCGCCGCCTATGCCGGCCTCGCCCCGGCAACCCGCAGCTCGGGCTCGTCGATCCGTGGCGAGCAACCGTCTCGGAGAGGAAACAAACAGCTCAAACGGGGCCGCCTTGAGCGTGGCAACCTGGCGGGCGCGCTCTTCCAGTTCCTGGACTCCTGGGACGCGACGGTAGGCGGGAAGGGCCTTGAGCATGGTCTTCAAGTGCTCGTCTCCGCGGGCGGACGAGATGGTCACGTGCTCGTCAAGGAAGGTTCCCCAGGTCTGGCGGGCGGCTTCGATATGGCGCATACGGAACTGTCGCTCGGCAATCAGGCCCGTGCAGTGCAGGCGCCCTTGCCGCTCCAGCGGGGAGCGAGCAGCGTTTGACCGGTGCAGGGAAGCGATCGAGGCTTCGTGGTCGCCCAGGTGCCAATGCGTGAGCTTCGTGGAAGAAGTAGGCGGCCTGGTCGTATCCGCCGACGGCATCGCGCCGGTCGTCGGCGCGTGACAGTGCGCTCTCCGCCTCCTTGAGCCAGCCCAGGGCGGTGTGGCGGGCGTCGGTCATCGCCGCAGCGGCGGCCTGCTGGCCGCGCAGGAAAGCCACCAGGCGCGGGCCGGCGGAAGGGGACTGCCAGGAGCTGCGCGAGCGTCTCGACGTCGTACTGAACAACCTCGCCGCCCGGCGGGGCGGGCGCCTCCAGGTCCCGCACGGCGGCCCCCAGGGTGCCAGCATCAGGTACACGAGTGCGGTGCGAGCGCTCGAGACCTGCGCGTCTACGCCGACCCGGTTCAGCGCCGTACTCGAGGGCCTTTCGGAGGTCTTTCCCGGCGCCGGCCCGGCGCAGATCCGCAGCATGCTGACCGATCTCGTCCGGCAGGGATTCCTCGTGACGAGTCTGCGAGCTCCGCTCACGGTGACCGACCCGCTCGGCCATCTCATCGAGCGCTTGCAAGGGGTCGAGGCCGATGCGATCGAAGCCGTGGCCCCGGTCCTGCACGGCCTCGAGGGCGTGGCGGCCGCTCTGCACCACCACAACCGCGCCCCCGGTGCAGGGCAGACGCGGATGCGGGAGGGCACCCTCAAGTGATCAACGCACCACCCACGGATGATCATGGTGATCGTGGAGGCACAGGTGCGTGACTACGGGTTTTCGCCAGCTCAACAGGATGAGATCTGGAGACACTGGCGCGAAGGGCAGTCGTTCAGCTTGATCGGGAGGGCGCTCGGGGCACCGATGCAGCACGCCCGCCGTTTCCTGTACCAGAGCTGCGGCGTCCGCCTGACCCCGCAGACGCGGTCAGAGCGGCAGCTGAGCGGCAGCGAGCGCGAGGAGATATCCCGCGGCATCGCCGCCGGGGAATCGGCCCGGCAGCTGGCCAAGCGGCTGGGCCGATCCCCTTCAACCGTCTCCCGCGAGATCGCCCGCAACGGCGGCCGGGACCGCTACCGAGCCGCCACCGCCGATGCAGCCGCCTACAAGCGCGGGCGCGGCCCCAAGCAGGCCAAGCTCGCCCAACGGCCTGCTCTTCGCGCCCTGGTGGAAGCCAAGCTGGCTCTGTGCTGGTCACCCGAGCAGATCGCGGGATGGCTGCGACGGCAGTTCCCTGCTGACGCCGCCATGCAGATCTCGCACGAAGCGATCTACCTCTCGCTCTACGACCCCCGCCGACGCCAGGCGATCGACCGCAACCTCACCCAGCGGCTGCGGTCAGGCAGGCCGATGCGCCGCCCGAAGCTCGCCCGCCGGCACACCGGGCGGGGCATCATCCGCGGCATGGTGTCCATCAGCGCCCGTCCCGCCGAGGTCGAGGACCGTAAGGTTCCGGGCCACTGGGAAGGCGACCTCGTGATGGGCACCCGGCCCTCGGCCGTGGCCACGCTGGTCGAGCGCACCAGCCGCTGCACGACCATCGTCGCGCTGCCGGACGGCATCAAGGCAGAGCAGGTCACCCCACACCTCACCAGGAGTCTCCTCGGCATCCCGCCCCAACTGCGGCGAACGCTTACCTGGGACCGGGGCCGGGAGATAGCCGAGCACCAGGCCATAACCGCCGAGACCCGGATGCCGATCTACCTCTGCAAACCACGGAGCCCATGGCAGCGCGGCACCAACGAGAACACCAACCGGCTGCTACGGCAATACCTCCCCAAGGGCGCGGACCTCCGCACGTTCAGCCAGGCCGACCTGGACGCCATCGCCCACAAACTCAACCACCGTCCACGCAAGACCCACGGCTACCGCACTCCAGCAGAGGTCTACGCTGACCTTCTGAACAGCAGTGATGCGCTGACCGCTTGAGCTCGCCATCGTTTGCCGACAGACAGGGATGGTTCGGTGTGGACACCCTGGCCCGCCCAGGACTACGCGGGGCCGGGGGGCAGGTGGACGGTCATGATCAGGTGGCAGGTCTCGGTGCCTGAGCCACGGTAGGTGTGGGGGGCGTCAGCGTCGAAGGTGGCGGTCTGCCCCGCCTCGACGGGGTGGTCGGTGCCGTTGACGACGAGCACCATCTGTCCGGCGGTGACGTTGACGGTCTCCACGACGCCGGCCTGGTGGGGGTGGCTGGGGTATTCCTCGCCGGGTTCCAGCGTCCAGCGCCAGACCTCGGTGGCTGCCGGGCCGCTGGTGGTCAGCATGAGCCGGGCTTCGCTGCCGCGCTCGCCCTTCCACAGGGGCATGACGGTGGCGGCGCTCACCACCCGGACGCGTTCCTCGGACCGCCCCTCCATCAGGGCGGAAACGGAGGCGCCGAGGGTGTCGGCGAGGCGGACCAGGGTGGCGAAGTTGGGGTTGCCCTGGGCCTTCTCCAGGGCGACCAGGGCTCCCTTGCTGACCTTGGCGCGGCGGCCGAGTTCGTCCAGGGACAGTCCGGCGCGGGTACGGGCCGCGCGGACGTTGTGCGCGAGCGTCCGCAGTGCCGCTTCGGTCTCGGTCATCGCTGTCACCCCTCTTGGTAGATGGATCACTGCACTGCACCGTGCGGTCGTTCGGTTGACGATTTCCGGTCGGTGCGTTGTACAGTGTAGTCGTTCCATTGATAGTAAGGGATGTACTCGTGATTGCTCTGCTGCTGGCCCTGGGCAGTTCCCTGGCCTACGGATGCGCCGACTTCCTTGGCGGCCTCGGCGCCCGCAAGGCCCACGTTCTGCGCACCGTGATGATCGCCGCTCCTGCCTCGCTCGCCGTCGAGTTGCTGCTGTGGCCCTTCCTCGGCGCCTCCTTCGCCCCCGCGACTCTCGCGTGGGGCGCCGCCTCCGGTGTCGCGTCGGCCGCCGCCTTCGCCCTGCTCTACCGCACGCTCGCGATCGGCCCGATGAACGTGCTCTCGCCCATCACCGCGCTGGTCTCAGCGATGCTGCCGGTCGGTGTCGGACTGCTGCAGGGCGAGCACCTGGGCCTGGCCGGGCTGATCGGCCTGCCGCTGGCGCTGGCGGCGGTGGTGCTGGTCAGCGCCGGCTACGGCGCCGGCAGCGTGCGCCCCTCGCGCACCGCGCTGCTGCTGGCCTTCGGCGCCGGGGCAGCCATCGCCCTGCAGCTGGTCTTCCTGCACCAGGCGCCCCCCGACAGCGGCGTCGGACCGCTCATCATCGGACGGGCTGTGTCTTCCGCGGTCACGCTGGCCGCGGCCGGGGCGATGTTCCGGAGGCTGGGCTCGGAGAAGCCCGCCTACGCGATGTCGGCGGCGGCGGGCGTGCTGGACTCGGTGGCCAACCTGCTGTTCCTGCTCGCGGCCCGCAGCGGCGACCTGGCCGTCGTCGCCGTGATCACCGCCCTGTACCCGGCCGGCACCGTCCTGCTCGCCCGCACCGTGCTCGCCGAACGGATTTACCGCACCCAGCTCATCGGCCTGGGCACCGCTGCCATCGCCGTCAGCCTCCTCGCCCTCACCTGACCCCCGCTCCTCTTTGGAAGGACCCGCGTATGTTCATCCAGCCTTGGGACGCCGCCCTGGACGATACCGAGTGGCAGACCTGGATCGCCGACGGCCACGACTTCGGCCTCCTCAGCGTCAACGGACTGCCCGGCCAGGCGCCGATCGTCGTGCCCACCCACTTCACCGTCGACGGCCAGACCCTGCTGGTCCACCTCGCCCGCCCCAACCCCGTCTGGAAGACGATCGAGGCCGACCCGAACGTCACCTTCACCGTCACCAGCGACTACGCCTTCATCCCCGGCCCCTGGCGCGCCAAGCCCGGCATCCCGCCCACCGACGGCGTACCCACCAGCTACTACGCGGCCGTCCAGTTCACCTGCCAGGCCACCATCGTCGACGACCCGGCGGCCAAGGCCGAACTGCTGCGCCGGCAGATGGCGCACTTCCAGCCCGACGGCGACCACGCCCCCATCGACCCCGACCAGCCGCCCTACGGACGGATGCTGCCCGGCATCCGCGGCCTGCGCCTGGACGTCACCGAAGTCCGCGCGAAGTTCAAGTACGACGACCACAAACCCGTCGAGCAGCGCACCGACACCGCCCGTCGGCTCACCGAACGCGGCCAAGGCCTGGACGCGCCCGCCGCAGAGCAGCAGCTGCGCCGCCTGGACCGCATCGGCCCCTGGAAAGCCTGACTCCGCCTCGCCCCGCACTCCCGGAACGGACCCCCCCTGTGACCACCTTCCGCATCAGCCCCGCCGTCGCGGACGCCTTCCCCGACACCCTCATCGCCGTCGTCACCGCCACCGGTCTACGCGGCCATGAACCCTGGCCGGCCACCACGACCGCCCTGGAAGATCTGGAGCGGCAGCTCGCGGACGGCACCTGGGCCCCCGCCGACGAGGCCGACCCGCGTATCGAGGCGTGGCACACCGCCTACCGCTCCTTCGGCACCAACCCGCGCCGCATCCGCCCCAGCGTCGACGCCCTGGGCCGCCGCATGGCCAAGAAGGGCACCCTGCCCCGCATCAACCCGGCCGTCGACTCCTACAACACGGTCTCCATCCGCCACAGCCTGCCCGCCGGCGCCTTCGACCTCGACCACGTCACCGGCGACGTCGAGATCCGCTACGCCGACGGCACCGAGACCTTCACCCCGCTCGGCGAACCCGAAACCGTCGAGAACCCCAAGCCCGGCGAGATCATCTACACCGACACCACCGACGTGCTCACCCGCCACTGGAACCACCGCGACGCACACCGCACCCGTGTCACCGAAGACTCCACCCACGCCGCCTTCGTCCTCGAAACCCTGGCGGCCGCACGCGACGGACACCTCCTCAAGACCGCCGCCGGTGAACTGCAGGACCTGCTCACCGAGCACGCCGCTGGAAGCACCGTCCACTACCTCAGCCCCGTACACCCGCAGGTCAGCACCTGAATCACGCTCCTGCGTACCCCGGTCCAGCGATGGGACGACGAGGGTGTCGCCCTCGCGCAGGTAGTCGAGGGCCTTCCACAGTTCCTCGCGTTCGGCGTTCTTGCCGGACTTCTTGTCGGAGAAGATCCGGATGCAGCCCGCTGTGTTGAGTGCATGGATCTGCCGGTCGAGCAACTGTCCCTTGGTGGACACGCGTGCGTATCCCACGAGGCTTCCGGTCCGTACGGCCGGAACGGGTGCGAGGAGATCAGCGGTGTCGTCGTCCTGGGGTGGCTGCACCTGCCAGATCGTACAGAAAAGGGTGCTCCTCAAGTTCTTGAGCGCGTTGCCTTTCTGACACCGTTTTATGGGCATGATCTGGCGTCGATCCGGCCGCGCGCCGCCGCTTGTCGATCTTGCTCGTCAATCGGTCGATAGATGACCGTCTGCTTCTATCGAGCCTCGCCTCCGCCAGTGGGCGAGCTGGTCTTTCGTTCTCAGGGTGCTGTGGTGGTGTGGCCCATGCTTTTGCAACCGGACAACAAGGAGTTCAGCCAGGGCCTTGGCAGCTCCGACCGAGTCTCCAGCCTCGCCCCGTCGTATAGCCATCCAGTAAGCAAGCTCGTTCTGTGCACTCAACGTGTCTGGGTGGTCGGGTCCCTGGATCCGCAGGTGGTCGGTGAGCAGTTCAGCTAGGGCCTCGGCAGCTCCGGCCGTGTCCTCAGCGTCGCCCCGGCATCTGGCCAGCCAATAGCGGGCCTCCAAAGTGTCTGGGTGGTCGGGTCCCTGGATCCGCAGGTGGTCGGTGAGCAGTTCAGCTAGGGCCTCGGCAGCCCCGGCCGCGTCCCCAGCCTCTCCCTGCCAGATGCCAAACCCAAGGCGGGCTCGCAAGGTTCTTGGGTGGTCGGGTCCCTGGATCCGCAGGTGGTCGGTGAGTAGCTCGGCGTATGCCTCGGCGGCTCCAGCCGCGTCTCCAGCCTCTCCCCGCCATAGAGCAAGAGCGAAGCGAGTGCTGAGAGTCTCGGGGTGGTCGGGTCCCTGAATCCGCAGATGGTCGGTGAGTAGTGCGGCCAGCGACACGGCGGCTCCGGCCGCGTCTCCAGCCCTGCCGCGCCACGTTGCCAGGCAGCACCGATCATGCAGGGTCTGGGGGTGGTCAGGGCCGAGAGCCCGAACTCGATCTGTCAGAAGCTCGGTCAAGGCCTCCGCAGCTCCAGCGGCATCCCCCGCGCGCCCGCGCCACTCCGCGCTGAGGTGGCGAGTTTCCAGTGTGTCGGGGTGGTCGGGTCCTTGGATCCGCAGCTGGTCGGTCAGGAGTTCGGCGTATGCCTCCGCAGCTCCGGCCGCGTCTCCAGCACTTCCCCGCCATCGAGCAAGACCGAAGCGAGTGCTCAGAGTCCTGGGGTGATCGGGTCCTTGGATCCGTAGCTGGTCGGTCAGGAGTTCGGCGTATGCCTCCGCAGCTCTGGACGCGTTTCCGGCCTCTCCCTGCCATCGAGCAAGACCGTAGCGAGTGTTCAGAGTACTGGGGTCGTCGGGCCCTAGGATCCGGAGCCGGTCGGTAAGAAGCTCAGTTAGAACATCTACCGCACCGCGTGCATCGCCAGCCTCTCCTCGATTCGCGGCAAGGTTGTCCCGAGCAAGCATTGTCTCGGGGTGGTCCGAACCGAGAGATGCCCGAGCCCTGTTCACCAGATCCTGGAAGTGCTCCGCGGCAGCAGTGAACTGACCCGCGTCGCTCAAACTGACGCCAACATGCATAAACAGGTGATGGTGCTTGCTCCCGCTGAATAGGGCATCTCCAGCGCAGTGGATGACGGCTTGTCCGTTGGCTCTCAGCGTCTGAGCCAGCGGGAGGTGGGGCTCGGGCCAGCTCTCACAGTCCTCGAGTAAGGCGTCACCAGCGGCGCGGGCTGCCTGGCTACGCCTCTGAGGACTCAGAGTGTCGCGGGTAGCGCGTTGAATGAGCTGGTGAATGCGCACTGACTGCTGTGGAGAGTCGGGATTGTGGTCGATGAGGCTCAGACGGTGCAGAGCACGGAGTGCGCCCCACACGTCCAGCTCCGTCACTTCATCTCCGGTGCTCTGCTCGGCTACAGCCTGGGCGCGGTGCTGAGCGAGGTAGGGCCGGGCAGGCCCACTGGTCAGGACGTTCTGGGGAATGCCGTTCGGATCCAACATTGCAGCGAGCTGAAGCGCGGGGCGGGCGAGACCGGCGGGGTTGAGGCTGTCAGCGCGTTCGATTGACAGCGACCAGGTGGCGCTCACGGTGGTGTTCTGGTCGTCAGGCAGTGTGCTGGGCTCGGGGAGCATGCTGGCGAGGCTGGTGGCGCGGTCGGCGAGCCGACGGTGGTAGCTGGGGCACTGCCGGTGGGTACATCGCGAGCAGCCGACGGGAATGTCGGCATCGACGATGTAGGCAGCAGCCTGCGAGAGGGCTAGCGGTAGGTGCCCGAGGTCCTGGGCCAGCGCACGGATCTCGTTCGGGTCATCGTGCCGTCCGTGTTCGGCAAGGAAGTCAACCAGATAGGCAACTGCCTGATCCGGAGTGAATACCCCGAGATCGATCCGATGTCCAGGTAAAGCGGCGTCGCGGCGCCGCGTGGTGACCACCGTGCGGCCGTACGGGCTCTTCGCCGGCCACAGCCCGGTCACGTCAGCGGGGTCGGCGACGTCGTCCAGGACAACCAGCCATCGACACACGGGCTCGGATCCTGGCGGCTTGGGTTCGAGCCACCTCAGGAACGCCCGTGCGGATCGCTCGGGGTCACCAGATTCGAGGGCAAGGAGCTCGTCGGCAGCCTGGGCGAAGGCGGAGACGATGGCGGGGCGGCTGCTGGCGCTGACCCAGACCAGCACATCCAATTCGTCCCCAGTCCACGCCTGCCGCGCGTAGTGGGCGGCGAGCTGAGTCTTGCCGACGCCGCCGGTGCCGCGTAGCACTTGGCACAGCACCGCAATGCCGCAGTTGGTCACCGCGGCCCGCAGCTGGTTGGTCTCGTCTCGTCCCTGGAAGGCCGCCGCTTCGCGGGGGAGGACACCGACCTGGTGCGGCCACGGCACCGGTTCCCGCCCATGCACGTGCACGGTCGTGATGTCTCCGCTGTGGTACCCGCTGATCGACACTCCTGCCGACCCGGAAGTCGCTTGACCTGTGTCCCGAACCTCGATCCCCCGCCGTCCTGCCATACCGCTCCCCCTCCTACTGCCCTGGGCTACTTCTCGCTGTATCCGCTGATGGCGTCGCCATCTCCGGTCGCCTCGGCATCGCCTGTCCGCTCGACGGTGACGGGACGAGCAGAGCCGCTCCCGTGATACCCCGTGACCGCGTTGCCCTTGCCTGCTGTCTTGGCGGTGCTGGTTTCGCGAACGACAATGGCTGATCGGCTGGCGCCGGGGAGCGCTGCCCAGATTCCGATGCCCACCGCTGCCACACCTGCGAGAGCGGAGGCCACCGTCGCGATCCGGCTTGCTGTCTCCCACTGCGAGACTGCGAACATCCACCCCAGGACAGCGACCACCACGCACGTCACGACCAACACCACGCGCTTCAACGTCATCCCGTCATCGTCGCTCAGGCCGAGTCGCGATGGGAGTGCTTTGACCGAGCCCCTCATCCTCCGATGTGCGGGGGCCAGGCACAGTGAGCCTCCGCCAACTTGAAGCCGCAGGTCAAAGGGCTGCCATGACCGGCTCTCGGGGTGCTCACGCTGGTCGTGGGCGACAGTCTGCGGAGTAGATCATCTGGCGGAGTGGTCGATTCGCCAGTTCCTACTCGTTGTAGCCGGACGGCCTTCTACCATCCGATGCATGTTGGATCCCGAGCTGCTGGAACGGATCACCGCGCGGCGTGCGGAACTGGACGAACTCGAAGAAGTCAACCGCTGACGGATCTACTCAGCAGACAGTCGCCCACGACCAATGCGTGTGCCCCGTGAACCGGGTATACGAGCCCTTTGCCAGCAACCCATTGAGCCAGCCCCAGACGGTCCCCTTCGAGCGAGGGTGCGTCAGGGCTGAATGTTTTCCAGGTCCTTGAGGAGGCTGGGGTGGGTCGGCTGCCACCCAAGGGCATCGCGGGTGTAGGCGCTGGACGCCGGCTGGTCCATGGCGAAAATCGGGCCGAACGGGCCGAAGCTCTCCTGCGGAACCTCCTCGACCGACAGGCCCAGTCGCCGGCCGATGACTGCGGCGATGTCCCGCACGGTGTCGCCCTCGTCGGCGACGGCATGCCAGGCCGTCCCGGCCGGTGCCGACTCCAGGACCAGACGGAACAGGACCGCTGCGTCAAGCGCATGCACGGCCGGCCAGCGCTGGGTGCCGTCGCCCGGGTAGCCCGCCACCCCGGTGCGGCGCGCTGCATCAGCCAACAGGCCGGCGAATCCGCCCTGACCCTCATTGTGGACCGTGCGCGGCATGCGGACAGCCATGCTGCGCAGACCACGCGAGGCGAGATCCAGCAGCGCTGTGACCGAACGGCCTCGACCGCCCACCGGTCCGTCGGTCGGCAGCGGATCGGCCTCGGTGGAGGCGCGTCCCGGCACCCAGGGCGTACCCGAGACCGTGACGATCGGGCGGTCGCTTCCGATGAGTTCCTGCCCCAGCGCGGTGAGAGCGGCGCTCTCCTCGGCGATGGACTTCGCGAGCGCATCCGGACTGCCGTAGTCGCGTCCGAACGCCAGACTGATCACGCCGTCGGACTGCGCAGCGCCGGACCGCAGGACGTCGAGGTCCGCCAGATCTCCTCGCAACACTGTGGCACCAGCGCTCTCGAGGACCTGCGCGGAGCCGTCCGAGCGAGCCAGCGCGAGAACGGTGTGACCGTTGCCGAGCAGTTCGGTGACGACAGCGGATCCGATGGTTCCGGTACCGCCGGTGACAAAGACGTGCATGAGCCCTCCTCGAAAGTGATGGGACCGTTGTCCCATCACTGACTCTACACGGTGACGGGACAGCAGTCCCATCGCCTATCCTGGTCTCATGGCTAGATGGCAACCAGGGGCGACCCAGCGACTCGTCGTCGCGGCCGTCGACCTGTTCACCGAGCAGGGTTACGACGCCACCACGGTGGCGCAGATCGCCGAGCGCGCCGGCGTCACCAAGAGCACCTTCTTCCGGCACTTTTCCGACAAGCGCGAGCTACTGGTCGCTGGTCAGGAGACGCTCAGCAGGCTGCTTGCCGACGGCATCACCGAGGCTCCGGCGGACGCCAGCCCGCTTCAGGCGGTGGCAGTCGGCCTCGAGCGCGCATCGAGCGCCATGGGACCGACGAACCGCGAACTCGGCCCCCGCCTCAAAGCAGCGGTGGCAGCCAGCACAGAACTTCAGGAGCGCGATGCCCTCAAGAGCATCGGTCTCGCGGCCGCCATGACAGCCGCGCTCATCGCCCGCGGTGTCCCCGAATCGACCGCGCATCTCGCGGGCGAGCTGGGAGTCCTCGCGTTCAAGCGAGGCTATGCCCAGTGGTCCGAAAGCCCTCGTGATGACGCAGAAGGACTCGCGCCACATGCACTGGCAGCCTTGGAAGACCTGCGTGCGGCAACTGCATCGCTGGGCTGATCGATGCCGCCGGCCGGGCCCTGTCGGCGCCATGGGTACTGCGCCCGTCGACCGTCTCCTACGCGCCCTGCTCGTCCTGACAAACCTCGAAGTCAACCGCTGACAGATGATCTACTGCGCAGACTGTCTGTCGCCCACGACCAGCGTGAGCACCCCGCGAGCCGGTCATGCCAGCCCTTTGACCTGCGGCTTCAAGTTGGCGGAGGCTCAGTGACGGCAGTGAGGTTGAGGCGTGCGCCCATGTCGAGGTTGACCTCGCCGTACGGGCGTACGTGGGACCAGAACAGCGGGGTCAGGCCGCGCTGGTCGGCGGGCGTGAGCAGGTCGGCCCACTCCGGTTCACCAAGGACGTCCTGGAGCATGAGGGTGTTCACGTAGACCAGGGCGGATTGCAGGATGCGCAGGCACAGGACGAACATCTCCTGCTCGTCGCGCCGGTTGGAGGCGATCTCCCCGCCCTTACCGTAGGCGATCACGGAGTTGGCGCCGTTGGAGGACTCCATCACGTTCAGGCCCTCCTCGATCTCCCGCTGGAGGTCCCGAAGCCGCAGGTAGCGGGCCACGAAGATGGTCTTCTGGGCGCGGCCGACCTCCAGCATCGCCGCGTAGGTGGGGTGTGAGGCGTTGCGGGTGAAGCGGTGCAGGATTGCCTCGGTGGACGCGGTCCGAGTGCGGATCGCGGTCGCGTACTTGATCATCTGGTCGTACTGCTGGGTAATGAGTTCCCAGCGGATCGGGCGGGTCAGCGCCGGGGTCAGATGCGGGTAGGCGTCCGGCTCGCCGGCCACCGGCCGGTACAGCTTGACCTTGTTGATCGGCTTGATCCTGGGCCGCAGGTCGAAGTTCAGCAGTCCCGTGATGCCGAACCCGATTTCCGACTGGCCATGCGAGTCCGTGTAGTTCGCCTCGACATCCATGGTGGTGCCGTGTCGCATGGCGCCCTCGATCATCGCGGCGACCTCGGAGGCGGTGCAGTTGATCAGCTGGGAGTGGATGGCCAGGGACTTCTTCTCCACGTGCCAGTAGATGAGCACTCCGCGGCCGCCGTAGCGCGAGTGCCACTCGGTGAACAGGTTCTGGGCGTAGGCGCGGACGTGCGTGGAGTCGGAAGCGACGGCGGTCGAGCCCTGGCCCCACAGCTCGGTGCTGCGGGCGGCGAAGGTGGCGTTCGCGATCTGGACGGCGATGGCGCGGGCAGCTTCGGCGGACAGGTAGCGGCGCACTGCCCTGGGGACCCCGTCGGCCACCCGGTGGATCGACGGCCCCGAAGTCACCCGCCGTCGATGGCGGGCCTTGGTCAGCGACCGACGCCAGCACCTCCACCCCACCCGGTGACGCACGACGGCCCCGCCGGATGAGACGGGGCCGCGCTCCTACCGGCGCATGCTCAGGACGTGAGGTCCAGGACCCGGACCGGTTCGCCGGCCCACCGGGCCGGTGCAGTCGTCGCGATGATCGCCCCGTCCGGGCGGTCGGGGGTCGGCTGCGCCGCGTACTGACTGTGGGCGGCCGCCCAGGTCTCCTGCCGCGCCACGGCCAGCGCCGCGGCAAGGTCCAGATCCAGGACGGTGATGCCGGGCAGGGAAGCCAGGTGCTCCGCCGTACCCGGCCGCGCACATCCCCGCGGGCGCGGGGAGCACTCTTACTGAACTGGGAGTTTGTCATTTGGAAGAGCCGTTCCGCACTACTTTCACCGACTCCGACAAAACAACTCTTTGCCCATAGAGACAGGCAAATCACCACACATGGCGCGTACTTGTCAACGCCGACCACCCGCGGGGTCCGCCTCCGCCCGCCGCCTGTCCAGTTCGGCTTCAGCCGGGTGCCAGGCCGGCGAACCTCGCTGAGGACTGCGACCGGCTGTCCCGGGCGGCCTTCGAAACACTGCACCACCGCTCCGAGCACCGCATGAGCGGATCGGACCTCCAGCAGCTGGCGCGCTGGACAGCCATGCAGCGCCTGCTGGCCGGCCGCGTCCTGCTACAGGTCGCCGGAGAACTGCCGGACGAGGCTGCTGCGGCCCTTCGGGAGAGTGCGGGAGCACTGCGCGGATCCGCGCAGGCCTGGCAGAAGTCCGCAACGGCGTGGCACCGGATCGTGGACATCGCCGACCCGCGATCCCACCCCAAGCTGCCCGCTCCAAGCTACGAGATCGTCGGCCGCGGAGAGGTGGTACGTCTGCCACGGGTCATCCCCCACCCCTGCACCCTGATCGCCCACACCCCAGCAGTCCGAGTGGGACAGCTGCTGTACGGACCCGAGTGGCGGCCGGAAGCCGCGACCCGTCCCGACCCGCGGGAAGGCACGGAGATCCTCGCCGACGCGCGGGGCGCCGGAGACCTCGCCTCTGCCCTGTACCGGCTGCCCGCTGCGGGCTGGCAGCTCGCTCTCGCCGCACCACAGGCGGTGAGCCTGGCACGGGGTGGTCTCGTCACCGACGTGCCCGAGCACCAGACTCCCGGGCGGAGAAACCATCGGTTCCGCCCGATCCGCATGCACCAGCTGGAAACGTTGACCCACTCGTACAAGGCTGTCCTGCCCGCAGAGCAGGCATCGGCGGAGTCGCTTCTGAACGTAGCCGGACAGGCCGGCGTGCCGGTGCCCCGAGCCCTGCTGGATGCCGCAGCACACCGCACCCTGGCGGCCGGCCTGGATTGGGGGCAGGCCCGGAAACCGGTCAGAGTGGATCAGCCCGGACTACGGGCGCCGCAGCCGCAGGTACGGCAGCGGCGGAGGAGTTTGTAGGCACTGCCTGTACGAAGACGGGTCCTCCCAGGGGGCAGCCGCGGCATCCACGAGAACGACGCGGGCCCACCGATTCCGTCCATGCTCGTCACGCCGGCTGATTGCCATCGAACCCAGGACGATCGATCTCGTGAGAGCGTCAGAACTTGTTTCTAATCGTGGTTGAGGAGTGGCCCCGGTTCTGCGCAGAGAGGGGCAGCGTCAGGGAGAAGGGCCGCCTGGCGAGTATGTGTGAGTGCCTGCCGGTGGTGCCTACACAGTCCTGGAGTTGCCGCCGGTTCTGATGGTCGCATGACCCTTGATCGGCCGATGTACCGCGTCAAGCGGCGGCTCCTTGGCAAGCCGCTTACCACGGAACGTGTCAGTGAGGAGAAGCTGGGCAACCGGACGGCGCTCGGTGTGCTCGCGTCCGACTGCATCAGTTCGTCGGCCTATGGCTCCGAGGAGATGCTCCGGGTCCTCGTGCCGGTTGTCGGAGCAGCCGCCTTCACGATGGTCATGCCGGTGACCGGTGCGATCCTGTTGGTGTTGCTGCTTCTGACGCTCTGCTACAGCGATGTCGTCACGATCTACACCCGGGCCGGCGGCTCCTATGTGGTGGCCCGGGAGAACTTCGGGCCAAACGTCGCGCAGGTCGCCGCCGTCGCCCTGCTGGTCGACTACATCGTCACCGTTGCCGTCCAGGTATCGGCCGGCACGAACGCGCTGATCTCGCTCGCCCATCTGGTCGGCAATGGCTGGACGGGGCTGGATCATCTCCAGTTGCCGGTCTCCGTGGCGGTGATCGTGCTGCTGGGGTACGGAAATCTTCGCGGAGTCCGCGAGGCGGGCCGGATGTTCGCGCTGCCTGCGTATCTCTTCATCGCCGCAATGGGCCTGGTCTTCCTCGTCGCGGCGGTGCGCGCACTGACGGGCGAGCTGCCGCATGCTGACCTGAACGCTCATGGTGTCGTGCCTCTGGGGACTCCCGGCGACGGCTGGCTCTACGGTGCGTCGCTCTTCATCGTGCTGCGTTCCTTCGCCAACGGCGGCTCCTCCCTCACCGGGCTCGAAGCGATCTCGAACGGCATCTCCGCCTTCCGCGAACCGCAGGGCCGCAACGCCCGACACACCCTCATCACCATGAGCTGCGTGCTCGCCGTCCTGGTCCTGGGCGTCTCCACCCTCGCGCATTTCACCCACGCCGTCCCGTACACCGACGGGACCCCAACCGTCATCGCACAGGAGGCAAGGCTCGCCTTCGGAAACGGAACGGTTGGGACGATCGGGCTGGTCTTCGTCCAGCTTGCGACCGCGCTGGTCCTCTACACCGGTGCCAACACCCCCTTCACCGGGTTTCCGTTCCTGGCCAGTTTCGTCGCACAGGACCGGTTCTTGCCACGGCTGCTCACCCGGCGCGGGCACCGGCTGGCCTTCTCCAATGGCATTGTCGCGCTCTCCGCTCTCTCGCTGGCCCTGCTGCTCATCACGGGCGCCAGCGTGGACAAGCTCGTGGCCCTCTACGCGATCGGCGTGTTCACCGCCTTCACCATGGCAGGCGCCGGCCTCGCCGCCCACCACCTGCGCAGACGTGAGCCACTGCGCCGGGTGAAGATCGCGGTCAACGCACTCGCGGCGATCGTCTCCGCCGCCGTCGTGCTGATCTTCGCTGTCACGAAATTCACCGAAGGCGCTTGGCTGGTCGTCGTGGTCTTCCCGCTCGGGGTCTGGGTACTGATCCGGATCAACCGCGAGTACCGTCGCGAGGCCGCCGCCCTGGAACGGCTGCCCACGGGCGCGGACCGGCCGCGTACGCGCCGCCACCAGGTCTTCGTCCTTGTCGAGACGCTGGACCTGGCCACACTCAAAGCCTTGCGGTATGCCCACGAGCTGCGGCCTGACAAGGTCCGGGCAGTGCACTTCGCGATCGACGAGACACACGCACGCGGGCTGTCCGCCCTCTGGGCGTCGACGTCCGCGACCTCGGCCGAGCTGGAACTGGTGGCCTGCCCCGACCGCCGACTGCGTCACGCGATGCGGGAACTGGCCGTCCGGACCACCCAGGACGGTGACACATCCCTGACGGTGCTCGTGCCCCGGCGGATGTACGCCAACGCCCTCGGTAAACTCCTCCACCGCGGCACCGGCGAGAAGATGTCGAGGACGCTGGAGCAACTGCCGCACGTTGCAGTCACGATCCTGCCGTTCAACGCATCGCACGCCATGCAAGCTCTGGAATCGGATCGCCTGCCCGACATGGACTGAGTGGGGCAGCGCGGGTCCTGATGAGGGCTGTCCGATTGCATCCACGCCCGCCACCCCGCGTGGCATGTATGGGCTCATTGATCACCGATCGCCTCCGTAAGCCGTCGATACCGCCAGTGAGACGCGGACGTTGATGCCGATGAAGCGGGCCGGGACGGAGTACTTGTTCTGCCGGACGGTGATCCGGGGTGTCTTGTCGACCCTTCGGCGTCAGTGTCAGCCCGATGTCGAAGTCCTCGAACGGCAGCTGGGCCAGCAGCGGGGCCTCGTAGTCGAAGTCGAAGCCCACCGAAGTCGGCCGGTTGTCGATGCGCCGGACGTCTTCGGCGATCTCGACCTGCTCGATGCATTTAACCGTTCTCGCTGCGGTGTGGCCGACGACAATCCAGTGATTGAAGGACGAGCGCAGCAAGAGGCAGCGCCCAGCTCCCCTCGCTGGTTTCGCAGGAGGCGCCCATGCACCGCCCACGGCGCATCAGACTTCGTCAGCCGGGTCACCGTCGCGGGCGAGAGGCCGGCCGAGGAGCCCAGGAACTGCTCCATCGCGGGCACGAAGTCCCCGGAGGACAGTCCGTGGAGGTAGAGCAGGGGCAGCACCTCGCTGATCTTCGGGGACTTGCGGCACCACGGCGCGAGGATCTTCGACGAGAACCGCTTGCGCTCACCGGTCTCCAGGGCCGCGGCTAGCATCCGCCGGGCACCCTCGCGGACGATGTCGTCCATCAGGGAGCCGGTCTCGGTGGTTCCCTCGTTGTTGACTACGCTGAGCACGGGCGTGCCTTCCCAACCCGCGGTGCAACGCGGGTCTACTCGGTGACCATCAATCGATCACTCGGGAAGGTACGCCCTCCGCATTCCGCGAAGCACCCCTCCCGAGGCCGATCCACAAGTCCTGAGCATTGCTCTCGCCCGTCGCAACTCAGCCGCTTCTTTGCGGAGTTGCACGAGCGCCGCCCGCTCGGCGGAGGTGAGCAGGTCGGGACGGCTGCCGTGGTCGGCCTCGGCCTGGCGGACCCACAGCCGCAAGGCTTCCTTATGGATCCCGAGATCCCGGGCCACGTGGGCGACCGGACGGCCCGAGTTCTGTACTTCACGGACGGCTCGCTCACGGAGCTCGTCGGGATACTTCCGGGGTGCAGGCATCAGACCTGTGCTTCCCATCTGCCGGATCAATCATGCCCGGCTTCAGGGCCGCTACGAAACCCGGTGCAGTTCAACGGTGGCTGCCTGCGGAGCGCAGGGGTGTGATGAGGCGGGCTTCGCCGATGGCACGGAGCAGGGCCGCGGGCCAGGCGAAGTACTCCTCGCCGAAGCCTCCCCACCGCAGCCCGTAGAGGGATCCGGCTACGGGACGGCCTCTACGGGGTCGGACCGGGAATCCGCAGGCTCCTCTTTCCGTTGACGGCGGGATTCTTCGTGTTCTGGAGTGAGTCAAGAATGGCCAGGCCCTGGCCCACCACGCCTGCGGCCATCTGGTTGACACCCTCGGTGCCGTTGAGAACGGTGAGGCTGGCTCCCGATATACCACGGGCGGCGGCGTCGGCAAGGGCCGGCAGGTTCTCCACCACACGGTTGGCGGCGATCAGTTCCTGGTTGCCGTCGCGCAGCGAAAGGGCACGGGCGGTGTTCGCGTCGGCCTGGGCCTGCGCGAGTGTCCGCTCGGTGTAGGCGTTGCCGTCCGCCTCGAACTTGGCCCTGTCCCGGGCGGCTTCGGCCAGGGTGCGCTGTCGGTATGCCTCTGCGTCCGCTGGGCGCCTGACGTCTCCTTCGAGGCGCTGGCCCGCCAGTTCGGCCTGGCGCTGGGCGAGTGATGTCTGTTCTTCGATGACCTCGTGGGACGCCCTGGCCTGGGCAAGCGGTCCGGCCTGGGCGGCTCGGGCGTTGGACTGCTCGGTCTCGGCGAGGAACCCGGCCCGCTTGATCGCGGTGTCCCGCTCGTACTCCGCCTTGAGGGCGGCCGCCTGCTGTTCGCGTTCGGTCGCCTCCTGGTCGGCCTTGGCCTGGGCGATTCGCGCCTGGCCGGCGACTGCGGCGGCGTGCGGAGCGGCGAGATTGTTGATGTAACCGGTGGCGTCCTCGATTTCCTGGATTTGGAGCGCGTCGACGACGATGCCGAGTTTCTCCATCTCGCTGTGACTGCCCGCCATCACTTCCTGGGCGACCCGATTTCGCTGCCGGATGATCTGTTCGACGGTCAGTCCGCCGACGATGGACCTGAGGTGTCCGGCGAAGATCCGGCCGACAAGCTCCTCCATCTGTTCCTGTTCGGAGAGGAAGCGGCGGGCTGCATTAGCGATCGAGACCGCGTCGTCACCGACCTTGAACACGCAGACCGCGCGCACACTCAGCCGGATGCCCTGCTGGGTGACGCAGTCCTCCGCGATTTCCGCTTCCCGCAGTGCCAGGGACAGCATGCGTGCCTTCTGCTTCACAGGCAGTACGAAACTGCCGTGACCTGTGACGATACGGAACTGCGTTTCTTGCGCCTGCCGTTTCGTACCCGATATGAGCATGGCCTCATTGGGCGCGGGGACCTGCCAGAACAGCATGGGAGAACTCCCGTCGAACATCGGGACGCAACATACTTTCCAAGGCCATGTGCAGGACCACTCAGGAAGGCAGCAGCTCGACCATCACCGAGCGCGCCGAAATGGAGTCGACGACAATGACCCGCGTACCGCTTGCGAGAGGGGTGTAGGTACGCGACCACGCCGCGTAGGTCTCCGAGCCCCCGCGCACAGCCACCAAGACTTCACCCGGTCCGTCCGAAGGAATCCCTACGGTGATTCTTCCGATCGCTCCGACCGGGCTCCGGGAGGACTCGTCAACGTTAGGCATGGGCCCTCTCGCCGGGCATACATCTCATGGTCACAGGCGATCACCTCCGGCCCTCTCATCAATCGAGAGCGCCCACGACACATCAGCCAACGACAATTCCCTCAATGCCTTCACAGTACTCCAGCCCCTCCGCCGGGGCGCGGCGTCAATACCCGCCTCCGGTCTGATCGGCCCGGCCGATGACGCTGTTGCCGGACACGTCGACCACATATCGGTGGTCACCGAAGGCGCCGGAGCCCTGGCCACTCACGACGCCCTGGGGGCAGGTGACCTGTCGGCGGTCGTAGTCGATGTGGAAGTCGTCCCGGCCGAAGCCTTCATTCTGGCGATGCTGGCGGGTGGGGCCTTGGGCTTGGTGGGGTTCTTGCCCAAGTGGACCGGTCGGCCGTAGCGGCGTCCCACTCCTCGTCGACCAGCTCGTCCAGCAGGTGAGGGGAAGTGCCGGCGACCTCTTCCGGTACGGCGCGTACCTCGGTGATTAGCTCCAGGCGGGTCAGGTCGCGCACCGCGGCCAGGACATGGGTGCAGTCGGTGCGCTGTGTGGTGCGCTCACGCACCAGGCCGGACTCCTTGAGGCGGGCCAGCGCGAGGTCGAGGAGGCGGTCAGCACGGTCGCCTTCGTCGAGACGCGGCTGCGGGTGACCCATTCGGTCTCGTCGAGCAGCCTGACGCACACGGCCTCGCCATCCGCAGGAAAACCTTGCGCCCAAACCGGCGGGACCGCTGGTGGACCTCGCGGTGCCGTATGGCCCGTAGCGGACAGGCCGGCAACGGCGGAAGGGGACTGGGCGGCACGGCGGTGGACAATAGAGCGGAAATCGGGTGGCGCGAAGGCCGTCTTCCTTGCGCGCGGGCTCTTCGGAGTGCCTCCGGGTGAGTGGTCTTGACGAGGATGCAGTGAGCGGACGGGCATAGGCGGGGACAGACAGAGGGCCCGCCGCACTCTCGTCCATGGAGCCTTCGATGAAACGCACCGCCACAGCGGCCACCTGTGCCACCGCACTGTTCGCCGCCGTCTTGACCGGCTGCTCCGACAGCACCTCGGGGGAGGGACACGGGCCCACCGCCTCCACCGCCTCGCCTTCGGCGCCGGCCACCGTGGACACGAAGTCCGCCGGCAAGCTCGGCAGCATCCTCGTGGACGACAAGGGCAACACCCTCTATCTCTTCCTCGCCGACAAGAAGAACAAGTCGAACTGCAAGGATGCTTGCGCCAAAGCGTGGCCTCCCTTGCTCACCAAGGGGGCTGCCAAGGTCGGCAACGGCGTGGACAAGAAGCTGCTCGACGTCACCAAGCGTTCCGGCGGTGACGAGCAGGTCACCTACAACGGACACCCCCTCTACCACTACGTCGGCGACACGAAGCACGGCCAGACGAACGGCCAGGGCCTCAACCAGTTCGGCGCCGAGTGGTATGTCCTTGACGTCAAGGGCAATAAGGTCGAGAGCTGAGTCGGCTGAACCACACGGGTTCGCAGCGCGGCGACGACGGCGGCAGGAGCCTCGCGCCCGTCGCCGTACTCGCCGTCCTGGCCCCTGTCGCGGCCGGGGTCGGGATCTACCTCTTGGGGACCCACCACACACCGAACTACGACAACGGACTCTTCGGTGAGCACGGCACTGCCGCAGTCGACCTCAAAGCCCGACTCAGCACCGCACTACTCGGCCTCACCCTCATCCAGCTCGGCCTCGCCCTGTGGATGTACGGCCGCGTGCCAGGCGCCCGCTCCGCGCCCCGATCGGTGCCGCTGGGACACCGCGTGCTCGGGTTCCTCATCTTCCTCTTCTCACTGCCGATCGCCTACCACTGCCTTGTGACCTACGGGATCGAGACAACATCCCCACGGGTCACGATCCACTCCTTCGCCGGCTGCGCGCTCTACGGTGCGTTCGTGGCGAAGGTGATCGCCGTGCGCAGCAGGCGCCTGCCCGGCTGGCTCCTTCCGGCGATGGGCGCCCTGCTCGTGCTCGGTGTGGCCCTCCTCTGGTACACCGCCGCTCTGTGGGCCCTGAACGGAGACTCAGCACCAGGATTTACCTCCGTCTGAGGGAGCGGCCCCGGGCCTCGCCTACGTGGCGGACCGACCTGTCCTGTCCAGCGCACGCGGTGGCCCGGAGCGGTTGCGTCCTGACCGCGCGCGGGGCCGCCGCGGCTGATGTGCGACGGGTTACGCCGCGGCCAGCAGAGGACGCAGTGGGCCCTCCTTCAGACGGGCGGCGAACGCGCTCTGCCTGCGCCTCACCGCCCAAGTGGCGAGGAGCGCGACGAGGGCGCCGACGGCGAATCCGATGAGAACATCGTGCGGATAGTGCACCCCCACCCATACCCGGGAGGCCGGAGTAATTGTCAAGAGTTGTGGATCAGTGGGGTTGTTCAGGCTGCGGTGACTTCGGGGCGTTCGACGAGGTGACCGTTCTTGAAGCGGGCGCCGTTGCGGACGAGGGCGACGAGGTGGGGTGCGGTGATCGCGCGGCCCTGGCTGGGCGGCTGCCTAGCGGTGTCGCCACAGAGCATGCAGCGTTTCTACGTCGGCCTCAAGGACGTCTCGGAGGTCTTCGAGATGATCCGGGAGATCGATCCCGAGGCGTGCAGCGGCCGTTCTAAATGCCGGAATGATCGTTGGGTCGGAGACGGCGAGGGTCGTCGACAGCAATGGCTCGTCCTTGGCTGTCTCGCGGTCGACCTGGTACAGCAGCTCAGCTTGGTCTCCCGGCGGGAGCTTGGGCATAGCGGCTGCCCCGATCTTCAGCCGTGCAGCATGTGCCTTCTCCTGCTCGGTCAGGGCGTCAAGTCGTTCAGCGGGTGGCGGCGCCTTCTTCGGTCTCGGGGCAGTGCTGTCGGGGCTGGTGCGGCGTGGGGCCGGCAGTCCGGCGCTTACGGGGCCGCTGCGCAACCGAGGTTCGAGGGGCCGGACGGGGCCGGTTCGGGTCTGTACACGGCGCAGTTTCGGTGTTGATCGCTTGGGTGCTGGGCTAGGGCGGAGGCCGACTCCGCGTTCCAGGCGCAGGAGGGTGTCGCTGGCGGCGCGCATGAGTTCGTTCTCTTCCAGGGTTGCGCCCTGGCGGGTGGCCGCTTCTGCGCGGTCCGGGCACAGGCGGATGCGTGTGACGCTGCGGCCGGCTGTGGTGGCTTCCTCGAGTTCGCGCATGGCGGTGGCCCGGTCGTAGCCCTGGGGATCGTTGACTGCGCCGCCGATGACGGGTGCGGCGGTCTGCGGTGCGGATTGTGCGGCGGAGCGTTGGCCGAGGAGGCGCCGTGAGGCGCGTTGGCGGTGGACTTCTTCGACGCCGGGGGTGGTGAGGCCGTCGGGGGTGAGTTCGCATTCGGTCAGCTCGTACCAGGTCGTGCCCCCGTAGGTTTTGGTGCCGATCTGAGGGCGTCGGCGGGTGCCGTCGGGGACGCAGCGGACGAGGTTGACGTACCCGTGGCGGAGCAGGGGGCTGTCCAGGTGCTCTGCCATGTTCTCTGCGATCAGGACGTGGGGGATGTTCTGGTCGCCGAGCTGGTGGCGGTGGTCGTCGGAGAGCAGTACCCGAAGCCCGGTTCCGTCCTGTGGGGTGAACCGGACGGAGCCGGCTACCGTGCCGTCCGCCGCTCGCTCGATCTCGGCGGTGGTGGGATTGTCCTGGTCAGCGAGCCAGCGGAGCAGGTTTTGTTTGATGTATAGGTGGTCTGCGCTGGCCACCCCTGAGGCCGTGCGCCTGCACTTGGACGCGATGCTGGCGTGCGGGTGATGAGCAAAGTGGCAGGCCCGGCTGGTACAAAGTCGGGTAGTGAGCTGCTGCCCGCAACCGCCCAGCCAGAGGCCGCACCAGTAGGTCTCGCCAGCTCGCCAGCATGTTGGCGCCTGAACTCGTCGACCTCGATGGCCTCCATGGGCAGAACAACCGGCGACTCCGAATCGGGGGCGCCGGTCACCGCCGTCTGTACCCGCCGCTTGTCCAGGCCCATACGACCTCCAGCTCACCAGAAACAGGGCGCCCGCCCTGCAATCAGCTCGGGCCGCTGGCCCCGAGCCCGACCCGGGCCTGCTCGCCGCGCTGGAGCGTACCGGCGACCGGATCGGCTACGCCCGGGTGTCCAGCAAGGGCCAGGACCTCGCCGGACAGGTCCGCGCGCTGAAGGAAGCCGAGTGCGTCCGCATCTACGTCGAGAAGGTCGGCACCCGGGAGAAGATCCGGCCCGAGTACAACGCCGCCCTCGGCGACCTCCGCCCGGCCGACACCCTCACCGTCACCATGCTCGACCGCCTGGGCCGCAACATGGTCGAGCTCATCACCAGCGCGCAGGACCTCGCCGAGCGCGGCCACCGCCTGGAGATCCGCACAGGCCCCCTCGCCGGCATCTACGACCCGCACGGCGCGGGCAAGGTCCTCTTCGTGGTCTTCGCCGCGATGGCGGAGGTCGAGCGGGAGTTCATCCACGAACGGACGCTCGTCAGGCTGGACACCGCCGCGGCGAACGGCAAGCACGGCGGCCGCCCGCCGGCCGTCGACGGCGACCTGCTCGCCGTCGCCCTCGCCCGCCGCGACGCGAAGGAGTCCGTCACGCCATCGCCGCGCACCACGGCGTCGGCCCGCTCCACCCTGTACCGGACACTGGCCGCGTACGACGAAGCCGCCGCCACGGCGTCGGGCTCCGTCCGGGCCGCCCCCTGACCAGTCCACCACCACCTCAACAGTTCAGGATTCCCTGAATTCATTGTTATCTGTACTGTCGGGTGGGTGCTGACTGTTGCTTCCGACATCGAGGTGCTGGCCCGCTTCGGCCGCGCGCTCGCCGACCCCATCCGCTGCCGGCTCCTGCTCGCGCTGCGCGAGGCCCCGGCCCACCCTTCCGACCTTGCCGACGCCCTCGGGATTTCCCGCACCCGGCTGTCCAACCACTTGGCCTGCCTGCGCGACTGCGGCCTGGTCGTCGCCGTCCCCGTCGGGCGCCGGACTCGCTACGAGCTGGCCGACGAACGCCTCGGGCACGCTCTCGACGACCTGCGCAACGCCGTGGTGGCGGTCGAGGCGGACAAGTCCTGCCCCGACGCGGAGACGAAGGGCTGCTGCTGAGATGACCGCGATATCCCTCGGGCCCTCCCCGGCCCGCCGCGAGGTGCTCGCCCGCCGCATACGGCTCCTCGTCGCCGCGACCATCACCTACAACGTCATCGAGGCGGTCGTCGCGATCACCGCCGGGACGATCGCCTCCTCCACGGCGCTGATCGGCTTCGGCCTGGACTCCGTCATCGAGGTGTCCTCCGCCGCCGCGGTCGCCTGGCAGTTCTCCGCCCGCGAGCACGCCGTGCGCGAGGCCCGGGAGAAGACCACCCTGCGGATCATCGCGGTGTCGTTCTTCGTGCTCGCTGCGTATGTGAGCGTCGATGCGGTCCGTGCGCTGGCCGGCACCGGGGAGGCCGAACGCTCCGTCCCCGGCATCGTGATCGCCGCCCTCTCCTTGGCCGTGATGCCGTTCCTGTCCGCCGCCCAGCGCAAGGCCGGACGCGAAATCGGCTCCGCCAGCGCCGTCGCCGACTCCAAGCAGACCCTGCTGTGCACCTACCTGTCCGCCGTCCTGCTGGTGGGCCTGGTCCTCAACGCCACCCTCGGCTGGTCGTGGGCCGACCCGAGCGCCGCCCTGGTCATCGCCGCCATCGCGGTCAAGGAAGGCCGCGACGCCTGGCAGGGCAAGGGCTGCTGCGCGGCCCCGGCCGTCGCCATCTCCGCCCAGCGACATGAGACGGACGCCTGCGGCTGCCGCCCCGGCTGCGACTGCTGCAACTGACGCCGGGTCTCCGGGCCCCCGGCAGGCTTGCAGGGGTGGGCGGCCAGGACTGCTGCCCACCCCTCGGGTTGCATCCGGTACCCAGGTACAGGTTTACCGTCGGAGATGTCCCCGCCTTCCACCGTTCGGGGACGTGGTGACGGGAGTGAGCGTGATGAGTGACCTGGAATGGGTGCCGCAGTCCTGCACCCTGCCGACGACGGAGCGGCCCTTGCGGGTGGCGGAGTGGGACGCGCTGTTCACCGAGCAGCTGACAGAGATGTCCCGGCCGGGACCGCTGCGCCTGCGCCTGGAGCTGGCCGGCGGCGCCGGGTTGGAGGAGCGGGTCCGTGACCTGGCCGAGCGAGAAAGCGGCTGCTGCTCGTTCTTCACCTTCACCACCACCGCCGGTGAGGCTCGGGTGCACCTGGACATCGCGGTGGACCAGGCGCACGAGCCGGTCCTGAGCGCACTCGCCAACCGGGTCGACACCTTCGCCGGACCCGGGGAACGGCCGTGAGCGAGGGCCTGCGCAGCGGTCAGGTCGCCGAGGCGGCCGGGGTGAACATCCAGACCCTGCGCTACTACGAACGCCGCGGACTGCTGGCCGAGCCGCAGCGCAGCACCGGTGGCCACCGCCTGTACGGCGACGACGCGGTGACCGCGCTGCGCGTGATCAAAGCGGCCCAGCGCCTGGGTTTCACGCTGGACGAGGTCGCCGAGTTGCTGGAAACCGGCCGCCACCGCCACGGCCGCCCGGTCTCCGGTCTTCAAGAACGCGCGAAGACCAAGCTCGCCGAAGTCGACGCGAAGATCGCCGACCTGACCACCATCCGCACCGCGCTGGCCGACGCCCTCGCGGCTGGCTGCGACGACCTGACCGCCTGCGCCGGCAGTGCCTGCTGCCCCATCCCCTTCACCGACCTCGCCGAGGAGAACCGCCATGCCGGCCCCTGCTGCTGACCCCCGCCCCCATCGCGCCCCGAAGGCGCTCGGGGGCCTTGCCGCCCTGGCCTGCGTGGCGTGCTGCGCGCTGCCCGTCCTGATCGCGGCGGGTGTCGTGGGCGCCGGTGCCGGGGCGGTGGTGGGCTGGTTGCCCGCCCTCGCCGCCGTCCTGGTCGTGCTCGCAGCCGGAACCTGGTGGTTCGGCCAGCGCCGCCGCTCCTGCGCCTGCGGGCCGAAGGCTGCTGGTGGGGACGGGTGCGGTTGCAAGGCGTCCGGTGACCCGCTGAAGATCAGCGGCGCGGACCGTCGGTAGGGTCGGCCGGTATGACCGTCGCTCGTTCCGTTGCCCTGTTCGTCGCCGCCGCCCTCTTCGAGATCGGCGGCGCCTGGCTCGTCTGGCAGGGCATCCGCGAGCACAAGGGCTGGATCTGGATGGGCGCAGGCGTCATCGCGCTGGGCCTCTACGGCGTGGTGGCGACCTTCCAGTCCGACGACAACTTCGGGCGCATCCTCGCCGCGTACGGCGGGATTTTCGTCGCCGGGTCGATCGCCTGGGGCATGGTCGCCGACGGCTACCGTCCCGACCGGTACGACATCACCGGCGCCCTGGTCTGCCTCGCGGGCATGGCCGTGATCATGTACGCGCCGCGGGGCCACTGACAGAACTCTGCGCCTCACTGACATCTACTCTGCGCCCGACAGCCAGATCACCGGCACGCACAGGTCGGCCCAGGAGGGCGCCAGCGGGAGCAGGATGCACGAGGCCGGTGCGGTATCCAGGTGGCTCGAGCAGAGCACTGCTGTCGTGAAGGCCCACAGGGGTCAGGGGAGCAGAAGCGTGGTCTGCATGACGCGTCGGCCAGATTTTTTCGAAGTCATCCCCTGTGAGTCTTGGGGTCATGGAGTTTGGTCCATGTCCGAATGTCTACGCCTCTGCCGTTGACGTCCTTGAGCTCGTGGCTGACGTAGAGCCTGGCCTCCACGATGAGTTCCGGCACGACATCCAGTTCCCTCGCGAACTCTTCGTCCGTAGGTTCGCGACCCAGGTTGCTGAGTGCGCCTCCGTACCTCTGCACTTCCTCCATCTGCCGGACGATCCGAAGCAGGTGTGCATTCCTGGCCTCGGCCCTGCGAATGGTGGCCCTCCTGATGGTCCAGACGAGTCCCAGCAGGGCGCTCAGGACCAGTACCGAGAGAGTCGTAGCCCACGGCGAGTACCCATCAAACCGTCGAACGGCAGCCCTGATCTCGGGACTGCTGGCAGGAATGAGCTCGCCTCCGCCGAAGGACGCGAAGCAGGTGACGAGCGCGAAGGCCAGGCTGCCTGCCGTGCCGGTGAGGAGGAGAGTCAGCGCACGTGTCCCCCGCCTGACGTGCTGGGCGACCGTCCCCCTGTGAACACCTGTGATGCCGGCGATCTCGGCATGGGTGTAGTCGAACCCCTTGGCGAGCATGACCATGCGCTGCTGCTGTTTCGGCAGGGTCAGCAGAGCCTCCTCAAGATCGAGGTAGCCTGCGGCGTCGTCCTGCCCGACCTCTTCGAGAGCGGAGACGTGGATGAAGCGGTTCTGATCCACGGAGTGGAGGGTCGTGTCGATCGGCTGAGCCACTCCGATCCGCCGGCTCTCGTCGCGGACCTTGTTCGAGATGACCTTGTACACGTAACCGGCGAGGTTGTCGATCGGCTGCTTGGAGCAGTTGGCCAAGGTGACGGCCATCGCCTCCTGCACCAGGTCCTCGGCCCCCAGCCGAGACTCGGGAATGCTCTCTTGCGCAAGACACCGACGAGCGTGAGCGAAGAGATCTCTCTCCTTGTCCACGTACATCGCAGCTAGCGCGGCTGCTGCCCTCCGGCGCGGTTCAACCACGGCGCTTCTTCCCCCGTCGCTTGCCGGCTCCTTCGCGATGGTTCAAAGGATGGACGACAACGCTCCTCGTCCGCGGTACTTCCGCTGCCTTCGCTCGTACGATCTCGGCCTTGGCAAGGGCCCGAGAACTGTCGGCCCACCCCTGGGCCCGGATCAAAGTTGCTTCCCCCTCAGCACGATGACGGGCAGCCAGGCTCTTGACCAGCTTCTTCACAGACGGTGCCAGCACAACCAGCACCAGCAGAACGACGAGCTCCATCGCCCCTCCTCCTCATCTCCGTCCTGTTCACCTCCGCTCTCCGGTGGCGGTTTCAGGCCCTTCGAGATGTAAGGGGAGCGGCAGTTCGTTCTGCATGACCTACCGCGGTCTAACCTCACCCGTATGGCGACGGACTGGATAGCGGAAGCACAACGCATAGCCCGGGGGCGGCGCTTTGACGAGCTCAGCTCTCCCCCCTCGCGGCAGGGTGCCCGCCCGGCGGCGCCGCTGTCCGAAGCCGAGATCTGCGAAGCGGAGGCGGAGCTGGGCATCGCATTCCCGGACCAGTACCGCGCGTACTTGCTCCGGCAGGACGCCGGCGGCGCGGTGAACCGCCTACGCCGTTCCCCGGCAGGTTGGGGCTGGCAGGGGGACTCGGACACCAACTACGACCTGCTCACCACTGCCTTCCCGCATCCCGACTCCTACGGCGCTTACGAGGACGAGCTGGACGCACGCGAGCCAGTGGCGGAGGACTTCCCGGACCACAACGCCTACCAGGCAGCGTGTGAGCAGTGGGACGCCGAATACGAGGTGTTCCAGGAGCGCAAGACGTCCGGCGCTGTATTCATCCAGGACAACGGCTGTGGGTTCTCGACCCTGCTCGTTGTCACCGGTCCGCACCGGGGCTCACTGTGGTTCGACGGCCGGGCCACCTGCGACCAGATCCTGCCTCTGAACCTGGGCGGTCAGCCCGTGTCGTTCACGGACTGGCTCGCTCGGAGGTCCATGGATCTGGTCGGCTGGTGAAGCTGCAGGCCGACGCCCGGCAAGGAAGGTGCCGGCAGCGCGATAGCAGAACTCTCGAGCCCACCCATCGATCAGTTCCTGGCACACAAGGTCAGACGCGGGCGCAGATGGGAACGCTGGTTCAGCGGAAGGCTTCCCCCCTGAGGCGCTCTCAGCCGCTTCCAGGCATCCCCCGCCCGCAGTACGACACAGGCATGATTGAGCACACCTCGAAAGCCAAGAACCCGTAAGAACCCCCAGCTCAGCGCACACGTCCACGCGGCTTTAGGGGCACATCGGGCAGTGCGGGAGCCGGGAGGGGCGGGCCGTCGTAGCCACGTACGGCACCGAACCGATCACCGTTCATCCAGTCCTCGCGGGCCTGCCTGATATCGTCGTGGGTTCTGGCCACGAAGTTCCACCACATGACGATCTCCTCCTCGAACGGCTCGCCGCCGAGGAGCATCAGCCCGGCATCCGACTCGGCTCGCAGCGGCAGTTCGGTGCGGCCGCAGCCGAGGTAGAGCATCGACCCCGGGAGGACCGGGACACCGTCGACATGGGCCTCGCCGGACATCGACAGCACCGCGTACTCGAAGTCGGGATCGAGCGGCAGCCGGGCTTCCGCGCCGGTGGTCAGGGCCAGATCGGCCCCGACGACCGGGGTGTAGATGCGGCCGGGCGATACGGCTCCGTCGAGCTCACCCAGGATCACGGTGGCGGTGACGCCCGGCGCTGTGACGACGGGCAGGTCGGTGTGGTGCTGGAAGTGCGGCTCGACCTGCCGGTGGGCGTCGGGCAGGGCCACCCAGAGCTGGGCACCGTGCAGAAACCTGGCGTGCGGCTTCGGGCTCTCCTCGGAGTGGCTGATGGCTCTGCCGGAGGTCATCAGGCCCAGCTCCCGGGGCCGGATCTGCTGAAGACTGCCCAGGCTGTCCCGGTGCAGCACCTCCCCTTCGTGCAGCCAGCTGACCGTCTGCAGCCCCATGTGGGGGTGCGGCGGCACCTGCATCCCGGGCTCCTCGGCGATGTCGTCGGGGCCGTAGTGATCCACGAACGCCCAGGCGCCGACCATGCGGCGTCCCAGATTGGGCAGCAGTCTGCGCACCTCGGTGGATTCGCCGAGCTGGACATGGCGCGGGGTGAGGAGTTCACGTACCGGTTCGGCGACGACGAAGCCGCGTCCTCCGCAGACGGAGAGAGCGGCCTGGCGATCGAGATTGCTCATGGCGCACAACCTATTCCCGTACGGCCATGGAGCGGCGGTCCCCACGCGGAAATTTTAGTGGAATGTTCAACCACTGTGCGGTGTTGACAGGTCTGAAGACATTACGGCCGAGGAGGAGAAGTGGACGACACCTACTACGAATTCGGTACGCCCGCCGACCGCTGGGACCGGGCCCAGCTGTTCTTCGAGGCGAAGGAGTACCTGACCGCGGCTCGGATCCTCGGCGGGCTGGTGCAGGAGGTACCGGAGCAGGTGGCGCCGCGGCTGCTGCTGGCGCGCTCCTACTACCACTCGGCCAGGCTCGCCAAGGCCGAGGCGGAGCTGCGCGAGGTGCTGGAGCGCAGTCCTGTCGAGGACTATGCGCGGCTGATGCTCGGGCGCACCCTCGAGCGTCAGGGCCGGCACGCGGAGGCGGCCCCCCATCTCCGGATGGCCCAGGCGATGACCGGGGACCTCGACCCCGAGCTTCTTGCGCGGGAGCAGCCGAACCAGGGGTGACACGCGAGACCGGCCGGGGGCAACGCTCCACTCCCCCGGCCGGGTCACCTTTCTGCGTTCGACACCCGGTCCAGCCATTCGGTCATCAGCGCCGATTCAGCCGTACTGAGCCCGGATCCGTGCGACCGGCGCAGCAGGGCGCCCAGCCGGGCGGCGGCGGAGGGGACTTCGGTGTCCACCGGCTCGCTCGCGCGTCCGGGGTGAAGACGGCGGCGTGCACGGCGTCGCGGACACGCTCCGACACCCCGGCGTCCTGGGAGGTCGTGGGCCGGGAGACCAGCATCAGCGCGACGCCCGTCGTGGCCGACATGATCATCTGGGTGGCCAGTTCTGGAGCTACCCGCAGCTTTCCCTGTTCGGCCGCACGCTCCAGGTCCCGGGTCAGGATGCGGTGCGACTCGAAGGCGGCCGCCGGCGGCGTCCGCATCGCCGGGGAGTTCATCAGCCGGTACAGATTCGGGTTCCGGAGAGCGAAATCGACGTGGCTGTCCCAGCCGTTACGGAGATCCTCGACGGGATCGGTGGTCTCGCCCCGCTCCCGCTTGGTCGCCAGATAGGCGTCGAAGCCATGGTCGACGACCGCCGACAGCAGGCCTTCCTTGTCCCCGAAGTACCGGTAGAGGGCAGGTGCTGCGACCTGCGCCGCCTCGCACACGGCGCGCGTGGAGATGTCCCCGTCGGGGGACTCCGCGACCAGCCGGGCCGCGACTTCGAGGATGCGCGCTCGTGTACTCACCGGAGGGACGCGATCAAGCGCTGCACGGGGCGTACCGGATGATGGGGGGCGGCCCGCCCTCCGCGGCCTGCCCGTCAGCACGTCGGCCCACGGCGTATCGGGGCGTGGCCGGACCGGCCGCCCGGTCAGACGATTCCGCCGTTGGCACGCAGCACCTGGCCGTTGACCCAGCGGGCGGGGCCGGCGAGGAAGGCGACGACCTCCGCGATGTCCTGGGGGGCTCCCAGCCGCTCGAGGGGAGGCTGGGCGGCCATCCTCGCGATGGTCTCCTCGTCCTTGCCGTCCAGGAACAACGCGGTGGCGGTGGGTCCGGGGGCGACGGCGTTGACCGTGATGTCCCGGCCGCGCAGCTCACGGGCGAGGATCAGCGTCATCGCCTCCACAGCCCCCTTGGTGGCGGCATAGGCGGTGTATCCGGGAATGGCCAGCGCCAGCACCGAGCTGGAGAAGTTGATGATCGCCCCGCCTGCGCGCAGACGGAGCGCAGCCTGCTGGTCGACGACGAAGGTCCCACGGATGTTGGTGCGGTACATCCGGTCCAGCTCGTCCAGGTCGAGGTCGACCAGCGGGGAGAGCGACATGACGCCCGCGGCGTGAACGACCACGTCGACTCCCCCGAAGGCCTCCTCGGCGGCGTCGAAGAGACCGGCGACCGCCACCTCGTCGGCGACGTCCGCCTGGTGCGCGACCGCCTCGCCGCCCGCGGCGACGACGGCGGCCACGGCCGCTTCGGCCTCGGCCTTGTTCCCGGCGTAGTTGACGACGAGCGCGAACCCGTCCGCCGCCAGCCGCTCGACACTCTCGCGGCCGATACCACGCGATCCTCCGGTGACAAGCGCGACCCTGCGTGCGGGGGTGGTGTGCTGCTCGGTCATGACGTTGCTCCTGTGGCAAAGAAGTTGCCGACGGTTCCACGAACCCTGAGAGGAACAACGCTAACGCCAAATCAGTAGCGTCGCTATCTCAGAACCGTAGCGACGTTAATAGCGCCGCTACCCCCCGCCGGGCGCGAATACTCGGGTGCGCCCGCCTTCCGGCCGCTGATAGTCAGGCGTCATGGACCTGGACACCCTCATGACCACCCGCCTCGCCCTGCATCCACTGACCGCCGCGCAGGCAGCGGTGGTGAACACCGGCGAAACGCACACCCCTCCGGACGGAGCACGGTGGGCGTACGGTTACCCCGACGAGGGCGACCGGGCAGGCGCCCGCCGCTTCCTGGCGGCCTGCGCGAGCACCGGAAACCCGCAGCCCTTCGGCCCGTACGAGATACGACGCCGTACGGACGGGATGGCGATCGGCGGCGTGGCCTTCCACGGCAGACCGGACGCCGCAGGCCAGGTCACCATCGGATACGGCCTCATCAGCTCGGCACGCGGCCGGGGCTACGCCTCCGAGGCGCTCAGAGCGCTGCTGGCCTTCGCCCGGTCCAAGGGGGTTCGTTCCGTGAAGGGCGACGCAGATCTGGACAACGTCGGATCCCATCGCGTCATGGCATCGGCCGGCATGCGTCTGGTCGCGGTGGACGACCGGCTGAAGCACTACCGCGTCGACTGGCCCGGCACTTCCCCGGGAGACGAAGCGCCGTGGTCCGACAGCGCGGTCCGGTGAGAAGGGACGCGCCCGGCGTCACACGGAAGCACTCTCCGGGAGCACGATCGCGGTCACCGCGAAGCCGTCGTCGATCAGCCACCTGCCCTCGTACGACCTCGGCATCCCGGGCGCCGTCAGCAGGAGTTTCGCGACGAACGTGCCTTCGGTGGCGGTATCCGGGCTCATGCGGAAGCTGATGTCCGCCTCCTCGAAGCCGAGTTCGATCCGGGTGAGCGGGAACCACGTCTTGAAGACGCTCTCCTTGGCACTGAACAGCAGCCGGTCCCAGTGGATCGCCGGGCTGTCCGTGTCCAGGGGCACCCTCGCGCGTTCCGAAGGGAGTGAGATCGCCTCCCACACGTCGGCCGGAAGGGGCTCGTTGGGCTCGGCGTCGATTCCGACCGCGCGCACCTCGGACGCCCTCGCCAGTACCGCCGCGCGATAACCCACGCAGTGCGTCATGCTGCCGACGATCCCGTCCGGCCACAGCGGCACCCCGCGATGGCCGGTCATCACAGGGGCCGGAGGCAGCCCCAGGGTGGCCATGGCGCGACGCGCGCAGGCGCGGACCGCCGCGAACTCGTGCCTGCGCCGGTCCACGCTCGCGGCCACCAGCCGCGCCTCCTCCGGGTACAGGCTGCCTGCCGGAGCGTCCGCCTCGTAGGTGTCCGCGCACGCGACGTACGCGGGCAGGAGCCGTTCGATCACGAGGCGTCGCCCTTCACGGCCGTGGGCCGCTCTCCGTCGTACGGAAGGATCTGCCGCAGCAGCCCGCGCGGGTGGCCCCGCTTCCGCCACTCCCGGGGGTAGCCGATCGAGACCTCCTCGAACCGTACGCCGTCGTGCCAGGTCGTCCGGGGGATGTGGAGGTGTCCGTAGACGACGGCCGCGACGTTGAAGCGGCGGTGCCAGTCGGCGGTGAGTTCCGTTCCGCACCACTGGGCGAACTCCGGATACCACATCACGGAGGTGGGTTCGCGCAGCAGAGGCCAGTGCCCCGTGATGACGAGCGGTACATCCGGGTCGTGCGCGGCCAGCCGCTGCTCGGTCAGTGCCACTCGCGCCCGGCACCAGTCGTCACGGGTCGGATAGGGGTCGGGGTGCAGCAGGTATTCGTCGGTGCAGACGACGCCCGCCTCGTGGGCGCGGGCCAGGGACTCCTCCTTGGTCGTCGTCCCCGGGGCCCTGAAGGAGTAGTCGTACAGAAGGAACACAGGGGCCACCGCCACGGGCCCTTCCGGGCCCTGCCACAGAGGGTAGGGGTCCTCGGGTGTGGTCACGCCGAGCTCGCGGCACACCTGGACGAGGTGCTCGTACCGCGCGTGGCCACGCAGCCGTACGGGGTCCTTGTCCACGGTCCACAGCTCGTGGTTCCCGGGAGTCCACACCACATGGGCGAATCGGCCCGCGAGCAGTCCCAGCGCGCGTTCGACCTCCTCCGCCTGTTCGGCCACGTCCCCCGCGACGATGAGCCAGTCCTCGTCGGAAGTCGGGTGCAGCCGGTCGGCGATGGGCCGGTTGTCGGCGATCCCGACGTGGAGATCGCTGACCGCGAGGAGCCGGCCACGGCCTCCCGACGGGTGAGGGGGCGGCTCGGTGGTGGAGCTCATTGTTCGAATTTACAGTCTCCGCGGTTCCAGCGAGGCCACTCCGCCCGACATGCCCGCCGTTCATCCGCCCGAGATGATTGACCAGCCGCCTCCGGGGAACGCGGCGGCACATGGCAGCACACCCGTAGCCGTCAACGGAGAGAGGCAGACACCGGTGACAGACGCCGAACAGCCGCAGGACCCGACACGGCGCCATCCGCAGCCCGATTTCCCCCAACAGGAGCAGGAGCATCCAGGCCGGACCGGCGCGATGGATCCGACACCGGACCATGGGGAGGACTCCTACCGGGGCAATGGTCTCCTGCTCGACCGCAGGACGGTCGTCACCGGCGGCGACTCCGGCATCGGCCGGGCTGTTGCCCTGGCCTTCGCGCGGGAAGGGGCGGACGTGCTGTTCACGTACCTGCCCGCCGAGAAGAGCGAAGCGGAGGAGACCTCCCGGCTCGTCGAGGAAGCCGGCCGGAGGGCGGTGGCGGTCGCCTGCGACATCCGTGACGAGAAGCAGTGCCGGGCCCTCATCGAGGAGGCCGTGTCGGAGTTCGGCAGGATCGACGTCCTGGTGAACAACGCCGCCTACCAGATGTCTCAGCCCGAGGGCATCGCCGCCATCTCGACCGCCCAGTTCGACCGGGTGGTGCGTACCAACCTGTACGGGATGTTCTGGCTGTGCAAGACCGCTCTGCCCCACATCCCGGCAGGGGGCTCGATCATCAACACCACCTCGGTACAGGCCTACAAGCCCAGCCCTCATCTGCTGGACTACGCCATGACCAAGGGTGCCATCGTCACCTTCACCCAAGGGCTCGCCCAGATGCTGGCGTCCGACGGAATCCGCGTCAACGCCGTCGCCCCTGGGCCGGTCTGGACGCCGCTCATCCCCGCGACCATGCCCGACACGACGGAGTTCGGGAAGCAGAGCCCTCTGGGCCGCCCCGCGCAGCCTGCCGAGATGGCGCCGGCCTACGTCTTCCTCGCGTCCTCGAACGCGTCGTTCATCACCGGCGAGATCATGAACGCGACCGGCGGTACGCCGCTGCCCTGACGGTGAATGCCCCGACGGATCCCAGGGAAGGGCGCGGTTCATGCGTCCCGTCGCCCGTCGTCGAGATCCCCGGAGCGGGGTTGAACTGCTCCCGGACCAGGTGTGTCTGCCCGGGGACGCCTACTTCGCCGCCACCGAGGACGTCCGGTGGAGAAGGCCGTGGGACGCGACGCCGTGGAGACGATAACCCCCTACCCGCCAGGCACCCCCACCGTCCTCCCCGGCGAACGGCTCACCGAGCCCCTGCTCAGGTATCTGCGGTCGGGTATCGAGGCGGGAATGAACGTCCCCGGCCCGGCCGACCCGACCTTGCGGACGGTGCGGGCCCTGGGACGCGACCGCGCGGGGCACCGAGGTTCACACGCGACACGACGGAAAGGACCGGACACATGCCCATCGCCACGTACACACTCGTCGCTCTCGACTGCCGCGACCCCTGGTCCCTGGCCGGTTTCTACCAGGGCGTTCTGGGCGGTGAGATCAAGAAGTACAACGACGACTGGTACGACCTGCGCGTTCCGGGCGGCGCCCACATCGCGTTCCAGCGGGCGGCCGACCACCGGCCGCCGGAGTGGCCGCGAGGAGACCGCAACTCGCAGCAGGCACACCTGGACTTCGACGTGCCGGATGTCGAGCGCGCGCAGGAGGAGGTGCTGGCGCTCGGTGCGACACCCCTCGACCTGGACGACCGGGGTGGTGAGCGCAGGTTCCGCGTGTACGCCGACCCGGCGGGGCATCCGTTCTGTCTCTGCTGGCAGTGAGGCCCTCGGCGCGTCAGGGCCGCCGTCTGCCGGAAGCGGCCGCCCGCGCCCCGGCCCCGGTGAGCCTGCGGAAGCGCCGGCTCGTGTCGCCGCCGCGCCTCGTGACCTGGCACGGCGAGAATGAGGAACCATGAGCCGAAGTGCCCTCATCGTCATCGACATGCTCAACACATACAGCCACCCGGATGCCGAGGTCCTCATTCCCTCCGTACGCGAGGCACTCCCCCGCATCGTGGACCTCATCGAACGCGCCCGTGACGGGGCTGTGCCGGTGATCTACGTGAATGACAATTTCGGGGAGTGGCGGTCCCACCACGGCGAAATCATCGATACGACATTGTCGGGGCCGTACAGCGAGCTGGTGGAGCCCGTGCTGCCGGCCGACGATTCGCTGTTCGTCGTCAAGGCCAGGCACTCGATCTTCTACGAGACGCCGCTCACCTACCTTCTGTCGCAGCTGGACGTGGGCCGTGTGGTCCTCTGTGGTCAGGTCACCGAGCAGTGCGTCCTGTATTCCGCCCTCGACGCCCACATCCGCCACCTGAGTGTGACGATTCCCGACGATGCCGTCGCCCATATCCATCCGGATCTGGCAAAAGCATCCCTCCAGATGATGGAGCGCAATATGGGCGCGTCGATCCGGAAGGCCGTGGACGTCGAATTCTGATGTCCAGCTCTCGCGGGTACGACCGGTACAGCCGTGGTGCCGTACGGGGCATTTCTGCGGCCTTACCGAGTGGATCAGGCAGTCGGAGGGGACAAGTGGCGCCGAACCCGACGTGCAACCCCGCCCGAGAGAGTGTTCCCAGCGATGCGTGCTCTGGCTTTCGCCTGCACCCTGCACTCCTCACCCACCCCTTCCAGCAGCCATGTCATCGCCGGCCAGGTGATGGCCGAGTTCGAGAGCCTCGGGGTGGGCGGCGAGGTGGTCCGTGTGGCCGACCACGACATCCGGCCGGGAGTGGGGCTCGAGGCCGTGCAGGGCACGGACTACAAGGACCTGGACGGTCCCCCGGAGGCGGTCGCCTCGACGACGCGCACCCTTGCCGTCAACGCGGCCCATCTGGCACGGCTGCTGACCGGCAGTCCGTACCCCGCAACCTGATCTGCCCGGCAGTCAGGAGGGCTGGACCTCGTCGAAGAGGGCGAGGGCTTCGAAGGGATCCGGACTCACGAGGCGGTCCAGACCGGCCGTCGTGATGGCCGCCCATCTGCCGGCCCGTGCCCACATCTGTTCCTCGAAGGCGCGGACGGCCTCGTCCAGATCTCCAGGGCCGGCGGCGGCGACGGCCTCGCCGAGTTCGGCGCCTTCCAGCATCGCGAGGTTCGCGCCCGCCCCCAGCGGGGGCATCAGGTGAGCGGCGTCGCCCAGGAGCGTCACCCCGGGGACGTGGGCCCAGGTGTGGGAGACGGGAAGGGCGTAGAGGGGGCGGCGGGCGAAAGCGGTGCCGTGGCGGAGGAGGTCGAGGACGGGAGCGGCCCAGCCGTCGAACCGGGCCAGCAGCTCCGATCGCACGGCCTCGACATCGGCCGGACCCGTCAGCCGGTCCGCGTCCGTGCGCCGGTCCAGCTCCACGCGGAACTGGGCGTACACCTTGACGTGGCCGCCGCTGTTGCGCTGGGCGACGAGCGCGCGGTTCACTCCGTAGACAGCCACGGAACCGTCGCCGACCAGCCGGGCGAGATCGGGGTGGCGGGTGTCGATGTCGTCCACGGAGGTCTCGACCAGAGTGACGCCGGTGTACTGCGGCGTCACGGACGAGACCGCCGGGCGGACCCGGGACCAGGCACCGTCGGCACCGATCACGAGGTCGAACGTCTCCTGTCGCCCGTCCGCGAAATGGACCAGCGCGCCGTCCCGGCTCACCGGCACCACCTCCGTCACGCCCCGCCCCCACTGGACGTCCAGAGGCCCGAGCAGCAGGTCACGGAGTTGCCCGCGGTCGATCTCGGGATTGGCCCGCTCATCCGGACGAGGTTGCCAGTCGCGAAGGACGGTCCCGTCCACGTCCAGGATGCGCATGGCCTGCCCCTCGGGACGGGACAGCGCCTGGAACTCCTCCAGCACCCCCACCTTCTCCAGCGCCAGCTGCCCCAGGCCCTCGTGCAGGTCCAGCGTGCCGCCCGCGGGACGGGCGTCGCCGGCGGGATCGCGTTCGAGGACGGTGACAGGATGGCCATGACGGTGCAGGACTCGGGCGAAAGTAAGGCCGGCGGGGCCACTGCCGATCACGGCGATACGGGGGCTCATGCCAGGACAACTTACGGCGCCTCAGCCGGCCGGTCCCGCCCTGTCACAGAACTGGGACGACGGCGTGAGCCGACGGGCACATGGTCCCCCGGGGCGGCGGCGCCCTCAGGCTCCCGCCGCCGTGCGGTAGGGGCGGAAGAAGGCCCGGAGCTCCTCCGCGTAGATCTCGGGCTCCTCGAACGGCGCGAAGTGTCCGCCACGCGGGGGCTCGGTCATGCGCACCATGTTCGTCGTGCGCTCGAGCCACGCCCGCGGCGGCCGGACGACGTCGCCGGAGAAGATCGAGAAGCCGGACGGCACCTCGACCCTCCGTTCGTACTGTGCGGGCGGGACGGCGGCGTTCGCGTGGTACATGCGCATGGACGAGCCGATCGTGCCGGTCAGCCAGTAGAGCGTGATGTTCGTCAGGATCTCGTCCTTGGTGAAGCTCCGCTCGACGTCACCGCCGCAGTCGCTCCAGGCCCGGAGCTTCTCCAGGATCCAGGCCGCGAGGCCCGCCGGTGAGTCGTGGAGCCCGAAGGCGGCTGTCTGAGGCTTCGTCCGGTGGATCGCGGCGTAGGCCCCCTCGGTCCCGCCCCAGGCCGTGGCGGACTCGATCCAGGCCCGCTCCTCCGGCGCGAGGTCTGCCGGGTCGCCGGTGAACCTCGGCAGACCGCCGTCCGTACGGTGGACGGCCACGACCCGTGCGGGGTGGTCCAGGCCCAGGAAGCGGCTCACGTGACTGCCGACGTCCCCGCCCGCCGCGCCGAACCGTTCGTAGCCGAGGACCGTCATGAGCTCGGCCCAGAGGCCGGCGACGGCGATCGAGTCGAGGGGCGGCCCGACGGGCCGGTCGGAGTATCCGAAACCAGGAATGTCGGGCACGACGACGTCGAACGCGTCGGCCGGATCCGCGCCGTGCGCGCCCGGGTCGGTGAGGAGCGGGATGACCTTCGAGTAGCGCCAGAACGAGTCCGGCCATCCATGGCTGAGGACCAAGGGCAGGGCCTGCCCGGCAGGCGCGGCGGCCCTGGCGTGCACGAAGTGGATCCCGAGGCCGCCCAGCGGAACGCGGAAGCGGGGAAGCCGGGCGAGCGTCGCCTCCTGCGCCGGCCAGTCGAAGTCCTCCGCCCAGTAGGCGACGAGTTCACGGAGGTAGGCCAGATCGGTCCCCAGCGACCACCCGGCGTCCTCGGGCGCGTCGGGCCAGCGCGTCGCGCGGAGCCGCGTGCGCAGGTCTTCGAGCGCGGCGGGATCGGTCTGCTGGACGAACGGCTCGGGGCGGGGCTGGGCTTCCGGCATGGACGCATCCTAGAAGGCCGCGCCGCACCGTGGATCGGAAACTCCGTCGCGCGTCGGGCCCCGGAGCCGTCCGCCGGCCCGCAGGTGGCCGGACCTCGGTGGGCCGTACCGGAGTGGGCGCTCCCCAGGAGTACAGTCGCCCTGCCCAGTCGCCCCAGGTCCACCAGGTGAGAGATGTCCAGCCACATAGATGAGCGGTCCTCGCACGACAGACCCGATGCCGACCTCTACGCCGCGCGGGCGCAACGGCTCCGACGGCGGCTGGAACGTCTGATCGGCATCGCCGCGACCGAGGGCAACAAGGTCGTTCCGCTCCGCAACGGGGACCAGATCTTCTCGTCGATGCTGGAGTTCATCCGTGGTGCGGAACACACCGTGGACATGATGACGTTCGTGTACTGGCGCGGGGACATCGCCCGCGAGTTCGCCGAGGCGCTGTCGGAGCGGGCGCGCGCCGGAGTGCGGGTGCGGCTGCTGCTGGACGGGTTCGGCTCGCGGCTCATCGAGAAGGACCAGCTGGCGATGATGGACGAGGCCGGGGTGGAGGTGGCGTGGTTCCGCAAGCCGTTGTATCTCTCGCCGCTCAGGCAGAACCACCGCTGCCATCGCAAGGTCCTCATCACGGACGAGGAGACGGCGTTCACCGGCGGGGTCGGGATAGCCGAGGAATGGTGCGGCGACGCCCGTGACGAGAAGGAGTGGCGCGACACCCATGTGCGCGTGCAGGGTCCGGCGGTGGACGGACTGGCCGCCGCGTTCGCGCAGAACTGGGCGGAGTGCCACGACGAGCTGTTCACCGATCGGGACAGGTTCGTCGACGCCGCGGATCACGGCGACGCCGTGGTCCAGGTGGTGCGCGGCTCCGCCGGCTTCGGCTGGCAGGACATGCAGACCCTCCTGCGCGTCGTTCTGGAGTCGGCCGAGGAGCGGGTCCGGCTCTCCACGGCGTACTTCGCGCCCGACCCGTACTTCATCGGTGTGCTGTGCGACGCGGCCCGCCGGGGCGTCGAGGTGGAGATCCTGCTCCCCGGGCCGCACACGGACAAGCGGGTGTGCAGGCTCGCCGGGCAGCACCACTACGAGGAGCTCAACGCCTGCGGTGTGAAGATCTACCAGTATCAGCCGACCATGCTCCACACAAAGACGCTGACGGTGGACGGCATCGCCTCACTGATCGGGTCAACAAACTTCAACCGCCGCTCCCTCGACCACGACGAAGAGGTGATGCTCGCCGTCCTGGACCGGGAGTTCACCGCGACGCTCGACGGTCACTTCGATGAGGACATGGAGCGGAGCACCCTGATCGACGGCGCGCGGTGGAAACGCCGCTCGCCCGCGCAGAGGATCCGGGAGGCCGCGGTGCTGCCGATCCGCCGGTGGCTGTGACGCGTACATACGGATGGGCCACCACGAGCCGTGGTGGCCCGTCCGTGCTTCCCGCGCGGCCCGTCAGCCGCCGACGTACCAGCTGAAGCCGCCGGACGAGGCGGCCACGGCCATCAGGACGACGAAGAGGATCACGTCGATGATGCCGAGGACGAGTCCGGCCTTCGCCATGCCGGCACCGCCCTTCGCGGCCACCTGACGCAGGCCGAAGGCGCCGAGAACGATGGCGACCGGGCCGAGGATCACGCTGAAGAAGACGAGCCCCACGATTCCGCAGACCAGGCTCGCGACAGCGAGACCATTGGTCCCGGACCTGGGAGTGGCCATGGACGAACTGTCGTAGTGCGACATCACTCTCTCCCGTCGGTTCATCGTGCTGTGTGCTTGCGGTGAAGTGCGGGTGCCCCTCTTGCGATGCCCCAATCACCCGGTTCCTGAGGGTGTGACGGCTGCCGCCGGGGGCATACGGGCTGTCACCTGCCGCTTGTCAGGTGAAGGGAGTGGTCCATGAGCGAGTCTGTCGAGACACGGCCGGAGACGACCGCGGTGATGACGGAGCCCGTGCCCGATCTGCAGCTCCAGCTGCTGATCCAACTACTGGACAGAGAAATGCGGTCCAGCCTGCCGATCACCCTCACCGTAGCCGGTGGCGTACTCCACGGAGACGTGATCGGCCACGAGGCGTGGAAGGCGGACTGGGCGCGGAGCCTGCGCCAGGTCGAGGGTGAGGGCGCGAACCTGATGGCGGAGTTCCCGGAGACGGTGGACCAAGGGATCAGAGAGCTGAGCACCGGGGACGGCACCACGCAGCTGCCGCGCTGGATTCATCTCAGCGACGCCACATTGGTCCTCGGTGGCACAGGGTCCCTGCGGCTGCCCCTCTGGCGTGGGCGTCTGGCCGACGTGTCGGGCTGGTCCCTGGGACGGCCGCAATGAGAGTGCGCGTGCGGGACGGCCGTCGGGGCGGAGGTGCATCCGCCCCGACGGCTGACCGCCGTCGGCCGTCTCGACGCGGTGGTGTGCTGCGCCGCCAACGGCCCGCTGGTGGATCTGGCCTCGGTGACGGACGCGGAGGCCGCCGACGGGGTGCGGGGCAAGCTGCTGGGCCAGGTCGCACTCGTCCGGCGAGCCGTACGTCATCCGCGGGACGGCGGGTCGGTCACGCTGACCGGAGGCACCTTCTCCGCCCCGCTGGCCGGCGGCTCACTGGGTGCGCTCATCAACACCGGCCTGGAGGGCTTCGTCCGCAACGCGGCTCCTGAGCTGCCGAGGAATCTGCGTCTGAATCTCATCAGCCCCGGCTGGATCAAGGAGACCCTGGAGAGCATGGGGGCGGGCGGCACGCCGGTCTCCGAGGTCGCCCCGCGCCTATGTGACGGTCGTGGAAGGCACCGCCCAGGGCCTGACCGTACGTCCGTGAACCGGCCCGCTCCCCTAGGAGCGCGGGTCAGTAACGAAGACTGGCTGTGCCGCCGTGAGGCATGGGTAGCCGTAGCGTCCGGCCCAGGGGCTGGTGTTTACCTGATCGGAGTCTGCGTCTCGTCGGCAAGACCGAGATGGTCCTTGAGCGCGCGCTGGCCGGCGTCGGTGAGAGCGATGGCGCGGCTTGTGCCGATCCGGGTGATCCAGCCGGCGTCGAAGGTGTGACGACACAGGGCGGCGCCGACGGCGCCGGCCAGGTGGGGACGACGTTCGGTCCAGTCCAAGCACGAGCGAACCGGCGGGCGCCGCGTGGCGGGCGGTAGTGCGATGCCGAGTTCAGCGAGCCAGGCGGTCCCGTCGCTGGTGAGAGTCAGCCCCTGCTCCCAGTCCAGCAGCCCCCGATCGGTCATCGCTTCGGTGATCGCGACCCCGAGAGCACCGGCGAGGTGGTCGTAGCACGTGCGGGCGCGAGCCAGCGCCCGGCTGCGGTTGGCAGCAGGCAGTGAGCGGGGGCAGATCGGCGCGTCGAGGCGCCATCGAGGCAAGCTTTTCGATCAGTTCGGCCGTGTCGGGGCCGGCCAGGCGAACGTAGCGATGGCGGCCCTGGCGCTCCTGCGTGAGCAGTCCTCCGCGCACCAGGAGGTTCAAGTGCCCGGTCGCCGTCGAGGCGGCCACTGCGGCATGGCGCGCCAACTCGATCGCCGTCCACGCCCGGCCGTCCAAAAGGGCCAGGCAGAAGCTGGCCCGGGTGCCGTCGGCCAGCAATATGGCCAGGGCGGCCAGGTCAGGGCTCTCGACGTGAGCGTCATGGCTGTTCATCGCTGTCCATTGTCTACCTGCGATCCTTCGGCGACCGCCGAAGAGTCCGCGCCCTACGGTCGGCCCATGAACACCGCGACGCCCAGCAGCGTGCCCACCGACCTGTCGTCCCAACACGTGGCCCTCACGCCGAGCATCCTGTACTTCGGAACGCCGGTCGTACTGCTCTCCACGGAGAACGAGAACGGCTCCTTCAACCTTGCGCCGATGTCCTCGGCCTGGGCACTGGGCCACGTGATCGTCCTCGGTCTGGGCGTCGAGGGACAGACCGCGCACAATCTCCGCAGCCGCCATGATCTGGTGGTCAACCTTCCCGCGCCCGCGCAGTGGCCGGCGGTGGAACGTTTGGCGCCGCTGACCGGGCGCACCCCGGTACCCGTGCACAAGCGTGGTTCCTTCCGTTTCGAGCCGGACAAGTTCGCCGCCGCCGGTTTGCGACCTCAGCCCTCCGAGCTGGTTCGGCCGCCCCGCGTCGCCGAATGCCCGATGCAGTTGGAAGCCCGCGTTGCCCGGGCCCAACCCGATGCCTCCGGAGAGTTCCTCATCGTCGAAGCCCATGTGCTCAAGGTGCACGCCGATCCCCGGATCGTCGTTTCCGGTTCCCAGCACATCGACCCAGCCGCGTGGAGCCCGCTGATCTACAACTTTCGCCACTACTACGGACTCGGCCCCGAACTCGGCCACAGCTTCCGCTCCCAGACAGCCTGACGAAGCCAGTGGTCCACCGCGAAGAGCCACGGGACAAGCGAGGAGATTGAGCACGGGCCGTCATCGGCGCCCCACCCTCGGTTCGCCTCCATTCATGCGAAATAATGCCTGTATGCGTGGTGGGGATAGGCTGTTCGAGGTCGAGCCGGTCGAGATGCAGCAGCCGCGGGCGGTCCGGCGGCGGTGGATCAAGCGGTTCCGGGCGTTCGACCCAGGTCCTGCTCCTGCCGCCACCGCTGGACGACTGGCTGCCCGAGGGACACCTGGCCCGGTTCGTCGCTGATCTGGTCGACGACGTGCTGGACCTGTCGGCGGTCCGGGCCGACTACACCGAAAAGCGCGGCTATCCGCCGTATGACCCGCGGCTGATGGTGCGCCTGCTGATCTACGGCTACACCACCGGCATCCGCTCCTCGCGGGCGATCGAGCGCAAGTGCGCCGACGACATCGCGTTCCGCTTCCCGGCCGCCGACCAGGCCCCGGACTTCCGCTCGATCTCCCGGTTCCGCCGCCGCCACCTGGACGCGCTCGCCGACCTGTTCACCCAGCCCCTGCACCTCGTGCAGAAGCTGGGCATGGTCAAGATGGGCCGCGTCGCCCTGGACGGCACCAAGCTCCAGGCCAGCGCCTCCAAGCACAAGGCGATGAGCTACGTCCGGCTCATCGACAAGGAGGAGCGGACCGAGGCCGAGATCGCCCAGTTGGAGGCGATGTCCGCAGCCCTGCTGGCCGACGCCGAAGCCAGCGACGCCGCCGAGGACGCCACGTTTGGCGTCGACGGCAAGGATACCGACCTGCCCGCCGAGCTGGACCGCCGCGAGAAGCGCCTGGCCAAACTGCAGGCCGCCCGCGCCCAGATCGAGGCCGAAGCCGCCGCCAAGGCCCGCCGCCATGCCACGCTGAGCTACACCACGATGCTCGACCAGTGCGCCCAGAACACCGGCATCCACCCCAAGCAGGCGGAGAGTGGCGACTGCTGGCCGCCTGCCACAACCTCCGCAAGATCTTCCGACACGTCGGCACCGCCGGACTGGTCACCGCAACGAGCTGACCACCCCCGCCCCCGCCAGACCACGTCCGACGGACAGGACCCAACCCACGGGCTCACCGGTGGCAACGGGGGCGGCCACGACCGGCCCCACCGAACACGGCCAACCAGCCGCTTGCCCGTTACTGGGACACGCTCCTAGGCGGTCAGCGCGGTCCCCGACCGGGAGTCCAGTGCGGCGAGAAGCCAGTCGTGCGCGGACCCGGGTGTCGGCTCGGGCCGGCCCGCCGGTGGGCTGACCAGCTCGGCCGTCAGTTCCCAGTACCGGTCGATGCGCGGGTCGGCGGCAAGCTGCCGGGCGAGAGCGCGGCGGAAGCCCGGAGTGTCCGCCGTGTTCCGGGCGCTCGCGTACGCGTCCACGAAGCCGTCCAGCGCCTCCCCCGGGAAGGGCGCCCTGTCCCGGCGCATCTCGGTGGCCGCGAGGTCGTACGCCTCGGCCAGGCCCGCGTACAGCACGGCCGACGCACGGGCTCCCACGGCTCTGTGCGCGTGGGGCTGGGTCGGCTCGTCCCCGCCGCACGGGCGGGACACCATCGCGTACAGCCGGGCGAAGGCGAGCACCTGCGCCGGATCGGGATCCTCGGGTGGCTGCGGTACCGCGATCTCCAGAAACGCGGTGACGGCCCTGGCCGGCATGCGCGGCGGCAGCCAGCCGCGCCAGAAGCGGGCCAGGGGTCCGGTGTCCGGCGGCGCGGACACCGCGCCGATCAGGCGCAGCCGGTCCGGGCGTTCGGCCGCCGGGCACTCCTGCACCGAGCGGAGCGCCGCCTCTCGCCAGCGCAGCGCCCTCAGTTGGGAGCCCAGTTCGCGCAACTGCCCCGCGACGGCGTCCTCCAGGGCTCCGCCCGCACGCCCCGCGGTCTCCTCCTCGTCCAGGACCCGGCGCACCGCGGAGACCGGCAGGTCCATGGTTCGCAGGGAGCGGATCATGCGTAGCCGCTCGAGAGAGTCGGGACCGTACCTGCGGTGACCGCCGACGCTGCGGGACGCCTCGGGCAGCAGGCCGTTGTCGGAGTAGAAGCGGACCGTCTTGACGCTGACTCCCGCCCGCTCGGCGAGTTCACCGATGCCGCACAGTCCGTCGTACGACGAGAACACTTGAACCTCCCTCAGGGGGAGTTCCTACGGTACCCGCGAGAGGGGCCGGCCGATCGGGCCGGTCCGGGGACGACGGCGTATCGAGGAGAGACCATGACCGCGTTCATCCTGGTGTCCGGTGTGTTCACCGGCCCGCACGTGTGGGACGAGACAGCCGCGCGTCTGGCCTCGGCGGGGGCCGAGGTCCATGCGGTGGCCCTGACCGGGCTCGGAGGGGCCCGCCCGTCCGCCGGTACGGACATCGACCTGGAGACGCACATCGCGGACGTCCTCGCGGTGATCGACTCGGTCGGACAGGGGGCGGGACGGAAGATCGTGCTGGTCGGCCACGACTACGGCATCCATCCGGTCGTGGGAGCCGCCGACCGGCGGGCGGGGTCGGTCGCAAGGATCGTGTATGTGGACTCCGGGCTGCCCCAGGACGGTGTCCCGGCCCTGGCCGCCGTACCCGACCAGGGCACGCGCGAGGAGGCGCTGCGGACCGCCGAGGGCGGCACGCCCGGCGCGGCGCTGCCGTCTCCGGCCCGTGACGCGTGGCAGCTCTGGGGCAGCACCGCCGGCGTGCCCGGCACGGCGCTCGACCGGCTCACCGCACTCGCCTCGCCGCACCCCCTGGGCACGCTGCTCCAGCCACTGCGGCTGACGGGTGCGGCGGCCGAGGTGCCCATGGCCGGGGTGCTGTGCACCGGCAACGGAGCGAGCATCGCGATGGTCCAGGCCCGTGTGAACCTCGGCGAACCCAGCCTGCGGGCGCTGACCGGCCCTCGGGTCACCTTCTTCGAACTGCCCACGGGTCACTGGCCGATGCTGTCGAGTCCCACGGCACTGGCGGTGACGCTGCTCGAGGCCGCGGCGGGCGAGGGGCAGCGGCTGACCCCGGTGGACGCCACGAAACCGCCCTCACACCTGCTGCCGTTCCTGCTGGACGTGCCCGAGCTGCCCCGCGAGCGGACGGGCAGCATCGATCTGTATCTGCCGCCCGGCACCGACGGCCCCCGTCCGGCGGTGGTGTTCGTCCACGGCGGCCCGGTGCCCGCGGAGGCACGCCCCACCCCCCGGGACTGGCCGGTCCTCACGGGATACGCCCGGTACGCCGCCGACCACGGAGTGGTGGGGGTGACCCTGGACCACCGTCTGCACGCCGTGACCGACTACGAGCGGGCCGCCTCCGATGTGGCGGACGCGGTGGAACGGGTCCGGGCCGATCCCCGGGTGGACCCGGACCGGGTCGCCCTGTGGTTCTTCTCCGGCAGCGGCCCGCTCACCGCGGACTGGATGGCCAAGCCCCCGTCGTGGCTGCGTTGCCTGGCGGCCGACTACCCCATCATGGCGCCGCTGCCGAACTGGGGGCGGCTCGACCGGCGGTTCCACCCGTCGGACGCGGTCGCACACGCGGGGTCTCTGCCTCTCGTACTCGTCCGGGCCGGGCTGGAGACCGCTGACATCGCGGTCACCGTGGAGGAGTTCCTGACCGCCGCATACCGGTGCGGGGCCGACATCGAAGTGGTCGACGTGCCGAACGGCCACCACGCCTTCGAGACGATCGACCGCACCGACGAGTCACGCGACGCCGTGCACCGCGCCATGGGCACCGTTCTGCGTCACCTGACGACCTGAGCACGGGCCGCACCCGTGCCGCGGGGCGGACCGTCGACGCCTCCGAGGAGGAACCGCAGTACGAGGTGGAGAGCGACAAGTCCGGCCGGTCCGCCGTGCACAGGTCCGGCGCCCTGCGGAAGAGGCGCGGCGGCTCCTGATCCGGTGCACGGGGCCACGGGCGCGCAGTCGGGTCACACGAAGAGGCGATACCCGTGGCGGCTGCTGGCTTCGGAGCCCGGAACGTGATCGGCTTGACACCCCGTCAGCCGTATGGGGCCGAGCCGAGGGACACGGATGACGAACCGACAGCACCCGCCGGCACCGGACGCCGTCGTCGTCGGCGCGGGCCTGGCGGGACTGGCCTGCGCGCTCGACCTGTGCGGCGCCGGCCTCCGAGTCGAGCTGCTGGAGGCCTCCGACGGAGTGGGCGGCCGGATGCGCACGGACCGCAAGGACGGATTCCTCCTGGACCGCGGCTTCCAGGTCTTCAACACCTCCTACCCACAGGTGAAGAGGCGCCTCGACCTGCGCGCGCTGCGCCTGCGGCCGTTCACCCCCGGTCTCATCGCCCGTACGCCCGCCGGGCGGGTGCGGGTCACCGACCCCACCCGGCGGCCGGAGGACGCGGCACAACTACTGTCCGGACGTGTTCTCCCGGCCCGTGACCTCGCCGCCCTCGGCGTACTCACCGCGCGTGACGTCCTGCTTCCCGCGAAGCGCCTGGGACGTATGCCCGACCGCACCGCGTCGGAAGCTCTCGTGCGGGCCGGGCTCTCGCCGCGCGCGATCGAGGACCTGCTACGGCCGTTCCTCTCCGGGGTGTTCCTGGAGGAGGGGCTGGAGACCTCGGCACGCTTCCTGCACCTGGTCTGGCGCAGCATGGCGCGCGGCACGCTCTGCCTGCCGGCCCGGGGCATCGGCTCCGTACCTGCCCAGCTCGCCGCCGGGCTGCCGGAGGGCGCCCTCCGGCTCGGTGCGGCCGTCGCCGAGGTCACGGACTTCGGGGTGCTCCTGGCCGGCGGCGGTGAGCGGCCGGCCGCCTCCGTCGTGGTGGCCACCGACTCCGCCACGGCCGCCCGTCTGCTGCCCGGCCTGCCGGTACCGGACAGCCGTACGGTGACGACGTACTACCACGCGGCCGAGCGGTCACCGCTGACCGAACCGACCCTCCTGGTGGACAGCGGCCTCGCCGTCCTGAACAGCTGCGTCCTCACCGAGGTCGCCCCCTCCTACGCTCCCCCGGGCACGGCACTGATGTCGACCTCCGTGCTCGGCTCCGGCCCGCCCGGCGGGGACACGACGGTCCGCGCACGCCTCGCCGAGCTGTACGACGTGGACACGAGCACCTGGGACACGGTCGCCGCGTACACCGTGGAGGGCGCCCTGCCCGCCATGCGGCCTCCCTGGCCGCTGAGCCGTACGACCCGCTTCGCGCCGGGCCGGTACGTCTGCGGGGATCACCGGGCCACCGGCTCGGTGCAGGGCGCGCTGGCCTCCGGGAGCAGGGCGGCGCGCGAGGTGCTGGCCGACCGTGCGGCGGCGCGGACCCCCGGGACGTGAGCGGACGCTTCCGGGGGCGCGTGGACGACGCCGTCGTCGTGGGCGGCGGCGCCGCCGGACTCTGCCTGGCCGACCGGCTCATCAGGACCGGTACGGCAGTGACGCTGGTCGAGGCCCCCGACGGGCCGCTGCGCCCTCCGGAGCGCACCTGGTGCTACTGGGAGGCGGGCGCCGGCGAGTTCGAGGACGCCGTCGTCGCCTCCTGGGAGCGGCTGCGGGTGCGGGAGCCGGGCGGCGGCGTCATCGAGTCGGACACCGCACCCCTGCGTTACCGCATGGTGCGCTCCGGCCCCTTCGAACGGCTGGTCCACTCCCGGCTGGCGGCGTGCCCGGCGGCCCGCGTCGTGCGTGCCACCGCACACGAGGTGCGCGATACACCGTACGGCGCCGCGGTGCGCTGCACGACGGGCGCCGGTGGATCGCTCACCCTGCGCGGCAGATACGTCTTCGACTCGCGGCCCGTGCGAGGTACACCGCCGCACCGCACACTGCTGCTGCAGCACTTCCGGGGCTGGTTCGTGCGCACCGCCCTCCCCCGCTTCGACCCCGGCGTGGCGGACCTCATGGACTTCCGGGTCCCGCAGCCCCGCCACGGTCTCGCGTTCGGCTACGTGCTGCCGCTCGCACCGGACCTGGCGCTGGTGGAATACACCGAGTTCTCCCGTGCCCCGCTCACGACAGCCGCGTACGGGGCGGCCCTGCGGCAGTACACGGGGGAGGTCCTGCGCCTCGGCCGGTTCGCCGTGGAGTCGGCCGAGCAGGGTGTCATCCCCATGACCGACGCCCGCTTCCCCCGCAGGACCGGCCGCGCCGTCTTCCGTATCGGGGCCGCCGGGGGCGCCACCCGCCCGGCGACCGGCTACACCTTCGCGGCCGTGCAGCGCCAGAGCCGCGCCATCGCCGCCGCCCTGCAGAGCGGGTCCCCGGGGGTGCCGCCGCCGCACGGCCGCAGGGCGCTCGCCATGGACGCCGTGCTGCTCCGGGCCCTCGACACCGGGCGTGTGGACGGGCCGCGCTTCTTCACCGACCTCTTCCGCCGCATCCCCACGGAGCGGCTGCTGCGTTTCCTCGACGGCGGGAGCACGCCGTGGGAGGAGTTCGGGATCGGCCTGCGTACGCCTGTGGGCCCGATGCTCCGCACCGCGGCCGAACTCCCCTTCCTCACCCGCCGGGCCACCGGCCGATCCGAAGAGAGCCCTCGATGACCCTCCTGCGGGACCACGATCTGGCACACGCCTTCGATCACGCGTCACACACGTACGACCGGCTCACCGCGCTGAATCCGGGCCACCGCTCAGACCTCCTCCGCTCGGCGCACCGGCTCCGGCTGCCGCGCGGCGGAAGGGGACATCGGGTGCTCGATCTCGGATGCGGGACGGGCGCCTCCGCACGGGCGCTGCTGCGGGCGGCCCCGTACGCCGAGATCACGGCGGTCGACGCCTCCGCGGGCATGCTGGAGCGGGCGCGTGCGAAGCGCTGGCCCGCGGACGTCCGCTTCGTGCACCGGTCCGCGGAGGACCTCGCCACCACCGACGACGACGGCTCGTACGACGCCGTCTTCGCCGACTGTCTCTTCCGCAACGTGGCCGAACCCGGTGCGGTCCTCGATGCCGTGCGCGCTCTCCTGCGTCCAGGTGGCCGTCTGCTGGCCCACGAGTACAGCCTCAGCGGCTCGCCCGTGCACCGGGCCGTGTGGAACACGGTCTGCCGGGGTGTCATCGTCCCGGCGGGCACGCTGACCGGCGACCGCGCGCTCTACCACCACCTGTGGCGCAGCGTCCTTGTCTTCGACACCGCGCCCGTCTTCGAGCGACGGATCGCCAGGGCCGGATTCCCCTTCGTGCGGACCGTGCCCGTCGGCGGCCGGCAGACCGGGATCGTCCATGTGTTCCTGGCCCGGAGCGTGGACGTCGTACGGCCCGAGGCGTCATGAGCTCCCGCAGGCGCCGGCCCGGTCCCGCCCGGCACGGACGTGACCGCCGGGCCGAGGTGCTCCTGCCGGAACCCGGGCGCGAGCGCTTCACCGGCGACGCCCCTTCGGCCGCGGTCATCGGCGGCGGCATCGCCGGGCTCGCGGCGGCGACCGCGCTCGCCGAACGCGGTGTCCGGGTGACTCTCTACGAACGGGGCGAGGCGCTCGGCGGCCGTCTCGCCGGGTGGCCTGTCCGTCTCGCCGACGGCTCCGGGTTGACGATGAGCCGCGGCTTCCACGCGTTCTTCCGGCAGTACTACAACCTGCGCGGGTTGCTGCGCCGTTCGGATCCCGGGCTGGCGGCGCTCACCCCTCTGCCGGACTACCCGCTGAGGCACCGGGACGGGATGTCGGACAGTTTCGCCCGCGTGCCGAGGACCCCGCCGTGGAGCGCGCTCGGATTCGTGGCGCTCAGCCCGGCGTTCGGCTGGGGCGACCTCGTCGCGATGAACCCCCGCGAGGCCCTGCCGCTCCTCGACGTGCGGGTCCCCGAGGTGTACGAACGCTTCGACGGGGTCAGCGCCGAGGAGTTCCTGCACCGGATCAACTTCCCCGAAGCGGCCCATCACCTGGCCTTCGAGGTGTTCTCCCGCAGCTTCTTCGCCGACCCGCGCGAACTGTCCGCCGCCGAACTGCTGCTGATGTTCCACATCTACTTCCTCGGGTCGTCCGAGGGGCTCCTCTTCGACGTGCCGCGCGAGCCCTTCCCCCAGGCGCTCTGGGAACCGCTGGGGGGCTATCTGCGGCGGCTCGGCGCCGAGGTGCGCACCGGCACCCCGGTCCACCGCGTCCGGCCGGCCGCCGGCGGGGACCTGACCGTGGAGACCGAAGGGGCGGCCGACCGCCACCAGGCCGTGGTCCTCGCCCTGGACACCCGGGGCCTGCGCCATGTCGTGGGCGCCTCCGAGCAGTTGGGGGACGCGTCCTGGCGCGCGGACATCGCGGCCCTGCGCACGGCGCCGCCGTTCCTCGTGTCCCGGCTGTGGCTCGACCGGCCCGTGCGCGAGCACCGAGCGGGGTTCCTCGGCACCAGCGGCTTCGACGGCCTCGACAACGTCAGCGTCCTCGACCGCTGGGAGGGCGAGTCGGCCCGCTGGGCGGCGCGAACAGGGGGCTCCGTGGTCGAACTCCACGCGTACGCCGTCGACGAGGGCGCCGAGCGGAAGCAGGTCCAGCGCCGGATGCTCGACCGGCTGCACGAGGTCTATCCCGAGACCGCGGACGCCGGAGTCGTCGACGTCCGCCACGAATGGCGCGCCGACTGCCCCCTCTTCCCCGTGGGCGGCTACGGTCGGCGGCCCGCCGTGCGAACGCCTCACCCCGGCGTCACACTTGCGGGCGACCTGGTCCGCACCGGCCTCCCCGTCGCCCTGATGGAGCGCGCCGCGACCTCGGGATTCCTGGCCGCCAACGCGCTCCTCGCCGGCTGGGGAGTCCGGGGGCAGGTGCTCTGGACCGTCCCGCGCGCCGGACGCTCCCGTGCCCTGCGCGCCCTCGCCGGCCTGGCCGCGCGGCGCTGACGGTCAGCCGGGGAAGCGCCCGGTGCTCCGCAGCGACCAGCGGCGCTCGGCGTAGGCCAGGTCGTCCCGCCAGAGACGGCCCGCGGTCCGGCGCATCAGGGGGCGCAGGGCGGGCGCGGCGACGCGTGCCAGGGCGAATCCCCGCCGGTCGGAGGCGGCGACGACCGCCTCGACGACCGCTGTCCGCGGTTCCGTGGCGCCGGGCGCGGTGAGCGGCGTGGCATGGGTCTCCACCACCGACCCGGCGCCCTCCCCGTCGGTGATGTGCATGACCACCGTGCGCGGCCCGGGCGCGGTGAACACCGCCCGCACCGGCACCACCAGGCGGCCGGCGACCTTGAACGACACATCGACGGCGAACCCGTCGCCCCCGCCGTCCTCGGGGGTGCCGGCCACCTTCAGGCCGACGAACGCGTACGGGTGGAACCACGAACCGTGCCAGGGGTCGAGCCGGTTGGCGACCACGTCCTCGGGCTCGCACCGGCCCACGGCCGTGAACACCGCGTCCACCGCGTCCACCGGTCGCGGCCTCGGCGGCACGACCGGGCGGTCCAGCGGGGGCTCACCTCCCGCCCGGTCCAGCCGCACCCAGACGAGGACCCCGTCGTCGTACACCGGGTACGGTTCCCACCCGGCGAACGGCCCGCCGTCGAGGGCCAGGCCGTGCCACCGGCACAGGAGCGTCCCGCACACCACGCGGCTGTCGCGCAGCGGCGCTCCCAGGTGGGGGCACTCCCCCGGGCCGGCGCGCAGCGCCCCGTCCTCGGACCGCCACAGGACGACTTCCAGTCCGGCGATCGACCGGCTGTACGGGCGGTCCCGCGCCCCGATCGCCCGGGAGGCTCCGACGGCGTACCAGTTGCCCGACGGGCGGGCGGTGGCCCGCTTCAGCGCCTCGGCGATCACGGTGGGCTTCGCCTCGCGCCAGGTCGGGGCCTGTCTTTCCCAGCGGGGCGCGCGCCGTACCCGCAGGGGTGTCGTCCACGACCTGCTTCTCCGCCGGGTGTTCATCGCGGGGCCCCTTCGGCACCGGCGACCGTGTCCGGCACCGCGGCGGGCGGGCGGGTCCGCATCCGGGCCCCGAGGATCCGTACGAGTCCACCCGCCGCGGTGGCGGCCCGCCGTCGGCGTGGCACCACGGCGCGGCGGTACGTCACCCGGTAGTCGTCGGCGGCGATCGCGTCCAGGATGCCCCTGTACAGGACGAAGGCCGTACGGATGCAGGGACGCGCCCTCGGCTCCAGCATGGCGATGCCCGGCTCCGCTTCCCGGTACACGGAACGGATCAGCCTGTCGGCTTCGGCGAAGGCGCCCCGGAGGCGCGGGTCGTGCCGCCCGGTGCGGCGGCTCCACTCCAGCAGGCGGCGGTCCACGCCGTGGGCGGCGAGCAGGTCCGCCGGCAGGTAGACGCGCCCGCGGTCCAGGTCCTCGCCCACGTCCCGCAGGAAGTTGGTCAGCTGGAAGGCCACGCCGAGCGCCGCGGCGTGCGGAGCCGCTTCCTCACTGGCCCCGACCGTCCCGAGCACGGGCAGCATCTGGAGGCCGATCACCCCTGCCGAACCGTGCGTGTAGGCGCACAGATCGGCGTACGTGGGATAGTCGGTGACCGTCAGATCGCTGCGCATGGACACCAGGAAGTCGGCGAACAGACCGTGGTCGATGGCGTAGCGGCGTGCGGTGTCCGCCACGGCCCTGACCACGGGCTCCTCCCCGCCTCCTGTGCGCAGTCCGTGGGCCAGGTCGCTCTCCAGCAGACGCAGCAGGCGGTCGCGTTCGGCGGCGGGCTGCCGGCGGTCCAGGTCGTCCACGATGTCGTCGGCCCACCGGGCGAAGCCGTACAACGCGTGCACGGCGCTGCGGCGTTCGAGCGGCAGCAGCCGGGTGGCGAGGAAGTACGTCCGGCCGTGCTGCGCGTTCAGCTGCCTGCACCGGGCGTACGCGGCGCGCAGGGCGGGCCCGGTGACCCCTGCGGCGTCCAGTTCACGGTGGTTCATCGGCTCTGCCCTTCGAGGACTGGGGGTCTACGGTGCGCGCTCTTCGCGGAGGGGAGGCCGGTGATGCGGGCTGCGGCGAGCTTGCCGCTGACGAGTACGGTCGGCACGCCCACCCCGGGTGTGGTCCCGCACCCGGCGAGGACGACGTTGTCGTAGCCGCGTACGAGGTTGCGTGGCCGGAAGGGGCCGGTCTGCGCGAAGGTGTGGGACACGGAGAAGGGGGTGCCCGCCGCGTGCCCCTGGGCGGTCCAGTCCACCGGCGTGATCAGCAGCTCCCGGTCCATGGACGCCTCGAAGCCGTCGAGCCCCCGGCGCTCGAGCTCCGCAAGCAGGGCGTCCCTGTAGCGCGGCCCCAGGCCACGCCAGGTGCCCGCCGACGGGCCCGTCGTGGTGTTGGGGCACGGGGCCAGGACGTAGTGCAGGTGTCTGCCCTCCGGGGCCAGTGACGGGTCGTGCGTCGTCGGACGGGTGATCAGCAGCGACGGGTCGCTCATCACCCGTCCCGACCGGGTGAGTTCGTCGAACGTGCGCTCCCAGGCGGCACCGAAGGAGAGCGTGTGGTGCGCCAGTTCGGGCCATGTGCGGTCCGTGCCGGCGTGCAGGACCACGGCCGACGGCGCGTGACGCAGCGGCACGGGGCGTCGGGGAGCGCGGCCCAGGAGCCTGTGGGCCACGGGGAGATCCGGTGTCAGGACGACCGCGTCGCAGGCGATCCGCTCGCCCGAGGCCAGCCGGACGGCCCGTACCCGCCCGGCGGCGCGCTCCAGCCCGGTCACCTCGGCCGACCAGCGGAACTCTCCTCCCGCGTCGGCGGCCGCGTCCGCCATCGCCCGGGGCAGTGCGTACATGCCGCCCTTCGGGAACCAGACGCCCGCGACCGTGTCCATGTAGGCGATGACGGCGTAGGCGGCGAGCGCACGGGCCGGGGCGACTCCCGCGTACAGCGCCTGGAAGGAGAACACCCGGCGCAGCCGTGGGTCCGAGAGGAATCTGCCGATCTGCGGGTCGAGCCGGCCGAAGCCGCCCAGGGCCGCCAGCCGGGCGAGATCCGGGTGCAGGAGCTGGAAGGGCGAGTCGAAGTTGGTGTCGATGAAGCGGTGCATCTGCGCCTGGTACATCCGCTCCAGCCAGCGCCGCAGCCTGCGGTACCCCGCGGCCTCCGCTCCCCCGGCGAAGCGGCGGACCTCGGCCTCCATGGCGTCGCCGTCCGTATGGACGTCCAGCCGGCTTCCGTCCGCGAAGCGGGCACGGTAGGCCGGATGCAGTGGAATCAGCTCCACGCGTCGGTGGAGGCTGTCCCCGACAGCGGCGAAGGCCTCGTCGGCCAGGTGCGGCATGGTCAGCACCGTCGGCCCTGTGTCGACCCGGTAACCGCCGAGTTCCACCCGTCCCGCGCGGCCCCCGGGGCCGGAGCCCTGTTCGACGACGGTCACCCGGCGTCCCGCGCCGAGCAGGTGAAGGGCGGCGGCGAGGCCGGACAGGCCGGCGCCGACCACCACCACATGGTCCGTGGGGCCTGACACGGTCCTCATGCGCCCTCCCCGTCACGGGTGGTGCCCACGGCCCTGGCCACCAGCGCGGCGAACTCCCGCCGGGCACGGGCGTCCGTCCCGGCGGCCGCGAAGTGACGCAGGCTCGACGCCGAGAGCTCGGCGATCTCCTCCTCCACCGCCGCCCGCGCGCCGGTACGTTCCAGAGCGGCGCGCATCCGGTCGACCGTGCCTCCGTCGCCGCCTTCCGCACCGAGTACGGCCAGGGCCTCGGTGTCGCCCGACTCGGCGGCGAGCCGGAGGGCGACGGCGAGGAGACAGGTGAGCTTGCCCGCCCGCAGGTCCTCGTCCGAGGACTTTCCCGTGACGGCGGGGTCCCCGAAAGCGCCCAGCAGGTCGTCACGCAGTTGGAAGGCGAGTCCCGCGCAGCGTCCGGCGGCCCGCAGTCCGTCCATGACGCGGGCATCGGCGCCCGCCAGTGCCGCGCCCAGTGCGAGAGGCCGCTCCACGGTGTAGAGCGCGCTCTTGAGCGTAGCGATGTTCCTGGCCCGGGCGAGGTCGGAGGAGCCGGTCGCCTGGGCCCGCATGTCCAGGTACTGCCCGGCGACCATCTCGCCTCGCATCGCCTGCCACTCCCGGTGAAGCTGTTCGCCGTACAGGGACGCCAGGGCGGTCTCGGTGAACAGATCGTCGGCCCACGCCAGCGCCAGGTCCCCGGCGAGCACCGCGGCGGTCCCCGAGAAGGACGCGGCGGAACCGCGCATGCGGCTCGTCCGGTGCATGTGCGCGAAGTCCGCGTGCACGGCGGGTGCGCCCCGGCGTACCGGCGACTCGTCCATGACGTCGTCGTGGACCAGTGCGCAGGCCTGCAGCAGTTCCAGGGCGGCGCCGATACGCAGCGGGGTCCCGGGGTCGCCGGAGGCCCCGGCGACCAGCCATCCGCACCGGACGAAGGCGGTCCGCAGCCGTTTGCCGCCGTTCAGGACGAACGCGGCGACCCGGGAGGCCACCTCCTCGGCGAACACCGCGTCCACGCGCCGGGCCTCCCGGAGCCTGGTGTGCAGATGCTCCGCGAGGACGGCGTCGACGGCCGCGGCCGCCTCGTCCGCCGGGTGCGGGAGACCACCCGGGCGGAGGCCTCCGCCGAGGTCGGGGCGGGGCCCGGAGCCTCCGCCGGTGCCTGCCCGCGTCGCCCGTGGACCGAGCATGGACAGCCCCTTTCGCTCGGTTGTCCGCTTCCGCGTCCACCGCTGGTTCCGGCCGCGAGGACCGCGGATGCCCCTATCCCTGCCCGTCGCCCTGCCTGTTCGGCGGGGACTTCACCCGGACGGCGGGCGGAACCACGGCGCCGAAGGGGGACAGCCGGGCACGGCGGAGCGGCTCGCCCGCCCCCGGGCTTCCGGGGGCGGGCGTACGGAGCTGTCGGCCGAGGGCTCAGCCGCTGTCGGACACCCAGGACGCCCCACGGTGAGCGGGCGCAGGCCCCTCACATCGTCGAGGGGGCGGGTGATCTCCGCGTCGGCTCGGCCACGCAGACCGCGCCCACGGACAGGACGTGCGCGAGCGTCACGACGATGCCGGAGCTCCGGTCACGCCGCCCCGGGCTGTCGTTCCGGTACATCTCCCGGTGAAAGGGAGCGTGGCCGCCTCACTGCCGGGGGACACCGCGCACGGGGTGCTTGCTCATGATGGAGACCCGGTTGAAGGCGTTGATGGTGACGGCCACCCAGATCACCGCGGCCGTCTCGTCGTCGGACAGGGTGAGGCGTGCCGTGGCGTAGGCGTCCTCCTGCAGGACGGCGTCGGCCGGGTGGGTGGTCGCCTCGGCCAGAGCGAGGGCCGCACGCTCCTGCGCGGTGAACACCTCGGTGTCACGCCAGGCGGCCAGCACTCCCAGCCGCCGGGTCGTCTCGCCTGCCCGCAGCGCGGCCCTGGTGTGCACGTCCAGGCAGTACGCGCAGCCGTTGATCTGTGACACCCGGAGGTTGACCAGTTCGACCAGGGTGCGGTCGAGCCCCGCCTCCTGGGCGACCGTGCGCACCGTTTCGGCCGTGGCGGTGAGAGCCTTGTAGGCCTCGGGACTCTGCTTGTCCACGTAGACCCGCTTCTTCGTACGCTCCGCCTCGGTACCGTTCATTCCTGGACTCCTCACCGGGACGTACCCGTCCCCTCGCCGTGCCGTGCGCCCCGAGTGCGCGGCGGCTTATGATGAAGCATGATTGTTGAACATGCAAACACCTGTGGAGCGCCGGGGGGGCCTCGATGAGCGGCGCCGGCACGGACCGGGTCACGCCGCCCCCGGGCACCGGGGGCCGGGGCCAGGCGCCCCGCCCGGGCGTGGAGGTACTGACGGCGCGGGACGTACCGCTGGGCGGTCCGAGGGCGATGACGGTACGGCGCACGCTGCCGCAGAGGGCCCGCACGCTCATCGGGGCCTGGTGCTTCATCGACCACTACGGCCCCGACGACGTCGCCGTGACGGGCGGGATGGATGTGGCCCCGCATCCGCACATCGGCCTGCAGACCGTCAGCTGGCTGTTCAGCGGCGAGATCGAGCACCGCGACAGCCTGGGCAGTCACGCCTTCGTACGCCCCGGAGAGCTCAACCTGATGACCGGTGGCCGGGGCATCAGCCACACGGAGGTCTCCACCCCCGGCACCACGGTCCTGCACGGTGTCCAGCTGTGGGTGGCGCTTCCCGGTGAGCACCGGGACGCGGGGCGCGACTTCCGGCACCATGTGCCGGACCCGGTCCGCCGGGACGGCGCCGTGATCAGGGTGTTCCTCGGCTCCCTCGCCGGAGACACCTCCCCGGTCCCGGCCTTCACCCCTCTGCTCGGCGCCGAGATCGTCCTCGAACCGCACGCGACCGCGATCCTCGACACGGACACCGCCTTCGAGCACGGCCTTCTCGTCGACCAGGGGAGCATCCGTCTGGACGGAACGCTGCTGCGAGCGGCCGAACTGGGCTACCTCGGCCCGGGACACGGCGAAGTCACCCTGGTCAACGAGACCGACACTCCCGCCCGGGCCGTGCTCGTGGGCGGAACGCCGTTCGACGAAGAGATCGTCATGTGGTGGAATTTCGTGGGCCGCAGTCATGACGACATCGTCGAGGCACGCGAGGAGTGGGAGGCCGGCTCCGACCGTTTCGGCCACGTCGACGGCTATCCCGGCGCCCGCATCCCCGCCCCGGTTCTTCCCAACGCCACCATCGCACCGCGTGGCAACCCGACACGCCCGAAAGGGAGCACACGATGACCCAGGCCGCCGCCCCCGTCGTCCGTAACGTCGACGCCAGGCACCGCTACGAGATCCTGGTCGACGAGGCGAGCGCGGGGTTCACCGCCTACCGCGACCGCGACGCGCAGCGCGTCTTCTTCCACACCGAGATCGACGACGCCTTCGCGGGCCGGGGACTGGCCTCCGTGCTCGTGCGGGAGGCGCTCAGCCACGTACGGGACACGGGCAAGCGGATCGTGCCGGTCTGCCCGTACGTGGCCAAGTTCCTCAAGAAGCACGAGGAGTTCTCCGACATCACCGACCCGGTCACGCCCGAGATCCTCCAGTGGCTGGAGACCACCCTGGCTCGCTGAGCACCCGCGCCGCCGCCCGCCCGGACGGCGGCCGGGTGGCGGCGCTCCCGTCAGACCGGCCGCAGTTCGAACCAGTCGAAGGCGAGGGTGCCCCGGGTCGCGTACATGCCGATGACCCGGCCGGTGAATCCGCCCGCGACCTCGGTGGTGAGGTAGCGGCCGTCGAGTTCGGCGAGGATCTCGAAGGCGCCGTCGTCGGTCTCGTACCCCAGGCGGAGGGTGTCGGGGCCGCCGACGCGGAGGCCCGCGGCGGCATCGGGGTCCTCGGGACGGACGGTGACGGTGGGCGGCAGGACTTCCGTGGTGGTCACGTCGACGCGCAGCGTCAAAGGTCCGGTGGGCACGGACCGTTCGGCGACCGTCTGGCGCAGCGGGCCGATGCGGGCGACCGCACGGACCACGCCGTCCTCCGTCTCCACCTGGTAGTGGTGGGCCTCGTCGAGCCGCACGGCGAGGCCGCCCCGGCCTCCTTCGCCGACGTCGACCCGCGTCCGCGCCTCGCAGTCGGGGTCGCGCTGGCGCCGCCCCACGAACAGCGCGCCGGGCTTGTCCATGCCGTCCGCCCGGGCGTGCAGCACCAGGTGGCCCGGCCGCTCGTCGAGGCGTACGTCAGCCGGATCGCGGCGTCTCGGAGTCACCCAGCAGGGTGCCGGCACCAGCGAGTCGAAGTCGTCGCGGTGCGGCTCGGCGGGCCAGGGGTGCTGAGCCAGGCCCGGCGCCTCCGCGCGGAGTTCCAGTGGCCCCGGCACCGGCCACTCGTCCTCCCACCGCACCGGCGCCAGGAACGTCTCCCGTCCCATGCCGTGGAACCCCGGTGTGTCGCCGCGGGGCCGGGTGCCCAGCAGCACCATCCACCAGGTGGAGTCATGCGCCTGCACCAGATCGCCGTGGCCGGTGTTCTGCACCGGGTGTCCGGTGCTGCGGTGGGAGAGGACGGGGTTGTCCGGGTGCGGTTCGAAGGGCCCCGGCAGCGAGCGGGCCCTGGCGAGCGACATCGCGTGCCCGCGTTCCGTTCCGCCCTCCGACAGCAGCAGATACCACCAGTCGCCGATCCTGTAGAGATGCGGGCCCTCGGGGTACTGGAGCCCGCTCCCCGACCACATCTCCACCGGCTCGCCGAGCAGTTCGCCCGTCTCCGGGTCGATACGCACCCCTCGGATCCCGCCGTCGGAGTACACGCACCAGCAGTCCCCCTCGTCGTCCCAGGCCAGATCGGGGTCGATGCCGGGTATGCCGACCCGCACGGGGTCCGACCACGGACCCGCGGGGTCCTCGGCGGTCACCAGGACGTTGCCGGCACCGGCGACCACGGTCGTGATCATCCAGAAGCGGCCGTCGTGGTGCCGCAGCGTGGGGGCGTAGACACCGCACGACGACGGAGCCGTGTCAGGGAGGGCCAGCTGCGACGGACGGTCCAGGGCGTGTCCGATCAGCCGCCAGTGCACCAGGTCCCGGCTGTGCCACAGCGGTACCCCGGGTACGTACTCGAAGCTGGACGTCGCCACGTAGTAGTCCTCGCCCACGCGGCAGATACTCGGATCCGGGCTGAAGCCGGGTATCACGGGATTGTCGAAGAGCACCACGGGCTGTCCTCAGGCTCGGGCCAGGACGGCGTCCCAAGGCCATGATCGTCGAAACGCTTCGAAGATGGCAGTCCGGCGTAGGTGTGTCAATAGACCCGCCAGAAGTGGGGTCCACATGCGAGAATTCGAGGGAGCGGAGTTCCACGGAGGAAGCCCTGGGCACATTCCGAGCGTCCCTGGAGAGCTGTAGTCGAAGCGCTTCGACGAAATCCGCGTGCGTAACCGTCAGGTCGGGGACCAGACTGCGGGCATGGATGAAGAAGGCGTCGGACCCGCGATCGTGACGTCGCCGGCGCGGTGGAACCGGCTTCTCGGGTTCCCGGCCGATGCCCGCCTGCTGATCGTCAACTGCGACGACTTCGGCATGTGCCCCGCGGTCAACGCAGGGGTGATCGAGTCGATCGAGGAGGGGATCGCCGGCTCGTGCAGCCTCATGACCGTGTGTCCGGCGGCGGCGGACGCGATGCGGCTGCTCCGGCGGAGGCCGGGGATTCCGTTCGGGATCCACCTCACCACGGTGTGCGAGACGCCCGACCGTCCTTGGGGTCCCCTGACGGCCAGGGAGAAGGTTCCCTCCCTGCTCGACCCGGCGGGCAATTTCTTCGAGCCGACAACCGCAGGGCGGACCGCCCTGCTCGGCCGCGCCCGGCCCGACGAGGTCGAGACCGAGTTCCGCGCGCAGATCGACGCCGTCGCCGATGCCGGCCTCACGCCGACCCACCTGGACTTCCACTGCCTGGCCGACGGAGGCCGCGACGACATCCTCGACCTGGCCGTGGGGCTGGCCGCCGAGTACGGCCTCGCCGTCCGCGTCTGGCTGGAGCCGGGGCTGCGGGCCATGCGGCGAAGGGGACTGCCCGTCATCGACCATGACTTCCTGGACAGCTTCTCCCTCCCGGTCGAGGGCAAGGCGGCGCGTTACGGCCGACTGCTCCACGACCTGCCTGCCGGGCTCAGCGAATGGGCGGTCCATCCCGGTCTCGCCGGCCGGGCGTCACGGGGCGCCGACAGCGACCGCCATGTGCGGCGTACGGACCATGAGTTCCTCACGTCGCCGGAGGCCCGGGATGCCGTGGCCCGGGAGGGCGTCACGCTGATCGACCACCGGGCCGTTCAGCGCGTATGGGCCAGGAACACGGGTCCCGTGTGAGCCGGCGCCGACACCATCCGCATCCTGGGCCTGGCGCACCGCGTCCTCGTACGGCCCCGTGAGCTGGTGGGTGCAGCGGGTGACCGGCTGTCTCGCGACCCGGCACGGCTGGGTCCAGTCCTACGGCACCCGTTATGTCCGTCGCCGGTCCTGGCCGGCGACATCTCCCGCCCCGGGCCGATGGCGGTGGGCTGGACGACGTACACCCAGTCCCTCACCGGCCGTCCCGTCAAGGGCATGCCCACCGGGCCGGCCACGATGCTGGCCTGGTCCTTCGTCCGCGACGACCGGCCGGAGAGCCGCGCGTCCCTGGTGAACCTCGACACCGCGGCCCGCGCCGTGCGAGGCGAGCTCTCGACGTCCTGACGGCCCGGACCGGCCGGGGCGCTGGGTGCGCCCCGGCCGGCCCGGCTGCGGACAGAGGTTGTTCAGCGGCTCACTTGAGTGCGGGCGGTGCCGCGTCCGCCGAGGTTCCCCACCGGGAAGGCTCCGTACCGACCTCGAACGACAGGTCGCGTGTGCCGCGGATGTCCTCGGTGGTCAGGTAGGTCTTGCCGTAGGCGGCGCCGTCCGTCCGCGCCGACTGGATGTAGCGCGCCGAGTCGGAGGTGCCCGGAGCCTTCACCGTCAGCCGGCCCTTGGGGTAGTAGCGCCGGTCGAGGGTCAGGTCCACCCGCTCGAAGACGGGGGTCGACAGGCCCCAGGTGTCGGTGCCCGGCTGGACCGGGAAGATCCCGATCGAGGACAGGACGTTCCAGGCGGACATCGTCCCCAGGTCGTCGTTCCCGGTCATGCCGGTCGGGGTGTCCGTGAAGAGCGTGAGCGCGGCGTGCACCACGTCGGTCGTCTTCCAGGGCTGCCCCGTGGAGAGGTAGGTGTAGGGGGCGATCAGGTCAGGCTCGTTCTGCGGGTTGTACTTGTCCGCGTTGTAGTAGTCGTACGGTCCGTTCACCCACACCTCGCGGGCGGTCTTCGCCGGGTCCTGCAGCAACTGCTCGTAGGCGAAGAACGAGTCGAGCCGCTCGTTGGCGGACTCGGTGCCACCGATCAGGGAGACCATGCCGGGCAGGTCCTGCGGGACGAGCCACTGGTACTGCCAGGACGTGCCCTCGTGGAAGCCCTCGCTCTGCGCCGGGTCGGCGGGGCCCGTGAAGGCGCCGTTCGCGTCCCGTGCGCGGAAGAAGCCGGTCGAACTGTCGAAGATCTTCCGGTAGTTCTGCGCCCGCTCCGCATAGCGCGCGGCGTCTTCGTCGTGGCCGAGTTCCTTCGCCATCTGCCCGAGCATCGCGTCGGACAGCGCGTACTCCAGGGTCGCGGAGGCACCGTGGTCGTAGTCGGAGTCGCCCGGCTTCACATGGGCCCGGCCCTTGATGTACGGCGCGAAACCGTCAGCGAGGTACTCCTTGTTGGCCTCACGGCCCACGGGGGCGGACTCGGCGGGCGGCACGTCGTCGGCGTTCTTGTTCAGGGCGCGGTACGCCTGTTCCTCGTATCCCTTGAGCAACCCCTGCTGGTAGGCGTTGGTGAGGAACGGCGTGACGGGGTCGCCGATCATGATGTTCGTCTCGACCGTGCCGTAGCCCCACTTGGGCAGCCAGCCGCTGTCCTCGTCGATCTTGATGACCGAGATCGCCATGTCGCGGGACTCGTGCGGTGCGAGCAGCGACAGGAGCTGGGCCTGGGTCCGGTAGGTGTCCCAGAGCGACCAGTTCTGGTAGTAGGTGAATCCCTTGGCACGGTGGATCTTCTGGTCCCAGCCCGTGTAGCGGCCGTCGACGTCGCTGCCGATGTTCGGCGCGAGGAACGAGCGGTAGAGGGACGAGTAGAAGGTCCGGCGCAGGGTCTCGCTGCCGCCCTTCGCCCGGACGTCGTCGAGGCGGTCCTCCCAGGCGGCCTGGGCCGAGCGTGCGACGCGGTCGTACGAACGGCCGCCTTCCGCACGCAGGTTGAGGGCGGCTCCCTTGGCGTCCACGTACGAGATCGCGGTGGTCGCCTCGACGGTGCGGTCCTCGGAGGTGTCGAAGCGCACGAAGGCGCCGTTGCGCTCGGCAGCCGCGGACGAGGACTTCGAGCCCTCGGTGACCTTGTCACCCTTCCAGGTGCCGGAGGTGGTGAACGGCCGGTCGAAGCGGGTGATCGTGTACACCGTGTACGGTTTGGTGTCCTGGCAGAAGCCGCTGCCGGTGATGGCCGTGCGTACGGTGCGGTTGTCGAGGATCTCGACGTCGGTGTCCACGGTCTTGTGCAGCGACTGGCCCGCGTTGATGAGGACGTTGGCCTTGTCCGTGGCGGGGAAGGTGTAGCGCTGCACTCCGGTGCGCTCGGTGGCGCTCAGCTCGGCCTTGATGCCTGTCTTGAGACCGACCTCGTAGGTGCCGGGGCTCGCCTTCTCGTCGTCGTGGCTGAACTCCGCCGCGTATGCGGCGTTGTCCGTCGACGTGATGTCACCGGTCGTCGGAAGCACCGGGAGGTCTCCGCCGAGGCCGCAGCCCACACCGGAGATGTGGACGGTGGAGAAGCCCCTGATGTGGGTCTCCGAGTAGTCGTAGCCGGTGTTGTGCCCGGTGTCGGGCGAGAACTGCACCATGCCGAAGGGCACCGCGGCGCCGGGGTAGGTGTTGCCCTCGTTCTCGGTTCCGATGAACGGGTTGACGAGATCGGTGAGCCGGGCGCGCTCGGCGTGCCCCTCTCCGTCCGCCGCGGCAGGCGCGGCGACGGCGCCGCCGAGGAGGGCGGCCGTGGCGGCCACCGCCCCCGCCCCGCGAATCCAGTGGGTCCATCTCATGGAATGAGCGCCTCTCGGACGTAGACAACGTTGTCATGCGCACTGCGCGATCATTCTTGGTCCGCATGCGTGTACTCGTCAAGAGCTGCGGCAGGCGGGCGGCTCAGCGCTCGCCGGCGCTCCGCGCTGGACCGGCCTGGCGGGCGCGGTGCTGAGCCCGGTCGGGTCTGGCCCAGACCCATCTCTTCCTGCCCCGGACACGAACGTCGGCGCAGGGGGCCGGACCTGAAGCCCCGGCCACTGCCTGATCCTCGTCCGCCCACCCGCAGAATTCGCACCGCTGACCGTGCGTACGACCGCTGTTAGCCTGCGCCCATGACCAAGGGACGACCGCCCGGCCGTATGGCTCACATAGCGGGGAGCAACAGGTCGGAGCGTGTACTGATCCTGGCCAGCTTCGTGAACCGGGTCGGTAACGGGCTCTTCAACACGGCGTCCGCGCTCTACTTCACCTTGGTCGTGGATCTCCCGGCGGTGCAGGTGGGTGCCGCCCTCACCATCGCCGGTCTGATCGGCCTGCTCTCGGGGATACCGGGCGGCCATCTGGCCGACAGACGTGGCCCGCGCACGGTCATGATGCTCGCCCTGGCGGTCCAGGCCGTGGCGATGTCCGCTCTCGTGCTCGTCGAGAGCTGGGCCGGTCTCACCGTCATCGCTGCCGTTGACCAGCTTGCCGCAGCCACTGCCGGCGCGGCCTGGGGAGCCCTGGTGGTCAGGGTCGGCACCGACCGCCCGGCACTGTTCAGGGCGAAGCTCCGTACGTACGTGAATCTGGGCGTCGTCCTGGGAACCGTGGGTGCCGGATTCGCGGTCGCGGCGAACACGCGTGCTGCCTACATCGTGCTGATTCTCGGCAACGCGGCCAGCTTCGCCCTGTGCGCCCTCCTCCTGTTCCTGCTCCCCCACTACAGGGCATTGGCGCCGTCGTCGCAGGACGGCCGCCGCTGGATCGCTCTCACCGACCGTCCGTTCGTGGCCTTCACAGTGCTCCACGGTGCCATGGGGCTCCAATATCCGGTGGTCTCCCTGCTTCTGCCAATCTGGATCTCGGAGCACACGGACGCGCCTCGCTGGACCGTGGCCGCCGTGTCCGCGATCAATGCCGGAGTCTGCGTCCTGTTGCAGACCAGGATCGGATCCCGCATCGAAACCCCTCTCGACGGCGGCAGGGCGTTCCGCACGGCAGGGCTGCTCTTCCTCCTCAGCTGTCCGATGATGGCCCTGACGGCGCACGCTCCCGCGTGGGCGGCCGCCGGCCTCGTGGTCGCGGCGATCTCCGTGCACAGCCTCGGGGAGATCTGGGAGTCCTCGGCCGGCTTCGCCCTTGGCTTCGGCCTGGCACCGGACCATGCCCAAGGCCAGTACCAAGGGCTTCTCGGGCTCGGCTTCAGCGCAGGCCAGGCGCTCGCTCCCGCCCTCCTCACGACCGTCGTGCTCGGGATGGGCACGACCGGCTGGTTGCTCCTCGGCGCGTTCTTCGCGGCCGTGGGGGCGGTCGGCCCCACGGTCGAACGCTGGGGCACACGAACGCGGTCCCCGCAGGAAGCCGCCGCTGCGGAAACCGGCGGAGAACCGGACCAGGCGCACGCGTAACCGCACCCCGGGCTCCGGCGAACGTGTTTCTCCGTGCACCCGGTCTGCGTCTGCGCCCGGTCACAGCCAGGTGGAGGCCGGCCACATGACCACGGCCGCGGCCGCGAGGAGCCCGACGTTGAGTGTGATCCGGCGATCCTCACCTGTCCTGTGGACGACGATCGCGCCGAGTTGCAGGAGCACGAACCCGATGGCCGCCGCAAGCGCCGGCCAGGGTGCGATGCCGGTCAGCGGAGGAAGGATCAGCCCGGTCGCGCCGAGTATTTCGACCACTCCCAGCGCCCTGACGGCCGGCAGGGGTACGCGGTCGACCCAGGCCATCATCGGGCGGAGCTGATCGCGGCTGCGGATCACCTTCAGCGCGCCTGCGTACAGGTAGAAGAGGGCGAGCACCCCGGCGATGATCCAGTATGCGATGTTCATGGCTCCAGTGCACCGGCGGCGCCCTGCGACTGTCCAAGACCTGTTCCGCCAGGTCGATACCTTGCGGATATCGTTGCAGCGTGGAGCTACGCACCCTGCAGTATTTCGTAGCGGTCGCCGAGGAACTCCACTTCGGTCGGGCCGCCACGCGACTGCACATGAGCCAGCCGCCGCTGAGCCGGGCGGTCAAGCAGCTCGAGGCCGAGCTCGGGGCCCTGCTGCTCGTCCGCTCGCCTGCCGGCGTCACCCTCACCGCGGTGGGCACCCTGCTGCTCGATGAGGCGCGCGCCCTGCTCGACCACGCCGACCGCGTACGCCTGCACGTGACCGCGGCGGCCGCCGGCGCCACCATCACCGTCGGCATTCTGGGCGACAGCACCGACGTGGCGGCGACCAGGCTGGCCGCCGCTTACCGTCGCAGCCACCCCGGTATCGACATCCGCATCCGCGACGCCGAACTGACCGACCCGACCTGCGGTCTGCGCGCCGGACTTGTCGACGTCGCCCTGACCCGGGCGCCGTTCGACGAGACCGCCCTGACGGTGCGGGAGCTGCGTTCGGATCCGGTGGGAGCGGTCCTGCGCGCCGACGATCCACTGGCCCGCCGTGACAGCCTGCGGCTGGCCGACCTGAGCGACCGCCGCTGGTTCCAGTTCCCGCAGGGGACCGACCCGCTGTGGCGGTCGTACTGGAACGGCGGCGAGCCACGCGAGGGGCCGGTGGTCCGCGTGGTCCAGGAGTGCCTGCAGGCCGTGCTGTGGAACGGCACGGTCGGCCTGGCCCCGCTCGGCCACGACATGCCCGCGGGGCTGGCCGCGGTGCCGCTGACCGACATGGCGCCGAGCCGGGTGGTGGCGGTGTGGAACGAGGGTGACCGCAACCCGTTGATCCGTTCGTTCATCGAGATCGCGACGGCCGCGTACCGCCGCTGACCGTCTCCGCCACCTGGCGCGGTCAGGCGACGAGCAGGAGCACGCCGATCGCCCCGCCTGTTCCGCATCGGCGTATCCGGCGGCGTGCAAGAAAATCCGTGGCCGGTCCGGAACCCTTCAGCCGATAATCGCCCTCATGAGGCCTCATGAGCCCGATGCAGACAGCCCGGCCAACCCGGCCTTACGACGAGTGCTGGGAAGGCCCGGCGTCCCCGGACTGTTGGACCTGCTGAGCAACGGTATGTCCGGTGCCGATCTGACCACACTGCTGCTCGAAGTGTTCCGGCGCCGAGCGGAGCAGCGCACGCCGGCGGAGGTGATGCGGCGCTACCGCGACGACCGGTTCGTAGCACCCGCACCGACCGGCTTCACCGCACTTCGCCGTACCGAGGACGCTCTGGTGTCCGCGTTGCCCGACGGGTTCGAGACTCTCGTGCTTGCCCCTGTCCTGCCTCTGGCAGCCCATTCGGCCGTCGCGACCGTGGATCCGCGCAAGGTGATCGCAACGGTTCGCGGCAGCGAGGTGGCAGCTGACCCGACGAATGCGCTGGCCCTGGAGGCATCCCTGCGACGCTCGGTGGCCCTGGCCGCCGATCCTCGTTCAACGGTGCCGGTAAGGCTGGCCGCCAGTCAGAGAGTGGCCCGGGCACAGCACTTCGACGCTCCCGGGATGCTCGCCCACTTCCAGATATTCGGCCTGGTGACCGCCGGTCGGGATACCGGCAACCGATCCTTCGAACACCAGCAGCTGGCCGACCATCTGCGGTTCGCCGCTCGAGCGCTGGCCGCCGCCGGGGCGGAGCACACGGAGATCCGGCTCACCTGCCTGGAGGACGCGTGCCGCCCGGTCATCGATCGGATTCGCGGTGATCTCGCCGCGCTGCCGGGCATCGCCGTGATCGAGGACCCGGACCGTACGACCGGACGCGGCTACTACACGAGCATGTGCTTCAAGATCTGCACCAGCGTGGACGGCCACTACCTGGAAGTCGCCGACGGCGGCTTCGTCGACTGGAGCCAACTGCTCACCGGCAACCGTAAGGAACGCCTTCTGATCAGCGGCTACGGCGTCGATCGACTGGCTGAGACTCTGACTCGGCCGGCGCAGCAGGGAACTCCTGGAACGCCGACTTCCGCTTCGGGTCCATGAAGTCCTGGCAGACGTTGCGCGCGAGTCGGTCGATGGCAGCGCCCCCTGTGGTCATCAGTTTCGGTCCCGGCCCCCTGACGTGCAACTTCACTGGGAGCACCATGCTGTTGAGCGCAGAAACACTGCCATCGGCAGGCCCGGAACCATGCCGTGGCCGAAGGCACCGACGGTCGAGGAAGCCGGCGGGCCGCCCGGCCCCGCTCCTTATTGACGGGGCGTCGGTTCACCGGCGGCCCGTTCCATGTTCGGGTGACAGGCGGCGGGCTCAGCCGCCGTTGGCGAGCCAGGCGATCGGGTCCATGTACTGGCCGTCGAAGAGCACCTCGAAGTGGAGATGCGGTCCGGTGGACAGACCTGTCGAGCCGACCAGCCCGACGGGATGGCCCGTGGTCACGCTCTGGCCGGTCGTCACCTGGAGGGCGGACAGATGGCTGTAGGTGGTCTCCAGCCGCTTTCCGTCGATGGTGCCGTGGTCGATCACCACGCGGTTGCCGTAGGCCGAGGTCATGCCCGCGAACTCGACACGTCCGTCCCGTGCCGCGGACACCTGAGCGCCCTGCGGCGCGCCGAAGTCGACGCCCGTGTGGAGCTTGGTGACCCCGGTCAGCGGGTGAGTGCGCGAACCGTACGACGAGGTGACGGTGAGCGTGGTGACGGGCGGCGCCAGAAGCGCGCCGGAGGCCGGGCCGTTCTGCTCGGGGTTCCGCCGGACCAGTGCGTCGTACTGCGGAAGCCGCTTCTTGACGTCGGCGACGAAGGTGCGGGCCGGGGCGGGGACCTTGCCGGCCTTCTTGACCTGGTCCACCCCGGCCGCATACGCGGCGAGCGTGAGGTCGGCGACGTCACCGTTGACGGTGCCCTTGGTACGGAGCGCGGTCACCTTCTCCGCCAGGGAGCAGTCCTGCCGCCCCAGCGCCATGATCGCGTCCCCGGCGTCGCGCGGCGAGGAACTGCCGTTGCCGTCGTCGTCCCGACCCCAGCTCTTCCAGCCGGCGTCCGTGAAACGGGCGATGCCCTGCTCGGAGAGGCTCGCGGTGTTGTCCTGCCATCCGGAGAGCTGGTCGATGTGCGCGGCGAGGAGTGCGGGGGTCACTCCCGTGCAGTCCGCCGTCGCCCTGCGCAGCCAGGGGACGTAGGAGCCGTCCACATTGCTGACAGCTGACTGGCTCGGGCCCGGGTCCTGCGGCGGGGCCAGGTCGAGGCCGCCGGTCAGGGCGAGGAAGATGGCGACTCCGGGGACTATCACCAGGCTGGGCAGCACGATCAGGGTGACGGGGCGGGGGCCGCGCCTACGTCGTGGGGGCGTGCGGCTGTCGGACGCGTCGACGGCCGGGAAGGTGTTGGCCGACCCCGTGGCGGGCGGCTTCGGTCCGGGCTCTGCCGTGTCGTCCCCCGTGGGTTCGTGCCCGGTCGCTCCGGGCCGCCCCAGGAGGCTCTCCGCCGGATCGGGGTGCGGTGCTGCGGGGCGCGGCTGAAGGCCGTCGTCGTGCGCGGTGGTTCCCACCGGGTGGGGGAACGCCGTGCCTTCCCTGTCCTTGGTCACGTGCCGGGCCGGCTCCACGAGGGCGCCGGGGCGGGGCGTGATATCGGCGGGCTGTATCGTCTCACGCCAAGACGCTAACAAGCGGGAGACGGGGCGTCACCGGCCGCGTGGACAGGATGAACTGCCCGATGGGGCACAGTTGATGCCCGGTGGGCTCGTCCTCGATCGCTGTGACGCACTCGAACCGGCCGACCCCTCGACGGCTGCACGCCCGTGGTGGGCGAGGAGTTGAGGCCGTGCGGGGACTTCGTGCCGTCGTATCGGTCGTGCCCCGGCAGCGGATCGGGGGGCGCTGGTGCTCCTTCGGGGCACGTGATCACGAGCCCGCGCGTCTCCGGCGCGTCCCCCGTTCCGGTGCGTGCGCGTGGGTGTGACGCTTGCGGCCGGCCGGCTCGCCGTCAGCGCAGTTCGGCGTACACGATGAGGTTGTCCACGGGGTGGCCGTCAGCGTCGAAGGCCCCGTCGCACGTGATCAGCCGGAGCACGCGCTCGTCTGTGGCTCCGTAGACCTTCTGCGTGGGGAAGGAGTTCTTGCTCACGGTCTCCGTCCCGGTGACCGTGAAGTGCGCTTCCTCCCCTCCCCCGCCGGACACGGCGATGTCCGCCCCCTTGTCGATGGCGTGCAGGTCGTGGAAGACGGCCTTGCCGAACCGTGTGTCGTTGTGGCCGATCAGCACGGCCGCACCGGGCTCGCCGGGCACGGCTCCGCCCGCGTACCAGCCGGCCGTCATGCCCTTGTCCGCGGGCGGGACCTCGACCGTGCCGTCCTCGTTGAGTCCCAGCCGCAGCAGCGCGCTGTCTATCCCGAGCGACGGGACGGTCAGCCGCGTGGGCGCCGGTGCCTTGGGCGCCTCCTCGGACGGGGGCGCGTCGGAGGCCGCCCTGACGGACGGCTCGGGGGTGTCGGACGCACCGCAGCCGGTGAGCGGGGCGAGCAGCAGAGCGGCTGCCGTCACGGACGCGGCCGTCCGCCATGACGGGTTCAGATTGAGGGGCATGAGCACTCCGGGTGCGGGGCGAGCTGAAGCGGGAGGAAGAACGGCGGGTGGCGCCGCCCCGTTGAGGGAGCGACGCCACCGGGCGGGATCAGCCGTTGCGCTGTGCGGCGGACCGGCGGCGCAGCACGAGGACACCGGCGCCCGCGAGCAGCACCGCTCCGGCCGCGGAACCGTAGAGCGCGGTGTCACCGGCGCCCTGGGCCGGGCGCTCACCGGCGTCGACGCCGCCGCGCGGAACCGTGCCGGCCGGCACGGACTCGGCGGGGACGGGCGTAGCCAGCTCGGTGGGTTCGGCGCCTTCGGGCGCGGGGGTGGGGGTCGCGCTGCGCTCGGCGGCGGCCCGCGTGGGCGTGGCATCGGCGACGGCCACGGTGGACGGCAGCAGGACCGCGCCCAGGCCGACAGTGGCCAGGACGGCGGTGCGCAGGGTCGGACGAAGGGACATGAAGAACTCCGATTCCAGCTCGGCGTTGGTGGTGCCCGCGCACGGATGCGCGTCGGGCGCCGGGCATGCCCACAGACTGGAGCGAAGTTGTGAGGAAGCTGTCAGACCGCCATGTTCATCGGATCAGGGCCGGCCGGCGGCATCCGCAGGGTGAACACCGACCCTTCGCCCACCGTGCTGACCACTCCGGCCGACCCGCCGTGCGCCTCGACGAGCTTGCGGACGATCGCCAGCCCGAGGCCACTGCCACCCGTACGCCGGCTGCGTGACTTCTCCGCGCGCCAGAACCGGTCGAAGACGTACGGCAGGTCCTCGGGCGCTATGCCTCTTCCGGTGTCGGCGACCTCCAGCACCACCTCCTCGTGCGGTTCCCCGGACCCGGTCGCGTAGGCGCGCAGGGTGACCCGCCCTCCCGCCGGGGTGTGGCGTACGGCGTTGGACACCAGGTTGCCGATCGCCTGCCGCAGCCGAACGGGGTCGGCGGTGAGTTCGGGGACCGCACCGTGTCCGTCCGGGACGGTCACGGTGAGGCCGACCCCGGCGGCATCGGCCTGGGCCTGGTGGGCGGCCACCGCATGGGCGAGCAGCTCCTCGATCCGTACGGGTTCGGGGTGCAGGCGCAGGACACCGGCATCGGCCGCCGACAGGTCCTGGAGGTCGTCGATGATGTGCTGCAGCTGCACCGCCTCCTCCAGCAGCGAGGAGACGAACATCGCGTCCACATCGGCGATGCCGTCCTCGGCACCCTCAAGCCATCCGCGGATGTTGCTCAACGGTGTGCGCAGTTCGTGCGCGACATCGCTGACCATCACCTTGCGCTGTTCCTCCAGCCGGGCGCGGTGCGCCGACATGTCGTTGAAGGCGGTGGCCAGCCGGCCGATCTCGTTGTCCGCGGCGACCACCACATGCGAGGGTTCCTCGCCGTCCCGCATGCGCTGGGCCGCTCCGGTGAGGGCGTGGAGCGGCCGCACGAGCCGTACTCCGGCGAGGATCGAGGCGCCGACGGTGAGGGCGAGGACGAGTGCCGCGACCCCGGTTATCTTCGCCGTGTTCGCAGGGGAGAGCTCGAAGCCGGGCACGGCGCCCCCGCCCGGGTCGCTGATGAACAGCAGGGCGGGTGAGGCGACGTACGAACTGAGCTGCTCCTGGCGGGCGATGCCGACGCATGAGGCGATGTCGCGGTCGTTCTCGCTGTCGAGGGGCGCGGGCGTGGAGAGCTGTGTCGGCAGGGCCTCCCGCGGAACGCTGATGCTGGGCACGGGTGTCGGCTCGGGGACGGCCGTCGCGGCGGCCGGCTCCTCGTCGGTCCTCCACGAGAGGTCGAGATCGAGCTGTACGGCCTCGCGCCCCTGCCGGTCCAGGCACGCGTTGACGAGCTCGTTGAGGGCGGTGAGCGCCTTCGTCTCGGTTGTGGTGGGGCTGTCCAGGGCGTCGGTGGAGCACTGGCTGCCGCGCATGCGGTCCGGATCGTTGCCCACGACCTGGATACGGGGCCGCCCGCTGGGCCCCTCGACGACGTCGGAGGCGATCCCGGACCGGCTGAGGCACTGAACCGCCTCGTCCGCGGTACGCCTCAACGACGTACGTTCGGCCTCGGGCAGCCTGAACGGTCCGACGGCCCGGGGGTCGACCCTGTCGTTGCCGGAGCGCTGCGCCCCGTCCGTGCCGGGTGCCGCGACCGTCACGGAGCCGGAGCCCGAATCGGCTTCGGAGGGGGCGGCCACGGACAGCGGGTCCACGACCGCCGATGCCTGGGGAGGCAGGGCCGGAGGCGGCGAGGAGGATGCCGCGGCGGAGTCCGCGAGGATCTGCCGGCTCTGCGTCGTCAGCGTGATCCGCCGGTCGGACGCGTCGGCCAGCTCCTTCACGGTGGCCCCCACCCCGTCCCAGGAGGGGTGTTCGGCCGCGTAGGCGAGGAGGGCGTCGAGGACGCGGGTGTCCGCGGCGAGGTTACGGCCCTGCTCCTGCTCGATCGCACCGGATGTGGTCTGTACGGCCAGCCACGCGGTCGCGGCGACCGAACAGGCCGCGACGAGGGCCGACACCGCCAGCAGCCGGCCGAGGAGGCTCTTGCGCAGCGGGAGCCGCAGGCGCGGTCCGCCGCGCTCAGCGCGCCTCGGCACGCGGGGCGCCCTTCTGCGGGTCCATGAGCTTGTAGCCGACTCCGAAGACGGTGAGGAGCCGGACCGGCCGCCGGGGGGCGCGCTCGATCTTCTTGCGGAGGTTCATGATGTGCACGTCGACGGTCCGGCTGCTGATGTACCGGTCGAACCCGTGGAGTTCGGCGAGCAGCTGCTCGCGCGTGAAGACCCGTTCGGGCTCCGCGGCCATCGCCGAGAGGAGCCTGAACTCCCCCGGTGTGCACTCGACTCCTATGCCCTCGACCGCCACTTCGTGACGTACGGGATCGACGGCGAGCGATCCCACCCGCAGGACGTGGCTGTCCTCGCGTCCGCCGTCCCGTCGGGTGCGCCGCAGAAGGGTGCGTACGCGTGCCATGAGCTCCCGCGGGCTGTAGGGCTTGGTCATGTAGTCGTCCGCGCCCAGGTCCAGCCCGAGCAGCAGATCGTCCTCCGTGGCCCGGGCGGTCAGCATGAGGACCGCCAACTCCCGTTTCTCGGAGCGCAGGATGCGGACCACGTCGAGCCCGTCCGCCCGGGGCATCATCACGTCGAGCACCAACAGGTCCGGAGCCCCCTGCCGCGCCTGTTCGAGGGCGGCGAGGCCGTCGGACACCACCGTGACCGCGTGGCCTTCGCGTTCGAGGTAGCGGCGGACCAGCTCGGCCTGTTTCGCGTCGTCTTCCGCGACTATGACGTTTGCGCACACGGGGGTGATCGTAGAGGAGGGCCCCGAGCCGCCGGCTTCTGCCGTGTGAAAGGGCAGGTCCGGCGGCCTGCGGGAGGCGGCCGCGATCAGCAGACGCCGTCCCCCGGCTTGGGGTTGCCCAGGCCGAACAGGGGACGCAGTTTGAGCCCGATCCAGGTGCCGGCCAGTGCGACCGCTCCCCACAGCCAGCCGCTGAGGCTGCCCGAGGCGACGCCTGCGAGGTAGGCGCCGATGTTGCAGCCTCCGGCCAGCCGTGCGCCCACGCCCATCAGCACACCGCCGAGCACCGAGGCGACAGCCGTACGCCACGGGACGCCACGGTGCAGGGCCCAGGTACCGCCGAGCGCGGCCGCCACCGCCGCACCGATCATGATGCCGATGTCGGTGAGGCTGGTCTTGTCGGCCAGCACGGGGCCCGACAGCATCTCCGCGTTGCCGGGCTGCCGCCACCAGGTCCAGTTCTCCGGGTGGCCGCCGAGGGCGCCTACCAGTTCCGAGCCCCACAGGCTGAACGCACTCGTGACACCCCAGGCACCGCCGGACACCAGCAGCACTCCCGCGCCGAGGACGGCCAGCACCAGGGCGCCGGCGGCCAGCGGCCAGGAGCCGCGGAAGGCCCGTACGACCGAGGTGCGCGCCGAGGGTACGGCGCCGAGCGGCGGCGGGTTACGTCGGGCCTGGACGCGTCGGGTGACCACGACCACCAGCAGCAGCGCGGCGATCGTCACCGCCCACGAGCCGAGCCAGCCGATGTGGTCGGAGAGCACGACCGGCTCCCAGGCGGGGAGGTCCTTCCACAGGTCGAACTGCCAGGCGGCGAGCGTGGCCCCCGCGATGAAGCCACCGAGGGTCAGAAGCACCGAGGTCTGCCCCGAGCCGACGGCGAAGAGGGTGCCGGAGGCGCAGGCACCGCCGAGCTGCATCCCGACGGCGAAGAGCAGCGAGCCGACGACCAGACCGACGCCGATCGCTCCGCCGGACGGTGCCGGCTGCGAGCCGAACAACCCGGTGCTCGTGCCGATGACGAGCGCGAACAGGGTGGCCGTGGTGCCGAGCAGCAGCGCGTGCGCGCGCAGCCCGGTGCCGTTGCCTACGGCGATGAGCTGCCGCCAGGCGGAGGTGAAGCCGAACCGGGAGTGGAAGAGCGCGACGCCCAGTCCGAGCCCCAGCAGGAGCAGCACACCCGGTTTGGCGCCGTGCGCCGACCACACGTACGCGGTCAAGGCGATGGCGAGCAGTCCGGCCACGACGAGTGGGGTCCTGCGTACCGGGGGCAGCGGCGGCGCCTCCGGTCGCGGCACGGAGGTGGGAGAGGGGTCGAACAGGGCGGGCAGTGCGCGCGGCGGCGCGGCCCGCCCGGCAGGTGGCGCGGTGGTCACGAAGGTCTCCGGGATGATGCTCGGCGGACAGCGGCATTGGCTGTCGACAGCGCGGCACGCGCCGCCGACGCGGGGCTCAGCCGCGACAGAGGCCGTCGTCGACGCACCACGCCGAGTGCGCGAAGAGCGCGAGGCACAGTGACAGGGCCGATGCAGACATGCGTACGAATATAGGGACGAGGACCCTCCGCATGCCGGGCCGTCTCGGCATGCGGAAAGCCTCTGATGCGCGGGTTCGCCGGAGGCGTTCCCGTCCGGCGTGCTCACCGGTCCGGCCAATCCGCAGCGCCACAGCGAGCGATGTACGGGGCATATCAGGTCGTGGGGTCAGAGGCGACGACGAACCGGGCAGCGGCCACCCGGCAAGGTCGACCCGCCGGGCCGGCCGGTGTTCATCGACACCACCGGGAGACGCAGCCGAACCTGGCGTCGCGCAGGGGCCGTTACCGCGATCTGCTGCGCCTGCCCGTCGGCATCAACCTGCCGGCCGGCGGACTGCTGTCCCTGGAACAGGGCTTCGGCGGGGCCCGACAGGTCTGGTGCTCGGCGAGCGAGGCACTGGTGGCCGCTCTTCGCTGGGAACGGGGACGGTTGAGAGCCGCGTGCACCCCGACCCCGGGGCAGGACCCGGGATCGGGGTGACGGGTCTCAGATGGTCGCGGTGTCGATCACGAACCGGTAGCGGACATCGCTGTTCAGCACGCGCTCGTACGCCTCGTTGATCTCGGCCGCGCCGATCAGCTCGATCTCCGCGCCGAATCCGTGCTCGGCGCAGAAGTCCAGCATTTCCTGGGTCTCCTGGATGCCGCCGATCCCGGAACCCGAGAGGGACTTGCGTCCGCCGATCAGGGAGAAGAGGTTGACGGAGATGGGCTCCTCCGGAGCGCCGACGTTCACCAGCGCGCCGTCCGTCTTGAGGAGGGAGAGGTACGCGCCGAAGTCCAGCGGAGCCGACACCGTGGACAGGATGATGTCGAAGGTGCCGCGCAGGTCCTCGAAGGTCTTCGGGTCGCTGGTGGCGTAGTAGTGGTCGGCGCCCAGCTTCAGCCCGTCCTCCTGCTTGCGCAGGGACTGCGAGAGAACGGTCACCTCGGCACCGAGCGCGTGCGCGATCTTGACGCCCACGTGCCCGAGACCGCCCATGCCGAGGACGGCGACCTTCTTGCCGGGGCCGGCGTTCCAGTGCTTCAGGGGGGAGTACGTGGTGATGCCGGCGCAGAGCAGGGGCGCCGCCTCGTCCAGCGCGAGACCGTCGGGGATACGGACCGTGTAGTTCTCGTCCACGACGATGTGCGTGGAGTAGCCCCCGTACGTGGGGTCGCCGTTCTTGTCCAGGGCGTTGTACGTGCCGACGTTGCCCTTGACGCAGTACTGCTCCAGGCCGGCCTTGCAGTTCTCGCACTCACGGCAGGAGTCCACCATGCAGCCGACGCCGACGCGGTCGCCGACGGCGAACCTGGTGACGCCGGAGCCCGTCTCGGTGACGATGCCGGCGATCTCGTGGCCGGGCACCATCGGGAAGATGCCCTCGCCCCAGCCGTCGCGGGCCTGGTGGATGTCCGAGTGACAGATGCCGGCGAACTTGATGTCGATCAGGACGTCGAACTCGCCGACCGCGCGTCGCTCGATGGTGGTGCGCTCCAGCGGAGCCTTCGCGGAAGGGGCGGCGTACGCAGCGACAGTGGTCATGCGGGAATTCTCCTAAGGAGTGGTCCTGCGCCCGGCGGCTTTCGGTCCGGGCACGTCGTCCAGCCTGCCCTGTCTCCACGCATTCACCCAGGCCACAGCTCTGCCTACGTCCAGTGGTCCTACTACTGGCGGGGTCAGGATGGTGTGCGTACGACCATGGATACTGGAGCCATGGAGGAGCAGTCTGTACCCGAGCGGCAGTCCGCGGATGTCCCCGGTGACGGTGTGGGGCACGCCCTCGACCGGCGCGCCGAGCTCAGCGAGTTCCTGCGCAGCCGGCGGGCGCGGCTCAAGCCCGAGGATGTGGGTCTGCCCGACTTCGGGCGCCATCGCCGGGTCCCGGGGCTGCGGCGCGAGGAGCTCGCGCAGCTGGCCGGGGTGTCCGTGGCGTATTACACACGTCTGGAACAGGGCAACGGACAGAACGTGTCCGGGGAGGTACTGGGTGCGATCGCGTCGGCGCTGAGGCTGACCAGCGCCGAACAGGCGCACCTCACGCACCTTGCGAAGCCCAAGCAGCACAGGAAGAAGCCGTCGACGCGGCAGCAGCGGGTGCGCGGCACCCTCTGTCAGCTGCTCGACACGATGGAGGGCGTCCCCGCGTACGTCATCGGGCGGCGTTCCGAGATCCTGGCCTGGAACCGGATGGCGGCGGCGGTCTTCGGCGACTGGTCACAGCTTCCGCCGCAGGAGCGGAACTGGGCGCGGCTGACATTCCTGAAGCCGGAGTACCGGGACCTCTTCGTGGAGTGGGACCAGAAGGCGGCGGACATCGTCAGTTACCTGCGGATGGACGCGGGCTGTCACCCCGACGACCCGCGTCTCTCCGCGCTGGTCGGTGAGCTGTCCGTGAAGAGCGAGGATTTCCGGCGGCTGTGGGCCAGGCACGACGTCAAGGAGAAGAGCCACGGCGTCAAGCGGCTGCACCATCCACTGGTGGGTGAGCTGACGCTCTGCTTCGAGACCTTCGCTCTGCCCGACGACGCGGAGCAGTCGGTGATCGCCTATCACCCGGAGCCGGGCTCCGCGTCCGCCGACGCACTGCGCCTGCTGGCGAGCTGGGGCGCGGACGCCACACGGGCGGGCAGGTCCGTCCCCGGGAGGCCGTAGACCGAACCGCTCCTCCGGCTGCGGGAATTCCTGCTCCGCCCGCTCATGACCAGCCTGTACGCTGCGGGGATGCAGCCGTCCGCCTCTTCCTTCCCCGCGCGTTCCGGCCAGGCCGCGGCCCCCGAACGGCGTGGTCTCCTGACGGAACGGATCGCGCGGGAACTCGAGCACGACATCCGGTCCGGTGACATCGCGGTCGGGACCAAACTCCCCTCGGAGCGCGAGCTCGCCGCCCAGTTCGGGGCCAGCAGGAACGTCGTACGCGAGGTTCTGCGGCGACTGGAGGCCCAGCACCTGATCGAGGTGGCGCCGGGTCGCGGGTCCTTCGTGCGCGAGCAGACCTCGGGGCAGGCCAGGGGGTACGACGCCCTGTACCGCGCGGGCCGGCCCACCGTCCGGCAGCTGATCGAAGCCCGGCTGCCGCTCGAGGTCGAGACGGTACGTCTGGCGGCCGAGCACGCGACCGACGAGGACATCGAGGCGCTGAGGTCCGCCCGGGACGCCCTGGAGTCGGCGAGCGACGTCGTCGTCAAGGCCCGGGCCGACATGGCTTTTCACGACGCCGTCGCCGAGGCGAGCAAGAACCCTGTCCTCAGGATCATGCTCTCGTCGATCAGCGGAATGATGTTCGAGATGATGCTCCGCTCCAACTCCGACCCCTCGATCGGTGAGCCCGGTGTTCCGCACCACCCCGAGATCTTCGAGGCGATCGAGGCGCGCGACGTGGAACTGGCCGGTGAGCGGATGCGCGAGCACTTGATGCTCGGCCTGCGCACCTACGGCAAGGATCTCGACATCCAGGTCGACATCATGGCGCGCAACCACATCGAAACGCTGCTGGACGGGACCGGAAACCGGTACGGCGCCGGCAGGACAGCCGAGTAGCGCCTCCCACCGCTGACCGCCCACGAACCCGCTTTCCGGTGAATCCGGCCCGTCCAAGGGCTGTTCGGCACGCCTCTCCCCTGCTAACGTCCGTCTGGTTCAACTGGTCCTACCAGTTGGGCCAGACGGATCGGCAGCTCCCGCGGCGACGAAACGCCTCAGGTGAGCAGGACGCACGACAGCGCAGAAAGACGAGGACGACGATGTCCACGAGCAGCCAGCTCCTCAGCCGGCGCTCCTTCGGCAGGCTGGCGGCAGGGGTCGCGGGAGCCGCCGGGATGGGGGCGCTCGGCGCGTGTACGAGCAGGGGCGGGCGGCCATCCGCCGACACACCCTTGCGGATCATGGCGATCAACCACGTGTGGTCCCAGGCGATCCGCCGCCGCACGAAGGAGTTCGAGGAGCGCATCGGGCGGCGGGTCTCCATGACCCTGCTCACCGCGGACCAGCTGGCGAGCAGCTACAACGTGAAGCTCAACGCCTCGGGCACCGACGTGGACGTCATGATGGTCCGCGCGCTCCAGGAGCAGTTGCTCTTCGCGCACAACGGCTGGCTGGCCGACCTGAGCGACCGCGTCACCCAGGACGAGGAGTTCGCCTGGCCCGACTTCCAAAAGGCCCCGCGCGAGGCTTCGGTGACGGCGGGCAAGGTGTTGAGCGTCCCGGTGGTGACGGAGCGCCCCGCGCTGTACTACCGCAAGGACCTGGTGGAGGACCTAGGGGGACCGCCGCGCACCTTGGAGGCGCTGATGTCGGCGGCCCGGGAACTCACCGACAAGAAGAAGGGGTTCTACGGATTCGTCGGCCGGGGCCAGCGCAGCGGCGCCGTGTCCCAGTGGTCGAGTTTCCTTTATTCGCACGGCGGGGACTTCGTCGTGCGGGGCAAGTCCGGTATCGGCACACCCGAGGCCCTCGCCGCGTACGAGTACTACGGCAGCCTCCTGGCCAGGACGGGACCGCCCGGCGCCACCAACATGAGCCTCGAACAGGCCATGCCGATCTTCGCGCAGGGCAAGGCGGCCTTCTACATCGACGCCGACGCGATCTACAGCAGCTTCCTCGACCCGAAGGTGTCGACCGTGCGCGAGGCCGTCGGCTTCGCACCCTTCCCGGCCGGACCGGCCGGCGCCCGGCCGCACAACATCCCGTCCTGGAGTCTGGGCATCAGCAAGTTCAGTCTGCTGCGCGACGAAGCCTGGGAGTTCATCAAGTGGGCCGCCGGTACCGAGGTGACCGCCGCCCTCCAGAAGGACGGCATCCCCGGCGCCCGTAGCTCGGTGTGGTCCGACCCCGCGTCCCTGGCCTCCTTCCCCCCGGATCTCGCCGAGGCCATGCGGCTCAACGCGGAGCGGGGCCTCGGCTACGACCGGCCCCGGGTCCTTCAGGTCGGCCGGGCCAGGGACATCGTCGGGAGGCCCCTGGTCGCGGGCATCCTCGGCGACGACGTACGTCCGGTGGCCCGTGACGCCGATGCGGAGTTCGCCGATTTCCTCGTCCGCGACAACCGCCACAAGGAGTCCTGATGTCCACCACTGAGGTCTCCCCGGCCCGGCCCGCCACCGCGCCGGGCACACGTCCGGCCCGCGCGCGCCGCCCTCGCACCTTCGAACAGGCCAACCGCCGGCTGAAATGGGCGATGCTCGCCCCCGCACTGCTGTTCGTCGGCCTGATGATCGTCTTTCCGCTGGTCTACACCGTCAACCTCAGCCTGACCGACGCCTTCGGCGCGGTGAACGCAGGTAAGGAGCATGTGGGCCTGCGGAACTTCACCGACGCCCTCGGCGACACCCGCCGCTTCTGGCCCGCCGCGCAGCGCACACTGGTCTTCACCGTCGGAGCGGTGATCCTGGAGACGGTGCTCGGTCTCGCCCTGGCGATGCTCATGCGCAAGCCGTTCCGGGGCATGCGATGGGTGCGTACGGTTCTGATCATCCCGTTGCTCACCACTCCGGTGGCGATCGGCATCCTCTGGCTGCTGATCCTCGACCCCACCAACGGCATAGCCAACCATCTGCTCGCCGGAGTCGGGCTGCCCCGGCAGGAGTTCCTCGGCTCCGTCAGCCAGTCGCTGCCGACCCTGATGCTCATCGATGTCTGGCAGTGGACGCCCATGATGACCCTGCTGCTGCTCGCCGGGCTGACCACGCTGCCCGAGGCGCCGGAGGAGGCCGCCCGCGTGGACGGGGCGAACGGCTGGCAGCGGTTCCGGCACGTCGTGCTGCCCATGCTCGGACCGACGCTCGCCACCGCCCTGGTGCTGCGCGCGGTGGACGCGCTCAAGACCTTCGACATCCTCTACGCCACCAAGGGTGCGGGCGGCGGCTCGGACTTCGAGGTGGAGACCCTCAACGTCTACGCCTACGGGCTGACCTTCGACTACCAGGAGTACGGCCTGGCCGCCGCCGTCCTGGTCCTGTTCACGCTCTTCATCATCGGCGTCGTGGTGCTGCTGCGCCGCCGGAGCGGAAGGAAGACCGCATGAGTGCCATCGTCACCCCCACGCCCGTCCCGGCACACCTGCGCCGGCGCGCGGTCCGCTCGTGGCTGCGCGGCATCGCCATCGGCCTCGTGACGCTGGTCTTCGCGCTGCCCCTGGTGTGGATGTTCGCCGCCGCCTTCAAGACCAACGTCCAAGTGACCGATCCGTCCGTGGGCCTGTGGTTCAGCCCCACCCTCGAGAACTTCCGCAGCATCGTCGAGACCGGGCAGATCCTGCGGTCGATGGGCAACTCCCTGCTGGTCGGCGTGGTCTCCACCGTGCTCTCCGCCGTCATCGCGGTGCCCGCCGCCTGGGCGGTCGGACGGTTCGGCATGCGCCGCACCGGTTCGCTGATCCTCGTCGCGCGTATCGTGCCGGCGATCTCGCTGCTCGTGCCCTGGTACTACCTGTTCGCGCAGATGGGACTCGTCGGCTCCTACACCGTGCTGGTCCTCAGCCAGATGTTCGTCTCCGTCCCGCTCATCATGTGGATCATGATCAGCTTCTTCGCCGGCCTGCCGGTCGAACTGGAGGAGGCCGCGCGCACCGACGGGCTGAGCGCGTTCGGCGCCTTCCGCCGCATCGCGCTGCCCCTCGCGGCCCCGGGGACGGCGACCGCCTCCCTGCTCGCCTTCGTCTTCAGCTGGAACAACTTCATGTTCGCGCTGATCTTCGCCGACGACCGCACCCAGACGGTGCCGGTGACCCTCTTCAACTTCATCTCGTACGCGAGCACCGACTGGGGCGGCCTGATGGCCGCCGCGACGCTCATCACCGTCCCCGTCGTGCTGGCCGCCGTCCTCGGACAGAAGTACCTGGTGGCCGGTCTGACCTCCGGCGCATCCAAGGGCTGAACGGCCCCTCACCACCGCATTCGGAAGAAAGTACCCCCATGAAAATTGTCGACGCGAAGGTCCTCGTCACCAGCCCCGGCCGTAACTTCGTCACGCTCAGACTGACGACCGACGAGGGTCTCACCGGCCTCGGCGACGCCACACTCAACGGCCGGGAACTGGCCGTGGTCAGCTATCTCGAGGACCACGTGGTGCCCCTCCTCATGGGGCTGGACCCGCACCGCATCGAGGACACCTGGCAGTCCTTGTACAGGGGTGCCTACTGGCGGCGCGGACCGGTGACGATGGCCGCGATCGCCGCCGTCGACGTGGCGCTCTGGGACATCAAGGCGAAGGCCGCCGGCCTCCCGCTCTACCAGCTCCTGGGCGGGGCGAGCCGGGAGCGTGTGGGGACCTACGGCCATGCCAACGGCCGTGACATCCCCGAACTCCTCGACTCGGTCCGGGCCCGCCTCGCCGAGGGCTACCCCGCCGTACGCGTGCAGTCCGGCATCCCCGGGCTGAAGGCGGTCTACGGCGTGTCGAGCACGGACGACAGCGGTTCCCCCGTGCTCCACCAGCAGGCCCGGCCACTGGTGGAGGACTGGGACACCGACGCCTATCTGCGTCACATGCCGGACGTGCTGGAGGCCGTGCGCGCCGAGTTCGGCCCGGATCTCCCCCTCCTGCACGACGCACACCACCGGCTCACCCCCGTCCAGGCCGCCCGCCTCGGCAAGGACCTGGAACCGTACCGTCTCTTCTGGCTCGAGGACTGCACGCCCGCCGAGAACCAGGAGGCTCTGCGCCTGGTCCGCCGCCACACCACCACACCGCTGGCCATCGGCGAGGTCTTCAACACGGTCTACGACTACCAGTCCCTGATCACCGAGCAGCTGATCGACTACGTGCGTTCCGCCGTCACCCACTTCGGAGGCGTCTCCCCGCTGCGCAAGCTCTTCGACTTCGCCGCGCAGTACCAGATCAAGAGTGCGATCCACGGCCCGGAGGACATCTCCCCGGTCGGCATGGCCGCCGCCGTCCACCTCGACCTCGCCGTACACAACTTCGGCATCCAGGAGTACTCGGGCCACACGGCGCTCACCGAGGAGGTGTTCCCCCACGCGTACACCTTCGTGGACGGCCATCTGCACCCGGGCGAGGCGCCGGGCATCGGCGTGGAGCTGAACGAGGAACTGGCGGCCGCGCACCCGTACGAGGCGGCCTACCTCCCGGTCAACCGGCTGCACGACGGGACGGTCCACGACTGGTGACCCTCACCGGGACGAACGGGGAGCACGCTCTCGTCGTGCGTCGCGGGCCGGGCCCACGGGGCTTTCATGGCGTGTGTCATGGGAGCCCCGTGCCAGGCCCCTGGACGCGTACACGGAACTCACCGGGCACTTCCTGCGCCGAACCGGCATGGACCTGGTCTACGCGTACAACCCCCGCAATGCGGCAGGCGACGGATGAATCCCGTTCGTCATCGAGGGCTGGGACCGCGCCGCGCCGCTGTTCATCGCCGGCGCCGTCAACGCCTGGAGCTGGACACCGAGCGACATCGCCGAACTCTGCGATCTGCTCGGCGAGCCGTTCGAAGTCGTCCGCGGCGACACGTTCTTCGACCTGGTGAACCGGGCGGGAGCAGGCTCCCGGCAGTAGAGGAAGGCTGTTCCCGGCCTGTTCGCCATCGTGCCGCACCGGGGATCAGCCACGTGCGCCCCACCTCTTCCCGCCCTCCACACGGGTGTGCCACAGTCTCGATCCGTCCGAACCCTTACGGCCCGCATTTACATCGATGTACATTCCCCGTGGGCACTCCGACGCCGCCGAGCCGGGGATGCAGGGGCATGCCCGTCCGCCCCCGCATCGCCCGACTCGCCTCGGCGGCCACCTCCACCGGGCCTGCTGCGGCCCGTCACCCGAGAAGAGGAATCCCTGATGCGTATGCACCGGCCACGGCCTCACTGCCACACCTCACCAGGGAACGACCGGCTCTCCGGTGCGGCCGCGTCCCGCCCGCGGGCCGGAGCACGACGGCTCCTGCTCTGCGTAGCCGTGGTACTGAGCCTGCTGGCCCTCGCGGTGCCGACCGCGGCCGGCAGCGCCTCCCTCGGCTCCTCCCCCGGGACCACCGCCTCCCCCGCCGCCACGGGCACACCCCTGCGCGACGGCACGGGTCTGTATCCCCGCGCCGTGCGGCTCGCCCACAGCGGTGCGGCTGACGGGCGCGTGCTCGCGAGCGTCGTCACCTTCGACGGCGACAACGGCATCGGCGCCATCCATGAGAGCACCGACGGGGGCACGACCTTCCGCGAGGTCGGCCGGGTCGCCGACCCCGAGTCCGCGGCGGGCCAGGGACTGTGCTGCGCGACCCTGTTCGAGCTGCCACGCCAGGTGGGTGCTCTCGCGCCGGGCACGCTGCTCTGGGCCTCGTCCGCGGGCCAGGACGAGCAGGACCGGCGTATGGCGCTGCGCATCTGGCGCAGCAGTGACGTGGGCCGGACCTGGTCCTACCTCTCCGCCTGTGCCGTCGCGAGCGGCACCGGCGGCCTGTGGGAACCGGAGTTCTCCATTGCCGCCGACGGCGCGCTCGTCTGCCATTACGCCGACGAGACGGACCCCGCCCACAGTCAGAAGCTGGTGGCGTCACGCAGCTACGACGGCGTCACCTGGCAGGGACACCACGACACCGTGGCCAGCAGCTGGACACCCGACCGGCCGGGCATGCCCGTGGTGCGCAAGCTTCCGAACGGCACCTACTTCATGAGCTTCGAGATCTGCAATCCCGGAGGCCAGTACCAGTGCGTGGTGCACTTCCGGACGTCGGCGGACGGCTGGAACTGGGGTGACCCTACCGCCCTGGGCAACCGTCCGGAGACGGTCGACGGCAAGTACTTCAGGGCCGCGCCGACCATCGCGTGGGCTCCGTCACCCGACGGCGGGCCGAACGGCCGCATCCTGCTGGTGGGCCAGCGGCTGCTCAACCGGGACGGCACCCCCTCCGCGGACAGCGGCCGTACGATTCTCGTCAACACGGAGAACGGCAGCGGCCCCTGGTACGAGATCGATTCGCCCGTGCGGGTGACCGAACCCGCGGTGAACTACTGCCAGAACTACAGCTCCCCGCTGCTTCCGTCGGCCGACGGAAGCCGGCTGCTGCAGATCGCCACCGACTGGGACGGTTCGGTGTGCCGGCCGTACTTCGCGACGGGCTCCCTCAATGGCAGCGGTGACCCGGCCGGTGTGGCGGACGGCGCGCTCTACCGGCTGAAGAACGTCTCCAGCGGGCACTGCCTCGACGTGGCGGCGGACTCCCGGACGCCGGGCGGCAACGTGCAGCAGTGGACCTGCAACGGGCTGGGACCGCAGGACTGGACGCTCCGCGCGCGCGGCGGCGGCCACTTCACCCTCACCGGCCGCAACAGCGGGCACTGCCTGGATGTGGAGAACGGTTCCACGACGCCCGGTGCGAACGTCCGGCAGTGGTACTGCAACGCCCGGTCGGCCCAGGACTGGCGTCCGGAGAGCGTCGGCCGCGGGTACTACCGGCTCGTCTCCCGGTCCAGCGGCCAGTGCCTCGACGTGGCCGAGGGCTCCCGTGCGCCGGGTGCCAACGTCCAGCAGTGGACCTGCAACGGGCTGGGGCCGCAGATCTGGCAGCTGCGGCGGATCTGAGGCCCGGTCCGGAGCCGCTGTCGTCGGTACACGGCTGACGGCCCGCCGGGCAGACCTGGCGGGCCGTCGTGCCGAGTCCGGTTCAGCCGTCCCGTTCCCGGTGACGAAGCGTCCGGATCGTCGCCGGGCTACGCGTCGGACTCAGTCGACGTCGGCCGGCGCGACGCCGCCATCGCGTCGTCGGGGCTGCTCAGCGGGCGCAGCCGGTAGGTGTACGCGTAGTCCTGGTCCGCGAACAGCTTGTACTCGTCGTGTGTGTGCGCCCCCCAGCTGTCGTCACCGCCCACCCCCATCTGCCGGTGGTTCAGCCGCAGTACGACTTCGTCACGGGGTGTCAGCTGGTAGTCGTGGCGGACACCGGCCGACAGGTCCTCCGGGGTGAAGTGCGAGGCGCTGAACTCGATCAGCGGCTCGCCGGACGCGAGCAGTCCCTTGCCGCTGCCGTCCGTCAGCGCCACCCACCGCACGTCCGTCCTGTTGCCGTTCTCCTGCGGGCGGAGGTAGGGGGTCCGCTTCCCGGGGACGGTGGAGGTGTGGAGGCCCACGTCGGTTCCGTTGCCGCGGTCCCAGTAGTTCTCGTCCGGCCCGCGGCCGTAGTAGCGCACATGCTCCAGCCTGCCGGGCAGGAGGAGCAGGGTGCCCACCTCCGGGATGTACGGGAGGCCGGCGGCGCCCGGGTGCAGGGTGTTGTCGACCTTGATCTCGCCGTTGCCGAAGACCGTGTACGTCGTGGTGTACCTGGACTCCGTCGAGGTGGGCAGGGTGCCGCTGACGGTGATCTCGACGGCCCGGTCGCCCACCGCGCTCACCTGGACCCCCGTCACCTTCCGGCCGCTGCCCGCGTAGCGCCAGGTGCCGTTCCGGGCGGGCTGTCCGTTGCCGATGTCGTTGTCGGTCGGGGCCCGCCAGAAGTTCGGGGCGGGCCCCGAGGCGATGAGCCGGTCGCCGCCCGCCTCGTAGGAGGTGATGACGCCGCTGCCCTTGTCGACGGTCACGGAGAAGTCCTCCCCGGTCACCGTCACGGAGCCGTCGCCGTCCTGGTGGCGCAGCCGCCGTACGGAGTCGAGCGGCCGGGGCGTCACGGCCGGGCTGCCCGCGTCGACGGCGAGCTGCTGCCCGGCCACCTCGAAGCCGGCCTTCGCCCACTTCGTGGACTCCTTGGTGGTGAAAGACAGCTGGAGGAAGTATTCCGTGCCGGGCGCCGGGTCGTCGGGCAGCGTGAAGGGGACGGTGACGGCCTTGCGGGCCAGGGGGGCGATGTCCAGCTGGGCGCGGGTGAGCTTTCCCCGCTGCACGACCTCGCCGTCCGCCACCAGGGCCCAGCCACCGTTGAATTCCCGCAGGTTGGTGAAGAGGTACTCGTTGCTCACGGTGAACCGCCCGGCGGGAGCGTCGTCCGCCGTCACGTCGATCGCCTGGTGGATCCGCTTGATCTCCGTGGCCTTGCCGGTGTGCCCGCGGTCGGCGGTGACGATGCCGTCGCCGGAGAAGTTGCCGTCGTTGGGGTTGTCGCCCCAGTCACCGCCGTAGGCGAGGAACGTCCGCTCGGTGGGCCTGCGCTCCTTGAAGGCGACTGTGGCGGCGTCGAACCAGAAGCGCACGCCGTCGTCGCCCGGCCGCCGGGAGCCGGAGGCGATCTCGGCCGCGCTCAGGGCACGGGCGTAGACGCGCGCCCGCCTGATCGTGCCGCTGAACTCACGGGTCGGGTTCTCCCCGTCGGTGGCGAGCGCCAGCGGTGCGTTGTTGCTGCCGGGCGGCCGGGGCGCGGCCTTGGTGGCCCTGGTCTCGCCGTCGACGTAGAGGGTCAGGGTGGCCTTCTCGGCGTCGAAGACACCCGCGATGTGGTGCTCTGTGCCTGTCCAGTCCTTCGGCAGCGTCCAGCTCGCGGTGGTCCACCGGCCGCCGGAGTGGATGAAGAACTCCAGGTTGCCGTCCGTCTGCTTCAGTGCGTACTGGGTGTCGCCCTTGGCGAGGATGGGCTGATGAGAGCCGGTCACCTTCGGTGTGACCCAGGCCTCCAGGGTCAGGGAGCCGGTGATGTCGAGGCCTGCGTCACGGGCGAAGACGGTGCCCCCGTACACGCCCTTCTCCCGGTCGAAGGTGCCGCTGGGGGCGAGGATCTCCCCGGTCACGGCGCCGGGCCCGGATTCCGTGAACAGCTTGCGTGGCGGCGTGGGCCAGGTGAGTGCCTGGTCTGCGAAGTCCCAGATCCAGCCGCCCTGCAAAACGTCGAAGCGGCGGATGATGTCCCAGTACTTCTTGAAGTTGCCGTTCGAATTGCCCATCCCGTGGGAGTACTCGATCAGGACGAAGGGCCGGGTGTCGGTGGTGTCCCGGGCGCGCTGCTCGACCTGGTCGGGCTTGGTGTACATCTCCGAGCGGATGTCGCTGATCCCGGGCCGGTCGTCACCCTCGTACTGGATGACACGGGTGGGGTCGTACGAACGGATCCAGTCGTGCATGGCGACGAAGGCAGAACCGGTGCCGGCCTCGTTGCCGAGCGACCAGATGACGGCGCAGGCGTGGTTCTTGTCTCGGTGGACCATGTTCCTGGCGCGGGCCACACACGCCTCGGTCCAGTCGGCGTGGTCCCCCGGGTAGGTGTCGCGGATGCCGTGGGTCTCCAGGTTGGTCTCGCCCACGAGGTACAGCCCGTACTCGTCGGCCAGCTCCAGCCACAGAGGGTTGTTCGGGTAGTGAGAGGTGCGGACACTGTTCATGTTCAGCCGTTTGATGATCTCGATGTCCGTGACCATGTCGGCGCGGGTCAGCGCCATGCCCCGCACGGGGTGCATCTCGTGCCGGTTCGTGCCGCGCAGGGAGACGGGCTTGCCGTTGATGCGCATCAGCCCGTCCGCGATCGCGAACTCCCGGAAGCCCACCCGGTGGGACAGCGTCTCGGTCACCCTGCCCGCCGGGTCGCGCAGTCGCAGCACGGCGGTGTAGAGGTTCGGGTGCTCGGCGGACCAGAGTTCCGGCTTCGGCACGGCCTTGGTCGACCGTACAGTCACGTCCTGTCCCGCCGGGGCGGAGCCGAGGTCGGCGGGCTGCCTCAGCGGGCGGGACCAGACAGGGTGTCCGTCGGCGTCGTAGAGCTGGGTCTCCACGGTGTACTCCCCCGTCCCGGGGGCATCGCCGTAGGCGCGCACGGAGGCGGTGACGGAGAGTCCGGCGGCCGTGTAGCCGTCGCTGAGCGGGGTGTCGAGCTTGAAGTCCCGCAGGTGAACGGTGGGGGTGGAGAAGAGGTGGACCGAGCGGAAGATCCCGCTCAGCCGGATCATGTCCTGGTCCTCCATCCAGTCGCCGTCGGAGTAGCGGTAGACCTCCACCGCGATCTGGTTCCGTCCTCGCTCCAGGTGCGGGGTGATGTCGTACTCGGCGGAGGTGTAGGAGTCCTCGCGGTAGCCCACCGGCTTGCCGTTGATCCATACGTAGTGTGCGGACTTCACCCCCTCGAACTGCAGGAAGACCTGCCGCCCCTCCCACTCCCGGGGGACGGTGAAGGTGCGGCGGTACTGGCCGACGGGGTTGTAGCGGGTCGGAGCGAAGGGTGGCTGGGCGTCCTCGCCCAGGCCGTTGGCGCCCGACCAGGGGTACGTGATGTTGGAGTAGATCGGGAAGTCGTAGCCGTGCAGCTGCCAGCAGGACGGCACGGGGATGGTGTCCCAGGAGCGGTCGTCGAGGTCGGTCCGGTGGAAGTCGGGGTCGCGGTCGTCGGGGCGGTCGGCGTAGGCGAACTTCCACGTACCGTCGAGGTCGAGCCGCCACGGGGAGCGTGTCCGGTCACAGGCCAGGGCCTGTGAGACGTCCGCGTACGGCATGAGCGTGGTGTGGGGCGGCTCCGAACCGACGTCGAAGACCGCGATGTTGTTGTTCCACTCCGGGTAGCCGTTGGCCGGCGGGTTCACGGCGGCGGGGGCGGAGTCGGCGCGTGCGGCCGGGCCGGTGGGCAGGAACGCGGGGAGGGCGGAGAGGGCGAGCGCGCCGAAGCCGGCGGCTCCGCCCTCCAGAAGCCGGCGACGGCTGACGCTCCGGGGCAGGTCGGCCGGCTGGTGGGGGGAAGGCGATTGCTGCATGCAGTGGACCCCTAGGAATGGCCGTACTGCGGTGCGTCGGTGCGGCGCACAGCACGTAGGCGTGTCGAGTTCCGTTCGATGTCGTCGGCGTACCGAACGGGACCTCAGGGTCCGGACCTGCTCCGGTGGCCGCCTTCGCCGGCCCGGCGGAGTTCGCCGTCGTGTCCGGCGCTGCTGATCGTCATGTCGATGCGGCTCCTTGCGCGGGAAGTTGCCTCTTCGTCACGTTCGAAATCTCGTCTCGCGTCCGAAAACCTGCCGCGACGGTAGTGACGGGTGGTGAAGGTGTCAACGGTGCCGCTGGTGACGGGTAACCCGACCGGCCAGGACCGGTCGACGTGACGACATGCCTGGATCGGGTGGTGACGGGTGTCCACGGTCGCGCACAGCGGGTTCTTCAGTGGGACGGCGGTGTCGGCGCGCGCAGGACGGGCATCATCGTCTCCACCGCGTCCTGTGCGAGATGGTCGAGGATCAGCCGGCCGACCAGGGCCGGCTTCTCCAGCGGCACCAGGTGGGAGGCACCGGGGACGACCACCAGCTGTGCCCCCGGGATCGCACGGTACAGGGCTGCCGTGTGCTCCAGCGTCATCAGGTCGTCGTCTCCCACCATGGTGAGGACGGGCACCTCGATACGGGCCAGGTCCCCGGTGGTGAGCGTCGGCTGGGTGCGCCACATGTCGATCATCTTCGCCGCCACCACCGGCCAGTGGCCCGCGCCGTCGGGCGCGACGGCCTCGTACATCTCCCGGAAGAACGCCAGGTCGTCCCCGTCCGGGGCCATCGTGTCGAGCATCGCCGGCTCGACGAAGCACTCGGGGCCGGGCCGGAAATTGGCCCCGATCACCACGGCCTTGCGCACCAGGTCCGGGCGGGCGGCCGCCACGAGGAGCGCGACGACTCCCCCGTCGCTCCAGCCCACCAGATGCGCCGGCTCCCCCACGACCGTCTCCAGGAAGGCCACCGTGTCGTCGGCCATGTCCTGGTAGGTGAGCGGCCCTTCGACGTCAGGGGTGTGCCCGTGCGCGCGCCGCTCGGGCAGGAGCACGCGGTAGGCGACGGCGAGGTCGGCGCGGAGCTCGCCCCAGGTCTCGTTGGTGCAGAAGCCCCCGTGCAGGAGGACCAGCGGAATGCCGGTCCCCTCGGTCTCGTACCACGTCCTGACACCAGGAAGGTCCGCGTAGTCACCCATCGTCCCAGGCCCCTCTGGACTGCTGTCCTTGCTCGCCAGTCTGCGCCGTGCCCCTGACGTCCGCCACACGGGACGGGGAAAGCGGGGAGGGGCTGTCAGCAGCCGCGTGCGGGGTGGTGATGGTCGGGGGGTGTGCGGGGTCCGGGATCCGGTCGCTCCAGCCGCCGGGGACCGCCCGGCCCTGCTGGCCGCGGAAGCGGACGGGGGCCATGCCGACGCGGCGGGTGAAGAGGCGGGAGAAGTAGGCGGGGTCGTCGTAGCCGACGCGGCGGGCGACAGCGGCCACGGGGAGCTCGGTGGTGGCGAGGAGTTCCTTGGCCCGCCCGAGGCGGATGCCGAGGAGGTAGTCCTTGGGGCTGCATCCGGCGCCCCGGCGTACGGCGGTGCGCAGCTCGGCGGGGGTCATGCCGTGGCGGGAGGCGTGTTCGGCGACGGACAGGGGCTGGAAGGCGTCGCGGGCGAGGGCGTTGAGCACGGGGTCTCCGTCGGCTCCGACATCGGCGCGGGCGCGTCGCAGGGCGACGAGCAGTTCGTGCACGGCGGCGCCGGTCTCGACTTCGAGGAGGGGGTTGCCGAGGCGGGCGGCACGGGCGATCCGGCTCACGGCGGCGCGGGCGGGCGCGGTGTCCGCGAGGGGGACGACCGGGCGGTCGGTCTCGATGTAGCCGAGTTCGGTGTACGCGACGGTGGCCGGGCCGGTGAAGTCGACGAAGCTTTCGTCCCAGCCGGTGGCGGGGTCGGGACCGTAGTGATGCGGGATGCCCGGTACGAGCCAGATCAGCGCGGGCGCCGTCACGGGGGTGTGTTCTCCGTCCGGGCAGCGGTACCAGCCGCTGCCCGCGCTGATGACCACGGCGACGTGGTGGTCGAGGGTGCGGGGCCCGACGGTGGGCAGTGTGCCGTGCTGGAGGCCTACTCCGAGGCAGACCAGCCCCAGCTTGTGGTGGGTGGGGCCCGGCGTGAAATAGCGCATCCAGGTGTGGTACATCCGGCTCCGTTTCCTCCCCGTCCGGTCGGTCCGGCCTTCCGTTGTGTCCAAACAGAGCTGATCTTTGTCCATGGACCCCTCCGCCGCCAGGGGGTGAGGTGGGGGCGGTGGTGGAACGAGAGGCGGGGACCATGGCTGAGTTCACGGTGGGTGAGCGGGATTTCGAGCTCGACGGACGGCCCGTACGGCTGTTGTCGGGTGCTCTGCACTATTTCCGGGTGCACGAGGGCCAGTGGGAGCACCGGCTGGCGATGCTGCGTGCCATGGGTCTCAACTGTGTGGAGACGTACGTCCCGTGGAACCTGCACGAGCCGGAGCAGGGGCGCCACCGCGACGTGGAGGCGCTGGGCCGGTTCCTGGACGCGGCGGAGGCGGCCGGGCTGTGGGCGATCGTGCGGCCGGGGCCCTACATCTGCGCGGAGTGGGAGAACGGCGGCCTGCCGCACTGGCTGACGGGGACGCTGGGCACCAGGGTGCGGACCCGCGATCCGGAGTACCTCGGGCACGTGGAGCGGTGGTTCCGGCGGCTGCTGCCGCAGGTGGTGCGGCGGGAGATCGGCCGGGGCGGCCCGGTGATCATGGTGCAGGTCGAGAACGAGTACGGCAGTTACGGCTCCGACCAGGTGTATCTGGGCCGTCTGACGGAGCTGCTGCGCGACCTCGGTGTGACGGTTCCGATGTTCACGTCCGACGGCCCGGAGGACCACATGCTGACGGGCGGTTCGGTACCCGGGGTGCTGGCGACGGCGAACTTCGGATCGGGGGCCCGGGAGGGCTTCGAGACGCTGCGGCGGCACCGACCGGACGGCCCGCTGATGTGCATGGAGTTCTGGTGCGGCTGGTTCGGGCACTGGGGGGCGGAGCCGGTGGTACGCGAGCCGGCCGACGCGGCTTCGGCGCTGGAGGAGATCCTTCGGTGCGGCGCGTCCGTCAACATCTACATGGCACACGGCGGTACGAACTTCGGCGGCTGGTCGGGGGCGAACCGTGCCGGGGAACTGCACGGCGGGGAGCTCCGGTCGATCGTGACGTCGTACGACTACGGCGCCCCCGTCGACGAGTACGGCCGCCCCACCGAGAAGTTCTGGCTGTTCCGGGACATCCTCGCGCGGCACCAGGAGGGGGGTGCCCCGCTGCCCGACGTGCCGGCTCCGCCCGCCGCGCTGGCCGGCCCGGTGGGCGCCGAGCTCGTGGAGTGGGCACCACTGGGCGACGTCATGGACGCCCTCGGAGGCCCGGAGACCGAGCGGGCGGTGCCACCGACGTTCGAGGAGCTGGGGGTGGACCGGGGAGTGGTCCGCTATCGGGTGGAGGTGCCGGGGCCGCGTCCGCCGTATCAGCTCGGGGTGACCGGGCTCCGGGACCGCGCGGTGGTGTACGTCGACGGGGCGCGGGCGGGGGTACTGGGAGGCGGCCCGGCCGAGGCCGGCTCGTACACGGCGCTGGACGGGACGGTCGCGGGGCCGGCGGAGGTGGAGCTGTGGGTGGAGTCGCTGGGGCGGGTCAACTACGGGCCGCGTCTCGCCGAGCCGAAGGGGATCACGGGGGGTGTCCTGCACGAGCGGCAGTACCTGCACGGCGTGCGGGCGCGGGGGCTCGCCCTGGACGCGTTCGAGGACAAGGCACTCGGAAGGGTTCCCTTCCGTTCCCCGGAGGAGGGCGCCGCGGGTTTCTTCCGGGGAACGTTCGACGTGCGCGGTCCGGGTGACGCCGGGCTGGCCCTGCCGGGGTGGGAGCGTGGCTTCGTCTGGGTGAACGGCTTCTGCCTGGGGCGCTACTGGAGCGTGGGGCCCCAGGAGTCGCTGTACGTTCCGGGACCCTTGCTGCGCGAGGGTGCGAACGAGGTGTGGGTCCTGGAGCTGGAGCGCTCGGGTGACCGCCGGCTGACTCTCGGCTGAGGGCGGGCCTGCGGGACGGTGCGACGGTGCGACGACGGGCCCGCACCGCGTCCTGGGATCGCCGGCCGTCCGACGGGGCTGTCGGTGAGCCGTAGGCGATGTGTCGGTGGCCACTGGAACCGTGTGAGCAGCCCGAGGGAGCAGCCGCAGTCTCCTTCGAGAACAAAGGAGCCCGTCGCCGTGTCGCTCACATCCTCCACCCCGCACTGGGACGTCCATCGGCTGCCCGGTGCGACCGGCCGCGTCTTCCTGGTCACCGGCGGCAACGCCGGCATCGGGTACTTCGTCGCGGAGCAGTTGTCGGCGACCGGCGCGACCGTCGTACTCGGCAGCCGGAGTCCGGCCAGGGCCGAGGCCGCCACGGCCTCGATCCGTATGCGTGTCCCCGGCGCGCGGGTACGGGCCGTACGGCTGGACCTCGCCGACCTCTCGTCGCTCGGAACGGCGGTGGAGTCGCTGGGGGTGGAGCACCTCGACGCGGTGGTCCACAACGCCGGCGTCGCGCTCGACGACCCGCCACGCCAGGAGACCGTGGACGGTCATGAACTCATGTTCGGCACGAATCACCTCGGGCACTTCGCCTTGACCCATGCGCTGATGCCGCTGCTGGCCGCCGCCCCGGCGGCCCGCGTCGTGACCATGGGCAGCTTCGCGGCGAAGTCCGAACGGCTCGACCTCGACGACCTGCAGTCCCGGAAGGACTACCGGCCCAAGCGGACCTACGGACGCTCCAAGCTGGCACAGATGTACTTCGGCTTCGAACTCGACCGCCGTCTGCGTGCTGCCGGCAGCACGGTGTCGAGCGTGCTGGCCCATCCCGGCGGGGCGCTGGACTCCCTCACCCCCTCACGGCCACCGGTCCATGTGCGGACCACCGGCGCACGGCTGGGCGCGGCACCGGCGACCCTTCTCCTCCAGGGCAAGGACGCCGGCGCGTGGCCCGCGGTCCGGGCGGTGCTCGACCCGGCCGCGTGCGGAGGCGGGCTGTGGGGACCGCGCGTCCTCGGCCTGCGCGGTGAGCCCCGGCGTGAAGCGGTGTGGGACCATCTCGCCGATCGCTCGGTCGCGGCGCGGCTGTGGGACGTGAGCTGCGATCTGACCGGCGTCGACCTCGGCACGAGCTGCGGACGCGGATGATCCCCGTGCACGAGGCCCGGCCCGTCGCCTGCGCGGCCACGGTCACCGAGGTGCCGCCGCCCCGCACCCGGACCCGCTCGTGGGCGCCGGGGCACGGGGCGGCCGGCCCGTCACACCTCGCGCACCTCGAAGGAGTCGAGGACGAACTCCGCCGTCCCGTCGTCACCCGTCCTGCGCAGACCGACCCAGGTCTCCCCCTCGGACGGCGCGGTGAACTCGTGACTCAGCACGGCCGGTGAGGTGGCCACGGGAAGGTCCGTGCGGTCGAGCTCGCGGGAGGCCGGTGCGTCGACGCCGGTGATCCACGCGTACTGGCCGGCCTTCTCGTTCTCGTACCGGAAGGTCACCCGGTAGCGCTTCCCCGCCTCGAAGCGGACGGTGTGCTGCACGGTCCGGTACACGAGGCCGTCGTTCTCCCCGCGCGACTTCAGCGACTGGGTTCCGTCGACGACGTCGTCGATCACCTTGCCGTTCCAGCCGCGTTGGGTGAACGGGGCGTGCCGCTGTGCGATGTGGGTGCGCGGGTCCGTCGAGCCGCCCGCGTCGCCCTTGACGAACGGCCCCCAGCCCTGGGGCACGTGCTGGAAGTCCTCGAAGGCCACGGCTCCTGCCTTGGTGGTGTGCTGCGCGGCGACGATCCGCACGTTGTCGAAGCGGACCCTGGCGTCCCCGGCTTCGGCGCGCAGGGTGAGGTCCACGGGACCGCCGCCGTCCGGCACGGTGAAGTACGTGAACATCCGCTGGAAGCGGGTGTCGTGTTTGCGGTCCGCCGCGACGAGGTTGACGGCGGTGGAGGCGTCCGTCCAGTTCTCGGCCGTGGTGCCGTCGGCGGTCCGCACGGTGAGCGCGGCCCGTCGCCGCTCCCCCGCTCGCTCGCCCACCTCCACCTGTACGGAGGCGGCGTAGGTGCCCGGTGCGAGACGGGCGATCCGCTGTCCGACGGCTGCCGCTGGGCCGGAGCCGACGACCAGTTCGTAGTCGCCGAGGGCGCTCAGTTCGACCGACGCCGGGCCGTCCACGTGCCAGCCGTCCAGGGAGCCCGAGTGGAAGCCCGGGTCGTGGAGGGGTGTCGCCTGCCCCCATTCCGGGTCCCGGTTCGCAGGCATCCGGGTGCGGTGGACGACGTACGGCTGCCCGGCCTCGGCCTCGACGGTGACGCGGCCGGAGCGTACGGGCACCTCACGGACGGATGCCCGCCCCTGGTCGGTGAGACGGTGGACGAAGACCTTCGACCCGCCGGCCCAGCCGCGCGGCAGCCGCCAGGTGCTGCTGCCGCCCACCGGGTTGTAGTGGTAGAGACGGTCAGGGTCGGTGGCTTCGCGCGGCTCCCAGGGCAGCAGGTAGCGTCCCCCCTCGTACACCACCCGGCCGTCGGTGGTGATGCGGCGGGTGCCGTCGGTGTCGTCCACGGACGTCTTCGTCGGGCCGAAGAACGTGATCTCGTGGGCGCCCCAGCTCCTGATCGGGTACGCCTGGAGGTACTTGGCGGGCAGGCTGTCGGTCCAGATCTGCCGGTAGAAGGTGTTCCAGTCGGTCTTGTTGACCCAGCCCTCGAAGTTGCCGGTGCGCGGTATCCCGAGGAGCGTCGGCCACTTGTCGGCGAAGACGTCCTTCTGGTGGTTGCGGATGAAGCGGATCAGCTGGGAGTTGATGCCCCGGGACGTGTCCGCGCCGTAGTCGGTCTCGGTGGCCCAGTGGGACCACAGGGAGGAGCGTTCGAGACCGTGGCCCCACTCGGTGGTGACCTGCCAGCCCTGCTCCCGCAAGGCCCGCTGAAGCCGGTCGGAGGTCCACCCGGACTCGCGGAACACGTCGATGTAGAGCATGTTCAGTGCGGGATCGGTCGCGTCCCTGAGGTCCTGGAAGCGCTTGATGATGTCGCCGGAGACGAGATCGCGACGCTGGTCGATCCGGTAGCTCTGGTCGAGCCAGTCCCACTGTTCGTTGCTCTTGTCCACGAGCGTCTCGGAGAACGCGTGCGCGACCGGGTAGGACTCGGTGGCGTTCACATGGACGCCGAAGTCGCTCCCCCATCGTCGCCCCTCGCGCACGAGCGTGTTGAGGTCCTTCAGGCCGCCCGCGCGCTCGTTGTGGTTTCCCGCGTAGTCGGGGTGGGCCGAGTCGTGGCCCTCCGACTGGTAGCCCTTGAGGAGCGTGTACTGGCGCAGGCCGTCCGTGGCGAGGGAGATCCGCTTGACGTTGTCGAGCGTCACGAGGAACGGGTTGGTGGCCTGGCTGGCGAAGTTGAACGGGATGTGCGGGACGACGCGCAGGTGCTGCTCCTCGGCGCCCAGCGGGTCGACCATGATGTCGCGGAAGGCGATGGCGGCGTCCTGCCAGTCCACGACGCCGTCCCCGTTACGGTCACCGGTGATGATCACGGTGGCGTACGGGAGCGGCTCGGTGGCGTCCGGAGGCGCGGTCGCGGCCCTGTGCGTCCACTGCCCGCAGGCGAGTTCGGCCTTGACATAGCCGTCCTTCCTGACGGTCCGGCGCCACAGCCGGCCGTTCTCCCAGGTGGCGCCCGGCGCGCTGTCGGGCTTGTCGTACGTCGTGTTGGTCTCCAGGGCGCCCCCGAGCCGGTCATGGGCGACGACGGCGTACGCGCAGCCGGTCGGCGCCGCGTCGGGGGCGGTGTCCGGTGTGATCTGGACCAGGGTGTCGCCGCTCGTGGCCTTGTCGAGCTGGATCCGGGCCGCGAGGAGCGCGGCGCCCGGCTGGTCGCTGCGTACCGAAAGGAACGCCAGCGACGGGATCTGGAGCGTGCCGACGCGCAGGTCCGGTGCGTCGGTGATCCTGGTGACCCGCCACTCGACCCGGCGGCCGGCGACGCGGATCTCGGCCCGGATCTCGGTGCCGCCGTCGAAGGCGAGGGTGTACGACGCCGTGTCGGGGCCGGAGCGTGAGGTGACCCGCGGGGTGCGGGCGGTGCCGTCGATCAGCACGGAGGTGACCGGGTCCTCCTGACCGTGCAGTACGGCGCCTCCGGCGCGGTCGGTGTACGAGACGATGCGCGGGAAGTCCGGATCGACGCGCACCTCCAGTTCGCGGGAGCGCAGCACGGTCTCCCGCTGCGCCGCGAACGCGGTGCCCGGGCCGGTGAGGGCCAGTCCGGCCCCCGCCAGTGCGGTGGCGGCCACCACGGTCCTGCGGCTCGGTCCGGGATCTTGTGCGTGCATGCTCGTTCTCCTGGCGCTGGACGGCATCTGTGCACGCCAAGATGCGCCGCTCGGGGTGAACGCGCCCATGGACAAAGGAGGGGCGGGTGTTGGACTAACGCGTGTGGCGGGTCCGGACGCCCTTACCGGCGGGACGGGTGCTGGAGCAGTTGCGGGGTAGTCGAGCCGAGACGTCCGCATACACGGCTCGACGAGGAGGTTCCTTCATGGCTGCGCAACGAGGCCCACCGTCCTGCCTCACCGGACGGACGGCGCCCTGGGGCAGCCGATGTTCCCGACAGATCGAGGAAGGCAAGGTGACCTGGCCATGAGCACGGCAGAGCGGCAGACCGACACCACCGACGACTCGTTGGGTGTCCTGGTCTCGCGCGCTTCGCAGCAGATTTCGGAGCTGGTCCGCGAGGAAATGCAGCTGGCCCGGGCGGAGATGACCCAGAAGGGCAAGCGTTTCGGGAAGGGCGGTGGCCTCTACGGCGCCGCGAGCCTCATCGGCATCCTGGCGGCCCAGGCGCTGGTCGCGACCTGCATCGCGGCACTTGCACTGGTGCTGCCGTTGTGGGCGTCGGCCCTCATCGTCACGGCGGTGCTGGCTGCGGCCGCAGCGGCGGCCGCCCTGGCCGGAAAGAAGCAGATAGCCGAGGCCGGCTCCCCCGCCCCGGAGCAGACCGCCGGCAGCGTCAAGGCCGATCTGGCCGAGATCAAGGGAAAGGCACACCGATGAGCAAGGAATCCCGGACCAACATAGGGACCCCCGTCCCCGACGCCTCCAACCCCGAGGAGCTGCGCGAGCAGGTCGAGCGCACCCGCGACGAACTCGGGCAGACCGTCGAAGCACTGGCGGCCAAGGCCGACGTCAAGGCACAGGCGAGGGAGAAGTCCGCCGCCGCCAGGGAACAGGCCGCGGAGAAGGCTGCCCTGGTGGCCGAGCAGGTCCGTGGCAAGGCGGAGCAGGCCACGCGACTCGTGAAGGACAAGACGCCCGATCCCGTTCTGGAGAAGGCGGCCGAGGCCGCGTCCCACGTACGGGAGACCGCGACCCGGGCAGGGCAGTACGCGGCGGACAAGGCTCCCGACCCGCTGCTCGAAAAGGCGGGCCGGGCCACGTCGTTCGCACGCGCCAACCGCAACCCGCTTCTCGCGGGTGGTGCGCTGCTCGCCGTTGTCCTGCTGGTGCGCCACCGTCGAGGACGCCGATGAAGGTGTCCAAGATGGCGTACAAGCCGGTCGGGATGGCCCTCGGTGCGGCGAGCGGCATGATCGCGAGTGCCGCGTTCAAGCAGACGTGGAAGGTCATCGAGGGTGAGGGCGACGCACCCGATGCCACGGACGAGGACCGGTCCTGGCAGCAGATCCTGGTCGCCGCCGCTCTCCAGGGCGCCATCTTCGCCGTGGTCAAGGCGGCAGTCGACCGCTCGGGCGCCGTCGCCACGCGTCGTCTGACGGGCGTCTGGCCGGGCTGACCCGCCGCGGCGCCGGCCCCGTCTCACGGTGGGCCGGCGCCGCCCGGGCCGCCGGGCTCCCTCCATGAGGTGGTGAGAGCGCCGGAGGGCCGTATCAGGCGGTCCTGACAGCCGGGTCGGAGACGCCCGGGGCGCCTGTGTCCACGTGTGGGAGACGGTCGCGCCGGGGTTGACCTCGCAAGCCCTGCGGGAGCAGCCCCCCGGCCTTCATCAGCAGCGAACCGCCCCGGCGGACGTCCACGAGACGTTCACCGCACTCCGCAACAGGTATGGCGGCGACCCCCGGACCCGACACCAAGATGATCTCACTCATGGGGAGACCATCTCGCAGAACCCGGGGGACTCTTCCCGATGCCGGTGTACGGGCCGCGTCAGGAGGCCAGTTGCACGCGAACCCTCTCACTTGTCCGTCCACGCGATGACGCGCCCGCCCACAGCCTTGACTGCGGCGAGCGCGTCCTCGCCCCGGCGCTCAGGGAGGAACCGCCACGCTCAACCGCGGTAAGTCTCCAGCAGCCGCAGCCACACCTCGCTGATCGTCGGGTAGGCGGGGACCGCGTGCCACAGCCGCTCGATCGGCACCTCGCCGGCGACGGCGACGGTCGCCGAGTGCAGGAGTTCGCCGATGCCCGGTCCGACGAAGGTGACGCCGAGCACGATCTCGCGGTCCAGGTCGACGACCATCCTGGCCCGGCCCTTGTACCCCTGCGCGTACAAGCCGGAACCGGCGACCGAGGCCAGGTCGTAGTCGACGGCGCGGACCCGGTGGCCCGCCTCTTCCGCCTCGGCGAGCGTGAGGCCGACCGACGCCGCCTCCGGGTCCGTGAACACGACCTGGGGGACGGCCGCGTGGTCGGCTGTGGCCGCGTGCGCGCCCCAGCGGTCCGTCTCCAGCAGAGGAGTCTCCTGCGCGCGGGCCGCGATCGCGGCTCCCGCGATGCGGGCCTGGTACTTGCCCTGGTGGGTGAGGAGCGCGCGGTGGTTGACGTCTCCGACGGCGTACAGCCAGTCGCTGCCCTCCACGAGGCAGCTGTCGTCGACGGAGAGCCAGGACCCGGGCCGGAGGCCCACGGTGTCGAGGCCGAGGTCGTCGGTGCGCGGGGCCCGGCCGGTGGCGAAGAGGATCTCGTCGGTCTCCAGCCGCTCCCCGTTGTCGAGTTCGACGGTGACGGGGCCGTCGTGCCCCGCCCTGCGTACCTCCTTGGCGGAGACTCCCGTCAGGATCCGCGCGCCGGATTCGGTCAGGGCCTCGGCGACCAGCTCGCCCGCGAAGGGCTCCATCTTGGGGAGCAGGCGCTTGCCGCGGATCAGCATGGTCACCTCGGCACCGAGCCCCTGCCAGACGGTGGCCATCTCCACTCCGACCACTCCCCCGCCCACGACGACGAGCCGGCCCGGGACCTCCTTGGCGCTGGTCGCCTCGCGGCTGGTCCACGGCCGGACGTCCGCGATGCCGGGGAGGGCGGGGACGACGGCCCGGCTTCCGGTGCAGACGGCGACGGCGTGCCGCGCGGTCAGGTGCTGCTCGGACCCGTCGGCGGCCGTGACGGACACCTGCCGCACCCCTGTCAGCCGGCCCATGCCCCGGTAGATGTCGGCACCGACACTGTCCAGCCAGGCGACCTGCCCGTCGTCCTTCCAGTGCGAGGTCTGCTCGTCACGGTGGGCGAGGACGGCGTCCGCATCGAGCGGCCCCCGCACCGCGCCGCTCAGCCCTGGTACACGGCGCGCGTCGGCTCGTGCGACGACGGGGCGCAGCAGCGCCTTGCTGGGCATGCACGCCCAGTACGAGCACTCGCCGCCGATGAGCTCGGACTCGATCACCGCCGTGCTCAGTCCGGCCGCTCTGGCGCGGTCCGCCACGTTCTCCCCCACCGGGCCGGCCCCGATGACCACGACGTCGTATTCGCTGTTCCGTGCACCCTCATCAACAGTCATGCGAACAGTGTCCTCGTGGGTGTGCGCGGCGGCCACATGGGCAGGCGGAATAGCGCAAGTGACGTCACCGTTGTGCCGGACAGGTCCGAACGGTCCCAGGAAGAGGTAACAGAGTATGAGCACCGTAGAGCTCACCAAGGAAAACTTCGATCAGGTCGTGAGCGACAACGAATTCCTGCTGATCGACTTCTGGGCTTCCTGGTGCGGTCCGTGCCGGCAGTTCGCCCCGGTCTACGACTCGGCGTCCGAGCGCCACCCCGACCTGGTCTTCGCCAAGGTCGACACGGAGGCGCAGCAGGAGCTGGCGGCTGCCTTCGAGATCCAGTCCATTCCCACGCTGATGATCGTCCGTGACAACGTGGCGGTCTTCTCGCAGCCCGGGGCGCTCCCGGAGTCGGCGCTGGAGGACGTCATCGGCCAGGCGCGCAATCTGGACATGGACGAGGTACGCAAGTCCGTCGAGGAGCAGAAGCAGACACAGCAGGCGCAGCAGTAGTCCCTGTCGATGTGCGGCAGACGTGATGAAGGCCCGGCCGGACGGCCGGGCCTTCGTCATCGGCCACCGGTGATGGTTCAGCTGTCCGTCCGGGCCTGCTCCGTGCCGGCCTGCTCGGGCTCGGCCTCCTCCGTGCCGGCCTGCTCAGGCTCCGCCACCTCCGTACCGGCCTGCTCAGGCTCCGCCACCTCCGTACCGGCCTGCTCAGGCTCCGCCACCTCCGTACCGGCCTGCTCAGGCTCCGCCACCTCCGTGCCGGCCTGCTCAGGCTCCGCCACCTCCGTACCGAGGATGCGCTCGGCGATCCTGGCCGTGAGCCCGTAGTCCAGCTCCGAGCCGTCCACCAGCAGGGCTTCCACCGTGTGCGAGGCAGGGTCGATGTCCGCCTCCATGCCGCCCCCGGCATAGCGCGGATAGCCGGATGTCCCGGTTTCGCCGGTGGCCGCCACGACCGCGGAACGGATGGCGGTGCCGGGCGCGGGTGCCCCGGTGACGGGCTCCTCCGGTTCCGGGAACAGCAGGATCTCGTAGCTCTGCGGATGGCTCATGCCGTCGACGCTAGACATCCCCGGCCACCCGCGCATGTCGCAACGCCGCCCGGCCAGACCGGTCAGCTGGATTCCCGTGTCACCGCTGCGGCCCGCAGCAGATAGTGGCGCTCAGGTGCGCCGCCCGGGTTCCGCACCAGGCGGTCGATCATCTCGGCCGGTGGCTGCGCGGTGGCCAGTTCCATGGTGACGCTGCTGAGCCGGGGCCGCAGGAGCCTGCCGAGCATCAGATCCTCGGCACCGATCACGGCCGTCTCCGCGGGTACGTCGACACCGGCGTCCTGGAGCGCTCTCATCAGCAGCATGGCGTATTCGTCGTTGTACGCGAACACGGCGTCCAGGCCGAGCGTGCGCCAACGGGCGGCGAGGTCCTCGGCCGACTCCTCGTCGTACCGCAGGGGCAGTGGCTGGACGCGGGCGTCCACGTCCGACTCCTCCACGGCGCGGACCGCCCCGGCCAGGCGAGGGCCGGCGTACAGGGCGAGGCCGGGTTCCTGGGGCATGACCACCCCGATCCTGCGCCGTCCGCGCGAGAGCAGATGCCGGACCGCGCAGCCGCCGACCTCGCGCTGGTCCATGACGAGGGCGTGCGCGCCCTCGACCGGTTGCGGGCCCAGGGTGATCACGGCCTTGGCCCCGGAGCGGTTGAGCACTCCTATGCCGTACGGGGTGAGGGCGATGCCCCCGGGCGACACGACGGCGACGGGGCGGAGCTCCGCCCAGGCCCTGGCCGCCTCGTCGGCGTCCAGGCCGACGCTGCCGTACTGCACGACGATGTAGTCGAGACGGCGCAGGCCGGCCTCGAGCCCGGTGAAGAACCGCTGGTACAGGGGGCCCGCCGAAGCCTGCGTGGCGGGCAGCAGCACCATGCCGGTGTGTCCGGCGCGAAGGCTCCGCGCCGCCGCGTGCGGGACGTAGCCGAGGCCGGCGGCGGCCTCCCTGACCCGGCGCCGGGTGGGTTCGCTGATCCGCACGGTCGTGTTGTTGTTCAGTACGTAGGACACGGTGGCCCGGGAGACTCCTGCGAGCCGCGCCACGTCGGCGCTGGTCGGTACGGAGATGCCGGCGGGCTGCTCGGATAACTGGCTCATGGCGTCCGGCAGTCTTCCAGACCGCTCCGGCCCGCCGGTGGGCCGGGGCTCCGTAAAGGGTCGTCAGCCGCCGGCGAGTACCGGCCAGATCTTCGGGTCCTCGAAGTTGAGCGCCCACAGGGCTGTGTTCGTCACGCCGTGCTTGCGCAGCACCGGCAGGTGGGCGGCGATCCCCCGCGCGTCCTGGTACCAGACCTCGCGGGACTCGCTGCCGTCGCGGTAGGTGAAGTACGGGGTGCCGGAGGCCTCGTCGAACCGGTAGGGGGCGCCCTGCCCGGCGCGCAGCGCCTCCGCCTCCTTCCAGGTGACGTGCTTGGTGGCGGCCGTGCTCGCGCTGTCCGCGGGCCAGTCCCAGCCGTACGCGGGCAGGCCCATCTCCAGCTTCGCGGGCGGCACGACTGCGGTGGCGCGGGTCAGGATGTCGTCGTACCAGCGGGTGTCCGCGAGCGGCCCGGGGTCACCGCCCGACCAGTGCAGGTTGTAGCCCATGATGCGGATCCGGTCGGCGACACGCCCGAGGGCCGCGTAGTCCCAGATACGGCCGGTCGTGGCGGTCTTCGGGAAGACCGTCATCACGCACTGCTTGCCCAGGGTGTGCAGGCGCCGGCAGAGGTCGGTGGCCAGGGCGGTGAACCCGTCGCGCACCGAGGCGTAGGTGGCGTCGCCGGTGGCGGCGATGGATTCGTAGTCGAGGTCGAGGCCGTCGTAGTCGCGGGTGGCGACCGTGCGCATCAGCGCGTCGACGTGCTCGGTGCGCCGGGCGGGGCTGGTGAGGATCGCCGCCAGGGCACCGGACTTCATCGTCTCCATGACCGTGGGGACGACCTTCGTCCCGGCCCGGTGCAGTCCGTCGATGACGCGGCGCTCGCCCGCACCTGGGTGCGGGTCGATCCGGCCGGCCGAGACTGCTTCGTACCAGAACGGGCTGACGGTGTGCAGCTGGCCGGCGTGGCGCAGTGCGTCCTGGTAGGCGCCCTCCTGGTCCCAGTAGGGCAGCCACGCCGACACGGTTCTCGGGGCGGGCGCGGAGGGGCGGACGGACGGGCCTGACGCGGTGGCAGGCGCCGGGGGCGGCTCCGGAAGCGGGGCTGACGCAGCGCCAGAAGCCGTGGGCAGCAGCGTGGCTGCGAGGAGTCCGGCGACCGTGACGGCGCGGGACAGCGGGACGACGAAGGGGATGATCATGAGGTCGAGCCTGCGGTCCGTTTCGCCGACCCGCTCCACGGACTGGGCCGTACAGGTTCTACGGTGTTGCGATGACGTTCCAGCACACCAATCACAGCAGCGACAGCACGACCGACTTCCCCGGCCGCAGCGGCCCGGCCGCCACCACGGAGACAGAGCCACGCGATGCGGGACCCGTCCGCACCTCGTACGCCCCCGATCGCGACGGTGATCCCGATCCCGGCGAGATCGTCTGGACCTGGGTGCCGTTCGAGGAGAACGACGGGCGCGGCAAGGACCGGCCGGTTCTCGTCGTGGCCCGGGAGGAGCGGGGGACGCTTCTCGCCGTGCAGCTGTCCAGCAAGCAGCACGACGGGGACCACGAGTGGGTCTCCCTGGGAGCGGGGCCGTGGGACAGCTCGGGACGGCCGTCCTGGGTGGACCTGGACCGGGTCCTGCGGGTGCACGAGGACGGGATGCGGCGCGAGGCCTGTGAGCTGGACCGGGGAAGGTACGACCTGGTCGTGGGGCGGCTGCGGGAGCGCTACGGCTGGAGCTGACCCCCGAACGCACGGGCGAAGGCCGCCCGGACGGCGGAGTCGGGATCGCGGTCCGGGACGCCGAACACGATCTGCTCGAAGTGGCCGGCGAACCGCCCGCCGTCGGTGAGCAGGGCACGGAACGCGGCGGCCACCTCGGCCGGGTCGTTCATGAAGACGCCGCAGCCCCACGCGCCCAGGACCAGCCGTCGGTACCCGCGGACGGCGGCGACCTCGAGCACGCGTTCGGCGCGGCTCGCCAGCGTGGCGGGTATGCGAGGAACCAGGTCAGGGTCCCTGCTGCGGATCACTCCGGCGTTGGGCGCGGGCGAGGTGAGGAATCCGGCGGAGTACGGGGTTTCCAGGAGCCTTCCCCGGTCGTCGCGGAAGACCGGCACGCCGGGTGAGTGGATCACACGGTCGGTGTAGAAGGCGCTGCGTTCGGCGCGGTGGTGCGCGTAGAACTCGGGGGCCCGCAGCAGCGTGGCATGGAGCGCGGAGCCCCGGCAAAGGGACTCCTCCTGGGCCTGCGCGCCGTTCAGATAGCCGCCGCCTGGATTGCGGGCGGAGGCGTAGTTCAGCACCACCACCTTGGTCGCCGACTCGTCCGCCATCCGGCGTGCCGCCTGAAGGCTCGTCTCGCCGGTCACCTCGACGACCGGGCTGCGGTCGGTGTCCAGGACGGCCACGTGGACGGGCTCGGGCCCGTACAGCCGGGTGCCGGAGAGCGCGGCGGCCAGGGCGCGCTCGATCGTCACCTCGCGCCCCTCGGGCGTGCGGTACCGGCCGGCCAGGACGATGGACTCGGTCTCTCGTGCGATGCCTCGCAGTCGTGCGCTCATGGGCGCGCCCCCGTGTGGTGCATACGGGGCATGCTGGGCGCCGTGGCGGCATGGACGCAACCGGTTTTCCGTCGCACAGGGGCACCCTTGTGCGAACTCCCGGTAAGGGTTTGGGTGGGAAGCAAGCACCCGAAGAGGAGGCCCAGCATGCCCCCGGACACTCTCGGCCAGCACGGCCCGCCCGTCGGCGCGGCGCCGCTCGGCGAGGAAGAAGCGGAGGATCTGCTCCGCGGCATATGTTTCAAGACGGGACCGCCCCGGACGGTAGGTGTGGAGCTGGAATGGCTCATTCACGACCGTGAACATCCCGAGGTCGCCGTCTCCCACGACCGCCTCCGCGCCGCGGCCGACGCCGTGCGCGCGACCCCGCTGGACGCCGCCCTGACCTTCGAACCCGGCGGTCAGCTGGAGCTCAGCTCCCAGCCGGCGGGCTCCCTGATGGCCTGCGTCGACGCCACGGCCGCCGATCTGGTCTCCGTACGCGACACCCTCGGCCGGGCCGGGCTGACCTTGGCCGGCATGGGCGTGGACCCGTGGCATCCGCCGCGCCGTCTGCTGCGGGAGCCACGGTACGACGCCATGGAAGCCGCCCTCGACCGGTCGGGTTCCGAGGGCCGCGCCATGATGTGCACCTCGGCGTCCGTCCAGGTCTGCCTGGACGCCGGTGAGGAGGAGCCGGGCCCACTGGGTTACGGGCGGCGCTGGCAGCTCGGGAACCTGCTGGGCGCGGTGCTGGTCGCGGCCTTCGCCAATTCGCCGTTCCGGCAGGGCCGGCGCACCGGCTGGCAGTCGACCCGGCAGGCGTTGTGGGCCGGCCTCGATCCGGCCAGGACGCTCGCGCCGCAGAGCCGTCTCGCGCCCCGGGACGCCTGGGCCGAGCATGTGCTCGCCACACCGGTGATGTGTGTCCGGAGCGACGACGGCCCCTGGACCGTACCGCACGGTCTGACGTTCCGGGACTGGATCCGCGGCGGTGGGCCGAGACCGCCGGTGCGGGCCGATCTGGACTATCACCTCACCACGCTGTTCCCGCCGGTGCGCCCGCGCGGGCACCTGGAGCTGCGCATGATCGACGCCCAGCCCGGCACCGACGGCTGGCTCGTGCCCCTGGCCGTCACCACCGCTCTCTTCGACGACCCGGAGGCAGCAGAGACCGTGTACCGCACCGTGAAACCTCTGGCCGAGACCGCGGGCATGCCGGCCGCGCCCCGCAACCCGCTCTGGACCGCCGCCGCCCGCGACGGGCTGAGGGATCCGGAGCTGGCGGTGGTGGCCGCCGCCTGCTTCACGGCGGCGCTGGAGGCGCTGCCCAGGATCGGGGCGAGTGACCACGTCCTGGGGACGGTCGCCGCCTTCCATGACCGCTATGTGGCCCGGGGTCGATGTCCGGCCGACGATTTTCCCGACCCGGCACAGGCGCCGCACGGAAAGGGCTTGGTCCGATGACCGACACCTCTGCTCCGCACACCGGCCAGGAATTCGACGCGGAGGGGCTGCGCGAACGAGCCCTCGCGGCGCTCCTCACCGCCCGCGAGCGCACCGCTCTCCTCACCGACAGCGTCGACGACCACGAGCTCACCGCGCAGCACTCCCCCTTGATGTCGCCGCTGGTCTGGGACCTGGCGCACATCGGGAACCAGGAGGAGCTGTGGCTGCTGCGGGCCGTCGGCGGCCGTGAGGCGATGCGCCCCGAGATCGACGGACTGTACGACGCCTTCGAGCACTCCAGGGCCAGCCGGCCCTCCCTGCCCCTGCTGGCACCGGCGGAGGCACGGACGTACGCCGCGGACGTGCGGGGCAGGGCCCTGGACATCCTCGGCGGCGCTCCGCTGAACGGCGGGGGACGCCCGCTGGAGCAGGCGGGATTCGCCTTCGGCATGGTCGCTCAGCACGAACAGCAGCACGACGAGACGATGCTGATCACCCATCAGCTCCGCTCGGGACCGGCGGTGCTCGACGCGCCGGAGCCTCCGGGACCCACCGGCGCCGTCACACTGCCGTCCGAGGCCCTGGTCCCCGGGGGCTCCTTCACCATGGGGACCTCCACCGAGCCCTGGGCGCTGGACAACGAACGCCCGGCGCACCGACGCGAGGTGGCCGCCTTCCATATCGACACCGCGCCGGTCACCTGCGGCGCCTACCAGCGCTTCATCGAGGACGGCGGCTACACCGACGAGCGCTGGTGGGCCCCCGAGGGCTGGGCGATGGTCCGCGAACACGACCTGACCGCGCCTCTGTTCTGGCACCGGGACGCGGGCCAGTGGCTGCGCCGGCGCTTCGGCGTGACCGAGCCCGTGCGGGCGGACGAGCCGGTGCTCCACGTCAGCTGGTACGAGGCGGACGCGTACGCCCGCTGGGCGGGCCGTCGCCTGCCGACCGAGCCGGAGTGGGAGAAGGCCGCCCGGCACGACCCCGTCTCGGGGCGTTCGCTGCGCTACCCCTGGGGCGACGAGGACCCGACACCCGAGAGGGCCAATCTGGGCCAGCGCCATCTACGGCCCGCCGCAGCCGGTGCCTACGCGGCCGGCCGGTCCCCGTCGGGCGCGGGCCAGCTGATCGGGGATGTGTGGGAGTGGACGTCGAGCGACTTCCTGCCCTACCCCGGCTTCGTCGCGTTCCCGTACCGCGAGTACTCGGAGGTGTTCTTCGGCCCCGGGCACAAGGTGCTGCGCGGCGGTTCGTTCGCCGTGGACCCGGTGGCGTGCCGGGGCACGTTCCGCAACTGGGACCTCCCTGTCCGGCGCCAGATCTTCTCCGGCTTCCGCACGGCGAGGGACGCCTGATGTGCCGTCATATCGCCTACCTGGGGCCGCCCGTGGCACTGGGAGAGGTGCTCGTGTCCCCCGCTCACGGGCTCGTGCGTCAGTCCTGGGAGCCACGCCGTCAGCGGTACGGCACGGTCAACGCCGACGGGTTCGGGGTCGGCTGGTACGCGGAGGGGGATCCCGTGCCCGGCCGCTACCGCCGCACCGGGCCCGTCTGGGGCGACGAGACCTTCGCCGATCTGGCCCGCGTGGTGCGCAGCACGGCGCTGCTCGCCGCGGTCCGTGACGCCACGTTCGCCGGGGCGGACGGGGAGGCCGCCGCGGCTCCCTTCGCCGAGGGACGCCTGCTCTTCAGCCACAACGGCGCGGTGAGGGGCTGGCCGGGCTCCCTGGCACCGCTGGCCGGGGGCCTGCCCCCCGAGAGGCTGCTCGCCCTTGCGGCGCGGAGCGACTCGGCGCTGATCTGGGCCCTGGTGCTCCACCGGGCGGCGCAGGGTGACGAGATAGCCCAGGCGGTCGCCGACACGGTCCGCGATGTCGGCGCGGCCGCCCCCGGCTCACGCCTCAATCTGCTGATCACCGACGGTTCCACCATCGTGGCGACCACCTGGGGCGACTCCCTCTGGTATCTCCACGAGCCGGGCCGCCGCACGGTGGTGGCCTCCGAGCCGTACGACGACGATCCGTACTGGCGCGAGGTCCCGGACCGCACCCTGCTGGCCGCGACGCGCACCGATGTCCTTCTGACCCCGCTCAAGGAGCCCACCGCGTGAGTCCCTTCCTGCTGACCCGCACCCTGCCTGCGGACGCGACGGACGCGGCGCTGCGCGCCGATGTGCTGAGCGGTCTGACGCGGCAACCGAAGACGCTGCCGCCCAAGTGGTTCTACGACGCGCGCGGCAGTGACCTTTTCGAGGAGATCACCCGGCTGGACGAGTACTACCCGACGCGTGCGGAGCGGGAGATCCTGGTCGCCCGTGCCGGTGAGATCGCCGCGGCGTCCGGGGCGCGGACCCTGATCGAGCTGGGGTCCGGCTCCTCGGAGAAGACGCGGCATCTGCTGGACGCGCTGCCGGCGCTGCACACGTACGTGCCGGTCGATGTCAGCGAGAGCGCCCTCGAAGGGGCGGCCGAAGCGCTGCTGGCCGAACGTCCCGGGCTGTCCGTGCACGCGCTCGTCGCCGACTTCACGCATGACCTGGAGCTGCCGGAGAGCCCCGGCCCCCGGCTGGTCGTGTTCCTCGGCGGGACGCTCGGCAATCTGCTCCCGGAGGAGCGCGCGGAGTTCCTCCGGTCCGTACGGGCACGGCTCGCCCCCGGGGACGGGCTGCTGCTCGGTACGGACCTGGTCAAGGACGAGGCGACCCTCGTCGCGGCGTACGACGACGCGGCCGGGGTGACGGCAGAGTTCAACAAGAACGTGCTGGCCGTGGTGAACCGTGAGCTGGGAGCGGACTTCCCGCCCGACGACTTCACTCATGTGGCCCTCTGGGACCCGGACCACGAGTGGATCGAGATGCGGCTGCGGGCCCGCCGGGCGCTGACGGTCAAGATCCGGGAGCTGGACCTCGTGGTGCAGTTCGAGGAGGGCGAGGAACTGCGCACGGAGATCTCGGCGAAGTTCCGTGAGGAGAAGGTGCGGGACGAGCTGGCCGCGGCGGGACTGCGGCTGGATCAGTGGTGGACGGACTCCGCCGGCAGGTTCGCGCTGTCGCTGGCCACGGCGGACTGAGCCGCTCGCGCCAGTGCCCGCCGACCGGGTGCACCGTCCGCGCGGAGCGGCGGCAGGATCCGGATCTCGGCGGTGAGCCCCGCCGCCGTCACCACACGCCACAGCGATGCGGCGAGCGGGTCGTCCCCGACGAACGCGGCGGCTCCCGCCGCGTTCGTCGTCGCCGTCCGGTAGCTGATGCGGACCGGGCGGACGGCGGAGCCGGCGTCGATCGCCGCCTGGAAGGCGGCGGGCCGGAACCTGCCGCCGCCGCTCCGGCCGCACCATGTGCTGCCCTGTGGGAACACCGCGACCCGCGAGCCGGAGGCCAGCGCCCCGGCGACGGCCCGCACGGCGTGCGGGAGGGCCCGCAGCCGGTCCCGCTCGATGAACAGGGTGCCGCCGAGCGCGGCGAGCGGTCCGAGCAGCGGCCAGTTCCGTATCTCGCTCTTGGCGACCATCCGGGCGGGAAACACGGCGGCCACCAGCGGGATGTCCAGCCACGAGACGTGATTGGCGACCACGAGCTCGCCCGCCGGTGGCCGGGCCCGTCCCACCGGGTGCCCGGTGACCCGTATGCGTACGCCGAAGGCCCGCACCACCGCGTAGGCCCACCGGCGGATCAGCAGGTCACGGTACGACGGTCCCAGGAGCAGCACAGCCGGCACGCAGAGCACCCCCAGCAGGGTGAGGGCGCATCCTGCGGTCAGCAGGGCGACGGCGCGGGCGGGCGGACGCCTGGCGCCCTCGTGGAGTGCGCAGTCGCGCGGGGTGCAGGGGGCGACGGGCAGCCAGGCACTCATCGCAGCGGGGCCAGCGAGAGGAAGTGCCGCAGGTAGCGCGGGTCCGTACGGCGCATCGAGAGCAGGACGTAGAGGTCCGCGACATTGAAGTCCGGGTCGTGGGCCGGGGCTCCGCAGACCCAGGCGCCGAGGCGCAGATAGCCGCGCAGCAGCGGAGGCAGTCCGGCGCGGCCGCCCGCGCCGCCGCCGGGGTGGCCCGTGGTGTCCCAGAGGCGGTGGGGGGTGACCCAGTACTCCTCGGGAGCCAGGTGGTGGGTCCGTACGGTGTCCCAACTACGGGCGGCCAGTGCCCCTCCGTCGGCGAGAGGTACGGAACAGCAGCCGGCCAGCCAGGTGTAGCCGGTGCGCTCCATGTAGCGGGCGAGACCGGCCCAGATGAGGGCGATGACGGCACCGTCCCGGTGGGCGGGGTGGACGCAGGACCTCCCCACCTCGACGAGGTCGTCGCGGATCGGGCCGAGGCGGGCCAGGTCGAACTCGCTCTCGGCGTAGAGGCCGCCCGCGAGCCTCGCCCCCTCGGGCGGCAGCAGCCGGTAGGTGGCGACCACCTCGCCGGTGGCCACCTCGCGCACCAGCAGGTGGTCGCAGTAGGCGTCGAAGGCATCGCTGTCCAGGCCGGGTTCGGCGCTGTCGAGCCGGGCGCCCAGCTCTCCGGCGAACACGAGGTGGCGCAGGCGCTGGGCGGCCCGTACGTCGTCCTCGCCGGTGGCCAGGGAGACCCGGTACCCCGAGGGGGCACCGGCGGCGGCCGGACGCGGCGCGGGTACGCCGGCGGGGGTGGAGGAGGTGAGGGGTGCGGAGGCGGGGGAGGTGAGCGGCAGCACGGTCATGGCGGTCTCCGGGGACGGATCAGCGGGGCGGCCTGCGGCTGCCGCGGGAGTGCGACGGCCCGGCCCCCTACTTCTTCCGTGGCCGGCTGGATTCGACATGACCGCTGCGGAGCGAGGGGATGTGCGACGGCTGAATCCCCGGCTCGCGGGCGGGCCTGGCCGCCCTCCTGGGCGGCCCCTCCTCGCCCCCGTCAGCCGGTGATCAGCTTGGACGTGATGCTTTCGGACGCCTGCTTCGCCTCTTCCGCCGGATCGCCGCCCTCCAGCACGGCCGTCATGTACGGCTTGATCGGGTTGTCCGCCTCGACGGCCGGCCAATAGGGAGAATTGGGGGTGGCGCGGCCCTCGGTGGCGCCCTCCGCCATCGCGGAGGTCCCTTCCTGGCCTTCGACGACGCCGGCCAGCGCGGGCTTGTTCGGTACGTAGCTCATGGCCCGGGCGAGCTCGGTCTGCCACTGCTCCCCCGCGAGGGCCTTGACGACCTCGATGCCCTCGCTCCGCTGGTCGGCGCCTTCGGGCACGATCAGGTCGGAGCCTCCGGTGAAGACCGCGCCCGGCTTCTTCGCGCTCTTGCCGGGGATGGGGAAGTAGCCGAGCTTCCCCTTGAGTTCGGGGTTCCGCTGTTCGATGAGTGCGGCACTTCCGGGCACGGAGATGATCTGGGCGACGTCGCCCTCGGCGAACACATCGGTCTCCGGGGGCGTCTGCTCGTCGGCGTCCTTGGGCCCGTCGCCGAGCGCCTGAAGCGTCTTGTAGAAGTCCATGCCCCGCAGAGCGGCGGGTGAGTCGAGTGTGCCCTCCCAGTCGCCGCCGCGGTCGTCCGCCAGTTCGCCGCCCTCGTCCCAGATGAACCCGGCGAGTACGTACCAGTTCTGTCCGGCGAGGTAGATGCCCTGCCGGCCGTCCGTGTTCAGCCGCTCACTGACGTCCACCCACTCCTCGCGCGTCCTGGGGAGTTCGGTGATCCCCGCCTGCGCGAAGAGGTCCTTGTTGTAGATCACGACGCGGTTGGCCGCGTACCAGGGGATTCCGTACTGTCCGCCGTTGACCCTGCCCGGTTCCGCGAGTCCCGGCAGCCAGTCCTCGCCGCCCAGGTCTCGCATCGATTCCAGGGTGAGATCGCGCAGTTCACCGCTCTCCGCGTACTGGGCGACCTGGGTGTTGCCGACCTCGATGACGTCCGGTGCGTCATCGCCCTCAAGCGCCTTGAGGACCTTGGGGCCGATGCCACCCCACTCCTGGAGGACGAACTCCAGTTCGATCGAGGGGTGCTCGGCCTCGTACGACTCCTTGAAGCTGTCCAGGAAGCTCTGGGAGGCACTGCCCTTCATCAGCCACACCGTCACGGTGCTGCTGTCGGTGCCCGTACCGGGAAGGTAGCCGCAGCCGCTCAGGGCGACGGAGGAAACGAGCGCGACGGCTCCGGCCAGTATGCGGATCTTCACGGGGGTCACCTTCTGCGAAACGGCACGACGAATGACAGAACCCGGGTGGGGGGACTGCGGGCGGCGCTCGCACGGGTGTATGGACCGGAGTTTGGTATGGACCAATGGGCAGGTCAAGCCCCGTCCCGTCGCGGATCGCCGGGCGGACACCTCGCGCTCCGACCGGGAGTGAGGCACCGTGGAACCACGAAAGGAGACATTAGATGTCTAATCACACCTACCGGGTCACCGAGATCGTAGGATCCTCCGAGGAGGGTCTCGACGCGGCGATCCGGAACGGCGTCGCAAGAGCCTCCGAAACGTTGCACAATCTCGACTGGTTCGAGATGACGCAGGTCCGCGGCCATATCGAGGACGGCCGCATCGCCCACTACCAGGTGGGGCTCAAAGTCGGTTTCCGCCTCGACGAGAAGGCCTGACCCGGTACGCCGGTCCGGACGCGGGACCGGACCGGGCGCCACCGCGGCCGGTCGAGGTCAGGTACGCCCTTCGCGCTCCTGCGCGTCCTTCATCGACGGCGGCGCGACGGCCCACCGGGCGCGTACGACCGTGAACCCCGCCCGCTCGGCGGCGTCGCACACCAGCTCGTCGTCGTCGACGAGGACGCGCACCTCACGTTCCCGGCCCAGCCGTTCCAGGATCTCCAGCTTGGTACGGCGGGCCGGCCGCCGGTCGGCGTTGCCGCGCATGTGGACGCTGCCCTTCGGCAGCCCCTGCCGCTCCAGCCAGGCCAGCGTGTCCCTGCGGCACTTCTCGGGCCGCCCGGTCAGATAGACGACCTCGCACTCCTCGGCGCTCGCCAGCACCAGGCTCACACCCTCCTCCAGCGGGGGGTCGAGGCGTGCCGCCGAGAAGAAACCGTCCCAGTCGCGCCGCGAGCCCTCGAGGAAGTGCTGCCGGTGGCCGCTGTCGGCGAGCGTGCCGTCAAGGTCGAATACGGCCAGCGGCCGGGTCTCGTCACTCACGACGCCCACCTTAGAAGCCGCTCGAGATGCAGGCGGGGCCGGGCGCTGCTTCGCTGGTGGGGTCCGCTCCCCCACAGATCCAGGAGTGATCATGAGCGTTGCAGGTGAGTCCGGCGGCCGCGCCAAGCAGCTGCGTGCCAAGGCGCAGGAACTGAACGAGGCCGCGGAACGTGCCACCGATCCGGAGCAGCGGCAGCGGCTCCAGGACAAGGCCCGCCGCCTGCGGGAGCAGAGCGAGCAGGAGAGCTCCATGACGGACCGCGGCATGGACCCCATGGTGTAGGGCCGGCACCCCGCGCTGCCGGTGGTCCGTCCGCGTGCGGGAGGATCACCGGCAGAAGCATGCCCACCCCACCGATCCCCCACGGAGCCGCACCGCCGATGTCCACCTCCCATGATCCGTACGTCCGGGTACGCGGCGCGCGTGAACACAACCTCCGCGACGTGGACGTGGACATCCCGCGCGACACCCTCGCGGTCTTCACCGGGGTCTCGGGCTCGGGGAAGTCCTCCCTGGCGTTCGGGACGATCTACGCGGAGGCCCAGCGCCGGTATTTCGAGTCCGTCGCCCCGTACGCCCGCCGGCTGATCCACCAGGTCGGGGCGCCCGACGTCGGTGAGATCACCGGTCTGCCGCCCGCCGTGTCCCTGGAGCAGCGCCGGTCCGCGCCCGGGTCACGCTCCTCGGTGGGTACGGTCACCACGCTCTCCAACTCACTGCGCATGCTCTTCTCGCGCGCCGGTGACCATCCGCCCGGCGCCGAACGGCTCGACTCGGACTCCTTCTCCCCGAACACGGCGGCCGGGGCGTGCCCCGAGTGCCACGGCCTGGGGCGCATCCACCGCACCACGGAGGAACTGCTCGTCCCGGACCCGTCGTTGTCGGTCCGCGACGGCGCGATCGCGGCCTGGCCGGGAGCCTGGCAGGGCAAGAATCTGCGCGATGTGCTGGACGCCCTCGGCTACGACATCGGGCGTCCGTGGCAGGAGCTGGACCCGGCGGACCGCGAATGGATCCTGTTCACCGACGAGCAGCCGGTGGTGACGGTGCATCCGGTGCGCGACGCGGGCCGCATCCAGCGCCCGTACCAGGGTACGTACATGAGCGCGCGCCGCTATGTGATGCACACGTTCGCGGACTCCAGGAGCCGGACGCTGCGGGCGAAGGCGGAGCGCTTCCTGACGAGCGCGCCGTGTCCGGTGTGCGGAGGCAGCCGGCTCCGGCCGGAGGCCATGGCGGTCACGTTCGCCGGCCGCACGATCGCCGACCTCGTCGCGCTCCCCCTGACCGCCCTCACCGAGGTGCTGCTGGAGGCGGGCGGCGGGAGCGACACGGCACGGGTGCTGACGGCCGATCTGCTGGCCAGGATCGGACCGGTCACCGAGCTGGGGCTCGGCTATCTCAGCCTCGACCGTACGGCCCCGACCCTGTCGTCCGGCGAGCTGCAGCGGCTGAGGCTGGCCACCCAGCTGCGCTCGGGGCTGTTCGGCGTCGTCTATGTGCTGGACGAGCCCTCGGCGGGGCTCCACCCGGCCGACACGGAGGCGCTGCTCGGTGTACTCGGCAGGCTCAAGGAGGCGGGGAACTCGGTGTTCGTGGTGGAGCACCAGATGGATGTGGTGCGGCAGGCCGACTGGCTGGTGGACGTGGGGCCGCTGGCCGGCGAGCACGGAGGCCGGGTCCTGCACAGCGGACCTCCGGCGGACCTCGCCGGGGTGGCCGGGTCCGCCACCCGCCGGTTCCTCTTCGACGAGGAACCGGCGCAGGAGCGCGAGCCGCGGACGCCCTCGGGGTGGATCACGCTGCGCGGGGTGGACCTGCACAACGTGCGCGGCGTCGACGCCGCGTTCCCGCTGGGTGTGCTGACGGCGGTCACCGGGGTGTCGGGGTCGGGCAAGTCGACCCTCGTCGGCCAGGTCCTGGCCGGGGCACTCGCCGACCGGCGGCCGGCGGAGGCCTCGGAGGACCCTGCCGCGCCGGTGGCGTGGGACTGCGCCTCGGCGGAGGGCCTGGACGCGGTGGACCGGCTCGTGCAGGTGGACCAGCGGCCCATCGGCCGTACGCCCCGGTCCAACCTGGCCACGTACACCGGGTTGTTCGACGTCGTGCGGAAACTGTTCGCGGAGACGGAGACCGCGCGGGAGCGGAAGTACCGGGCGGGGCGGTTCTCGTTCAATGTGGCGGGCGGGCGGTGCGAGACCTGCCAGGGCGAGGGGTTCGTCTCGGTCGAGCTGCTCTTCCTGCCCAGTACGTACGCTCCCTGCCCGGACTGTCACGGCGCGCGCTACAACCCGCGGACGCTGGAGGTGACTCTTCGCGGACTCACGATCGCCGAGTTGCTGGACCTGACGGTGGAGGCGGCGGCGGAGTTCCTCGCCGGGACCCCGGCGGCCGAGCGCAGCCTGCGGGCGCTGCTCGACGTGGGGCTCGGCTATCTGCGGCTCGGCCAGCCGGCGACGGAGCTGTCGGGCGGTGAGGCTCAGCGGATCAAGCTCGCCACGGAGCTCCAGCGTGCCCGGCGGGGGCACACGCTCTATCTGCTGGACGAGCCTACGACAGGGCTGCACCCGGCCGATGTGGAGGTGCTGATGCGGCAGTTGCACGGGCTGGTGGACGCGGGGAACACCGTGGTGGTCGTGGAGCACGACATGGCAGTGGTGGCCGGTGCGGACCGGGTGATCGACCTGGGGCCCGGCGGCGGGGACCGGGGCGGCCGGATCGTCGCCACCGGAACACCGCGTGAGGTCGCCCGGGCGGCGGGGAGCCGTACGGCCGCATACCTGGCGAAGGCACTGCGGACGGGCTGACTCCCCACCGCCGGGACGGGATCAGCGGCGCACCTTGCGGTTGGCGCGCAGCCATTCCTTGTTCATCGCGGTGATCGACGGCAGCGGGATGCCCTTGGGGCAGGCCGTCGCGCACTCTCCGGTGAGGGTGCAGCCGCCGAAGCCCTCGTCGTCCATGGTGGCGACCATGTCGAGGACCCGGGTCTCCCGCTCGGGCGCGCCCTGTGGGAGCACGTTGAGGTGGTTGACCTTGGCGGAGGTGAAGAGCATCGCCGAGCCGTTCGGGCAGGCCGCGACGCAGGCGCCGCAGCCGATGCACTCGGCGTGCTCGAAGGCGGAGTCGGCGTCCGGCTTGGGCACCGGAGTGGCGTGCGCGTCGGGCGCGGTGCCGGTGGGCGCGGAGATGTATCCCCCTGCCTGGATGATCCGGTCGAAGGAGGAGCGGTCGACGACGAGGTCCTTGACGACCGGGAAGGCCGAGGCCCGCCACGGCTCGATGTCGATCGTGTCGCCGTCGTGGAAGGACCGCATGTGAAGCTGGCAGGTGGTGGTCCGCTCCGGTCCGTGGGCGTCGCCGTTGATGACGAGGCTGCACGCGCCGCAGATGCCTTCGCGGCAGTCGTGGTCGAAGGCGACGGGCTCGTCCCCGCCGAGGATGAGCTCCTCGTTGAGGGTGTCGAGCATCTCCAGGAACGACATGTCCTGCGAGATGCCGTCGACTTCGTAGGTGGCCATGGCGCCGGGCGCCTCGGCGTTCTGCTGGCGCCAGACGCGCAGGGTGAGCTTCATGCGTAGCTCCGCTGAGTGGGGTGGACGTACTCGAAGACGAGGTCTTCCTTGTGCAGGACGGGGGCGTCGCCGGTGGCGCTGAACTCCCAGGCCGCGGCGTAGGAGAACTCCTCGTCCCGGCGGGCGGCTTCGCCGTCCGGGGTCTGCGACTCCTCGCGGAAGTGACCGCCGCAGGATTCGGCGCGGTGCAGGGCGTCGAGGCACATGAGTTCGGCGAGCTCCAGGTAGTCGACGACGCGGTTGGCCTTCTCCAGCGACTGGTTGAACTGTTCGCCGGTGCCGGGCACCTTGATGCGGCGCCAGAACTCCTCGCGGATCTGCGGGATCCGGTCGAGGGCCTTGCGGAGACCCTCCTCGGTGCGGGCCATCCCGCAGAACTCCCACATGAGTTCGCCGATCTCGCGGTGGAAGGAGTCCGGGGTCCGGTCCCCGTCGACCGAGAGGAGGAGATTCAGCCGGTCCTCGGTCTCGGCGACCGCCTCGGTGACAGCCGGGTGGCCGGCGTCGATCTCCTCGGTGTGCGGATTGCGGGCCAGGTAGTCGTTGATGGTCGACGGCAGCACGAAGTAGCCGTCGGCGAGACCCTGCATCAGCGCGGAGGCACCGAGGCGGTTGGCACCGTGGTCGGAGAAGTTGGCCTCACCGATGGCGAAGAGGCCGGGGATCGTGGTCTGCAGGTCGTAGTCGACCCAGAGACCGCCCATCGTGTAGTGGACGGCGGGGTAGATGCGCATCGGCGTCTCGTACGGATTCTCCGCGGTGATCCGCGCGTACATGTCGAAGAGGTTGCCGTACTTCTCCTCGACCTTCTTCCGGCCCATGCGCGCGATGGCCTCGGCGAAGTCGAGGTAGACGCCCTGTCCGCCGGGTCCGACACCGCGGCCCTCGTCGCAGACGTTCTTCGCGGCACGGGAGGCGATGTCACGGGGCACGAGGTTGCCGAAGGCGGGGTAGATGCGCTCCAGGTAGTAGTCCCGCTCGTCCTCCGGGATCTGGTCGGCGGGGCGGTCGTCGCCCTTGGCCTTCGGGACCCAGATGCGTCCGTCGTTGCGCAGCGACTCGCTCATCAGCGTCAGCTTCGACTGGTGGTCGCCGGTGCGCGGGATGCAGGTGGGGTGGATCTGGGTGAAGCAGGGGTTCGCGAACCAGGCTCCGCGCCGGTGGGCGCGCCAGATCGCGGTGGCGTTGGAGTTCATGGCGTTGGTCGACAGGTAGAAGACGTTCCCGTAGCCACCGCTCGCCAGGACGACCGCGTCGGCGAAGTACGTGTCGATCCTCCCCGTGACGAGGTCGCGGGCCACGATGCCGCGGGCCTTGCCGTCGACGACGATCAGGTCCAGCATCTCGGTGCGGGAGTGGAGCTCGACGTTGCCGGCGGCGATCTGCCGTGAGAGCGCCTGGTACGCGCCGAGGAGGAGCTGCTGCCCCGTCTGCCCGCGGGCGTAGAAGGTGCGGGAGACCTGGACGCCGCCGAACGAGCGGTTGTCGAGGAGGCCGCCGTACTCGCGGGCGAAGGGGACGCCCTGGGCGACGCACTGGTCGATGATCTCGACCGAGATCTCGGCCAGTCGGTGGACGTTGGACTCGCGGGCGCGGAAGTCGCCGCCCTTGACGGTGTCGTAGAAGAGCCGGTGCACCGAGTCGCCGTCGTTGCGGTAGTTCTTGGCCGCGTTGATCCCGCCCTGGGCGGCGACGGAGTGGGCACGCCGGGGCGAGTCCTGGAAGCAGAACTGGACGACGTGGTAGCCCTGTTCGGCGAGGGTGGCGCCGGCCGATCCGCCTGCGAGGCCGGTGCCGACGACGATGACGGTGTGCTTGCGGCGGTTGGCGGGGTTGACCAGCTTCGCCTGGAAGCGACGGGTGTCCCAGCGGTCGGCGACGGGGCCCTCGGGCGCCTTGGCGTCGACGACGGGGTCGCCGGTGCGGTAGTTCGTGTAGTCGCTCATGTCAGCTCACCACTCCGGTCATCACGGCGACGGGCACGGAGACGAAGCCGGCCGTCAGCACCACTGCGAGGACATTGGCGAGGGTCTTCAGGACGCGGTCCCGGGTCGCGCTGCCCACGCCGAGGGTCTGCGCCGCACTCCAGAAGCCGTGCTGGACGTGCAGGCCGAGCGCGAGCACGGCGACGATGTAGATGACGTTCCCGTACCAGGTCGAGAAGGTGTCGAGCACGTTCTGGTAGGGGTGCCCGGCCTGGAATCCGCCGGTGTGCACGGTGCCGGTCGTGAGGTCCAGGATGTGCCAGACGATGAACAGCGCGAGGATGATGCCGCCGTAGCGCATGGTGCGCGTCGCGTAGCTCGCACGCGCCTTCTTGTGGACGTACGCCGTCGGGCGCGCCCTGAGGTCACGGCGGCTCAGCTGGTAGGCGGAGACGGCGTGCAGGACGACGGCCGCGACGAGGACCACGCGTATGATCCACAGCGCCCACTCGTAGTGCAGGAAGGGCTCGCCGAGGGTCCGGAGCCAGTGCGCGTAGTGATTGAACTCGCCGGATCCGAAGAAGATCTTCAGGTTGCCCAGCATGTGGACCGCCAGATAACCGAGCATGATCAGGCCGCTCACAGCCATGATCGTCTTCTTGCCGACGGACGAGTCCCAGAGCGTACGCGTCCTGGACGGCCGTCGGTCCGTCCGCGTTGCCAATGCCATGGACACGACGCTAGAGCCGAAGACCATCATCAGTCCAAGACATGAAATGACTCATCTCCATAGGAACAGACTATGGAGTTCGCTATCATCGGCCGCATGCACTTTCAGCAGCTCGCCTACTTCGTGGCCGTGGCCGAGGCCAGACACTTCACCCGGGCCGCCGAAGAGGTGCACGTCTCGCAGCCCTCCCTCTCCCAGCAGATCAAGGCCTTGGAGAACGAGCTGGGCGCCGAGCTGTTCAGCCGCGCGCGCGGCAACATCGCGCTGACCGACGCGGGCGAGGCGCTGCTGCCGCTCGCCCGCAGGATCCTGGCGGACGCGGACACCGCACGGCACGAGGTGCAGGAGCTCGTACAGCTGCGCCGGGGGCGGATCAGGCTCGGCGCCACCCCGAGCGTCTGCACGGGCCTGCTGCCCGACGTGCTGCGCGCCTTCCACGGCGCGCACCCGGGGATCCAGCTCCTGATCGAGGAGGGCGGCTCCCACGACCTCGTACGGCAGCTGGCACGGGGCGCCCTGGATCTCGCGTTGCTCGTGCTGCCCCTGCCGGCGGGCTCGCCGGCGCTCACCACGGTGGAGCTGCTGCACGAGGACCTGGTGGTGGTGTCATCGGCGTCCCGGCCCGCACCCGGGCGGAAGGGGGCCGTGCACATCGCCGATCTCGAGAACGAGCCGCTGGTGATGTTCCGGCACGGCTACGACCTTCGGGAGCTGACCGTCGCCGCGTGCCGGGCGGAGGGCTTCGAGCCCTCGTTCACGGTGGAGGGCGGCGAGATGGACGCCGTACTCGGCTTCGTACGGGCGGGGCTCGGGATCGCCGTCGTGCCCCGCATGGTCGCCGTGCGGGCCGGCCAGGATCTCCGTACGACACCGCTGGCCTCGCCGGGACTGCGGCGCACGATCGCGCTGGCGCACCGCAGCGACGTCGAACCGCCGCGCGCGGCGCGGGAACTCCAGCGGATGCTCCTGGGGGCGGGGCCGCCCGCAGCGTCCTCAGCCGTCGGCGGGCCGGGCCCGGGCGCCGGCTGAGGACGGAGCCGTCAGACCGCGTCCGCCAGCAGCAGCGCGTGGATCCGGTCCGGGGCGCCGGGGCGCGCGTAGTACCAGCCCTGGGCGGTGTCGCAGCCGAGCTGTCGCAGCTGCTCGGCCTGGGCACCGGTCTCGACACCCTCGACCGTGACCGCGAGGTCCAGGCTGTGCGCGAGCGAGACGATGCCCTCGACGATCTTCAGGTCGACCGGGTCGGCCGGGTGGTGCTGCATGCCCTGGGTGAAGGAACGATCCAGCTTGAGGATGCTCACCGGCAGGCGGCGCAGGTTCGCCAGGTTCGAGTACCCGGTGCCGAAGTCGTCCAGCGCGATGTCGACGCCCATCTCCGCCAGCTGTCGCAGCGGCTTGAGCAGATCGTCGTCCGCGCCGATCAGCGCTGACTCGGTGACCTCCAGACAGAGGGCGCCGGGCTCCAGCCCCGAGCGTTCCAGCACGTCGACGGTCTCGGCGACCAGCCTCGGGTGGTGCAGCTGCGTCGGCGAGAGGTTGACGTTGATCCGCAGAGGCCCGCCGTCGGTGTGGCGTTCCTGCCAGAAGTTCGCCTGCCGGACGGACTCCTCCAGCACCCAGCGGCCGAGCGGCACGATCAGTCCGGTGTGCTCGGCGAGCGGGATGAACCGGTCCGGGCTGAGCACGCCGTGCTGCGGATGGCACCAGCGCACCAGTGCCTCGGCTCCGTGCACGCTGCCGTCCCCCAGGTGCACCAGCGGCTGGTACTCGATGAAGAACTCGCCGCGGTCCAGCGCCGCGGGCAGCGCCGTGGTCAGCCCGTGGCGGGTGATGGCGCGGGCGTCGGCCTCGGCGTCGGCGAGCGCGAAGCGGTTCCCGCCCGCCGCCTTGGCCCGGTACATCGTGATGTCGGCGCTGCGGAGCACCTCGGCTGCGGTGCGTTCGCCCGACGGCCCTTCGACGACGCCTATGGATCCCCGGACGGTCAACTCCCGGCCGTCAAGACGGATGGGTGTGGCGAGCGCGGAGAGGATGCGTCCGGCCAGCTCGTGCACCTCGTCCTGGGTGCGCGGCCCGGTCGTGAGGGCCACGAACTCGTCACCGCCGAGCCGCGCGACCATCTCGCCGGGGGCGGTCGCACAGCTCTGCAGCCGGTCGGCTACCTCGACCAGGAGCCGGTCACCCGCCGCGTGGCCCAGGCTGTCGTTGATCGCCTTGAAGCCGTCCAGGTCGAGGTAGCAGAGCCCGAAGCGCATGTCTTCCCTGGGCGCGAGGGCCTTCTCCAGGCGCTCGAAGAACAGCGTCCGGTTGGGCAGGCCGGTGAGCGCGTCGTGGGTGGCCTCGTAGCGCAGCCGCAGATTGAGGAGCCGCCGCTCGGTGGTGTCCTCCAGGAGGGCCAGCTGGTACTCCGGCCGCCCGTCCGAGTCCCGTAGGAGCGACACGGTGAGGTTGGTCCACAGCACGGTGCCGTCGTTGCGGTAGTACGGCTTCTCGACGCTGTAGTGCTCGCGTTCACCGCGCACGAGTTCGTCGTAGTACTTCCATACGTACGGCGAGTCCTCGGGGTGCACCCACTCGTTCACCTTGTGGCTGCGGACGTGGTTCTCGAGGCCGCCGAACATTTTGGTGAGGGTGTCGTTGATCTCCAGGATGTTCCCGTCGAGGTCGGCGATGCCGATCCCGACAGCGGCGTCCTTGAACACGGCGCGGAAGCGTGCCTCGGTCGCGTGCAGCGCCTGCTCGGCGTGCGAGCGAGCGGCGAGTGCCGAGCGGGCGATCGCCTCCTGCTCGGTGAGTGTCCGCTCCCGCAGCGCCTGGGTGAAGCCTCCGGCGAGCGCGTGCTGGATCCGTGCGCACCGGGCCCGGCTGTCCTCGGTGGACAGCTCCACCGGTCCGTTGCCGCCGCAGTAGAGCACCAGGTAGGCGTCGACGACGCCGAGCGTGGAGCTGAGGGCGTCGGGATCCGTGCAGTGCGCGGCGACCAGGGAGGCTCCGACGCCGTGCGCGGGTGCCGCGTCGAAGACCCGGGCGTGAAGGATGCCGCTCAGCTCCCGGGCGAGCGGCAGCAGATGTTCCTCGAACTCCGGGCGGGACATGGAGGTGGCCGTGGACGGGAAGATCGCCCGGCTCCAGATGGTGGCGAATCTCCGGAGCCGGCCCTCGGGGCCGTCGGGTTCCGCGTCAGGCGCGCCTGACGACTGGGCGGGAATGCTCACGCCTTGCGCCCAACCCCGCCGAAGCCCGAGTAGGCGAACGGGTCTTCCTGCGCGAGCTGCTCGGGGGACTCGGGCCGCCACTCGGGCATGGCCACGAGTCCGGGCTCGACCATCTCGTACCCCTCGAAGAATCCGCTGATCTCCGTGCGCGAACGCATGATCAGCGGATTGCGGATGGTGCGGTAGACACCGACCGTCCCGCCCGCCTCCTCCTCGGTGAGCGGGATCCCCTCGTACGACGCGTGGGTCAGGACGAGCAGGCTGCCGGGGGCCAGCGCGTCGCGCAGCTCCGCGACCGCCGCGTACGGGTCGTCGGAGTCCTCGATGAAGTGGAGCACCGCCACCAGGAGCAGCGCCACCGGCTTGTCCAGGTCGAGGAGGCCGTTGATCTGCGGGTCCGCCAGGATCTCCCGGGGTTTACGCAGATCCGCGGCGGCGATGACGGCCCGCTCGTTGCCCTCGAGCACCGCCTGGCTGTGTGCGACCGCGACCGAGTCGTGGTCGACATAGGCGATCCGGGCCTCGGGGTCGGCAGCCTGGGCGACTTCGTGAACATTGCCGAAGGTCGGTATACCGGACCCTATGTCCAGAAACTGGTTGACGCCTGAAGCAGTGGCGTAGTGCACGGCCCGCCGCATAAAGGCACGATTGGCCTGCATGACCTTGGGCAGGCCCGGCATGAACTCCATGGCCTTCCGGGCCGCTTCCCTGTCCACCTCGAAATTGTGCGAACCGCCCAGATAGAAGTCGTACATGCGAGACACGCTCGGCACCGAGATGTCAATGCCTTGCGGTGCCCAGGCGGGACGCTCCATCGATGTCTCCAACAAGTCGCCACGGCGATCCGGCCATGCTCATGGTCAGTGTTGACCAGAGGCTACTGATCGACCGCCAGGAGAGCGAGTGGAAACGGAAATTAGAGATCCGTTATTGGTCACACACCGGAGGCATGTGCGGATCCGTCGCTGCGTGTGCGCATTCGGCGACGGACCGGCACCACGGGGGATCTTCCGGGCGTTACTTGGAGGCTCCGACCAGTTTCGCGTCGGGCGAGACCGCGTACCATGTGCCCCCGACGCCTTGGCCGTTGGTGTCTCCCGGCCGCGCGTCGCCGGAGAAGGTGTAGAGGGGCCAGCAGTCGAGCGATTGCTGCTTGACGCCGTCCGGACGGTCGAAGGTGACGAATCCCTTCGTGGTGACGCCTTCGACGTCATTCTTCTCCACGGGACCGACGACCGGCCACTTCTTCAGACACTCGCCCGCGCACGCGGACTTCATCGGCCACGCCGAGTCCTTCTTGAAGCGGTAAACCGTCATACCCCGCTTGTCCACGACGATGTTCCCGAGTTCCGGATCCTCGCGGACGGAAAGCCCGGCGAGGCCGGCCTGGGCACCGGCGGCTCCGTCGGCGTTCACCGCCGCTTTCTTTCCGTCCGGAGCGGCGGCGAACCATGTCCCGCCGACACCCTGCCCGTTGGCATCACCGGGCCGGGTGTCCTCGGCATAGCGGTACATGGGCCAACCCGCCACGGTCAGCTGTTTGCTCCCGTCGTCCCTGGTCACCTCTCCGATCAGCGACGCCTCGGTGCCCGCGGCCGCTTCGGCGTTCTGCGCCGGCACCGCGGGCCACGCCTTCGCACAGTCGCTCTCGCAATTCGACCTGGGCGGTTCGGCGGTGTCCTTGTCGAAGCGGTAGAGCGTGAACCCCTCGCTGTCGGTCAGCACCTTGCCCAGCTTCTTGCTGTCCCACGCCGCGAGTTGCCCGGCCTCCTTCGCCGTGCCACCCGGTGCCGCGCCGGAACCGTAGCCGCCGTCCGAGCCGTAGCCGCCGTCGGCCGGCTGCTGTGCGGGCGCGGCGTTCCCCACGGCCTGGCCGTTCGGCGACGCGGTGCCCTTCTCCTGACCGCACGCCGTCGTCAGCGCCAAGAGGGCCGCCGCCGTCACCGCGAGCGAGGCGTTCCGCCAGGTATTCATGTCGACTCCCGTTGTCCTTCTGCCGTCCGGGACGCGAGTCCGCGTCTTCCGTGGCCCTTGGTACGGGCGACGGGTACCTCTGTGTTCAACGGGAGCCCGGACACGTTCCGGCGGGCGCAAACGCGAATCGCCGAATGTCCCCTCCATCAGGCGAATCGGCTCCGTCCTCCGCGTGTTCGGCGGCTGAGGGGAACATGCTCCCCGGCGTGTACGGATCACGCATATGGCGGCTGACGGCCGCGACCCTGCTCCTGCTGCTCGCTGTCCCGCTGCCGGCGGCCGGTGACGACTGCGCCGTCGCCTCCATCGGGCAGGGGGACGGCGGCTCTTCCGTCGCCGTGGCGGGCGAGGGACGGTGCGGGGCGGTCATCGCCGAGCCCGAGCCTGAGCCCGAGCCCGAACCAGCACCTCCGCCTCCCCCACCCCCTCCAACACCGCCACCTCCACCTCCACCTCCACCCCCTCCGCCTCCACCCCCTCCGCCTCCACCGCCACCACCTCCACCGCCACCACCTCCCCCTGCACCCGCGCCGCCCGAACCGGAACCCGAACCGGAACCGGAGCCCTCGCCACCGCCTTCCACCGTGCGCCCCGCACCGCCACCCCCCGCGCCCGTCGCGCTGCCCACCTACAGAAAGCCTCCCCGCAAGACGCCCCGGACCGGGCCGTCACTGGTCTCGCTCACCCTTCTCATCACCGCGCCCGCCGTTTTCGCCGTGGCCGTACTGCGGCCCCGCTCGTCCCGCTGAACCGAAGAAGGGAACCCATGTCGGAATGGCTTGTTCTGACCATTGCGATGGCATCGGCGTGCGCCGTCGTGCTGACCATCGCCGTCCTGAGCAACAGGCGCATCGCCGAGGACGACGATCCGTCCGAGACGCCCGACGTCATCGAGTACATGACGATGATGATCGGCGTGGTGTACGCGATCGTGCTCGGCCTGGCCATCGCAGGCGTCTGGGAGGGCCGCAGCGCCGCCCAGGAGTCCGTACGCCTGGAGGCGCAGGCACTGCACGAGGTGAGCGCCCGGTCAGCGGTCTACCCGGTCGAGGTCCGCGACCGCATCCGGGCCGACGTGGACGCGTATGTGGCACATGTCGTCGGCGCCGAATGGAAGTCGATGACGGACCACGGGAATCTCACGGAGGAGGGCACCAGACTTCTCGACCGGGTGCGGGCCGACGTGACGGAGTACAAGCCGCAGACTGACCACGAAGGGCAGGCGTACCAGCCGCTGGTGGACCAGGTGGCCGCCGTCGACGACGCACGGGGGGCCCGGGGGCAGAACGCGGGCGCGACCATGCCGGGAGTCGTCTGGTTCGGTCTGATCACCGGGGCCGTGGTCACGGTCGGATTGATCTTCACGCTGCAGATCCGCAGAACCTTCCGTGAACTGCTGCTGGCGGGCCTCTTCAGCGTCCTGATCGCCTTCCTGCTCTTCCTCATCTGGGACTTCGACGCCCCCTTCGGCCGGGGCATCTCGGCGACCACAGCCCCGTTCGTCGATCTGTTCCCGCATGCCACGGGTGGATAGAGCGCGTATCTCGCTGCCTTGCCCCTCTGCCGGAGAGCCGGTCGGGGGACAAGGCTGCCCCATTCGCCTGACACCGATCGCGGGTGATAAGCGATACTTCTACCGTTTCGGTCATCGAGGCGCATTCCCATACCTCGCGGAAATCCGTTCCGCGGCTGCTCCTCGGGACCCGGAGGATTCACCATGCGCGCGATACGTGTCGCACCCGTCGCCCTGTTGGGCGCCGCCGCCTGCTTTCTGATGGCACCGGCCGCATCGGCCGATGTATTCAACGGCGGCACATCCACCTCGTTCACGCCGACCATCACTCCGTCGACGGTCGCGCCGGGAGGCCAGGTGACTCTCGGCGCCATGGGGTGCACCAGCGATGCGACCGCGTACTCGGGCGTGTTCGACACGGTCACCATCCCGAGCGGGCGGTCCGCCTCGGCCACGGTCGACCGGGACGCCAGGCGGGGCGCGGTCTACGAGGTGGCCTTCCGCTGCGGCACCACCACACGGTCCGCCAACCTGACGATCACGAGCGGCGCCACCAGTTCCCCCACGACCAGCCCCACCACGGCCCCCACGACCAGCCCCACCACTGCCCCCACGACCAGCTCCACCGCCTCTCCGAGCGGCGTGCTGGGCGGGCTCGGCGGCAGTGTCGACACGATGGACCCCGCGGAGATCGCCGCCGGTTCCGCACTGGTGGCGGCCGCTTCGGCCGGCGCCTTCTATGTCCTGCGCAAGCGCCGCACCGCTCGCCAGCACTGACAGCTCGCATACGAGACACACGACAGTCGCCCCGGGTCCTGATCCAGGACTCGGGGCGACGGGCGTATCGGGCCGGGCGCGAGGTTCGACGCGTCAGATCGCCGCATCGCTCATCCGCCGACGGACGACGAAGACGGCTCCGCCGACGGCTGCCGCCGCGACAAGGCCGCCGCCGACCTGCATCTCGACGGAGCTCGGGCCCATCGAGCCGCCGAGGCCGCCCTGCGCGCCCCGGGAGGGCAGCACGGTGAAGCGGGCCGTCGCGACCGGGTCGCCGTTGCCGCCGTTGCCACCCTGGCCACCGTTGCCACCCTGGCCACCATTGCCGCCCTGGCCACCATTGCCGCCCTGGCCGCGCTCGTCTCCGTTGCCGCCCTGGCCGCCCTGGCCGCGCTCGTCTCCGTTGCCGCCCTGGCCGCCGTTGCCGCCCTGGCCGCCGTTGCCGCCCTGGCCGCCGTTACCGCCCTGGCCGCGCTCGTCTCCGTTGCCGCCCTGGCCGCCCTGGCCGCGCTCGTCTCCGTTGCCGCCCTGGCCGCCGTTACCGCCCTGGCCGCCATTGCCTCCGTTGCCGCCGAAGTTGTTCTGGCTGTCGTTGCACCTCACAGACAGGCTGTACTGACCAGGCGTCGCGTTGTTCCGGATGCGCGCCGTGGCGTAGCCGACCCGGCCCGGCGAGAGGTTCACCGTCGGGAAGGCGTTCGACCACACCTTGCCGCCGGAGCGGCCGCAGCCCTCCGCGCTGACCTGCATCGTGGCGCCTTGGTGGACCGAGGACGGGTCGACCCTGACATTGGTCGGGAAGTTGCTCGGGTTACTGCCCGGGCCGCCACCGGCGGCGGCCAGCGGGGCAGCGAGCCCGACCGCCGCGAATGCGGTCGCGGTCACCGCGAGAGTGCGTGAAGCACGCATCTTTGAACCTCCAGCGGGAAGCGCCCCGGAGTCTGGTCCCCGGGAGTTGACGAGAACGCGTCCCATGACGAACCCTCACCAAATACCGCAGGTGTCGCACTTCGGCACTGCTCCACCTCGGTGAGCCGACACGCCGAGGTCTGGGCCGGAATCTGACGGAGCCGCAGGTCACGGACCGTCAGAATTTTTATCCGCTCATTACTCCGAAGAGAAGACGCCCACGAAAGCGCCCGGTCGGCCGCCACCCGTTCGCCCTTCCCTGATCGCCGCCTTGCGCAACCGCGCCTAGCGTGACGGTGTCGCGACGAAGGGAGAACCATGGGCCGGAACCAGTGGGGCGGCGAGCGGAGCAGACGCACACCGTGGGGCGCCATCGCCCTGGTGATGCTCACCGGGCTCGCTCTCATGCGCAACGGCGTGGAGACGTCCCCCGGGCCGCCACAGCCCGCCGCAGCGGCCTCGGTGGCCGGCCCCCGGGACACCACGGTGTCCGCCCCCGCCGACGGCGAGTCAGTGCAGCCGCTCGCGTACGCCCCCGCCGAGCGCATCCAGATCCCGTCGATCGAGGTCGACGCACCCGTGGTCGATGTGAACCTGGACCCGGCCGGCTGGATCGAGGCGCCGCCCGCCCAGGATCCGAACCTCGCCGGCTGGTACCAGAACGGCATCGCCCCCGGCCAGCGTGGGACCTCCGTGGTGGTCGGCCACGTCGACAACCTGGCCGGCCCGGCGGTCTTCTACGGACTGGGCTCCCTCAGCAAGGGGCAGCAGATCGAGGTGTCCCGCTACGACAACCGGGTCGCGGTGTTCGAGATCTACGGCGTCGAGGTCTTCTCCAAGAACGACTTCCCCGGCCCCCTGGTGTACGGCGACACCGGGTACGCCGAACTCCGGGTCATCACCTGCGGCGGGGGGTACTCGAAGGCCAACGGCTACGACGGGAACGTGGTGGTCTTCGCCCGGCTGGTCGAGACGCGGTAGCCGGTCAGGGCACCGGCGCACACCGTCAGCTGCGGTGCGGGACGGTGGGGCGGTACCCCCTCTCGATGAGCGCCGGCAGGTACCGGCGGAGGGCGGCCACGCTCTGCGACCGGTTCCCGCCCGCGTCGTGCGACAGCACCACGACGCCGGGCGCCGCACCCTTCTTGACCCGGCGGACGATGGCGTCGGTGCCCGGCGTGGTCCAGTCCAGCGTGTCGACGGTCCAGGCCATCGGTTCCATGCCCATCGCGGCGCCGATCTCGAAGGAATTGCGGTTCCAGGCGCCGTACGGGGCCCGGTACCAGAGCGGCGGGGATCCCAGGGTCTTCTCGATCACCTCGCTGGTGCTGCCCAGTTCGTCGCGGATCGCGCCCCGGGAGAGCTTCGGGATGAGGGGGTGCGACCAGGAGTGGTTGCCGACGACATGCCCGTCGTCCGCCATCTCGCGGAGCAGGTCGCGGTTGTCGGTGGCCATCTCGCCGCAGACGAAGAACATCGCCCGGACTTCGTATCTTCGCAGCGTGGCCAGGATGTCCGGGGTGTACCGGGGGTCGGGGCCGTCGTCGAAGCTGAGCACCATGGCGTCGCTCCCCAGCTCCGGCAACTCCTCGAAGGGCCGGGTGCGGACGGGCGGCGCGGCCGGCCGGAAGCGGGGCGGCGTGGTCGAGGTCATGGGCCACAGCCGGTAGGCGCCTGGGGCCGTCCGGGCCCCCGCCGGAGCCCCGGCGGCCGGGGCCAGGGGCTCTCCACCGGGGCGGGCGGGCGTCCCGGCCGGATCCGCTGCTACGGCGTGCACGGCGATGGCAGCCCCCAGTGTGAGAGCGAGGCGCAGGAAGGTGCGGCGTTCCGCCGGAATCTGATCATGCTTCATGACTAACTGCTCGCACGGAGTGACGCCCCCGCTTGACGCCGACACCTGAGATGTGGCGTTTTGCACCCGATGGATGGAGTGCCTCGGTGGAATCCGGAGGGGAAGGTTCCTGGTTCCACCGCCCGCCCGGGGGGCGCGGGGCACGAGCGGCTACCCTCAGGCCCGTGACTGACCAGCAACACCACCGCTTCGAGCGCGGCACCGACGGCCCCAAGGTGATCGTCGCGGGCATCGACGGCTCACAGTCCTCGATGCGGGCCGCGGCGTACGCGGCGGGCCTCGCCCGCCGGCAGAACGCGACGCTCGCCCTCGTCTACGTCCAGCCGGTGATGACGTCCGGCGCCGCCCTGGGAGCCCCCGTGGCCGACGCGACCGGCGAGGTCGCCGAGGGGCTGGTGAGCGAGATCAGGACGGCGACCGAGCGGCTCAAGGACATATGGAATGTCCGTTGGGAGTTCCATACGTTCCACGGAGATCCGTACAACGGGCTCGTGACGGCCGCCGACGAGCTGAAGGCGGACGCCGTGGTCGTGGGCGCGTCGGAGTCCGCCGGACACCGCTTCATCGGCTCGGTGGCGGTCCGGCTCGTGAAGGCCGGGCGCTGGCCGGTCACCGTCGTGCCGTGACGCCCCACGGGTGCCCGCCGGTCACTGCCGGGCCATGAACGCCCCGGTGGGTGGCGGACGTCACTTGCCGGCCACGAGACCGTCCTGGGCTGCTCCACGGCTCAGGACGACGGCCTGGATCCGGTCGCGGATCTCTCCCAGCCGGCCGTCCGTCTCCCCCGCCGGGCCTGCGGCCCCAGGAGCCAGGCCCACCACGCGCCCCGCCTCGGGGTCGAACCACTGCGGGATGAACTCGGCCTTCTTGACGGCCCATCGCTGCCCCGGTTTCGCGGGCGGCTCGAAGGTGAAGCGGCCCATCGAGCTCTCGTTGGCGCGCGGGTCCTGGACTCCCTCGTGGTTGACCATGGCACCGGCGACCTGGTCGCCCATGCCGTAGACGATCCAGGTTCCGTTGACCTTCTCGTACGCCTGCGGGACATGGGCGTGGGTGCCGAGGATCAGGTCGATGTCGGGGCGTTCGCCGGTGCCGGAGGCCGTGAGTTCGCGGCCGAGCCCGAGCTGGACGCCGTCGGGGTCGTCCTGCCATTCGGTGCCCCAGTGCAGGGAGACGACGACCACGTCGGCACCCGCCTCGCGGGCCGCCCGGGCGTCCGCGACGATCCGGTCCTTGTCGATCAGGTTGACCGCCCAGGGCTGCCCGGCGGGCAGCGGGATGTCGTTGGTGCCGTAGGTGTACGCGAGGTGCGCGACCTTCGCCGCGTTCTTGCCCTTGCCCGCTCTGAGCATGGTGGGGCGGGCCGCCTCCTCGGCCGAGCGTGCGGATCCGGCGTGGGCGACGTCCGCGCGGTCCAGCGCGTCGAGCGTCCGCCCGATCCCCTGGGCGCCGTCGTCCAGGGTGTGGTTGGAGGCGGTGGAGCAGGAGTCGAAGCCGGTGGCGCGCAGTGCGGTCGCCACCTCGGGCGGTGACTTGAAGGACGGATAGCCGGTGTAAGGGCCGCCGTCCTGGCCGTACACCGTCTCCATGTGGCAGATGGCCAGATCCGCACCCGAGACGGCCGGAGCGGCTCCCTTGAGCATCGGACGGAAGTCGTAGCCCCTGCCGCCCGCGTCGACCGCGGCCCGGTCGATGATCGAGGAGTGCGGAAGGATGTCGCCCGAGGCCAGCAGCGTGAAAGCGCGCGAACCCCCCGCTCCTGCGGCGCCCGCGCCGTTCACACCCTGCTCGGCGGAGAGGTGCCGCCCGGCGAAACCGGGGGGCGACGACTGCTGGCCGGTACAGGCTGTTGCGGTGGCGAGGAGACCGGCGACGGCGATCGCCGCGCCCTGTCGGATGCGCTTCGTCATCTGCACGACTCCCAGTTCGGACGATTTCGGCCATCCGAATACACATATATTCATACCGGCGAGTCAAGAACAAAGCAGCCAAAGTACCTGAATCGGCCGTATCGGCGCCGGGTGACCGTTCACCGCACCACTCGCCGCTCCGTGCGACCGCTCGGCGCACACCTCGGTGCACCGCCTGTTCCCTCACGCGCCGATGCGTTCGTATACGCCAGGCGGGAGCGAGGCGTCAGGGGCCTCTTCGGGAAAGGACGTTCACGATGACCACTGCGACAACCGATGAGCGGGACCTCGCCCAGCTGCAGCGGGAACACGGGCCCGCCCTGTTCCACTTCCTGCTGGGCCTGACGTTCGGCGACCGGCAGCGGGCGGAGGATCTGCTTCAGGAGACGCTGGTACGTGCCTGGCAGCATCCTGAGGCGTTCGACGCTCCCTACGACTCGATGCGCCCGTGGCTCTTCACCGTCGCACGGCGGCTGGCCATCGACGCCCGCAGGTCCCGCCAGGCCCGTCCGACGGAGGTCAGCGACGCGGTGCTGGAGAGCGCCCCCGCCCAGGACGACACCGCGGACTCCGCGGTCCACGCCCTCGATGTGCGCGAGGCCGTGAGCACGCTCAGCCCCGAGCACCGGGCCGTGCTCGTGCAGATCTATTTCCGGGGGCTCAGCGTGGGCGAGACCGCGCAGGCCCTCGGGATACCCGCGGGCACCGTCAAGTCCCGCTCGTACTATGCGCTGCGGCTGCTCAGCCGCAATCTGCCCGGCTACTCCAGCAGGTCCTCCGCATTGAGCAGTGCGAGCAGGGACACCGCCTCCGCGACCTCCACATAGGCCGCCGCGCATGCCTCGCACTGCTGCAGATGCCGGGCGACCTCACCGCTCTCGTCCGCTTCCAGGGCATCGAGCACATAAGCGCCCAGTAGCTGCCGCACATGCGGGCCGTCGCCGCGATCGGCGGTCATGGCACCTCGAATCTCCCGACGGATCCTGCCCTTCTGCCCACGCGGGGCGCGTGCCCCCGGTTCAATGCTGCGTGTAGCCCGGTACAGAGTCGACGAAAGAGGCGAGACGGGATGCGTCCCGAACACCACGAGGGGACCGGCGGGGGCGGGCTGCTGGTCCCGATGGCCTGGATGTACTCCGAGTACATCGCCGACGAGGTCCTGGAGACCGGCGACCTGATGGAGCCGACGACCCTGGAGTACCGTGCGGGACGCGACGCGCTCGCCCTGACGATCTTCCTCTCCGACGGAGCAGGCGCCGACGAGCTCCCCGCGGCGCGGGTGGACGAGCTCCGGCTGCTGACGGCGTACGGCGCCTCCTGGAGGCGCTGGGTCTGCGCGCGCCTGGAGGCGCTGGCGCGGCCGACCGCCCCGGCCGGAGTCGCGGATCCCGACCTCGCGCTGGCACGGGCCGCCTGGCGGTGGCTGGAGGAGACCGAGCTGCTGGCGGCCGACCTCGACGCGATCGGGCCGCCGCCGTGGGATCCGGTGGACGCCGACGGCGAGGAGGACGAGGACGCTGAGACCCGGGTGTGGACGCCGGCGTGGCAGCTGGGGCTGCCGCTGGGTCACCTGGCGGTCCATCTGTACTGAGCGGCAGGCGGACAGCGCGGTCATGAACCGTGGACGCCCGCACGGTACTTGGGCAGCCTCAGGGTGATCTTCATGCCCGCTCCGACCCCCGTCTCGATGACAAGGCCGTAGTCGTCCCCGTACACCTGGCGCAGCCGTTCGTCCACGTTGAGCAGACCGATACCGGTGGAGGTGCCGCCCTCGCCGCGCAGGATCTGGCGCAGACGCTCCGGCTCCATCCCGGTGCCGTCGTCCTCGATGACGACCTCCGCCTCGGCGCCGGCGTCCAGTGCGCTGATCGTGATGCGGATCGGGGCGTCACCCGCGCGGACGGCGTCGAGGGGCCGTGAAGGAGTCACGGCGCCCTCCAGGCCGTGCTTCACGGCGTTCTCGACCAGCGGTTGGAGACAGAGGAACGGCAGCGAGACGGGAAGGACCTCCGGGGCCACCTGGAGGGTCACGGAGAGCCGCTCACCGAAGCGCGCGCGCACCAGCGCCAGATACTGGTCGATGGAGTGGAGCTCATCGGCCAGGGTGGTGAACTCACCGTGCCTGCGGAACGAGTAGCGGGTGAAGTCGGCGAATTCCAGGAGGAGTTCACGCGCACGCTCGGGGTCGGTCCGGACGAACGACGCGATCGCGGCCAGTGAGTTGAAGATGAAGTGCGGGGAGATCTGGGCCCGCAGCGCCTTGATCTCGGCCTCGATGAGCTGCGTACGGGAGCGGTCGAGCTCGGCGAGTTCCAGCTGTACGCAGACCCAGCGGGCCACCTCCCCCGCGGCTCTGGCCAGGACCGCCGATTCGCGGGGGGCGTAGGCGACGAGGGTGCCGAGCACCCGGTGGTCAACCGTCAGCGGGACGGCGACGGCCCAGCGCAGCGGGCAGTCGAGGTCACCGCAGTCGCTGTGGAAGGCGGTGCCCCTGCCGCTGGCCAGCAGCCCCTCGACCTGATGCATCACGTCCTTGCCGTGGTGGTCCCCCTCCCCGTCCCACACCAGCACCCGGTCGCGGTCGGTGAGGCACAGGGCATCGGTGCCGAGCAACGAGCGCAGTCCGCGCGCCGACCTGCGCGCGCTCTCCTCGGTGAGCCCCGCGCGCAGTGGGGGCGCGGCGAGGGAGGCCGTGTGCAGGGTCTCGAAGGTGGCGTGCTCGACGGGCGTGCCCACGTCGCTGGTGCGCACGGGACGGGCGGTGCGGCCCAGCAGGAAGCCGGTGGAGAACAGCAGAAGGACGAGCACGGTGATGACGGCGATCCCGGCCCCGGTCATCGCACCCGTCCCGAGGTCAGCGCTTCCGGAAGATGGAAGCGGGTCATGGCGGCGTTGGTGCCCGGCGGTATCCGTCCCGGAGTGGCCAGGGAGACCAGGATCATCGCGAGGAAGCCGACCGGCACGGACCAGACCGCCGGCCAGGCCAGCAGGGCGTGCGGCCAGCCCGGCGGGCGCACCGCGCCGCTGACGGTGATGGCCACGGACAGCAGCGCGGAGCCGCCGCCGAGCAGCAGTCCGGCGATCGCGCCCGGCGGGGTGAGCCGCCGCCACCAGATGCCGAGGACGAGCAGCGGGCAGAAGGACGACGCGGAAACCGCGAAAGCCATGCCGACGGCGTCGGCCACCGGCACCCTGCTGACCACCAGCGAGCCGGCCAGGGGCACGGCGATGGCCAGGACGGTGGCCAGCCGGAAGTGCCGCACGCCCCGCGAGGGCAGGACGTCCTGGGTGATCACTCCGGCGACGGCCATGGTGAGCCCGGACGCCGTGGACAGGAACGCGGCGAACGCTCCGCCCGCGAGGAGCGCTCCGAGCAGATCGCCGCCGACGCCGCCGATCACCCGGGCGGGCAGCAGCAGTACGGCCGCGTCGGCGTCGCCGCCGTGCATGAGTTCGGGCGCGTACAGGCGGCCCAGGGCCCCGTACACCGGGGGCAGCAGATAGAACAGGCCGACCAGGGCGAGCACGGCGACCGTCGTGCGGCGGGCGTCGCGGCCGTTGGGGCTGGTGTAGAAGCGGACCACCACATGGGGCAGGCCCATGGTGCCGAGGAACGTCGCCACGATCAGTCCGTACGTCGCGTACAGCGGATGGTCGGCGCGGAAGACGGAGATCTGCTCGTCGAAGCTGACCCGGGGGCGGCCGTCGCCCTGCCAGGCCAGCACCAGGAAGATCGCGGGCACCAGCAGCGCGGTGAGCTTCAGCCAGTACTGGAACACCTGCACGAAGGTGATGGAGCGCATGCCGCCCGCCGCGACGGCGACCACCACGACCGAGGCGACGAGTACGTCGCCGAGCCAGCCGGGCGCACCGGTGAGGATCTTCAGGGTGAGCCCGGCGCCCTGGAGCTGCGGCACGAGGTAGACCCAGCCGGCACCGACGACGAACACGCTGACCAGCCGGCGCACCTGCCGGGATTCGAGCCGTCCCTCGGCGAAGTCGGGCAGGGTGTACGCCCCCGAGCGGCGCAGCGGAGCGGCGACGAAGACCAGCAGCACGAGGTATCCGGCGGTGTAGCCGACCGGGTACCAGAGCATGTCGGGGCCATGCACCAGCACCAGCCCGGCGATACCGAGGAAGGACGCGGCGGACAGGTACTCGCCGCTGATCGCCGCGGCGTTGAGCCTCGGCCGTACGGTGCGCGACGCGACGTAGAAGTCGGAGGTGGTGCGGGAGATCCGCAGTCCGAAACCGCCGACGAGGACGGTGGCCAGGACGACGAGGGCGACCGCCGCCACCGCTGCCGGGTGGCCGGGTGCGCTCACGGTGCGGGGAGGCCTTCCACGAGTCTGGCGAAGTCGCGCTCGTTGCGCTCTGCCCTGCGCACGTACCACCAGGCGGCCAGGGTGAGCGGCGGATAGGTGGCGAAACCGAGCACCGCCCAGACGAGGGCGTTGCTGTGCAGCGCCTCGAAGACCAGGGGCAGTGTTCCGGCGACGAGGGCGAGGACCGCGAAGGCGGTGAGTCCGGCACGGAGCTGGCTGCGCATCAGGGAGCGGACGTACGCGCCCCCGAGTGCGGTCTGCTCGTCGATCTCCGACTGGGCACGGTAGCGGGGCAGCGGTCGCACCCGCCGGGGCTCGCCCATGACCACTTCGCGACGGGGCGTGCTCTCTGCGGACATGGGGCCGGAGTGTAGGCGGCGCAGGGCCCGGCTGGGAAGGGCCGCTCTCCCGGTCGAGCCAGGTCAGCGGCCGGTCTGCCGCATGAGGAGGTCACGGAGGGCACGGGTGTGACGCCGGCTGACCGCGAGCTCGGCACCCCCGATGCGGACGCTCATGCTGCCGGCGTCGAGCCTGAGTTCGTCGATCCTGTTCAGCGCCACGAGATGGCGGCGGTGAATGCGTACGAACCCCCGGGAGCGCCAGCGCTCCTCCAGGGTCGTGAGCGGTATCCGGACGAGATGGCTGCCGGTCGCGGTGTGCAGCCGGGCGTAGTCGCCCTGCGCCTCGGCGTACGCGATGTCGTCGACGGGCACGAACCGGATGACCCCGCCCAGTTCCACCGCGACCTGGTCGGCTGCCGCGTCGTGGACGGACGCGGAGCGCTCACCGACCTGCTCGGCCACGCGGCGGACCGCCTCGGCCAGCCGCTCCCGGCGGACGGGTTTGAGCACGTAGTCGACGGCCTTGAGGTCGAAGGCGTGTACGGCGAAGCCCTCGTGGGCGGTGACGAAGACGATGAGCGGCGGTGCGGCGAACCCGGCCAGGAGCTGGGCGACGTCGAGTCCGGTGAGCCCCGCCATGTGGATGTCCAGGAACACGACGTCGATCGCCGAGGGGTCATCGGGCCCGGCGTCGACGGCGCCCCCGATACGGCGCAGCGCCTCGGTGGCACCCGTGGCGCCCTCGGCGCTCCGGATGCGGGGATCGGCGCGCAGGAGGTAGAGGAGTTCCTCCAGGGCGGGTTCTTCGTCGTCGACGGCGAGTACACGCAGCATGAGGCCGGAGTTTAGGTGCTTCAGGGGTGTGATGGCGTGAGTGATTCACGGGTTCGTCGCGTACCTGAGTGCATGCGCGCCATCGAACTCCACCGCGACGCCGGAGCCTATGCGCTCGGGGTGCTCGGGGCTGCCGAGACCTGCCGTTTCGAGGAGCATCTGGCCGGGTGTTCCGCTTGTGCGGTCCAGGTGCGCGAGTTCGACGTGGTGGTGGCCCACTTGGCGGCGTACGCGCGCCGGCTTCCGCCCGGTGGCGCTCCCCGCCAGGCCCGGTGGCGGTGACCGGGCCGCTACTTGAGCAGGCGCGACAGCCGCCGGTCGGCGAGGGGCTTGCCCCCGGTCTGGCAGGTGGGGCAGTACTGCAGCGACGAGTCGCTGAACGACACCTCCAGCACGGTGTCGCCGCAGACGGGGCAGGGCTGTCCGGTGCGGCCGTGGACGCGCATGCTGCTCTTCTTCTCCGCCTTGAGCCGGCCCGCCGCGACGCCCCTGGAGCGCTCGACCGCGTCCTGGAGCGTGGTGCGCATCGCGTTGTACAGATGGGTGACGTCGTCGTCGCCGAGGGCGGTGGTGAGCTTGAACGGTGACATCTTCGCGACGTGCAGGATCTCGTCGCTGTAGGCGTTGCCGATGCCCGCGATCAGCGACTGGTCGCGCAGGGCTCCCTTGATCTGCCGGCGTGCCCCGCCGAGCACCATCGCGAACGCGTCCCGGTCGAAGGAGTCGGCCAGCGGGTCGGGCCCGAGGCGTGCCACCCCGGGCACGTCCGACGGGTCGCGCACCAGGTGGACGGCGAGGCGCTTGGTGGTGCCCATCTCGGTCAGGTCGAAGCCGTCGCCGCCGGTGAGGACCGTCCGAAGGGCGAGCGGGCCCTTGCCGGGCCGTGGCGGGGTCGCGGGGAAGCTGTCCTTCCACTGCAGCCAGCCGGCCCGCGCGAGGTGGATGAGCAGATGGAGCTCTCCGGCCGTGATGTCGAGGAATTTGCCGTGCCGGGCCACGGACGTCACGGTGGCGCCTTCGAGGGCGGTGGGCGGCGGGTCGTACGTCTTCAGGACGCTGATCGCGAGCGGCAGGACGCGGGCGATCTCCTTGCCGACCAGATGGTCGTCGAGGAAGTCCCGCAGGGCTTCGACTTCCGGCAGTTCGGGCATGACTCCAGCCTGCCGCAACGACCTCGCGCATGCCCGCCGGGTGCGCGCCGTGTTCAGGCGGCGGGCGTTCGCAGCCCGTAGACCCGCCGTGCGGTGTCCGAGAGGACGGACCGCTGTCCGTCCTCCCCGAGCAGGACGGTCAGCTCGCGTGCCACGTCCAGGACCTCGGTGTACCCGGCGGCGAGCCGGCACACGGGCCAGTCGGAGCCGAACATCAGCCGGCCGGGTCCGAAGGCCTCGATGACGGTGTCCGCGTAGGGGCGCAGGTCCTCCACCGTCCAGGTCCGTGGGTCCGCCTCGGTGACCAGGCCGGAGAGCTTGCAGACGGTGTTGGGCAGCGCTGCCAGCGCTCGCAGGTCACCGGCCCAGGGGTGCGTCGTGCGCCGGGCCACGGGCGGTTTGCCCGCGTGGTCGAGTACGAACGTGAGCTCCGGCAGGAGGGCGGCCGCGCGTGTGGCGGCGGGCAGCTGGTGGGGCCGGACGATCAGGTCGTAGGCGAGTCCGGCGGTGCCGACGGCTCGCAGTCCGCGCAGGACGTCGGGGCGCAGCAGCCACTCGGGGTCGGGTTCGCCCTGGACCTGGTGGCGGATTCCGACGAGCCGGTCGCCGCCGGGCAGGGCGCGGAGTCCGGCGAGGGTGTCGGCGATGTCGGGCGCGGTGAGGTCGGTCCATCCGACGACGCCCGCGACGAGCGTGTGGTCGTGGGCGAGCGCGAGGAATTCGGGGGTCTCCTCGGCGACGGTGACCGTCTGGACGAGCACGGTGGCGGCCACCCCGGCGGCGCGTACCTCGGGCTCCAGGTCGGCGAGGGTGAAGGTGCGGCGGATGGGGGCGAGTTCCTCGCCGGTGATCCAGTCCTGGTCGCGCACCGCGAGGTCCCACACATGGTGGTGGGCGTCGATGACCGGCGGGGGCGTCATGTCACAGCAGCCCTTCTGTGCGCAGGTCGTCCCAGAGCGCCTCCGGAACCGGTGTGCGGAGCCGTGCCGCGGCGTCCCTCACCTCGTCCGGGGAGCGGGTGCCGACGAGGGCCCCCGCGACGGCCGAGTGACCCAGCGAGTAGTGGAGGGCGGCGGCGCGCAGCGGAACACCGTGCGCTTCGGTGACGGCCCGGATGCGTACGGCGCGTTCGAGGAGGGGCGCGGGGGCCGCCGTGTAGTCGTACGTCGCGCCGGGGCGCGGGTCGACCAGCAGCCCGGAGTTGAACACACCTCCGACGACGACGCTGCGGCCCCGGGCGACGGCCTCCGGAAGCAGGGCGTCGAGGGCGCTGTGGTCGAGGAGGGTGAAGCGGCCGGCGCAGAGGACGGCGTCGACGTCGGTCTCGCGCAGGAAGCGGGTGAGCATCGCGGTCTGGTTCATGCCGGCCCCGATGGCGCCGACCATGCCCTCGTCGCGCAGCTTCTCCAGCGCCGGGTAGCCCTCGCGGAAGGCCGCCTCCCTGTGGTCGTCGGGGTCGTGCAGATACACGATGTCGACCCGGTCGAGGCCGAGGCGCCCGAGGCTGTCCTCGATGCTGCGGCGGATGCCGTCGGCACTGAAGTCCCAGCGGCGCCGGTGGGTGTGCGGTACGGCGAATCCGGCGGACAGCCCACGGTTGGCCGCCGTCTCGGCGGCGGGCAGCGGTTCGAGCAGGCGGCCCGCCTTCGTGGACACCGTGTACGCGTCCCGGGGCCGGTCGCGCAGAGCCTCACCGAGACGGCGTTCGGAGAGCCCGAGGCCGTAGTGCGGTGCGGTGTCGAAGTAGCGGATGCCCTCGTCCCACGCCGCGTCCACGGCGGCGGCGGCCTGCCCCGGATCGACCTCCGTGAAGAGATTGCCGATGGCAGCCGCCCCGAAGGCGAGCTCGGTGATCTCGACCGCACTGCGTCCGAGTCTGATGCGCCGCATGGCCCTGCCGCCCCCGCCGGTGATCCCTGATGGTCCGTAGAGGAATATTCATCGGATCAATCCGCCGCGTCAACAGGGCCCGGTGCGTCGGCCGTCAGGCCGGTGCGGGCACTGTGGGCACGAGTGAGTGCAGGTCGTGCAGTTCCTCGCGGACCGCGCAGGCGAGCCGGTCGAGATCGGGAAGCGCCTTCCCGTCGGCGACCAGTCCGACCTGCACCCCTCCGCCGTACGTCGTCAGGGCGACGGCCAGCGACTGTCCGCGGGCCAGCGGCGCCATGGGGTAGAGGGCGCGCAGGGGGCAGCCGCCGAGGGAGAGCGCCGAGCGGGGAAGGGGCACGCTGGTGACCAGGATGTCGAAGAGCATCCGGGCCGCGTTCCCCGCCAGCGGGGCTCCGAACCGGTGGGCCAGCGCGGGCAGCTGGTCGGCCAGTACGGCGACGGCGCCCGCCCCGCGCAGCGGTCCGGCCACCTTGTTGCGGTCCATCCCCGTCCGTACGAGGCGCAGTCTTTCCCGGGCGTCGGGCTCGCCGACGGGCAGCCCGAGGAGGTAGGCGGAGAGTCTGTTGCCGGTGGCCGCTCCGCCGGGCCGGCGCCGGGAGACGGGGACGAGGGCACGCGGGTCGGAGCCCGGCAGCGGCTCGCCGCGTTCGAGCATCCAGCGACGCAGCGCACCGGCGACGACCGCGAGCAGGACGTCGTTGGCCGTACCGCCCTCGGTGCGGCGGATCCGCTGCACCGTCTCGGCGTCGAGGTCGGCGGTGGCCAGCCGGCGCGTGCCGCTGGAGCGCGCGGTCAGTGCCGTGCCGGCGCGCAGGTCGAGACGGCTGGCGCGTACGACGGAGGCCCCGACCCCCAGTGCCCTGCGCACGTCCCCGAGCCGGTCGATCGCCATGCCCGCGGCCTCGTACGGGCCGGGCAGCCAGGAGCGGGGCGGTACGGGTGTCCGACGGCGCACCGCGCCGCGGCCCGCGCCGGCGGAGGCGATCTGGTCGAAGATGCCGGCGCCGATGGCGACGGCCCGCATGCCGTCGGCGAGCGCGTGGTGCAGCTTCACGAGTACGGCGAACGGGCGGTCACCCGGGCTGTCCAGGAGATACATCTGCCAGGGCGGCAGGCCCCGTCCCAGCGGCCGCTCCATGAGTTCACCGGCGAGCCGGGTCGTCTCCGCCATGAAGTCGCCCTCGGGGAGCACGACCCGCCTGACGTGCCGTTGCACGTCGAAGTCCTTGTCGGTGAACCAGGCCGCGCCGCCGACGGGCAGCAGGACGTCGCGTACGCGCATGCGCAGCCGGGGAATCGCGGCGGCGCGGGCTCCGAGCAGTTCGAGCAGGTCCTGCGGGGCGATGCCCGGTACCGGGTCGAAGACGGCGAGCGCGCCGAGGTGCATCGGATGGGCCTCGGATTCGAGGTGCCAGAAAGCCAGATCAAGAGGTGCCAGAAGCTCGGTAGTCAACGGGGCCTCGCGTCTTCGACAGCGGAACGGCGGGATCGCAGTCAATCCCGCACGATCGGTTACGGTCAAGTATGGACATGTTACGTACTGTTACAGTCTTCCGCTGCCGCGGCAGTCTCGCTACCGGTGCTCCGGGATGAAGAACTCGCACCAGACGCACTTGCCGGTGCCCCGGGACTCCACACCCCAGACATCGGCCATCCGGTCGACGAGCATGAGTCCGCGGCCCGAGACCCCGGACTCCCCGGCGTCCCTGCGGCGCGGCAGCGCGCTGGAGCGGTCCTCGACGTCGACCCGGAGGCGGCGTTCGGGGCCGGTGAGCATCCTGATGGTGACGATGGCACCGCCGTCGGTGTGCATCAGGGCGTTGGTGATGAGCTCGTCGGCGGCGAGCTCGACCTCGTCCGTCCGGCCCTTCGCTCCCCAGGCGCGCACGGCGGCCCGGATCATGTGGCGGGCGGACGTCAGCGCCTCCGGGTCGTTCTGTGCGACGTGCTGCTGGAGCCGGCCTCCCGGGTGGGGCGCGTGGGCCGCGTCGCGGCGCAGCAGCAGCAGCGCCATGTCGTCCTCACCGCCGCGCTCGTCGACGACCTCGCAGAGCCGGTCGGCCAGCTTCTGGAGGTCCTGCGGACCGTCGCGGACCGTCGCGGCCAGCAGCCGCATGCCTTCGTCGAGGTCGGTGCCGGGCAGCTCCACCATTCCGTCGGTGTAGAGGATCATCGTCTGGCCCGGGTCCAGATCGACGGTGCTGACCGGGTATTCGAGCTGTCCGAACTCCGCGGAGAGGCCCAGCGGCAGACCTCCGTCGACCGGCAGCCTGCGGCAGCTCCCGTCGATGTCCCGCAGGGCCGGGTCGACGTGTCCGGCCCTGACCAGCTGCACCACTCCGGTGGCCAGATCGGCCTCGGCGTAGGTGCAGGTCGCGAAGCGGTCGGTGTCGAGCTCATGGAGGAAGACGGACGCGCGCGCCATGACCGTGGCCGGACTGTGCCCCTCGGCCGCGTAGGCGCGCAGCACGATCCGGAGCTGCCCCATGACGGCCGCCGCGTGCGTGTCGTGCCCCTGCACGTCACCGATGACGGCGCCGACCCGGCCGCCGGGCAGCGAGATGATGTCGTACCAGTCACCACCGATGTCCCTGCCGAGCCGCGCCGAGCGGTAGCGCACGGCGACCTGGGCCCCCCGCACCTCGGGAATGCGGCGCGGCAGCATGGCCTGCTGGAGCCCTTCGGCGAGGTCGTGCTCCTGTTCGTAGAGCATCGCCCGTTTGAGGCTCTGGGCGATCGAACTGCCCAGAGCCACCAGCAGGTTCCGCTCGTCGCTGGTGAAGCCGGCCTTGTTGCCGTAGAGGAGCCCGAGTGCGCCGATCGGGCGGGCCTGGGCGATGAGCGGCATGTAGGCGGCGGCGGTGATGCCGAGATGGCTGATGTGCGGCCACAGGATGGGGTACGAGGTCGCGAAGTCCTCGGGTGTCTCGATGAAACGCGGTGTGAGCGTGCGGATCACTTCGCTCATCGGATAGGGCTCGTCGGTGCGCGTGTAGCGGGTGCCCTGCACGAACGCCCCCTCGGGGCCGTCCGCCACCAGATGGATACGCCCCGACTCGAGCAGCCCCATGACGAGGCTGGTGGCGCCGAGGTTGGCCAGGCCGCGGGAACTCTTCAGCACGTCGGTGACGTCCTTGACCGTCCGGGCGTGCGCCAGGGCCGCCGTGGTGCCCTCGACCAGGCTCGTACGGCGCCGGCGCTCCTCGTCGACGGTCCGGCGGGCGGTGGACTCGGCCAGTTCCTGGGTGGCGTCACGGATGATCCCGATGATGCGGCGGGGCCGCCCGGTGCCGTCGCGGCGGATGAACCCCTGGGTGTGGGTCCAGCACAGGGAGCCGTCCCTCCGTGTCCTGCGGAAGTACGCGCCGTAGTTGTTGCGGCCGCTCTTGAGGGCCTGCGAGACCATCGCGTCGAGCCGGATCGCCTCGTCGGCCGGGACACGCTGCGCGAGCCCCGAGGGACGGCCGTCGTACTCGTCGGGGCGCAGGTCGAACACACCGAGGGCGGGCTCGTCCATGTGCATGAGGCCGCTGTCCAGATCCCAGTCGAAGCTGCCCATTCGGTTCAGGGCGAGGCTGAGGTCCGGGTGGGCGGGCCAGTCATCCGGGAGTGACAGGGCACCCGCTACCCGATCATCCATGTGCGCCACTCTGCCATCATTTGTCCGATTCCTCGACCGAACCGGCACCTTGAACGCGTTCAAGATGACGCCTATGCTCGGCGTCGCGAATTGAACACGTTCAATTCTTGTTGGTCGTGCGTGTGGACGGGGGTGGGCGCGATGTCCGTACTGGTCGGGCCGATCGTGATGCTGGGCATGCTGGTGATCGTTCCGTTGGGCCTGGGGCTCGTCGGCGACCCCTCGCTCCACCGGATACGGCGTCTGTGGCCGCTCTTCGCGGTGCCCGGAGCGGTCTCCCTGTGGCTGCCACGCGGCGGCGTCGCCACCGCGCTCGCCCTCTGCTACGCGCTGGGGACGCTGCTCCTCGCCACCCACGCGCCCCGCCGGCTCGCGCGCACACGCAGCGCGCGTCCGGTGGAGGCCGCCCTGCTCACCGCGCTGGTCGCCCCGTCTGTCGCGGCCCTCGCCCTCGTCGCCGAGCGCTCCGGCCACGAACTGTTCGGCTTCGGGCTCGGCATCCTGGCGCTGACCGTGCCCCACTTCCACTTCGCCGGTTTCGCCGCCGCCCTCGTCGCCGGTCTCGCCTGCCGGGCGGAGGACGGCGCGGCGGGCCGGTTCGCCGCCCTGAGCGTGCCGCTCGGCACCCTCCTCGTCCTCGTCGGCTACTTCACCGGGGACCTGACCGAGCTGGCCGGGGCCGTCGTGCTCACCGCCGGGATGTGGACGGTCGCCCTCCTGACCTGGCGCACGCACCCCGCCGCGGGACGGGATCGTGTCACCCGCGCCCTGCTGGCCGTATCGGCAGGCGTACTCGCGGTCACCATGGTGCTGGCGCTGAGCTGGGCGCTCGGCGAGGCCACCGGACTGCCGCACCCCGCACTGACCTGGATGGCGGCCACGCACGGCCTCGGCAACGCGCTCGGCTTCGCGCTCTGTGCGCTGCTCGCCCGGCGCCGGCTCCAGGACCTCACCCACCCGGAAGGCAGGACCGCATGAGCACGCTCACGTATCCCGAGGCAGGAGCGACCCGGCTGGGACCGCTCCCGGACGGCTACAACCATCTGCACCACCGCGCAGCGGTCGGCAGGGGCCGTACGGACTTCGAGGCCGCGGGCGCCGCCGTCACCGAGTGGCGCGCGCACCGTGCCACCGGAGCCAGGGTGAACGCCTCCGCCGCACGGGCCGCCGCCGGAGTCACCGTCGAGGTGTCGGCGGGCATCGGGCCGCTCCGCCTCGCCGCCCCCTGCGAGATCGTCTGGACCGTCTACGAGAAGGACCGCACCGGCTTCGGGTACGGAACCCTGACGGGGCATCCGGAGTGCGGGGAGGAGAGCTTCGTCGTGGAGCTGGCGGACGACGGGACGGTGTGGTTCACCGTCATGGCCTTCTCCCGGCCCGCCTCCTGGTACACCCGGCTGGCGGGTCCGCTCGTCCCCGTGGCCCAGCGGTGGTACGCCCGACGGCTCGCCTCCGTACTGCGCCGGGCCGCCGTGTCGGCCGCCTGACGGGCGGGGCACGCCGGATACTGGAAGCGATGGAATGGTTCACCGCAGACGGCTACTGGCTGAGCAGGCTGATCTTCCAGCGGGCGCTCGCCGGCGTCTACCTCGTCGCGTTCGTCGCCGCGGCGCTCCAGTTCCGGGCGCTGATCGGCTCCCGCGGCATGCTCCCGGTGCCCGACCTGCTGCGGCACACCTCGTGGCGGGCCGCGCCCGGTCTGTTCCGGCTGCACTACTCCGACCGCTTCTTCGCCCTGGTCGCCTGGGCGGGCGCCGCGGTGTCGCTCGCCCTCCTGGCCGGCCTGGACGCGTACCTCCCGCTGGGCGCGGCGATGGCCCTGTGGGCCGTGCCGTGGGTGCTGTACCTGTCGATCGTCCAGGTCGGCCAGGTCTGGTACGGCTTCGGCTGGGAATCGCTTCTGCTGGAGACGGGCTTCCTCGCCGTGTTCCTCGGCAACGACTCCACGGCGGCCCCGGTGCTGGTGCTGTGGCTGCTGCGCTGGCTGCTCTTCCGGGTGGAATTCGGCGCAGGGCTCATCAAGATGCGGGGGGACGAGTGCTGGCGGCGGCTGACCTGTCTGGACTTCCACCATGAGACCCAGCCGATGCCCGGACCGCTGAGCTGGTTCTTCCACCATCTCCCGAAGCCCGCGCACCGGGTGGAGACCGCGGCGAACCATGTCACCCAGCTCGTGGTGCCCTTCCTGCTCTTCACCCCCCAGCCCGTGGCGAGCGCCGCGGCGGGGCTGATGGTGCTGACCCAGCTGTGGCTGGTGCTGTCGGGGAACTTCGCCTGGCTGAACTGGCTGACGATCGTCCTCGCCCTCGCGGCGGTCGACTGGTCGCTGATCGCCGGTCCGCCCCCCGCACAGCCGGAATCGCCCCTCTGGTACGAGGTGGCGGTCATCCTCGTCACCGCCCTCGTCCTGGTCCTCAGCTACCGTCCGGCGCGCAATCTGCTCTCCCGCCGGCAGGCGATGAACCGCTCCTTCGACCCACTGCACCTGGTCAACACCTACGGAGCCTTCGGGAGCATCAGCCGGATCCGGCTCGAGGTGGTGGTCGAGGGCACCGACGAGCCGGTGATCCACGAGGGGACACGCTGGCTGGAGTACGGCTTCCGGGGCAAGCCTGGCGATCCGCGCCGGCTGCCACGCCAGTTCGCTCCGTACCATCTGCGGCTGGACTGGATGATGTGGTTCGCGGCGCTCTCCCCCGCCTACGCCCGCTCCTGGTTCGGTCCGTTCGTCGAACGGCTGCTGCGCGGCGACCGGGACACCCTGCGACTGCTGGGCCACAACCCGTTCCCCGACGGCCCGCCGGCCCATATCCGGGCCAGGGTCTTCCACTACCGGTTCACGGACCGGCAGGAGCTGCGGGCCACCGGATGCTGGTGGGAGCGGAGCTATGTACGGGACTTCATGAGACCGGTGGCCCGGCCCGTTCCGCTCCGGCCGGGCGGACCCGGCCCCGGGCCCCGCCGGTGACAGCGGCGCCTCATGCTTCTGCCCCCGTCCGGGGACGGGGGCAGAAGCATGAGGCGCTGCTCGAAGAGGGCCGGACGCGGTCAGTCGATGCCGGGCAGGATGTGCGGCTCGGCCAGATCGTCCTCGTAGCCGGCCAGCCTGATCGGTGCCGACCTTGCCCACACCTCGATGTTCCGGAGCTTCTCGGGCCGGCGTGCCCGCTCTCCGGTCAGTTCGGACGGGCGCGTCTCGGTCTTCGTCATGTCAGGTGTCACCGCGGACTCCTTTGTGTCGCGTAACCCCGGGACGGTGGCGACGCTGCGGCTGTGAGAACCGTGTCGACCGCCCTGTGCGGGGCAGGGGCAGAAACAGTTCGGTCGCGGTGGCGCCGGTACGGGGTGGGACGGCGGCCTGCTTACAGACCTGTCCCAGGACGGCCGAGGAAGCTTCGTGGATCCCTTGGTGGCGTCCGTTCACCCCAGACTAACCAAATGAGCGCCATCGCGCTCGACAGAACGTGTGGCCTGGGTCACTTTCAGCCAACAGAACGGCGGCGGTCCCGCAGTCCGCGGGGCCGCCGCCGTGCCACCTGTCATCGCAGGTGACGGGAGGTACTGGAGAGACCGGAGGTATGGAGCCGACTGAGGGTGATCACCAGCCCGCGGGGGCGTAATCCTTCAGGAAGCAGCCGTACAGCTCCTCGCCCTCCTCACCGCGCACGATCGGGTCGTAGACCCGCGCGGCGCCGTCGACGAGGTCCAGAGGGGCGTGAAAACCCTCCTCCGCGAGGCGGATCTTGTCGGGGTGCGGCCGCTCGTCCGTGATCCAGCCGGTGTCGACGGCCGTCATGAGGATGTGGTCCTTCTCGAACATCTCCTGGGCGCTGGTGCGGGTCAGCATGTTCAACGCGGCCTTGGCCATGTTGGTGTGCGGGTGTCCCGCACCCTTGTACCCGCGGCCGAACACGCCCTCCATCGCGGAGACGTTGACCACGTAGGCGCGCTTCGCCTCGGTCCTGGCCATCGCGGGCCGGAGCCTGCTGATCAGGATGAAGGGCGCCGTGGAGTTGCAGAGCTGGACCTCGAGGAGCTCGATCGGCTCGACCTCCTCGACGGTCTGGATCCAGCTGTTCGTGTCGTGCAGGTCAGGGACCAGGCCCCCCGCGTCGATCGCGGTGCCCGCGGCGATGCGGGCCGGCGAGGCGGATCCGGTGACCAGCGCCAGGTCGGTGACGTCCTGGGCGCTGAGCCCCTGGCCCTCCTTGCGGGCGGCCGGCAGCGCGGCCACCCGGTCGACGGTGCCGCTGCCGAAGGTCCCGATGACCTCGGCGGCCGGCAGTTCGCCCGCGGGCAGCGGTGCGGATTCCGCGCTCAGCAGCTCGCTGTAGGCCTGCGGGGAGCGGCGGACCGTCTGTGCGGCGTTGTTGATCAGGATGTCGAGCGGCCCCTCGGCGGCGACCGAGTCGGCGAGCGCGACGACCTGAGCCGGGTCGCGCAGGTCGATGCCGACGATCTTCAGACGGTGGATCCACTCGTCGCTGTCCGGCATCGCCTTGAAGCGGCGGATGGCGTCGTTGGGGAAGCGCGTGGTGATGGTGGTGTGGGCGCCGTCCCGCAGGAGCCGAAGCGCGATGTACATGCCGATCTTGGCACGGCCACCGGTGAGCAGGGCCCGACGGCCGGTGAGGTCGGTGCGCGCGTCCCGCCGGCTGCGGTTCTCCTTCGCGCACTGCTGGCAGAGCTGGTGGTAGAAGGCGTCCACCTCGACGTACCGGGTCTTGCAGATGTAGCAGGACCTGGGGCGCTGGAGTATGCCCGCGATCTCGGCGGTGGCCGAGGAGGACGGGAGGACGCCCTGCGTCTCGTCGTCGATGCGCTCGGCCGAGCCGGTCGCCGTGGCCTCGGTGACGGCCTTGTCGTGCGCGGTCTTGGCTGCGCGGCGCTCCTGGCGGCGGCGCTGCTTCACGGTGCGGTAGATGCCCGCGGTGGCCCGGCGCACGGCGATGGCGTCGGGGTGGTCGACCTCGATGGTGTTCAGCTCGTCGAGCACGCTCAGGCAGACGGCCAGCCGCTCCGGGTCGATACCGGGACCGAGCTCGTCGATACCGGGAGCGAACTCCTGGCTGTCCTCTGTCACCGTCATTGCCGTTCCTCTGTCACTCGTCACTCATGCCGTTGTCGGGCTTCGGTGGGGAGTGGTCCGGCCGGGAGCCGGCGAGGGCAGGCGCGCACGGGCGGAATGCCCCGGTCAAGTCTGCCATGAGTCGGGCGTTGCTCAGGTCGGTCCGGCGGCCTGCCCGGCTTCGGCGGAGAGCGGGGTCGCGATGGATTCGAGGGACTTCCGCTCGGCCGCCACCGCGAAGAAGTACGCGACGACACCCGCGGCCACCATGAGGGCGGCTCCGATGCAGAACGCCAGGACGGTCTCGCCGACCACGCCGCTCGCAGTCAGGTCCGCGAAGACCAGCGGGCCGGTAATGCCTCCTGCGGCGGTACCCACGGCGTAGAAGAACGCGATCGCCATCGCCCGGGTCTCCATCGGGAAGATCTCGCTGACCGTCAGATAGGCGGAGCTGGCGCCGGCGGAGGCGACGAAGAGGACGAGGCACCAGCAGCCGGTCATGGTGACGGCCGTCAGCAGGCCGGAGCCGAACAGCCATGCGGTGCCGAAGAGCAGCAGGCCGGAGAGGATGTACGTCCCCGCGATCATCGGCTTCCGTCCCACCGTGTCGAAAAGACGGCCGAGGAGGAGCGGTCCCAGGAAGTTGCAGAAGGCGATGACGGCGAAGTAGTACCCGGTGACACCGCTGGAGACATCGAAGAATTTCACGAGGATCGAGCCGAAGCCGAAGGTGATGGCGTTGTAGAGGAACGCCTGTCCGATGAAGAGGGCGAGCCCGAGAACGGCCCGTTTGGGATACGAGCGGAAGACGGTCCGGGCGATCAGGCCGAATCCGATGCTCTTGCGCTGCCGCACGGTGATGGGCGGCTCGGCCTGGGGAAGAGAGCTCCCGGTCTCCGCCTCCACCTCCCGCTCCACGCCGTCGACCAGCCGCTCCGCCTCGTCGTCGCGCCCGTGGATGAACATCCAGCGCGGGCTCTCCGGCACATGACGGCGCACCAGCAGGATGACCAGTCCGAGGACCACGCCCAGCGCGAAGGTGAGCCGCCAGCCGATGTCCTTCGGGAAGATGTCGGTGTTCAGCGCGAGCACGGAGAGGAGGGAGCCGGCCACGGCCCCGAGCCAGAAGCTGCCGTTGATGATGAGGTCGACGCGCCCCCTGTACTTGCTGGGGATCAGCTCGTCGATGGCCGAGTTGATCGCCGCGTACTCGCCGCCGATCCCGAAGCCCGTCAGAAAGCGGAAGAGGAAGAACCACCAAGCCGAGAAGGAGATGGCCGTGAGCGCGGTGGCCGCCAGATAGACGGCGAGGGTGATCAGGAAGAGTTTCTTGCGCCCGAAGCGGTCGGTGAGCCATCCGAAGACCAACGCGCCGGAGCAGGCACCCGCCACGTACAGCGCGGCGGCGATGCCGGTCACCTGGGCGTCGGTGATGGCCAGTCCACTGCCGTCCTCGGACAGCCGGCTGGCGATGTTGCCGACGACCGTGACCTCGAGTCCGTCCAGGATCCAGACCGTTCCCAGGCCGATCACGATCATCCAGTGCCAACGCGACCACGGAAGCCGGTCCAGCCGCGCCGGGATCCGTGTCGTGACAGTGGGTCCGCCTGCCGTGCGGGTGTCGCTCATGAGACCTCCTCAGCTTCCGGAAGCACAGGTGCCCGGAACGAGGCGTGACTCACACATCGACCGTGAACACGAACAAGAAGCAGCCACGCGGTCACGGGTCGTTACATCTGGCGGCTCCATCCGGCCCGTTCACATCTTTCCGGAAGATCTTCGGCACTCGGTGGCATTACTTCCGGATCTCGGGGCATGCGCCCGACACTGCACCGGACACCAGGGAGGGCGACACGATGACGGCCATGTCAGTGCGAACCACCGAAGCGATCGGCAGCGCGGCCACGCGATGTGACGAGGCGGGTGCGGTTTCCGACGCGGCTGCGCTTCCGTGGATCGAGGACGCGGGCAAGGTGGCGCCTCAGGACGCCCGGGCCATGTCGAAGCTCTTCTTCGACCGCCTCCAGGTCCTCGAGGAGGGGACCCACGAATACCAGTACGCCCGCAACACCCTGATCGAGATGAATCTCTCCCTGGTGCGCTTCGCCGCATCGCGTTTCCGCAACCGGGGCGGTGACGACACCGAGGACATCATCCAGGTGGGGACGATCGGTCTGATCAAGGCGATCGACCGGTTCGACCTGTCGCGCGAGGTCGAGTTCGCGACCTTCGCGGTGCCGTACATCGTCGGTGAGATCAAGCGGTTCTTCCGCGATACGACCTGGTCCGTGCATGTGCCGCGACGGCTGCAGGAGCTGCGGGTCGAGCTGGCCAAGGCCAAGGAGCAGTTGTCGGCGAAGCTCGACCGCGACCCGACGGTCGCGGAGCTCGCCGCACACCTCGATCTCCCCGAGGAGGAGATCATCGAGGGTCTGGTCGCGGCCAACGGCTACTCGGCGGGCTCGCTGGACACCCCCAACGCCGACAGCGAGTCGGGCAGCGACCAGCGCGCCTACGCCGACCTTCTGGGGGACGACGACCCGGGGATGGAGAGCGTCGAGAATCTGCACACCCTGGCTCCGCTGCTGCGGCAGCTGGACGACCGGGAGCGCAGGATCGTCCGCATGCGCTTCGGTCAGGAGATGACGCAGGCGCAGATCGGCGCCGAGCTCGGCGTGTCCCAGATGCATGTGTCACGCCTGCTCAGCAGGATCGTCCAGCGGCTGCGCGAGGGCATGAGCGTGGAGGCCTGACGCACGTACGCACGGATTGACTGAGGCCCGGCCGAGTGCCGGGCCTCAGTCACATATGCTTCCCTGCGGATACGGCCGTGACTGTCCGTGCCGTCCGTCGATAGGGGGTGGAGCGTGGCCGACTCGTCGCTGGACACCTCTGCGCGCGTGCATCAGCCTGATGTGATCCCGCAGCAGCACAGCGCACCGGCCGGTGCCGACACGTCCGTCTGGGACGTCGACGGTGTCCTGCTCCTGGTCGAGGACGACTCCGGGGACGCGCTCCTGGTCGAGGAGATGCTCACCGACAGCGAGCTGGAGGCCCCGCTCACGTGGTGCAAGACGCTGGCCGAGGCGCGGCGGTTCCTGCTGGACTGCCGTACGTCGGTCTGTGTCCTGCTGGATCTGCACCTGCCCGATGTGAACGGCCTCGACGCCGTCCGTCAGCTCGTCGAGTCCGCCCCTGACGCGGCGGTCATCGTGCTGACGGGCCTGGACGAGTCGGACACGGGCCTCTCCGCGGTGGCGCAGGGCGCCCAGGATTATCTCGTCAAGGGCCGGATCGATCCCGAGATGCTGGGCCGCGCGGTCCGTTACGCCCTCCAGCGCAAGCACGCCGAGCGCTCGGCGGCAGCGATGCGGACCAGCCGTCTGATCGCCCAGGAGAACGCCCGGCTGGAGCGCGCGCTGCTGCCCATCCCGCTGCTGCTGGACGACAGCTTCCAGGTCGCCGCCCGTTACGAGGCGGGGCGCGCCCACGGGCTGCTGAGCGGCGACTTCTACGACGTGGTGCAGACCGCGGACGGCGTGGTGCACGCGGTGATCGGCGATGTCTCGGGGCACGGTGCCGCGGAGGCCGCCCTGGGGGTCTGTCTGCGGGTCGCCTGGCGTACCGCGGTGCTGACCGGTGTCTCGCAGCCGGAGAAGATCGGTCTGCTGGAAGGGATACTCGTCGCCGAGCGATCCGATCCCCATGTGTTCGCCACCCTGACCTCGCTCGTGTTCCCGCCGAGCCGGGACAGGGTGTACATCGCGCGCGCCGGGCATCCCGGGCTGCTGATGCGGAGCGGCACGGAGGTCTCCTGGGTGGAGCCCGACCCGGGCATGGCCCTCGGGCTGCTGCCCGGTGCGGGCCGCTGGACGATCACGGAGCTCGAGCTCGCCCCCGGCAGCGAGCTCGTCCTGTTCACCGACGGCCTGTTCGAAGGACGCACGGGGCCCAAGTCCCGGCTGGGCGAGGACGGGCTGCTGGCCATGGCCGGCAAGTACGGCGCGCTCGAACCCCGCGCCTTCGTCGACGCGCTGGTCGCCGAGGCGACCGAAGGCGCGTCTCCGTACGGCGGGCTGGCCGACGACGTCGCCGTCCTGCACCTGGGCTGGAAGGCGGACGCATGAGCTCGGAGGAACCAGGGGCCGGCACGACCGGCCCGATATCCCGGCTGTCGGTGCAGAACTGGGTCCATCTGATCCTGGCCGGCTTCGTGCTGGTGGTCTGCGGTTGCCTCGTCGTGGGCGGGCTCGTCCTCTCCCGCATCTCCGACCGGACCACCGATCTGGTGGACCGCATCCAGCCCGCCCGCTCCGCGTCGTTCCAGCTGCAGAACTCGCTCCTCGACCAGGAGACCGGGGTGCGCGGCTTCGCGCTCACCGGGGACGCCTCCTTCCTGGACCCCTACGAGACGGGCGTGCGGGCCGAGCGGGAGCGGCTGGCCCGGGTGCGCTCGCTCATGGGGGACGAACAGCCGTACGCCGAGGACCTGAACCGGCTCGAGCGGGCCGCCCAGCAGTGGCGGACCGTTCGGGCGGAGCCGCTGATCGCAGCGGTGCGGGCGAACGGGCCCGCCGGTGAGTCCTCGGCACCGATCCTGCGGAGCAAGGCGGAGTTCGACGCCTTGCGCGGTCTGTACGCCACCCAGCAGAGCCACCTGGACGACGCGCGTGACACGGCCCGCGCCGAGCTGGGTGACGCGCGCACCACCCGCGACCGGGTGCTCATCGCCCTGGTGATCGGCTTCGTGCTGGCCGTCGTGTCGCTGAGCATGCTGTTGCGCCGCGTGGTCGGCCGGCCCCTGGCCGAGCTGACCGCCGCGTCGGACAAGGTACGGTCAGGCGCCTTCACCGGCAGGATCGAGGTCCGCGGCCCGTCGGACGTCAGGGCGGTGGCCGCGGCGGCCGAGGAGATGCGTCGGCGCCTGGCCGCCGATCTGGCCGAGTCCAAGGAGCGGGAGACCCTGCTGGACGAGCAGACCACGGAGCTGCGCCGGTCCAATTCCGAACTGGAACAGTTCGCCTACGTGGCTTCGCACGACCTCCAGGAACCGCTGCGGAAGGTGGCCTCCTTCTGCCAGCTGCTGGAGAAGCGGTACAGCTCGGAGCTGGACGAACGCGGCCGGCAGTACATCGACTTCGCAGTCGACGGGGCCAAGCGGATGCAGGTGCTCATCAACGACCTGCTGACCTTCTCCCGGGTGGGCCGGGTGCAGCAGAGCTGGAAGCCCGTGGACCTCGACGCGGCCCTGGACCGGGCCCTGTCCAATCTCACCCTGGCCGTCGAGGAGTCCGGAGCCGTCCTCGAACGCGAGAACCCGCTGCCGGAGCTGCTGGGTGACCCGACCTCGCTCACCATGGTGTGGCAGAACCTCGTCGGGAACGCGGTCAAGTTCCGTCGGCGGGACGTGCCGTGCCGAATCACGGTCACGTGTGTCCGGGAGGGCGACGACTGGCATCTGACGGTCGCGGACAACGGCATCGGCATCCCGCCGGAATTCGCGGACAAGGTGTTCGTCATCTTCCAGCGGCTGCACGCCCGCGACGAGTACGAGGGGACCGGCATCGGGCTCTCCCTCTGCCGCAAGATCATCGAATTCCACGGTGGCCGGATCTGGCTGGACCCGGAGCCCGCCGAGGGCACACTGATCCACTTCACCCTGCCCGTCCTGCCTGAGGCACCCACGCACACCACGGCGGAGCTGCTCGCCCCCGCCCCGCTCACCCCCCGGTCGGGAGACCCGCTGTGAACGACGCCGACAAGCCCATCGAAGTCCTCCTCGTCGAGGACGACCCGGGTGATGAACTGATGACCCGTGAGGCGTTCGAGGACAACAAGATCCGCAACACCCTCCATGTGGTCCGCGACGGACAGGAGGCGCTGGACTTCCTCTACCGTCAGGGTGAGCACAGTGACGCCCCGCGCCCGGACCTGGTCCTTCTCGACCTGAATCTGCCCAAGTACGACGGCCGGCAGGTGCTCGAGCAGATCAAGACCGACCCGGAACTGGCGCTGATCCCGGTCGTGGTCCTCACCACGTCCTCGGCCGAGGAGGACATCCTCCGCAGCTACAAACTGCATGCGAACGCCTATGTCACCAAGCCGGTCGACCTGGAGCAGTTCATCGGGGCGGTACGCCAGATCGACGACTTCTTCGTGAGCGTGGTCCGGCTGCCCCGGCGCGCGTAAGATCTGCAGGGATCTCCCGGAGTGGGATCTCTCGACGCGGGTAGACGAACGGCGAGAAGAGGTCCACGACCTCCCCTGCGGCGCCTTGGCTGGAGCACATGAACGAACAGGCCACCTCACGGCCGGACGACCCCTTCCAGGGGTCACCGTCCACGGAGGTTCTGCTCACCGCCGAGGTGTTCGACGGCGAACCCGGGTGCATCGCGCAGGCCCGGGCGCTCGCCGACCGTTTCCTGGCACGGCTCGTGGCGGAGTGGCTCGCGGTCCTCGGTGAGCACACCCGCAGTGATCTGATGCTGGCGGTCAGCGAGCTCATCACCAACGCGGACCGCTACAGCCACGGTCCGTATCTGCTGGAGCTGGAGGGCGACGCGCGGCGCATCAGCGTCACGGTGTACGACAGCAGCACGGCGCTCCCGGTGCTCTACTCCCCCGACCCGGCCCGTCTCGGCGGTCATGGCATGGAGATCGTGGTCGCACTCTGCGACCGGGTCACGGCGGAGCGGGTGCCCGTCGGCAAACGCATCCGTGCCGAGTTCATGCTCAGCACCTGAGCGGGCTCGACGACGACACGGCCCCCGGTCCGGCAACGACGGAAGATTCGGCGCGTTCCGGACACACGGTGCGGTGGTACGAAAGCATGGCGTCACCTCCCCGGTGAACTTCTGAGCCCTCGGGCAAGCAGGACTACCGTCAGGAGGAGGACCCTGGAGGGATGGACGTACTACCGGAGCAGTACGCCGAATCGCCGCCTCAGGAACGACGACGCGGCGGCTCCGACGGGACATCGTGGTGTACATGAGTTCCCTCGCGCTTTCCGTGCTGCTGTCACTGGTCTCCGCGGTCGCCTACGCGGCCGGGGCGATCGTCCAGGAGCGCGTGGCCGCGGCCGGTGGCAGCCGCTCGTACGCACCCCTGCGCAACGGCACCTGGTGGGTGGCTGTGGCGCTCAACGGTGTGGGAGCGGTGCTGCACGTCGTGGCCCTGGCGTACGGGCCGCTCAGCCTCGTACAGCCCCTCGGCGCCCTGACGATCGTGTTCGCGCTGCCGATGGCGGCGGTCTTCGTCCACCGCAGGGCGGGACGGACGGCCTGGCGCGGCGCCCTGATGGCCACGGTCGGTCTCGCCGGCCTCCTGGCCCTCACGGGGAGCGCCGGGTCCCACACGCTGGCCGGGTCTGAGCAGCTGATGCTCGCGGCCGGGACGTCCGGTGCCGTGGTGGTCCTCCTGGTCCTCGCCAAGGGGCTGCACCGGCCGATGCTGCGCAGCGTGGTGCTGGCCGTCGGGGCCGGTGTCGCCTTCGGCATGGCGTCGGTGTTCACCAAGACCGTGGCCGTGGAGTGGACCTCCGGCTCGGTGACGTCCGGGCTGCCGACGCTGCTGGCGATCGCGGGGCTCGCAGCCGCGGGGCTGCTGCTCTCCCAGGCCGCGTACCGGGGTGCCGGGCTGACGGCGCCGCTGGCGACGGTCACCGTGGTCAACCCGGTCGTGGCGGCCGCCGTGGGCATCACGATGTTCGGGGAGCAGTTCCGTTACGGCATGACGGGCACCCTGCTCGCCCTCGGCTGCGGTGCGCTGGCGGCGGCGGGTCTGGTGCTGCTGACCACGGAGCGGGTGGGAGCTGAGCGGCGTACGGCGGATCGGGAGGAGTCCGGGGAGCGTACGCCGGAAGGCGGCGACGCCCCGGACGTGCCTCATACGGTCGTGCTGCCGGAACCGGCGAAGCCCGCGACTACGCAGGGGGCGGCGGTACTGCCGGACCCTTTCCCGGCCCCGACGGCGCTCTCCCTCCCGCTGACACTGCCGTTGGACCACGGCGGCGGGCGCGTGGAGTTCGGCGGCCGGCCGGCCGCCGGCTCTGCTCGCCGAGGTGACTTAGAGAGCCGGACGGGGACCGTTCAGACGCTGACGCCGCCGGCCCTGAGGTAGGCCAGGGGGTCGATGTCGGATCCGTAGCCGGGGCCGGTGCGGATCTCGAAGTGCAGGTGCGGGCCGGTGCTGTTGCCGGTGGATCCCGATCGGGCGATCCGCTGGCCGCTGCCGACCTGCTGGCCCTCGCGCACGTGGAGCGAGGAGAGGTGGGCGTACTGGCTGTACTTGCCGTCGCTGTGCCGGATGACGATCTCGTAGCCGTACGCGCCTGCCCAGCCGGCCGAGACGACCTTCCCGGAGGCTACGGCCTTCACGGAGGTGCCGGTGGACACCGGGAAGTCGACGCCCGTGTGGTAGCCACTGGACCATGAACCGGCCTGGCGGTACGGCGTTCCGGTGCGGGCGGACACGGGGGCGGTGAGGGCGGACCGTGGCTTGGACGCCTTCTTCTCGGGCTGGGCCGCGGGCTTCGCCGCCGGCTTGGGCCGGGCCTTCTCCGTGGCCTTGGGGGCGGCGGCCCGGGGCGCCGCCTTCTCTGCGGCCTTGGGGGCCGTCTGCTGCTTCGGGGCGGTCTTCTGCTGCTCCGGAGCCGCATTCTGCTTCGGTGCGGCTGCCGGGGGCGCCCCTGCCACGTCGAGGCTCAGCCGCTGCCCGGGGAGGATGAGGTCGGGATCGGCGCCCACCACGGTGCGGTTGGCCGCGTACAGCCGCTGCCAGCCGCCCTGGACCCGCTCGGCGGACGCGATGCCGGAGAGGGAGTCACCGCGCGCGACGGTGTACGACTCGCGCTGACCGGGCACGGCGGTGGGCGACGCCTTCGCCGCGGTGTCGGCGGCCTTCTTCGCGGGGCCGGACTCCTGCGCTCCGTCCTGCCCGGCCGACTCGACTGCGATCTGGCGCTGCGACTGCGGGACGATGTCGGGTGCGTCGCCGCCCTGCTTCAGGCCGGCCCGTACGGAACACGTCGGCCAGGCTCCCGGCCCCTGCCCTCCGAGCACCTTCTCGGCGACGGCTATCTGCTGGTCCTTGGTCGCCAGATCGGCCCGCTCGGCGTAGGCGCTGCCCCCGTACGCCGCCCAGGTGGACCGGGTGAACTGGAGGCCCCCGTAGTAGCCGTTACCCGTGTTGATGTGCCAGTTGCCGGTCGACTCGCAGGCGGCGACCTTCTCCCACACATCGGTCGAGGCGGCCCCGGCCGAGGCAGCCGTGAGGAGCGGGAGCGCGATTCCCGCGCCTCCCGCCGTCACCGTGAGCGAGGCACGGTTGATCCGGCTGGGCTGGTATCTGCGGTGCCGTCCGTTCGCGGCCATGATCAGGCTCCCCCACTGCAGTAGGACACGTCGCAAGCGGCCAACTTATGGGCATACAAAGGGCGGTGACAAGTGAACAGTTGCCGCTCGCCGCCCGCGCACCCCGGCGCCACCACCCCGAGGGCCGGGGCCCTCCCGCCGTCCGACCTCTCCCGCAACCATGGGAGAGCGCTCTATCGCGGGATGCGCCCGGCGCTGATGTTCGCCGAGACTTCGCGGGCCCGGGACGAGGTGGTGGCGTATCTGCGGCAGTGCAGCGCCGAAATATGCCGGCGCGCGGCTGCCGCCGGATCGCCACCATCAGCGGGCCGCTGGACGTCCCCGCGGGACAGGAGAGGCTCGCGGGCTTCCGGGACGCGATGGCGCATCAGGTGCAGGTCCGCCCCCCACGCGTCCAGGACGGCGCCGTGCCCGGCCCGCCGGGCCGCCAGGAGCGAGGCCGGCGGTCGAGCGCGAAGAGCGTCTCCAGCAGGAACCGGATGCGCGCCCGCACCGTCTGCGGCGGCACTCGGCCGCCACCCGGAGGTTCAACGCACGGGCGGACTCACCGCCGTGCCGGGCGGGAGGGGACCCGTCGGCGGAGTGGGGCACGGGTCAGCCCGCCACGGTCCGGCGGCGGCCCGTCGCCGCCCGGTCCGGGGCCGGTGTGGCGTCCCGGAGGGGCTGGGGCGCAGGACGGGTACCGCCGCGTGCCAGGAAGTCGGACAGGGGCAGGGTCGCCGCGCCCACCGTGACCGCGTCCGGGCCCAGGTGGCCCAGGTCGATCGTGGTGCGGGCGACCGCGTGCTCGAGGGCGTACTCCTGGGCGTACCGGCGGATCTCCGGGAGCAGATGGGGGCCGATGAGCAGGCCCGCCCACCCGCCGAGCAGGATGCGTTCGGGCAGGAAGAGGTTGACCAGGTCGGCCAGGGCGGCGCCGAGGCACTCGGCCGTCTCGTCCAGGATCGAGACCGCCACCGGGTCAGGGGCAGCGCCCCCGCGACCCGGGTAGGCGGCCGCCAGCAGTGCGGCGAGGGCGGTCTCGTCGTCGGCGTCCGGGGGCAGCGGGCCGCCCGCCTCCTGCCAGCGCTCCCGCATGGCCTCCGCACCGGCGTACGCCTCCAGGCAGCCTATGGAGCCGCAGCGGCAGCGGCGGCCGCGCAGCTGCACCGTGGTGTGGCCCCACTCCAGGGCCGCGTTCGAGAGGTCCTCGTCGAGGATGTCACCCCGGTTGACGCTCGCGCCCACCCCGGAGCCGATCAGGGCGACAGCGGCCGCGCCCGCGCCTCTGCCGCCGCCGAACCACATCTCGGCCTGCCCCAGCGTCTTCGCGCCGTTGTCGATGAAGAACGGCACCTCGGGCGGCACGTTCACGGCCTCACGGAGCAGCCGCTCGAAGGGGACGGCGCTCCATCCGATGGTCTGACCGTGCACGACCGCTCCCGGGCCGCCCGCGGCCTCCGGGGCGTCGCGTTCGATGATCCCGGGCACCCCGACGCCGATGCCGAGCAGCATGCGGGGGTCGGCGCCCGCGTCGCGCAGGACATCGGCCACGCCCGACCGGACGTGGCCGACGATGCGCTCGACGTCGTATCCGTGCTGCGCCAGCAGGCGGTCGGTGCGGGCGAGTTCCGTCAGTGAGAGATCGAAGAGCTCGACGCGCACCCGGGTCTCCCCGATGTCGATGCCCACGAACAGTCCTCCGCCCGGGGCGGTCCGCAGCAGGGTGCGGGGGCGCCCGCCGTCGGAGTCGACGATGCCCGCCTCCTCCAGGAGCCCTTCGGAGGCCAGCTCGGCGACCACGTTGCTGATGGATCCCGAACTGAGCCCGGTCGCGGGCCCCAGCTCCTGACGGCTCAGCGGGCCGTCGAAATACAACCGTTGCAAGACCCGCGCCCGATTCCCCCTTCGCAGGTCACGCACGGTCCGTCTGCTGCGCTCAGCCATGTTGCTCCCTTCGCCCCGGCAACATACCCCGGCCCTGGCTCTTGACGCGCACTTTCTTCACCTCTTAAATCACACCTTAAATTAAGACCGGAAGGGTCGTTCGGATCCCGAACCGCACCCTCCCCGGAAAGGGGCCACCTTTCATGCGTCACCTCAGAGCCGCAGCAGCCGTCACCCTCGCCATATCCGTCGCCGCCGGAGTCACCGGCTGCGGAGGCGGGACCACTTCGGGCGGCGGCAGCAACGAGTCGCCGAAGACCTTGACGTACTGGGCGTCCAACCAGGGGCCGAACATCGAGGCCGACAAGAAGATCCTCACTCCCGAGCTGAGGAAGTTCGAGAAGGAGACCGGGATCAAGGTGAAGCTGGAGGTCGTCCCCTGGGCCGACCTGCTGAACCGCATCCTCGCCGCCACCACGTCGGGTCAGGGCCCGGACGTGCTGAACATCGGCAACACCTGGTCGGCGTCGCTGCAGGCCACCGGCGCCCTGCTCCCCTGGGACGACAAGAACTTCGAGGCGATCGGCGGCCGGGACCGCTTCATCGACTCGGCGGTCGCCTCCGCCGGCAAGGAGGGCGAGCCTCCCGCCGCGGTGCCGCTCTACTCCCTGTCGTACGCCCTCTACTACAACAAGAAGATGTTCGCCGACGCGGGCATCACGACGCCGCCGGCCACCTGGGACCAGCTCGTCGAGGACGGGAAGAAGCTCTCCAAGGACGGCAAGTGGACCCTCGACGCCGAGGGTTCCAACCTGTCCAACAACATCCACCAGACGTTCGTCCTGGGGCAGCAGCACGGCGCGGACTTCTTCGACAAGGAGGGCAAGGCGGACTTCACCTCGGACGGCGCCGTCGCCGCCGTGAAGCAGTACGTCGATTTCATGGCGAAGGACAAGATCATCGCTCCGGGCAACGCGGAGTACGCCCAGAACCAGTCGTTGACGGACTTCGCCAAGGGCCGGACGGCCATGATCCTGTGGCAGGCCGCCGCCACCACCTTCGCCGCCCAGGGCATGAAGCCGGAGGACTGGGGTGCGACCCCCGTCCCCGTGCCGTCCGGTGCGCCGGGCGCGGGCAAGCAGACCAACTCCATGGTGGCCGGCATCAACATGGCGGTGTTCAAGAACACCAAGAACATCGACGGCGCGAAGAAGTTCGTGAAGTTCATGAGGAGCGACGCGGAACAGAAGATCCTCTGCAAGACCTACGGCTCGATCCCGCCGGTCAAGGCCGCCCAGTCGGACCCCGCCTTCGCCGCCCCGGAGCTGAAGGTCCTGCGCGACACCCTCGCCACCAGTGCCGCCCCGCTCCCCCGGGTGCCGAACGAGTCGCAGTTCGAGACGGCCGTGGGCACCGCGGTCAAGGAGCTGTTCGCGGACGCCGCGGCCGGCACCCCCGTCACCACCGAATCAGTCAAGGCGCGCCTCGAAAAGGCCCAGCAGACGATGCAGCAGTGAGGCTCTGTCCATGACCGCCACCGTGACCACCGACCCCGGAGTCGACAAGTCGACCAGTGGTACGAGCCGGGGCAGCGGGGGTGCGCGGCGCCGGATGCCGCGCATCCCCGACCGGATCCGCCGCGGCGGACTGCCCTACCTCCTGCTCCTCCCGGCCGTCCTGCTCGAACTCCTCATCCATCTGATCCCGATGATCTTCGGCATCGTGATGAGCTTTCGCCAGCTCACCCAGTTCTTCATCAACAACTGGGGTGCGGCGCCCTGGACGGGCCTGGACAACTACAAGATCGCCGTCGACTTCGACGCGCCGATCGGTGAGGCCCTGCTCCAGTCCTTCTTCGTCATCTGTGTCGCCTCGTCCGCGCGGCGCCGCTGGACTGGATCGGGCTGAACTACTACTTCCGCCAGAACGTCACCGATGACGCGCACGGCCCGGTCCCCCACGCCCGGCAGGTACGACTGCCCGGCGCCCGGGAGACCGCCATGGACTGGGAGGTCCACTCCGAGGGCCTTGAGCAGTTGCTGCTGCGCCTCACCGAGGAGTACGGCGCCCGCCGGATCTACGTCACCGAGAACGGCTCGGCCTACCGTGACGTCGTCCGGCCCGACGGCTCGGTGCACGACCCGGAGCGCACGCTATCTAGAGGAGCACCTCCCCGCGTGCGCCCGCGCGGTACACAAGGGCGCACCGCTGGCCGGCTACTTCGCCTGGTCGCTCCTGGACAACTTCGAGTGGGCCTACGGCTACGACAAGCGCTTCGGCCTGGTCCACGTCGACCACGCGACCCAGCGCCGCCCGTCAAGAGCAGCGGGCGGCGCTATGCGGAGCTGATCCGCGAGCTCTCGGGCGACAGGCCTCGCGAGGCGGCCTGAGCCCGTTCCCCGGGCGACGGCCCGGGCCCCCGGTCCGGCAGCCCCACCTGCCGGTGTCCGGGGGGCATCCGCCGTTCGGCACACCACCGGAGGGCGATCGGACGTGAGAGGTCAGGCGCATATGCTCACCGTATGGAGCAGAGCGAAGTCCTCAAGCGAGTGATCGGCATCCTCACGGAGGCGGGCGAGATGCAGCGCCACGCCGATGAGGAGACGGGCGGTGGCGACCCCGCCGCGGGCGAGAACATGGTGACGACCCTTCTCAACGAGACGATGCCGCACATCGCCATCCCCTCCGACGCCACCGTCGAGGAGATGGCCGCCCTGGTGGGCCGCGAGGTCGGCGGCGCCGTCGAACAGCTGGTAGGAGCGTTCACGCTGGCCTTCATCGCGCTCGCCCAGATCCACGACTCCGGACAGGAGGACGTGACCTCTGCCGACGTGCTGCAGGATCTGGCCCTGCGGGCCGAGGAACTGAGCTCGGGCGACGAGGGCCCGGAGGGCTCTCCCTGACGGTGAGGGTGTGCGACGGGGCCGATGCGACCGTCCCACGATCGGCTCGTTTGCCGGGGTGACGGTTCTCTGCCCACGGCTCGGGAGGCCCCCACCCCCATGCCGCTCCATCCCCCACCTCTTCGCATCCCCGGTACCGGCGCGCGCCCCGGTGTGAAGGAGGCCGAGGCGGCGCTCGTCGAGCACTACCCGCGCCTCGTGCGCCTGGCCCACCTCATGCTGCCACCGGGCCTCGGCCGGCACCGCAGGGTGCTCGCGGCGCACGCCGCGGTACAACGCGCCCTGTACGGCAAGGCGCTCCCCGCCCCGGGGCCGGGCACGGCAGGCATGCCCGGCCCGCGCTGCGCCGGCCGCACGGCGACGGCCCGGACACGCACGCCTACGCCGGGGTCCGCCTGCGGGTGGTGCGTTCCGCGCTGGCGTACGGGCGGAGGCCCCGCTGGTGGCCGGGCCGGGTGCCCGCACCGGCGGCTCTCCGCCCCTCGGCGGGATGGCCGCGTTGTCTCGTCAGGCCCAGTCCGAATGCGATGCCGAGTAGCACGAGGTCTCGGCATCCGTGACGGAGTAGGAGCGGCGCGGGTGATGCCCGGGCTGCCGATCGGCACGACTGCCGATGCGCACCGGCGATCACCCGCTCCTGGGCAGCCCGGTCATGTGGTCCCGGTGGCCCCGGGAAACAGCGGGACCGTTCGGGCCGTCGGCCCACCATCATCCACGTAGCGGGCGAACTCCCACGGGTCATGCGCCGAGAAGACCTCGACCTGGTCGCCGTGCTCACGGATCAGCTCACGCAGACGGGCCTGGGTCCCCAGCCGCAGATCGGGCGCCACCTGCGAAAGGGTCTGAACGGTGTCGAGCACGGGGTGCACTTCCTTCTGGGCACCCAGTTCGCGGTGGTAGTAGTAGGCGTCGCCGCAGTGGAGAAGCCAGCGTTCGCCGTACTGCACGGCGACGCCGGTGTGTCCCTCGGTGTGACCGCCGAGTGGGACGAGCTTGATCTCGTGCGGCAGCCCCTTCGCCTGCAATGCGGTGAAGCCGTACCACTGCTCATCGGAATCGGGGCCGTAGGGAACCCAGCGAGGTTCGTGGGCCCAGTGGGCCGGCCGGTAGCGGAAGCTGGGCGACTGGGCGCGCGCCGCGGTCAGTTCCGAGGCGAGCAGATGGACGTGGGCATCGGGGAAGTCGGGGAGGCCGCCGCTGTGGTCCACGTCCAGGTGGGTGACGATGATGTGGCGGACGTCGGACGGGGCGTAACCCAGCCGGGCGATCTGCCGGACGGCCGTCTCTGCCTCGTCGAGCGCGGGCTGGGCCATGGCGACCCAGTCGTCGCCGAGCGTGCCCGCCGGGTCCCGGACGTCACCGAGGCCCAGCCCCGTCTCGATCAGGACCAGGCCGTTGGCGTCGGTCTCCACCAGCAGGCAGTGGTTGACGGCGGGCGCGGGCTGCGGGCCCTCGTAGGTCGCTTCGATCGTGCGGACCGAGCCGCAGTTCAAGTGATGAATCTTCATATCGCCTAGACTGCGACTTGAAGCACGCTTCAAGTCAAGGAGCTTTGATGGAAGTTGCGTTGCTTGACATCGCCGAAGTCGCCCAGCGATCCGGGCTCGCGCCCTCCGCCCTGCGGTTCTACGAGAAGAAGGGACTGATCGCCGCGGCGGGCCGCAACGGCCTGCGCCGTACGTACCGGCCGGATGTACTGGACCGGTTGGCGCTGATCACCTGCGCTCGCGGCGCCGGACTCTCGATCGCCGAGATCGGCCGCTTCCTCGTGGCGCGGCCCTCCGACGCCGACCTGCGCATCCGAATGGCCGCCAGGGCCCGCGCCCTCGACGAGCAGGTCGGCCGGCTCACGCGTCTTCGTGACAGCCTGCGCCACGCGGCCGCATGCGACCACGAGCCGATCGTCGACTGCCCCGACTTCAAGCTCGCCGTCGGTAACGTGGCCGCCCCCATACCGGCAACGCTGCCGCCCTCGCCCGCTCGGCACGGGAGTCAGCCACGTGCCACGTAGGGGCCGTGGGCCATGTCCGGACGACGACGCCGAACCCCGTCCGGGCCCCGAGGCGCAGGTGGGCGGCCGGCCACCCTGGGCCTACACCGCAGTGCATGGGTCTGCTGCGGCAGGGGGCCACCCTGCTGCCGCAGCAGACCGGTCGCGTTCCGCCGGACCCGGGGCCGGCGGGGTTCACCGTCAGGCCGTGTGGAGGGTCAGCCCGTAGCGGTTGAGGATCTCGTTGATGGGCTGGTGCCAGGTCTCGCCACCGCCGCTGCAGTTGCCCCAGCCGCCGGACGTGACACCCTGCGCCTGGTCGCCGCTGATGAACGAGCCGCCGGAGTCGCCCGGTTCGGCGCAGACACTGGTCTTGGTCATCTGGTGCACGGCGCCCTGGCTGTAGTTCACGGTCTCGTTCTTGGCGAGGACGTTGCCGCAGTGCCAGTGGGTGGTGGAACCCGAGCGGCAGATGGACGCGCCGATCGGGGCCTCGTTGGAGCCGCGGACCAGTTGGTCGGACACGGTGCCCCAGCCCAGGACCACGGGCACGGTCCACCAGCCGCTGCCCACGTTCACCCAGGCGTAGTCGTTGTCGGGGAAGGACGAGCCCTGGAACGAGCCGATGGCGGAGTTGTCCCAGCCCCGGACCGCTCCGCCCGCCTGGCCGCAGTGGCCCGCCGTGACGAAGCCGCCGCGCACCGAGAAGCCTATGGAGCAGCGGACGTTGCCGGTGTAGTACGGGTCGCCGCCGACCGTTCCCGCGGCGAAGGTCTGCGGGGCCTCGGCGGTCTGCTTCACCGTGACGGGGCCCGCCTTGCGCGCCTTCGCGACGAACGCCCGGACATCGTTGTCACCCTGTTCGGAGGCGACGACGCTCACCACGACGCTGTTCGATCGGGGATCGACGTGCCAGCTGCTGACGCCGCTGGGTGCGGACAGCGCGTCCAGCTTGTTCTTGACCGCGTCGAGCTCGCGCGCCGTGTGACCGACCACCCGGACGTCGGCGCCCGTGGCCCGGACGGCGCCGACCTTGTCACTGTCCGTGATGGCGACGGTCAGCCGGCCGCTGTCCGCGTCGAACCAGGAGCCGCCGAACGACGTCCCGGCGGCGTTCCGTGCCGTTCCCTGCAGAGCCGTGGCCGCCTTCTCCGCAGTGAGCCGCGACTCCGCCTGACCTTTCGTCAGCCCGAGGTCGCGCTGCATGGCCGTGATGATTCCGGCCGACGCCTGAGGTTCGGCCGAGGAAGCGGAGTCCGCTGCGGAGGCCTGGGTGAGGCCGGCGGTCGCCCAGGTGCCGATGATGAGCAGTGCGGAGAGACCGGTCCGCACCATCGTCGTATGTCTCAAGGGAGTGCCCCTTCTGTTGTTCCAGCATCGTGGGGGTGGAACAGGAAGCGTCCGACAGCCGCCTGAGAGCGCTCTCAGAGCTGTCGCTACGGACTGTAGTCCAGTTCGGCGGGCAGGTCCATGCCAATGACGTCGTCCGAATGCGGCGGCTGTTCCGGAACGTCAGGGCATCAGCAGCGGCAGTCCGGAGGCGCGCCATGGCGCACGGAACGCATCCCACCGGCCCGCGGGGGCGGTATCCGTCGAGGTGCCCCAGAGCCGTACGGGCCCGCCCCCCGAGGTGAGCGGTGGCCAGCCGGGGTCGCCGGTGGCCGCGAACTCCGCCCAGGCGCGCGTCATGCGTGAGGCGAGTGCGCGCTCGGCTGCCCCCGGAGGCCCCCCGATGAGGAAGTGGACGTGTGCGTCGTCCACGGTCCCGAAGGCGAACGGGATGTCCGCGCAGTGCCAGGCCCTGACCGGCATCCCCCGGCCGTCGCGCTGCCGGACGAAGCGCGAGAGCCGGCTCCTCCCGCCTCCCCGCGTGTGGGCCTCGGCCAGTCTGCAGCTGTACTCGCCGAACATCAGATCCCCGTACACGGCCAGGTAGGTGTCGTGCACGGAGGCCTCCGGCGCGAGCCCGCGATAGCCGTCCAGCACCGTATCCGGGATCCCGAAGTCCGATGCGAAAGCTTCGAGTTGTTGCTTCTCGGCGACCTTCGCGCAGCTTCCGACCTCGTCCAGCAGCCAGTATTCCTCCGCCGTGTGACAGACCAGCAGTTCGATCTCGCGGCCGGCGCCGCGGGCGAACGCCGTGAGCGGGTCGAGCGGCAGGGTGGCGCTCCGCGCCACGGGGCCGTAGATCGCGGGGTCGTAGTGCCGCGCTCCGGATCCGGGGTTGCGCCGGTATCGGTCGGTCACCCGGTCGGAGGCATCGACCAGCGCCTTCGGGGAGGCGGACACCAGCTCTCCGTACGTGGCGGGAACACCGGCCGCAGCGGCGACCTCCGCCGTGGTGCGGGCCGCCGATTCCGGGGAGGCGCAGGCGTTCACGGCGCTGTGCGCGATGGCGCGGCGGAACAGGCCGCGCGCCCCGTCCATCACCATCAGGCAGGCGACCGAGGTCGCTCCGGAGGACTGTCCGGCCACGGTGACTCGGCCGGGGTCACCGCCGAACGAAGCGATGTTGTCCTGTACCCACCGCAGAGCGGCGATCTGGTCGAGCAGACCCCGGTTGTCAGGACAGGGTTCCTCGCCGTCGGCGGGCGGGACATGACCGAACCCCTCGAAGCCCAGCCGGTAGTTGAGGGTGACGACCACGAGTCCATGTCCTGCCAGGGCCGTTCCGTCGAAGTCCGGCTGGGCGGAGGAGCCGAAGGCGTAGGCGCCGCCGTGGATCCAGACGAGCACGGGGAGCGTGTCGCCGCTGCCGCCGGAGGTCCAGATGTTGAGGCTGAGGATGTCCTCGTCCCCCGGTGACCAGGCCGGCGATCCGGGCAGCTCGGCGGACTGCGGGGCGACGGGCCCGAATCCTGCGCAGTCCCGGACTCCGTCCCATGGGGCCGCCGGGCGGGGGGCGCGGAACCTTGCCGCACCGAACGGGGGTACGGCGTAAGGGATTCCGCGGAGTACGACGACCTCCGGATCTCGGCCGGCCCGCCGTCCGGCGACCACTCCGGACTTCGTCCTGAACTCTTCCATCGGTGCTCCCCGTTCCGCCCCTGTCGGGGCCCGGTGTCAGCCTCGCACCGGACGGGCGGCCCGGGCCAACACCTGAACGGCCCCGATCCACACGTCCACGATGTGAATCAGTCGGGCGGTCCACGGCCTGTCGGCACCGGCGCCGCCACCCGAAGAGCCGATCCTGGAGGCGCCTACCCGACCCGTCGCACAGGAAGCTCGGTGACACCCATGGCAAGCGACCCGTCCCCGGCAGCCGAACACGTGCCGGATACGAGGCTCGCGACCGAGGCGACCGAGCTCGTACGCGACATGACCGGCGAACTCGTCTACCACCACTCGCACCGGGTCTTCCTCTTCGGCGCACTGCAGGGACGCCGCCGCGATCTCTCCTTCGATCCGGAACTGCTGTACATCGGCGCCATGTTCCACGACCTGGGGCTCGGTGAACGCTTCCGATCCAGCGGCCGGCGCTTCGAGGTGGACAGCGCCGACGAGGCGCGCCGTTTCCTTCAGTCCCACGGGGTTCCGGAGGACAGTGTGCGGCGGGTGTGGACGGCCATCGCCCTGCACACCACTCCGGGCATCCCGGCCTTCATGGAGCCCGAGGTGGCACTGGTGAGCGCCGGTGTGGAGTACGACGTCCTCGGCATCGGTTACGAGGGCGTCTCCGACGCCGACCGCGCCGCGATCGTCACGCTCCATCCACGGCCGGACTTCAAGCGGCGGATTCTCGCCGCGTTCACCGAAGGGGTCGCTCCGAAGCCGGAGACGACGTTCGGCAACATCAAGGCCGATGTTCTCCAGCACTACGTTCCCGGCTTCGAGCGCGGGGACTTCGTACGCGCCGTTCTCGAATCGCCGTGGCCGGAGTGAGGGCCGTCGTGGCAGGCAGGACATCGGACGTATCCGTGAGAGGGACAAGGACGCGCGGCGTCGGAGCGGAGGGATCGTCATGACCGGGAACAGGCCGGAAGTGCTGGCACGCCTGGATGTCTTCGTCGGCGAATGGCATCTGGAACCGCGCTTCCCCGAGGGCCGGCCGTCGCCACCCGGCCCGGCGGGGGACGGCCCGGTGGCGCGTACCCGGTTCGAGTGGGCCCTCGACGGGCATTTCCTGGTGCAGCACACGGAGATTCCGGTGCCCGAGGCGCCGGACGGCCTCATGGTCGTACGCGCCGATCCCGGGACCGGCGCGTACACGCAGCACTACTTCGACTCACGCGGCGTGGCCCGCCTCTACGCGATGAGCTTCGACGACGGGGTGTGGACGCTCACGCGGGAGTCGCCCGACTTCACTCCCCTGGAGTTCCGCCAGCGCTTCACCGGCACGTTCAGCGAGGACGGCAACACCATCACGGGCGCCTGGGAGGTCCGCTTCGACGGCGGTGAGTGGGAGCACGACTTCGCCCTGACCTACCGCAGGGCGGGCTGAGTCCGTACGGCCGGGATGTCGGCGAGTTCCCGCACGGTGGCCATGTCGCTGAAGGGCAGCAGCAGGTCACCGACGATCTGGTGCGGCTCGCTGCCCTTGCCCGCGATCAGGACGATGTCACCGGGTTCGGCCTCCGAGAGCGCGAAGGCGATGGCCCGGCGGCGGTCGGCGAGGCGTTCGTACGGGGTGCCGGTGGACTCGATGCCGGGGGCGACCTGGTCCAGGATGGCCTCGGGGTCCTCGTCGCGCGGGTTGTCCGAGGTGAGGACACACAGGTCGGAGTAGGTCCCGGCGATCGCGCCCATCTCGGCGCGCTTGGTGGTGTCCCTGTCCCCGCCGCAACCGAAGACGGTGATGACCTTGGACCGGGCGAAGCCGCGGATGGTGCCGAGCACCTTGTTCAGCGAGTCCGGGGAGTGGGCGTAGTCCACGATCACCGATGTGCCGTCGACGGTCGTCACACGTTCGAAGCGGCCCGGGATCTGCGGCATCCGTTCGAGCGCGGAGACGAGCCCGGCGAGGTCGTGCCCCAGGGTGTGGCAGGCCGCCACCGTGGCCAGCGCGTTGGAGACGGAGAACCTGCCGGGTGCGGGGATTGCGGCCGGGTACTTGCGGCCGTCGTGATGCAGCGTGAAGCGGGTGCCGGAGGCGTCGACGACCAGATCGGTGGCCCGGTAGTCCGCCTCGGTGTCGAGGGCGTACGTGGTCACCGCGCCCGGCATCATCGTCCCGATCCGGGCTCCCACGGGGTCGTCCGCGTTGACCACGGCGTGCTCGCAGAGTCCCTGGAACAGCCGGAGCTTGGCGTCCCGGTAGTTCTCCATCGTGCCGTGGTCGTCCAGGTGGTCTTGGCTCAGGTTGGTGAAGACCCCCACGTCGACGAACGTGCGGTCGACCCGGTGCGTCAGCAGACCCATGGACGTGGCCTCCAGCACGACGGTGCCGACACCGCGGTCACGCATGCACCCCAGCAGGTACTGCAGATCGGGAGACTCGGGGGTGGACAGCACCGACCGGGGCATCGGGATCACCTCGTCACCGATGCGGCTGCCGGCCGTGCCGATGACCCCGGCACTCGCCCCCTCGGAGATCCGCAGCACGGACTCGACCATGTACGAGACGGAGGTCTTGCCGTTGGTGCCGGTGATCGCCACCATGTCCATCCCGCGCCCCGGCTCGCCGTAGTAGCGGGAGGCGGCGACGGCGGCCGCGGCCCGGGTGTCGGGCACCCGCACGACACAGGCGTCCTCCGCCGCCGCCGGCGGTACGCAGCCTTCCTCCACCAGGACCGCCACAGCGCCCCGGGCGAGGGCGGGGGCCACCGCTGCGGGGCCGCCCTCCAGGTGCCCCGGCACCGCGATGAAGAGCGATCCCGGCGCCACCCGGTCCACGTCGAATGCCGTTCCGGCGGTGATGCGCGTCCGCTCCGGGTCACCCCGGAGGATGTGGTGGGTCTGTCCGGCCAGCAGCTCGCTCAGCTTCAAGGTGGTCCCTTCGAGGGGTGGCTCGAGCCGTGGTGCGGCCGTCGCCGGAACGCCGCGACGGCGGTGCGCCGAAGCTGCGGTGGTGGAACGCGTAAGAGGTGGAGACGTGGCGCGTGAGGCGCGGACGCGGGGAGAAGGCGGGACGGGCGGTGACAACCGCTGAAGGTCGCTAGCCGTGTCCGTGCAGGGCGAGGCGGTAGCTCGCGGGCACACCGGGGGAGGCCTTGTGCAGGCACTTCCCTGTGACTCCGGTGCAGCCCATAGGGCGATTGTACGGCCGGACGGGTGGGCACGGTTCCGCTTCAGGGGCGCACGGCGGTCCCCCGCCCCCGCGAGGCACCGAGCAGCGAGACCGTGAACGGGTGCCGGGGAGCGGTCAGTATCTGTTCCCGGGGGCCCTCCTCGACCACCTCTCCGCCGTCCAGCACCGCCACGCGGGTGGCCGGGGCCGCGGTCTCGAGGTCGTGCGTGATCAGCACGACGCCCGGACCGTCCTTGCGGCGGATCGACGTGGCGAGCAGGTCCAGCAGGAAGCGCCGCGCCACCGGGTCCAGCCCCGAGGTGATCTCGTCGCAGACCAGCACCCGGGGCCGCGCGAGGAGGGCTCTGGCGAGGGCCGCCCGCTGGAGTTCGCCGCCGGAGAGCCGGCCCGGCAGCCTGCTGACAAGACCCGCGTCCAGTCCGAGGTCCGTCAGCACGCGCCGGGCCTCCGCCGTCGCCTCCCGGTGTCCGGTGCCGTGCAGGCGTACCGCCGTGCGGGCCACCTGGTCCAGGACCGGCCGGTGTTCGTCGAAGGCGGCCCGGGCGTCCTGGAAGACGTACTGCACGGCGGCGAGCTGCTCGCGGCTACGGTCCCGCAGGCTGCGCGGCAGCGCGGTGCCGTCGAGCAGGATCTGCCCCGTGTGGTCGCGGTGGAGCCCTGCGATACAGCGGGCGAGGGTGGTCTTTCCGCTGCCCGAGCGTCCGACGACGGCGAGGCATTCGCCGCTGCGGAGCGAGAGCCGGTCCACGCTCAGCACGGGGACGCGGGCGCCGCCGGTGCGGTGGCGGGCGGTGAGTCCGCTGACGCTCAGCAGCTCGGCACCGGTGCGCCCGGGGTCCGCGTACGGCAGGGTTCTCGGTTCGGCGAGGAGCTCCTTGGTCCACGGATGCGTGGGGGCGTCCAGGATCCGGTGGGCCGTGCCCTGCTCCACCACGCGGCCCCCGCGCATCACCAGGACCTCGTCGGCCAGTTCGCGTACGACGTCGAGGTCGTGGCTGAGCAGCAGTACAGCGATGCCCCGGGTCGTCACCGCCGCGAGCTGGTCGACGATGCGGCGCTTGGTCAGGGCGTCCTGCCCGGTGGTGGGCTCGTCCGCGACGATGACGCGGGCGCCGAGGAGCAGCGCCTGCGCCAGGACGACGCGCTGTTGCTGGCCGCCGGACAGCTGGTGCGGATAGCGGCTCAGCACCTCGTCGCAGCCGTCGAGCTGGGCGTCGGCGAGGGCTCGGGTGACGCGCTGTCGTGCCGCGGCTCGGCGCTGCGGCCGGGGCAGGTCCCGCACCTGCTGACGTGCCATGTCGTGCAGGAGGGCGCCCGTGCGGCGGGCCGGGTTGAGGACCGCCGCGGGGTGCTGGGGGACGTAGCCGATCCGGGCGCCGTGCACGGCCACCTCGCCCGTCACCCGCGCGCCCGCGGGATATTCGCCGAGCAGGGCGAGGCCGGTCGTGGTCTTGCCGCTGCCGGACGCGCCGACCAGGGCGGTGACGGTGCCGGTCCTGATCCGGAGCGAGAGCCGGTCGACGAGCGCCCGCCCGTCGACCTCGACGGTCAGCCCTGTGGCGGAGGCGATCACGGGGTTCTCGTTCATGGGCGACGGCCCTTCCGGGACGGGGTGCGGTTCTCCATGGCGGCGTCGACGAGCAGGTTGCTGCCCATGGTGAGTGCGACGATGAGCAGGGCGGGCACGACGACCGCCCAGGGCTGGATGAGCAGTCCGGCGCGGTTGCGGTCCACCATCACGGCCCAGTCGGCGGCGTCCGGGGCGACCCCGATGCCGAGGAAGGCGGCGGTGGCGACCAGGTAGAGCACGCCGGTCAGCCGGATTCCCGCGTCGGTGGCCAGGGTGCGCAGGATGGACCGCCCGACGTATCCGACGGCGAGGCGCCACCAGCTCTCCCCCTGCATACGCAGCGCCTCGACGGCGGGCCGGGACGCCGCCTCGGCGGCGGCGGCCCGGACGATCCGGGTGGTGTCCGGGACGGATACGAAGGCGACCAGCAGCGCGAGTCCCGCCGCGCCGGGCGGGAAGACGGCGGCGACCAGCAGGATCATGAGCAGCGAGGGAACGGCGAGCAGCACGTCCAGCGGACGCATCAGCACTTCCTCCAGCCACCTCCGGTGGGTGAGCGCGCTGATCAGGCCGAGCGGCAGGGCGACGAGGTACGCGAGGACCGTGGCGGCCAGCGCGACGAGGACCACGGGCCGTCCGCCGAGCAGCACCTGGTGCACGACGTCCCGGCCGACGAAGTCCGTGCCCAGCAGGTGGCCGCCGCCGAGGGTGAAGGAGGCGGCGCGGGCCGAAGGCTCTCCCACGAGGAACGGCCCGGCCAGGGCGAGACCGAGCGGGACCGCGGCGACGGCGGCCCCGGGTCCGTATCTGCGGAGCCGCCTCACGCCGCCACCCCCGAGCGTGGTGCGAGCCGGTGGGTGACGAGGTCGGCGCCGAGGTTGAGCACGACGGTGGCGAGGCCGAAGACCACCGCGAGTCCCTGCACGACGGGGATGTCGCGGTCCGCCACGGCGTTCATGAGGACGGTGCCGAGTCCGGGCACCACGTAGAGGGCCTCCACGACGATGACGCCGCACAGCAGCCAGTCGATGGTGCGGGCGAGCTGCTGCGTGGCGGGGGCCAGGGCGTTGGGCAGGGCGTGCCCGTAGCGGATGCGGGCGCCGGAGATCCCGTACCGCTCGGCATGGGCGGTGTACGGGGCGGCGAGCGCCTCGATCATGCCGGCCCGGACCAGGCGGGCCAGCGAGCAGACGGGCCGGGCGAGCAGGACCAGGACGGGCAGGACGAGCACGGAGGGGTGCGCGAGCAGCCCTGTGCCGTAGCCGACGGCGGTCGGCGGGAGCCAGCCGAGCCGGAGGGCGAAGACGCTCACCAGCAGTACCCCGAGGGCGAATTCGGGCACCGCGTAGACCCCGAGGGTCGCGGAGCTGATCAGCCGGTCGGTGAACCGCCCTTCGTGGCGGGCGGCGAGGACACCGAGACCCACCCCCACCGGGACCAGGAGCAGGACGGCGACGGTGGCGAGGAGCAGGGTGGGGCCGAAGCCGTCCGTGAGGAATCCGGCGACGGGCCGCCCGGAGGTGAGCGAGGTGCCGAAGTCGCCGTGGAGCAGCCCCACGACCCAGTCCGCCAGCCGCTCATGGGCGGGGCGGTCGAGCCCCATCGCCTCGCGGACCGCCGCGATGCGCTGCGGGTCGGGCTGGTCCCCGGCGAAGGCCACCGCTGCGTCGCCAGGCAGTGCCTCGGTGAGCGCGAAGACCAGCAGCACGACGGCCGCGGTCTGCAGGGCGCCGAGAAGCAGCCGCCGGGCGATCCAGGAACGGAGTCCGTTCACGCCAGCCAGACCTTGTCGAAGCGTGCCCAGTCCAGGGTGTTGGCGGGTGCTTCGCGCGCGACACCGCGCAGGGAGCGTGATGTGCCGAGGATCCAGTCGCCGAAGCCCCAGACCAGGAAGCCTCCTTCGGCGTGCAGCTGTCGCTGCATCCGCCCGTAGAGGGCCGCCCGCGCCGTCCTGTCCTTGGTGGACTGGGCCTGCCGGTAGAGCGCGTCGAAGTTCTTGTCCTGCCACCTGGTGGCGTTGGTGGTGGAGTCGGTGAGCAGCCGCTGGGAGATGTGGGACTCGATGGGCATGGCCCCGGACCGGTAGCAGCACAGGGTGCCGGAGTCGAGGATGTCCTTCCAGTAGGAGTCCTTGCTCCCCATCCGTACGTCGACGGTGACTCCGGCGCGTGCCGCCTGGTCCCTGAAGATGCCGGCGGCCTCGGTGAAGCCGGCGGCGACGGCGGAGGTGTCGAGTGTGACCCTCAGGTCCTGCGCACCGGCCTGTGCGAGGAGTCCGCGGGCACGGCCGATGTCCTGTTCGCGCTGGGGGAGTTCGTCCGCGTAGTACTCGTATCCCTTGCCGAAGAGGTCGTTGCCCTTCTCGCCCGCGCCGGACAGGGCGCCGTCCACCAGTTCCTCGCGGTCGGCGATGAGGAAGAACGCCTCTCGGACCCTGGGGTCGTCGAAGGGCGGGCGGTCGGTCTTCATGGCGAACGCCTGCATGGCGCTGTTCCGCAGCCGGACGATCTCGACGGCGCCGGCCTTCTCGTGGGCGCGCCCGGTGGCGGGGTTGAGCTCGTGCGCATACTCGACCTGGCCGCCGAGGAGGGCGTTGATGCGGGCGGACTCCTCGTTGGCGACGACGAATTCGACCTCGTCGAGGTGCGGGGCGCCCTCCCAGTGGGTGTCGTTGCGCCGCAGGACGGTGGACCGGCCGGGGGTGAAGGAGACGAAGCGGAAGGGGCCGGTGCCGATGGGCTCGCGGTCGAATCCGGTGGCGCCGTCCTGCACGATGAAGGTGCCGAAGGCGGCTATCACGTTGGGGAATTCGGCCGTCGGCCGCTTGAGCACGAACTCGACGGTCCGCTCCCCCGTGGCGCGGCTCGCCTTCAGGTCGATGGGCTCCAGGGACGCGCGGGCGCGGTACGCCTTCGCCGGGTCGGCGATGCGACGGTAGCTGTACAGGACGTCGGCGGCCGTCACGGGTTTCCCGTCATGGAACTCCGCCTGCCTCAGGGTGATGGTCCAGCGGTCGAGGCCGGTGTTCGGTTCCCATGTCTCGGCCAGCCGTGGGACCGCGGCCAGGTCGGCGCCGTAGTCGGCCAGCTTGTCGAAGAGGGCCTTGCCGCGGGCTGCGTCGGCGAAGAGGTTCCCCAGGTGCGGGTCGAGGGTTTCGCTCGCGCCGCCCCCGGCGAAGGCGGCGCGCACCCGTCCGCCGCGCCGGGGGGTGCCGTCGCCCTTGCCGGAGCTGGTGGCGGTCGGGGCGGAGCATCCGGCGAGCGTGAGCGCGCCGAGTCCTGCGGCTCCCCCGGCGGCGGCGAGGAAGCCGCGCCTGCGCAGACCGGGGAAGCGCTCGTGTCTGTCGGCTGATGCGGTCATGGCTGCTCTCCCGTTGCTGGATGTGCTGAATTGCCGGTGTATGCAGGTGCCCGTTTCCTCGCGACGAGGTGGAGCCGGTCGCCGTCGGCCGCTGTGCCGGGGCCGGCTCCCGGATGCCAGGCCGGTTCGGTGCGTGGCCCGGGGCCGTCGTGCAGGGCGAGTACGTCGAAGCCGTGTGCGGTGAGGAAGTGGCGCAGTTCCTGGGGCAGGAGCAGCCGCCACGCGGAGTGCTCCTCGACGGGCGGGCCGCCGTCGTCGGTGGTCCAGACGCGTGTGCGCCGCAGGAGCTGGGCGGCGCGGTCGACGCGCAGTGCGGTGGACGAGCGGTAGGTCGTGCCGTGCCAGGTGAAGCGGGATACGGCGGGCGCGGTGGGGGGTGCGTCCCGGCCGAGGAAGTACGCGCCGTTGCGCATCTCACCGACCAGCAGGCCGCCGGGCACCAGGGTGCGCCGGCAGGACGCCAGGAAGCCGTCGAGCTGCTCGTTCGTGTGGCAGTAGAGCAGCGAACTGTCCAGGCACAGCACGGCGTCGAAGACCCGCTGACCGAAATCGAAACGGCTGAGATCGGCCTGTACGTACTCCGGGCCCGGGTGGTGGGCGCGGGCGTGGGCGAGCATCGTGCCGGAGAGGTCGGCACCGGTGACGCGGCGTCCGGCGCGGTGGAGGACGGCGGCGTCCCGGCCGGTCCCGCAGCCCAGGTCCAGGACGGCCGGCCCGGCGCCGTGGAGTCGCAGGAGGTCCTCCGCCCAGCGTCCGGCGAGGCGTTCGGGGTCCGGAAATCTGGCCTCGTACAGCTCGGGGCGGTCGGTGAGCAGATTCCCCGTACGGTGCTTCATGCCGTCACCGCCACAGGCGCGGGCTGTGTCCGTGGCAGGGTGCCCTTGCGGTGGAGCCAGGTCACTCCGGCCGCCGAGAGGAGCCCGGCCGCGAGGCAGCAGGCCCAGGGGAGCAGTTCGGCCGGGCTGTCGTCCCCGCCTCGCCGGGCGGCGTCCATGGCCCAGCCGACCGCCGCGTTGCCGACGGCCGCCGCGATGCCGGAGACCGCGTAGAAGATCCCGAAGTACGTTCCCGTCAGCGCCTGCCTGCCGAAGCCCGGGATCAGCTCCATGACGAAGGGCTGCGCGGTCATGACGCCCAGGTGGAGCAGGAGGGCGCCGGCCAGCACGGGCAGGGCGCGCAGGGTGGCGTCCAGGGCGCCGTCCGGCGGTGTGTCCGTGCCCGCGACGAGCATCGGCGGTACGAAGGCGAGCCCCATCAGCACCATGCCGGTGGCGATCCAGCGTCCTCTGGTCCCCCGGTTCTTGAGCGCGCGGGTGATCCGCAACTGGAAGGCGATGCCCGCGATCGTCCCCACGAGGAAGACGAGTCCGGCGGCTCCGTCCCAGCCGGTGGCCTGGCGGGCGCCGGCCGGCAGCAGCAGATAGAGCTGGTTCTCCAGGGTGAACATGCCGACCATCGACAGTGCGAAGGCGAGGAAGGCACGGTTGCCGACGGCTTCCCGCCAGTCGGAGGTGACGCTGCCCGTGGCCGGTGGCACGTCCCGGGCGGGCAGCACCAGGGCCTGGGCGACGGTGAGCAGGGCGAAGATGCCGGCAGCGGTGAGCGCGGACGCCCGGAAGTCGACCAGCAGCAGGGCGCTGCCCAGGAGCGGTCCGATGAGGGCACCGGTCGTCGCGAAGACGTTGAACAGGGCGAAGGCCTCGGCCCTGCGCTCCCCCGCCTCCTGCGCGAGGTAGGTGCGGACGGCGGGGTTGAACAGGGCGCCGGCCACTCCGCTGAGTACGGAGGCGGCGAGCAGCACGGGCAGTCCGTCACCGAGCGCGAAGAGGGCGAAGCCGGCGGTGCGTATCGCGCATCCGGCGATGATGACGCCTCGGGCTCCGAGCCGGTCGGCGGCGGATCCGCCTATGAGGAAGAGGCCTTGCTGGCTCAGGTTGCGTACGCCGAGGACGATGCCGACGACGGCAGCCGACATGCCCAGGTTGTCGCCGAGGTGGGTGGCGAGGTAGGGGATGAGGAGGTAGAAGCCGGTGTTGACGCCCAGCTGATTGACCAGCAGCAGCCGGATGGCGAGCGGGAATCCGCAGATCTCGTGCACGGTCCTCATGAGGCGGCGCTCCAGACCCCGGCTTCGGCGCGGGGCCGTACGCCGAGTCCCGGGAGCCCGTTGGCGGCGACGAAGCCGTCGTCACCGCCGATTCCGGTCCATGGGTCGTGGGCGAGCAGGAGGTGGCCGTCGAGGTCGGTCCAGCGGGCCCGGTCGGCGATGTGGACGGCGGGGGCGATGCCCAGGGTGCTGGCGGTCAGGCAGCCGAGCATCAGGTCTGTGCCACTGCCCTCGATCAGGGCGGCGATACGGAGAGCGGCGTGGACACCACCGCATTTGGCGAGTTTGACGTTGATGCCGTGGACGCGTCCGGCGAGCCGCCGCGCGTCCTCGTAGGTGACCGCGTCCTCGTCGGCGATGACGGGGACGGGCGAGCGGGCGGCGAGCCGCGCGAGGGCTTCCGGGTCACCGGGGGTGAGGGGCTGTTCCACGGCTTCGACGCCGAGATCGGCGAACCGCGGCAGGAGCGTGCGTGCCTGTCCCGCCGACCAGGCACCGTTGGGGTCGAGGAGCAGCCGGGCGGTGGGAGCGGCGGCGCGGACGGCGCGTACCCGGTCCAGATCGGCTTCCTCGTCCGGGTCGCCCGCCTTGATCTTGATGACGGAGAATCCGGCTTCGGCCAGCCTGCGGGCCTGGGCGGCTGCCCGCCCCGGGGAGGTGAGGGAGATCGTGCGGGCGGTGGCGGCCCTCGGTGCGGCGGGAGAGCCGAGGAAGCGGTGGACGGCGGTGGCGGTGCGCTTGCCGACCAGGTCGAGGAGGGCCGCCTCGGTGGCGGCGGTCACGGCGGCCGGGGTGCCGGGTGGGGTGAGTTCGCCGACGCGCAGGGCGTGCAGCGCGGTCTCCGGTCCGGCGAAGCGGGTGAGCCGCTCTCCGGTACGGGCGGCGAGGCGTTGCAGGGCGGGCGTGTCGAGGCTGTAGAAGACGCTGGTGACAGCCTCTCCATGGCCGCTGAGCCCTTCGTGCTCGATGGTGAGGCGCACGGCGTCGCGGGCGGTCATGGTCGATCGCGAGATGCGCAGCGGCTCGGCGAGGACGAGCCGAACGGTGTGCTGGGTGAGTTTCACGGCTGCCTCTCCAGTCGTTCCGCCAGCGGATCGGTGACGGTCGTGCACCTGGACCAGCCCCCGGTATGCGGGGCGCGCGGGTGCGGGACGTCGACGGGGGTTCCGACCGCGCGGGCGGGGTCCAGTTGGTGGGCGGTCATGAAGTCGTCGTCGTAGACGGTGCCGAGGTAGCGGTGGGGCCCGTCGGGGAAGACGGTGGCGACGGTGGCCCCGGGGTGGGTGCGGGCCGCCCAGGCGGAGACGCGGGCCACGGCGCCGGTGCTCCAGCCACCGCTGACGAAGTTGCCCCGGGCGAGGCGCCGGCAGGCGTCGGCGGCTTCGGCCGGGCCGATCCAGTGGACCTCGTCGAAGGCGTCGTAGGCGACGTTGCGCGGGTGGATGCTGCTGCCGAGACCGCGCATCAGCCTGGGCGCGGCTGCCTGGCCGAAGATGGTGGATCCGGTGGAGTCGACGGCGACGACGCGCAGGCCGGGCCAGTGCCTGCGCAGCGGTCCGGTGATCCCGGCGCTGTGACCCCCGGTGCCGACGCTGCAGACGAGGATGTCGAGGCGGTCCAGCTGGGTGGCCAGTTCGGCCGCGAGCGAGGCGTAACCCGCGGTGTTGTCAGGGTTGTTGTACTGGTCGGGCCAGTAGGCGCCTGGCAGCCGGCCGAGCAGGTCGTGCAGTCGCTCCAGGCGTGCGCCCTGCCAGCCGCCGTGCACGGCCGGGCGGTCGACGATTTCGAGGCGTGCGCCGTACGAGCGGAGCAACTGCCGCATGGAGGGTTCGAGTTCGCTGTCGCCGACGAGCACGACGGGGTGCCCGAGGGCCTGCCCGGCGAAGGCGAGTCCTATGCCGAGTGTGCCTGAGGTCGATTCCACGACCGGTGCGCCGGGGAGCAGTTGGCCGCGTTCCTCAGCGCCCAGGAGCATGGAGACGGCGGCCCGTGCCTTCATCCCGCCGACGGCGTGTCCTTCGAGCTTGGCCCAGAAGCCGGGGTGGGGCAGGGGCAGCCCGGTGGTGATCCTGGCCAGCGGGGTGCGGCCGAGGAGGGAGAGGAGCTCGCGGTTGGGGGCGAGGGCGGGCAGGGATGCCGTGGTCACGAGGTGCCTCCGTCGTCCGCGCGGTAGCGGTGGATGATGCCGGGCCCGCCGTCGAGCCAGAAGAAGGGATACGGTTCCGCGCTGACGGCGGTCACGCCGGCGCCCAGGAAGCGGGGCAGGACCGCGCTTCCGGTCTGCGCGAACATGACCAGTGGCTTCCCGTGCTCCTGGGAGCTCCGGCGCAGCGGGTCGAAGGTTCCGTTGCCGAGTGTCATGCCGGAGGCCAGCACCGCGTCGCAGCGGCCGATCTCCCCGAGGGCGTCCGGTGTGATGGGCTCGCCCCACTCGGTGGTGCCACCCTTCAGATCGCAGGGGATTCCGGCGAGTCCGCGTGAACGCAGCTCGGCCAGGAGGGAGTTGACGACCCCGACGACGAGGACGGTGGATCCCGGCTCCAGGTCCAGCAGGTCGGTCACGGCGGCGGCCCGCGCCTGCGAACGCTCCAGCGAGCTTCCGGCGGGGATGGTCACCGGCTGCGCGCCGTGGGACGGCGTGTGCGGCATGACGTCCATCAGGTAGGCGTCCAGCGCCGCGACGCGCACGGGCAGCAGCGGGTGGGCGAGGAGTGCGGCCACGTCGGCGCCGGCGCAGTCCTCGACGGTTCCGGCGGGAAGCGCCCCGGGTTCGACCGCGCACGACCCGACGGCGCGGCCGAGCCGGAGGCTGAGGACCTCGTTGCGGTATCCGCCACGCCGCCCGTCGTGCCGTACGGCCTGGGACGTCGTGAAGGCCACGGCGATACGGCGGGCCAGGGGGTCCGGGCCGAGTTCGCCGTGGAGTGCCCGCTGGAGGAGGGTGCCGAGACACGGGGCCTGGGCGGGCGAGGTCGTCGTCATGAGCGCACCAGCCGGGGGCGTACGTCCGCGAGCAGCGCCTCGACGCGGGCCCGTGCGCCGAGTCCGCCGGCGTCGCCCGCCATGATGTGCCCGAGATACGCGTTGTTGCTGTCCGCCGCCTCGACCGTGCGGCCCGCCTCGGCGACCTGGACCTCCAGGACCCCGTCGGCGTCCCGCACCCCGTCGGCTCCCTCCACGGACGCGAGGGTGCCCGCGCTTCCGGGGACGAGGAAGCCGATGGCCGCACTGCGCAGCCCCGTGTCACGGCGGCGGAGGTCGGGTTCCCGGCCGAGCGCCACATCGACGCAGGCGGCGGCGAGGTCGATCCCGGTGACGTGGCGGACCAGCTCGGTGATGCGGTTGCCCGCAGGGCGGGGATTGACCTCCACGACCCGGGGGCCGTCGGCCGTCAGCTTGATCTCGGTGTGCGCCACGACGTCGTCGAGCCCCAGCGCCGCCCCGGCGCTCACGGCGGTGCCGGTCGCGGCGGCCAGGTCGTCCGGATCCAGGGCGGCCGGGAACATGTGGCCGGTCTCGACGAAGGCCGGGGCCCCGCCGACGCTCTTGTCCGTCACGCCGACGACGTGCGCGACGCCGCGGCAGGTCACGGTCTCGACGCTCACCTCGGGGCCGTGGAGGAACTCCTCGAGCAGGATGTGGGGTGCGCGCCGCTGTCCCCTGGCGTTGCGCGGGAAGCCCGCCAGCGCCTGGCAGGCCGCGGCCAGCTGTTCCGCGTCGTCGACCCTGCGTACGAACATGCCCGCGCAGAGGTCCACCGGCTTGACCACCAGCGGATAGCCGATGTCCCGGGCGGCCACGGCGGCCTCCGCCCCGTCCGCGCACACCGCGAAGCGGGGGCCTGGGACACCGGCGGCGGCCAGGACGCGACGGGTGGCGTCCTTGCGGCAGGCGTTCTCCATGGCGTCGGCTGAGGGACCCGGCAGACCCAGCAGGGCGGCGATCCTGGCTGCGGTCGGCAGGTAGTAGTCACAGGACGTGACCACCCCGTCGAAGCGCAGAGCACCGTGCAACCGTTCGACCTGGGGAAGCAGCGCGTCGACGTCGTTGGTGGGCGCCGTGACGACGTTACGGGCGGTGAGCAGTGGATGCCCCGTCCCCTCCGGTGCCGCCCGGAGGTAGTGGTGCAGATCGCGGGTGAGGAAGGTGAAGTGGTGACCGCCCTCCCCCAGGGCCCGTGGCAGCAGTCTGCTCATCGATCCGACCCAGCTCTCGACAACCAACAGATGAGCCACGAGCTCCCCCTTCTCACAGTGCCGTTGGGATTGCGGGCGGGCAGGGGTCACCCCTGACGCGGAGGCTTCCGGCCCGACCACACACACGTTATCGACAATCGTTTTCATTGTCATCTGAAACAGCGTCACCACTGACGGAAAACGGCTTCCGTTGCGTCCCTCGCCGGACCGGAGTGGAATTGCAAATAGGGGACCCGGAGGAAGGGACCACGCCATGACTGACAGCGACCGGGGGGACGACGTCTACCAGCCGCAGGAGCCGGAGGCCTCCGACCCCGATGACCTGCTGGATCTCGAGGACACCCTGGACACGTCCGCGATCGAGGACGTCCTGGACGAGGGCTACTCCCCGCCGGACCGGCCCTGGGCGGTCGACGACGAGGGCACCACCGCCTCGGAGCAGCACACGGGCGAGTCCCTCGACAGGCGCCTGACCAGAGAGATTCCCGAGGACATCGCCCCGGCCCAGGACGGTCCGGGGGATCTGGCGGACGGCGACGGGGAGCTCTACGACACCGAAGTGGGAACGGACCGCGCGGGCCGGCTCACGCAGGAGGGTGACGGGCATGTGCCGTCCACCCTCACGGCGCAGGATGTCGGCATCGACGGCGCGGCGGCATCGGCCGAGGAAGCGGCGATGCACCTGATCCCCGAGGAGACGGACCTGTTCGGGGAGGAGCCGGTGCCCTGAGGGCGCACCGCCAGGTTCGATGCCGGGGTGCCCATGGCACCGACGAGGCCGGTGCTGGGGCGATGGATCCTGCGCGGCCCGAATGAGCCGCCCGATGCATCCTGCGCGGCCCGAATGATCCGCCCCATGACCGGCTGCCCGGCCGCGGCGGCCAGGCAGGGGGAACCGGCCACGCCGTCTGCTGACCGACGCCCCCGGGGCCGCCCTTCCGACGGGCACGCGCGCGACGGCGACGATCGTCGATTCGACCGGGTTCACGACCGAGCCCGCGTCATCGACGGCGACAGCTGGTCGTGACCCGGCTTGTCCGCTTCTCAGCACCCTCGGACCGGCCGGAATGCGACGCTGCGCCGCCCGTCCCCCCGAAAACGCTTGGACGCCGGCCACCCGGCCACGGAAGACTTCTCTTCTCCGGATCTCTCGCCACGGACGGGCGGCGAGCGCTTCCGCCCGGTACGGTGCCGCGCCCTTCAGGGCGGAGCCCCCACCGCGGTGAAGTCCGGAGCAACTGCCCGCGAAACGACATAACGACATGAGGTCGGCATGGAATCGCAGCAGTCTCACGGCACCGGACCGCACAGGGGCCCGGTCCGGCTCGCTCTCCGCAACTACTTACGGGAGCTGTCCCGCCAGCGCGGACTCTCCGTTCCCGCACTGGCGCTCCCGGCCCTCGGCAACATCGGCATCACGTACGTCGCGCCGCTGGTGGTCGCCAAGCTCGTCGGCCGGATCGCGGAGGACGGAGCCATAGGCATCCGCGAGGCGCTCCCCTACGTCGGCGTGTTCGCCGGAGTCCTGCTCCTGGCGGAAACCATGTGGCGGGCGGGACTCCACTGCCTCAATCGCGTCGACGCCCGTGGCATCGAGCACCTGTACGTCACCGGCATGGACGAACTGTTCGCCAAGGACGCCTCGTTCTTCCAGGACAACTTCGCCGGGTCCCTGACCAAGAGGGTGCTGAGTTACGCCTCCCGCTTCGAGGAGTTCGTCGACACCCTCACGTTCAACATCGTCGGAAGCCTGGCCCCGCTGCTGTTCGGCACGGTGATCCTGTGGAGTTACGACCCCCTGCTGGTGGCCGGCCTGCTGACGATGATCACGCTGACCGCCGTGTGCGCCGCGCCGCTCATCCGGCGCCGCCAGAAGCTGGTCAACCGGCGTGAGGAGGCGATCGCGCGGGTCTCGGGCCACGTGTCCGACGCACTGATGAACATGGACACCGTGCGCGCCTTCGCGGCGGAGGAGCGTGAGGCCGCCGAACACCGGTCACGGGTCGCGGAGTCCCGGCGGCTGACGCTGCGTTCGTGGGACTACGGCAATCTCCGCATCGACACACTCGTCGCACCGCTGTCCGTGCTCACCAACGGACTCGGCCTGCTCCTCGCCGTCGGGATCGGCGCCGGCGGCGGCAGCGTGGAGGCGATCGTGGTCGCCTTCACGTACTACACCGGTTCGACCCGCATCATGTTCGAGTTCAATCAGATCTACCGCCGCCTCGAGAGTTCGATGACCGAGGCCGCCCAGTTCACCGAGCTGCTCCTCGTGCAGCCCACCGTGATCGACCCCGCGACCCCCGAGCCGCTGGCCCCGAAGGCCGCGGACGTCCGCTTCGAGAACGTCACCTTCGCCCACGACGGGGGCGACCCGATCTTCGACGGCCTCGAACTGGACGTTCCGAGCGGGGCGAGAATCGGCCTCGTCGGACGGTCGGGCGGCGGCAAGACCACGCTCACCCGGCTGCTGCTGCGGATGGCCGACGTCCGGTCCGGCCGCATCCTGATCGGAGGTCAGGACATCAGCCGGCTGCGCCAGTCGGACCTGCGGAGCCTGATCGCGTACGTCCCGCAGGAACCGGCCATGTTCCACCGCACCCTGCGCGAGAACATCCACTTCGCCCGTCCTGACGCGACCGACGCCGAGATCCGTGCTGCCGCCGACGCGGCCCATGTCACCGAGTTCGCCGACCAGCTCCCGGCGGGCTTCGACACGATGGTCGGGGAACGCGGGGTCAAGCTCTCCGGCGGACAGCGCCAGCGGGTCGCCCTCGCCCGGGCGATCCTGCGCGACGCGCCGATCCTGCTGCTGGACGAGGCGACCAGTGCGCTCGACTCCGAGAGCGAGACCCTCGTCCAGCAGGCACTGTGGCAACTGATGGAGGGCCGCACCGCCCTCGTCGTCGCGCACCGGCTGAGTACGGTCGCCGCCATGGACCACCTCATCGTGCTCGACCACGGTCGCATCGTGGAACAGGGGACACATCACGAACTCCTGCTCACCGACGGTGCGTACGCCAAGCTCTGGTACCACCAGTCCGGCGGGTTCCTCGTCGAATCCGACACCGACGCGCCTGCCGCCGCGGCCGAACAGGCGCGGTGACGCACGAGGCCCCCGGTGCCGTGCACCGGGGGGCCTCCTGGCCCCGGCCGCTGACGCGGCCGCCCTTCGCGCGCCCGTGCGCGAGGGAACGGGACCGTCCCTGACCCACCTGGCGCTGCGGTTCGTCCAGTGCGGCCGACGAGGGCTACCGGCCCCCGTCCCTGACGGACGCGTCCACGCGGCGCCGCGGGGCGGCCGGCCGCTGACCACGGTGGCCGTGGGCGTGTCACGTCCACGGCCACATGGGCGACACCATGGCAGCCTCTCAGCCCGCGGTCGTCCGCACCTCGTAAGCTCGGCAGCCCGTTCCATCATGGTGGCCGGCCCAAGTGCCGGAGGCCACGAGACCGGAAGCAGGCAGAGCCACAATGAGCAGCACAGCGCAGATCGGTGTCACAGGACTCGCCGTCATGGGGCGCAATCTGGCCCGGAATTTCGCGCGCAACGGATACACCGTCGCCGTGCACAACCGTACGGCCGCCCGCACCCACGAACTCGTCGAACAGTTCGGCGACGAGGGTGACTTCACCGCGGCAGAGAGTGCCGAGGACTTCGTGGCAGCCCTGGAGAGGCCACGACGCCTGGTCATCATGGTGAAGGCCGGAGAGCCCACGGACGCGGTGATCGCGGAGTTCGCGCCTCTCCTGGAACGCGGCGATGTGATCATCGACGGAGGCAACGCGCACTTCGCGGACACGCGCCGCCGGGAGCGCGAGTTGCGCGAACAGGGCATCCACTTCGTCGGCACCGGCATCTCCGGCGGCGAGGAAGGCGCGCTCGACGGGCCCAGCATCATGCCGGGCGGCAGCGAGGAGTCGTACGGGTCGCTCGGGCCGATGCTGGAAAAGATCTCGGCGAAGGCCAAGGACGGCACCCCGTGCGTCACACACATCGGTCCCGACGGCGCCGGACACTTCGTGAAGATGGTCCACAACGGCATCGAGTACGCGGACATGCAGCTCATCGCCGAGGCGTACCACCTGCTCCGCGACGTGGCCGGGTACTCCCCCGCGCAGATCGCGGACATCTTCCGCACCTGGAACACCGGGCGCCTGGACTCCTACCTCATCGAGATCACCGCAGAGGTGCTCTCACACGTCGACGCGGCGACCGGTAAGCCCTTCGTGGATGTCGTGCTCGACCAGGCGGAGCAGAAGGGCACCGGCCGCTGGACCGTGCAGATCGCCCTCGACCTGGGCGTTCCCGTCTCCGGCATCGCCGAGGCCGTCTTCGCCCGCTCCGTCTCCGGCCACGCCGACCTCCGCGACGCCTCACGCGACCTCGCAGGCCCGGCCCCCCGCACACTCGGCAAGGACGAGGCGTCGGCATTCGCCGACCAGGTAGAGCAGGCACTGTACGCCTCGAAGATCGTCGCCTACACCCAGGGCTTCCACGAGATCTCGGCCGGCAGCGAGCAGTACGAGTGGGACATCGACCTCGGCAAGATCGCCTCGATCTGGCGCGGCGGATGCATCATCCGGGCCGCGTTCCTCGACAGGATCACCAGCGCCTACGAGGCCCAGCCCCGGATGCCGAGCCTCCTCTCCGACAAGAGCTTCGCCGAGGAGATCGCCGCCGCCCAGGACGACTGGCGCACCGTGATCGCCACCGCCGTCACCCAGGGCGTCCCCACCCCCGCCTTCGCCGCCACCCTCGCCTACTACGACTCCCTGCGTGCCGAACGCCTCCCCGCCGCCCTCACCCAGGGCCAGCGCGACTACTTCGGCGCACACACCTACCACCGCACCGACCAGGACGGCACCTTCCACACCCTCTGGGGCGGCGACAAGACCGAAGTCGAAAGCTGACCGACACCGGCAAAACTGAAGACGGCGCGGTTTGCCCCAGGCGCGATCGGGACGCTGAACGGGTCAGAGTGACGGACGGGGCCTCGCTCCCCTCATCGCACCGCGGCGAAACGAGAGGAACGCCCGATCCACTCCCGCCCGGCACAGTTGTTCTTCTTGCACGTGAAGTACAAGGAGACCGCGCGCGGCGGTCTCGCGGTGAACATCGTCGAGTGCTGAGGCTGTGGGCCCTGACCAGCGCGTTCGTACCTTTCAGCGCTGTCAGGGCCTTCCCTGCTCACCTGGCGGAATGTCCCCGAAAAGTCCCCGGGATGTCCCCCGGGAGGCTTCGTTGGTCGCGGTCGGAGTAGGCCACTCGACGGGTGGGCGTGATGTCGATCGTGTCCGCGCGGTACACAACGACATCGGACGCCGATTCGTGAGCGGGACGTCCTGGAGACGGACATCGAAGTTGGTATCGGCGTTCCAGCCGGGCCCCGCAGCCTCCTCCAAGGAATTCGCCAGGATCCGAGCAAGCCGGTTGTGGCGCCCCAGTACGTTGAACGCCAGAACAGCCGACCTGCGCGCTTCGGCCGCCCAGCAGGAGACTGCAGGGGGTGGTCGTCCTTCTGCCGGAGAGACAGGAAACGGCGGCCGAGCTCCTCCGATTCCGATCGCTGAGTAGCCCCAGCCCTGCTCCAGCAGCGGGACAGGACCTGGCAACGGGCCCGTGGCCGAGGGCGAGCAGGAGGTCGAACTCGCGGGTGGTCAGCTGCAGATCCCGCCCGGCCGGGGAGGCCGTACGCCGGGCGGGCTCGATGGTGACGTCGCCGATGGCCAAGGGCCGCTCGGCAGTCGATTCGTGCAGGCGCACCATGGTGTGCAGGCGGGCGGCGAGCTCTGCGATGGAGAACGGCTTGACGACATAGTCGTCGGCGCCGGCAGCCAGCCCGGCGACCCGGTGGTCGACCTCGTCACGGGCGGAGAGCATGCCCGCGCCTGGCTCGCAGTCCGGTCTGCACCGACTGCGACCCTCGCGCGGCGGTCGCGTGCCGGTGACTTCGGCGGCCGCCTGGTCCAGACCCTGACTCGGAATGCCGCTGCCGACGACTTCGAGGTTGTACGTCACGAACGCCTCTGCGTCCCGCCCGTTGAACATCGACGGCATGTCGTGGACCAGGAGGCTCTTCGACCGCAGATTGATTGAGCGATAAGGTCATACGTATGCCAACCGAGCCGCAGCCCGCAGCCCGTCTGTTCCCGCCACGCCTGCCCGCCGGCCGCTTGGGTGTTGCAGTCGTTGCCGAGCTCGTCGACCTCATCGTGACGGGCCAGTTGAAGGAAGGCGAGTTGCTGCCTCCGGAGGGTCCGCTGAGCGAACACTTCGGCGTGAGTCGCACGGTGTTGCGTGAATCGGTGAAGCGGCTCGAGGAGAAGGGCCTGGTGATCGTTTCCCAGGGTCGCGGCACCCAGGTGCGGGCGCCGGGCCACTGGAACATGCTCGATCCGGTGGTGCTGTCCGCGTTGATCGACAATGACGAGACGCTCGGTGTCCTTGACGAACTGACGATCGTGCGGGCGAGCCTCGAGTCGGCGATGGCGGGCGCGGTTGCCGGTTCTCGCAGCGCAGATGGGTTGCGGAGGCTGGAGCACGCGTTGACCACGATGCGTGAAAGCCAGTCCGAGACGGACTCCTTCCGGCAGGCGGATGTGGTGTTCCACTACGCGCTCATGGAGATCTCCGGCAACCGGCTGGCTGAGAACATCGCCAAGCATCTGTACAAGCGAGCCACGGAGTCCAACCGCTACCAGGGCATCGACCCGCCTGATGCGTTCGCGCTGACGCTGAAGGAACACGCGGCGATCGTCGATGCCATCTCGAGGAAGGACGTCGCGGCGGCCCAGAAGGCGATGCACGATCACATCCACACCTCGTGGGAGCGTCGTCGGCTGCCCGACCACGCGCCACGGGCGCGTGGTCGGGCGCTCGATCAGGAGAGCGAGTAGACGTCGGCAGCGTTGCCGCCGAATACACGCGCTTGTTCCGAGGCGGAAAGCCCGTCGAGCAGGGCTTCCAGAGCGGACTTCCAGGGCGCCGCACCCCCGCCGAGCTCAGCCAGCGGCCAGTCGGAGCCGTAGAGCAGACGCTCAGGGCCGAAGGATCCCAGGGCGATCGTCACCGGGGCGGCGAGATCGGCTGCACGCCATGATCCGGGGGCGAGGCCCGACGTGAGTCCCGAGACCTTCGCGACGACGTTCGGTTGCCGCGCGAGCTCCCGCAGCCGCGACGCCCACGTACTCCTGTCCTGCCCGGGCTCGGGCGGACCGCCCAGGTGATCGAGCACGAAGCGGAGTCCGCCGTGGCGCGCGGCCAAGCGGGTTGCCTGAGGGAGCTGCCACTCACGAACGACGAGGTCGAAGCAGAGGCCCTCACGCTCGAGTACGGCGAAGCCCGCGCTGACCTCCTCGCGCATCATCCACTCAGGGTCCGGGTCGATGTGGGCCAGATGCCGCACCCCGACGACGGGGACAGCGGCGTTCTTGCGGATCTGGTCGAGCTGAGGTCCGACCTCCGCCGCGAGGTCGACCCACGCGACGAGGCCGGCGATGGCTGATGAGTCCAGCTTGGCGAGCCGGATGCTCTCGTCGAGGCTGTTGCTCGACTGCACGACCACGGCACCGTCGAGTCCGGTCGAGGCCAACATCTCGCTCAGATCGGAGGCGCCGAAGTCGCGGGCGATCGGCGCCATGGTCTCCGCGTCGATCCAGTCCTGCGGGTCCACGGCTCGGTCCCACAGGTGCACATGGGCGTCGATGCCGGCAGTCATGTGAGGTGCCACACTTCCTCGACAGGCTGCCACAGCGCCCCGGGATCACGCTCCTCGGCGATCCTCATCTGGCACGGGTCGGTGTGCGTCCACCATTCCTGCGAAGCCGGGTCGTCGGCGATCCTTCGCATGTCTGCCTCGTGGTCCTCGCCGACGTACTCGTAGTAGGCGAACAGGATGTCGCCGAAGATGAAGATGCTGTAGTTGCGCACGTTGCATTCGGTGAGCTTTCGCTCGACGCTCGGCCACACGGCACGGTGCAGCGCCAGGTACTCCTCGCGCTTCTCGGGCCGCACACCCACGACGAAGGCCCTGCGCTCAGGTCGACGGGTCACGAGGGTCGGCCTCCGCGGTGCGTCGGGTCATCCATCACGTCCGGCTCGGCCACCAGCCGCAGGGCAGCGCGTTCGGGCCGAATGTGCGGTCCGGTCGCCGCGGGCCCGGGCGTCGCGGCGCCGGCCGGTGACATCTGGGACTCGTCGACCACGATCCCGATGCCTGGGCGATCGCCCAGGACGATGCCTCCGTCGTCGAACTGCTGGTCGACGTCGAGACCGACGGGAAAGAGAAGATCCTGGACTTCGAAGGCCAGATGGTTCGGCACGGCGGCGGCGGCGTGCGCCACCGGGTTCGCGTTGTACGCGACGGGACTCACCGGCAGATCGTGGGCGTGTGCGAGCGTCGCAACGCGGAGGAAGTGGGTGATCCCCCACACGTTGCCGACCTGCACGATGTCGACCGCGTTGGCGTCCAGCAAGGGGCGGTACTGCTCCAGCCCGGTCAGGTTCTCGCCGCTTGCGATCGCCGCGCGCACCTTCCCGCGCAGCGCGGCCATGCCGGCCGCATCCCACCGGCGCAGCGGCTCCTCCACCCAGGTGAGGTCCATGCGCTGCTCGATGGCCGCGACATACCGGGCCGCCTGGGCGTGGTTCCACGACTCGTTGGCGTCGAACATGAGCGCCGGCCGGCGGGAGTTGCGGCTGAGAACGTCGCGCATGATCTCCAGCCGGGGCAGGTCGCGGTCGAGGTCGCGGCCGCCTTTGAGCTTGCCGGCCTTGAACCCGCGGTCCGCGAACCGACCATAGAGGTCGGCGAGTTCGTCCTCGGTCAGGCCGTACTCGAGACCGGACGCGTACCCGGGGACGAAGCGCTCGCGTGCCCCGAGGGTCCGCCAGAGCGGCTCGTCAGCGGCCTTGGCCTTGATGTCCCAGAGGGCCATGTCGACGGCCCCGATGGTTCCGAAAGTGGATCCTGAATGACCGGCCTTGAACACCCAGTCGAGCATTCGGTCGTAGAGCGCCACGACCGACCGCGGGTCATCGCCCTCGATCGCGGGGAAGACACGGGCGATGTCGGCGTGGGATCCGAGGCCTACTCCTTCGATGCCGGTGTCGGTCTCGATGATGAGGACGGGGACCGGCGTGGCGTGGCCGGGCTGGACACCGTTGACGTCCCCGGTGATTCTGCCCCAGTCGTGAACGGTGCTCAGGCTGCGGTACCCGGTGATCTTCATCGGCGGTGGTTCTCCTTGCATGTGCGAGCGGTCATTCCTTGGTTCCCCCCGCTGTCATGCCCGCGACAAGGAATCGCTGGGAGAACAGGAAGACGACCAGGACGGGCAGGATCGACACGATCGTCCCCAGCGCCAAGGTGGGCAGCTGAACGGAGTCGGATCCCGCGGAGCTGGGATTGAAAGCCGGGGTAGCCGCCAGCAGCGAGGTGAGCCCGACCTGGATCGGGTAGCCGTCGCTGGAGGGCAGCATCACGAACGGGAGGAAGAAGTTGTTCCAGTTCTGCACAAAGCTGAAGAACGCCACCAGGGCGACGATCGGGGCGGCCAGCGGAAGGGCAACTCGGGTGAAGACCTGGAACCCGTTGCAGCCGTCGATGCGCGCGGCTGCGAGGATGTCACGAGGGATGCTGGTCGAGAAGTAGATGTAGGTGAGATAGACGCCGAACGGGAAGAACGACATGGGGAGGATCACCGACAGCGGACTTCCGATCAGACCGACACTGTTCAGCTCGAGGAAGATGGGCAGCACCAGTGCGGTGCTGGGGATCAGCATGACAACGAGTGTCAGCACGAGCAGTGCCTGCCGAAGCCTGAACTCCGTGAGCGCGAGCGCGTAGCCGGCAGGGATGCTCACGAGGAGCGTGATCACCAGAGCGCCGATCGCATACAGCGCGGAGTTCCCGATCCAGGTGGTCACCGCACCGTCCTGGAAGTCGAACAGCTGATGCCAGTTGGCGACGAAGTCCGACCACGACCCTAGCGAGAACGGACCGGCGACGACGAGCGCCTTCGAGGACTTCGTGACCGCGATGAGCAGCCAGAGGATCGGGACGGCGAAGAACAGGACGAAGACGACGAGCAGGACGCCGGCGATGGACCGTCCGCTCCACCCGCTGAGGCTCGGCCGGCGGCGTTCGGCGGAGAGTGCTGTCATGGTCATTCCTTGTCGAAGAGGCCGCCGCGGGTCACGAACACCCAGGACAGCAGGAGTGCGACGACCAGCAGGATCAGCGAGATTGCGGCCGCGCCGTTGAAGTCGTTCTGCTGGAACGCGTACTGGTAAGCCAGCTGGTTGAGCGAGTAGTCGTTGGGCACCACTGCGTTGCTGGCCTGGCTGAGCAGCTGTGGCTCGACGAACAGCTGGGTGCCGGCCGCGAGCGACATGACGCCCATGTACGCGACCCACTTGCGCAGCATCGGAAGCTGGATCCGAAACGCGATCTGGACGGCGTTCGCACCGTCGATGCGGGCCGCCTCGATCACATCGGTGCTGATGTTGTTGAGGGCGCCGTACATGATGATGATCCACCCGCCGGCTCCGGTCCAGAATGCGATGATCGCGAAGATCGCCGGAAGGTTGCCGGGTTGGATCACCTGCACGAAGCTGTCGAACCCCATCACCCTGAGCAGACCGCTGACCGGGCTCGCCGTCGGATCGAGTACGAAGAGCCACAACAGGACGCTGGACGCGCCCGCGAGCGCGCCGGGCAGGTAGTAGACGAAGCGCAGGGTCGGGCTGACCCACCGCGTACTGACGGCGTGGACCACCAACGCCAGGCCGACGACGAGGAAGACCAGCCCGAGGAGCCAGATGAGGAGATAGGCGGTCACGTGGAACACGGCCGGCCAGAACCGGAAGTCGCCGAGGACCTTGGTGAAGTTGTCGAAGCCTGCGAATCCACCATCGGCGTTCGTGAAGGCCAGTAGTACGGCGTAGAGCGAAGGGACGATCCCGAAGGCGATGGCGAACAACGCGTAGGGCGAGACGAAGAGATAGCCGATCGGACTGCGGTCGAAGGCGCGGCCAGTTGGCCGGCCGCTACCCCGGCGTGACCGCTGACGCCCAGAGACGTCTGCGGTCAGATGGTCACTCGGAGGAGCGAGGGTCATTTCAGTTCACCGCGTATCCGTTGACCTTGGCCTGGTTCTCGATCGCCTGCTGCCAGGTCGGCAGCAGGTCCACGATCGACTTGCCGCCCGTGATCCCCGGGGTCATCGTCTTCGCCCATATCGCCTCCTGGCTGAACGTGGGGTAACCCCAGCCGTCCCAGACCCGCGACGCTGCGGTCACCACCGGCTGCAGCGGGGTGGCGTAGTACTTGCTCGCCTCCTGCTTGGCGATCCACTTCTGTGCGGCGGGCGCGTACGCCGGGTAACCCGGTGCGGCGTCGACCTGATACGCGTCGGCCGTGGTGACGAACTGGACGAACTTCTCTGCGGCCTTCAGGTTCTTCGAATGGCTGGAGACGAACCAGGTTCCGCCACCCACGTTGCCCGTCGCGGCCTCGCTCTCGCCCTTCCATGGCAACGGCGCGGCGACGCCGAGCCGCCCGGCCGACACGTTGAGCGACTCGGGGTTGTTGAAGATCGCGCCGGCGTACCAGGCCGGACCCGGCATCATCAGCACTTTGCCTGAGTACTTCTTCAGGAACTCGGGAGTGAACACGCTGACCACCGGCACGGTCCCGTTCTGGCGGAGGGCGTCGAGCATCGAGGCCGCCCGCTTGCACTCGGTCGAGTCGGTCTTCGCGGTGAGGGACTTGGGACCGGTCACGTCATTGGCCTGGCACTTGCTCGCCCACATGAACACCTCGGGCGTCCAGGCATCCCCGGCCGTCCCGACGATGTAGCCGGGGTGCTCCTTGGCGACCTTCTCCCCGAGCGCCTGGTACTCCTCCCATGTGGTCGGGAGAGCGTAGCCGAACTTCTCCAGCAGGGACTTGTCGTACCAGAGCACCGCCTGGGCGAGGTCGTTGCGCAGGCAGTACACACGGCCGTCCACCGTGCAGGGGTTGAGCGAGCCCTCGGTGAAATTGCTAAGCGTGTCCTTCGGGACCAGACCCTTGTCCAGCACGGCCGCGAACGCCTGCTTGCCGCCGCTCTTCTGGCTGGCCCATGCCGCGTCGTTGTTCTGGCTGGAGAAGACGACATCGGGCCAGCCACTGCCGGCGCGGTCGAAGAGCTGCATCTTCGTCCGGAAGGAGTTGGACCCGTTGGCCGACCCGTCATAGGTGACGACCTTGATCTTGGTGTCCGGGTTCTCCGTCTGGAACGCCTTCGCGGCCGCCTGTCGGTCCGCGTCCGCCCAGACCGTGATCGTCGAGGAGGCCTCCTGCTTGGCTTCGGGAAACCCGTACGCCCCGTTCGCCGAGCTGCCTTCGCCGCCGCAACCAGCGAGGGTCAGGAGCGCCGTTGCGGCGCACATTACGGCGACGGTCGACGCCTTACGGCGCGAACGCGCCACAGAGTGGATTTCAACCATGGGATGTCCTTGTCTTGTCGACTTCATTGACGACTCCGCGCCAGGACTATAGGACATACGTATTATGTTTGTCATCGGTATTGAGCCGCTGTTGTCGTTCCGGTCTTGAGCGGTGCGCGTCGGACGGTATTCCCGTTGCGGGTGGTTGCCGTCGGCTGCGGGCACAAAGCCGACCCTGCTGCCGCAGCACCGGCGACCGCGCCGCCGTCCGGGTCCTGCTCGAGCGGGTTGCCGACGCGCACCACCGCTTCGCCCTGGTCCTCACGATCGTCAAGCGCAGCGACGACATACACGGCTTCGTGATCCTGCCCAAGCGTGGATGGTCGGGCGCCTCTTCGCCCACCTGATGCGCAGCCGCCGCCCGGCACGCGACTACGCACGCCGCACCACCAGCGCCGAGGCGATGGTCTATTGATCGATGACCCTGCTCATGACCCGCCGCCTCGGCACCACGTCCGCGCCGAGCACGACGGCCATCTCCTGGCAGCAGGCAGGCCGCCATGCCGGCTGCCTGGGTGTAGCCGGCAAGGAAGCCGTGACGAAGGCGTCGCCCGCACGCGCCGAGTCCACTACCGGGACCGCGAGGGCGGTGCGCTCGAGCACAGCTCCGTCGTGGTGGCCGATGCCGCCGGCCGAACCCGCTCGACCACCGTCGTCGACGGACCGGGATGCGCGGGCGCGGCGACGAGTTGTGCGGGGTCGCTCGGCCGGGTGCCGGTGAGCAGGGTGGCCGCGTCCTCGCCTGGGAACACGAGGTCCGCGGCGGCCGCCACGTCTTTCACCGGCGCGTGCTTCCCTGTCCTCCACGGCGGGCAGCGATGGTTGACGTCGAAGGACACGCGCACTCCGGACCGCTGCGCCGGCCGCACCACCTCGTCGACGCTCTCGCGGGCCCAGGCCTCGGCGCCCTGCCCTCCGATGTCGCGAACAACCCGCTGACGGAGGGCGTCGGCTCCCACTGGTCCTGCCCGGACCGCCTCAATGCCGAGCCGGCTGAGGCCTACGGCAACGTTGTTGTCCGCACACCGGTCGAGATGCGGGCGTCGGCCACCTCGGCGAGGTCGCCGGCGTCGGCGGCGCAGAACAGCCCCAGCATCTCCCCGAAGGTCAGCACGTGCCGGTCAGCCTGCCCCCACCACCGACGGGGGTTCGAAGAGCCTCATCGGCCGAGCCAGCCACCGTCGACCGGCAGGATCGTCCCGGAGACGTAGCGCGCGGCGTCCGACGCCAAGAACACGGCAGCGCCTGCGATGTCCTCCGCCGTTCCCCACCGTCCCGCCGGTATCCGCTCGAGGATCGCGCGGGACCGGTCGGGGTCGTCCTGAAGTGCTTGGGTGTTGTCGGCCGCGATGTAGCCGGGGGCGATGCCGTTGACGGTCACACCGTATCCGGCCCACTCGTTGGAGAGCGCCCGGATCAGGCCCGCCACCCCGGACTTGGCTGCCGCATAGCCCGGCACGTTGATCCCGCCCTGGAACGAGAGCAGGGAGGCGGTGAAGACGATGCGCCCGTACCGCGCGTCCAGCATCCGCCGCCCGAGTGCCTGGCTGAGCACGAATGTGCTGGTGAGATCGACTTCGAGCACCTCGTCGAACCATTCCAGGGGGTGCTCGGCGGCCGGAGCGCGGCGGATGGTCCCGGCGTTGTTGACCAGGATGTCCACCGGGCGTTCGCCTGTGGCGAGTTCCTCGGCGAACCGGGTCACCTGTCGCCGGTCCGCGAAGTCGACGCGGTGTCCCCAGAACTCACGGCCGAGTCGGCGCACGCGGTCGCCGATCGCCGATGACGCGGGATCGAGGGTGGCGGAGAGTCCGATGATGTCGGCACCGGCGGCGGCCAGAGCCTCGGCGACGGCGAACCCGATTCCACGCTTGGCCCCCGTCACGACAGCGAGGCGGCCGGTCAGGTCGAACGGGTTCATGACACGCTCACCTCGACGAGCAGCTTCATCGCCTGCCCGGCCTCGAGGACACCGAAGGCCGATTCGAGCTCGCTCAGGGGCACGATGCCCGTGATGAGCTTCTCGGCCGGGATGGCGCCCTCGGCCAAGAACTCGACGGCGCGCTCGAAGTCGTGGCGCTGGTAGACCCGTGCACCGAGCAACCTCAGCTCCCGCCAGAACACGCGGTGCAGGTCGATGGGCCGCGGTTGCGAGTGGATGGCCACCACCACGAGCGTGCCACGGACCTTCGCCAGGCCGGTCGCACCGAGCACGGCGGCGGCCGAGCCGGAGACTTCGAACACGACGTCGGCTCCGGCGCCGTCCGTCCACTCCTCCACCCAGGCGACCTGATCGACCGTCGAGGGGTCCAGCGTCGTCAGCCCCATCTCCTCGGCGGCGGCCCGCCGGGTCGGGTCGATCTCGGCGACCACGACCTCGGCACCGAACGCGGCGGCGACGATCGCGATCAGAACGCCGATCGGGCCCGCACCGACAACGACCGCCTTGTCGCCTGTGGCAAGTCCGGAACGTCGTACGTCGTGAACTGCCACCGCGATGGGCTCCACCAGCGCGGCGTCTCGCAGCGAGATCTCCGGGGGCAGCCGCACGAGTGTCGACGCCGGTACGTTCCAGTACTCCTGAAGGGCTCCGGGGGTGTCGATGCCGATGAAGTCCAGGTTCTGGCAGATGTGCTCGTTCCCCGCACGGCAGGCCGGACAAGTTCCGTCCCAGGCGAGCGGCATGACAGTCACCGCATCACCCACCGACCAGCCCTCCACGCCGGCGCCGAGGGCGGCGATCGTGCCTGACATCTCGTGTCCGATCGTCGCCGGCCTGCTGACCCGGCCGTCCATGTCCCCGTGGAACACATGGAGGTCCGTGCCGCAGATTCCGACGTACGCCACGGCGACTCGGACCTCCCCCGCACGCGGCTCAGCCGGTTCCCGCTCCTCGACCGTGATCGTGCGCGCGCCTATGTAATTTGCCGCCAACATGCCGATCGGCTCCTCCTCGCCATGCCGCAGGCCGCACCGGCCCACAGCCCTGCGTAAGGCTAACAGGAAACATAATACGTATGCTGTCCGCCGTTATAGTCGACCTCGTGACCAGCAAGCCATCGCCGCGCGACCACACATCCACGGAACAGACGCTGCCGACCCGAGGACTGGGAACCGGGCACCAGCTCACGGAGTTGGGCCTGGGTGCAGCCCAGTTCGGCAACCTGTTCACCGAGATGACCGACGACGAGTCGCATCGCGCCGTCAGAGCCGCTGCCGAGGAAGGGATCCGCTACTTCGACACCGCGCCGCATTACGGCCTCGGGCTGTCCGAACGCCGCCTGGGGGACGCCCTGCATGCGGACGCTCGGCGAGGTGCGGTCATCTCCTCGAAGGTCGGGCGCCTGCTCGTGGACAGCCCGGACACGGCTCACCGGATCGACGACGACGGGTTCGTCGTGCCGGCGACGAAGAGACGGGTCTGGGACTTCAGCCGCGACGGGATCCTTCGTTCCGTGGAGGAGTCACTGGCGCGGCTCGGGACGGACCGGCTTGACATCGCCTACCTGCACGACCCGGACGATCACTGGGGGCCGGCATCGTCGAGCGGGATCGCTGCCCTGGCTGAGCTCCGGGACCAGGGCGTCGTCGGTGCCATCGGCGCCGGCATGAACCAGGCGGCGATGCTGGCCGAGTTCGTGAGGCGGACCGACGTCGATGTGGTGATGGTCGCCGGGCGGTTCACCCTTCTCGATCAATCGGCGCTGGACGACCTGTTGCCCGTCGCCGGCGCCCGCGGCGTCGGCGTCGTCGCCGCGGCGGTGTACAACTCCGGACTGCTGAGCAGCACGGCCGTGGACGGCTCGGCGACCTACGACTACGGGGCGGCGCCGCGGGCCGTAGTCGAACGTGCCGCCCGCATCGCCGCCGTCTGTGAGCGGCACGGTGTGGAGCTTCCCGTGGCCGCCGTCCAATACCCGTTGCGCCATCCCGCGGTCGTCTCGGTGGTGACAGGGATGCGCACTCAGGAACACGTGCGAAGCAATGTCGCGCGGTATCGGGCGGCGATCCCGGAGGCGCTGTGGGAGGAGTTGCACGTCACAGGGCTCGTCCCCGACCCGGTCCGGACAAGTCGGTTCTCCAGAGCCTGAGTTAAACGTCGTATGCATCTTGTCGCAAACATCATACGTATGCTAACTCTGTGGCGGGCATCAAGGCCCTTATCACAGGAAGCGATCGAACATGACATCGACGTCAGACTCGACACGCTCGGTGAGCAGACGATGGGGACGCAGGGCGGGCACCCTTGCGGCGCTCGGCGCCTGCGCCGTCATCGCATCGGCGCTCATTCCTCTCCAGGCGCAAGCCGCGCCCCGGACGGAGTACTTCGCGGCGCCGGACGGCAAGGACGCTGGACACTGCAGCCAGTCGCAGCCGTGCTCGCTGGAGCGGGCGCAGCATGTTGTCGGACCGGCCGCCAAGCATGGTGACGTGGTCGTTCAGCTTGCCGACGGCACCTACCGCCTTTCCGAGCCCCTGCGGTTCGGACCCGGCGACGACGGCGGCGACCACACCGTCCACTGGGCCGCCGCCCCGGGCGCCCACCCCGTCATCACAGGCGCCTCGAAGGTCTCCGGCTGGTCCAAGTCCGGGGCAGGGTCAGGCATCTGGGAGGCGGATACCCCCAGCGGCCTCGACACCCGCCAGCTCTACGTGAACGGCGTGATCGCCCCTCGCGCCGCCATCCGCCTGGCCAACGCGGACGTCACTCCCACCGCGACTGGTCTCACCATCAAGAACCCGGCCCTGAGCTACCTCGCCACGCTCCCCGGCCAGGGGCGCATCGAGTTCGAGTCCCTCGGCGACTTCACGAACCGCTATTCGCCGGTTCAGAGCATCAGTGCCACCGAGATCACGATGGCGCAGCCGGCGTGGGACAACAACACGTGGGGCTGGGACACCGTCCAGAACTCGTTCCTGGCCGGTCCGAGCTGGTACCTCGACAACTCACTGAGCTTCCTCACCCAGGTCGGCCAGTGGTACATGGATCCGAGCGTCGGGAAGCTCTACTACAAGCCGGCGAACGGGGTCGACCCCAATCAGCTCGACATCGAGCTGCCCCGCCTGGAGACACTGGTCAGCATCGGCGGGACGTACGACGAGCCCGTGACCGGTCTTGCCTTCGACGGCATCCAGTTCTCCGGAACCTCCTGGCTCGGCCCCTCGACCGACGGGTACGCGGACCAGCAGAACGGTTTCTTCATCAAGGGTGCCTACGACTACCGCCCCGCCGACGCCTTCACCAGCTGTTCGCGCGGCTGCGAGATGTTCGAACGAGCACGCACCAGCTGGTACCAGGAGCCCGCCGCCGTGCAGGTCTCCGCCGCCAGGCGCATCTCGTTCACCGGCAACACGTTCACCAACCTCGGCCAGTCGGCGCTGGGCATCGGAAACGACGCCAACGCCACGACGACCGGCGTCGGGCTGGGCACCAACAACATCGACGTGGTCGGCAACCGGTTCATGGAGAACAGTGGGCACGGCGTCGCGGTCGGCGGCGTACTGCCTGACGCGCACCACCCCAGCGACCCGAGGATGACCAACCGCAACATCCAGATCGCCAACAACACGATCAATCGCGTGGCGGTGGACTACAAGGACAACAGCGGCATACTCAGCACCTACGTCACCAACGCCCGCATCCTGCACAACGAGGTCTCCAACGTCCCCTATGACGGCATCGACACCGGCTACGGCTGGGGCATCAACGACGCCGGGGGATCGAACGACTACGTCGACCGCGGTTACTACAAGTGGAACACGCTCTACACGACGCCGACCACGCTCAAGGACAACCACGTCGAGGGCAACCTCGTGCACAACACGAAGGCACGCTTCGCCGACGGCGGATCGGTCTACAACCTCTCCGCCAGCCCGGGAACCGTGGTCGCCAAGAACTACCTGTTCAACATCTCAGGAGTCGGCCTCTACCTCGACGAGGGCTCGCGCTCGATGACGTACGAGAACAACGTCGTCCAGAGCGGTTCCTTCCTCTTCACCAACGCGTACAGCCTCCGCAACAACACCAGCGACAACGTCATCCAGAACAACTGGTACAACTCAGGCGGAGCCTCGACGCCGAACGCCGCGGCTCACAACAACCAGTTGATCAACAACGTGAAGGTCACCGGCGCCAACTGGCCTGCGGGCGCACGAGACGTGATATGCCAGGCGGGGGTCGCGCCGCAGTACCGGACGTCGCTCAACGCGAACCAGTTCGGCTTCAGCGGGTGCGCGGTTGGTGCACCGGTCGCACCCGGCCTCCGCACTTCCGGAGGTTCGGCCGTCAGCTCGTACTTCGGCCAGAGTGGCGGTGGATTCGGGATCGCGGCGGCGGGCGCCGACGTGTGGGGCGCCGGCGGTCAGCACGACGACCAGTTCGGCTCGATCTACCGGGCCGGCTCGTTCGCGGCCGACTCGAGCGTGTCCACCCGGGTCGTGTCCGTCAACGACGCCGACGCCTGGGCCAAGTCCGGGGTCATGGTCCGCAACGACATGACCAAGGCTGGAAGTTCGGCCGGGTACGCCGTCGTCGCTGTTACCGCCCGCAACGGCGTCGTGTTCGAGTGGGACACCAACGGTGACGGGTACCTGGACACCGACGCCCGCGCCGGCGTCGACATCTACCGCCCCATCTGGGTAAAGCTCACCCGGTCGGGCACCTCGTTCAGCGCCTCGTACTCCTACGACGGCGCCAACTACGTCCCGATCGGTCAGCCCGTGACGTTGGCCTCGGCCGCAGCGAAGCAGGACGCGGGCATCTTCTCCACGTCCCACGACGCCGCCCAGTCAGCGATCAACCAGTTCGACTCCGGCTCCTTCACAGCCGCAATGATGCCGTAGGTGCCGCTCACGGTGGGTCGACGACAGGCGCGGCAAGGTGTTCTGTAGCGCGCCCGCAGCCTGAAGGTTCAGGTTCACGGACTCTGAGGGCTGGCCCATGAGAGGACCAGAGCATCAAGCCTGACCTGTCGTCGGCCATCCGCCGCACGCCGAGCAAACAACGTTCCATCGCCTGTCAGCCACGTGATCGAGCACCGGAACAGCGGTGGCCACTCTGTTCGTGCCTCGGTAAAGTCCAATAGGACATACCGCTCTCACATTCGGTTCCAGGAGAAGCACATCAGCGGCCAGGGCCGCTCGTTCTCACTGACGGGCCTTGACCCCGGATGTTGAACACACGAGACACTGGATCCTGAGGATCTGAGAACGGACATCTCGTGGTCATGAAGAACTGCCCTCGTACCGCTCGACGATCTCGGACCGGACGGAGTGGGCCGACTCCAGGAGAAGGCAAGCGCCCAGAACGACCTCTGGCGAACCCACGCCCAGGAGGCCGGCTGACACACGAGGTGATGAGGGGGCCGAAGCCCCCTCATCACCGGCAGTTGTTCGCTCAACTTGCTGTTCCCCGCCGTGCTTGAGTACGTCCCGCTCGGCCCGCGACGCCTGGCGCGCGCATGCCAGCCGGCGGTCACCTCGTTCAGGGCGAAGTTGCGCGCAGCGCCGGCTCCCACCGGCCGCGGCGCGACGACCTTCACACGGGCGTCCGTGCGCAAGGTCTCCCGCAGATGGCCGGCCGGTGGATGGCCCTCGGCACGCGACCGCGGCCTGGCCGCCCGCCTGCGCTACCTAAGACGCAACGGGAACTCCGGACTGTCAGCGCCGGCACAGGCGCCGAGAGCTGTGGGAAGCCGCCGCGCCTTGGCGGCGCGGCCCCGCGCTCAGGAAACCGAGCCCGATTCCGAGCATCCAGGTGTCCTTGGCAAGCGCGATGCCGTCCTGAGTGGGACGCAGGCTGCCCTCCTGTCGCATCCCCGGGACCCGCAAATACAGACCGACAAGCCCTCCGGAGAAACCGGTCAGCACCGCCCCGGCCAGCCGGGTCGGCACGAACGGAGCAAGAAGTGCCCCGCTGACGGTGATCTCCGCACAGGCGAGCAGTCGGGTGAAGCGACGGGCTTCGAGCTTCTTGAGAAAGGGATACGCGGTGCAGGCCATGCCGTGCAGGCCCTGAGCGGTGTCTTCGTCCGCCTTCAACTTGCTCAGGCCGGAATTCAGGATGAACGCGCCGACGAGGAGACGAGGAGCCACATCTCGCGGTTCGAACGCAAGGGTCATGCGAGCCTCCGTAGATCGGTTCCGCAGCACGTCATCGAGCGTAACCGGGCGGCACCGGTCTCGCCCCGCAGGCGTGGGGCTGGGGGCAGCCGGGGCCTTGGCCCCGGATTCTGGTGCTCCGCCCCGCCACACGTAAGCCAGCGCCCAACTGCTGATTGCGAGCGTTGAACAGTGGCTGAGCCACTCATCCGCCAAGATGCGGAAGGTGCCGTACGGGTTGAACTTGCCCGCGCCGGTCCTCGTACGAGAGCCCACGCCGATTCGGCCAGGTCGGCCGCCCCTGCGCTTCCCCGCAAGCGCCGACGCCATCGAAGGCGCCACGGCCAAGGCCCAGGAACTTCTCGCGCGGCCCAACGCCTCCCGCAAGCTGGGCGGCCACCGGGGGCAGGACGCCTGAACCACACGTAGCCCTGGACCTGATGCTCCGGGTGGGCCCGGCCCACCCGGAGCACCGCCGCACGTGGGCGTACGCACCGCACCCGCCCTGCACGGCGACGAACAGATGGCCGCCCTCGATGGGGAGTGCGAGCGCCTCGTCGGTCTCGGCGCCACCCGCTTGTGCCGCGACGAGCCGGCGCCTCCTACCGGCGCAGGCTAACTCGCGAGGGCCGATCCGAAGGGAAACGAGTGCTGCTTGGACTGAACGACGGGGAACCTCACCCCGGTGAGGTCTTCGGAGACGGCCCACAGCCGCTGCTGGACGGCTGCCTCGTACGACTGCGGGCTGGAGGTGACCAGCCGGGGGTGGCCCTTGACCTCGTTGCGTCCGCCGGGACCGTAGTACTGGCCGCCGAGCGCGGCGGGGTCGGTGGCGGCGCGCAGGGTCGGCAGCGCGCCCATCGCCGGCGTCTGGGTGATCAGCGGCGCGAGCCAGGTGAGCGGAAGCCGAACGACCGCGGGGGTGTTACGGGCGAGCTCGGTGCTGGACATGCCGGGGTGCGCGGCCACCGCGACGGTGGTGCCATGCGTGGCGAGCCGGCGCTGCAACTCGTAGGTGAACATGAGGTTGGCCAGCTTGGACTGACCATAGGCGGCGACACGGCTGTACGACCGCTCCCACTGCAGGTCGTCGAAGTGGATCGCGGCCCGGATGCGGTGGCCGGTGCTGCTGACCGTCACCACGCGCGAGCCGGGCACCGGCAGCATCAGGTCCAGCAGCAGCCCGGTGAGCGCGAAGTGGCCGAGGTGGTTGGTGCCGAACTGCATCTCGAAGCCGTCCCGGGTGGTCTGCTTCGGGGTGTACATCACGCCGGCGTTGTTGATCAGCAGGTCGATCCGGTCGAGCCGGGCCCGCAGCGCCGCCGCCGCGGTCCGGACGGAGTCGAGCGAGGTCAGGTCCAACGCCTGCACGGTCACGTCGCCGGTCATGCGGGCCGCGGCCTGCTCGCCCTTCTCGACGTTGCGCACGGCGAGTACCACGGACGCCCCGCGCTCAGCGAGCGCTTTGGCGGTCTCGTACCCCAGTCCGGTGTTAGCCCCTGTCACCACGGCCACCCGCCCGCGCTGGTCCGGAATGTTCGCCGTCGTCCACTTCTCACCCATGTCAGGCTCCCCAACTAAAGTACCGAAGGTATCTTGTACCGACGACATTAAAGTACTCTTGGTACGTTGTCAACGTACCGCAGGTACCTAAGTTAAGGTGGCGATCGTGACTTTCCAGCGGGCGCGAACCGAAGAGCAGCGGGAGATCCGCCGACGGGCGATCCTCGACATGGCGTCGGCGATGCTCGACGAGATGCCTGTGGCCGCGGTGACCCTGAACGAGCTCAGCCGCCGGGTGGGCCTGGCGAAGCCGAACGTGCTGCGCTACTTCGAGTCGCGCGAGGCAGTACTGCTGGAACTGCTGGACCGTTTCCTGCAGGAGTGGCTGACGGAACTGGCAGGTGAGCTGGCCGTCATCGACGAAAAACTGCCCATGGCCGAGCGGGCGGCAGCGGTGGCCGAGATCCTCAGCCGCTCACTCTCCGGCCGAGTGGTGCTGTGCGACCTCTTCGGCGCACAGGGCAGCGTCCTGGAACACAACGTCTCCGTCGAGGTCGTAGCACGCTACAAGCGCGCCTCCCTGGACCGCCTGACAACCATGACGGCCCTGATCCAGAAGTACCTGCCGGAGCTGGGCGAGAACGCAACACTGTTCAGCCTGCAAACCATGGTCATGGCCGGCGCGCTGTCGGCGTACAGCACACCCCCACCCAGTCTGCAGGCCGCCTACCAGGCCGATCCCGAACTGGCCCGCTTCCACTTGGAGCTGAAGGACAACTTGAGGGCGGCCCTGACTGCGACCCTCCTGGGCGTACTCCCCCGCTCTTCCGCACCTGGAACAGCGGGCGCCTGAACTCCTACCTCATCGAGATCACCGCAGAGGTGCTCCCGCACGTCGATACGGCGACCGGTAAGCCCTTCGCGGCAGCCTTCGCCGACCAGGTCGAGCAGGCCCTGAACGCCTCGAAGATCGTCGCCTGCACCCAGGGCTTCACCGAGATCTCCGCCGGCAGCGAGCAGTACGACTGGAACATCGACCTCGCCGAGGCCGCCTCGATCTGGCGGCCGGCACCACCTCTACGACGGATGGACGGAGCACCGTGGCACGCGCACCGGACTGCCCCACCACATCGGCCATCTGCCCCGGCGTGCCGAGCAGGTGCACACGGCCCTCTGGGCCCAGCACGTCTCCCGGGAGATCACTCCCCGAAGCCGAAAGCCGACCGGCCGGGCGCGCCCTGCATGTCCCCGTGCGCGCACCGGGCGTCCGCAGCGGTCGTCAGTCAGGTGTCCGCCCGGGCACCTGATCGGATCGGACCGCAAAGGTCGGGTGCGGCCGGGGTGGATCCGGCAGGGTGGACATCGAAAGGGGGCCTCGTGATCTCGGTACTCAACCGGCTTGTCGATCTCGTCGAGGAGCACCTCGCCGAGGAGCTCGATGTCGACGGACTGGCCAGGGGGCTCGGCACGACCGAGTACCACCTGCGACGGATGTTCTCGTCACTGGCCCGCATGCCGCTGTCGGAGTATGTGCGCCGGCGCCGCATGACCGTCGCCGCTGCCGAGGTCGTCCGCGGCGAGGCCGATCTGCTGAGTATCGCCGTCCGGCACGGCTACGGCTCGACCGAGGCGTTCGGACGCGCGTTCCGCGCGGTGCACGGCGCCGGTCCCCGTGACGTGCGCCGCGACGGAGGCCCCCTGCGCACACAACCACGGCTCAGGATCCGCCTGACCGTCGAAGGGAGCACCCCCATGGACACCCGTCTCGTAGACCGCCCCGGGTTCCGGCTGGTCGGACACGCGGCCCGGGTTCCGCTCATCCACCAGGGCGTCAACCCGCACATCCAGCAGCACATCACCGCACTGCCGCAGGAGGAGCACCTCCGGCTCAAGGCCCTCGGTGATACCGAACCGGGGGGCCTGCTGCAGGTCTGCGACGACCTCGACCCCGACGGGACGGAGGGCAGCGAACTGACCTACCTGCACGGGGTCGCCGTCTCCCGGGACACGTCGGCCCCCGACGACCTCGACGCCATCGAGGTGCCTGCCGGCAGGTGGGCGGTCTTCCGCACCGCCGGACCGCATCCGCAGGCCCTGCAGACGGCCTGGGCCGCGACCGCGACCGAGTGGTTCCCCTCCAACCCCTGGCGTCTCCGGCCGGGACCCTCGATCGTCGCGGTCCTCGAGCGCGCGGAGGACTTCAGCACCGCGACCTGCGAACTGTGGCTCCCGGTCGAACCGGTATGACGGACCGCGGTCGCAGCCATTGCCTCTTCGCTCTCAGTCGGTGATGTACCAGTCGTCCTCGATGGACTCCAGGGTGTAGCTGCCGAGGTCGCTCTCGGAGAAGGTCACGGAGGCCCTGACCGCTTCGACCGGCATCTCGATCTCGTCGGGCGTACGCACGACGATGCGCTGCGGGTCGACCGTCGCGGTCTCCAGGGCCTTCTTCTGCTCGGGCGAGATCATCTGGACCACAAGGCGTACGTCGACGTGCACGGCCCGAGCCCCTGGTCCTGCGCCTTCCGCGCGGCGGGCCCAGCCACTTCGCAGACCGTGTCGATGTCCTCACGGCCCAGGCGTGGAGGTATTGCCCGTAACGCTGGATCGCGCCCTCCTCCGTCCTGGGCGCGGGCGTGTCGCCGGTCGGCGCCGCCGTCGGCTTCCCGGGCGGGGCGGACGCCGACGGCGTGGCCGACGGCTCTTCCGCCTGGGAGGACGCGAACGACTGCGAAGGCTTAGCCTCGCGCTTTCGTCAGCGTGCTCGTCCATGCCGTGACCGAATGAGTGGATAGTGCCCCTGAGCTGCAACGATGTGCTTCATCCAGGGTTCTGTCAGCCGCACGGGGAGAGGCACTCTTCAGGTGAGTGAGCGTATCGGGTGGTATCCGAGTGTCCGTGCCGAGGCTGGACGCAGCGAAGCGGGCTCACCGGTCGGGGCGGGCATCGTGCTTCTCGGCGGTCCTGAGGTGGGTGTCGAACCAGTCGATCGCGACCGTGGAAGCGAATTCGGACTGCTGAATGTAGGACAGGAAATGGTTGCCGTCCGTGAGGACGAGCTTCTTCGGTTCGTGAGCGCGGTTGAAGCCGTCGAGGGCAATGTCAGCGGGGGCGACGTCGTCCTCCTTGGCCACGAGCATCAGCAGGGGGGTGGGGGCGATGCGGGAGATCCACTGACCGGGTTCGTAGACGCGGGCGCGACGGCTGGACTGAAGGGTCACCTCGTTCGTCCACGTGTCGTCCGGTGCCCGGTGCAGGTAGAAGTCGGCCGCACCCTTCTGTGGGTAGGCCGCCGGGGGGCCATGGCTCGTGTCGGTGTCGACGAAGGGTGCGTAGACGGGCGGCTTGCCGGCCAACTGGTCGCGTTCGTCCTGATGGAAGCGCTCTTCCAGGGCGCGTACCTCGTGGGGCGGGACGCGGCGCAGTCCGGTCTCGTAGCCGCTGACGGTGGGGGCCTGGGCGTAAACGGCTTTGATGCGGCGGTCGGTCGCCCCGAGGACCAGGGCGTGACCACCGGCGTAGCTGAATCCCCATACTCCGATACGCTGTTCGTCGATTTCCCCGCGTGTGCCGAGGTAGGTGATCGCCCATCGCCAGTCCGCGATCTGCTGGTAGGGGTCGATGTCCTGGCGGGGTGTGCCGCCGCTGTCGCCGAAGTTGCGATGGTCGTGTAGGAGTACCGCGTAGCCGGCCTCGCTGAAGCGGCGGGCTGTGTGCTCGATGCTGTGATGGCGGGTGCCGCCGAAACCGTGGGCCATGGTGATGGCGGGCAACGGCTTCTCGGCGTTCTCGGGAAGGAACAGCCAGGCGGCCAGTTCGATGCCGTCGGGCAGGGGAATGCGTACGTCGATGCGCTCAACCATGGCGGACACTCCTTCAAGGGATCTCTGTTCATGCGTCGTGGTGTCGCGGCCGCTCAGGTCTGAATGAATTCCTTCATCAGCGCCGCATTCGCCTCGGATTTCTCACGGCCTGCCCGCCTGGGTTCGCGACCCGACGGCATGGAGGTCATGTTCTTTCCCGTGCTGTGGGCCGCAGGCGGATCGATCGCGAGCGCATGTGCGAGAGGATCCTCCGAGGCCGGGTCACCACCATGAAGGGGGCAACCACGAGGGCCGCCCCAGATCGTCGAGGTCGGCATACTCGCGGCTTCGCCTCGGCATTGAGGGCATCCGTCCCGTGCGCCGCGAGAATTTTGGGTCCTGAGACCGACAAGAATCCTTCGATGTCTCGCTGCAGCGTGCCAGGAGCGTTCTTCAGCGGCCTGGGTGGTTCCCAGCCCATACCGTGGGAGTTCGGCCTGACCACGGACTTGCCTGTTCGAGTTGGCCGGCGAGGCGGAAGAGCCGGCTTTCAAGGCCGTATCCGGCGGCGAACTGCATACCTACCGGAAGCCCCGTCCCGGCGTCGGCCGTCGCAGGTACGGACATGGCGGGCGTGCCCGCCACGTTGAACGGCATGGTGAACGGCGACAGGTCGTTGATGCGCTCGATCCAGCCGAGGCCGTCCAGTGTCTCCGCACCCTCGGTATGAGTGCCCAGAGGCAAGGGGGGCTCCGGCAGGGTCGGCGTGAGGAGGATGTCGTACGCGTCGAAGTACCGGGCCAGGCTTCGGGCCACCCGGTTCCGCATCGCGAGAGCGGTGAGGAATTGCGCGCCGCCGACCCGCTGCCCGTAGTGGTAGCCGGCGAGGGTCGCCGGCTCAAGGGTCGAGGAGTCGATGGGACGGCCGAAGGCGGCGGCCAACCCGTCGACCAGGGTGGTGAGGTTCACCGTCATGAGCCGGGCGTTGGCCAGGACGAATTCCTCCCAGTCGGCGCCGAGGTCGACCTCGGCCTCCTCCACCTGGTGACCGAGGGATTCAAGCAACCGCACGGTGCGGGAGAGGGCGTCGGTCACCGGTGCAGTGGTGCGGTGTCCTCCCCACGCCTGGGCGAGGACACCGATGCGCAACGAGCCCGGATGGCGGGTGACTTCCTCCGCGTACGGCCGTGACGGCTGCTGGGCGAAGTAGGGGTCGCCCGATTCCGGGCCGCGTATCTGGTCGAGCAGTACCGCACTGTCGCGTACGGTACGGCTGACGCTGCCGTGCACGGCCAGGCCGTTGAAGACCTCGTCGACGCCGGGCCCCATGGACACCCGGCCACGGGTGGGTTTGATCCCGAAGAGGCCGTTGCAGGCGGCGGGGACACGGAGCGATCCGGCGGCGTCGGTGCCATGGGCGACCGGGACCACCCCTGCGGCGACAGCGGCGGCCGCACCTCCACTGGATCCGCCCGCGCTCCGCTCCAGGTCCCACGGGTTGCGGGTCGCGCCGTACAACGCTGATTCCGTCGAGATGCCGTAGGCCATCTCCGGTGTCGCGGTGCGCCCGAACGTCACGAGGCCGGCGCGACGGAAGCGCAGCATCAGTGAGGAGTCGGAGCCGGCGACGTTACCGGCCGCCAGACGGCTTCCCAGCTCCATTCGCCTGCCGGCCATGGCCACCGCGATGTCTTTGATCAGAAAAGGGACGCCGGCCAGGGGTGCGCTGCCGGGGACAGGTTCGTCGTCGGACGGCCAGGTCTCCACGACGGCGTTGATCCGCGGATCGACAGCCTGTACAGCCTCGCGTGCGGCTGCCTCCAGTTCGGTGGGGAGCACCTCGCCCTTGGCCACCAGCTCCGCCAGCCCGACCGCGTCGAAGCTCACGTATTCAGAAACTTTCACTGTCACTCCCTGACAAGACCGATACCGTCGAGTGTCGAACGATACCGTACGGTATCGAAGGGGTCTTGCTGGTACCGTAGGGGGTTGTGAACCCCACGTTCGGAGTGACGGAGTAGTCATGGCATCGACCCTCAGCAGGCCGAGCAGAGTGGCGAAGCTGCCGCCTCGTGAGCGCATCCTCGACGCGGCCGAAGAGCTCTTCCTGAGAGAAGGGATCCGGCAGGTGGGGGTCCAGACGATCGCCGACAAGGCCGAGACCACCAAAATGGCGATCTACCGGCACTTCGAGACCAAGGACGCGCTGGTCGCGGAGTGGCTGCGGATCGTCGCCGCCGATTATCAGGCGGCCTTCGACCGTGTGGAAACCGAATACCCCGACCGGCCCGAGGAGCAGATTCTGGGCCTGGCCCGCTTCATCGCCGAGGGGCTGCCGACGATGTCATACAGGGGATGCCCGTTCATCAACTCCCTCGCCGAGCTGCCCGACCGCCTTCATCCGGCACGGCAGGTGATCGAGGACCACAAGGCCCACCAGACACGCAGGCTGATCGGCATGTGCACCAAAGCCCAGATGCCCGACCCCGAACAGGCCGCGGCCGAGATCACCTTCGTACTCGAAGGGGCGCAGGTCAGCACACAGAACGGAAGCATCGATCAGACGGGAGACCGCCTGATGAAGATCGTCGAGGGTATCGTGGACCGGCACCGCTCCCACCTCGGCGCATACAGGGCGGCCAACTGACCGCCCGTGCCGCCCGCCCGACCACCGCTCAACGTGGGCATGCGAATGTGACCTGGCGCGCCCGCTCACCTGAAAGCGTCTTTGACCGGAGCGGGAGCAGGGACCTGGACGATCCTCGTTCTCGCTAGTCAGCTTCGCGTATTGCTGGCGCGCTCGTCTACGCCCTGATCAAATAAGCAGAGAGCACTCCTGACCTGCAACGATGGGACTTGTCTAGGGTCCTGTCGGTTCCACGGAAAGAAGCACTCTCCAGGTGAAGAAGCGTATCGGTTCGTATCCTCGTGTTCGCGTCGGGGGCGGTGGCCGCACGGTGGTCGCGCAAGCGGGAGGCGTCTTGCTGGTGGAGACGGTCCGCAAGTCCGGTCTGGATCAGGCGATATCGATGGCACTGACACCGTGGCGCAAGCCGCGGGCGGTGCATGATCCGGGGAAGATCCTGCTGGATGTGGCCCTCGCGGTCGCGCTCGGTGGGGACTGTCTGGCGGACACGGGCATGCTGCGGGCCGAACCGGCCGTGTTCGGTACGGTCGCCTCAGATCCCACCGTGTCCCGCCTCATCGATGCCCTCGCTTCTGCCGGGCCGACAGCACTGGACGCAATCCGAACCGCACGGGCCCAAGCCCGCGAACACGCGTGGAAACTGGCCGGCCCATCGGCTCCGGACGCCGGCGGGCAGGTGATCGTGGACATCGACGGGGTGCTCGTACTGGCGCACTCCGAGAAACAGGACGCCACCGCGACCTGGAAGAGAACCTTCGGACACCACCCCCTGACGGCCTTCGTTGACCACGGGAAAAGCGGGACCGGGGAACCGGTGGCCGCGCTCCTGCGGCCCGGGAACGCAGGCTCAACACCGCCGCCGACCACATCGCCACCGCCCGGCTCGCCCTGGCCCAGCTCCCGAAGAAGTACCGGCGCGGACGCCGGACACTGATCCGCACCGACTCCGCCGGCGGCACCCACGAGTTCACCGCCTGGCTCGCCCAACGCGGCAGGTGGCTGTCGTACTCGGTAGGCATGACCATCACCCACCACATCCACCAAGCCGTCCTCACCGTCCCGCCCACCGCCTGGACACCAGCCGTCGAACCGGACGGCGAGATCCGACACGGAGCATGGGTCGCCGAACTCGACGGCGACGCACTCAAGGGCTGGCCCCAGGGAATGCGGCTGATCGTCCGCAAGGAACGCCCGCACCCCGGCGCACAGTTGCGGTTCACCGACACCGACGGACTGCGGCTCACCGAGTTCGCCACGAACACCACCAACAGCCCCATTGCCGCACTCGAACTACGGCACCGCCAGCGGGCACGCGCCGAAGACCGCATCCGCGCCGCCCGGACCACCGGCCTGCGCAACCTGCCCCTGCACAAGACGGCGCAGAACCAGATCTGGCTGGAGATCGTTCAGATCGCCCTTGACCTGCTCGCCTGGATGCCCATGCTCGCTCTGACCGGCGACGCCCGCAGATGGGAGCCACGCCGGCTGCGACTCCGCCTGTTCTCCGCTGCCACTCAGATCACCACGACCGCCCGTCGCCGGCATCTGAGATTCGCCCACCACTGGCCCTGGACCGACCTCATCACCGCCGCAATCCAACGACTCGCAGCCCTTCCCAACCCCGGCTGACCAGGCAACTCCCGTCCCTGCGAGCAGCACTAACCCATCGGGACCGTGGAACCCGACGCTCACCCGACGCGACAGCCGGGCCACCGGCCTGCCCACCAGACTCCGACAAACCAAAACGGCCCGCCGGAGAACCAGCGGACCGTCACGAAAGATCGAGGTTAGTGGTCGGCTCCGGAAGTCCTTCGGGGGTTGACTCCGGAGCCGTTGTTGCGAGTAGCAATCGGTCAGATTTCGGGTATGGCGAGGTAGAGGCTGCAGCGCAGTCCCAGGGCTTCCTCGGGGCTGCTGCGGAGCTGCCTGTGAGCAGCAGGGTGTCTTCGTGCCTGTCGCTGCTGGCGAGGTAGAAAGCGAAGCCAGGTGCTGGTGGGTTCGGCTCCCACTCTCGTCGAGGTCTTGGAAGCCGTTTGCTCGCAGCGACAGGTGGTCGCTGGCGGAGCGGTATCAGCTTTCAGGCCGCGCCTGGTCCGGTGAGACGGTCGCGGAGAGGGCGTGCAGATCGTCGAAGGCTTGGAGGAGATGTGCGTCCAAGCTCTGTGAGGGGTCGTCAATCCAGGCTTGGGCAGCGTGGTGGAAAGTGGCCCAGCCGGTTTGTGCGGCCAGGCTGGCCAGCCGGTCGGGGACATCGCGCTGACGTAGCGCCTCCGCTACGGCTTCGGTGAGGGCTGCGGCCTTTGCCAAGTCACGTTCTCGGAGGGCTGGGGTCTTGGCGATGACCGCTAGCCGTGGCTCGGAGAACGGGCGGTTGTCCTCAAGGATTCGTCCGGCTTTCCGGAAGGCGCACAGCAGTATGCCGAGTGGCTGCAGGCCATCGGAGGCGTCGGCGACCTCCTGCGTCAGCGCGGCACGTAGGTCGGCTTCGCCCTCGAAGAGCACCTCGCGCTTGTCAGGGAAGTGCCGGAAGAACGTGCGCTCGTTGACGCCTGCCCGGGCGGCGATCTCAGCTGTGGTGGTCTGATCGAACCCGCGCTCCCGGTACAGCTCCAGAGCCGCCTGCTGCAGGCGGCGGCGCGCTTCTACTCCGCTTCGTGGCACCCCTCGAAGATACCGCAGACGCTTGTTGCTGACATTGCTTGACGTCAGTGACTGGCGCTACGTAAGGTCAGCGACTGGCGCTACGTAACGCCAGTCACTGGCGTCAAGTGGGAAGTTTTCATCGCTGGTTGCAGCGACCCCGGCCTTGCGGTCCGAACGCCGTCGAGGTGATCAAGGTCTCCGTCGAGCACCGCGCACCTCGTAGGCAGTCCCGCCTCACCCACACGGGACCCGTTCAACGGCCCCGATGCACACACCCACAGAGAAAGCGTTTCATGCACATCTTTGTCACTGGTGGTTCTGGCCAGACCGGCCCCGCCGTCGTCGCCGAGCTCGTCGCGGCCGGCCACGACGTCACTGGCCTGGCGCGCTCGGATGCCGCCGCCGCCCGGCTGGAGTCGCTGGGCGCCACACCACACAGCGGCTCCCTGGACGACCACGACAGCCTGCGCCGCGGCGCCGAAGCCGCCGACGGCGTCCTACACATGGCCTACGGCGGGGACTTCTCCGACCGCGACGACATGATGAGGCGCGACCGGACGGCGATCGAGGCCCTCGGCCGGCCTTTGGAACACTCGGGCAAGCCGCTCGTCATCACCTCTGGCACGCTGGTCATGCCCTCCGGCCGGGAGACCACCGAGAAGGACGAGCCCGATACCGCCGGGCTCGCCGCCTTCCGCATCGCGGGCGAGCGAGCCTGTCTGGACTTCGCCGCCCGGGAGTACGCGCGAGCGTGGTCCGCCTCGCTCCTACCGTCCACGGCCCTGAAGATCACGGCTTCATCCCCATGCTCATCGCGACCGCACGAAAGACCGGCGTCTCGGCCTACGTCGGCGACGGCACCAACCGGTGGCCCGCGGTGCACCGGCTCGACGCCGCGGTTCTGTTCCGACTGGCACTGGAGAAGGCTCCTGCGGGCAGTGTGCTGCACGGAGCGGCCGAAAGCGGCGTCACCATGAAGGACATCGCGCAGACCATCGCCCGGGGCCTGGGCCTGCCGACGGTCTCGCTGACCCCCGACCAGGCTGCCGGGCACTACGTCAGCCCGTTCATGGCCAGGGTCTACGGCTACGACGCGCCCGTCTCCAGTGCGCACACACAGGAACTGGTCGGCTGGTCTCCCGTCCATCCGACGCTGCTCGATGACCTAGTACACGGCGACTACTTGGCCACGCCGGGCTCCTGAGCCCCCACACCTGGCGGGGAGGACTTGGTCGTCTCCGGCGAGGTGGGCATGCGGCCATGCTGCCCAGTCGCCTTGGCGAGGGCTGCAGACTCCCGCAGGTAAGATCCATTTCTGCTGATCGGCTTGCCTGCCGAGACCACTAAGCGTCCGCGTCCTCCCGGGTTTCCTCCGGACCGCACCCCACCAGCGCCACACAGGCCGATACCGCCACGCTCACCATCGTCCGAGCCCTCATTCGGTCCCCCCACCTCAGCCGGCAACACCAGTGGTCACGCAGGACCCGGGGGAACGGTTTCCGGGCAGGCACGGGGCGGGGACGGGCTCAGGTCACGGGGTGGGACAGTTCGATGTCGAGGGCATCGGCCCCGGAGTCCGTCACGCGCAACGCGGTGGCGACGGGCGGGTAGCCGCTGGCTACGACGGAGTACTCACCGGAGTCCAGGTCGGCGAAGGCGTACACGCCGTCCGCGCCGGTGGTGGCCGTCGCGGTGACGTTGCCCGCCGCGTCGACGAGCGTGACGCGGGCGTCCGGCAGCGGGCGCAGGTCGGCACCGGATCGCACCGCGCCCTGGAGCCGGGCGCCCGCGACGAGGGCGATCTCCACCCGGCCGGATCCGCCGTCGCCGACCATGACGGGAACGGCTGCCGGCCGGTGCCCCACCGCGTTCACGGCGACCGTGAACTCGCCTGCGGGCAGCTCTCCGAAGGCGAACTCCCCGTCCGGGCCGGTCTGTCCGGTGCCGAGCACCTCTCCGCGCACATCGGTCACGATCACCGTGGCGGCGACGGCCGGGAGCCCGTCGGCGCCGCTGACGACCCCGCTCAGCGCCTGTACGCCGGAGAGCAGGATGTCGTACGCGAGCCGCTCGTCGCCGACGACGACGGTGGCCGCCTGTGGCTGGTGCCCGTCGGCTGCGGCGATCAGCACATAGGTGCCGGCGCCGGGTACGGCGAGCTCGTAGGCACCGTCGGAACGGGCCACGGTCCGGCCCAGTTGACGCCCCGTCAGGGAAATCAGGGTGACCGTGGGGCGGGGGGCACCGGTGGAGCTGCGGACGTGGCCATGGAGGGCGGGACCCTCCTGGACGGATGCCTGACCTGCCTGGTTCAGCTGCGTGCCGTTGGTTGCTTCCGGGGCGGGTGCCGGGGACGGTTCACCGGCGGGGGCCGGCGTCGCCGCCTGCGGGCGGCGGAAGCCGATCAGGGTGGCCGTGGCGATCAGGGCCGCCAGCATCCCGGCCGCACCGACGGTCATACAGACGTGGACGGCGTCGGTGAAGCTCGCGCCGATCGCTCCGAGCGCGGGGCCTGCCGCCTCGGGGGCGAGCCCCAGGTGGCCCGCGGCGCCCACGCCACCCTCCGCGAGGGCCTCGCCCACCCGCTGCTGGTCGGCGGCGGTCAGCCCTGAGTCCGCGAGGTGCCCGGGCAGCGCGGAGGTGAGCCGGCTGGTGAGTACGGCGCCGAGGACCGCGGGACCGAGCGCGCCACCGAGCTGCCGCAGGGTGTTGTTGCCCGCGCCCGCCATGCCCGCCAGGTGGTGCGGCACGCTGCCGACGGCGACCGCGCTGATCGGCGTCATCACGAAGCCCATGCCGAGGCCGAACAGGGCGAGCGGCCCGGCCATAGCGCCGAACCCGGAGTCGGTCTCCAGGCCGGTCAGCCACAGCATGGCGCCCCCGACGCCGAGCAGGCCGACACACAGGAGCACGCCGGGTGCGACCTTGCCCATCAAACGGCCGACGAGCGGGCCGGTGACGACGGAGACGCCGTTGAAGACCAGCATCCGCCAGGCGATGTCGAGGACGGAGAGCTGCTGGACGCTGCCGAAGAAGAGGCTGAGGGTGAATACGGAGCCGATCATCCCGAACATCACGAGCGCGTTGACGACGCCGGCGCCGGTGAAGGGACGTACCGCGAACAGCTTGAGGGAGAGCATCGGCGAGGCGGAGCGCAGCTCGGCGACGATGAAGGCGATCAGGCCGAGCGCGGCGGCGGCGAACGCGACGACGACCTTGGTCTGGCCCCAGCCGTCGGCCCCGCCGCCTTCGATCACGCCGTAGATCAGGCCGATGATGAAGACGATCGCGGCGATCTGGCCGGGGACGTCGATGGCACGGCCGTGCGCGGAGCGCGAGTCCTCCAGCATCCGCACGGCCACCAGACCGGTGACAGCGGTGATGACGGCGGCCGGCAGGAAGATCCAGCGCCAGGTGGTGTGCTCCAGGATGACACCGCTGATCAGCGGGCCGAGGGCCATGCCGATGCTCAGGGACGCGGCCCAGGCGGCGATGGCCTTGGCGCGGGCCCGGAAGTCCGGGTAGGCGTGGCTGATCAGGGCCAGCGTGGAGGAGGCGAGGGCTGCGGCGCCCGCGCCGGCGATGGCCTGGCCCACCCAGACCTGTTCGACGCCGTGCGCGGTCAGGGAGGTCACGGAACCGGCGGCGAACAGGAGCATGCCCGCGAGATAGGCCTTCTTGCGGCCGTAGAGGTCGCCGATCAGGCCGAAGGTGAGGATCAGCGCTGCCATCGGCAGGATGAACGCGTCGGAGACCCATTGCAGGTCGGATGTGGAAGCGCCGAGTCCCTGCTGGATGCGCGACAGGGACACCGAGACACTGCCGATGGGCACGTATGCGGCAAACATCCCGAGGCAGGCCAGCACAGTGGTCAGCGCCGGGCGCGCGACGGCGCGGTGGGGGGGTGATATCGCGGACATTTGAGACGGACCTCCGGATCGAACGCGGCGGCCAAGTTATCAGTTGCCTGTCATAGTCCCAAATGACTGAGATCAGCGGGTGCGGGCGTGAGTACAGGCGCGCAGGCACCGTCCGGTTACCGGTGATTCCACCGGTAACCGGATCCGGCCGGACGGCACGGTGGCGGAACGGTCTCAGTCGGTCCTGGGCGGGTCCGGCCACATGCGGGCCACAGGGGAATCGGGGCCGTCGAGAGCGATGGCGATGCGACGCATGCCGAGCGTCAGACGTTCCAGCTCCTCGGGCCCGCCGACCACGTCGCAGAGCCGTTCCACGACCGCTTCGACGAGCCGCCGACCCTCGGTCATGCCCCTGAACCCGGCCTCGGTCGGCTCGACCAGCACGACCCGCCTGTGCACGGCGTGCGGATGCCGCTCGATCCACCCGATCCGCTCCAGATGCGAGAGCGCCGTCGTCACGCTCTGCGGCGTGATGTTCTGCACCCGGGCCAGATCCGCCCCGGACAGCGGCCCGTGCTGGTCGAGCGTCATCACGATCCCGAGCTGCGTCATCGTGACGTCCAGGGGGCGCAGCCGCTCGTTCAGGGCGCGGTGCACGGAGTTGTTCGCCCGCCACATGGAGTGGCTGAACGTCTGGTTCCAGGGCGTGCCGGAGGCAGCCCCCTCCGGGCGACGGCTCGGCATATGCAACTCCCTGCGGGCAAGCGGCTCCCATCGTAGCGGCAGGGCCTCGGGCGACAGGCCGGAGACCCTGGCCGGGCCGGCCCGGCACGTCGCCCGGCCGGTCCGGCCCGGCGTGCGGCCCGGAGCGTGGTGTGGATAAGTGGCAGGGAGCCCTGTCCACCACCCACGGAGTGCGCGCATGTCCGACGCCGTACCGGAACCCGTCGTGGTCCAGCCCGTCGTGGCACCGCTGACCAGTGCCGCGGTGGTGCTGGTCGCCACGATCGAACCGGGCGGCGAGTCCGCCGTACGCGACGTGCTGCCCGATCTCGCGGCGTTCGCGCGGTCGATCGGGTTCCGGGTGCCGAGCGCCGGACTCGCATGCGTGACGGGCTTCGGATCCGACGCCTGGGACCGGCTGTTCGCCGGCCCCAGGCCTGCGCATCTCCACCCGTTCCAGGAGTTGCGGGGGCCCGTCCACCGTGCTCCGGCGACACCGGGCGATCTGCTGTTCCACGTCCGCGCCGAGCAGATGGACGTCTGCTACGAGTGGGCCTCTCAGCTCCTCGGACGGCTCGGCGGTGCGGTGAGGGTCGTCGACGAGGTCCAGGCCTTCCGCTACTTCGACCACCGCGACCTGCTCGGCTTCGTCGACGGTACGGAGAACCCGGTGGGCGACGAGGCGAGAGTCGCGGCCATGGTCGGCACGGAGGACCCGGACTTCGAGGGCGGCAGCTACGTCGTCGTGCAGAAGTACCTGCACGACCTGGCCGGCTGGAACGGGCTGAGCACCGAGGAGCAGGAACGGGTCATCGGCCGTACGAAGTTCACCGACATGGAGCTCACCGACGACGTCAAGCCGGCCGATTCGCACGTCGCCCTGAACACCATCACCGAGGACGACGGCACCGAACGCGACATCCTGCGCGCCAACATGCCCTTCGGCAGCTTCCGGGAGGGCGAGTTCGGAACGTACTTCATCGGGTACGCGGCCGATCCCGGGGTCACCGAGCAGATGCTCCGCAACATGTTCCTGGGCAGTCCGCCCGGCACCCACGACCGCATCCTCGACTTCTCCACCGCGGTCACCGGCACGCTCTTCCACGCCCCCAGCGCCGACTTCCTCGACGCTCCTCCTCCGCCGCCCTCCCCCACCGGGACCACAGCCGCCCCGGAGCCGCAGCCCGCGGAGCGGGGCTCCCCGGCGACGCCGGTGGTCCGCGACGGTTCGCTGCGCATCGGCAGCCTGCAAGAAAGCGCCCCGTGATGAACAATCTGCACCGCGAGCTCGCCCCCGTCACCGACTCCGCCTGGAGCCAGATCGAGGAAGAGGCCAGACGCACCTTCAGCCGTCATGTGGCGGGCCGCCGGGTCGTCGACGTCAGCGAGCCGCAGGGACCGGGGCTGGCCGCGATCGGCGACGGACATCTGCGGGACATCGACCCGCCCACCCCCGACGTGTTCGCCCGTGCGCGGACGGCGACTCCGGTCATCGAGTGGCGGGTGCCCTTCACCGTGTCCAGGGCGGCTGTCGACGACGTGGAACGCGGCTCCGAGGACAGCGACTGGCAGCCGGTCAAGGACGCGGCCCGCACCTGTGCGTTCGCCGAGGACATGGCCGTCATCGACGGGTACGCGGCGGCCGGCATCACGGGCCTGCGTGACGGCTCCTCGCACACACCGCTGCCGCTGCCCGCGGACGCCCGGGACTATCCGGCGACGGTGAGCCAGGCCCTGACCCGGCTGCGGCTCGCGGGGGTCGACGGGCCGTACCGGCTGCTGCTCGGCGCCGACGCGTTCACCGAGGCGTCCGAGACGTCCGACCACGGCTATCCCGTGACCACCCATCTGGCGCGACAGCTCGACGAACCCATCCTCTGGGCGCCCGCTGTCGCCGGCGGGGTCCTGCTGTCCACCCGCGGGGGTGACTTCGAGCTGTGTCTGGGCCAGGACCTGTCCATCGGGTATCTGGACCACGACGCGACGAGCATCCGGCTCTACTTCCACCAGGCGTTCACCTTCCGGATGCTGACGCCCGAGGCCGTGGTCCCGCTCATCGCCTGAAGACACCGACCTGCGAGGCTCCCATCAACGCCACCCGCCGTACGCCACCGCCGGAATCCGTGACCGCGCCCTCCCCCGCGCCGCGCTCCGCCAGATTCGCGGAGGCGCTACGCCTCGCGGTGGCGGAAGGGCTGCTCGGCGAGCAGCGGCCCCTCGCGGGGTTCCTCGACGCGGACGGGATAGTCGACTCTGTCGACGCGCTGCGCGAGGCCTTCGCCGCCGAGCCGGGCGTACGGGTGCAGCACACCTTCGCCGCGAAGGCCGCGTCGCTGATCCCGGTGCTGCGGCTGCTCGCCGGCTGCGGCATGGGCTGCGAGGTGGCGGGCCCGGGCGAACTGAGGCTCGCGGTGGAGGCCGGTTTCGCCCCGGCCCGGATCGTCCTGGACTCACCCGCCAAGACCCGCGACGAGCTCCGGCTGGCGCTGGCGCTCGGTATCGCCGTGAACGCGGACAGCTTCGGCGAGATCCGCCGGATCGAGGGGATCCGCTCCCCCGGGTCGGCATCCGTCCTGGGGCTGCGGGTGAACCCGCAGGTGGGGGGCGGCTCGATCGGTGCCATGAGCACGGCGACGGCCACCTCGAAGTTCGGGGTGGCCCTGCGGGACCCCGGCGCCCGTGAGCGGGTCGTCCAGACCTTCGCGGAGCATCGCTGGCTGACCCGGCTGCACGCCCACGTCGGCTCGCAGGGCTGCCCGCTGGAGCTCATCGCCGCCGGCATCGCCGAGACGTACCGCCTCGCCGAGGAGATCAACGAGGCGCTGGGCACGCGCCAGGTCACCGGGATCGACATCGGCGGAGGGCTGCCGGTCAACTTCGACGACGACGAGACCCGCCCCGCCTTCGCGGAGTACGTGGCTGCGCTCCGGGCCGCGGTCCCGGGAATCTTCGACGGGCACTACGACCTGGTCACCGAATTCGGCAGGTCCCTGCTGGCCAAGAACGGCTTCATCGGGGCGCGTGTGGAGTACACGAAGGACGCGGGGGGCCGCCGCATCGCGCTCACCCACGCGGGGGCTCAGATCGCCACCCGCACCGTCTTCATGCCCGACGCCTGGCCGCTCAGGGTCGGCGCGTTCGACGGGGAGGGCCGCCCCCGGAGCGGGCCGCCGATGGTCCAGGACATCGCCGGGCCATGCTGCTTCGCCGGGGACGTCGTGGCCCACGGCCGCGAGCTGCCCGAGCTGCGGGAAGGCGACTTCGTCGCCCTCTACGACACCGGGGCGTACTACTTCTCCGCTCCCTGGGCCTACAACAGCCTGCCCCGGCCGGCCGTGTACGGCTTCGCCGGGGAGTCCGGCAGCCTGCGCTTCGCCCCGGTGCGCGAGGCGCAGTCACTCGACTCGGTGGCGGCGGAGAGCGGGCTGCGCCACGCGGACGCGCTGGCGGGACTCCGCGAGAGGCCCTAGCAGCCCCGGCTCATCCCGCCGGCTGGGGCGAGGGCTCCGGCTCGGGTACCGGCTCGGGGTTCGGGTTCGGCGGCTGCGGAATCGGGTCGGGCGCGGGCCCGGGCGGCACGGGGCCAGGCGGCACGGGTGGCGGGGAGGGCACCGGCGTCGGCGGTCCGGGCACGGGCGGGGGTGTCGGCGCGGGCGGCACGGGGTCGGGACTGGGGTGCGTCATCTCGGTCCTCCAAGTGCGACGGACGGGACGAGTGGATCTCCTCCACCGTCTCCCCGTGCGGCTTCCCTCGCCTGCCGAGTCCACACGTACGCACCGTGACTCCTGGCCCGGGACGTCCCCCGGCCCGCTTTCAGGGCCGGCCCGGGAGAGTCCCCGTGCGGCTCAGCGCCCGGCGGGGGCGACGGCCTGCGGGCTGCGCTCGGTGCGCGTACCCGGCACGGGGGCCGAGGCGTCGGCGCCGAGGGCGACGATGCGGTTCCCCGTGTCCACGTGCACGACGCTCGGCACGAGGGCGCGGGCCTCGGCGTCGTCGACCTGGGCGTAGCTGATGAGGATGACCAGGTCACCGGGGTGTACGAGGTGGGCGGCTGCGCCGTTGATCCCGATGACGCCTGAGCCGCGCTCGCCCTCGATGACGTACGTCTCCAGGCGTGCGCCGTTGTCGATGTCCACGATGTGCACGAGCTCGCCGGGCAGCAGGTCCGCGGCGTCCATCAGGTCGGCGTCGACGGTGACGGAGCCGACGTAGTGCAGGTCGGCTTGGGTCACGGTCGCTCGGTGAATCTTGGACTTGAACATGGTACGCATCATGGAGCTACTCCCGGGCTAGGCTTCCTGCCTGCGTTTTTGCAGGTCAAGTGCTGTTTCCCTACCTTACAACGAGTCGCAGGTCCGGTCAGCTTTCCCCAGGCGGCCCCAGCTCTCGCGAGTACACCCAGGCCCTCGATGGCTCTTCCCGGGCATGGTCCCCGGAAAGCCGATCTCCACACACGGCATGACCCAGAAACTCAACCTGCACGGCATCCCGGTTCGCACCGCGCGCAACGCGGCGCTGGCTGCCCTCTCCGCTGACCTCCCCAGCCCGATCCTCGCCGACGGGACCGGCATGCACCGCCACACCGCACTGCGCTGGGTCGCCTACGCCCGGCGCGACTGGGCCGAGTACCTCGCAGCCCGGGCCGACGATGATCGTCAACCCAGTCGGAACCAGAAGGAGTCTTCATGACAGCGCCCAAGCGGAGGGACGAAGAAGTGTTGGCCGGAGGCGGGGTCAACCATGCCGTGCGGATCGGATCGACAGTTCGACGGCCTGCGGGACCTTGGACGCACACGGTCCACGCTCTGCTTGATCACCTGCAGGCGGCAGGGTTCGCTGGTGTCCCACGAGCTCACGGCTTCGATACCGACGGCCGGGAAATCCTCGATTTCCCTCCCCGCTGTACAAGGTGACCCGGAATACGCCGACGGTGCGCTGGAACGCCGGTAGGCGGGGGCGTCGCACTGCAGGCGGGGCGCGTTCCGATCAGGAGGCGGCGGCCGTTCGGCCGGGGTGACGCCGACTGTGGTCGGGCCACCGTCGAACGGCGGCGCGGCGTGATGACTGCGCGGATGGCGACTGGTCGACCGGGCCTGGTCGTTCCGCTCGCGGTATGTCGGTGAATACGTTCTCTGAGGTCAGCAGCCCAGCGGCGTGTGGGTGCCGAAGGAGCGTTGGTGATACGTGAGAGGGCTCAGGTGCCCCGCTCCCGGCTCGGCGGTGACGGCGTGGGGAACAACAGGACGGTGTGATCCCAGGCGACGACGTAGTCGTCAACCTCGGCGGCTATCCACGCCGCCGAGCCCGGCAGACGGGGCAGTCCGGGCCGGGACGATCACCTGACCACCGTGCGCCGTCACCGGCCGGTGCAGGTCACACTCTTCCTGGGTGCCATCGTGATGATGGTGTTCACCCTGGCAGTGGCGTGGCGGCGAGGAGCCTGCGCAAGCGCCCTGGTTCCAGCCAGCCGTGGCTGACCGCGTCGTACATCGCCGCGTGCCCGCTCCGCTACTCAGCGTCAACGTCAGCTCGACCAGCGACGTCAGAGGACCATCGGGCGCACAACACCGCGTCGGTCAGCTCGAAGAGCGCGTCCGCCCGGGAGCAGAGACAGTCGGAACTCGACACGAAAGTGGGACAACGCGCTGGGCGCGACGTCTACGGGACCGACAGGGCCAGACGCTTCATAGCGGCCGTCCCTTCGTACGACGTTGCTCGACACGTCGAAGCGTGAAGAACGGCCGCTCTCCTGTCTCACGAAGGAGGCGAGATCACCAAGTTGGGTGGCCCGGCGAGGTCAGACGCCAAGTTGAGGAGCTGTCAGCCTGTCAGTCGAGCTTTCCAGATCTCCTCGCTGGGCCATTGTTGGGCCCAACGGGCGGGAACCTCTGCGTACTCCCGCGGTGCAGGCTGAGGGGCTTGAATCTCAATCAGATCTTCAACGACGAAGCCGCAGGACCGAAGCAGACGAAGCATCTCACCATGCGGCAGGATGAACTCCACGTGATTCCCCCTGTCCAGCCCAGTCAGGCCAAATTGACCGCGGGACAGGGTGGTGGACGCCGGCCCCTCGGACGGTACGCACAGCGCGAACAGCGGTGAATAGCGCATGAACACCAGCTGGCCGCCAGGAACCAGAAGCCGGGCAGCCTCCGGGATCCACTGGTAGGGGTCGCACCACAACGAGGCGCCGTATTCGCTGATCGCCAGGCCGAACGTGTTGTCCTCGTATGGCACCTTTTCGGCATTGCCTAGGACAAGAGGGAAGTCGATGCCGAACTCCGCCTGCATCGCGCGAGCAGTGGCGAGCTGCTTCTCCGAGATGTCGATACCGACCGGGTGGGCTCCCGCTCTGGCCAGCCAAGCCGACACGTAGGCAGTACCGCAGCCCAGCTCAATGGTGCGCATCCCGGCTATGCCGTCGGGAAGTACGGAGACGTGCGACTCAGGGGTTGCCCACAGACCCCAGCGCGGTTCCACCTGCGACCAGTGATCGCGGGCGAGCGGTCCGTGCCACGCAGCCGCCTCGTCATCCCAATAGCGTCGGTTCTGCTCCAGATGGTCCGCAGGGCCGTCATGAGTCATGGAGGCATTCGATCGCAGATGCTGGTGTCCCGGCAACGGAATTACGAGCGCGTCAGACTCCGTCGAGAACGCGCGGCTGGCAGCCCGGCCACCGAGAGCCGTCCCCGGCTGCGGCCGGGCCTCCACACCGACCATGCCGAGCGGTTCACCTCCGCTCGCGCAGGGACCACATGCACAGCATGGTGACACCGCGCCGGGTGTTCGGCTTACCCCTCTCACGCAGTCCTATGTGGAGGCCGCTCGTTGGTCTGCGCATGGGGGCGGTACGTGGAGTTGGATTGTTCCGGACGGGCTGTGGGAGATCGCGGAGCCGCTGATCCCGCCGCCCAAGGTGCGACCGCAGGGCGGCGGGACGCAGGACACGCCTGATGAGACGCTGTTCGCCACGATCATCTACGTCCTGGTCAGCGGATGCGCCTGGCGGGCACTGCCGCCCTGCTTCGGGATATCGAAGTCGAGGGCCCACCGCAGGTTCCTGATCTGGTCCAGAGCCGGTCTCTGGGGCCGGCTCCACGAGGAGATCCTGCACCACTTGGACGACGCCGGCCTGCTCGGCCTCTCCCGCGCGGTCCTGGACTCCGCACACGTGAGGGCTAAAAAATGGGCGAACTCACAGGCCCGAGCCCCGTGGACCGAGGCAGGCCAGGTTCCAAGATGCACGTCCTGTCCGACGCGAACGGACTGCCCCTGCTCGTCGGCCTCTCCGCGGCGAACACCCACGACAGCCTCGCGCTGAAGCCCATGATCACGGGTCACCAAACGAGACACGACCCCCACCGCGGCCGGTACTTCAAGCCCCAGCGCCTTCACGCGGACAAAGCCTACGATGTTCCTCACCTGCGGAAATGGCTATGGGGCAAGCACATCGGCGTACGCATCGCCCGCAAGGGAGTCGAGTCCAGTGAACGGTTAGGACGCCGACGATGGGTCATCGAGCGCACGATGTCCTGGCTGACCGGCTACCGCAGACTCAACCACCGCCACGAACGCCGACCCCGCAACTACCCGGCCTTTCTCGGCCTCGCCGCCGCCCTCTGCTGCTACGAGCGACTCCTCCGACTCACCACATAGGACACGGTCTTAGTCGCAGCATGGTGGACCAAGCGCAGCGCAGAAAGTGCAACATCTGCCGCGCTCCTCGTCGGGCGTATCCAGGCCGACACGGCCATCTCGGCGGTACTTGGCAGCGCGTGCACGGAGTTCCTGAGCATCTCCGAGACCCTGATGGGTGTGGTGAAGCGACTCCCGAGCCTCGATCACGATGAACGCCAGGCGCTCGTGGCCAAGCACGCCATCTCGGTGGAAACCCGATACGCATCACTGGAGCTCCTCGCCCCTCCTGAGGTCCGCACAGCCGCAGAGCGTCTTCTCTCGCAATGCCGCCTCTTGGGAACGCTGCGCGCTCGATCGCGCGGTGCTGCGCCCTGGAAGCAGGATGGCGTCCCGGCGACCAATCGGTTCACGATCAGGCCGGTAGCGGTGTTTGAGGCCGACTGGTGGTCCTTGGGAACAAGTGGTTGGGGTTGACGTAGTCCGCCGCCTCGACGAGACCGCAGATGCGACCACGGCAAGGGCCGCCATCGACTGTGAGCCCCCCCTGAAGGTGGCGCCCTGCGAGCCGCCGCCTCCGCACCGGCAGACGGACCGTCTCTGAAAATGATTATCATCGTGCTACGGTCGTCGCACGCTCAACCTTTGACCTGTCTTTTACTCGGAGTGACCCCGTGCGCGTTCCGTCCCGCCCCCTGCTCTTCCCCGCGGTTCTCGCCGCCTCTGCCCTGCTCACCGGCTGCTTCGCGTCCACGGAAGCCACCGGCACCGACTCGGGCGAGCGCCTCCGTGTCGCGATGATGCAGCCGCCCCGCTCGGGCTTGTCTCCGCTCTCCGACGACGCGTTCAAACTGTCCCGTTGGTCCACGGCGGAGACGCTCGTGAGGCTGAACGCGGACGGTGACGCCGTGCCCGCGCTGGCCACCGGGTGGAAGCAGTCCGGCCGGAGCTGGACCTTCGCCCTCCGCGAGGACGTCACTTTCCACGACGGCACCGGGCTGACCGCTGAGGCCGTCGTCCGTTCCCTCACCACGGCCGCTGGTGCCTCCCCCAAGCCCCGCATACTTGACGGCGTCGAGCTGACCGTGGAGGAAGGGGGCACCGGAACCGTAATCGTCACGACCGCCGAGGAGGACCCTTTGGTCCCGCAGCGGCTCAGCTCCCCGCAGTTGTCGATCCTCTCGGCGAAGGCGTACGGAGGGAAGACGGTGAATCCGGTCGGCGCCGGCACCGGTCCCTTCGAGCTGACCAAGGTCAACGGCACCTCCTCCGCCGCGCTTAACCGCTACGACGACTACTGGGGCGGTACGGCCAAGGCTTCCGGCATCGACGTGACGTTCGTGCCCGACGGAACCGCGCGCGCAGCCGCCCTGCGCAGCGGCGAGGCCGACATCGTCGAGGCGGTGCCTGTCTCGCAGGCCGCGCTGCTGGACGAGGGCCTGATCACCGAGGTCCCGATGCCGCGCACCAACACGCTGTACCTCAACACGGCGAAGGGTGCCTTCAAGGACCCGACTCTGCGGGCGGCGGCCAGGGAGGCGATCGATGCCGAGTCGATCGTGAAGGGCGTGTACGAGGGGAGGGCCGACGTGGCCGAGGGGCTGCTCGGGCCCGCTCTGCCGTGGGCGGCCGACCTGCGCGAGCCGGCGCGGCGGGCGAAGGCGGGGGATCCGGCGGGCAAGAGCATCACCATCGGTACGTTCACCGACCGGGCGGAACTGCCCGAGGTGGCCGCCGCGCTGCAACAGCAACTGACGAAGGCGGGGTTCCAGGTGAAGCTGGAGGTCCGCGAGTACGCCAACATCGAGTCCGACGCCCTGGCGGGCGCGTTCGACGCGTTCATCCTCTCCCGGGCCACTGTCCTCGATTCCGGCGACCCGGCCGCGTACCTGTACAGCGACTTCGCCTCCGACGGTTCGTTCAACATCCCCCAACTCGCCGACCCGGCCGTCGACAAGGCCCTGAAGAAGGCGGGCTCGACGCCGACCGGTGACGCCCGCCGCCGAGCCGTCGTCGACGCCGAAGCCGCCGTGCTCGCCACTGACGCAGCCGTGCCGTTGCTCCACGAGCGCGTGATCCAGGGCGACGCCGCCGACGTGGTCGGCGCGGCCCACGACCCGCGCGAGCGGGAACTGGTCACGCTCGACACCCACGTCAGGTGAGGCGGGCCTCGGCGGGGGTGACCCGCGCTGTCTGCCTCGTCGCCGCACTGGCCGCCGTCGGTCTGCTGCCCTGGCTCTCCGGCCGGGACCCCGCCCTGACGGTACTGCGCGCCCGGTCCGCCGAACAGGAGCCGACCGAGGAGGCTCTGTCCGCGATCCGCCGCGACCTCGGTCTGGACGCAGGACCGCTCTCCTTGCTCGGCGACTGGGCCACCGGGCTGCTGCGCGGCGACTTCGGGACCTCCTGGGTGTCGGGGACGGACATCCTGCCGTCCGTCGTCTCCGGGCTCCAGGTGTCGCTGGGCCTGATGGCCGCCGCGCTGTCCGTGGCGGTGCTGCTGGCTGTGGCCCTGGTAGCGCCCGTACTGGTGCGGGGGCGGGGGTCGGCGGGGGCGTTCGCCGCCATGGCCGCCGCCGTGCCGGAGTTTCTCCTGGCCACCGTGGCGCTGCTGGTGTGCGGAGTATGGCTGGGGTGGCTGCCTACGTCCGGCTGGCAGGGGCCCGAGCACCTGGTCCTGCCCGCCCTCGCGCTCGGCGTCCCCGCGGGCGGCCTGCTCGGGCGGCTCGTCGCGGACGCGCTGCCCGCCGTACTGGACGAACGATGGGTGGAGCTGTGGCAGGGAGCGGGAGTGAGCCGCACCCGTGTCTCGCTCGCCGCGCTCCGTCGCGTACTGCCGCCGCTGATACCACAGTTCGGGATGGTCGCCGTCGGCCTGACGGGCGGTGCGGTCGCGGTGGAAACCGTCTTCGCGGTTCCCGGCATCGGACGTACCGCGCTGGGTGCGGCCAAGTCGCAGGACCTGCCGCTGCTCCAGGGAGCCGTCCTCGCCCTGCTCGCCCTGGGCCTGGTCACCGGCGCGCTGGCCGCCCTCATACGACGCCGGCTGCTGGGCCCCGCCCTGCGCGACGCCGGGCTCTCGCTGCCGCCGGCCCGCCCTGTCCGGGCGCACCCGGCGATCCCGGCTCTCCTCGGGATCCTGCTGCTGACCGCGATCGGCTGGGGTCTGCTCCGCGACCCGTACGCTGTCGACACCACGGCTCGGCTGGCCCCGCCCTCCTGGGCGAACCCGATGGGCACCGACGGGCTCGGCCGCGACGTGCTGGCCCGGCTCGGCCACGGAGCCGCCTCAACAGTCGGCACGGCGGCGGCCGTGTGCCTGCTGAGCCTAGTGATCGCACTGGCCCTCGGCTTCCTGCCCGGCATCGCGGCGGGCGCGGCCGACATCGCCAACGCGCTGCCGCCCGTGATCGTCGGCATCCTGGTCGCCGCGGCGGCCGGCCCCGGCACCGGCGGAGCGGCCCTCGCGGTCGCGCTGATCTCCTGGCCACCCCTGGCTGCACATGCGGCGGCGCTGGTGCAGGAGGTACGGGCGTCGGCGTTCCTGACCGCCCAACGCGCCATAGGCGCACCACCGCTGTGGATCCTCACCCGGCACGTCCTGCCGTCCGTCGCCGCCCCGGTCGCCCGCCACGCCCTGCTCCGGCTGCCCGGCATCGCCCTCGCCCTGGCCTCCCTGGGATTCCTCGGCCTCGGCGCCCAGCCACCCGCCCCCGAGTGGGGTCTGCTCCTCGACGAGTCCCGCGCCTACGTGGAACGCGCCCCCTGGGCGGCCCTCGCCCCGGCCGCCGCACTGGCCCTGCTGGCGGGGTTGGCCGTGACGGGCGCGGCATACGCGCAGGGCCGGGGAGTCCGGCGCGCAGCCGGCACCGCTACACGAAAGGAGACGGTCCATGCCGTCTGAAGCGCTGCTGCTGGTCCGTGATCTACGGATCGCGTTCGGCGCGGTTGAGGCGGTGCGCGGACTGACCTTCGACGTCCGCCCGCGCGAGGTGTTCGCCCTCGTCGGGGAGTCCGGCGCGGGCAAGTCCCTCACCGCCCGGGCGCTGCTCGGCATGGGGCCGCGCGGCGCGACCGTCGGCGGCAGCGTCCGGTTGCGGGACTCCGCGGATCTCGCCGCCGAACGCGGACGCCGGATCACCCTCGTCCCCCAGGACGCCCTGTCCGCCCTCTCCCCCGCCCACCCTGTCGGCGACCAGATCGCCGCCGCCGTACGGTCGGTGCGGCACCTGTCCCGCAGGGAGGCGCGCGCCCTGGCCGTGGCGGCACTGGACCGGGTCGGCATCCCGGACGCCGCACGCCGGGCACGGGCCTACCCCCATGAATACTCGGGCGGAATGCGGCAACGCGCGGTGATCGCCATGGCGACGGTCAACGAGCCCGACGTCGTCGTCGCGGACGAGCCGACCACCGCGCTGGACGAGGAGCGCCGCGAACAGGTGCTGCGGGTGCTCGCCGAACAACGGGAGGCGGTCGGTGCCGCACTGGTCCTCGTCACCCACGACCTGGACGTCGTACGGGCCCACGCGGACCGCGTACTGGTGATGTACGCGGGCCGGGCGGCCGAACTGGGCCAGGTCCAACAGGTCCTGGGCCGTCCGCGCGCCCCGTACACCGCGGGCCTGCTGGCCTCGCTCCCGCAGGACGGTCCCCGGCGCCGCCGGCTGCCGGTGCTCCCCGGCATCCCGCCCGCGCCGGACGCCCTGGGGCCGGGCTGCGCCTTCGCGCCACGCTGTCCCCTCGCAACGGACCTGTGCCGCAGCCGCGAACCCGAACCAGTCCCCGTGGACGGACGCCTGGTCGCCTGTCATCGCGCCGCCGACGTGCCCGACCCTCTCCGGGAGTTCGTGTGAACCACCCCCTGCTGGACGTCCACGACCTCGTCGTCCGCTACGGCCCGGTGACCGCCGTGGACCACGTCTCGTTCGCACTGGACGCCGGCGAGACCCTCGCCCTCAACGGCCCCTCAGGATGCGGCAAGTCCTCCACGGCCCTCGCTGTACTCCAGCTACGCCGGCCCGACGCCGGGACGGTCCGCTTCGAGGGGCGGGAACTGACACCCCTGACGGAACGCGAACTGCGCCCGCTGCGCCCATGCATGCAACCGGTCTTCCAGGACCCCTACGGCTCCCTCAGCCCACGCCACCGCGTCCGCGACGCGGTGGCCGAGCCGCTGAAGGTGCACGGCAAGTGGGACCCGGCCGAAGGGCCCGCCCGTGTGGCCGAGCTGCTCGACCGGGTCGGGCTCGACCCGTCGTGCGGGGACCGGCGCCCGCACGAACTCTCCGGCGGCCAGTGCCAGCGGGCCGGAATCGCCCGCGCCCTCGCCTCCGGACCGCGACTGCTCGTCCTCGACGAACCGGTGTCGGCACTCGACGCCTCCGTGCGGGCCGGCGTGCTGAACCTGCTCGCCGACCTCCAGGACGAGCTGAGCCTCGGCTACTTGTTCATCTGCCATGACCGGTCGGTCGTACGGCACTTCGCGGACCGCGTGATCGAGATGCGGGACGGGCGCATCGTCCCCACCTGACAACTGGGATGACGCCGGCTGGACGGACGGCGGCGCATGGGTTCTCCTGGGCGCTGAAAACACGCTGCGCCGCGTTCCCCTCCTTCGCCGGGTAGGCCCTGCACCAGGGAGGCCACATGATCACGCGTCGCTGGGACGCCGGAACTCGTGGCGGCTCCCCGGGGTGCTGAAGGGGCGCACAGGGCAACGCACCCCTGTCGGCGGACCCGTCAGTTTGGATCTTCACCAGTGTGTGCGGTGATCTGTCGCCGACGGGCCTTCCCAGCGTCTCAGCCGATGATCGCGACTGGGGCGTCCCAGGCGTTGCGGTCGACGGTGATGGTGTAGGCGCCTCGCTTTTCCTTGCTGTTGACCATGTACTGGTGGGCGCGGCTGTGGTTGGTGTACTGGGCGGGGTTCCACGGCCAGTCCGTGGTGGTGGTGTTTTTCTTGTCCCACAGTGCGTACCAGAGGTTTCCGGGCAGGTCCGTCTTGTTCGTGGCGGTGGCGATGGCCTTGGCGCTGGAGCTGCTGAAGCCGTACAAGCCGCCACGGTAGGTCGCGTTGCGCAGCGTCTTGGTGAAGGAGCGCACGTAGGTCAGGGTGGCGTCGTTGCACGCCTTGTCGGTGATGTCGTACGACTCCATGTTCAGGTAGATCGGGCTGCCGGCTTTCATCCCGAGGGCTGACGCCTTGGCCACCGCGTCCTTCGCGTTACTCGCACCGACGGAGGCAGCCGTGGAAGCGGTGAACCTCTCCGGGTTCGCGCTCTTCTGGCAGGGCGGCTGGGCACCGACGTAGAGCGGGATGATCTTCCAACCACTGGAGCTGACCGATTTCACCCACGGTTTGGTCAGGTTCGGCTGGGCACAGCCGCGGTTCTTGCCACCGATGTAGACCGCGACGCCGCCGTAGAATCCCGTGTTCCAGGCTTTCATCGCAGCAAGCGAGGGTGCCGTGCACGTGTCGAAGGCGCGGCCGGTGTAGGTCTTCTGTGCGGGCCAGGCGGTGGCCGCCATTGATGTCTGTGCGGCGATTCCAGCACCTGCGACGACGGCAGCGCCCGCCGTCGCCCAAGCAACGTAGCGGCCCTTCTTGGACAGCCGGTGACTGGACAAATTCCCACCCCATTCATAGTGCGGCACACGGCCGCATCCTGACGAGCCTGCAGAGACTGCATGGCCACGCTGTATCACTCCACCGGACGGGCGAGCGCCTGAGCACACATGGCGGTGCCTTCGAGCCGGAGGTCACTCGTCGTAACCCGTGCGCCGGGCCCCCAGCCTGCGCCTTCCGGCGTCGGCCGCGGGGCCCTCACCTGCGCAGCGGAGTACTGGGCCTACTTGAGATAGACGAGGCCGTCGGTCGTGATGGCCGGGCGGCCGGAAGTACCGACCACGGTGATCTTGATGGTGTGCTTCGCACTGCTGGTCCATGTCTTGGTCCACAGTGCGTCGCGGTACTTGGTGGTGGCCGACTTGAGATCGACGGTCGCTGCCTTGGCGCCGTCGACGTAGATGTACGCCTGTCCGGACGTCGAGGCGCGCGAGACGACCCAGGCGGCTGACCGGCCGGTGAACGTCCAGGTCAGCGAGGCGTTCTTGGAGGAGCTGCCGTAGGATTTCCCGCCCAAGTAGCTGCTCGACGACTTGATCGTCCATGTACCGGACTTGGTGGCCGCGCTCTCCTGAAGGATCACCGGGGTGGCGGAGCCGGCGGCTGAGGTGGTGTTCCCGGCGTAGTCGTGGGCCGTCAGCTTCCATGCCGTGGCGGTGGCGGACTTCGCCGTGTGTGAGGCGCTGGTCGTGGTCGGTCCGTAGGTCTTGGCCAGCGGGGAAGTCAGCCGCACTTCTTTGAGGGCTGCGCTGTCGGTGGCCTTCCAGCTCAGCTTCACGGGAACGGCGGCGGTGTTCACGGTGCCGCTTCGGAGGCTCAGGGTGGGCTTGGTGGTGAAGGTGGGGGCGGTGGTCTCTGCTACAACGGTTGCCGCTGCGCTGGTCGTTGTGCTGCCGGAGAGGTGGGTGGCGCGTACGGCCACGGTGTGGGTTCCGAGGCCGAGTGCAGTGGTGGCCGAGGTGGCCGTGCCGGCGATGGTGACCACCGGTTTCCCGTCGACCAGCAACGCGTACTGCTTGACCAGTACGGCCGGGGTGGTGGTGGACCAGTTCACAGTGATTGCCGACTTGGTGTAGTACTTCCCGCCCGAGGCGCCGGTGCCGGTGAGGGACTTGACGGTCAGGCCGGTGACCGGCCCGGCTGCCAAGGTGCGGATGGTAGCGAGCTGGTTGTAGAACGCATTGCCGGGGCACTGCGTGTTGTATCCGTCCCGGTGACCATGGATGACCGGGAATGAGAGCTGCGCGCCCTTGGCCCAGCTCTTGCGGAAGTAGTTGGTGCCCGCGTCACCTGCGGTCAGCGTGGTGGTGCCCGCGGGGTTCACGCCGTACTGTCCCAGTTTCCATGCGGCGATCCGGGCGACGGAGAGCAGCGCGGCCTGCGCGGGCGCGGTGTCGGTATAGGTGCCGAGTACGGAGATTCCGACGGTCTCGGCATTGAAGCCGTAGGCGTGGGCTCCCTGGACGGGGCGGTCCACACCACCCTTGCGGCCCTCGTAGATGGTGCCGCACTTGTCGACGAGGAAGTTGTATCCGACGTCTTTCCAGCCGAGTTGCTTGACGTGGTAGGCGTAGATGCCGCGCACCACTGCCGGCGCCTGTGCGCACGTGTAGGTGTTGGACTCAGCGGTGTGGTGGACCACCACCGCCTTGATCTTGCCGCCAGGCAGATAGCCCGGTTCCTCCGGGCTGATCGATTCATCAGCACCCCAGCCGGCGCGCGAGGTGATGGGCGGCCGGGGCATGGTGCTGGGCGGGGCCGGGGGACCCGTGTCGGTCGGAGTGGGAGTTGCGGTGGCGGACGAGGACGTCGACGCGGACGGTGTGCCCGGCTCGGTGGGGGTAGGTTCGGAGACGGAGGGCGAATCGCTTACCGACGGCTCCGCGGACGGCTCCTGGCCGGCGGTGTCCTGAGGGCTCGGGGAGGCGCTGGACTGCGGCTCAGTGGGATCCGCCGGCGCGCTGGTCGGACCGCCTGTCTCATCGACGGCGAAGGCAGCGGGCTCGATGCCATTCGCATCGCCGGCTCCCGGATCGATCATGTCCAGCCGTAGCCCAGCAGGCAGCACGGCGGATGTTTCCCCGTTCGAGACCACCCGGGCCTCGACCCCGTCCGACGGCCCCACCCAGGCGGGTTCCGTGCCCCCGCGGGCAGCACCGTTCTCCCCTTGTCCGCTGTCGCCGTCCAGCCGCAGCCACGGCGACCACTTGCCCGTCTTCTGACTGCGGGTACGGATTTCCACCGTGCCCGTCACACGGGCGCCGGGGTCCGTCCACGTCACCCCCAGGACGCTGAACTGCTTCGCGTCGCGGCGTGCCAGCGAAGCACGGGTCCCGTCCTCAGCAGTTCGCATCCCCGCGGTGGACGCGTGAGCCATGACCGGCTTCGATTCGTCCTTCGTGTCAACGCCGACATCCGCGCCGCCGGTTGCCCCTTGGAAAAGCAGGACCCCGGTCAGCCCCGTCACCACGGCGGCAGCTGTGCCCCATATCCGATGCCGCTTCACGCAGCCCCACCCCTTGTTCCGTCACCCTGCAACCCCATGTGGGACACATACTTCACAGGTTCCGCTAGAACGTACACCGTCAACTGACCCGAACATTTGATTGACTCGAAAGATTGGGTGTTATTTCACAGAAGCGGGGTAGGCGAATCAATTTGGCCGGATCCAAGTGACGTAGTCCACATCACCCTGCGCCACCCCTCTGTCACCTTCAGGTGCAGCTGCCCGCCACCGCCGGACAGACCGCCACGGTCCTCAACACCGACGGCGTCCCGGTCGTCAAGGAGGACATGGGGGACGGGACGCTGCGGATCACCGGGCTGGTGGAGAAGCCCAGGCCGGCAGACGCGCCGTCCGAGTACGCCGCCATCGGCGGATACGTCGTCACCCCCGGCATCATCGACGAACTGCGAGAACAGACCCGCTGCTGGTACGCCGCTGGGGATCCGACCGTGGAGGTGTACCTCACGACGCCATCAACGCCTACGCAGCGACCCGCGCGGCCTACGGCCAGGTCATCCAGGGCCGCTGACGGGGAACCCTGCCGCATGAGCCTCGGCACATCCGACATGGCCAGACCGGCCGAGGAATGGGGCGCGGACCAGCGGAACACCGACTGAGCCTGAAGTTCTGCGAAGCGCAGGGCGCCCGTCGTGCCGACTCCATGGATCTCACCGCCAAGGGCAGCACGCTGTGGGCGGGTGCGATCGCAGGAAGGTGTTACAGGAACACGGACCGCATGTGGTGCCGTTGCGGCCCGAAGCGGAGGGCGGCCCCCACAGGCTTCACTGCGGCCTTGAGATCATCGACGTCTTCGGCGACCACTCTCCGGAGGAGACGGGCGATCGGCCTTTGGCTGCGGCAGGCGGGGAATCCCACCGGGCCCGGGGGAAGCCGCCGGCGGGGTACCGCGGGGCCTCTGCCGGGTTCCCGAGGGGGAGCATCACCGGCCGGCAGCTCGTGCTGGACATGCTCGACGAACTGGGGACCGGACCGGACATGACCAAGGTGCGGAACGAACTGGACGTTATGAAGGTGGAGACGTTCTACTGACCCCCTGGTCGCCCACTGTCACGGCCACGCCAGCGGCAGGCCTGGCCGTGCTGCGTGTGTCGGCGCCTTAAGCGGTTCCCGGGTCTGTGGCAGCACGAAGCGATACGGAGCTGGATGTGGTGATGCGGTTCGAGGTTCTGGGTCCCTTGCGCGCCTGGGACGGGGACAGGGAACTTGACCTGGGTTTTCCTCAGCAGCGTGCCCTGCTGAGCATGCTGCTCGCTCAAGCGGGACGGCCCGTAGGCACGAGCACGATCATCGACGCGCTCTGGGGAGAGGACCCGCCGGACAGCGCGGTGAACATGGTGCGTCGCTACGTCGGTGAGCTGCGGCGCCTGCTGGAGCCCGGGCTTGTGCCCCGGGCGCCCGGACGGCGGCTCAACCGTCGCGCGGGCGGCTACGTGCTGCAGGTGGAGCAGGAGGAATTCGACCTCTTGGAGTTCCGAGGTCTCACCGAACGTGGCACACGAGCGGTGGCCACGGGCAGGACCGAGGAGGCGGTCAGCCACTTCATCAAGGCGCTGCGCCTGTGGCAGGGAGAGGTGGCCATGGGGATTCCTGCTTCGGTGCGGGCCCATGCCGTCTTCAGCTCCATCGAGCGCGAACTCGTGCGCACGGCACAGTTGGCTGCCGACGCGGCACTGCTGTGCGACCGGGCGGACGACGTCCTGCCCTGGTTGCGTCGGGCCGTCGCCCTGGATCCGCTGAACGAGCCGTTGCACGCCAGAGTCGTCATGACGCTGGCAGCCGCCGGGTTCCAGGCAGAGGCGCTGGTGGCGTTCGAGGAGATCAGGCATCGTCTGCTCGCGGAACTGGGTGTCTCCCCGGGTCCTGAGCTGAGCGACGCCCACCTGCAGGTACTCCGTCAGCAGCGGCCACCGTCCGGTGAGCATGCTTCGGAAGCACCAGAGGCGCCAGAGGCCGGCAAGGAAGTGGCGGAGGTCGTGGTGCGTCCGGCGCAGCTGCCTGCCGATCTGGGTGCCTTCGTGGGGAGACGGGCGGAGCTCAGCCGTCTGGGGGAGATCACCCACAAGGTGTCGGCCGGGCCGGGTGCACCTGTCGCGGTTCTGATCAGCGGCATGGCCGGCGTCGGGAAGACCACTCTGGCGGTGAAGTGGGCCGGTCAGGTGGCGGATCAGTTCCCGGACGGCCAGTTCTACGTGGACCTGCGGGGCTTCGATCCTGCCAGAAATCCGATGCCGCCCCTGGAAGCGCTGCGCCACATGCTGGAAGGGCTGGGCATCCCGGCGGAGCGCATACCCAGGGGCATCGACGCGCGAGCGGGTTTGTTCCGCAGCCTGCTGAACGGCCGGCGGGTCCTCGTTGTCCTGGACAACGCTTGGGAGACCGGCCAGGTACGCCCCTTGCTGGCCTCGTCAGCGGGTTGCCTCACGCTCATCACCAGCCGTAGCGCACTGCCGGGGCTGACCACCGCGGGCGTCCTTCCGCTGCCGTTGGATCTGCCCTCGTTCGTAGATGCCCACGCGTCGTTGGTTCTGCGCGCCGGCGCCGAGCGGCTGGCCTCCGACCCGCAAGCCGCTGCCGAGATCATCACGCAGTGCGGACGCCTGCCGCTGGCCCTGGCCATCGTGGCGGCTCGGGCCCAAAGGCATCAGCATTTCCCGCTGGCGGCCATCGCTGCCGAACTGCGGGACACTCAGAGCAGCCTGGACGCGCTTTCCAGCAGCGATCCCACGACTGATGCCCGTGCGGCCTTCACCTGCTCCTATCAGCTCCTGCCGCCCGACGGCGCCCGATTGTTCCGGTTTCTGTCCCTGCACCCGGGACCCAGCATCGAGGCACGGGCTGCCGCCGCTCTGACAGCCCTCCCCGTCGGCAGGGCCCGCCTCATGCTCGCCGAACTCGCCGACGCACACCTCCTCAACGAAGTAATGCCAGGCCGCTACGCGCTGCACCATCTCCTGCGCACATTTGGCATCGAACTCACCGCCACACACGACACTCCGGCCGAACGCCAGGCCGCGCAGTTGCGGATGCTCGATCACTATCTCCATACCGCCTATTCCGCAGACCGAGTACTTGGATCGCAGCAGAACCGTCTGGACTTGTCTCCGGCCCAGCCCGACTCCGTTCCGGGGCATTTCACCGACCGCCCCACTGCCTTGGCTTGGTTCACCGGCGAGCGCGACGTACTGGCAGCGGTGATCCCACACGCCGTGGACGCCGATTTCTTCACCCACGCCTGGCAACTTCCCTGCTGTTTGCAAACATTCCTGTACAGTCAAGGGCGCTTGGAGCTATGGGCAGCAACTCAGCGCACTGCCGTCGAGGCCGCACGCCTGGACGGCAGCCTGATCGGGCAGATAACCACTCTTCGCAAACTGGCCCAAGCCCTCGCAGAAATGAAACAGTTCGACGAGGCTCGTAAGAATCTTGACCTGGCCTTTGTTGCCACCCGAGCACTGGGTGATCGGAACGAGCAGGCGCTCACTCATTCAGCGATGAGCTTTCTCCTTCAGGCACAGGGCAGCCACTACGACGCACTCAGTCATGCCGAGGCGGCGATACACCTGTTCCGTCAGACCGGCCTCCGTTCTGCGGAAACAGGCCAGCTCAGTGCTATAGCCTGGATCCATGCCAGTCTCGGGAACCATGCAGAGGCAATCAAGTGGTCCCATCGCACTATCGGCTTGGCGCAAAGGTTCGGTCAGCCCGCGAGGGAAGCCGGGGCTTGGGACACCATGGCATTGGCCTACCTGGGGCTGGGCGATTTCCATCAAGCGATCAGCTGCTGCCATCGGGCTCTGAAAGCGCTTCCCTACGGGGAACACTTTCACCAAGCAACTGTCCGGGAGCGCCTGGGCGATGCATACGAAGGCGCTGGCGATCATCCCGCCGCCCGCTCCGCGTGGCAGCAGTCGGCAACCTTGCATGAACAGCTCGAACGACCGGAAGAGGCAGATCGCCTCAAGGCCAAACTGGACGGATCTACGACGAGTGGACAGAACGACTTGGCGTGAGCGGCGGAAAGCAGGCGTACGCCGATTCGGCTTGGAATCCCAGTGCACCAAGAAACCACATGTGTGCACTCTCGGACTATGTCTCCAGCTCTGTGCGGCCCTAGCGTGTGCGCGGCACTCCCGCGCCCCGCCAGGGCTGGCTGACCGCCGGAGTTGCCGCCCCCACGCAACCAAGGAGCACATCAGATGTCTGACGTATCCGGCTGTCTCGTCGCTCCAGTCCTTGAGGCCGTGGCAGCCCTGTTCGCCAGGGCGACGGCAAACTCGCCGTTCCTGTTCGAGCTGTCGCCCTCCGAAGGGCGCTTGGCGATCGAGGAGGCTCAGTCGGGTGATGACGTCCGCGAGTTGGCGGTGGACGAGGAGTGGGTCTCTGTTACTGGCGGCCCCACGGGCGGCGTCCGGGCGCGGATCGTTCGTCCCGCCGGCGCTGAGGGCACCCTGCCGGTCGTCCTCTACATCCATGGCACCGGCTGGGTGTTCGGCAGCGCCCGCACCCACGACCGCCTGGTCCGCGAGATCGCCGTCGGCGCCGACACGGCCGTCGTCTTCCCCGAGTACGATCTCTCGCCCGAGGCCCGGTACCCCGTCGCCATCGAGCAGAACTACGCGGTCGCCGAGTGGATCGTCGAGCAGGGCGCGTCCAGGGGCCTCGACGCCACGCGCCTCGCGGTGGCCGGTGACTCGGTCGGCGGCAACATGACCGCCGCCTTGACTCTGATGGCCAAGGAGCGCGGCGATGTCCCCTTGGTCCAACAGGTGCTGTTCTACCCGGTCACCGACGCGAACTTCGGCACCAGCTCCTACCACCAGTTCGCCGAGGGCTACTTCCTGCGCCGCGACGGGATGCAGTGGTTCTGGGACCAGTACACGACCGATGAGGCCGAGCGCGCCCAGATCACCGCCTCCCCCCTGCGCGCCACCAGCGAGCAGCTCACCGGGCTGCCCCCGGCGCTGGTCATCACCGGCGAGGCCGACGTCCTGCGCGACGAGGGCGAGGCCTACGCCAACAAGCTCCGCCAGGCCGGCGTCCCCGTCACCGCCGTCCGCTTCCAGGGAATCATCCACGACTTCGTGATGCTCAACGCCCTGCGCCCCACCCACGCCGCCCAGGCCGCCATCACACTCGCCACCGGCATCCTGCGCACCGCCCTGCACACCACCTGAACCACCCTCGCAGCCACTGCGGCCGACTCCGGGCCGAAGGCACGGGGTCGACCGCCGACGCAAGATGCCAACTCTGTCCCTTGGCCGACTTCGGGCCACGATGAGGATGACGGCGAAGTGCAGTGCCGCATGTAGGCGATGGTGAGTTTGTCGATTCGCACGGCCGGGCCGCGCCGCTGCATGCCGGACTGGGCTGGTGGGATGTGGATGTGCCTGGCGACAGACGCGCCCGCGGGCCGAATCAGCGCTGCGTAGCTTACTGATCGCCTTGCGCGCGCTGCTTGAGGACCGAATGGTCCTCAAGCAGTCAGGCAGTGGCGCTGTGGACGCGCTCGCCGGCCCGTACCGCAGTCTGACGACCGGCCGACGAGTTCTCGTACTCCTCGACGACTTCGCCGACACCGAGCAGGTCACCGTGCTGCCTGTCTCGCCGGGCAGCGCGGCGCTGGTCTCCAGCCGCAACCCACTCCGCGCCTGATCGCTTCGGGAACCGAGCCGTTGCCCCTGGAACTGCCGCCCCGGCCGCCCAAGCCTCGCTCGCCCTGCGCTCGGCTCCGAGCGTGTGGCCACCGAGCCGAAGCAGCCCACGAGATCATCGCCCGCCGCTGCTGCCGACGCCGTCAGCCGTCCTCGGAGCCCGAGGCAGCGAAGCTCCGTCACTCATTTTTCACTTCTTTTACACACCTGCCGACCTACGCTCCCGGCGAAGTGGATGGCCATCTGTTCGGGCCGACCGCGGAAATCCGCGACGCAGGGGATTCCCCACGCTCGACCCTGTCGCCGCTTCACATGACAAGTTCGGAGGCGACAACAGATGCTGTTCAGTACCAGCACCCCCGAGGCCCTGGGCGGCGCGACGGGTTCACCACAGCCGCCGCTGCGGCAGGACCAAGTGTGCCGGATGCCCATGGGCCTCGACATCGTCGTAACGGACGAGGCGCCTGCACAGTTGCTTCAGGAGAGGCGGCCGCACCCGGAGCAGGGCGCGCTGGGCGGTGGTCCAGGCCCCCAGCAATGCCCCCAGCGGTTCATCGCCCGTGACAGCGGCGACTATCTCTTCGTGGGTGTCCGAGGAGGCCGTGGCGCACCCTTCGTGCAGGATGCCGCGGATATCTTCCTCAGCCCGGGAGATCTCTGCTTCTACGACGCACACCATCCGCCGGCGCTGGACTTTCCCGAGCGCTGCCGCGCGAAGGTGTTCCTCGTCCCGCGTGAACTGCTCAGGCTCGAGGAGTCCGACGTGCACCAGCTCGCGAGGTCTCCTGTCACGCGTACCTCCTCGCTGGGCACATTGTTGTCGCCCCTCCTGTCCGACCTGGCGGACACTGCTTCGGCGGCCCAGCCGCCGCTCGGTGCGAAGCTCGCCCTGTATGCCGTGAACCTGCTGGCCACCCTCGCGACGGAGCAACTGATCAGCGAGGCGACGGTAACGCCCGACGCACAGTCGCCGTTGGTACCGAGGATCCTGGAGTTCATTGATCTGCATCTGGCCGACACAGATCTGACTCCCCAAGTGATCGCCAAAGCCCACCATATTTCGGTGCGGTACCTGCACAAGATCTTCAAGAACGAAGGCAGAACGGTCGGCCAATGTATCCGGCACCGCCGCCTGGAGGAATGCAGACGCGACCTGACGCTTCGTGCTCGGGGGAACCGGACCATCGCGGCGGTAGCCGGTCGCTGGGGCTTCACGAGTGCCACCCACTTCAGCCGGGTTTTCCGGGCAGCTTATGGTGTGTCTCCCCGCGAATGGCGGGACACCGCGCTCTGCGGTACACAAGTCGGCCACGGTTGATTCGCGGACCAAGATCTCTGGGAGACCCAGCACTCCAGCGCGGTTACGGGTTGTGTCCGACGGTTTCGCGACTGAGCGGCATCGGTGGTGGCGGCGCCCGGCTGTTACCTGGTGGCTGCACCATCCGCTGGTCCGGAGGAGGCCAACGCGGTTACGCCCTCACCGATTCGGTCGGGCTCCGCACTATCCGCACGGGCGTATAGGGCGGCAGTCGCGCATGACCCGCGCTGGACGCGTCTGCCGTGAGCCTGCGAATCCAACTCGGAGACTCGGTTGGGTCTGTTCACGAATGGGGACCGTTTCGGAGGCGGTTGGCCGACGGCCGGCGGGGCTTCGGGGCCGGCTGTCCTCCGACGAGGACCTGTGGCTCCAGTCCGTTCAGCTCGAACCGGCAGAATTCGGATCGACTCGATCCCCATCGCTCCCCCACCTCCCGAGCCACCATCACTGCCCCGGGGGCCTCAGGGGAACGGGAGGTATCCGTGATGGCGGCGCGTCCGGGTGAGAGCGCAGGGCTCTCACCCCGAGCCACTCCGAGCGAGCGTCGAGTTCAGGACTGCGGCTTCGTCCAGTCGGCGTTCGACACCGAGAGGCGGTACGCGGTCAGGGACGTCGCCGCGAGCAACGCCACCACGAGGCCCAGGGTGAGGGCGAGTCTGCTGCCCAGCAGGAGCTCGGCACCGACCAGGGCTCCGAGGAATATGGCCAGTACGGAGAGGATCCGCCGACCCGGCCGCGGTGCCGACCCGCCGGCCGCGGTGGAGTCCGCAGCCAGTCCCGTCAGGGTCAGGGTCAGTACGGTCGTGGTCAGGTCCGGGACGCCTAGGCGCCGGGCGGCCGCGTTCTGCAGACCCATCGCGAGGCCGAGGAGCACGATCAGGGTGTATCGGACTCCCGCGTTCACCTCGCCGTGCGAGGCCGCTGCCGTGATGGCGGCCGCAGCGACGAGCACCGTCTCCAGTGCCGCGGTGATGGCCAGCAGCCGCCCGCGGTGTACCGCGCACCGGTTGGTGAACCGCCCTCCGACCAGCGCGCCGGCCAGGAACGCGGCCATGGAGACGATGGAAGCGAGTGCGGACAGGCCGTCGGCGCCTGCCAGAGCGAACCCCAGGAAGACCACGTTGCCGGTCATGTTGGCGACGAAGACGTGCCCGAGGCCCAGATAGCTGACGGCGTCGACCAGACCGGTCGCCACCGTCAGCACCAGCATGAGTGGTGGCAGTGGGCCGTGTCTGTCCCCCTTGGGCGGGGCCAGCGTGTGGGCGGCGTCAGTCAGCAGTTTGTGCATACGGAGTTGTTCCTTACTCAGACAGAGGGGCGTTGCAGCACAGCGCGGGTGAGCAGTCCGCTGGCCGGGCCGAGCACGATGGCCATGACGGACACCCACAGGGGCCAGGAGGGCAGCCCGAGCGCGTGGTCGAGCGACCGGCGGCCGGGGCCGGTGAGTGCCAGCACCGTTGAGATGGCGACGAGGACCATCGGGTACTCGTAGCCGTCGTTCTGGACCCAGAGCCCTCTGTGCCATTTGACGGTGCCGGCCACTGTCATCACGCCCATGGCGGCCATGGCCGCCATGGGCGCCATGGGCGTGAGCAGGCCGACCGCCAGGAACAGGCCGGCACCGATCTGGCTGCTGCCCGCGGCGAGCGCGGTGAGTCTGCCACCACGGAAGCCGTCGTGGCGGAACTCCTCGGATCCACCCGCCAAGCCGTTGCCGCCGAGCCGGAAGCTGACTTTTTGCACTCCGTGGCCGGCGATGAGGAGGCCCGCCACCAGCCGGAGGACCAACAGTCCGGTGTCCATCGTGTTCCTGCCTGTTCCTGGCGTGTCGTCGGTACTCAGGTGAAGAGGTCAGCCGGCTGCGTGGGCGCCGATGACGGCCTGCGCGTAGACGAGGCCAAGGCCATAGGCACCGCCGTGCTCCTTCACCACTTCGGTCACGGGGACGTACGTCTCCGTCCGCGCCCAGTCACGCTGGAGCTCAAGGAGCACCTGCACCCAGGTCACGGGAATGGCGCCTCCCTGCACCATGCGCTGGATGGCGTGCTCGTGCGCCTGCGGGCTGACGCCGCCGGACGCGTCCGTGACGACGTAGACCTCGTACCCCTGGGAGATGGCGGACAGTGCGGGCAGTACGACGCAGACCTCGGTCCACAGCCCGGCGATGACGAGCTTCTTGCGGCCGGTCGCCTTGACGGCCTCGACGAAGTCGACGTCCTCCCAGGCGTTCATCGTGCTGCGGTCGATGATCTCCTGGCCGGGGAAGACATCGGCCAGCTGCGGCATGATCGGACCGGAGAAGGACTCGGCGGCAACGGTGCTCAGAACCACCGGAACGCCGAACACCCTGGCCGACTTGGCCAGGCCCAACGTCGAGTTGATGATGGCGGTCCGGTCGCCGCTCCCGGTACCGAAGAACATCTGCGGCTGGTGGTCCACGAACAGCACAGCGCAGTTTTCGGGGGTCAGCAGGTCGGGGCTGGGGGCTGCGGTGACCTCGGAGATGTTGACCATGAGAGTGCCTTTCCATGCGTGATGTGATCGCGGACGTTCGTCCGCTGCTGAGCGCGGCCGTCCGTCGGACGGCGCGAGGGTGGTATCCCGGGAGAGGCGGCTCGTGGCCGGGCCTCCCCCGGGAGTTCAGAGCGAGAAGCAGGGGTCGAAGACCGCGCTCTCGGTGGGCGGAGCCATGCCGCGTCGGACGCGCCACTGTCGGTGCTGCTCGGACTCCGCTGCGGCCTGTCCGAGCGATTCGGCCGCAGCCAGCTTCTCGAACACCGCAAGATCGCGGCGGATGGTGTCGTCGTAGGTGGCATGCAGCCGAAACTCCCAGCCGTTCTCCATAATCCGCCGGCCGCGTCGATCGCCGACGTGATCCCGAACCTGTTCAACTCCCGCAGGAAATGGCGGGTGGAGATCTTCTTGTCCTCGTCCTGGAGCACCGGGGCACTGGCCAGAGTCGAGTAGAGGATCAGAGCGCTCGGGGCGGCGAGCAGCATGCCCGTGGGCTCACCGTCCCTGCCTCGGTACGGGTCGGGGGCGTCCTTGGTGTATCCGGCGGCTTTGAGCGGCTCGGTTGAGCACCGCCGACTGGTACAGGTGCAGCACGAACACCGGGGTCTCCGGCGCGGCGGCATTCAACTCGGCGACGGACGGTAGCCGCCGTTCGACGAACTGCTCGGCCGACCAACTCCCCACCACCCGAACCCACTGGCCCTTCGGCGTACGGGCCACCTGTTCACGCAGCATCGCCAGGCCTTGGCGTAGCGTGCGGACGCCGTCCCAGCGCAGCTCCAGCACGTAGTTGAAGGCCACCCCGGATGACGTGCAGGTAGGAATCGTTGAGGCCGGGGATCACCCGGCCGCCGAGAGCATCGACCACCTTCGTGGCCGCGCCGACATGGGCCGCCACGTCCTTGTCGTCACCGACCACCGTGATGACGCCGTCGCGGACGGCGATCGCCTCGGCCTGCGGGCGGCGAGGTTCTCCCGTATGGATCTTCGCGTTGCGGACGATCAGGTCTGCAGCATTGTCCGTGGCGCTGGGTATCAGCCCACCGACCGGCATCGAGGACACCTTTCGACAACCTCCTGCGGGATGAGAACTTCGATAGGGACGGAAGCGACAGCAGCGGGCGGGACCGAACCGGAGAGCATCGGATCGCTCTGCCCCCGGTCATTCGGGCTGCGTTCCCGGCAAGCGATCCGTTTCGATGCACAAACCCGGACCGGGGCACCCCGAAACTGCTTCGCCGCCAGGCTATTTGGGGCCGAAGAACCTTTGTGGCCCGACAGCGCACTGCGCTGTCACCGACAGCGCACTGGCCCCCATTCCCCTGCGCTGTCAGGTCGGCACCCGTGAACTGGTGGTCAATCTCCGGCCCTTTCAGGGATTTGGAAGTCATCTCATCGGAATCTCAGGGGCCAACCTGCACGACAGTCAGGCCCCTGGTCCCCTGGTGTACTGCCGCCACACCTGGCTGCGCCCCAAGTGCCGGCATGCAGCTGTGGCGGACAGGTTGTCGTCGGGCTCTCAGATGGCCGACTCCTCAACCCGGCTCGACTGCACGGCGCGTGGGGGTTCACGTGTCCAGGCGATTGCCCGGGCGTGTACGAAGCGTGGCGGCAGCCGCGGGCAGCAGCTGGCGCGGGGCGACCCAGATGCCCGGCAGCTCAGAACCGCTCTGGCTTGCCGGGGACGGATTCGCCTGCCTTTCGGAGAGGGCATTGAGGTAGGGGCAGTTACACCTGCGCTCAGGGCTTACCCCTCAACTCGGTGAGGCGGCGGGACCACACGGCATGGCTGCCAACCGCGAGGACGGCGAGCACCACAGTGGCCACACATGTCGCCCCGAAGACCGGTCCATAGCCGTGGCGAGTCAGCCCCGCGGTGAGACCGGTCGCGGCGGAACTTCCGAGGAAAACGGAACAGACGAACACCGATACTGCCGTCGCCCGCGCAGTCGGCGCGACATCGGTGGCCCATCCCTGAAGCGACGAGTGAAGGAAGGCATTGGACGCGCCGATGAGCACTGCGGTGAACGTCAGAACCACAACAGCCTGAGAAAGGCTCGCCAGGAGAAAGGCGACGAAGAGTGTGGTGCTGCCCATGGCGATCATCACGGTCCGCCCGACGCGCGCCACTGTTCTTCTGGCCAGATAGGCGCCGCCGATGATCCCCACACCGTACGTAGCGCCAAGGGCCCCTGCCAGTTCGGTGGACAAACCGTCCCGCTCCAGCGCAGGGACGATGTAGGTGAGAATGCCGAGCAGGATCGCCCCCTCGAGCATCCCGAGCCCGTAGGTCCACAGGGGCCAGGCGGTGAAAGCACTACGGACATCGTGGCGTACGCCGCCTCCGACGGGAAGCCGGACACGTCGCAGCAGCACCAGGAAGGCTGCGGCCCCCACAGCAGTCACAGCGAAGACGACACGCCAGTCCACCCAGACGGCCAGGGCCCCGGCTGCCAGTGTCGCAACCGTCGTCCCCAGAGCGGTGAAGGTCTGGAGATTGGATATCTCGCGGGCCCTGGCCGGGCCGGCGAAGGTGTCGCCGACGATGGTCAGCATGCTCGGGAACAGTGACCCGACGAAAAGGCCCGTCACGGCTCGGGCCACCAGAAGTTCGTTGAAGCCCGGGGCGGCGACGCTGGCGGCGCTGCCGAGCAGGGTGCCCACCAGAGCCAGCCGCAGGACCCTCAGGCGGCCGAGACGATCACTGAGCAGACCCCATATCGGCTGCCCCAACGCATACAGCAGGACATAGACCGTCACCAATTGCACTGCGCTGTAGAGCGACACCCTCTCGTCCTTGACGATCAGTACGAGCATCGGCGCGGTCGCGAACCGGTCGTAGAAGGAGAGGAAGCCAGTGGCACGCATGAGGGGCGCAGGGAGGATGGCTGCCGGAGGATGTCGCGACGCCCCTGGGCGAGTGGGCGGCCCGAGGACTGCGTCGGCGTCGGCGTCTGGATGCACGGCCCTCCGGTCCTCCGGTTCACCGTGCAGCGGGTAGACGTCGGACATGGCTCACGCAGCCTCTCGGAGTGTGATGGACGGGTGGACCGTCACGGTCGTACACGCTGCCGGGAACGGGTCACTCTGCCCTGCCGGCAGCGTGTGCATGCTGTACAGCCGGTCTGCGGCCCGGCCGAGCCGCAGAGCAGCCGTCGACGTCCGATCCGGCAGGGCAAGACCTTGCTCGTGCGGAGCGGCGTCCGCAATGGGCTCAGGGCAGCGCCCGAGGCAGCGCCGCCTTGAGCGAACTCGTTCCGACAACGCAGCGAGGTGCCGTAGCTGTCGTCGTGCGCCCGCCAGGGATTACGGGAGCTCTTAGCCACGGCTGCGGACATCGGGTGTGCGGCGGGCAACTTGTGCCGGGGCGAACCGCTGCCGCCGCCGCTCCTATTGGCCGGGGGTGATCCGGGCGGCCAGGATGTTGGGGTCGCTATTGGTGAAGTAGGCGCCGCTGGCGATGTAGGCCGTGCTGCCTCGTACGGCGAGAGATGTGGGGTTCTCCAGTCCGTCGGCGCCGGTCATCACTACGGTGTGGCTACCGTCCGGCCTGACCAGGGCCACTTCGTTGTCCGCGTTGATCGCGGCCAGCAGCGAGTTGCCGCCGCCCGTGAACGCGAAGTCGTCGATGTTGACGAGGCCTGTGGCCCGGGTATCTATCGGGCCGGCAGTACGGTTCCGGGCGATCGGGATGCGCAGCACAGTGCCCTTGTCCAGGTTGGACACCCAGGCCGCCCCCTTGTGGATCTTGATGCCATTGGCACCCAGGAACCCTGCGGGGGCCAACTCGGGCGCCGTGGCCCATGCGGTGGGCCTGCCCCCGGTCATCGGAATGCGCCAGACGGTGCCCAGCACCGAGTCGGCCGCGTAGAGCAGACCGTTCTTCTCGTCGAGGGCCAGGCCGTTCGGCAGTCCCTCGGCCGGCAGCGCGGCGATGCGCTTCGGGGTGCCCCCCGGGCGCAGCCGCCACAGACCGGTCAGGTCGCTGCTGCCGGTCGCGTACAGGAAGTACAGCGCCCCGTCGTGAGCACGGACGATTCCGCCGAGGAACGGCGACGACAACGCGGGGGTGATGGCGCCCGCCGGAGGCTCCGGCAGAGTCGCGAGGATGTGCACCCGGCCGTTGGGGCTGATACGAGCGACCTGACGGCTGTAAGCGAAGGTGACGTCCGCGCCGCCCCCGGGTTCCAAAATGATGTTCTCCGGCCGCTGTCCGGCAGCCATGTCCAGATGCCACACGAAGCGGCTGTCTGCGACCGACACGGCGGCGGCGGGCGCTGAGCCTGCGGTAGTCACGGTGATCATCGTCGCGGCAGTCATGGCCAGGAGGCCGGTTCGCGTCCACATGGTGATTCTCATGATGGGCTTTCACTTTCAGTAGGAGGCAGATATCGCCATCGGAAAAGTTGGGGGGAGAGCTCCGGCGCAAACAAATGCAGCGTCATTCCGACTCAGTCGAAGCGCAGGTCGGAGAGCTGCCGTTCGAGCGCGGTGATGTCGTCCTGGGGTGCCTCCCCGACCGGGCGGGCGGTCATCAGGGCGGCCAGCTCGCCGGCCGCCCGCCGTATGCGTACGGGCAGTCCTTCGCTGTAGTCGTCACCGCCGGATCCCCAGTCCTCGGACGCCGCGTACACCGCGGTGGATACGACGACGGCGCGCAGGTAGGCGAAGAGCGGGCGCAGGGCGTGCTCGAGAACCAGGGAGTGGCGCGCCGTGCCCCCCGTCGCCGCGACGAGGACTGGCTTCCCGGTGAGAGCGTCCGGGTCGATCAGATCGAAGAAGGACTTGAACAGTCCGCTGTAGGAGGCGGTGAACACGGGGGTCACGGCGATCAGGCCGTGTGCACCCGTCACCGCGTCGATCGCGGCGGCCAGTGGGGGCGACGGGAAGCCCGTCAGAAGGTTGTTGGCCACGGCGACGCCCAGTTCCCGCAACTCGATGACGTCGACCCGCACGTCGTGACCCTGCTCGGTGAGGTCGGCGCGGGCCGACTCGGCGAGTCGGTCGGCGAGCAGGCGTGTGGAGGACGGGGTGCTCAGCCCTGCCGACACGACGACGAGGTTCATGCGACGGACACCTCCTGAACCGTCCGCAGCGACTCGTGGGTGGGAGCGTCCGGCACGTCGGCCGGGCGGCCGGCCGCGAACTCCTTCCGCAGCACAGGCACCACCTCCTCGCCGAGGATGTCGATCTGCTCCAGTACGGTCTTCAGGGGCAGACCTGCGTGGTCCATCAGGTACAGCTGCCGCTGGTAGTCGCCGACGGTCTCACGGAAGGAGAGTGTCCGCTCGATGACCTGTTGGGGAGAGCCCACCGTCAGCGGAGTCTGCTCGGTGAACTCCTCCAGCGAGGGCCCGTGCCCGTAGACGGGCGCGTTGTCGAAGTACGGGCGGAACTCTCGTACGGCGTCCTGCGAGTTCTTCCGCATGAACACCTGTCCGCCGAGGCCGACGATGGCCTCCTCGGGACGGCCGTGGCCGTGGTGGTCGTAGCGTCGCCGGTACAGCTGGACCATCCGCCTCGTGTGCTCGATGGGCCAGAAGATGTTGTTGTGGAAAAAGCCGTCGCCGTAGTAAGCCGCCTGCTCAGCGATCTCGGGCGAGCGGATCGAGCCGTGCCATACGAAGGGCGGTACGCCGTCCATCGGCCGGGGCGTGGACGTGAATCCCTGCAGGGGCGTGCGGAATGTGCCCTCCCAGTCCACCACGTCCTCCCGCCACAGCCGGCGCAGCAGCGCGTAGTTCTCCTTGGCGAGGTCGAGGCCTCTCCGGATGTCCTGGCCGAACCACGGATACACCGGGCCGGTATTGCCGCGCCCCAGCATCAGGTCGACCCGACCGTCGGCCAGGTGCTGCAGCATCGCGTAGTCCTCGGCGATCTTCACCGGGTCGTTGGTGGTGATCAGCGTCGTGGCAGTGGAGAGGATCAGCTTCTCGGTACGAGCGGCGATGTAGCCGAGCATCGTGGTCGGCGACGACGGCACGAACGGCGGATTGTGGTGCTCACCGGTCGCGAAGACATCCAGTCCGACCTCCTCCGCCTTCAGCGCGATGGCGACCATCGCCTTGATGCGTTCGCGTTCTGACGGGGTACGGCTGTTGGTCGGATCAGGGGTCACGTCCCCCACCGAGAAAATTCCGAACTGCATGCGCGCTCCTCGTTCCAGCGACCGTGTGAACTCCGGAAATATAGGCACCGGTCGGACGGCCGTCGTGCCTGTGCGTGCAAGGGGGCTTGCCCGTCAGCGCCTTCTCACGGCCCGCACGGTGAACCGCCGGCTGTTCGAAAGGGGAAGCAACACCGTGACTCCCTGCAAGCGCAGGGCCGGGACGCAACCTTGCGCTGTCGGCCGCAGGGCCCCGCGGGGACAGCGGAACGGGCTGTCCGCGATAAGGGCAGTGCTGTGCGCGGTGGGTCAAGTCCCGCACCCTCAATTCCGGCCGCCCTCGGCGGCCGTGCCCTCGGCGACAAGCTTGTGTGCGCCCTCGGATCACACATGCGCCGCCGGGCACCTACATTGACGGGGCAGGCTCCGACGAGAACCTGATCGTCCCTGCCGAAATCAATGTGCCAGCTGTACTCCTGGAATGGGGAATGTCATGCCTTTCATCAGCGTGGGCGAAGAGAACTCCGCGCCCATCCGGCTCTATTACGAGGACCACGGCTCGGGCCGACCGGTGGTGCTGGTACACGGCTGGCCGCTGAACGCCGCCTCCTGGGAGAAGCAGGCCGCCGCCCTGTTGGATGCCGGCCACCGGGTCATCACCTACGACCGCCGCGGTTTCGGCCGCTCGGACCAGCCCGACACCGGCTACGACTACGACACCTTCGCGGCGGACCTGCACCAGCTGATCGTGCAGCTGGACCTGTCGGACGTCTCACTGGTCGGGTTCTCGATGGGCAGCGGGGAGGTCACCCGCCACCTCGGGACCCATGGCTCCGATCGGATCCACAGGGCCGTGATGATCGGTGTCGTCCCGCCGTTCCTGCTCAAGACCGAGGACAACCCGTCGGGGGTGGACGGCGCTGTCTTCGAGGGGATCCAGCAGGCGATCGTGGCTGACCGCCCCGCCTTCCTGGCCGGGTTCCTGCACGACTTCTACAACGTGGACGTGTTGGGCGGTGAACGGGTCAGCGACCAGGTGGTCCAGTACAGCTGGAACGTCGCTACCGCCGCCTCCGCCCGGGCCACGCTGGCCTGCGTCGCCGCATGGCTGACGGACTTCCGAGAAGACCTGCCCAAGATCGAGGTGCCTACGCTGATCATTCACGGCGACGCCGACCGGACGCTACCGCTGGACGCGACGGCGATCCCGCTCTCGCAGCAGATCGACGGCGCGAAGCTGGTGGTGATCCCTGACGCTCCGCACGGCCTGATCTGGACGCACGCCGCCGAGGTCAACGCCGAACTGCTGGAATTTCTGGCCTGATCCGACCACAGCGCTCTTTCGGGGCCGCCGCCCTGCACGGTTCTGCCCCGTTCCCGCGGGTCGCCGGCCGGGTGGGCGGGCCTGCCCCGATGCCAGGGCCGCCACGATGCGAGGCCGACAAGGAGTTGGCCTCCTGCCCGGCAAGCGGACCGACATCCACGCGCCGCACTCCCTCCGATCCGGTTGGGGTGCGGCGACCGCTCACCTCACCGCCATCGCATTCCGCCACACGGCAACTGGGGCCTGACCTGCCGGCCCCCGGTCCGCCACCGGCCGGCGCTCCTCGTGACCAGGAGCGCGTCAGGCACTTGCGGTGTGCGGCGGCTGCCGCCGGGCGCCGGCGCGGCCCGCCACCATGTTCATCCTGTGCTGCAGCGCGGCTGCCGCCCGTGTCGGCCCCACCACCGACCTCTGGAGCTGCTTCGCCACATCGATGTGGTCCGCGGTCCAGATCATCCTGATCGCCGTGCTGGTGCCCTGCCCGCCGCCGTCGGTGAGGTCCCGGCGTACCGCGTTGATCAGTCGGTCGTCCGCGGTCTCGTCCCGCGTCAGCCGCTCGGGCACCTCGCCGTAACCGGACAGTGCCCGTGCAGCCTCCTCGTACCACTTGCAGACCTGCAGCCCGGACCGGACGATGTCGGCACGCGCCGTCGTGTGCTCACCCGCCGCCCCGTCGTCGTCCTGCTCCCAGAGATCGACGATGGCGTCCGCGGTCAGTCGCAGCACGGCGACCGTGGTCATCAGCACCGTCACGTCCGCCAACGCGATGTACTTGGTGCCCCGTTCGGCGAGGAAGCAGCGGAAGGCGTCGTCGAGCCGCCGGGCCGCTGCCGCGGCGTTGCGCCGCTCGTCCTCCAGCGTGGGGGTGTCCGGCGCGAGCGCGTCGGACCGGGCCACCCCGTTCTCGATGGCAGAGCGCAGATAGCCGGCGCTCTCCGCGAACGCCTCGGCCGTCGCCTGGCCGAGGGCCGCTCCGGCTCCGCGGTGCCAGAACAGTATGCCGATGCAGGCGCTGACCGCGCAGCCGATCGCGATGTCCTCGAATCGCACCAGCCCGATCGTCCAGCCGGCCGGGTCGATGATATTGAACATGATGAGCAGGGCGGCGGTGAAGCCGGCCTGGCCCGCGGCGAACGAGATGGCGGTCGGGGCGAGTCCGGTGAACATGATGGCCGGTGGGAGCAGAATCCAGAACACTGTGGTGTTGGAGCCCAGGACAAAGATCAGTCCGCTGCCCACGATGATGCCGACGACGGTGCCCACCAACGCCCGTAGAGCGTGCTGACCGGTGAGTAGGGCGTTGGAGCGCAGAACGGCCATGGTGCCGAACACCACCCAGAACGAGTGCTGTACGCCGGTGAATTCGGCTACGAGAACGGCCAGGCCGAGGGCGAACGCGCCGCGGAGGCTGTTGTGCAGCCAGACGGAGTGGGGCTCGATATGGGCGCCGGCCCTCTCCTGCACCGACGACAGCGGGGAGGAAACGCCGGCGGGCCGTCGACCGAGCGCACGCTCCCACCACCGGCGGTTGCGTGCGGCGATGCCGAGTTCGATGTTCTCGGCGATCGAACTGACGGCGATGCTTACCTCCTGTGCGCGGAAGCTGGGTTCCAGCGAGCTGATGAACCCTGCGACGACGGACCGCTGCGACCGCCCGTGCGTGGACACAGTCACGGGCAGGGCAGACGTCGCCGCACGCTCCATGGCCGTGCGTGCGTCCCGAAGCCGCTTCTGATCCAGCCGTAGCCCGGCGGGGTCGCCGTCACCTGCTTCCAGTCGGTCGGCCCCCCGCTCAAGCAGGTCCGCCGCCACGAGCATGACCTCGTACACCGCCGCGTCGGAGGGCGCGGCAGGACCGCCGAGGGGCATGCGCTCCAGGATCTCCTCCAGCCACACCACCTCGTCGACCAGCCGGACGAGCGTGCGCGCCTCTGTGGTCAGCCCGGTCGGCCGGTAGGGGGCGTCGAAGAACGACGTGCGCAGCGCAGCCACTGCCGCGGATGCCTCGGCCACCAGTTCGTCCAGTGCCGTTCGTCGGTCGACGGTGAAGTTGGCGTGCACGCAGTCGGCTTCCGCGCGCAGCCGCTCTGCCAGCAGGGAGCAGGACCGCGCAGTCGCAAGCCGCAGCGGCTCGCGGACGGGCGCCGGCCACAGCATGGTGATCACGATCAGGGAAGCCGCACCCGCCATGAGGTATCCAGCCAGACGGTCCGGGATCGAACCCACGGGCCCGGGCAGCGTCACCGCCAGAAGAAAGCTGGCCAGCAGGGAAGTTGACGAGCTGGCGATGACCGAGCTGACGACACCCGAGAACAGCACTCCGAACCCGACCAGCACCGTGACCACGGCGGCCGGCCAACCCGATCCGGCGACCAGCGTCCCCAGGCAGACCAGCACCGCCCCCGCGAACACGAGCGAGCCCTGTGCAGCGAGCCTTTCGCGCAGCGGACCTCCGAAGTCGACAAAGATCAACAGCGCAATCGAGCCGAACGCCGCGAAGGTCGCCGTCGTCACATTGCCGATGCCCTCGACACCGAGGGCGAACAGGCCGGGCGCCACCAATCCGGCGCGGCACGCCCGGCGCAGTGCTGCCAGCCCTGCGTCGCGGGTACGCAGCAACTGCATGACGTTCACGGGCAGTCTCCTTGGTCGACGTCGTAGTCATGGTCGTCCGTTTGCAGCCCCATCAGCACCGTAACGACGACTGCGCGCGGCGCTTGCCGCTCACTGCACCCGGGGAAGTCCCCCAGTGCACTGTTCGCCTCTTGAAGCCCTTGAAGCCGCGCAGGACGCAGGCGAGGGAGGCGAAGGCCTCGTGGAGTTCGGTGCGGCGTTCCGGTCGGACGGCGAGGCGTTTGAAGTGGGCCGGTCGGCGCGGGGTGTCGGTGGTGGCCGTCCGGGGGGAGGTCCGCGAGACGCAGAGGTGTCTGACCCGAACGGCCACGGGACTCGTGGTCGCCCTCCCTGAGCTTCGCCGAGCCGGGCTGGATCCACAGGTCGTCGAACTCCTGCGAGCCCGCCGTCACCGACAGCAACGGCTCCTGGATCCACCAGCGGGCGTCAGGGACTGCTCGCCGTCGTTGCCCGGCGCCACCGGTGCCGTCCAGATGCCGTCGTAGCCGTCGCCGATCTCGACGCTGTCGGTCATCGAGCTCCGGTCGCCGAACTCGCGGTGGCAGTCGAGGCGCCGGGCGACGTTCTCCGTCTTCCGAGGAGTGACCGCGGTGACCTGCCGCAGCTTCGTGCCGTCGAGCAACAGGTCGGTGTCGCCGGCGATGTCCACCTGCGGGAGGGCCAAGCACGCGTCTCAGGACGATGGCTCTCCGGGCGTACCCTCGACGGAAGTCGGCGTGGACGGTGTACCGCCCGGGCGGTAGAAGGTCGTCGGAGGAACCGCCGCCGTAGAGGCCGACGGCACCGTACGCACCCGCACCCTGCTCGGCGTCAGTACCCGCCAGCTCCCTGCGTCGAGTTTGCCGGTCAGAGCCAGCCTCGCCGGGTGGCTTCCATGGCGAGCTGGAAGCGCGTCTGGGCGCCGAAACGACGCATGAGTTTGGTGATGTGGCGCTGGACGGTGCGTTCGCTCCATACGAGGGCTCTGCCCGCTGACTTGTCGGTTGCTCCCGACGCCAGCAGCGTCAGCAGCTTCTCCTCCTCCTGTGACAGCCGCTCAGGACCGTCCTCGTTCGTGAGCGGCTTCGAGGGCCTTATCTGGACACTTCGCTCCCACATCGACTCGAACAGTGCCACCAGCGCGTCGAGCAGGGGCGAGGGGTGGATGACATAGGAGGCGGTCACGGCGTTGTCACCCGGACGCAGCAGAGGGAGCATGGCGATCCGGTCGTCGGATATCGCCAGCTTGGTCGGCAGACCGGTGGCGATCCGGGCCTGTTCTCCGAGGCGGATCCCCGTCGTCACGTCCTCCAGCCACCCTGGCAGTTCGAGCACCGAGCTGTCATAGAGCACGCGGTACTTGACACCTCGTTCGAGCAGTTCGAGTTCGATCCCATTGGGCTGGGAGTGGCCGGCGGCCGCGGCATACGGTGGGCAGTCGAAGCCCCGCACCTGGGTCTGGCTGGCCCGCTGCATCTGCACCCAGTTCCGGTTGACCTCGTCCCTGCCCGAGATGACCTCGACGAGCTCCCCGGGATGCGCGAAGCGGCTGCCCGCGCGATAGAGGGCCATCAGGGTCGAGAGATGGGAGCGCACGCCGTTCAACGCCCTCTCCCGTTCACGCAGTACGGCCTCCAGAGCACTGTCGGGTGGGACCGCGGCGTAAGTGACGGGCCGTCCGGGCACCAGCGAGGCCAGCCCGAGGTCGACCAGTGACCGCAGTGAACGGCTGGTCGCCTGTGCGGTGAGGAGGCAGTCATCGGCGAGTTCCGCGGTGGTGGCTTGTGTTCTTCGTATCAGGGCGTCGTATACGGCTTCGTCGCGCTCGTCCAGGCCGATCGCTTCCAGCATGGAGTGTCACCTCAGTCCCATGGTGTGTGCGCCTGTCGTCTTCATGCCAGTTGACGGGAAGTCGCCGCCGGTTGATCTTGTCAGGAGCTCGCAGCGGATGTCAGCGTTCAACCAGCTACAAGATCGGCTCGACAACACGACGTGGACACACGTCGCAGAAGGAGTGCCCCATGCCGCTCCCGGCCCGTCCGCCGCGCGGGCAACATCGCTACAGAGCCTTGTTGTCCGCCCTGGGCATATGCACCACCCTGCTGACAGCCGCTCCTGCGATGGCGCAGGGCACCGGACCCGGTCCGTCCTCATCGACGGCCGTACGATCAAAGATCGACCCCAGTCTACTCAAGCGGATGGACACCGCCGAGGCACGCGGTGACGGCCGCATCGAGGCGGCCGTCGTCCTCCAGCAGAGCGCCGGAGACCCGGCGCCGGGTGACACCACGGCGGAGGTCCACCGCGAACTGGCCGACGACGCAGAGTCCGGCCAGGCCCCGATCGTGGACCTGGTGGAGGCCCGCGGCGACCGCGTGCTCAACACGTTCTGGCTCAAGAACATGGTTCTGGTCGAAGCCACTCCGGACACCTTGGCCGAACTGACCTCGTTGGCCCCGGTCGACCGCGTCATCCCCAATTTCACCCTCAAGGCGCCGCCCGGCGAAACCGTGGACAAGAGCAAGTCGGCCCTCGCCCGCGCCACCACGCAGGCGACCACCTGGGGTCTGGCCAAGATCGGCGCCGACAAGGTGCACAGTGAAGAGAAGATCACCGGCGACGGTGTCCGCGTGGCCGTCCTCGACACCGGCATCGACATCAACCACCCGGACCTGGCGGGCAAGCTGGCCGGTGACGACCCCGACGACGCCACCCATCCCGGCGGCTGGATCGAGTTCGACACCGACGGCAACCCGGTACCGGGTTCCGTACCGCACGACAGCAGTTACCACGGCACCCACGTCGCGGGCACCATCGCCGGCGGAGACGCCTCCGGCACGCAGATCGGTGTCGCCCCCGAGGTGGACCTGATGGGTGGAATGGTCATTCCCGGCGGCAGCGGAAGCCTCGCGCAGGTGATCGCCGGCATGCAGTGGGCCATCGCCCCGTACGCCGCCGACGGCAAACCCGCCGGGAAGCCCGCGGACGTCGTCAGCATGTCACTCGGCTCCGACGGCTACACCGACGAACTCGTCGAGCCGGCCCGCAACATCCTGCGCGCCGGCATCTTCCCGTCCTTCGCCATCGGCAACCAGTGCCTCCAGGGGTCGGCGAGCCCGGGCAACGTCTACGAGTCCGTCTCCGTCGGCGCGACCGACTCCGCGGACAACGTTCCGGACTTCTCCTGCGGAGAGGTGGTCAGGAAGAGCAGTTGGAGCGCCCCGCCCGGCGAGTGGCCCGACTCCTACGTCGTACCCGACGTCTCCGCACCCGGGGTCGAGGTCCTGTCGAGCATGCCGGACGGCGGCTACGGCACGCTCGACGGCACCTCGATGGCCACTCCGCACGTGTCCGGCACCGTCGCCCTCATGCTCCAGGCGCAACCGGAGCTCTCCGTCGACGAGACCCTGTCCATCCTCACCGGTACGTCCTTCTTCGACGACCGTTACGGCGAGCGCCCCAATCCCCGCTTCGGCTACGGTCGCATCGACGCCTACGCGGCGGTGAAGGAGGCGTCCCTGCGCAGCGGCGTGCGGGGCACGGTCACCGACGGCAGGACCGGGAAACCGCTGGCGGGTGTCTCGGTCACGCACACGGACACCGGCCGCAACGTGACCACGGACGAGGAGGGGCGCTTCTCGATCCGGCTCGCGCCCGGCGCCCACGACCTGACTCTGTCCCGTTTCGGGTACGTGGACACGCAGACCCGGCAGCGGGTCAGCGCCGACCGCTACACCGACGTCCGCCTGAAACTGGCACAGACCCGGCGGGGGACGGTCACCGGCACGGTGACGTTCGAACCGACCGGCACGACCGTGCCGGGGGCGACCGTCACCGTCCTGGACGTACCTGACGACCTGACCGCGGTGACGGACCACAACGGCCGCTACACCATCCGGGACGTGCCCGTGGGCGCATACCAGGTCAGGGCGTCCGCGCCCGGCATCTCCCGGTCCAAGCCCATGGCCGTGAAGGTGGACGGCCGGTCCGGCGCGGCCCGGAACACCCGCCTGGTGCTGCCACGCCCGTCCGCCACCGATCGCGTGTCCCTCACGGCACAGGGCGGCCAGGCCAACAACGACGCCTGGTGGCCCAGGGTGAGCGACGACGGGCAGGTGATCGCCTTCGCCAGCCCCGCATCGAACCTCGTCGCCGAGGACACCAACGGTAGCCTCGACATCTTCGTGACCGACCGGGGCACGCAGACCACTGAAAGGGTGTCGGTCTCCTCGGACGGGGCCCAGGGCGACGACTTCTCCCTCACCCCGACCCTCAGCTCGGACGGACGCTACGTCGGCTTCAGCAGTGGCGCCGCCAACCTCGTCCCCGGCGACACCAACCGGCAGACCGACGCCTTCGTCCACGACCGGACGACCGGCGCCACGGAACGGGTGTCGGTGGCCTCGGACGGCACACCGGCCAACGGCCTGTCGTCGGCACCTTCGCTCAGCGCCGACGGCAGCTACGCCGTGTTCAACAGCGACGCGGACAACCTCGTGTCCGGCGACACCAACCACGCCACGGACGTGTTCCTCCACGACCGTCAGGCGGGCACGACCGTCCGCATCTCACAGGCCGAGGACGGCACACCGGCGAACGGCTCCTCCCGTGAACAGTCGATCAGCGCCGACGGCCGCTACGTGGCCTTCCAGAGCGCGGCCGACAACCTCGCGCCGGGCGACACCGACGCCGTGACCGACGTCTTCGTGCACGACCGTGTGACCGGCACCACGACGCTGGTCGACGGCCCCGACGGCGAGAACACCGGTCCGCAGATCAGCGGCGACAGTCACACGATCACGTTCAGCAACGGCTGGCAGCTCTACGCCCACGACCTGCGCACCGGCGAGAACGAGCAGGTCTCCGTCACCGGGGGCGGCGAGACGGCCGACGATTGGGCCTTCGCACCCTCCCTGAGCACGGACGGCACGAAGGTCGCCTTCTTCAGCTACGCGGCCAACCTCTCCCCCGGCGACACCAATGGCAGGCCGGACGTCTTCGTACGCGACCGGACCGCCGGCACCACGACCCGGGTCTCGGGCGGCCTGGAGGACGCCGAAGCGGACGGCATCTCCGACCTTCCCGCCCTCAGCGGCAACGGCCGGTACGTCGCCTTCGAGAGCACCTCGGCCAACCTCGTCGGTGACGACACCAACCGTCACTCGGATGTCTTCGTCCACGACATGGTCGCCGGTCCCGAGCCGCTCTTCGCGCTGAGCGATCTGTCTGTGACCCCGTCCCGGGCGCGGCCCGGCACGCCGGTCCATGTGACGGCACGTATCAAGAACGTCGGCGAGAAGACGGGAACATACTCTGCTGCCCTGTTGGTGGCGGGAGAGTCCGAGCAGCAGCGTTCCGTCATGGTCCGCACCGGCGAGGAGGTACGCGTGCAGTTCACCGTCCGCCGCAAGGCCGCCGGGACGTACACCATCGGGCTCGGCCCGCTGACCGGTCGATTCACCATACGCAGGTGACCGAGCCGGCCCGGTTCCGCCTGAACCGGGCCGGCATCACCTGCTCGTGAGCGTCGGGCGGCCAGACGCCTCGGACAGTGACCGACGCTCAAGCATGTTCTGGAGTACCGCCGGGATGCCGGTCAGCCGGCCGAGGCCGGAAAGGCGCCCGGCGCGACCGATTCGGCCACGTCGCGAAACGCACAGCCGTCTCCGGCGTGGGCTTGTGGATGGCGGTGAAACGCCGCGCACGCCGTCGCCCAGCAGCGAACACCCCGCAGGCCCGGCCCACGAGCTGGGCCCGGTCCGAGCGCAGGATGATCCTGGGCTCAGTGCGGGTATCGGCCAGCATCAGCGAGGCGGCGAACACCATCAGCGGCGTCTTGCCTGCCACGGCTTCGCGTGCTTGTCCATCGGCCGTGGCCGACCGGTTCCAGCCTGCTTCAGTGGGAAGCAGCGAACGCGCGTTGCGCCCATTCGGAGAAGCTGGTCCAGGCGATGTCCGGATGGGCCGCATGCAGCGCCGGGATGTCGACGCGGTAACCAGGTCCGTCGAGGAACGTCCACATTGCCTGCATGTCCGGATTGCCGATCGCCTTCAGCGGTACGTACTCATGCCGGACTTCCCTTCCCAGGGCCGCGCTCAGCGCGGCTGCCATCTGTGCCGGGGTGGGTGCATCGCTGGCCAGCTCAATACGCTGCCCCACGTAAGGGGCGGGGTTGAGCAGCACCCCGGCCGCGAACACACCGAGGTCGGGTCGGGCAAGCTGCTGCAACGGCCTGTCGGAGGGTAGCGGCAGGTCGAGCACCCCGCCGAGGATGCGCTCCGCTCCGCCAAGGGCGTTGTCGAAGAAATACGCCGGTCCCAGGACCGTATACGGCACATCGCCAGAGGCCAGCTCGGCCTCGACGCGGGCCTTACTGTCGAAATGCGGTACGCCGCTCCCCTGGTCGGCCCCGGCCACCGAGCTGAACACCAGATGCGGTACACGCTTCTCGCGGGCAGCAGTCAGGATTGCCTGCCCCTGAGCCACCTCGGCGTCCACGCCGGCCTCGAAGGGAGTGGTGAAAGCGAAGACCCCCGCCACCCCGTCCATCGCTGCGGCGAGGGATCCGCGATCACTCAGGGAACCCGCCACAACGTCGACGCCCCGATCGGCCAGTTGGCGCGCGGCCTTCTGCTCGGGGTCACGAACCAACGCCCGCACCCTGGCCCCGCGACCCAACAGCGCGTCGGTCACGGCCCTGCCCTGTCCGCCGGTTGCGGCAAGCACCAGGATCGGCTCATCAATCATCGGAGAACTCCCTCGTTGTGGGCACGCAGCCATGGACTGACAGCGGCAGCACCGACCGTATCCGGCCGTGGCGGGCAGCGTGCGAGGCAACGCGGCGTCCATGCGATGGACATGACCGGCCGCCACTCGAGACCGGCGCGCCACGTCGAAGGCCATGTTCCCGTAGGGCAGCAGGTTGTCCCTGCCTTCCCCGACTCCGTATGCGCAGCCGGGGCGCGCGAGCGTGCGCCGCTGGGCCCGGGCCCTGGGCGAGATGGACGGCGGCGTCGGGGTGGAGCCGCTCGCGGTCGCGGGGGGGTGCGTGGTCCGCGGCCGGGTGCGGGTTCATGGGTGGGGTGCTCTCCCACCCGTCCGCCCGCGGCCGCGGCCTCGCCCGGGCCGTTTCCGGCTTCGTCCTGGACGCCCTCGTCAACCGCTACGGCCGAGCGGGCAGTGCGCACGCACGGGAAGGCCCCGACTGGTGGCGCCTGCCTCACCCGGGCCGGAAGAGTTCTCCGTAACGTGGACGTGGCAGCTCGGTGCCGTGGCAGGCCGGACGGACCCGGGCTCCTGCTGCCCGGCGTTGCACGGACGGCCGGCGGAGGGGTCGGCCCCGGAGCCAGGGCACGCTCGGGCGACTCCGAGTCACTCAGGACCGTTTTCCGTCCTCGAGCCCGCGCATCGCCCATCCGATCAGACCTGTAGCTGCTCGCCCTGCCGGCATCAGCACCCATCGCTCCCCCGGCCCCCAACGCGGAAGGCCTAGTTCGCCGGTCGCCCAGCGGGGCAGGAGGGCGACAGCGTTGGTCGCCAGGGCTGCGTAGAACGGCAGCGCGAGAACAGGTATCGGTGGCCGCAGCAGCAAATACCGACTGGTCTCCCGCGCCTGCGGCGTACACCGCAGCTCCGCTCGGTACTCCTCCAGGCGTGCGCTCAGAGCCTGGGTCGACCGAGGCGGGGAGATGACACCCAGCGCCTCGGCAACGCGGGCCATTTCCGCGACGTACCGGGAGCATTCGTCTTCCGTCAGGGGCCGCGCCCCGAACCTCTGGTGCGCTCTGAGGAAGCTCTCGGTCTCGGCCACGTGCACCCACTCCAGCAGGTGGGGATCGGAGGCGCGGTACGGCACGCCCTCGTCGGTGACGCCCCGGATCCGCGCATGCACGCCCTTGACCCGCTCGCAGGCGGACTGCGCGTCCTCGGCCGTGCCGTACGTCGTGGTGGCCAGGAAGGTACTGGTGCGCTGCAGCCGCCCCCAGGGGTCTCCCCTGAACCCTGAATGGGCGGACACCGCGGCCATGGCTGCGGGATGGAGAGACTGCAGAAGCAGTGCGGACAGTCCGCCGATGAACATGGCGCTGTCCCCGTGAACACGGCGTACCGGACTGTCCTGCGGGAACCAGCGGGGGCCAGGCGTGTTGTGGATCGCGTCCCTGTTCCGGGGGCCCTCCGGACCCGCGACCCGCTCGAACAATAGCTCGCCGGCGCGCTCACGCAACGCGTCGAGCGCGCCCGATAGAACGACCATCGACGCTCCTCAGGGCTCTGAAGCGTGCCGGCCGGGCTCATGCAGCCGAGACGGAACCGGCAGCCCTGTACCCATGGTCCTCAGGGATCGAAGTGCACGCCACTCACGCCGGCGCCCGCCGTCACACCCCCGCACCTCATCGAAGGGGTAGCACGTACCGGTACCCCGCGCCCTCACGACCTGTGCGCTGAGAGTCTCCAAGCTCCCTCCCCCGGTCAAGTCTCGAACGTACGACGCTGCTGGTTGACACCCAGCGCCCAGTACGTCAGCGCTATTGACACTTACGTTTCAAAGGTTTTACGTTCCGTGACACATGAGAGCGCTCTCACGCACTCTCTGTCCCCACGTGACGAGGTGCTGCCCATGCAAGCCTCCCTCTCCAGACCCGTAGCGACGACGGTCCTGGCCCTCGCTCTGGCCGCTGGGGGTCTGGGACCTGCCGCGTCCCCCGCGGCAGCCGCCACCATCCCAGCAGGTTCCGGCAGCTACACCGACAGCCGCCCCGCCGGTACCTCCGGCCCCACCACCAACACCGGCGCCCCGGTCACCCCCAAGCTCACGGCGGCAGCCAAGGACAAACCGGTGCCGACCAACGGCTGGTGGTCCTCCATCGCTTACCAACGCTATGGCGACAACCCGTACTCCACCCCGATGTACGGGCACCCGCTGACCTATCAGGCGACCTCCGGCGGACTGGAGGTCGGCTACCCGACCACGCCCGTGGTCGTGGGCGAGGGCCGCCAGTACGAGTACGCGCACAAGGCGGACCTCACGGTCGGCCTCAGCGGTCTGAACTCCCCGGACACCAAGGCCGACGACTGGTCCGACTGGACGGTCACCCCCTACTGGTCGGACGGCACGCGCACCCTGCGCACGACGATCGGGCACGGCATGCCCTTCGTGTCGTGGCCGTGCCGGTCGAATCGCCGCCGTGGTAGTTGTAGTCGAGCACGCAGGTATAGCCCTGCCGCATCTGCCCGGGGTGCTCCTCGCCGTCCTCGCCCAGCTGGAGCCACGGGCAGTCCGGGCCGCCGTGGGCCGCCCCGGCCCTCAGCAGGGTGATCACCCCCCCACGCTAGCGGGACCACGAAAATCGGCGCAGGAGGCCCTGCGGTTGCGGGCGGTGGCCGCGTTGGCGGCGGGCCGGGACCGTGAGGACGTGGCGGCAGTCTTCGGGGTGTCGCTGAAGACCGTCGACAAGTGGTGGGCGAAGTGGCAGGCAGGCGGCCGGGAAGCGCTGGTGATGCGCCCTCGCGGCAAGCCGGTCGGGGTGCATCAAGTGCTCGGGGAGGCTGAACAGGCCGCCGTGCGGCAGGCCGTCCTCGACCACCGGCCCAGCGAGGTGGGCCTGGGCGGGCAACTGTGGACGCGTCGGCTGATCGGTGAGCTGATCGCGGAGCTGTACCGGGTGAAGCTCACCGAGCCTGGAGTGGGCAAGTGCCTCAAGCGCTGGGGGCTCTCTTTCCAGCGCCCGGACAAGCGGGCCGTAGAGCAGGACCCCGAGGCCGTCGCGCAGTGGCATGCCGAGACCTGGCCAAGGATCCGTGCGAGGGCGAGGGCCGACGGCGGTGAGGTCCTCTTCGCCGACCAGGTCGGGATCCGCTCCGACCAGGTCACCGGCCGGACCTGGGGGGGGAGAAGGGCCGAACCCCGATCGTGCGGCGGAGCGGCAACCGGTTCTCCGTGAACGCGATGTCCGCGATCAGTACCAAGGGCCGGATGCACTTCATGTTCTTCACCGAGAGCTTCACCGCCGAGGTGATGTGTCGCTTCTTGGACCGGCTCGCCGGCCACTTCGACCACAAGATCCACCTCGTGGTCGACGGGCACTCCGCCCACCGCTCGAAGAAGGTCCGCGACTGGCTCGCCGCCCACCCCGACGCCGTCGAGCTGCACTTCCTCCCCGCCTACTCGCCCGAGCTGAACCCGGACGAGCTGGTCAACGCCGACCTCAAGCACAGCCTCCCCAAGCAGCACCGGGCCCGCGATCAGACCGAACTCGCCGCGGAGACCCGTCGTTTCTTCCGCAGACGCCAGCGCCAACCGCACATCGTCCGCGGCTACTTCGGTGGCCCACACGTCCGCTACGTCCTGAACGAGAACCCCATGAGTTTCTGATCAATAAGCGATATACGTAACAGCGCTTTTGACGGGCAGAAACAGGACTTGCCCAATAAACCCGCAGCTCAGGGCCGTGCGAGCACTGGTCCGAGGTCGGCCGTAGCCCCGCACTCTGCGCAGGCGGAAGCGTCGGCCGCGCTCCGCAGGCCGGGCCCGCGCCCGCCAGCTCCGGGACGAGGACGAGCTGTCGTTGCGCGAGATCGCGGCCGCGCTGGAGACCGAAGGGCTCCGCCCGAAGCGTGGGGACCACTGGCACCCGGAGACCAGCCGCCGACCCTGCGCCGACGCGAGCGCACCGCCTAGGGAACGACGCAGGGCCCGGCCAGGGCGGCCGGGCTCTGCTGTCTCTTCCTCGTCAGGAAGCCGGGGGCAACGTCCGCTCCGCCAGTTGCCCGACCGCCGACATCCGAGCCGAGTCCCACCCAGATTCGGGAGGAAGGCTCCGGAGGAGGCCCCGAAAGTCGCTTCGCCTCCACCACGGTCACGCCGCCCAGTTCGAGGCGCCCGCGCGGCGCCGGGACCTTCGCGCCGTGCACGGCGACCACCGGGCGGACCGGGACGCCGAGCGCGCGGGCCGCCTGTTCCGCCTCCCACACCACCGTCTGCAGAGCGCGGGTCTGGTCATACCGGCCGAACCGCAGGATGCCGCCCTGCACGGTCAGCCGGGACTTGCCCGACGTCCAGTTCTTCGTATCGACGTACAGGGCGCCGGCGGCCGTGAAGGCGAGATGGTCGAGGTTCGCGCGACTCCCGGGGATCGCCCGATCGTGGAGCACCACGGCGTGGCTCCGGCGGACGAGCGGAGCCAGGAGCTTGGCCGTCCGCGCCTCCCCGGCGGCGCCCACCGCCCAGCTGTTGTGGCTCCGGCGGTACAGCCGCCGTACGCCGAGCCCGCCCACGACCAGCGCGGCGACCATGCCGAGCTACCAGTTCGTCAGCGAGCCGACCACCCACCCCACCACCGCGGCGGCCGCCGCGAGTAACGTCAGGAAGGAGGCGCCCCGATCCCGGCGGACGGCTTCCTGCTGGACCTGCCGAAGGTCTTCGAACGCTTTGTGACGATGACACTCGGCGAAGCCCTGGCCCGCCACGGCATCCGCTGCGCTCCCCAGGACGTCCACCGCCTGGACGAGGCGCGCCGGGCCACTTTCCGCCCCGACCTGGTCCTGTACCGCGGGGGCCGTCCAATCTCGGTGATGGACGCGAAGTACACGTTCCTCAAGGTCGCGGCCCCACCCGTGGACCACCTCTATCAACTCCTGGCGTACTGCACCGCCCTGGGCATCACCCACGGCCATCTCATCTACGCGGCGACCAGCCCAGGCACGACCCCCACCGACCACGTGATCCGCTGTTCCCCCGTCACGATCACCGCCCACGCCCTGAACCTGAACGAACCCCCCTCCCGGCCTCCTGGCGCAGATAGCAGCCTTGGCGGGCAGAACAGCGACGGCCGTCACCGCGTGAATCCGTCTGACGTGCCTACTCGCGGCTTGGTGGCCGTCACTGCCCGCGGGCCGGCACGACGCCGCCGCATGCGTAACGTGGACCCGCGCTGGCACCCGGGCCAAACCGACCGCTACGTGCTGCCCGCCGACGTCGAGCGGACCGCAGCCCGGAAGGAGGCGCAGACCCTGACCGGGGCCGCTAGCTTTGATGTTGAACAGGCAGCGCCCAGGAAGATGACGTGGTCGGTTCCACGCCGGGGACGGCACGTGAAGCAAGGTGCCTTGTCCGGGACGCCGGCTTCGGCCACACAGGAAGGATTTCTCCAGCACCGCTGGGTTGGCCACCGAGGCCGGCAAGGACGAAGGCTTTCCGGCTACTGGAAGCTGAGACGGTGAGGGTGAGCCGGATCGGAGGGGCAGGTGTGTACGCGCATCAGGCCGCGGCCGAGGTAGACGTCAGTCGGGTTGGTCGCGTGTGGGTCGTGGGAGTCCTGGTCCTCGATCGGCAGCCAGCTGCGTGAGGCGCCGTCACATTCCCACATGTCCACGGTGAGCAGGGGCGGCATCGCTGCCCCGCACACCTCGCAGTCGACCGGAGCGGGGTCGGTCAAGTGCCATGAAGCAAAGCCGCCGACCTTCCAGCCAGGGGCGATCGACAGATCGCTCATGTAGTTGATCTCCTCGGGCTCGACAGCTTCGGCTGCGGCCATCGCCTCTTCGTACTCCTCATACGTTGCGTAGCTGGCAGGTGGAGCGGAGTTGTATTCGTCGTCCGCATCGTCCTCGTCGAGGCGCGCCTCCTCCCACTCGTCGATCGCCTCCTGGAGTTCCTCCTCCAACAGGCCGAGGTACTCGTGCTCCACGACGCGCTCGGGGTGTACGACGCACGTGTTCGGCACGCATTCCTTCCGGCCGACCACGGGAGGTTCGGGCTGGGGCATGAGTACGGCGCCGACATCGGTGGACCGTCGCCACTTCAGTACGACGTCGATCGTACGGTCGGTGCCGTGCACCTCAAAGGGGCACCAGAAGACCTGCAGCAGGTCGTGGTCCTCGGGTCCCACGAGATCGGGAATCTCGTGTGCGTACAGCTGGGCAACGGCCAGCATCGGCAGCGGGGCGTCGTCCTGAAGATCCGGGAGGTGATTACTCTCGGTCATTCCATCGATCAGGCGCTGTTCCTCGGCGGTGTACTCCCGCCCGCGGGAGTCCTCCAGAATCCTGCGGCTCAGCCGTACGTCGGAGAGAAGGTGGCCCGTGCCCTTCGGGTGTACGGCTGTGCACACCGGCCACGGTTCGTCGGCCGGCCACAGCAGAGGGCCCGCCACTGAGCTTTCCTGGGGCCTGGGGGAGCCGTGGCGAGGGTGGAGCCGTGTGGTTGTGCGCCGGTGGGCTGCCAGGGCAGGGAAAACCGCTTCTACGTCGAGGGGACGTGGCGGGGTGGTGCGGGTCATGGGGGAGCCTTCCAGGTACGGTCGGTGGCGATGTTATACAGCGGTCCGGACACCAGCGGCGGGGTTCTCCAGGCTGTGGGTGAAGGTGTAGCCCTTGTTTCCGAAAGCCGTGAACTCCAATCTGATCGGGATCGGGTTCGCCCCCTCGTAGACCGGCCTGATGCTGTACTGGACGACTTCTTTGTGCGTCTTCACCTGGTCGAAAATCTTGTCTTCCACCTGATCGCGCTGGTCCGGTGAGTTTGTGGGGGTCTGGGTCTCCGTGACGAGGTTGTGCCACGCCAGGGGACCTGTGCCCGGGCCACCCAAACGGGCGGCGAGGAGGTGGCCGCGGGCCTCGTTGAAAGCCTTGCCGTCACCACGCCAGCCCGGTGGTCTGAGCTTGCCCGCTCGCGTCCCCTTGTCCGCGTCGATGATCTCGGGGCGCAGACATGCGTAGACGCCTGTCGGCCGCCCCAGATGGTCCAGACGTCCGTAGCGGATGGATCCGCCCCAGTCGTAGGCATCCATCTGGCAACGCTTCGGCGCGAGCCCCAGGGGGTCGGTCCATACCAAGGGTTGACAACGTAAGTGGAGGGGTTCGGCGCCGGCGCGAGCCCCATGGGGTCCGTGCTGGTGAAACGGGCGGTGTCCGGGTCGTAATGGCGGAAGTAGTTGTAGTGCAGACCGGTCTCAGGGTCGGCGTACTGTCCTGGGAAGCGAAGTGGCGTGTAGGCGGTGGCCGAGGTGTTCCACCCGGTGGTGCCCCAGCACGTGGAGCGGCTGCGCCAAGCCGTCTTCCCCTCCGGGGAGAGGAGTTCGGTGGGCGTGCCCACCAGATCGGTGACGACTGCGAAGAACCGGGCGTCGACCTCGTCGTCTCCCAGTGACCGGCGCTCGTACTGGGACAGAGGACGGTGGCCCTCGTACTCCCAGGTGAGGATTGTTCCGGCTCCTTCGTCGTACTGCTCGACGAGGAGCGGCCCGTCCCATGTGAAACGGGCCGTCTCGACAACCGTGGTGCCGTCCGCGGCCATGCGGTGCTTCGCGATGCGCCGGCCGAGCGGGTCGTAGGCGTAGGTCCACCGGGTGCCGTCGGGCGTGATGCAGGCCGTCAGACGGTCCTCGGCGTCATACGCGTACTGCCAGACGTCCGGCTTGCGCGAGAGGCGGGACCGGCGCCGTACGACGACTCGGCCGGCTGCGTCGTGCTCGTAGGTGACGGCGCCAGCCGACCGTAGGGCGAACAGCCACAGGGCTGGGTGGTGGCGCATCAATCTGATGCAGGCCCCGACAGTCAGTACGGGCGGTCGGCATCGACTCCGGTCCCGTGCAACCAGCGAGTGCCGTTCATCGCCGTCGGCGTTTTTCCCGGCCTAAGCTCCTTGCGGCCATCTGGTCGGGCGGGGTCGCCGTTGCCGCTATCGTGATCGATTCAAACCTGGGGGGAACGATCGTGCGAATACCATCTGGCACTACGGCGTCCGGCGCTGCGTGCATCGCGCTGACCATTGCGCTCTCTGGATGCTCTGAGGGCGCGGAGCCACGGCAACTGTCGGCTGCGCAGTTGCTCGGCGAGGCGAACAAGACGATGAAGTCCCTCAGGGCGGTGACGATCGCAGCGCGCCTGACCAAGGAGGACGGGCGCTGGGGTACCACCTGGATGAGGACCGACCTGAAGGGCACGTGTTCCTTCAGGTCAGCTGGCAGTACAGGCGAGAAGCTCGAACAGATCCGTATCGGCGACACCGATTACATCCGCCCGAACCTGAAGCACATGCAAGTGTCGGGGATAGACACCAAGGGCCGGAAGGATCAGAAGGACTGGGTTAAGACGACCGTCGATCCGGCCACACCTGCCGACGAGGACGGACTCACCGACTGCACCCGCACCTTCGCCTCGTTCGGGAACGCCGCCAAGGGGAAAGCAGGCAAGATCGACGGAGTGCCGACGACCAGTCTGATCGTCACCGACGCGACGGACGAGGGTGCCACCTACACCTTCCACGTGGCGGCCGAGGGCAAGCCCTACATCTACCGGGTGGTGTACAAGAGCCCCGACTTCCGCAACGTCACGACATTCAGCGACTTCGACACCCCGCTGAATGTTGAGCCCCCGAAAACCGACGTGATGGACCTCTTCGACTACTCCCCCTTCTCCTAGCGAGCAGGCGGACTTCACCGCGTCCCGGCAACCCATCGCTGCCCTCAGTCCTTCATCAGTACCTGTTTCTGATCCCTACTCGGTGGACGTGCCCCTGGACCACTCGGGTTTCGTCTCCCCGAACGGCAAAAGAGGTGCAGCTCCGTGGGCAGCAATCAGATTGAGGCGAAGTCACGTGTCCGGACAGCGCTCACTGCGAGTGGTCAGTGACAGCTCGGAGAGACGTCACAGCGCACTGGATACCCTCTCGGTATGAAAATCATGGTGGGAGGCGTCGTTGCCGGGATGGGCTTTGGGGCGGTTACCTCGCTCGTCAACGCGCTTTCGTCGCCGTATGTGGAGCTAGGGATGTCGTTTACGGGCACCGTCTGGGCCAAGGCTGCCAAGGTGCTCAGCCTGCTGATGGACGCGGGCTGGTCCTGGGCCGCGCTTGCGGTGGCTATGGGCTGGCTGGCCGGGACATGGGTCCGAGGTGCGCTGGTCGGGGCCCTGGCGCTGGTCGCTGCCACGGTGGCGTACTACGTGACGGATGTCTTCGTCTCGGGAGCCGGCACGGATATGGTCACCTGGTTGATGGTGGGTCTCCCGTTCGGACTCGTCCTTGGTGTCGTAGGTGCAGCCATCAGGCAGCCTGGATTGGTTGGCTTGCTTGCGGCGTTGACGGTTCCGGTGGGTGCGGCCGTGCAGATGGTCGTGATGCCGCCTCGACCGCACCTCACCTTGACCCCGGCAATTATTCTCGCCGAGGTCATCGTCTGGGCGGCCGCTGTGCTCGGTGCCGGCTGGGCTGTCTACCGTTTCTGGGCTGAGAGGCGGGCGGCGCTATTTATGCAGCGCGTTCAGTCCGGCTGAGAAGTAGTGCACCCAGAGGTCACGAGCAGGTTGCTGCGGAGTTTTTCCGGGTGAGGCGCCTGGTCATGAGAGTGATGGCCGCCCAAGTGATCAAGGTTTCGGAGTGTTGGACGAGGCGTTCGTAGTCGCGGGCGTGCCGGCGGGCGTGCATCATCCAGGCCCATGTTCGTTCGACGACCCAGCGGCGGGGCAGCACGATGAACCCGGAGGCGTCCTTGGGGCGGCTCACAGTCTTGATCGTGAGGCTGAGGTACTTCTTCGCCCAGGTCACGAGCTTTCCGGCATAGGCGGAGTCCGCCCAGACGATGGTGATCTCGGGATGCATCAGGCGAAGGCGGAAGAGGAGTTCCTTGGCGGCGTCGCGGTCGGTGAGCGACGCCGGGGTGACCATGACCAGCAGGGGCAGGCCGCGGGTGTCGACCACCATGTGCCGTTTGCGGCCATTGATCTTTTTTCCCGCGTCATAGCCGCGCGAGTCCCTGCCGACGGTCTCGGCGGCCCTGACGCTCTGGGAGTCGATCACGGTCGCGACCGCTCGTGGGCCTTTGCCCATCTCACGGCGGATCCGGCCTGAGAGGTGATTGCGGATCTGTCCGATCACGCCGGCAGCGGCCCAGCGGGCCATGAAGCCCCAAACGGTCCGCCAGGGCGGGAAATCCGCAGGCAGAGCCCTCCATTTGCAGCCGGTGTCCACGACGTATCGGATCGCGTCAACGATCTCGCGGCGAGGGTGCTTCTCCGGCCGGCCACCGGCTCTGGTCTCGCATGCTGGCTCGGGCAACAGCGGTTTGATCAGGGCCCATTCGGCATGGGTGGTGTCGGAGGGATAGTGGCGCTGACGCATGGCGGCGGCTCTCCCTCCGTTCATTGGTGAGCGGTCCGCCCGGACTGAGACCGGGCGGACCGCTCGTGATGGTCAGGCAGAGACGACGAGATCGAGGGTGGATTCGATGGAGTTGAGCTGAGCGATGATGTTCGCGCCGGTGGTGATGACGAGGCGCTTGGCGATGTCGCGCAGGCTCATCTCCTGGTGGCGCAGGTGAAGGGCCATGGACAGCATGTCGTCGTCAGTGACCCCGGCGCCGCCGATGGTCTTGCCACGCTTCCGCGCGGACTCGTGGCCTTCGAGAGTGCGGTCGCGGATGTACTCGCGCTCCATGCCGGACATCGCCGCGAGCACGGTGAACACGATGCCGGACGGGTCATGTGAGCCCTTCAGTTCTCCAGTGAGGAATTCCAGGCCGACGTCGCTCGCCTTCAGCTCCTCTGCGAGCATGGCGAGTTCGATGCCGCGGCCGAGCCGCTTGTGTTCGTGGACGACGAGGGTGACGGCGACACCGGAGGAGCGGATCTCCCCGGCGAGCTTGACGGCGGCCTCCAACTCGGGGCGCTTGGTGGCGCGGGTGGAGATCTTCTCCGAGAAGACCCGGGTGACCCCGGCCTCGCCGAGCGAGTCGAGCTGTGCGTCGAGGGACTGCCGGGCGGTCGATGCGCGGGCGTAGCCGAGGCGGACGTGTCCGACCGGTTCGGCGCCGGCGCGCACGGGCCGGGGCAGCTCGGTTCACGCCGAGCCCGGCTTGCGTACGGCGGGGGTCGGCACGCTCAGGGCCTTGGTGAGTTGGGGCCGAAGGCGGAAGCGGGCGGTGTGGTACTGGATGGCCACCTTGCCCTTCCCGGTCCGGCATGGAGAGCCCGCGGGGGCGGCGCAGGTGGACATCGGGCAGTCGTGCGATTCCACGCGCTTGAAGTCGTCGCTCACGACCCCGGACTGTTTCATGAGGGTGTTTCAGGAGTCCAGCCTTTTGCAACAACTCATGAAACATGATCGCCGCAGGTGGACGGCCTTGGGGAACAGCGGTACAGCGGTTAACGCTAAGCCAGTGATCATGGGCGTCTAGCACAGGTGATCGGTCTGGCGCCGGGGTTCGGCGGAAGATCGTTGAGCGGCTGCGGGCGTCGTCGAGGCGCAGCGCGCGGCTGAGCGCGTCGACCACCTGGGGTGAGGGGTTGCGCTCGCGGCCTTGTTCCAGGCGGGTGTAGTAGTCGGCGTTCACGCCGGCCAGGACGGCGACCTCCTCGCGGCGCAGTCCGGCGACTCTGCGGGCCCCGTAGCTCGCCATGCCGACGTCCTCCGGCCGCAGGCCGTCGCGGCGTGCGCGCAGGAATTCTCCCAGGTGGTTGTCGTCCATGTGTTCAGGCTAGGCGGCGGCCCGGTGCGCTGCCTGGGTGTGCCGCACCCAGGCAGCACGCG
>NZ_JBITFK010000007.1:0-179103 GCF_044455985.1 Streptomyces sp. NPDC051064
CTGTAGGCGAGGCGGGAGTGGTCGTCGACGGCGGTGTGGATATAGCTGTAGCCGGCTTTGGAGCGGGTCTTGCGGCCTGCCTGTCGGCCCAGGGCTTTGTGGCCGCCGCCGTCGGGGATGTTGCCGAGTTTCTTGATGTCCACGTGCACGAGTTCGCCGGGCCGGTCGCGTTCGTAGCGGCGGATGACGCGGCCGGTGGCCCGGTCGAGGTGGGTGAGCCGGGCCAGGCCGTATCGGGTCAGGACGCGGTGCACGGTCGATGGCACCAGGCCGAGCAGATGGGTGATGCGGGCCGGTCCCCATCGGCGAAGGACACGGACCTTGATGATGCGTCGTTCGGTGCGGGTCGGGGTCCTGTGGGGGCTGTGGTGCGGGCGGGAGGAGAGGTCCGTCATCCCCGCCTCGCCCAGGGTCCGGTAGCGGCCGGCCCACCGCTGGGCGGTCGTGGGCGAGACCTGGAAGCGTTCGGCGGCCCGGCGAAGCGGCCAGCCGTCCTCGACAACGCAACGCGCCGGCCGCAGGCGTCCGGTCTCGGTCAGGGGTGCATTACGGTGGGGCATGAGGGCCTTTCGGGCTGGTGTAGACGTCGCAATCCACACCGAACCCGGAAGGCCCTCACTCGTTCAAGATCCCCAGACGGTGATCACTGTCACCGCACCCAACCTCCGCGGACAGAACACCTAGAGCTGCGACGCCCCTCCGTCGACAGGGAACTCCGTTCCCGTCGAGAAGGTCGCACCGAACGCCAAGTACGCCACCGCGGCGGCCACTTCCTCGGACGTCCCCAGCCGCTGCATCGGGTTGGTGCTCCGGTAGGTGTCCTTTATCGTCTCGGCGACATCGGCGGGGACGGAGCGGTCCAGGATGCCCGTGTCGGTCGGGCCGGGGCTCACGGCATTGACCCGCACCTCGTGCGGCAGCAGCTCGCGGGCCAGGGTGCGCGTCATCGACCGCAGGGCTGCCTTGCTCGCCGAGTAGACACTGAGCGTGTCGAGGCCCAGGACGTTCACCACCGACGTGGTGAGGACCACGCCGCTTCCCTTGCGCAACAGCGGCGCCAACGCCTGCACCGTGAAGTACGGGCCCTTGGTGTTGATGTCGAACAGCGTGTCGTACATCTCCTCCGTCGTCGAGTCGAACGGCGCGGACTCGGTGACGCCGGCGTTCACGAACAGCGCGTCCACCGCACCGAACCGCTCCTGGACCGTGCCGGCCAGCGCCTTGATGTCCTTCAGGGACGCGGCGTCGCTGCGGACGCCGACCGCCTTGTCCCCCAGCTGCTCAAGCGCGGCGTCCAGAGTGGATCGGGTGCGGCCGGTGATCAGTACGTGCGCCCCACCGTCCGCGAACAACCGGGCCGTAGCCAGGCCAATACCGCTGCTTCCGCCCGTGATCACGATCTTCTTGCCGTCATAAGTGGTCATGCCCTCAAGCCAATATCCACCCGCACACCCTGTCCAAGACCTGTTCCGTATGCCGTCATGCCCCAGGCGTATGACGACGCGCGACGTACCCTGAGCGAATGGACATCGATCTCCGGCTCGTGCGCTATTTCACAGTCGTGGCGGAGTACGGCAACTTCGGCCGGGCCGCCACCAAGCTGCACCTGGCACAGCCGTCGCTGAGCCGCCAGATCCAGCGACTTGAGGCTCAGCTCGGTGTCCGGCTTTTCGACCGCTCGCCGCAGGGCAGCAGCCTCACCGACCCCGGTCAGGCATTCCTTCCCAGGGCCCGGATACTGCTCCAAGAGGCCGAGCAAGCCGCTCGCACGGCCAGAGCCGCCGTCCAGCCCCGTATCGTCACCGTCGGCTGCGCCGAAGGACTGGTCATCACCGCCTGTGTGCAGGAACTGCGCCGCCGGCACCCCGACGGCCAGGTCCTCACCCGGCACCTCGACTGGCGGGACACGCGCGCCCTCGCCGAGGGGCGGGTCGACGCCCTCGTTGTGTACAGGCCCCTGCCCTTCCCCACGGACGGCTTCCGGGTGACCAAGCTCCATCAGGAATCGCGGGTACTCGTCACATCGGCAAGCCATCATCTGGCGAACGAGAAAGCCGTCAGCCTGCGGGCTCTGTCGGACGAGGAACTGGTGGCCTGCGTCAGCACTCCGGTTGTCTGGAGCACGCCCAAGCCGGTCGACGACCGCCCGGCACCACCCCCACCCGCGATCGACGACAGCTACGAGGACAAGCTGGAACTCATCGCCACCGGCCACTGTGTCGCGATCTTCCCTGCCGCCGATCGACGCCCTGCTGTGCGCGAGGACATCGCCCTGGTGCCCGTCATCGACATCGATCCCTGCGAGCTCGTGCTCGTCACGCGCGCTGGCGACCCAAACCCGCTGCTCGGATCCCTGGAAGACGTCGCACGTACATTGCTCGGCACAGCCTCCCGACAGGAGAACAGCACGCTGCCGATCGGCTGACCCCTCGCGGCGGTGTCTCCAAATGATCTTGTTTGGTGGATCATGGTCGGGTGATACGTCGCCATGAACTGTCCGACGCCGAGTGGGAGTTCGTCCGTCCTCTGTTGCCTCGGTCGGAGCGAGGGCGGAAGCGGTCGGATGACCGGACGGTCCTCAATGGGATCATCTGGAAGTTCCGTACAGGCACGGCCTGGCGGGACGTGCCGGAGCGGTACGGATCCTGGGCCACGCTGCACACTCGCTTCCGCCGATGGGCCAAGGACGGCACCTTCGAGCGGATGCTGCGGGAAGCCCAGGCACGGGCGGATGCGGCCGGTGAGGTCGATTGGCTGGTATCGGTCGACTCCACCATCGTCCGGGCCCACCAGCACGCGGCCGGGGCCCGAAAAGGGGGCTCCGGAACCCCGCGCTCGGCCGCTCCAGAGGCGGACTGACCAGCAAGATTCACCTGGTCTGCAACGCTGTCGGCCGACCGCTCGCCTTCGTTCTCACCGGCGGGAACACCAATGACCGCACCCAGTTCACCGCCGTGATGGAGGCGATACGGGTGCCCCGCATCGGTCCTGGCCGACCCCGCGTACGGCCCGATCAAGTCCTGGGAGACAAGGGCTACAGCTCGAAGGCGATCCGGGCCTGGCTGCGGCGCCGGGGCATCACGCACACCATCCCGGAACGAGCCGACCAGATCCGCAACCGGGCCCGGCGCGGCAGCCTCGGTGGACGTCCGCCAGTGGTCGATCGCGAAATCTACAAGCAGCGCAACGTTGTGGAACGGTGCTTCAACCGCTTGAAGCAATGGCGCGGCATCGCGACCCGCTACTACAAAACCGCCGCGTCCTACCAGGCCGCCGTAACCCTCGCCTCGCTGCTGATGTGGGCGTGACACTTTGACGACAACTCCTAGGACAGTCCGGGTCACCGTGTCCGCGGGCATCGCGGGCGCGACGGTGATCGGTCTCGGTGCGGGGGTGCTGCCCTGGTGGCGGGTACTGGCACTCGCCCGGCCCGCGACCGGACTCGCGGGCTGGACCGGATCGCGGATCGGCCGTATCGACGGCATCCGCGCCGCCCGTCTGGAACCCGGGGAACGCGTGATCGGCACCTACGCGGTGCGGCCCCCGTACACCGAGCACACCCCGCCTTCGCCCCACGAAGGGGTGCAGTACCACCTCCGTGTCACCTCACGCGGCGTGGAGATGTGGGAACGCGCCGAGCTGCTCTGGAAGCACCCCTGGCCCGAGCTCCGGGTGATCGTCGACGGTCCCCGCCTGCACATCCACCACCTGGGGCAGGAAGCCGGAACGATGCTGCTGGAACAACCGGGCGCGGTCGCCGAGGTCCGACTGGCTGCCCAACGCCACGGCGTCGAGGGGGGCTGGGAGATGGACCCGAGGACCTGGCCCACATCTCGCCGTACCTGACCGAGCACATCCGCCGCTTCGGCGAATACTCCACCCACGAACTCGGCATCCAGCCCGAGGCGTACGACCCGCACCTGGACGTCGATTTCAGCCCGCTGCGCGGCGACGACCCCGGCACGGACGGATACGGCCAAGCGGCCTGACTCCGCCCCTGCCGGGGGCCCACAGCCTGCCCCTAAAACGTAGGACAGCTTCTCAGCTTGTCCTTTGACCTCCGTCAGCGCCGTGAGTGCCGGGCCGTTGGATCTACTCCATCTGGCTGAACCAGTGACTGTTTGCCCTGGTTGGCGCCGCCCCTGACGCCATGATGGGGCCGCTATGAGTACCGACATGTCTCGCACCGTAGTGCTATTCCGCCATTCGAAGGCCGACTCCTCGTTCGAGGGCGATGATCACCAGCGTCCGCTCGCCGAGCGCGGCCGCCGTTTTGCCGGTAACCCGGGGGACGGACAGGACCATCCCCTGGGCGCGGGCTTCCCAGGGGGCACGGACAGTCAGCGGAACAGGCGGAAGAACCCGCGCACCTGCTTGACCAGCGACTCCGGCTGCTCCAGTGCGGCGAAGTGGCCACCATGCGGCAGCTCCTCGAACCAGCGCAGGTCGGTGAACCGCAGCTCGGCCTCCCGCCTCGACGGGCGGGTTATGTCGCGCGGGTAGACCGACAGCCCGGAGGGCGCGGTCACCTTGTCCCGGAAGTTGGCGAAGCTCTCCCAGTACAGGCGCGCCGACGACGTGGCCGACGCGGTGAACCAATAGACCGAGATCTCGTCGAGGATCGTCTGCCGCGACAACGCGTTCTCGGGATGGCCGTCGTTGTCCGTCCATGCCCAGAACTTCTCGGCGATCCAGGCGGCCTGCCCCGCCGGGGAGTCGGTGAGGGCGTAGCCGAGCGTCTGCGGCCGGGTCGCCTGGATCGCCGAGTACCCCCGGCCGGTGCGCTGCATCTCCTTCTCGGCCTTGAGATTCGCCAGCTCCGCGGGCGTCGGGTCCTCGAACGTGCCCGCCGCCACGGATCCCAGGTTCAGGTGCACGCCGGCGACCCGCTCGGGCGCCACCCCGCCCAGCACCGCGGACACCGCCGAACCCCAGTCACCGCCCTGCGCGCCGTACCGTTCATAACCCAGCGAGACCATCAGCGTGTCCCAGGCGCGCGCGGTGCGAGTGATGCCCCACCCGGTCGTCGACGGCTTGTCACTCCAGCCGTACCCGGGCAACGACGGCGCGACCACGTGGAACGCGTCCGCCGGGTCACCGCCGTGCGCGCGCGGGTCGGTCAGCGGGCCGAGGACCTCCAGGAACTCAAGCACCGAACCCGGCCACCCGTGCGTGAGCACGAGCGGGAACGCGTCCGGCTCCGGCGAGCGGAGGTGCAGGAAGTGGATGCCCAGCCCGTCGATCGTGTCGCGGTACTGCGGGAACACGTTCAGCCGCTCGGCGAACCCGAAGTCGTAGTCCTGAGCCCAGCTGCGGCAAAGCTCCTGCGCGTACGCCAGCGGCAAACCCTGTGACCAGTCGTCCACCGGCTCGCGCTCGGGCCACCGTGTCCGTCGCAATCGTTCACGCAGGTCCGCGATCTCGGCTTCGGTGATGCTGACCTCGAATGGCTCGGCGGACATGGCAAGGCTCCTTACTGGTCAAGGCGTCAAAGGCGTTATCGGATCAGGTGCAGGTGGACCGTCATCGCGGGCTCCCACGCGTGGCGTCGGGTTGGGGGCGGCGGTCGGCGGTAGGGCGCCGGGTCAGGCTGAGGACGAGTCCGGCCAGGGGAAGTGCCGCGAGCGCGGCGAGGGCCACCGGCACCGGCACGATGCCGGACAGACCCGCGACAGCGGCCGGACCGATCCCGCCACCCAGGGCGTTCATGAAGTTGAGCAGGCTCTGTGCGGTGTCGCGGTCGGCCGCGGCGACCAGGTCCGGCGCGAGGCTCACCAGTACGGCTTGGGCGCCGGCGAACCCGCACACCGTCAACGCCGTGCCGACGACAACGGGGATCGGCCCGGTGAAGATCGCGACCACGAGCACGCCGACGACGGTGAGTGCCGCAAGCCCGGCCGACACCTGCCAGCCGGTGAACCGGTCGGTCAAGGTGCCGACCAGCCGCCCGGCCAGCACCGAGCAGGCGGCGGCCGGGACCAGGAGCACGCCGGCTTCCAGGGGGCCACCGCCCGTGGCCTGCTCGATCAGGGACGGGGCGCGGAACAGCACCCCGTAGTAGCCGGCGAAGACGGTCCCGCCGATGAGCCCGGCCGCCAGGAAGCCGCGGGATGCGATCACCCGCCGAGGCACGAACCCGTCGGGCGTGCTTCGCACGCGCCACCACAGTCCCACGGCGGCGAGCGCCCCGGCGGCAGCCACGACGAGGGTGACCGGAACGGGCAGGCCGACCGAGTGTGCCTGCAGCAACGTGATCAAGGAGCCGGCGAGCACCGACAGCACGGCCGCGCCGACGATATCGAGTTGCCCGGTCGAGCCGTTTCGCTCACCGCTACCGCTCCGCGTCAGCGCGCGCCTACTCGGCAATGCGGCCAGCAGGAGGGGCAGCGCGAGGACCGGGATCGCGAGCACGGCACGCCACCCGAGCCATGTGGTCACCGCCCCGCCCAACAGCGTCCCGCACCCCGACGCCGTCGCGCTGGCGGCCGCGATGATTCCCAGGGCGCGGATCCGTTGCCGCCGGGGGAGGGCGGTGGCCGCGGCAAAGACGGCGATCACGGTCGCGCCCGCCCCGGCGCCGCCGATCAGCCGGCCGACGATCACGACGGACAGTGTCGGCCCGGCTCCGGCGAGCGCGGAGCCCGCGGCGAGCGTCACGACCCCGGCGACGAGGACCTGGAAGGGGCTCCAGCGGACCAGCAGCCGACCCGCGACCGGCATCGCGAGCGCGGAGGTCAGCGACCACGCGGCGAGAATCCATGCGGTGGCCCCGAACGGCACCGCGAGTGCGCGGCCGATGGCCGGCAGGGCCACCGACGGCGCTCCCAGTGCCACGTACATCGGCAGCACCAGCATCCCCAAAGTCAGCCCCAGCCGACGCCCGTCCGGGGCGTCGGTTCGCTCCGGTGCCGGGGCCCTTCCAGACGGGATCGTCTGCGGCGTCGTCCTCTGCCGGGTCTGTTGTGACATGCTAAAGCTCCTTTGGGTGTAACATTACGGAGCAGTGAGGAGACACGTCAAATGCGGGATGCGTATTACAGCCCATTGGTGGTCCAGACGGCCGTCGACCTGGCCAACACCTTGAGGCCGATCAAGGGAGAGGACGCGCTCGAGACCGTGGAGCAGCTCCGGGACTTCCTTGACGACCATCCCGCGGCTGAGCCTCCGAGTTCGGCCGCGAACCAAGGGACCGGTCCGCGGCATCTCACCCGCGCCGACCTGGCGGAAGTCCGCGCGTTGCGCGAGACGGTGCGTGAGGTGCTCGAACGGGCGAACGCGGACGCGGTCGAAGCTGCGGCTCTGATCAACGACGGTCTGCGTCGCAGCCGCGCCACCCCGGTACTTCGCCACGAGGACGACCGCTGGTGGACCGAGGTGACCTCCGACACCGACCGCTGCTCGGCGCACCTTGCCGCGACTACGCTCAGCGCACTGGCCTCCGTGATCACCACGCTCGGTCCCGCTCGTCTCGGCGTATGCGCCGGGCCGACCTGCCGGGCCACTTTCGTGGACCTCTCGCGCAACGGCTCGAAGCAGTACTGCACCCGAACCTGCTCACACCGGGCCAGCGTCGCGGCCTACCGGAGTCGGCGCAGCCCGCGTTGAGCGCCGGCACCTGACCCTGCCAGGCCGGCTCCGGGGTTTCGTCCGAGCCCGCCTTCGACGAACTCGTTCGGGCCTCCGAGGGCGCTCCTCACGATGCAATCTGCATCGCCGCGAAAGCCGCAATGCAGGCCCGAGACCGCAAGATCTCCGCAGAAGCTCCTCAATGTCGAATGCCGGTTCGCGCGGCCTGTTCCACTCGGGCGACGAGGCGGCTGTTGTGTGCGGCGTGCTGGAACCCCGGGGTGTGTTGGGTCCCGTTCGCGATGTCGCGGGCCAGGCCGGCGTAGACCTCGCCGACGTTGATGGATGCGCCTGTCCAGATGTCGGCGGCGGTGGCGCCGGTGCCGGTGGCGACGGGACGGTCCGGAGCCGCGAAGTCGACGTTCGACGACAGCGTGAGGTCTCCGACCTGCACACCGGCCGGGTGGTGGCCCGTCAGTCTCAGCCAGCCGTCCGATCCTCGGACTTCCAGGCAGAAGTGGGCGTCGGGGGCGGGTACACCCGCCAGGATCTGTATCCCCACCGGGGCGCCGGACGAGGTTTTGACGATGGCGTCGAGATGGTCCGGGACCTCGCGGACGGATGTCTCGCCGGTGTCCACCAACTTCACGTGTGGCCACAGGAGTTCGGTGCGGGCGTCGATCTCGGTGATGTCACCGAGAACCGCCTCGACCACGTCCAGGACGTGCGCCGCGGCGATGGTGAGGAAGCCGGCTCCTGCCGCCGCCTTGTCGAAGTACGCGTACGGGCTCGCCGACTCCGGGCCGTTGCCGAAGGTCGTCGCCGAGACGCGCGCCGAGAGCAGCCGGCCGAGCCCACCCTGGGCGATGATCTCGGCGGCGCGGCGTACGGAGGGATTCTGGCGGCCCTGGAGTCCGATGGCCGTGTGGAGCGAACCGGCCGCGGCGGCCATCTCCTCCGTCTGCGCCGGGGTCGCCCCGAGGGGAGACTCCGAGTACACGGCCTTCTCGGCCGCGAGGGCCGCGAGCACGAGGTCACGGTGGGCCGGGACCTTGACCGCGACGGTGACGAGATCGATCGACGGATCCTGGATGAGTGCGAGCGGGTCGGCGAACCAGCGTTCGGCGCCGAAGGTCTCGGCGGCGCGGCGGGCGCTCTCCTCGCGCCGGGTCGCTACGGCCGCCAGGGTGAACTGCGGTTGTGCCGCCAGGGCGGGGATGTGTGACGCTCCTGCCCAGCTCGCCCGGGTGTCGGCGCCGATGACGCCGACGCGAATCGGATTCTTCGACATGCTGCGATGCTCCGTTCAACGGTTTGGGAGGGCGGCACGGCCGTTCCGTGCCGTCCTGCACGTGGTTCTGTCGGTTGGCACCTGGTCGCGGCCGAACCGCTCTCAGAGATCGACGACAGCCATGTCAGCCGGTGCGTGCCGGTCACCGGACGCCGGTGTCAGGCCGCCCAGGCGCGAGATCTGATCGACGGTGAGCCGAACGGCGTCGGCGGCGCTGTTCTCCTCGAGGCGGTCGACGCGCTTGGTGCCCGGGATGGGCGCGATGCCCTCCCCTTGAGCGAGCAGCCAGGCCAGAGCGACCTGCCCAGGCGTTGCCCCGACCTCGTCGGCGATCTCGCGCACCTCGTCGATGATGCGCAGGTTGCGGGTGAGGTTCCCGCCGGTGAACCGGGGGTTGGTGCGGCGCCAGTCGTCGGCGTCCAGCCCGTCGAGCGAACGGATGCCGCCCGTGAGGAAGCCGTGCCCGAGAGGTGAGTAGGGAACGAAGCCGATTCCCAACTCCCTCAGCGTCGGCAGGATCCGGGCCTCGGGGTCACGGGTCCACAGGGAGTGCTCGCTCTGGACGGCGGCCAGCGGGTGGGTCGCGTGGGCCCGGCGGATCGTCGCCGCGGCCGCCTCGGACAGTCCGATGTGGAGCACCTTGCCCGCGGCCACCAGTTCGCTCAGCGCTCCCACCGTCTCCTCGATGGGCGTGCCGGGATCTACCCGGTGCTGGTAGTAGAGGTCGATGCGGTCGGTCCCGAGCCGCCGCAGGGAGCCTTCGACCGCCGCGCGGACATTGGCGGGGGTACTGTCCGGACCCGGTCGGCCGGTGTGGGACACGAGGCCGAACTTGGTGGCGAGAACCACCTCGTCCCGGCGGGCCCTGACGGCACGGCCCACCAGTTCCTCGTTGACGTAGGGCCCGTACACCTCGGCGGTGTCCAGATGCGTGACACCGAGGTCCACGGCGCGACGGATGGTGCGCACCGCTTCCCCCGCGTCACGGCCTGCACCTGTGTAGTACGCCGACATTCCCATCGCCCCCAGGCCGATGCGCGGCACCTCGAGCCTGCCCAGACGCGTGATCCGCATCCTGGTCCCTCCTTTCGGTCGACTGCCCGCGTCACGCTCCCCCGGGAGAGCCTCCGGGAAGATTCGAACTTGACGCGTCAACATCGAAACACGCTCGTACTTGATGCGTCAAGAAGTCGAGGTAGAGTGGCCGGCATGGCCAGGACCACGAAACGAGAGACCGACCCGGGCACCGGTGCGGAGACGTCCGCGACGAGAACGTCCGAAGCGGCGGAGTCCGCCGACCCGGCTGCCGACACGCGCTGGCTGAGCCGCGACGAGCTGGAGGCATGGCTGGCCAACTCCGCGATCATGATCAGCCTGCCGGCCGCCCTGGACGCACGCATGCAGCGCGAGGCGGCACTGACGTTTTTCGAGTACATGGTGCTCTCGGTGCTGTCCGAGCAGCCGGAACGCACCCTGCGGATGAGCGATCTCGCCACGAGAACGTCGGCGTCGCTGTCACGGCTCTCGCATGTCGTCGGACGGCTGGAGAAGCGTGAGCTGGTCGAGCGAGCCCGGGTTCCGGGCTCCGGCAGGCGCACGGTCGCGACGCTGACGGAGACCGGCTATCAGGTGGTCGTGGCAGCTGCGCCGGGGCACGTCGCGGCGGTCCGCGAGTACCTGATCGACGAGATCGAGCCCCGTGACCTCGCAGCGTTGCGTCGCATCGGCGCGGCAGTGGACGCTGCCATCAACCGCGAGACCCGCTCCCCGCAGCAGGGGTGATGCGAGGGGGTGGCGGCTGCTCGGCAGGACCCCGTGGTGTGGTGCCCGAGGTCGCGACCCCGCGCCGCTGCGGCCCCTGCCCGACCTGCTGACGGCTCCGCACGGCGATGTCGATGCCTGGCGGGCCGTGCAGGAGGCCGGCGGTCCCACCACCTTGCGGACCAGAGTTCACCAGACACCGGACGCTTCGACAGATCGGCGCCCACGACCGGCGGTCGTGCCGCACGTCACGTCACATCACCTCACGTGGGACAGCCTCTGAGCCTTGACCGGTGCGGCCGACCTGGCGGCCTGCTCGATCTTCGCGCGGTAGGCCGCACGCCCTTCCTTGTCGAGCTGCCTCTCGTGCTCGCCGCCCGGGCTCCGCGCCTGGATCGCGCGCTGAAGAAGGTCGCCCGCGCCGGCGGCGTGGTGGTCCTCCTCGACGGCACCCTGGTCCGCACCCGCCGCCGCACCGGAGTGGACAACCGGAAGAACTGATGAGTCGGCACGGAGCGCGGTGCCGGTGTTGCCATCGGTCCGTTTCTCCGTGCCGCTCGCCGAACCCGGCGTGCGGCTCTCACCGCACCGGGCTCTCCACGGTCTCTGCCGTTCAAGCGTGGTTGAGTGTCCAGGGGTTGGGGATCGTGTTGCCCCGGTAGCGATAGCGGGTGACCGCCGTCGAGACCATGGGGAACAGTTCGATCCCGTCCGCCGAGAGCCTGTGCCACCGGCCGTTGTGGTCGGTGAAGCGTCGGCGGACGTCCTTCCACCTCCAGCGGTGCAGCACCATCCACCAGCTGGTCACCCGTCGCCATACGAACTGGTCCAGGGCTTTCAGCGTGGTCTTGCATACCGCATGCTTGAAGTAGTTGACCCAGCCGCGCAGAATCGAGTTGATCCTCTTGAGCACGGTCCCCGGGTCCTGCTGCGACGTTCTGTTCGTCAGGGCACGGATCTTGTCCTTCAAGTGCCGGATGGGTCTCTCGGCGATGAAGGTGTAGACGTACCACTTGTTCGAGCCTCGCTTGCAGCGCCATTGGATGTGGAACCCCAGGAAGTCGAACCCGTCCGACATGTGCACGATCTGGGTCTTGGCCGGTGACAGCCTCAGCCCGAGAGGGTGCAGTACGTTGGAGATGTCCTCGCGCAGGCGGGCGACGTCGTCACGGCTGCCGTCGACCAGCACAACGAAATCGTCCGCGTAGCGGACGATGCGCCAGTTCGGGCGGCCGTGGTGACGGTGGTGCGCCCGCCTGCCTCTGGTGGACATCCGACCGCCTGGTTCCCACGGCCCCATCACGTGCTCGTCGAGCTCGGACAGAGCGATGTTCGCCAGAAGCGGGGAGAGGATGCCGCCCTGCGGGGTGCCGGTGAAGGTCTCTTCGCGGCCGCCGCCCTCGGTGAGGACACCGGCCTTGAGGAACGCCTTGACCAGCCGCAGCACACGCTTGTCCTTGACTCTCGCGCGCACCCGGTCCAGCAGGGCCGTGTGGTCGATGGAGTCAAAGCACGCCTCGATGTCCGCGTCCAGCACCCAGCGATAGCCGTTGGTGCCGTAGCGGTGGATCTCGGCGATCGCGTCGTGTGCGCGCCGCATGGGCCGGAAACCGTAGGAGACCGGCAGGAAGTCGGCCTCGAAAATCGGCTCCAGCACCAGTTTGAGGGCTGCCTGGACCACACGGTCGGAGACGGTCGGGATGCCGAGCTTGCGCACCTTCCCGCTCCCGCCGGGTTTGGGGATCTTGCGCTCGCGCACCGGCAGCGGGCGGAATTCACCCGTCTTCAGTACGCGTCGTAGGTCCTCCAGGTAGCCCGGGAGGCCGAGTTCCCGTTCGACGTTGACGATGGTGAGGCCGTCGACGCCCGGGGTTCGGGCTCCCTTGTTTCCCGCGACCCGTTCGAACGCCACGAGCAGCGTCGCCGGGTCGCATACGAGGTTGAACAGATCGTCGAACCTGCGGCCATGGTCGGCCGCCGCCCAACGGTGAAGCTTGGTCTGCATCCCCGATACCCGCTGGTGAGACCCCAACGGGGCCTCGGGGGCACTGCTGTTCAGCAGCGCGTCTTTCGGCATTGCAGCCTCCTTCCCTTCTTGAAACCGCTGCCGCCCTTCCCCATGTGCCGGGCTCTCCCCGGCTCGGAGTACTACGGCGGCTCCGCCCCGTCCCGGCCCGATCGGCCGACGATGGACCCAGCCCATCCGCCGTGCTGGAGGCGCGGTTTGAGGGCGGGGCCGGGACGGTTCCCGTGTTCACTCGCTGTTCGATCGTCGGAGTAGGAGCCCGGCTATGCCCCCGCGGCCTCGCCACGGCTACCCCGCAGCACTTCACCGTGGCCTCCCCGCGCGACCGAAGTAGACCGCGCGGAAAGTTCCCCGCCAACGGACCAACCAGCGGGGACGCACCGCATCCAGCCCAGATCCACCAGGTTTGAGCTGGCGTGCCTTAAGGAGGCGTAGACGCCGGTTCCTCGCGTACTCCTCTCCGTCTCGCTCGCCGGACCCGCGCCATCTGGCAGTACTGGCACATCCCGGCTTTGTCAGGGCTGCTTCCCGCCCTCCCCGGCACCTCCCGGGTCAGGCTGCCCCCAGCTTCAACCGCCCTGCTGCGACAGCGCGGCGGTGGTGGTCTTTCACCTCCACTCGAACAACAAGCGCCTCACGGCGCACACAGCGGGAAGCACAAGGCCCATGGCCTGCTCTTCCTCGCGCTCACCGACGAACGCGGCAACCTGATCTGGATCTCCGCCGCCCGGCCCGGCCGGTCCAGCGAGATCACCACCACCCGCCACAGCAAGGTCGCCCACCACCTGCGGGAAGCCGGCCCCGGCGCCCTGGCCGACCTCGGCTTCGTGGGCGTCGACGACACCGCCGAAGCCGACGACGACCCGGTGATCATCACCGGCCGCGAAGCCGTGCGCAACCACCGCCTCACCGCCGCCGAGAAGGAAGCGAACCGGCTGCTGAACCGCGAACGCGCCGCGGTCGAGCACGGCTTCGCAGACCTCAAGAACTGGCGCATCCTGACCAAGCTCCGCACGAACACCCGCCAAGCGACCACCCAGTTCAGAGCCCTGCTCGTCCTGACGGACACCGAACTCCAGAGGTGACCGACGATCTCGCCCCGACGATCAGCCCGGGCACCTGCGCGAGCATCCCGACGGAACACCACACCAGAACCCTGACCAGCACTTTTAGGATGAAACTCCTCATTGGACGCCCGCCGCGCCTGTCGTCATTCGTTCGTTTGGCGACAGGGCGGGAAGCGGCGGGGCGGAACGGTGGCGTCGGACGCTTCGAGGGTGTCGATCTGGGACTGGGGCTTCTACGTCCGGCGGGCTCGACCGCCTCAAACCATGGTCATCGTGCTGGTAGGCGCGGGCCCACAGAACCGGCCGGCGCCGCAGTCCCCGAAAGGTTCCTCGCAAGATCCACCTCCGTGCCTATGGTGAGGCTTGAGGTGCTGTCGCAGCGAAAGGGACGCGCGGGTGACGAACACAGGTGAACGTGCGGCGCAGGTCCGCGAGGTGCGCCGACGACTCGTGCAGGACGGTCCGCCGCGCACGCGGGATCAGGAGGGAGACTTCGAGACCGTCACGGTGCCCGAGCAGCACTGCGACCAGCTGCGCGACCTCCTGATCGCCGAGGAAGCAGAGACGGTCGTCGAGGTAGGTCTCGCCTATGCCAGTTCCGCGCTCGCGATTGGCGAGGCGCTGGCAACCATCGATCATCCCAACCCCCGGCACATCATCATCGACCCGTTCCAGGAGCGCGAGTTCTCCAACGCCGGCTGGGACCTGCTCTGCTGGGCGGGGCTTGAGACGATCGCCACGCTCATAGCCGAACCGTCCTCTCTCGCGCTCCCTCAACTGCTGACCGAAGGCTTCGTCGCGGACGCTGCCTTCGTGGACGGCAGCCACCGGTTCCATGAAGTCTTCGTCGACCTGTACTTCCTGCGCAAGGTCGTCCGGCCCGGTGGGCTGATCGTCATCGACGACAACTGGTGGCCGTCGGTGCACACCGCCGTGCAGTACTACGAGAAGAACCTGGGATGGACGGGGATCCCCGACGCATTCCCCGTTGAGACGGCCGGCGTCGGACCGAAGGGCAACCACGGGGCCCGGTGCAAGGCCTACCGCTTGCCCGATGCTCCGTTTGAGCCCTCCTTCGAGGACTTCCGCGCGTTCTGAGCCGGACCTCAACTGACTGGTTCGAGAGCCCCGACGATCTGTACGCCGAAAACGTTGATGCCCAAGAGGAAGAGGAGGAGGGGGACGACGATCCGCAGTGGATGCCGTTGCGGTGAGCCGTGGCCCCCCGAGTGGACGGCTCAGGCCGAGGCCTTGCTGCGGCGTGGGTGAGCTTGCCGTTCCCGGCCTCGCCCGGTCAGGCCGCGGTCCCGAAGCCCTCGTCGCGCAGGTCCTGGTCGCGGAGCTGGGTGAAGTCGACGTCGAGTTCCGGGTCGTACGCCTCGGGCTGGATGCCGAGTTCGTGGGTGGAGTACTCGCCGAACCGTTTGATGTGCTCGGTCGGGTACGGCGAGATGTGGGCCAGGTCCTCCGGGGCGATCTCCCAGCCCTCCTCCAGGAGCTGGCGGATGATCTCCGCGATGTCCAGGGCGTTGTGGAAGATCACCGCGTTCGTGAGCAGGGCGTTGAACTTCATCGCCTTTTCCTGCTCGATGGGGTCGTTGTCGGCGAGGACACCCTGGTTGCCGAAGCCGACCCACTGCGAGAACCTCGTGGCCCTCGGCCTGGAGCTGGGCGACGGCGGCGTCGAGGTAGCGGGTGGTCCAGAGCACGATGGCGTTGAGGACCAGGCCGAGCGCGCCGAGCTGGTCCTCCATGCCGTCGCGGTACGCCTGGTGGATGGTGCCGCGCTTGCCGTGGCACACGTCCCGGGCCAGCTTGGGGCGGGACTCCTGCACCGTGAGCTGCCGGTTCATCTGACGCCGGTAGGTGTCGTCCACCGGGTCGACCACCCGCAGCAGGTGCTCGGTCTTCGCGATCCGCCCGTACTCCGCGAACACCGTCCCCAACGGAGTCGGGCGCCCCTCGCGCCCGAACATCCGCAGCAGGTCGTACGCGCGGACCTGGTTGGCGACCAGAGAACCGGCGACCTTCAGCATGTCCGGCCGGTGCGTGATCACCTTGTTCAGGTTCACGCGGTTGCGGACCAAGTCCTCCACCGCGAGCACGCCGAAACCTCGATGCTCGCCCTGCACCTGCTCCAGTCGAGCCTTGTGCACGTCAACACGCTGCTGTTGCAACAGGTCTTGGCCGAGCCAAAGTGGGCGGAGAAGCTCAGCGCCGAGGACCGGCGGCCTGACTGCGCTGTTCTGGTCCAACGTCAACCCGTACGGCACATTCCGCCTCGAGATGGACAAGCGGCTCGGCTTCGGCCTACCGCTCTCCGTGCCGTAACCCCCTACCCCTGCGGACGCCGGCGACCGGCCCCGGGCGGAGAAGCGATGAGTGCCGGTGCCGCCCGAGTGAGGAACCCGTTCACCACGATCATGTCACTCAGGCCGCGGCGCGTTCAGCAAGTGGGCGGCGCCGCAAGGCGGTGTCGGTCAGTGATCGCGGAGGGAGGGAGGCGTATGGATCGTACAGGTTCACCCCGGGTGGCACGATCTTGTCGATCCGGTCGAGCGTCGCGTCGTCGAGGGTTAGCGCGGCGCCCTTGAGCAGACCCTCCAGCTGCTCCATGGTCCGCGGCCCGATGATCGCCGAAGTGACGGCCGGATGGGCCACGGTGAAGGATACGGCGAGCTCCGGAAGGGTGCAGCCGATGCTCGTCGCGAGTTCGATGAGCTGCTCGACGGCGTCGAGCTTGGCGGCGTTCGCCGCAATTGCGGGATCGAAGAGTGCCGGCCGGATCGCGGCACGGCCGGTTTCCAGGTCGATCGGCTGGTTCTTGCGGTGCTTGCCGGTGAGGAACCCGAAGGCGAGCGGGCTCCAGACGAGTGCGCCCATGCCGTGGCGCGCGACGGCGGGCAGAAGCGATGCCTCGATCCCGCGGGCCAGAATCGAGTAGGGCGGCTGGGCGGTGCGGAAGCGCCCGAGGCCGAGCCGCTCGGAAACGTGGTGTGCTTCGACGATCTCATCGGCCGGGAAGTTCGAGCAGCCAAAGGAGCGGATCTTCCCCTGGCGCACGAGGTCGCTGAGCACGGACAGCGTCTCCTCGATGTCCGTGGTGTGGTCGGGGAAGTGAACCTGGTATAGGTCGATCCAGTCGGTGTTCAGGCGCCTGAGGCTGTCCTCGACCGCCTTGAGTATCCACCGCCTCGAGTTGCCACTGCGGTTACGGCCCTCGCCCATCGAGAAGTGCACCTTGGTGGCGAGCACGATGTCGTCACGACGCCCCCGCAGCGCCTTCCCCACGATCTCCTCCGACTCGCCCTGTCCGTACATATCCGCGGTGTCGACGAAGTTGATCCCCTGGTCGAGGGCAGCGTGGATGATGCGGACACAGTCGTCGTGGTCGGAGTTACAGCCATCCTGGAACATCATCGTCCCGAGGCAGTGGACACTGACCTCGATACCAGTTCTGCCGAGGGTGCGATAGCGCATGGCGATGCTTCCTTACTGGGTCAACCGATGAGGCAGACCGACAGATCGTCGACCGCACGAGCCACCCTAGGAACTAGAGTCCCCTCTAGATCAACCCCCGATCACCCCCAGATACCCTGGCGGCATGGCTGAGGTCACAACAACTCTGAGCATCGGAGAGGTCTCCGAGCGCACCGGCTTGAGCGTCCACGCGCTGCGCTTCTACGAGCATGAGGGCCTCTTCATCAACACCGTGCGACGCGGACCTAGCGGGCGCCGCGCCTACAGCCAGGACGACGTGGCCTGGCTGAACGTCTGCATCATTCTCCGCGCCTCAGGAATGCCCGTGACCGCGCTCCGCCAATACGCCGACCTCGTCAGAGAGGGCGCCGGCAATGAGGAAGAGCGACTCGCGCTCATGCGCCAGCACCAGGAGCGCGTCACCACCGAGATCGGCAGGCTCACTGAGTCCCTGGACCTGATACGGTTCAAGGTCGGGGTGTACGAGGACCTTGTCGACCAAGGCAGCGCCGCCGCCCACCAATGTCATGCCCCATCCCCTTCGGCTGACGAAGAACGCACGCCACTGCTTCGCCACAAAGTAGTGGTCGAGTAACCGGCAACGCACTACGATCGCCCGTCGCGCTTCGCAGGGACCTTCACCGTCCGACCAGTGGGCGCAACCGCCAGACCTCAGCCATCGCCCCCCTGCCCGACACCACCTTCGATGGCCTGCCTGCCACCCACTCGCGGGAAGCGGCCAGAAGCTCGAACGGCAGATCGACGCACTCACCACCGCCGGATGCCGGAAGATCTTCGCGGACAAGAAGTCCGGCAAGACCGCCCTCCGCCCGGAACTGAAGGCGTGCCACGCCTTCCTCGACGCCGGCGACACCCTCGTCGTCCCGAGCCTGGACCGCTACGGCCGCAGCCTCCAGGACCTCATCACCATGGTCGCCGAACTGCGCGAGCGTGGCATCGGCTTCACCTCGCTCCACGAGAACCTCGACACACCACCCCTGGCGGCCGACTCGTCCTCCACGTCTTCGCCGCCCTGGCGGAGTTCATCCGCGAACTCATCGTCCAGGGAACCCGCGAGGGCCTGGCCGCCGCCCGCGCCCGCGGCCGGGTCGGCGGACGCCCCACCGTCGCTACCGAAGAAGTCATCCGTGCCGCCCGCGACCTCCTGCCCGACCCCGGCCGCTCCATCACCTCGATCGCCAAGCTCCTCGGCGTCTCCCCCGGCACCCTCTACAACCACATCCCCGACCTCCGCGAACTGCGCGACAGCACGGTCCCGCATCAGCTCGAAGCCACGGAGCGGTGATCACTTGCCGATCCGAGAACCGCGACCGGCATCCCGCCGACTGGCCAGAGATCTCCACTACGACCGTGAACACCACGCCCACACCCGGACCCAGGCCCGTCGTACCGCGCTCGAAACCAGCGGGCAGCTGACGTTCGAGCTGTAGGCGAACGTACCAAGATCAAGTGCTTAGCGTTACTGGCTGTTCTATTGGTCCCCAAGGCCGTCCTCCCTCACCCACCTCGGCGAGCAGGGCGCTTCCCTGTTGATGCTGATGGCGAAGTCCCGGCACAAGAAACCGGAGAACGTCCGCCGCTGCTTCAAGCCCTCCCCGGAGGCCATCGCCGAGCTCACCAGCCTGCTTGCGCCGGGTGACAGCAGACGCTAAGTCACCCGGCAGCCGGAGTCAGGCCCTCAGGGCCGGCTTGAGTACGTCCTGGCACCACTGGCGGAAGCTGGTCGGGCCGGCGGTCTGCAGGGTGCGCTGCTCGGCGTCGTAGATGCCGTCGTTCTGGGCTGTGGCCATGTCGACCAGTCCCTGTGCGAATCCGTCGGTCATCCCGTACTGCAGCATCGTCGTCTTGTATGCCTCGCTGCTGACCTGCTGGAAGCGGACCGGTCGTTCCAGGACCTCGGACAGAACCTCGGCCATGCCGTTGGGGGACAGCGCGTCGGGGCCGATCACCGGGACGCTGCCCTGTCCGCTCCAGGAGTCGTCGAGCAGCAGGTCGGCAGCCGCCGCGGCGATGTCGCGGGTGGCGACGGTCGCGAGGGGGCGGTCCGCGGAATTCGCCAGGAAGAACATCCCCTGGCTCTTGATCGCCTCGACCTGGCCGAGCAGGTTCTCCATGAAGAACGGCATGGCCAGCGACCGGTAGTTCACGCCGGTGCTCTCGAACAACTCGTCCACCGCGAACGCGGGTGACAGAAGCCCGGCGGGCTTGCCGTACGCACGGCCCAAGCTGGAGACGCCGATGACGCGCTTGACTCCTTGGCTCTTGATCGCGTCGCACGCCGGCCGGGTGAGGTCCAGGTAGTAGTCCTCGATGTTGTCGGCCTGGGGGTTCGGGGGCACCAGCCACAGCACGCTGTCGGCGCGCGCGAACGCCTCGGCGACAACGTCGCTATCGCCGTGCGACCCCTGGACGATCTCGACGCGCTCGCGGACCTGCGGGGAGAGGCGGGCGGGGTCGCGGGCGATCACGCGGAGCGGCTGACCGCTGTCGAGGAGCCTGGCAAGGGTCTGGTGGCCGATCTGGCCAGTGGGGGCGGTGATGACGATCATGGAAACCTCCGGGAGGGATTGCTTCGAGGATGTGACGGTGTGCCTTCGGATCGCTGCCCGTCGACACCGTTTCCACTGATAACGAAAATACGTTATCAGTGAATCCATCAATCGCTAACGAGCTTCCGTTAACATTGGAAACATGGAGACCGATCGCTCTGCCTCTGCGGACAGCTACCGTTCCCGAATCATCACCGCCGCAGCCCGGCTCCTCGCCGAAAGCGGCCGCGAGGCGGTGTCGACCCGGGCAGTGAGCGCTGCGGCCGGCGTCCAGGCCCCGACCATCTACCGGCTCTTCGGCGACAAGCAGGGCCTGCTCGACGCGGTGGCCGCCCACGGGTTCGCCGCGTACCTGGACGAAAAGACCGACCTCACGCCCAGCGGCGACCCGGTCGAGGACCTGCGCGCCGGATGGGATCTGCACATCGGCTTCGGCCTCGCCAACCCAGCCCTGTACGCCCTCATGTACGGCGAGCCCCGCCCCGACGCGACTCCGCCGGCAGCGCTCGCCGCAGCCCAAGTCCTCGCCGCCCACATCCACCGGATCGCCGAGGTGGGCAGGCTTCGGGTCGATGAGGAACGCGCCGCGCAACTCGTCCACGCCGTCGGCGGCGGCACGGTCCTCATGCTGATCGCCACTCCGGAAGACCGACGAGACCTCACCGCGTCCGACCTGGCACGGGAAGCGGTCATCGCCGCGATCATCACAGACGCCCCCGCCCCGGCCGAGCCCGGGCCGGCCGGCGCTGCGGTCGCCCTCCGTGCAGTCCTCCCGCAGACTTCCGCACTGAGTGCCAACGAGCGCAGCCTGCTTACGGAATGGCTCGACCGCATCGCCAGATGCTGATACCCCTCCTCACTCGTCGTCGGTGCGTCCGGATCGCGCAGCGGCCGCAGGCCACCAGGCAGTTCGGGAAGCTGGAACGAGTACCGGCCCGAGCATGTTGATGTGGTGCCGGACGAACGGGGAGAGACGGGCCACATCCTCGTCGCGGACATCGAACCCGTGCTCGCGCAGTTGCTGCACGGCGGCGTCCATGTACCGGGTGTTGAAACAGCACCAGCGCGTTCAGCATCAGGCCCAGTGCGCCGATCTGGTCTTCCATGCCGTCCTGGTAGCGCTGGTAGAGCTGTCCGGCCTTGCCGTGGAAGCTCTTCCGGGCGAGCGCGTGGCGGCCTTCCTGGAGGTTAGCCTGCACTTTGATCTTCCGCCGGTAACCGGGCTCGTCGGCCAGGCGCAGGATGTGCAGGGTCTTGGCGATCCGCCCGTAGCGGGCGATCGCGTCGCCCAGCGGGGTGGGCCGGCCTCCCGGGACAGCATCCGGATCACGTCGTAGGCACGCACGGCATCGGTGTGGATGGAGCCGATGATCGGCAGGATGTCCTCCCAGTGCCGCTCAATCCGGACCAGGTCGACTCGGCCGCGGGCCGCGTCCTGGAACACGCCGTAGTCCGCCGCGCGGTCGATGCGCCACATCTTCTGGTCCGGCAGGTCCGCCCACTGCGGTGCATAGGTGAACCCCGCCAACGTCAGGAGGCCGAACACAATGTCGGACGGCCTTTGTCTCGATCGGTGCACCTTGGTCGGAGCACATGATCAGGCGAAGGCCGCTTCAATGTCCGGCGACTGCCCAGGTGAGTGATCCAGTTCGAGATGTCGTTCGATGCCAGGAGCCAGGCACGGGCACTGATGCCTCAGCTGGCGAGCAGGGCCTGCATCCACTGGTCTTCGCGTTCCTCGATGTATTCGGCGTCGTTTCGCCAGGCGTCGCCGTGGCCTTCAGCCCACAGCCTTGCCCAGGGCGGGGTTCCTTGGGCTGCCTGGTCGCGCAGGAAGTCGTACATGGAACGCGTACGGCGCCCCAGTAGAGGGACCAACCGACGGCGTTCGGACTCAGCCAGACCGTAGGCGTCGGCGAAGACTCGCAGCCGGTCCGCCGCGTCCGGGCTCTGCCAGTCCGGATGCGCGGACAGCGGGATGAACCCGTGCATGGCGTATGCGACATCCCACAGGCGCGAGCCGGGACCTGCAGCGTCCCAGTCGATGAAGGCCCACCGCGCCTCGTCTGCGACCACGAGGTTCCAGGGGGCCAGGTCGTTATGGGCGATGATGTCACTGCCCTCAGCGGGGATCAGCGTCTGCCACCGCGCATCGGAGGGCGCCGTGAAGTCCTGCACGGCGTCGTGGAAGTCCCGGATCAACCGTGCCACGCGAGCCAGTTGTCGAGCGGGTTCCATCAGCGAGAACCGGTCGGGCCAGACCACGTCTCCCGGCATGAAGGTCAGGACCTCACGCCCCTGATCGTCAATGCCGAGCGGACGGGGCGCCGCGCCGAATCCCACCTCGTGCAGGTGGGCAAGCAAGGCATGCACAGCGGGAGTCCATGGTCCGGCCGGACGGCGAACGGTGTCCCCGACGCGAACGACACCATCACTGACGTTGCCACCGGACAAAGGCTGTTCATCATCATGCCGCATCGAACCAGTGTGTCGGATCAGCTCGTCATGATCACCCCATTAAGGGGCAGCGTCAGAGTAGGGACGGAGGTTGAAGAACAAGCTGAGAACTTCGCATGATCGTAGGCGTTGATCGAGCACTTCCACGCGATCATGAGCAGCGGTAACGGTCCGTAGCTGTCGGCATTCGCGTGTTAGCGATCTTCTGGTTTGGGTCGTGCGTATACCGCCGCCCGGCCGGGGCTGACTTCATCTCCGCGGTGTACGGCAGGTGAGATCAGATGGTAACTACGATCTTTCCCTGCACGTGTCCGCGCTCGGAGTGGGCGTGCGCCTTCGCGATCTCCTCCAGGGGGTAAGACTGTTCGATGCGCGGCACGTAGCGGCCCTGCCCGCCGAGAGCGCCCGCTTCGGCCAGGAGCGTGGAATCGTTGACCGCGTTGGCCACCCGGACGCCCAGACGCTGAGCGTTCACGTGGTCGGCGACCGTCACCACGCGGTCCGGGCCGCCGGCGATCTTGACGAGATCGGGCAGGGAGCCGGAAGCGGCGGCATCGAGGACAAGGTCGACCCCGTTCGGGGCCAGGCCGGCGAGACGCTCCCCCAAGCCCGCACCGTAGGTGACGGGAAGGGCGCCCAGGGAGGTGAGATACGCGTGGTTGCGCTCACTGGCCGTCCCGATCACGGTGGCCCCTAGGGCGCGGGCGATCTCAACCGCCGCGCCGCCGACTCCTCCGGCAGCCCCTTCAACCAGCAGGGTGCGCCCCTCCAACTGACCGAGCGCCTTGAGTCCGCCCAGCGCCGTCACGGACGCCAGGCCTGCCGCGGCAGCCTCCGTATCACTCCAGTTGGCGGGGGCAGGAGCCCAGGCCGAGAGGACCGCCAGCTCGGCCGTCGCGCCCGTCACTCCGCCCAGGCCGAAGACACGGTCACCGATGCCGACCGAGCTGACTGCCTCGCCGATCCTGTCCACCAGACCTACGGCGTCGCGCCCCGGGATCGCGGGCAGATCGACCGGGAAGTAGTCGCGCACCGAGCCGTTGCGCACCTTCCAGTCGACGGGATTGACGCTGGCCGCCGTGACCCGGACGCGGATCTCCCCGGGACCGGGCAACGGGGCCGGGGCCTCCTCGACGACGAGGGTGTCCGTACCGCCGTACTCGTGGTACCGAGCTGCGCGCATGATGACCTGCCTTGTTTGTGCGGATGGCCTGGGATGCCTTGACATCGACTACGCTAGAACCTGACGTCAACGTGAGGTGCAAGTCGAGACTTCAGCCGGGAGGAAGGAGGACGCGTGCGGATCGGTGAGGTGGCCCACCAGGCCGGGGTGAGCGTGAGGGCATTGCGCTACTACGAGGAGCAGGACCTGCTGCACGCCGAACGTAGCTCCGGCGGCCAGCGCCAGTATCCGGACTCTGCCGTCGACCGGGTCCACCTGATCCAGCAACTATTCGCCGCCGGGCTGCCGAGCAGGGCTGTGCGAGAGGTCCTGCGCTGCGTGTACTCCGGCACGGTGGAACCGGGCCTTCTGGATCAGCTGGAGAGCGAGCGCGCACGGATCAGCGAGCGGATCACCGGCCTCGTCGCTGCGCGCGAACGGCTCGACGGCGTGATCGCCACCACCCGCAACCCTCCACCCGAATGCACCCACGCACGGGTGCTGGGTGCCCCAGCTCGCAGCGCTGCACCAAGTTGATCCCCGCGTTACCGTTCCAGTGGTGCTTCGTTACCTTGAGCGATCTTGCCTGGTGGTGGGCATCTTTGAGGTGTGAAGCTGGGGGATGTCGAGCGGCTCCGGGGTGAGTTGGCGGAGTTCGTGGGTGATGTGTTCGGGTCGTTGCCGCGGCGGGATCAGCGGGGGTGGGGCGCGTGTTATCTGCGGGGCCCGATGCTGGAAGGCCGGCGCAAGTCGATCCAGCTGATGGCTGAGCGGTTGCCGGACGGGAACATGCAGGCGCCGGTGGACGCCTGGCCTTCGAGGGGCTGCTCGCGGACGTGTACTTCTCTGCGAGTGACTCACCGCAACCGCCGCTGCACACCGTTCCACCGTGCGTCACACCCTCTTCCACAGCGCAGGGCGGCTTGTGGGGTGCATGCTCGCTCGACAGTCCCGTGCCTTGACGCGGGTCGGAGTCATCGGTGCGAGGGCGGCTCCGAGGTGTCAGCAGGGGATGGCGAGGCGGAACGTCGTGTTTCCGGGGCTGCTGGTGACGGTGGCCGTTCCGCCATGGGCGGTGATGACGGCGTGGACGATGGCCAGGCCCAGACCGGTGCTGCCGGTGGCGCGGGAGCGGGCGTGGTCGGCGCGGACGAAGCGGCCGAAGACCTCGGGCTGGATCTCTTCGGGAATTCCAGGGCCGTTGTCGCTCACCTCCACGGCGACGCCGGTCCGATCGGTGGTGAGGGCGATGGTGACGTCGGTGCCGGGCGGAGTGTGGGTGCGGGCGTTGGCGAGAAGGTTTCCGATGGCCTGCTGGAGGCGGTGTGCGTCGCCGGTCACCATGACGGGTTCTCCGGGGAGGTCGAGGAGCCAGTGGTGCTCGGGGCCTGCGGCGCGTGCGTCGTCCGTCGCGTTCAGGATCAGCAGGGTCAGGTCCACCGGCTCGTGTTCGAGGGGGCGCCCGGCGTCCAGGCGTGCGAGGAGCAGGAGGTCGTCGACGAGGCGGGTCATGCGCTGCGACTCGCCGTCGATGCGTTCCAGGGCGTGGCGAACGGTGGCGGGGACGGGGCCGGGGTGGCGCAGGGCGAGTTCGGCGTGGCCGCGGATGTTGGCGACGGGGGTGCGCAGTTCGTGGCTGGCGTCCGCGGCGAAGTGCCGCAGACGTTCCTCGCTGGCCTGGCGGCTCGTGAGGGCGTTCTCGACGTGGCCGAGCATGTGGTTGAGGGCGGCGCCGACCTGGCCGACCTCGGTGCGCGGGTCGGTGTCCGGCAGCGGTCCGGGCATGGCGACCTCGCCGCTGGCGAGCGGTAGGCCGGCTACCTCCGAGGCCCGGGCGGCGACGCTCCGGAGCGGGCGCAGGGAGACCCGTACCCACAGGGCCCCGGCGACGCCCATGGCCAGGAGTGCGGCACCGAACAGCACCGCCTCGACCGCTGCGAGACGGTGAACGGTCTCTTCCACCGGGTGCAGGGGCAGGCCGGTGATCAGTGTGTCCTGGTCGTCGCCCTGGACAGCCGAGACGCGGTACTTCCCCAGAGAGGAGAGGTGGATGCTGCGCCCGTCTCCGTCCACAGGGACTCCGGCCAGAGCGTGGCGATCCTCGGGGGTGAGTTGAACGGGGCGGTCCGCGGCGTCGTCGACGACGGCGGCCTGGGTGACGACGTCGTTCAGCAGTCGGGCGCCGAAGGTCGATTCGGCCTGGCCCCGGGTGTCGGGCCTGTTGTCGGCGTCGGGCTCGGTCTCGTGTTCCAGGCTGGCGGCGAACCGGCCGCCGGAGGAGGCGAGCTGTTCGTCCAGGCGTCCCATGAGGAAGCCGCGAAGGGCGAGGGCGGTGCTGATGCCGACGGCGACGCAGGCCAGGGCGAGCAGAGTGACGAGTCCCGCGGTGAGCTGGCCGCGAAGGGTGCGCGGTGGCGGGCGCCTCACGGGGAGTCCGGCTTGAGGACGTAGCCGACGCCGCGCACCGTGTGGATCATCGGGTTCCGCCCGGCGTCGATCTTCTTGCGCAAGTAACTGATGTAGAGCTCGACAACGTGGGCACGGCCGCCGAAGTCGTAGGCCCAGACCCGGTCGAGGATCTGCTCCTTGGACAGGACACGGCGCGGATTGCGCATCAGGAACCGCAGAAGTTCGAACTCGGTCCGGGACAACTCGATCGTGACTCCGCCGCGCCGGACCTCCCTGGCCTCCTCGTCCATGGCCAGGTCACCGACCGTGAGCCAGTTCGCGCCCGGCTCCGCCGTCATGCCGGCCCGTCTGAGCAGTCCGCGCAGCCGCGCCAGGACCTCCTCCAGGCTGTAGGGCTTGACGACGTAGTCATCGCCGCCCGCAGTGATGCCCGCGATACGGTCCTCGACCGCGTCGCGGGCGGTCAGGAACAGCACGCACACGCGAGGTGCCTCACGCCTCAGGGCGCGCAGGACCTGCAGGCCGTCCAGGTCGGGCAGCATCCAGTCCAGGACCACCGCGTCGGGCCGGAAGTCACGGGCGGTGGCGAGCGCGGTCGCACCGTCGGCCGCTGTGCGGACCTGCCACCCCTCGCCGGCCATGACTCCGGACAGGACATCGGTGACGTCAGGTTCGTCATCCACGACAAGGACCCGCACGGGTTCTCCGTCGGGGCGGTGCAGAGATGAAGGCGCAGGTGGCTCGTCCATGGTTTCTTCAGGATCCCCCAACGCAGGTCGCGGCAGGGCGAGCCACGTCTCTGAGTTCCCTCTGAATTCGCACTCAGGCCGGCTCCCATAGGCGTCTTCAGAAGGTACGCAGAGGTCGGACTGTGAGGCTGGCCGCCCATCACCGGAAGTGAGCCCCCATCCGGAGGAGTCCCATGACCACCACGCGGACCGCCACGTACGCCGGCGGGAGCGTGCGCCATCGGCGCCCGCGCCGCGACGTCGTGCCCTTCGTGGCTCGGCTGCTGATCTGGGCGGGCGCCGCCGGGGTACTGGCACTCTGGTGGAGCGACACGGCCTCGGTGGTCGGCCCGGCGGGCTGGCTCACCGGTGCGGGACGCATCACCGGTCTCCTGGCCGGCTACGCCTGCGCGGTACTGCTGGCCTTGATGGCCCGCGTACCTCTCCTGGACCACACCGTCGGCACCGACCGGCTCGCCCGCTGGCACGCCTGGGGCGGCCGCTGCACCGTGTCCCTCGCCCTTGCCCACACCCTGCTGATCATCTGGGGCTACTCGCTGACCTCGCACAGGAACGTGGTGAGCCAGACCTCCACGCTCATCCTGCACTACCCCGACCTCCTCAAAGGCACGGTCGGCTTCCTGCTGTTCCTGGTCACCGGAATCCTCTCCGCTCGTGCCGCCCGCCGAAGGATGAGCTACGAGACCTGGCATTACCTGCACTTCGCCACCTACCTGGCGGTCTTCCTCGCGTTCGGTCACCAGCTCTCCGACGGAGCCGACTTCGTCGGCAACCACCTCGCACAGGCGGCCTGGTACACGCTGTTCCTCGGAGTCGCCGCGTTGGTGGCCTGGTACCGGTTCGCCGTCCCCGTCCGGCGCGGCCTGCGCCACCGCCTCCGCGTCACCGCGGTCCATCCCGAGGCACCGGGCGTGGTCTCCGTCCATCTCACCGGCGAGCACCTGGAAGAGCTGGGCGGTGAGCCGGGACAGTTCCTGCGCTGGCGCTTCCTGGCCCGCGGCCTGTGGTGGACCGCCAACCCCTATTCGCTTTCCTCCCCCGCCCAGCCCCGGCACCTGCGCATCACGGTGAAGGCGGCAGGCGGCCACAGCACGGCACTCGCCCGTCTGAGCCCCGGCACCCGGGTGTGGGCCGAGGGCCCCTACGGCGGGTTCACCGCGAACCGCCGCACCCTCCCCAAGGTGCTCCTCCTGGCGGGTGGCGTCGGCATCACCCCCCTGCGCACACTGTTCGAGACCCTGCCGGGCCAGGTGACCCTCGTCTACCGGGCGCGCCGCGCCGACGACCTCGCGCTGCGCGGTGAACTCGACGCGATAGCCGCCGGCCGACGGGCCACCGTGCACTACGTGGTCGACGAGCCGACCGGGTACTCCTCTCCCCTCACCGCCCAGGCCCTGGGGGCCCTTGTGCCGGATCTGGCCGCGCATGACGTCTACCTCTGCGGTCCCTCCGGCATGACGCGGGCCGCGATCACCGCCCTGCGCGATGCCGGGGTCCCGGCACGGCGCATCCACCACGAGTCGTTCGCGTTCTGAGGAGTACCGTCATGCGCCGAGCCGTCCTCGCCACCACCGGGACCAGCGCCCTGATCTTTGCCCTGCTCGCTCTCAAACCCCACCACCTCACCACCCTCGGGACGGCTCCCCGTGCCCCCGCGGCCTCGCACTCCGCGGGCGCCTCGCCGGGAGCGTCCGCCGGGACGGGCACGTTCACCGGGAGCCCCGTCGACACCGAGTACGGGACGGTGCAGGTGGCCGCCACACTGGTCAAGGGGAAAATCACCTCGGTCAGGGTCCTCCAGGCCCCGGACCGGAACGGCCGCGATCGGGAGATCGCCTCCTATGCCCTGCCTCGCCTCACCCAGGAGGCGCTCGGAGCCCAGAGCGCGCACATCGACGCCGTCTCCGGAGCGAGCTACACGAGCCAGGGCTACATGCGGTCCCTGCAGAGTGCCCTGGACCAGGCCCATGCCTGACACCGGATCCGGACTGCGCCACATCGAGCACGTCATGGGGACCGTCTTCTCCTTCGACATCCGCGACCGGCCCACCACCGCCATCCGCCACGCCCTCGCCGAGGCGGTGCGCCACCTCCACCGGGTCGACGCCGTCTTCTCCACCTACCGGCACGACAGCCACATCAGCCGCCTGGGCCGCGGCGAGATCCGCCTCCAGGACTGTCCGCCCGAAGTCGACGAAGTCCTGTCCCTGTGCGCACGGGCCACCCGCGACAGCGACGGCTGGTTCAGCGCCACCCCCGCAGGGAGCCTGGACCCCTCCGGGCTCGTCAAGGGCTGGGCCACCGAGGCCGCATCCCGGATCCTCCACGAAGCGGGCGCGCACCACACCTGCGTCAACGGCGGCGGCGATGTGCAACTCCGCGGCCGGGCGGGCCACGGCACCCCGTGGCGCATCGGTATCGCCCACCCCCTGCGCGCCGGCGAACTGGCCACCGTCATCACCGCCGCCCACGGCCTGGCCGTCGCCACCTCCGGCACCGCCGAGCGCGGGGCGCACATCATCGACCCGCACAGCGGCACACCCGCCGCCGCCTTCGCCTCACTCACCCTCGTCGGGCCCCGACTGACCCTGACCGACACCTACGCCACCGCCGCGTTCGCCCGAGGCGACGGCGCGCAGAAATGGATTGAAGCACTCGACGGCTACGAAGCGCTCGCGATCCTCCCCGACGGCCGCGAATGGCGGACACGAGGATTCCACCGCTATGGCTCTTAGGCGGAACGCGGACTCAGCCGCTCTCGGCGGTGAAGTTCCTGCTAGCGGCACCACCGTCGCCCCGCCACGCGCCGCACGGGCTCACCAGCCGCGAACGTCCCACGCGCTGACGCCACGATCTGCCGGCTCCCCTGCCTCCGGGGCGTCTCCGTCCGCGTGGGACGGACCGCCGGTGCCGTCAGACCGTGCGAACCCGTACCGTCTGGGTAACGCCGTTCGTGGCGCTGAGGTCACCGAACCGCAGTGTCAGGACGGAGCCCGTGCCGACCCCGGTGACCAGGTCCGGCCGGGTCAGCACCGAGTGCACTCGACGCCTCCAGGTGAGGGTGAGGCCCTTGACCGTACGTCCGGGGTCCGCGACGCAGACAACCGCCGTGCCGTCGCGCTTCTCGTGTATCTGCACGCTGACCGGTGCGTCGGCCGTCACCGGTCCCACGGTTCCCGCTGCGAAGAAGTTGATGCCGGTGAAGCCGGACGAGGGCACCCGGACGCCCTGCTGGGCGCCCGAGTTGGCGAGGATGTCCAGCCATCGCGGATCGGCCGCCCGCGCGGCCGTGCGGGCACGGCTCGCTCCCGGCATCAGGATGTAGGCGTACTCGGCGTCCTTCGGATCCTCGCCGTGGTCGGCGAGGAGAGTGAGGTAGCGCCGGGTGACAGGATCGGCGGAGCCACCGCCGTTGATGGCCTTCCAGGTGCCGGTGCGCTCCTCGCGCAGTCCGGTCAGCGTCGTGCCGCCGGGGAAGACGTAGCCGGCGTGTCCCGCCAGGTGCGCCCATCGCACCTGGTTCAGCGTCCCGGACCAGGCGCCGCCTGGCCGGGTACGACCGTCGACCGTGAGCCCGGCCGTCCCGTCGGCACCCAGGCTGCGGTTGTCGACGACGGTCTCGACCCTGGCGCCGTCGCCGCAGGTGATGCCGGCCCCGAGACAGACCACGCAGTCACCGAGGAAGAACCAGGACTTCTTGGCCTCCAGGGTCGATGAGAGCCCCTTCAGATGCTGGCCCAGGCTGGCGAAGGTGCCGTCCGAGGCACCGCCGGCCCACACGGCGTCGGGCCTTGCCGCGCCCCAGATACCGCCCTCGCCGTCCGCGAGCGGCTTGGCGGAGGCGGTGGTGCCCGGCAGCCGGTACGGGTCCACGGTCGGCCAGTAACCGTCGCTGTACTGGCCCTCCCCCTCCGGCCCCCACCAGTAGAGCATCCCCGAACCGGTGTGCCAGGCCCGCAGGTTCTCGCCGTTTCCGTTCTCGTAGTAGGTGATGCGACTGGAGGCCATCGAGACCGAGGCGGTGAAGTCCCGGGTCCGGTGCACCGCGCGGTCCATGCCGGGGAACACCCGGTGGCCGCTCGGCTCCGGGGCCGGCCGGACCGAGGAATCCCCGAGCAGCGCGATGACCCGGGAGAGCGGTGCGACACCGAGGGTGCGGCCGGTGGTGACGTCGCTGTACCGGTCCCGGCTGAACCAGCCCTTGGCCAACGCCCGCCAGCGGGCGTTCTCCTCGGCTCCGGCGCCCTGCCCCAGGAGCAGGATCGACGCGATGACGGCATGACCGCGCAGATGGTCGTCCTGCTGGACCTTCGCCGGGGCACCGGCAACGAGTCCGCGGCTGATCGCCCGGCCCGAGACGCCGTCCATCATCAGCCCGTCGTGGAGGAAGGGAGCATAGGCGTGCTCCACGGAATCCAGGAAGATCTGCCGTTGCGGGTCGGTGATGGCCCAGGCCGAGTCGCCGAGCAGTGCGAACAGCTTGCTCAGTCCGTCGATGAGCACAGCGCCGTACGACCCTGTGTACGGGACCCAGGTGTGCTGGACCAGCGAGCCGTCCGCGTACAGGCCGTCGCCGGAGGTGACGTACGGAAAGACCGGCGAGACGGCGTCCCTGGCGAGAGCCACCTTGGCGGCCGTGCCGTCGAGGGCACCCCGCAGGGCCAGAACCCGGCAGAGGTCGATCCGGTTGGCACCGGTACTGGTCCCGCTGTACGCCGCCACGGAGGAGTCGGGCACGAAGTGGTCGATGGCTCGGGCAGTCGCCGACCGTAGATCGCCGGACAGGTGGTCGTCGAGTATGAGGCAGATGTCCAGGAGGGCCTGGGGGGCACCGATCTGCCAGTTGTACCAGTTGCCGTAGGGCGCCTGGGACTCGTTGTAGACCTGGGTGCCGAGGTGACCGATACCCGTGAGGACGGAGGCGAGCAGAGCGGGGTCGCCGGTCAGGCCGGTGCCGGGCTGTGCGTACGCCTCGGCCATCGTCCTCAGCCTGCCGTACGAATTCTGGATCTGCGCCGAGTAGGTGTAGGACTCGGTGTCCTTGTCGGGGTCAGGGTCCGCGTAGACGTTGTCGGGCCACAGCGAACCCTCGGCGGGTGCCATGGCGGACATGTACCCACGCGCCGTCGAACCCAGCGCGGCCAGCTTGGTCCTGAAGGGCTCGGCGGTGGGGCTGAAGCCCTGGCCGAGCAACAGGTCCCGCCACTTCCCCCGCAGGGCGGAGAAGTCGTCGGCGAGTGGTTCACCTGCGGGCGCGCTCTGCTGTGCGGCGGCGCCCGGGACGGGCAGGGCCAGAGCCAGCGCTCCGGCGCCGGACACGGCGAGGGCTCCGCGGCGTGACCAGAAAGTCGTCATGAGTACTCCGAGCTCGAGAGCGGACAGACACTGGGTAGGCGGTTTTTTAGCACGCTTCGATCGAACGGACAATGCTATGAACGCTATTGATCGAACGAACACGCAATCAAGGCAGTCCCGATCCGCGTCATGCATCGTGCTCCGGGCAGCGTCGAACTGGTGGTTTGTGCGCGTGAGCGCTCGCGCGACGTAGCAGGGATCGGCGTACCTCGTGTCGGTGTCCCCGAAAAGCGGACTGATCCGAACACAAGTGGATTGTTTGATCGACCGGTTGACTTCCCACGTCCCTTTCCCCAGGATTGCGGACCAACAGGCGGCCGCCGAGCACCAACTTCCGCCTCCCGCAGCGGCTTTGCCGGTCTCCACGCCCGCGCCGGCGACCTCTGACCGCAGTCCCGTGTCCCCTGCCGGGCGTCCGGCAGGGGGTCGCCACGGCACGAAAGTGCACTCCCCGCGAAGCCGTTCACGTGTGTCTCAGCGCCCGCCGCCCGCCATGGGGGCGCATTCCTGGCCGCCCCCCTAGACGAAGAGGCCCCCACATGGGAACCCACGCACGCACACGCACACCGGCAGCTCTCGCAGCCACAGCCGCAGCCCTTGTCGCAGCAGTGGCCTGGCCCCTGCTGTCGACCGCCTCCGCGCAGGCGGCAGGCATCTGGGACGGCGACGCCTCCAAGGGCACCGGCGTCTTCGGAAGTGTCGAGTGCCCCGCCCCCGGCAGCCTGGTCACGGCTGCCGGTGATACCGCGCACGGCACGGTCTTCCGCTACACGAAGCCGGGCGGTGACATCCGCTGCGAGTCGCGCGGTGTCTCCGTGAACGGCTCCTCGCGCTACGCCTTCGCCGACGGCTCCACCTACTACCTCGGGTGGGAGAGCCAGCTCTCCTCCGTGAGCGGAGATTTCGTCGTGTGGCAGTGGAAGTCCTACCCCAACGCCCAGCAGAACTACCCGCTCATCATGACGGTCAAGGACGGCTCGGCACGGCTCTTTCACGTCACCACCGGTGGAGACTGGCAGATGATCTGGTCCGAGCCCGTCACCGCCGGCGACTGGAACGCGTTCGCCATCGGTGTCCACACGTCCGGCTCGGCTTCCTCGGGGTGGGTGGAGCTGTACTTCAACGGCACCAAGCAGACCTTCGCCGACAGCAGCACCCGGTATCCATGCCGCACCTGGGACAGCGCGAACGAGCCGAAGTGGGGCGTCTACGACCGGGACGACGGCTCCACCACCCTCACCAACCGCGTCGACAGCCTGAAGATGGGGACGTCGTACGCCGACGTCACCTGACGGGCGGCACCGGCAGTGACGTCGCTCAGGGCCGATGCCTTCCCCCCATCCGGGTTCCGCGCCTCTCCCTCATGCTGTCCGGGTCAGTGCCTCGCCCCTTACGGGGTCGGCGTACGGGAGGCCGCGGCCGTACCGCTCCAGTTCGTCCAGCGCGGCGTGTGTCATCCGGGCCAGTTCGTTGCCGGCCGAACCGGCCACATGCGGGGTCAGAAGGACATTGGGCAGGTCGTACAGCGGTGATGCGGCGGGCAGGACCTCTGGCTCGGTGACGTCGAGCACGGCGTCGAGCCGGCCGGACACCAGTTCCTCGGTCAGCGCCGCCGTGTCGACCAGCGAACCGCGCGCCGTATTGACGAGTGTCGCGCCGTCCCGCAACAGCGCCAGCCGTTCCCGGTCGAAGAGGTGATGGGTCTCCGGGAGTTCGGGAGCGTGAATCGTCACCACGTCGCTGGAGCGGACGAGCGTGTCCAGTGCCACCGGGGCCACGCCCAGACGGCCGGCCTCCGCCTCGTCGACGTACGGGTCGTACAGCAGAACCCGGAAGTCGTGCGGGCGCAGCAGCTCGATGACCCGCCGCCCTATGCGGGACGCCCCGACCACGCCCACCGTGCGGCCGTAGTTGCCGCCGTTCCCGATCACATCGATGGCGCTCACCCTGGCGCGCTCACGCCGATAACTCCGCCGAGCGGCCATGATCCGTTTCCCTGCGAAGAGGATGGCCGCCACGGTGTACTCCGCGACCGGCAGGGCGTTCGCCCCCGCGGCGGAGGCCACGGTCAGCTCCCGCTCCCAGCAGGCGTCGGTGATGTGGTGTTTCACCGAACCGGCGGCGTGGACCACGGTACGGAGCCGGGGCATCCGCTCCAGGGCGTCCGCCGTCAGAGGCGGGCAGCCCCAGCCGGTGAGGAGCACCTCCGCCTCGGCGAGCGCGGAGGCGGAGGCCGGGTCCGTGAAGTCGTCCACCACGAGGGAGGGGTCGGTGTCGGCGATGGCACCGAGCCGGGCAAGTGACTCCTGGTCGAAGAGCGCGTTCCTGACCGACGGATCCATCGCAAGGACCGTGCGGGGGCGGTGGTACGGGGCGGGGGACGCGGACGTCACTTGACGGCTCCTGCGGTAAGGCCCGAGCGCCAGTAGCGCTGCAGTGCGACGAAGGCGATGGCGAGCGGGACGACGGACACCAGGGATCCGGTGATGACGAACGAGTAGAGCTGCGGCTCCTGCGGGAGCGTGGCGTTCCAGCTGAACAGGCCGAGGCCGACCGGATAGAGCGACGAGTCGTTCAGCATCACCAGCGGCAGGAAGAAGTTGTTCCAGCTGCCGGTGAAGGAGAAGAGGAAGACCGTGACGAAGGCGGGGGACAGCATCGGAAGGGCGACCGAACGGAAGGTGCGCAGTTCGCTCGCGCCGTCGATGCGGGCCGCCTCCAGCGTCTCCCCGGGGACGTAGCTCTCCGAGAAGACCCGTGCCAGGTAGACGCCGAACGGGTTCACCAGACCCGGGATCAGCACGGACCAGTACGAGTTGACGAGCCCGACCTCGGACGCCATCAGGTACATCGGCAGGGAGATGACGGTGTGCGGGACGAGGATGCCCAGCAGCACCAGGCCGTACAGCTTCTCCTTGCCCCACCAGTCGTACGTGTGGAAGGCGTAACCGGCGAGCAGCGAGATGAAGGTGGAGGCGAGGGCGCCGACCACCGAGTACAGCATGCTGTTGGTGAGCCAGCGACCGAAGACACCGTCCTGGTACGTGAAGAGGTCGGCGAGGTTGGTCAGCAGGTTGAACTCGGCCGGCTCGAAGCCGGGGCTGGAGAACAGGTCGCCGTTGCTCTTGCTCGCGTTGACCAGCAGCCAGCTCAGCGGCATCAGCGTGTAGACGGCCACGACGGCGAGCAGGGTGTTGACGACGGCTTTCGACGACCAGGCCGGTCCGGAGGTCCCCGCCCGCCGTGACGGGCCGGCGGTGTCGGCACCGCCCGTGGAGCGGACCGGGGCCGGAGTGCGAGGAGGCGCGGTGGCAGCCATGGTCACGCCTCCTTCCAGCGGTTGCCGAGCTTGGTGATCACGAAGGACAGAGCGGCGCCCAGGAGCGCCAGCAGGAGCGAGGCCGCGGCCGCGAGTCCGTAGTCGTGCTCGGTGAAGGCGGCCTGGTAGATGTACATCACCGGACTCCAGTCCTGAGAGATGGCGGACGACCGGCTGCGCAGCACCTCCGGCTCGTTGAACAACTGGATCGCACCGACGGCGGTGAAGAGCATGGTGAGGACGACGGAGGACCGGATCATCGGCAGCTTCACCGCCAGGGCCGTGCGCAGCTGGCCCGCGCCGTCGACCGTGGCCGCCTCGAGGGTCTCCTTCGGCACGGCCTGCAACGCGGCGTAGAAGATCACCATGTTGTAGCCGGTCCACTGCCAGGCGGCGGCGTTGGCCATGGAGAGGACCACCCCGTCCGGGCCGAGGAAGTCCCACTCCACGCCGACGGTCCGCAGGAGATCGATCACGGGGCTGAGTCCCGGTGTGTAGAGGAACCCCCAGATGATCGCGGCGATCAGTCCGGGCACGGCGTGGGGAAGGAAATACGCCAGCTGGAAGAACTTCTTCGCCTTGGCCATCGCGGAATCCACCAGCAGGGCCAGCGCCAGCGCCCCGCCCACCATCACCGGGATGTAGATCAGACAGTAGAGGGCGATGTGCAGGAAGCCCCGGTGGAACGACGCGTCGCCGAGGGCCCGCAGATAGTTGTCGGCGCCGACGAAGACGGTCTCCGTCCCGCCGAATCCGAGGCCGCTCGTGGCCTGTTCGCGGAACAGGCTCATCCACAGCGAGTACCCGACGGGGGCGACGAGCGTGGCGAGGAAGAGGACGAAGAAGGGGGCGACGAAGAGGACGGGTGTGGTGCGCTGCCCGCGGCCGAGCCGGGTAGTCATCGGCGTTAGCTCCTTGGAGGGGTCGGGGCGCCGGAGCGGGGGGACCGGGCCCCCGCCCCGACGGCTCGGGAACGCGGGGATCAATGGGCGAGCTTCAGCCCGCGGTCGGTGATGGCCTTCTCGGCCGCCGCTTGCCCGGCCTGGAACGCGGGCCAGAACTCACCGGTCTTCTGGGCCTTGCCGAATTCCGTCTGCATGGTCATCGTCGTGGAGTTGTGCACGGGGCTCCAGGTCCAGTCCTTGGCGATGTTCGGCACCTGGGCCCCGGCGACGGCGTAGACGTCCTGGCCGGCGAAGAACGCGGTGTCGAACGTGGACCTGGCGGCGGCGCGCAGCTTCTCGGCGGCGGGCAGTCCACTGGAGGTGCCGGCCGCGAGACGGGCCTTGACGGCCTCACCGTCGGTGGTGGCCCAGGCGATGAACTCGGCGGCAGCCTTGGCCTTCTTGCTGTCCTTCGTGATGGCGAAGGCCGAGCCGCCGACCGCGCCGGTGACCGGCGTGCCCCAGTGCGGCAGCGGGGCCTCGGCCCACTTGCCGGCCTGTCCTGGGTACGTGGTCTTGATGGAACCGGCGCTCCACGAAGCGCCGATCAGCGCGATGGCCTTCGAGTCGGTGACCGCCTTGGTGGCCTCGGGACTCCACCCCTTGTGGTTGAGGACCAGGTCGTCCTGGACCAGGTCCTTCCAGTAGTCGGCGACCTTCCTGGTGGCCGGATCGGTGATGTTCACCTTCCAGGCCTCATCTGTCGCGCTGTACCACCGGGCGCCGGCCTGCTGGGAGAGACCGGCCCAGGTGGCGGTGTCGTCGCCCCAGAAGTCGAGCAGCCGCGCCTTGCCCTTGGAGGCGGTCTTGACCTTCTCGGCGGCGGACCTGAACTCGGCCCAGGTGGTGGGGACCTCGATGCCGTACTGCTTGAAGAGATCGGTGCGGTAGTAGAGCGTCTGCGGGCCGACGTCGTAGGGGGCCGCCCATGTTCTGTCCCCGAGCGTGACCAGGCTTCGCACCGATTCGGGGGCGTATTCCTCGACCGACTCGCCGAGCTCGGCGCTGGAGTCGCGAAGGAGCCCCTGGGTCACGAAGTCCGGCACGGCCTGGTACTCCAGGTTGACGACGTCCGGGGCGTTGCCCGCCTTGACCGCTTTGGAGATCTTGTCGTAACCGCCGTTGAGTCCGGCCGGGATCTCGGCGTGCGTGACCTTGATGTTCGGGTGCGACGCGTTGAACGCTTCGGTCATGTCGGCGGTGCCGGGCATCCACGACCAGTAGGCGATCTCCACGGGCTTCCCGGCCGAGCCGGTGCCGGCGTCCGACGTGGTGGTGTCCTCGCCTGCGCAGGCGGTGAGGAGGAGGGCCAAGGAGGCCACCGCGGCGGCGAGGGCCGTGGAGGACGAACGGGTGCTGGGCTGCATGGCGGAACTCCTACGAGAGGCCAACGGATGGCGGCGAGTTGACGACATCTTTCGGCCAGAAACGCTCAGAGTCAATAGGAAATGAACAAACGAACATCAAGAAGCGATATCGATCGGATTCCGTGATCATGTAGCGGGTCGGCAACCCACGGAGCCCGCGCCGCGGCTTACGCGAACACCCCCTGCCCGGGCCGGCAGGGGGTGTTCGCGCGTGCGGCTGCCCACTCGGGCGTCGAGCCCAACGTTCAGCGGAGGGTGGGGCGTCGCACCGAGGGTTCAGCCGAGGCCGGGGGCTTCGCGCAGCTCCACGACGGGATGCTCGACGCCGTCGAGCTCGAGGATCACGACGTCGTTGCGGCCGGCGCGGAGGAGCGGCCACGGTACGTACAGCGTCCGTTGCGGGCCCCTCGCTTCCCAGTACCGCCCCAGGCAGAAGCCGTTGACCCACGCGTAACCCTTGCCCCATCCGGGCAACGCGAGATAGGTGTCGCCCGGCTCGGCCACCTCGAGGAAGCCCCGGTGGAAGACAGGCCCCGAACGTGAAGTGGGCGCGTCCTCGACGCCACCGGACGAGGTCTCCCACGGCAGCCCGTCCGGGGTCCCGTGCCCCAGCTCCACCGCGCGCGCCGTCCAGCCGTGCAATATCTGCTGGGTATGGAGGACCCGGCTCACCCCCTTGCGCTCTCCGAGCCCCGCGCCGTAGTTGACCCTGCCCATCGACTCCACCAGCAGCTCCACGCGCGCATGTGTCCCGGGGACGCGGACACCGTCGACCGCTTCGGCTCCGTCCCGCTCCAGTACGCCGGCGGGCGTGCCGTCCACGAAGACGTGCGCGCGGTCGGCGAGTCCGTGCACGGACAGAGGGTACGGTCCGCGCGGTCCGGGGATGCGGGAGGTGTAGAGCACGAGACCGTGCCCGATCCCGAGCTCCTCGAACGACGGCGGCTCGGCGGCTCGCACCTCCGTGCGGGCCAGCTCGTCGAGGACATCGAACAGCCGGATCGACTGTGTGAGTTCCAGGGACCCAGCGGGCAGCAGGGGAGCGGGAGTCTCCGGTTCGGGCAGTGGCTCGTCGGTGTACCGCTGGAGCACCTCCCTGAAGGCGAAGAACTTTTCCGTCACGCCGCCCCGCTCATCGATCGGCGCGTCGTAGTCGTACGACGTCACGGTCGGCAGATAGCCCGCGCCGGTCGCAGGGTCCTCGGTGTTGGCGCCGGCCCACGTGGAGAAGTTCGTCCCGCCGTGTGCCATGTAGAGGTTGACCGACGCCCCCGCCGCCAGGATCTCCGCCAGCGAGTCCGCGGCGTCCTTCGCGTCGCGTATGACGTGCTCGGCGCCCCAGTGGTCGAACCAGCCGCACCAGAACTCCATGCACATGGCCGGGTCGTCCGGCCGCAGCCGCTTCAGGCCGGCGAAGGCCTCGGTCGCGCGGCTGCCGAAATTCACGGTGGCCAGACGCCCCGGAACCGTGCCCCCGGTCAGGAAGAAGTCGTCCGGCCCGTCCGACGTGAACAGCGGTACGTCGATGCCGCGCCCGCGCAGCCCGGCGGCCAGGTGCTCCAGATATCCGGTGTCCGTGCCGTAGGACCCGTACTCGTTCTCCACCTGCACCATCAGGACGTTGCCGCCCCGGGTGACCTGATGCGGTGCCAGGAGGGGGATCAACCGGTCGTACCAGCGGTCGACGCGGGCCAGATACCCCGGATCCTGGCAGCGCAGCGCCCGTACCTCCGGGTCGGCGAGGAGCCACCAGGGCAGACCGCCGTTCTCCCACTCGGCGCATATGTAGGGCGACGGGCGGACGATCGCGTGCAGTCCGGCCTCGCGCGTGGCGTGCAGGAAGCGGTCCAGGTCCGCGACCCCCGCGAAGTCGTACTCCTGGGGACGCGGCTCGTGGAGGTTCCAGGGGACGTACGTCTCCACGGTGTCGAGACCCATGGCGCGCATCATCCGCAGCCGCTGAGGCCACTGCTCGGGCAGGACGCGAAAGTAGTGCAGGGCACCCGACAGCAGGCGCAGGGGGCGGCCGTCGAGGGAGAACCCCTCGGGCGAGATGTGGAACATGAGGGGCTCTCCGGGTGGGCGTACCGCGTGAACGGGGATCAGGTGGAGGCGCGGACGTGCAGCTCCGGCAGGATCGAGAGCAGGTGGCGGGGGCGGCTCGGGTCCGCGACGCGCTTGGCCAGCAACTCGACGGCGGAGACGCCCACCGCGAGCTTCGGCGGGGCGACGGCGGTCAGTGGGATGTCGGCGAGGGAGGCGACCTCGTCGTCGTACGCCACGATGGCCAGGTCGCCGGGGACGTCGACACCACGGGCCCGGAGGCGTTGGAGCAGCACGAGGGCGTCGTGGTCGTTGTGGATCAGTGCGCCGTCCAGCCGGCCGTCGGCGACCGCGTCGGCGAAATCGCCGAGTATCTCCTCGCGGCGGACGGCGTCACCGGCCGGCGGCGGCATGCGGAAGATGCCGTCCGCGGGCACGTCCAGCGCGGCCGCGGCCAGGCCGCTGCGGTATCCGTCCACCAGGGGCTCGCTGTGCGGGCTGTCGTCACGCACCATAAGTCCGATCCTGCGACGCGTCGAGGCGAGATGGTGAACGGCGAGCCGGGCCCCGTACACATGGTCGGTGACGACCCGCTCGGCATGGGAGATCTCGTCCCCCGGGCGGCGCTCCACCCACACGTGCGGAATGGTCAGCTCGTCGAGCCAGGCGGCGGCCGCCGCGACGTCGCAGGTCGCGATCATGAGCCCGTCGAGGCCGTCGGCCAGCATGCGTCCGACCTGCGCGCGCTCCTCCTCCGGGCTGTACTGCGAGATGCCCAGGACCAACCGGATGCCGCGCTCGCCGGCGGCTTCCTGAGCACCCTTGATCACTTCCGGGTAGTAGTAGTCGGCGGCCGGCACGATCAGGCCGAAGGACAACTGCCCGCGGCCTGACGGGGGCCTGACGGGGGGCTCCGTACCCATGGTCCCGGCGCGGGTCGTCGGCAGGACGGCACCGCCGTGCACGCGGGCGACCAACCCCCGGTCCGCGAGGCTCTCGATGTCCCGGCGAATCGTGACGGGCGAGACCTGCAACTCCTCGGCGAACTCGGTGACCCGGAGCGTGCCCCGCTCGCGCAACCGGTGAAGTATCGCCTGATGCCTCTCTTCGGCATGCATGCTGCAGCACCCCCTCTTCCGTGCGTGGCTGAGCGCCAGTCTATCTGCCGGATGAGCACATGTGAACGTTTCTGTCCGAACAATCATTTTGGGCGGAGTGGACGCTCAGTTTGATGCTTTTGCCGGGCGAGAAGTCGGACCCGACCGCGGTGATCGTCACGCAGTGCATCCGGTCAGGACTGCCCGCACTCCGCTCGCCCGGAGCCCTTCCCGGTGACGCCCTGCCGACCGGTCCTCCCGGCGGCGAGCTGCGCCTCCGGAAGCACTCCGGGAGCCCGTTCCGTCTCTGCCTGCGAGAACGCGTGGGCTACTCCAGCTCTTCGTGGGTACTCGCGTTCCGAGGCGCGTCGGCCACGGCTCGCCGAAGAGTATGAGCCCTCCGACGCAGTGGGAGAGGATATGAGGCTTCGCGACTTCGCTCAGGCGACAGCTTCCCGGTGCTCCACCGAGGTGCTGAGTGGCCGATACCGTCTTGACGGGCTTCTCGGTTCGGGTGGTGCTGCGGATGTCCACCGGGGTTTCGATCTGCGGTTGAGACGACCGGTCGCGGTCAAAATCTTCCGGCCTGACGCCTGCATCAACAGCGAGGAGAGCTGGCACAGCGAAGCAGTGATCCTAGCTCGGCTGCATCACCCCGGACTCGTCACCGCCTTCGATGCCGGGCAGCACGACGGAAGCGCCTTCCTGGTCATGCAGCTGATCGAAGGCACCACGCTCAAGGAGCGCATCACCGGAGGCCCGCTGCCCCCCGATGTGACCGCCGCACTCGGCGCCGAACTCGCCCAGGCGCTGGCTCACGCACACGAAGCGGGAATCGTCCACCGGGACGTCAAACCGTCCAACATTCTCCTGGACTCCGCTCACCGGCCCTATCTGGCCGACTTCGGCATCTCCCGGATGCTGGACGCCACCACCCGCACCGCCACCGGCACGCTCATGGGCACCGCCGCCTATCTCTCTCCCGAGCAGGTACTCGGCCGGCCCGTCGGTCGGCCCGCCGACATCTACGCCCTCGGCCTGGTGCTGCTCGAATGCCTCACGGGCAGGCTCGAGTACGACGGCGGGCCCCTTGAGGCCGCCATCGCACGACTGCACCGTCACCCCGTCCTGCCTCACGGGCTCCCCGAACAACTGAGCCGTCTGCTGCGGAAGATGACAGCTCTGGACGAACAGAACCGCCCAACAGCCCGCGACTGCACCCTCGCTCTGACGGCGTTGACCGACATAGTCCCCGTGGCGGCCGGCCCGTCGGCGCCCGCCACACGCCTCGTCGTCGGCCAGGAGGCACCGGAGGCGACACACACGCACGTGAATCCGGCGCTCGTCAGGAATCAGGACACTGCTCGAAGCACGCCGGCGCGTGGGCGCACCCTCATGGCCGGAACGACTGTCGCACTCGCCGCTGTCGTGGCAACCGCCTTCGCCGTCACCGGCAGTTCCGCCCCTCAGGACACCGACCGGAGCACGACCAGGGCTTCCGGCGCCCCCACCGGAACGCCGCGTGCTTCTGGCGACACAGGACAGCGGAAGGCGGTCACACCGTCTCCGGCGGCGCGGTCCTCCGACCACGACGCTGCTGTGGGCACACGCCCCGAGGACACCCCCGGGCTCAGCGTCCGCTCCGCTTCTCCCAGTCCTGTCGGCGAACCCGCTGACAGCCTGAGCGTAGGCAGCTCAGCACCCACAGCGGCGCCCACCGTGAGCACGGCGCCCACGGCACCGATCACACCGAGCAACGGAAGCTCATCGTCAGCAGCAACAACAACACCGGACGCCACACCGACCACGACCCCCCACCCACCGCCCGGCCAGGCAACGAAGACAGAAGCAGCGAAGGACGGGGCCGACCAACCAGCACGGTGACGCTGCCTCGCCGAAACAGCCCGGCTCGGCGGAATCCTCGGCCGAGATCTCGCTCACCCGTCCATAACCTCCCTGGACAGAACAACTGGCGCCCGACGCACGCACGCGTGCTGCCGATGCCTCCTGCCAGCCCTTCTTCAGCCGCCGCCAACCAGATCACGCCCCCGTAGCGGTCACCCGCACACCGTTAACCCGAACTATGGTGTCCCGCCACATACGCCCCTGACCTGCCCCTTCCTACGGTATGGCGACACGGAAACGTCCCCGCCAACTGTCCGGAAGTGGTATCCATGGCCGTACCGACAACCGCTCCCCCACCGCCGTCCAACCTCCGCCGCATCGTCGCCGCGAGCCTCGTCGGGACCACGGTGGAGTGGTACGACTTCTTCCTCTACGGCTCCGCCGCCGCGCTGGTCTTCAACAAGCTGTTCTTCCCCGGGTCCGACCCGCTCGTCGGTACTCTCCTGTCCTTCCTCACCTACGCCGTGGGCTTCGCCGCCCGCCCGATCGGGGCCCTGGTGTTCGGGCACTACGGCGACCGGCTCGGGCGCAAGAAACTGCTGGTGCTGAGCCTGCTGATGATGGGCGGCGCGACCTTCGCGATAGGGCTCCTGCCGACGCACGCCACCATCGGTTCCGCCGCACCCGTCCTGCTCACCGTCCTGCGGCTGGTGCAGGGGTTCGCCCTCGGCGGTGAGTGGGGCGGTGCCGTGCTGCTCGTGTCGGAGCACGGCGACGCGAAACGGCGAGGGTTCTGGGCGTCGTGGCCCCAGACGGGGGCGCCCGCAGGCCAGTTGCTCGCGACCGCGGTGCTCTCCGCCCTCACGGCGCTCATGTCCGAGTCCGCCTTCGAGGCGTGGGGCTGGCGGATACCCTTCCTCCTCTCGGGGGTGCTCGTGATCCTGGGTCTGTGGATTCGTCTCTCGGTCGATGAATCACCTGTCTTCAAGGCGGCCCTGGCCCAGGCCGAGCAGCGCAAGGCGGCGGCCGCCCCCGCCGAGAAGATGCCTCTGGTCGCGGTTCTGCGGCATCACTGGCGCGATGTGCTGATCGCCATGGGCGCGCGGATGGCGGAGAACATCAGCTACTACGTGATCACCGCGTTCATCCTCGTGTACGCGACGACATCCGCGGACCTGAGCAAGCAGGCGGCGCTCAACGCCGTACTCGTCGCGTCCGCCGTGCACTTCGCCGTGATCCCGCTGTGGGGGGCGCTGTCCGACCGGGTGGGGCGCAGGCCTGTCTATCTGGTCGGCGCCATCGGTGTGGCGCTGTGGATGTTCCCGTTCTTCGCGCTGATCGACAGCCGGAGCTTCGGGAGTCTGCTGCTGGCCGTCACCGTCGGGCTGATCTTCCACGGCGCCATGTACGCGCCGCAGGCAGCCTTCTTCGCGGAGATGTTCGCGACGCGGATGCGTTACTCGGGCGCGTCGATCGGCGCCCAGTTCTCGTCGGTCGCCGCGGGCGCCCCGGCGCCCCTCATCGCCACGGCGCTGCTCGACGACTTCGGCAGCTCGACGCCGATCTCGTTGTACGTCATCGCCGCCGCGCTCCTCACCGTGCTGGCGATCATCTGCGCGAAGGAGACCAGGAGCCGGGACCTCGCCGACATCGAGCCGGACGCCGGCCGGCAGGCCGAGGACAGCGCGACGCTGCCCGTCGACGCCCGTAGCGTCTGAACCGGCCGTGCCGAAGGGCCCGTCTCCGCCGGGGAGCCGGGCCCGTCAGGCCTCGGGAGTCCGCTCGAACCAGGTGGGGCCGTCCGTGAGGGACTGCTTGATCCGGAAGACCGAGAACTCGCTCAGCGGCGGCAGCGCGTCGACGTCGAACCACGCGACTTCCAGCGACTCGTCGTCGTTCACCCGTGCCTCGCCGCCGGTGGCCCGGCACCGGAAGGTGATGTCGACATACTGGCAGCGGTCGCCGTTGGCGTACTGCACCGGCTTCAGCGCCTGGGTCAGCACGACCCGCTCCGCGACGCAGCGCACCGCCGTCTCCTCGTACACCTCGCGCTCCGCTGTCGCCGCGGGCTCCTCGCCCGGCTCGCCGATCCCGCCGATGACCGACCACTTGCCGGTGTCCGACCGCCGGCCGAGCAGCACCCTGCCCTGGTCGTCGAAGACGACGGCGGTGACTCCGGGCAGCAGGAGCAGCTGGTGGCCGGCGGTGGCACGGATGTCGCGGATGAAGTCTGGAGTAGCCATGCGACCGAGCCTACGTGGCGGCCGGACCTTCCTCCGGACCGGCCGACCCGTCCTGCCGGACCTTCCTCGCGCGCACCGAACGGGCTGTCGCCCAGCCGAGACCGGCCACGGCGAGCAACGCCAGGATGGCCTCGGGCAGGGTGCCCAGACGGGTGGCGGGGGTGAGTGAGGACCGCAGCGGCACCTCGTCGACCAGGGCGTCCGGGGTGAACATCTTCGTCTTCTCCACGATCGTCCCGTCCGGCCGGATCACCGCGCTGACGCCGCTGGTGACGGGCACGACGACGGACCGTCCGTGCTCGACCGCCCGCACCTGGCTCATCGCCAGCTGCTGGTAGGTCATCTCGCTCCGCCCGAAGGTCGCGTTGTTGCTCGGTACGGCGATCAGCTGTCCGCCGTCCTTGACGGTGTCACGTACGGCGTCGTCGAACGCGGCCTCGTAACAGGTCACCAGCCCCACCTTCGTGCCCGCCAGGTCGAACACGCCGACCTTGCTGCCGGGGCCGAAGTCCCGTTGCACCCGGTCGACGTCCTTGCTGAAGATCCGTGCCACCGACCTCATCGGCATGTACTCGCCGAACGGCTGGATGTGCCGCTTGTCGTAGGTGTCCACGGGTCCGCTCTCCGGGTCCCACTCGATCAGGGTGTTGCGGAGCGGTCCGGTGTCGGGGGTGAGGACGGCGCCGATGACGGTGGGGGCGCCGATGGCCCGCACGGCCCGGTCGATGGCCTCGCGGGCGTCGGCGTTGCGGTAGGGGTCGAGGTCGGACGAGTTCTCCGGCCACAGCACGAAGTCGGGCTGGGGCACCTTCCCGGCCTTCACGTCCCGCGCGAGCTGTTCCGTACGCTCCGCGTGGTTGTCCAGGACGGCCCGGCGCTGGGAGTTGAAGTCGAGCCCCAGGCGCGGCACGTTGCCCTGGACCGCCGCGACCGTCGCGGTGCCGTCCTCGGGCGAGTCGTCCACGAGCGGGAGGGCTGCCAGGGCGGCGGCGACCGGGACGGCCACGGTGACGGCCGCGGCGACGACGGCGGAGCGGGGCACGGTGCCGTCGGCCCGGTAGCGGCGGACCTGCCGGACGGCCTCCAGCAGCCCGAAGCCGCACAGCACGACGGCGAACGTGAGCAGGGGGGTCCCGCCCACCGCGGCGAGCGGCAGGAACGCGCTGTCGGCCTGGCCGAAGGCGATCTTGCCCCAGGGGAAGCCGCCGAACGGGACACGGGCGCGGAGCGCCTCGTCCAGGGTCCACACGCCCGCTGCCCAGACGGGCTGGTACGGGAGCCGGGAGACCGCGGCGATCCCGACGCAGCCGACGGCGATGAACAGGGCCTCCGCCAGCGCGAGCGCGAGCCAGGGTACGGGGCCGACCTCCTCCCCCGTCCAGTGCAGCAGGGGCAGCATGAAGCCGAGGCCCGCGAGGAGGCCGAGGCCCAGTGCCGACCGCAGCCGCCGTGCGGTCAGGACCCATCCCAGCAGGGCGAAGCCGGGCAGCACCAGCCACCAGAGCGGCCGGGGCGGAAAGCTCGCGTAGAGCAGCACACCGGACAGCACGGCGGCGGCAGGCCGGACGAGCCGCGGCCACAGCTTCCTGCTGCGGGACACGGGGGCGGGCGGCGGTTCGGCGGTGGTGACGGTGGCGCTCACCTGCCGGAGTCTACGGTGGGCGGCTGTGAGGGCGGCAGCCGCTCCTGCCGTCCCGTGCTCCGGCCGGCTCAGCTCCCCGTGGTCTTCCCGGGGGCGGGGAGGTGCAGGCGGTCCCGGATGAAACGTACGGCGGCCTCCGCGTCGTCCACCGTGACCGTGAAGGTCATGCCGTCACCCAGCCGGAGCACCAGCGCCTCCCCCCGGCGCACGACCACGGCCGTGCCCTGCTCGGGGCGCCAGCGGTAGCCCCAGCCGCCCCACTGGCGCGGAGTGACCTTGGGGGCGAAATCCGCGCCCACCACATGCGTGAGGAGGATCCGGCGCCTGGGCAGCCCGGCGTGGCCGCAGCGCACCTCGAGGGCGTCGCCGTCGACCTTCACGGCCACGTGGACGAAGGCGAGGGTCCCGAAGAGGATCAGGAGCCCTGCGGCGACACAGCCGATGACGGACATGAGCAGCGGGGCGAACCCGCCGTGCCAGGCCGAGTCGACCGCGAGTTCGATGCCGAGCGCGAGACACGCGGCGCCGATGGCCGCGAGCAGCCACTGGAAGCGATTGGTGGCCCGTCCCGTCCAGACCGTGCTCGGGGCCTGGCTCGAACCGTGCCACGTGTTACCGGGGTGGTCCGTCATGCCCAGCAGCGTACCCACGTTCCGCGCCGCGGGGAGGGGGCGTGCGTCCCGGCGGGGCGCCGGGCTGCCCTCAGAGCGCGGGGGTGACGGTCTTGAGCAGCAGGCCCTCGGCGTAGGCCAGAGCGGGTTCGGGCAGGTCGCCGGCGTGTCCGGCGAGCAGGACGGTGAGAGTGCCGACCGGTTCGGCCGACGGAGCGGGCACCGCCCCGACACGGCGGAGCGCCTGGGCGGCCACCGCGTCGGCGGAGCCGTGGAGCACGAGGGGTGCGCGGCCGGGCCGGTTGCTCTCGACAGCGGCGCGAATGCGTTCGGCCACGAGTTCGTAGTGGGTGCAGCCCAGGACGACGTCCGTCACCCCGGAGGGGGTGAGGGCGGCGGCGGCGGCCACCGCGCGGTCGATCGCCTCCTCGTCTGCGTGCTCCACCGCGTCGGCGAGGCCCGGGCAGGGCACTTCGGTCACGTCCACGGAGCGGGCGAATTCATTGATCAGCCCACGCTGGTAAGGGCTCCCGGTGGTCGCCGGCGTGGCCCAGATCGCGAAGGGGCCGCCGCCCGCGGCGGCTGGCTTGATCGCGGGCACCGTGCCGATGACCGGCAGTCCTGGCTCCAGTTCGGCCCGCAAGGCGGGCAGGGCGTGGACGGAGGCGGTGTTGCACGCGACGATCAGGGCGTCCGGCCGGTGGGCCGCCGCCGCCCGGGCCACGGCGAGCGCGCGCCGGGTCACGTCCTCGGGCGTACGGGGCCCCCAGGGCATCGACCCGGGATCCGACGACACCACCAGATCGGCGTCGGGCCGCAATCGGCGTACCGCGGCCGCTGCCGCGAGCAGGCCGATTCCCGAGTCCATGAGTGCGATCTTCACCCGGTCACCATAGTCGACGGCCCTTGCGGCGCCGCCGGAGTGGGGCACACTTCGACGGATGAGCGCCGTTGCCTGGATCGCCGTGGGTTCGCTGATCGTGTGGATGTGGCTGTTGCTCGGCCAGGGCTTCTTCTGGCGGACCGACCAGCGGCTGCCCTTGCGCGGGGACCCGACGCGCTGGCCCTCGGTGGCTGTGGTCGTACCCGCGAGGGACGAGGCCGAGGTCCTGCCGATGAGTCTGCCGTCGCTGCTCGCCCAGGACTATCCGGGTGAGGCGGAGGTCTTCCTGGTCGACGACTGCAGCGGCGACGGCACGGGCGGGCTCGCCCAGGCGCTGTCCGAGCGGTACGGCGGGCTGCCGCTGACCGTGGTGACGCCCGGTGAGCCGGAACCGGGATGGACGGGCAAGCTCTGGGCCCTGCGGCACGGGATGGAGCGGGCCCGGCAGCGGAAGCCCGAGTTCCTGCTCCTGACGGATGCCGACATCGCTCATGAGCCGGACAGCCTGCGGGAACTCGTCGCCGCGGCCGGGAACGAAGGCGCTGGCGGTTTCGACCTGGTCTCGCAGATGGCCAGGCTGCGGGTGACGAGCACCTGGGAGCGGCTGGTCGTGCCGGCCTTCGTCTACTTCTTCGGGCAGCTCTACCCGTTCCGCCGGGTGAACGGCAAAAGGTCGCGGACGGCCGCGGCGGCGGGCGGCTGCGTACTGCTGCGGGCCGGAGCCGTCGAGCGGGCGCGGATTCCGGAGTCCATCCGTTCGGCGGTGATCGACGACGTGTCGCTGGCGCGTGCCGTGCGCCGCAGCGGCGGCCGCATCTGGCTCGGACTCGCCGACCGGGTGGACAGTGTGAGGCCCTACCCTCGGCTGGCGGACCTGTGGCGCATGGTCGCGCGGAGTGCGTACGCGCAGCTGCGGCACAGCCCCACGCTGCTCGCGGGCACGGTCCTCGGCCTGGGCCTGGTCTATGTCGCGCCGCCCGCCACGCTGGTGGCGGGGCTGCTGACAGACGATCCGGTGGCAGCGGCGGCGGGCGGGGCGGCCTGGGCGGTGATGGCGGGGACGTACATGCCCATGCTCGGGTACTACAGGCAGTCGCTGTGGCTGGCACCGCTGCTGCCCTTCACCGCGGTCCTCTATCTCCTGATGACGGTGGACTCCGCGGTGCAGCACTACCGGGGGCTCGGTGCGGCCTGGAAGGGGCGTACGTACGCCCGTCCCGAGGCCGCGCCGGAGCCCTGAGCCCGGCGGGTCACTTGCGCCCGGGTGTCCAGTTCATGCCCCACCCGTAGGCGGCGTCGATGGTCCGCTGGGGGCTGACCCCGCGCTCGGGGACGAGGTAGCGGGCCTCGCGCTGCACGGTGAGGTCTCCCCCGCTGCTGGTGATCAGTGCGAGCGCGCACACCGTGGAAGGCACGGTGCATTCGTCGAGGGAGAAGTCGATCGCCGCCCCGTTCTGCGGCTGGAGTGTGACCGTGGCATGCAGGTCGGCGAAGCTCCGGGCGCCTTCGTAGACCGTGACGAAGATCAGGACACGGCGCAGCCGGTCCTTGTGGTCGAGGTTGACCGTGAGGTTCTCGCCGGACGAGACGGCGCCCGTACGGTCGTCCCCGTCGAGGTGGATGTAGGGCGGCTGCCGGAGAGAGCCGAAGGCGTTTCCCAACGCCTGCACGACTCCCTTGCTGCCGTCCGTGAGCTCGTACAGTGCGCAGAGATCGAGGTCCAGGTCCGCGTGCATGGCGACGGCCCTGCCGAGTTTCGCGCCCCAGCCCTTGAACTGCTTGCGCACTTCCCAGTTGAGATTGACGCGCAGCGTCCCTGACGTGCCGCCCTGTTTCGACAGCGACACCGTGGGGGCTTCCTTGGTCAGCGTGACCTTGGTCAGCCGCACGGCCTGCACGACGGGCGGGGCGGGCGGAGGCGTGGGGGCGGTCGCGGGTGCGGCCGGGCGCGCGGGCGGCTGCGGAGCGCTCTGCGGCTGCCGGGGCGGCGGCGCCTGCTGCGGTTCGTCGACGGAGATGCCGAAATCCGTGGCGAGGCCCGCGAGTCCGGTGTCGTATCCCTGTCCCACGGCCCTGAACTTCCAGGCGCCCTGGCGGAGGTAGAGCTCACCGAGGATGAACGCGGTCTCGACGGTCGCGTCGGCGCTCTCGAAGCGCGCGATCTCGGAGCTGTCGGCCGTGTTCACGATCCTCACGTAGAGGCCGGCCACCCGTCCGAAGGTGCCGCCGTCCGCCGACGCCGCGATCACGACACGGTCGATCGCCGGCTCCATCCGCGCGAAGTCCACGGCGAGGCTGTCCGTGACAGCGCCCCCGGACGTCCGCTTGCCTTCGTGGCGCACCGCACCGGACCCGTGCGCCGGCTGGTTGTAGAAGACGAAGTCCGCGTCGCTGCGTACCTTTCCCGACACCAGAAGGAGCGCCGAGGCATCCACGTCCGGTGTCCCGGGTGATGTACGCCAGCCCAGCTCGACCCGCACGGCCCGAGCCGGCACCGCGACATTGGTTCCCTTTTGCATGGTCATGCTCGCCCCCATCACGAGTCCGGCTGCCCGGAGAGTCTCCCGACAACCTAATCCCCGGTCCTGAGGGGAGCCCACACTCCCGACGGGGCAGCAGCCGGCGATCCTCCGGCTGCTGTCCCGCACGAGGCGCACTCACATGTTTGGGACCAGCCCCTTCGCCGACGTGGTCATCGTCGGGCCGAGGCCGCGAGCATCGGCAGCGAGAGCGTGTCGGCCAGGGCCTGCTGCCCCGAGATGTTCACGTGGACACCGTCGCCGGTGTCGTAGGGCGGGTTGATGGCGTTCGGCTTCAACGGGTCCTTCAGAACCTGGTCGAAGCCCATGATGCCGTCGCAGGTGCCACTGCAGTCGTTCCGGTTCAGGACGAACGAGTTGACGGTGTGGCGGACCCTGTTGTGCTCGTCGGTGTAGCCCGGACGGGGGGTCACCGGAGTGACGTACACCTTGATGCCGGCGGCGTGCAGCCGTCGGAAGGTGTCGCGGTAGCTCGCCAGCACCTGCTCGGTCTCGCATCCGGCGGGCAGGTCGTTGGTGCCGTAGTAGTAGAGGACCCCGGTGACTCCGTGCAGGGCCAGGACGTCCCGTTGCAGGCGCGCCCCCGCGTCCAGACCGCGCAGGGGTTCGGCGAGCTTCGGGCAGTCGGGGACGCTGGTGGTGCCGTTGACACCGGCGTTCGCCACCGCGAGCCGGCCCGTGGGGGGCAGCTCCGTGGTGATCCGCCGTGCGAGGTCGTCGGTCCATCGGCGGTTGGCGCCGAGTTGTGTGCAGCCGGGGCCGCAGTCGGTGGATCCGACCCCGTCGACCACGGAGCTGCCGTAGGCGACGAGGCCGCCCTTCAGGCGCGGGTTGTGTACGTCCACGGCGGTGACCAGGTAGGTGGACTCGGTCGTCTCCGTGTAGGCGGCGGGACTCGTGTCGCGGGTGTGGTCCCCGGTACCGGGCGCGGTCAGGTAGTTGGTGCGGAACGCGGTGCCGTGCCGGCCCGGGACGACGGTGCCGGAGACGGACAGGGAGACCGCGACGTCCGCCTGGGCGTGGGTCGTCAGGGCGGTGGCGTCACTCCAGAGCTCGCCGCCGGCCGGGATGACTGCCTCCGGCCGGCCGTCGAAGGTGACGGGCCGGGGGCGCCCTTGTGTGGCGGCGCTCCTGCCGTCCGTGAGTCCCATGGTGGCGGCGTCCACGGTGAGGGGGGTCGTGCCGAATGTGTTCTGGATCCGGATGCGGAGCGCGTCGCCCCCCTGGCTGAGGTGGCTGACCATGCGAACGGTCTGGTCACGCAAGGAAGTCGGGGCGAGGTCGTGCTGTGAGTTCGCCCAGGACGTGAACCAGCCGCGCGAGCCGGACCGTTGTCCGGACGCGGTGTCACCCGCGGCGTCGGTCGTCGGTGCGGAGACGGCGAGGGCTGCCGCCAACATGGTGGCGGCCAACCCGATCGAGGTGCGTCTGACCGTCGGCACCCGGAGGCGACGGGCTCCGGCGAGGAGGGAACGGATCAACGGCTTGCCTTTCCGTGGGGAGAGGGGAAGGGTTTCCGTGCTGGGGTCCTCCGGCCGCGCTCCGACGGGAGGCTCAGGGGCCCGTGCGCCTACGCCCGTCCGTTCCGAAGCCTCACGCGCGAAGAGCCCGCTTCATGATCTTGCCGAGGTCGTTACGGGGCAGCTCGGTCAGGTAACGCACGGTCCGCGGACGCTTGTGCGGGGCGAGCTGAGCAGCGACGTGATCAGCCAACTCGGATGCACCTGGGCGGTGTTGGAGGTCCTCCGGTACGATCCACGCCACGATCCGCTCGCCGAGGTCGGCGTCCGGCTCACCCGTCACAGCCGCGTCCCTCACGCCGGGGTACTCCATCAGTGCGTTCTCGATCTCGCCCGCACCGATCTTGTAGCCGCCGCTCTTGATGAGGTCGGTCGCCTTGCGGCCGACGATGCGGACGTAGCCGTCCGGATCGAGCACCGCCATGTCTCCGGTGCGGAACCACCCGTCCCCGGTGAACGCCTCGGTGGTGGCTTCTGGCCGGTTGAGATACTCCGTGAAGAGGTTCGGGCCCCGTACCTGGATCTCGCCCACGACGTCCGGACCCGTGCCGGCCGGTTCGCCCTCCTCGTCGACGATCCGCAACTCGACCCCGCGCAAGGGCACTCCGACGGTTCCGGCCCGACGCTCACCGTCCGCGCGCACGCTGGTGTTCATCAGGGTCTCCGTCATCCCGTACCGCTCGATGACGGTCCGGCCTGTCGCCTCCGCGATCCGCTCGTGGTCGCGTGCCGGAAGCGCCGCCGATCCCGACACGAGCAGGCGCGCACCTGACAGCGCTCGGGCGAGCGCGGCGTCACCCGGCCCCACGGAGAGGGCCTCGGCGATGCGGTAGTACATGGTCGGGACCCCGAACAGCATCGTGGCCCCGGCGCTCAGCTCCCGTGTCACGCCCTCGGTGCTGAACCGGCCGAGGTGGCGCACCGATCCCCCGCGCCGCAGGGGCCCGAGGATGCCGAGGATGAGCCCGTGCACGTGGAACAGCGGCAGCGCGTGGACCAGTACGTCGTCGGCGTCCCACTCCCAGGCGTCCCGAAGGGCGTCCAGCGTGCTGGTCAGGGCCCGCCGCGGCAGGACGGCGCCCTTGGGCGGGCCGGTGGTGCCGGAGGTGTAGACGATCAGGGCGGGATGGCCCGGGCCGGGTTCGACGGGAAGTGCGCCCGCCGGCCCCGCGTTCGCGTCGATGTTCTCGCGAGGCAGTCCGTCCAGCGCGGCGGGGAGTGCGTCGTCCGCTGCGGCCAGGACCAGCGACGGCGCGCTGTCGGCCACGATGTGCGCCAGTTCCCGCTCGCCGGTCCGTGGATTGAGCGGCACCGCGGGCACTCCGGCGAGGACGGCCGCCACCACACCGACGACGGTCTCCAGGGTCGGCGTCGCCCATACGGCGACCCGGCGAGCCGTACCCAGGGTCGCGGCGAGGGAGCCGGCCGACGCCGCGAGTTCCTCGTACGACAGGGTGCGGTCCCCGAATCGCAGGGCGGGCCGCGAACTGCGCTCGGCGAGTGCGGGGAACAGTGCCGGGGGGGCATTCACGCGTCGTACTCCGATCGACGGAACGGCGGAAAGGGGAGTGCCGCGGGGGGCTGTCTGCCGGGAGTCACCCGAATCCCGGCACCACCAGGACGAGCCACGCCGCGGCGGGCACCACTGCGACGACGACCCCGCCGTACACCATCAGCTGCTTGAAGAAGCGTTCCCGGTCGACGTCCGGCGCCGCCGCGAGAACGAGTGCGCCGTTGGTCGAGAAGGGGCTGACGTCCACCACGGTCGCCGACACCGCCAGCGCCGCGATCATTCCGATCGCACCGATCTCTCCCTGTGCGAGGAACGGCACGGCCAGCGGGATCAGCGCGCCCATGATGCCGACCGAGGAGGCGAACGCCGAGACGATCGCGCCGATGTAGCACAGCAGCAGCGCCGCGAGCAGCGGTACTCCGATGCCTCCGACGCCCTCCCCGGCCCACTTGATCGTGCCCATCTCCTCGAGCACGCCGACGTAGGTCAGTACGCCGCAGATGAGCAGCACGGTGGGCCAGGCGATCGCGCCGACCGCCTTGCGGCTGGTGTCCGGCCACGCGGCGCTGATCAGCACGGCGAGCGTGATGGCGGTCAGGCCCGCGTCCAGATCGAAGCCGAGTACGGCGACGACCAGGGCGATCAGTGCGAGAAGGGTGGCCGCCCGGGGCGCGTCGAGCCGGGTGGTCTCCTCGTCCGCGGGAGGTCCGGGTGAGTCGTCGCCCTCCGCGGCACGGTGCCGGGCGAGCTTCAGGCCGCCGAAGAGCACGAACACCACACCGGCGATGACCAGGTTGGCGGCCAGCGAGGCGAGGAACAGGGCGATCTCGTTCCCCGGCAGGTTCTCGCGCTCCACGATGCCGTTCACGATCGAGCCGTAGATGCTGATCGGGGAGAAGCCGCCACCCTGCGCCCCGTGCACCACCATCGCGCCCATCAGGAGCGGACTGATGCCGTAACGGGCGGCGAAACTCAGAGCGATCGGTGCGACGATCGCCACCGCGGCGGGGCTGACCGCGCCGATCGCCGTCAGCGCCCCGGTGATCACGAACATCACCCAGGGGATCAGAGCGATACGCCCGCCGACCAGGCGTATGGACGCGTGCACCAGCCAGTCCGTGGTGCCGTTGGCCCGGGCGATCGCGAACAGATAGGTGACGCCGACCAGGACGACGAAAAGGTCTCCGGGAAACCCGGCGAAGATTCCGTCCGCGTCCAGGTCGGCGACCAGCTCCCCCACCACGAACGCGGCGGCGAAGGCCAGCGCGCCCATGTTGATCGAGCGGGTGGTGGCGATCACGAAGACCACCACGAGTACGAGGATAGAGATGAGTTCCGCGGACATTGCGGGCTCCTGTCCTGGGCCGACCCTCATTGGTCTGGTGGATGAGCCACTTCGCCTGTTGACGGCACTCAGAGTCCGGGGCGCGGCAACAGCCGTCAAGGGGGTGCGCAGCAATTGGTTCGGCCTCCGGACCACTGGGCGCTGCTACGCTGCCGGTGCCAAGAGGGCGCGGGGGCCCTCCGGAACAGGGGCAGGGGATGTCCGACGCACTGCGGCCCATGGGGCGCACACGACTGTACGAGCAAGTGCTCGACCGGCTGCGCTCCTTCGCCGCCGAGAGCGGTCTGGTGGCCGGCGACAGGCTTCCGCCTGAGCGCGACCTCGCTCAGCGCCTGAGAGTCTCCCGGGCCTCGGTGAAGCAGGCCATCGTCGTCCTCGAGGTGCAGGGGCTCGTCGAGGTGCGGCACGGAGGCGGCACCTACCTCCTCGGGGACGGGCTGGACGCCGAACCCGTCGAGCGGCTCGTCGAGCGCCGGCGCAGACTGCCGGACGTGCTGGAGGCACGTGAGGCGCTGGAGACCAAACTCGCCGAACTCGCGGCGGAGCGGCGCACCGAGCAGGACCTGACCGCACTGCGGGCGTCGCTCGCCCACATGGCCGCGGAGATCGCCGACGGCGGCCACGGCATCGAAGGCGACCGGCGCTTCCACGCCGCGGTGACTGCGGCCGCCCACAGCGCGCTGCTGGCGGAGTTCATGCGGTCCATCGCCGACCAGATCACCGAGAGCAGGCACGAGTCCCTGCGCCAGCCGCGGCGGCCTGGCCGCTCCCTGACCCAGCACCAGGCCATCCTCGACGCCATCGAGGAGCGGCGTGGCAAGGCCGCCGCCGCGGCGATGCGGCGCCATGTCCGCACCGTCGCGAAGGTGAGGCTCCTGGACTGGAACCCCGAACCGGACACCGCCGACGGGACGTCCTGAACCGTGCCGGGCGAGGGCCGGGCAGGTGCCGTCCTCCGCGGCGCGTGCGCCGCTTCTCGTAAGCCATGGGGAAAGCCCCCGCCGTCAACGGAAGCTTGAGCAATGTTTCGGCAGGTCAGACGACCAGAACTGGCGCAAAACGGATAACCCCAAGATTGGGGCTCCCCAACCGGCACATCGTGGGCTTAACTTATGTGTCATGACCTCCCCCCGCTCCACCTACGGCAGCGGCTACTACGCCGCGCCGTCGTTCCCCGACACCCCGATATACGACTCCCTCGTCGCCGAGCGGGGGACCCCTCAGATCGCGCCGATCCGGGTTCCCGCCGCCTACGACACCGGGAACAGCTACCTGCCGGCGCTGCCGTCCGCTCTTCCGGCGCTGCCCGCGGCCCCGTCGCAGAACACCGGGTCCTATGGCTACCCGCAGCAGGCGGCGCAGCCGCAGTACCAGAACGCCGGGATGCAGCAGACGCCGATGATGCAGCCCGCACAGCTGCAGCACGCGCCGGCGCCGTACATCCCGCAGCAGCCGTCGGCGCCCCGCGGCTACCAGCAGCAACAGCAGCAACAGCAGCAACAGCAGCAACAGCGGCCCGGTACGGGTTACGAGGCGATGCGTCCCGCGTCGCCCCGGCCCGTGCCGGCTCCCGCGCAGTCGCCGTACGAGGATCCGTACAACCGCCCGTACCAGAGCCGGGGCTACTGACGGGCGCGGCCTGCCGTCGTCAGTGACGGCTGGCAGGATGAGTGCATGCTTTCGCCTGCGCTCGGTGCCGTACACATCCACCCGGTCAAGTCGCTGGCTGCCCGCGCAGCCGACGAGGCCGTCGTCGAGCCATGGGGACTCGCCGGCGACCGCCGCTGGATGCTGATCGACAGCGGGAGCAGGGTCGTCACCCAGCGTCAGCAGCCGCGCATGGCACAGCTGTCCGCCGAACCCGTGCCGGGCGGCGGACTCGTGCTGTCGGCGCCCGGGAGCCCGTCCCTGACGGTGGAGGTGCCCGGCCCGGCCCGCACGGTCGTCGCGGAGCTCCACCGGAGCAAGGTCACGACGGTCTTGGCCGCGGACGCGGCACACGCCTGGTTCGGCGCGAGACTCGGTGCGGAGGTCCGGCTCGTCCATCTCGACGCGCCGTCGCACCGCAGACCCGTCGATCCGGAGTTCGGCCGGCCGGGCGAGACGGTGTCGCTCGCCGACACGTTCCCGTTGCTCCTCACCACGCGTGCCTCGCTGGACGCGCTCAACTCGCTGGTGGCCCAGGGGGACCATCCGGACGAGGGGCCGCTGCCGATGAACCGGTTCCGGCCGAACGTGGTCGTGGACGGCACCGCGCCCTGGGCCGAGGACGACTGGAAGCGGATCGCGATCGGGGAGGTCGCGTTCCGTGTCGCCAAGCCGTGCGGACGGTGCGTCATCACGACCACCGACCAGCGGACCGGTGAGCGGGGCAAGGAGCCGTTGCGCACGCTCGCCCGGCACCGCCGGGACGGGAAGCTCCTCCTCTTCGGCCAGCTCATGGTCCCGGAGGGCACCGGCGTGATCCGGGCCGGGGACCCGGTGCGGATCCTCGGCTGACCACCCGGCGCACCGGAAGCCGGAGCGGATCGGAACTCGGGCAGGCATGGGGGCCGTTGGCGGCGTGAGGTTGCTCTCTCTTCGCCGTCGGAGGACGTAATCGCCGCCCTCCCGGGTTATCACGGACAGGGAAGGGGGTGCATGACTGTGCGAGCGGTTCTGGGAATTCGGCGGTGGCGGCACAATCCCGTGTGCCGGGCCACCGACCGGCACGAGGCATGGGTGGCGCTGACCGCGCTGCTCCTGATGCTGCTGGCGGCACCGGCCCTCGGCTGGAAGGTCGGCGCACTCACGGACGACGCACTCCAGCGGACGGTGCGGACCCAGCACGAGCAACGCCATCCGACCGCGGCCGTCGTGGTCCGCGCGGCCTCGGGCACATCCCGCTTCGCCCAGGACCCCGAGGCAGCCGTCGCCGAGGGCTCCATGCGTACGTCGGTGGTGGCCGACTGGCTCGCCCCGGACGGTACGGCACGCACGGGCACCGTGTCGACGGGGTCGACGGAGACCGCACCCGGCACCCGGATCCAGATCTGGACGGACGACCGGGGCCGCCCCGCGATGCGTCCCATGGACATGTCCACGGCCCGTACCCACACGGTGCTCGCAGGCATCGGTGCGGCGCTGATCGCGGGCGGTCTGACCGAAATCGCCCGCAGGATCGTCGTATGGCGCATGATGCAACGGCGGTACACCCGGCTCGACCGTGCCTGGGCCGAAGTCGGCCCCGACTGGGGCAGAACGGGTACGGGCAGCTGACCGCAAAGGCGCGGGTTCCCCTCGTATCCGGCTGACCAGTGGCCTTCGGCGGCCGACCCGTCAACTCGCGCCCGTCACGCGCGCTACGGTGGACCGGCCCGCCCGACTCCTCGGCAGGCGGGCCAGAGGGCTGCCGGCCGACCGGCGGCGCCTGGGGACACGTACGAGGCAGCACACACGGCACGAGGTGGGGGCACAGCAGCACCATGGCACAGGGCACGGTCCAGGTGACGCACACCGGCACATCGCGATGGCGGCGCCGTACGGGCGAATACGCATCCCTCACCGCAGCCCTGGAGGCCGCAGCGGACGGTGACGTCCTCACCATCGCCCCCGGCACCTACCGGGAGAATCTCGTCGTCCACCGCGCGGTGACGCTGCGCGGCCCCGAGGGATCCGCGGGTTCGGTACGGATCGCGCCGGTCGACGGTGTCCCCCTGACCGTCCGCGCCTCCGCCGTGGTCCAGGACCTGCATGTGGAGGGCCAGGACTCGGCCGCCCCCGCGCTGCTCGTCGAGGAGGGCGCCCCCGAGCTGTCGGACCTGCGCATCGTGACCAGGTCGGCCGCCGGCATGGAGGTGCGGGGCGCCGCCAGACCGACCGTGCGCCGCTGCACGGTCGACAACCCGGCCGGGGTGGGCATCGCCGTACTCGACGGCGCCGGCGGCGTGTTCGAGGAGTGCGAGATCGTCTCGGCGGGCCAGTCCGGCGTCTCGGTCCGCGACGGCGCGCGCCCCCGGCTCGAGCGCTGCCGCGTGCACCACTCGTCGGGCGCCGGGCTGAGCGTGACCGGGGAGGGCAGCGGCCTCGAGGCGGTGGGCTGCGAGGTGTACGAGATCAAGGGCAGCGGGGTGCAGGTCACCTCCCGCGGTACCGCGCACCTCACGGACTGCAGTGTGCACCGCACGTCCGCCGACGGGGTCACCCTGGACACCGACGCGGTCCTCACGCTCGCGGACTGCGACATCCACGACATCCCGGAGAACGCGGTCGACCTGCGCTCCCGTTCGGTCCTCACCCTGACCCGCTCCACCGTCCGCAGGTTCGGCCGCAACGGCCTCTCGGTCTGGGATCCCGGTACCCGCGTGGACGCCAACCAGTGCGAGATCCACGACAGTACGGGTGACTACCCGGCGGTGTGGGTCAGCGACGGGGCCACGGTGATACTCGACTCGTGCCGCGTCCATGACGTGCCCGACGCCCTCTTCGTCCTCGACCGGGGCTCACGCGCGGATGTCGTGGACAGCGATCTGACCCAGATCCGCAACACGGCGGTCTCGGTGAGCGACGGCGCCACCGCTCAGCTCGACGACTGCCGGATCCGCGAGGCCTCCACCGGAGCGTGGTTCCGGGACCACGGCAGCGGCGGCACACTGAACAACTGCACCATCGACGCGGCGCAGACCGGGGTCATCGTGACCAAGGGCGCCGACCCGACCATCGAGAGGTGCACGGTCACCTCGCCCGCGGAGGCCGGTTTCTACGTCTCCGCGGAGGGCCGGGGCACTTTCGACAGCTGCCGGGTCACGGGGAGCGACGGCTACGGCTTCCATGTGATGGACGGCTGCCGCTCGACCCTGACCCGGTGCCGGACCGAGCGGTGCGCACGCGGCGGATACGAGTTCACCGACGGCTCCGGCGGCGACGGCAGCGCCGGCGGTCCGGTGGCGCGGGACTGCACCAGCGACGAGAGCGGCCTGCGCGGCGCCACTCCCCCGCCCCCGCCGGTCCTGACGGCGACGCAGACCACGCCCGGGCTGCTGGGTGCGATGCCCGGGCAGCGGACGGCGGAGCCCGCCGCCATGCCCGCGGCGCCCGCCGAGCCGGTGCGCGACTCGGGCGCCGTGCTGGGCGAGCTCGACGCGCTGGTGGGCCTCGACAGCGTCAAGCGTGAGGTGCGGGCGCTGACCGACATGATCGAGGTGGGCCGGCGCCGTCGGCTGGCGGGTCTGAAGGCGGCGTCGGTGCGCCGGCACCTGGTCTTCACCGGCTCCCCCGGCACGGGCAAGACGACGGTGGCCCGGCTGTACGGGGAGATCCTGGCGTCGCTCGGCGTCCTGGAGCACGGCCACCTCGTGGAGGTGTCGCGCGTCGATCTGGTCGGCGAGCACATCGGGTCCACCGCCATCCGCACCCAGGAGGCGTTCGACCGGGCGCGCGGCGGGGTCCTGTTCGTCGACGAGGCGTACGCGCTCTCGCCCGAGGACTCGGGCCGCGACTTCGGCCGGGAGGCCATCGACACGCTGGTGAAGCTGATGGAGGACCACCGCGACGCCGTGGTGGTGATCGTGGCCGGGTACACGCACGAGATGGAACGCTTCCTCACCGTCAACCCCGGTGTGGCGTCCCGTTTCTCACGGACCATCACCTTCAGCGACTACGAGCCCGAGGAGCTGCTGCGGATCGTCGAGCAGCAGAGCGACGAGCACGAGTACAGCCTGGCGGAGGGGACGGGGGAAGCGCTGCTCAAGTACTTCACGGCGCTTCCCAAGGGCCCCGCCTTCGGTAACGGCCGAACGGCCCGTCAGACCTTCGAGTCGATGGTGGAGCGGCACGCGGGCCGGGTCGCCCAGCTCCCCGAACCGACCACCGAGGACCTGACCATGCTCTACCCCGAGGACCTTCCGGCGCTTCCCTGAGCGGTGCTGCCCCGGCCCTCCGCACCCGCTTGCTGGGGTACGACGGGCTCGAGCCGTTCCAGGAGCGCGGCACGCTCGACGGCGAAGACCGGGTCGGCCTGGTAGTCCGAGTGCCCGAGGATGGGCTCCGGCAGCGGGTGGTCGGCGGTGCGTCCGTAGACCAGCGGGTCCTTCAGCGGGCCCCGGTCCACTTCGTGGCCCGGCCCCTCGTCGATCCTGACGGGGCCGCCGATCGGGTCCGTCGAACGCCAGAGGTTGCGCCAGCAGTGGACGGACCGGTGCAGCCCTTCGAGGGGGAGCCGGCCGAAGTAGGCCGGGAACCATCGCCCGTACAGCCGCTCGATCGGGGAACCGTACGTGAGCAGCGCGACCCGGCGCCGGGCGGAGTCGGGGAGCTGCCACACCGCCGCCGCGGCGAGCACGCTCCCCTGGGAGTGGCCGGAGATGACGAGCCTGCCGCGGGTGCGCCCCGTCCAGGCGCACATGCGGGACGAGAGGTCCGGGACGGCCCGCTCCGCGTAGCACGGCGGTGCGAACGGATGGGCGGCACGCGGCCAGAACGTACCCACGTCCCAGAGGATGCCGATGGTGCGCCGGGCGGAGACGTCACGGTAGGCACGGCGTCCCCAGGTGACGAGCAGTATCACGCCGAAACCGGTCAGCCAGGAGCCGGTCGACTGGGCGGTCTCGGCGACCGACTCGACGAACGGCCCCGTGCCGTCCGTCGCGAGGCCGGGAACCTCGCCGGTGAGCCAGGAACCGGTCACCGCTCCGGCGCCGAGCAGCAGCGTTGCGGCGGAGAGCAGTCCGAGGATCCCGGGCGCGGAGTCGGTGAGCGCGGCGGTGGCCCGGGTGCGGGCGATCCGCCGGGTGCGTCCGGGCTCGGGGTGCTTCTCCTCGTACTCCGCCTCGACGGCGGGCCCCAGCCGGCGGGCACGGCGCACGGTGCGGACGGCCAGCCAGACGACGGGCGGGAGCAGGAGCAGCAGCAGGACCGGGATGACGGAGGCCTGCCAGCTGAGGAGCACGGGCGGCCCCTCTATGTCCGCGCCCGCACCCATGCCGGGCGTGCCGGGGCCGTCGAGCCAGTCGGCCACGCGCTGGGCGATCCCGCCGGTCATCACCCCGCCGAGCGCGCAGGCGAGCATGGCCACCGCCGGTCCGCCGAGACCGTGCAGGGTGGTGCGCGGCTCGGGGGCGCGCCGGTACAGGCTCAGGGCCACCACGGCGAGTACGGAGACGAGCAGGCCCTGGCCCAGGGCGAGCGTGCGGAAGACGGCCTCGCCGGCGAGGGCACCCGAGGACACCCAGCCGGGGCGCGACCAGCCGGCGTACACGACCGCGCCGAGCAGCAGGGCGAGGGCGGCGGCGGGCAGGAAGGTGGTGACGGCCCGGTCGAGCCGGTTGTCGAGGCGCCGCTCGCTGCGTCCCCGGTGGCAGACCACCGCGACGACGACGAGTCCGCACAGGGCGAGGACGGTCTCGAACAGGACGCCGGTGACCGGGGGTACGGGGCTGTCGGCGGCCCGGTCGTGCCGGGCGGTCGTGCTGCCGACCGCGGCCGCGACCGTGAGGAGTCCGGCAGCGGTGTGTGCCGCGCGCAGCCGGGCCACCAGCCTGCGTCCGTACCAGAAGCCGGGCCTGCCGAGGGCCGGGCGGACGACGGGGGCGCCGGACTGCGCGGCCACGTCCGTGTCCGCCTCCTCGTCCGTCTCCGCGCCGTCCGGTTCGTCCCAGGTCAGGGGGCGCTGTGACTCGTAGGCGCTCCAGGTGCGGTTGGACAGGTACCAGAGGAGTCCCACCAGGGCGGCGGGAACGAGCGCCGCGACGGCGAGGCGGCGTCCGGGCTGGGCGAACCAGCCGTCCTGCCGCGTGGAGAGGAACCCCAGCCAGGAGCGCTGCACGGAGCACTCGGGCGTCCCCGCGCACTGCCAGGCCACCAGGTCGAGGGCGACCTCGCAGGCCGCGGCGGTCAGGAGCACGGTCAGGCTGAGCGCGAGGAGCCGCACCAGCACCCCGTAGAGCCGGACCGTCCGCTTACGCCCCTGGGCGGCGGGCCGCATCCAGTGGGCGAGGTTGACCACCATGAAGGGGAGCAGCAGCAGCCACAGGGCGCGGGAGCCGTTGCCCGAGGTGAGATTGGACCAGCAGTAGGCCTCGGCGATGGGTCCGTCCCGGTGGCGCTCGGGGTGGTGTTCGGCTCCGACGTCCTCGGTGCGCCGGTGGACGGCGGCCGTGGCGTCACCGGTGATCCTCGTCGTACGCGGGTCGCCGAGCATCTCCTGCGGAGTGGTTCCGCCGACACCGTGGACGAGCAGTTCCAGTGCGACGCCGCTGCTCTGCGCGGCCTCGGCCTTGGGGGCAGGGGGCAATGTCGGTGACTCGCTCTCTGGTCCTTCCGGCTCGCGGCCGGTGGGCGGCTGTTCGTCCGGAACAAACTGGGCTGATGCGCGCGGGACGAGCTGGGCTGATGCGCAGTCACCACCATCGCCGACGGGAACCGTACGCCGCACCGGCTCTCACCGAATCTCCCCAGTGGGACGGCTCGTAAGCGTGCGTGGGAGGATGTGGGAGTCCCGCAGGACCGCTGCCGGACCGTGCGGACAGAGCGAAGGACCGGGGCCCGGCGTTGAGCGAGAATCAGAACCTGCTCGCGGAGCAGCGGCGTGCGCTCATTCTGGACGATGTGCGCAAGCGCGGCGGGGTCAGGGTCAACGAGCTGACCCGCAAGCTGAGCGTCTCCGACATGACCATCCGCCGGGACCTGGACGCACTGGCGCGCCAGGGTGTCATCGAGAAGGTCCACGGCGGAGCCGTGCCGGTCGTCGAGGCGAGCACGCACGAGCCCGGTTTCGAGGCCAAGTCGACGCTGGAGCTCAGTGCCAAGGAGGACATCGCGCGCACGGCGGCCGGGATGGCGTTGCCCGGCAGCGCGATCGCGCTCTCCGGCGGTACGACGACGTTCGCGCTGGCCAGGCATCTCCTGGACGTTCCGGGCCTGACCGTGGTGACGAATTCGGTGCGGGTGGCCGATGTGTTCCACGGCGCGCAGCGGCCGACGGCGGCGGGCGGCGCACGGGCCGGTGCGGCCACGGTGGTGCTGACCGGCGGGGTGCGTACGCCATCGGACTCGCTCGTCGGGCCGGTCGCGGACCGCGCGATCGGCTCGCTCCACTTCGACGTCCTGTTCCTCGGTGTGCACGGGATCTCGGTCGAGGCCGGTCTCTCCACGCCCAATCTCGCGGAGGCCGAGACGAACCGCCGCTTCGTGCGGGCGGCCAGGCGCGTCGTCGTGGTGGCCGACCACACCAAGTGGGGGACGGTGGGCCTGAGTTCGTTCGCGGCGCTCGACGAGGTCGACGCCTTCGTCACGGACGCGGGTCTGCCGGGCACCGTCAGGCGCGAGATCGAGGAGCACCTGCCGGGCCTGGTGGTGGCGGGCGGGCCGGCGGACGAGTAGTCCGCCGGCGGGTGCGGCCCACGCCTTCCGATCCTGGGCTCACGGGCGGCGGACGTCCTAGGATCGGACTGTGGCCGTATTCCGCATAGAGCGCTTCACTCCCCTCCCTGCCGCCGAGGCGTGGCGACGGGTGACCGACTGGGAGCGGCACGGCGGGACCGTTCCGTTCACCTCGGTCACCGTCCCCGCGGGCCTGCCCACCGGGACCGGGACGGTCTTCGTCGCCCGTACCGGCGTGGGGCCGCTGGGTTTCGACGATCCGATGGAAGTGGTGCGGTGGACCCCGCCGGCCGCCGGCCGGGCGGGGCTGTGCCGGCTGGAGAAGCGGGGTTCCCTGGTGCGCGGCCGGGCGTCGATCGACGTATGCCCGACCGGTTCGGGCTCGCATGTGATCTGGGTCGAGGAGCTGCGTGTGAGGCTGCTGCCGCGCTGGACGGATCCGCTGCTGGCCGGCGCGGGGCGGCGGGTCTTCGGCCGGGTGCTCGGCACACTGCTCGACGACTGAGGCGCGACCGCGCGCCCCGTCCCGGCGGTGCGGTGTAGCCCGAGGCACTGCTGGAGCGGGTCTGCGCCGATCTGCTGCGCCACGCGGGGGCCACCTGGGGGACGACGCCGCCCTCGTCGCGGTGGAACGGCTTCCAGGTCCGGGGCGAGCGGCGGCCGCCCGGCTCAGGCGGGCCAGGTGCCTGTGGCCAGGAAGTGGTCGATCGTCTCCGTGTACGGCCTGATGTCCAGGCCCTGGCCGCTCAGCCACTCGTCCGAGTAGTACTTGTCGAGATAGCGGTCGCCCGGGTCGCAGAAGAGCGTGACGACGCTCCCGGTGCTCCCCCGCTCCACCATCTCGGCCACCAGCTTGAAGGCGCTCCACAGCCCGGTGCCGGTCGAGCCGCCCGCCTTGCGGCCGATGGCGCGCTCCAGCACCCGGACGGCGGCGACGCTGGCCGCGTCGGGCACCTTCATCATGCGGTCGATGGCTCCGGGCACGAAGCTCGGCTCCATCCGAGGTCTGCCGATGCCTTCGATGCGTGAGCCGCAGTCGCTGGTCGCCAGCTGGTCGTGGCGGGTCCATCCGTCGAAGAAGCAGGAGTTCTCCGGGTCCGGCACGCAGATCCGTGTGTCGTGCTGCATGTAGCGGACGTAGCGCCCGATGGTCGCGGAGGTCCCGCCGGTGCCGGCGGTGGCGACGATCCAGGCGGGTTCGGGATACCGCTCCAGCCTCAGCTGCTGGTAGATGGACTCGGCGATGTTGTTGTTGCCCCGCCAGTCGGTGGCGCGCTCGGCGTAGGTGAACTGGTCCATGTAGTGACCGCCCGTCTCGGCCGCGAGGGCCGCCGACTCCTCGTACAGCCTGCGGGAGTCGTCGACGAAGTGGCACTGCCCGCCGTGGAATTCGATCAGGCGGCACTTCTCGGGGCTGGTGGTCCGGGGCATCACCGCGACGAAGGGCACACCGATCAGCTTCGCGAAGTACGCTTCCGAGACGGCCGTCGAGCCGCTGGAGGCCTCGATGACCGGTTTGCCGCGGCGGATCCAGCCGTTGCAGAGTCCGTAGAGGAAGAGGGAACGGGCCAGCCGGTGCTTGAGGCTGCCCGTCGGGTGCGTCGACTCGTCCTTGAGGTAGAGGTCGATGCCCCAGTGCTCCGGCAGCGGGAAGCGCAGGAGATGGGTGTCCGCCGAACGGTTCGCGTCCGCCTGGACCTTGCGCACCGCTTCCTTGAGCCAGGCCCGGTAGTCCGGGTCGCTCCGGTCGATGTCGACGGTCTCCATGACGCCACCGCCAGGTACGTGCTCACTGGTGTCCATCAGCGGTCTCCTTCGAGTGACGGCGGTTCTCCGTAAGGCCCACGATATTCCCCCCACCTGCACAAATGTTCACTTTGGCGACCCATAGGCCTCCCTTGGCCCGGGTGTCCCGCCGGCACGCCCGGACGCGTGCCCGATCCGGGGCCGCGGCCGGAAGCGATCGCGGTGAGGCCTGGCGTACGGGCCCTGTCCACGGGCAGAATTGCAGAAGCCGGTACAAGGGGGGCGAAGTCGCCATGGCCGAGACAGAATTCAGCCCTGCGGATTTCGGCGCGCGGGAGTTCGGCGCGGTGGAGTTCAGGGCGAGCGACGTCAGGATCCGTCGTTGGGCGCGGTCGCTGACCAGGGCCGGCCAAGTGATCGTCGAGGACGGCCGGATCGCGCTGCTGACGAGCAACGGGCGGGAGATCGCCAGTGCCCCGGTGAGCACGGTGAGCGCCGGAAAGCCGTGGTTCCTGGCCGCGGACTCGGCGGTCGCCCGGATCAACGGCGTGCGGTACCGGCTGACCATGGGCCAGCGCAACCGCAGGCCCGGCGGGGCGGCGCCGGTCCGCAGATTCCTGGAGGCGCTGCGCAGCGCCGCGGGACGGCGGGGCTGACTCTACGGGCCGGTACGGACACCGCGAGTTGCGGAGCCCAACCCCCTGAGTCACGCTGGTCACACGTCACTGATGGTGCACCGGTGGTGACAGCGAAAGCCGACCCCGCCGGGAGCCACGCAGGGCGGACCACGCATGACCAGAAACAGCAGTCAGCCATCTGCTGGATCCGTTCCTTCGTCTTCTTCCGGACCTATTTCGGGGAGTCGCAGCCGTGATCAGCGAGCCAAGCAGGCACTGCGCGGTGGAGCTCCAAGCCCTGCCGTCGCGGATCGGTCAGGTCCGCAGAATCATTTCGGCGCAACTGCGCTACTGGCATCTCGATCCTCTGATCGACCCGGCAGCGCTCGGTGTCACCGAACTGCTGACCAACGTCCACCGGCACGCACAGCCGGACAAATCATGCACCGTCGAGATCGAGCTGCTGCTCGACCGGCTGACGGTCTCCGTCCACGACCACGACCCCCGGCTGCCGACCGTGGGCGACGCCGATCAGTCCGCCACCTCCGGGCGCGGACTGGCGATGATCGCCGCGGTCAGCGAGAGCTGGGGCGTACGACCGAGCGACGGGGCGGGGAAGGTCATCTGGTTCACGCTGCCCGCACCGTCGTTCACCACCGCTCTGCCCCCTCTCCCGGTGTACGGGTCGACGACCGACGGCCCGTTCGGCTCGGACGTCGCGGGGCTCATGGAGCCGACGGCAGCACGGACGCGGGCCCGGTCGGCCGTCGTCGGCTGACGTACACCGCACACAGAGCGCGTCGGTCCTCCCGGACCGACGCGCTCCGCTCCGTTCGCGCCCGGAGCCTCACCCGCCTCCCGCGCTCACACCGGGCCGTCCTTCTCGTAACGGCCGTAGGGCTCGTCGAGGACGGAGAGCCTCCGCCAGTACTCGTCCTCGTCGATCTCACCGGCGGCGAACCGCCGGCCCAGGAGATCGATCGGCGAGTGCTCGCCCGTGGGCCCGCCCCGCCGGACGCCGTGCGGCTGCCAGGGCCCCGGGCGGCGGCTGCGCCAGACGGTGCGGCGCAGCAGCGTGATGACGCCGACGGCGACGGCCGCCCAGATGAGGGGGAAGAGGAGGATCCAGGGCCCGGGCCCTCCGTGGTTCGCCAGTGTGTTCATCTCGGTCAGCTCCTCGGTCAGCTGTTCGTCCGTGCGTTCCTGTCACCTACGAGCCTGTCTCCGGGAGGCGGCCGGAGCGTCGTACGGGCGGCGGCAGTTCGCGTACAGCGGCGGGAGTACGGCGGTGCCGGGCACCTGCTTCCGCCGGCCACCGTGGATGTTGTACCTACTGGTATGTACAGTGGGGTTCATGAGCACTCCGGACCGGTTGATCGAAGCCACCCAGGAGCTCCTGTGGGAGCGCGGCTATGTCGGCACCAGCCCCAAGGCGATCCAGCAGCGGGCCGGGGCGGGCCAGGGCAGCATGTATCACCACTTCGCGGGCAAGCCCGACCTGGCGCTCGCCGCCGTGCTCCGCACATCCGCGGAGATGCGGGAGACGGCCGGCCGCCTGCTGGACGGCCCCGGATCGGCGTACGAGCGGATCTCGGCCTATCTGCTGCGCGAGCGTGACGTGCTGCGGGGCTGCCCGGTGGGGCGGCTGACGATGGACCCCGACGTGGTGGCCAGCGACGCGCTGCGAGCACCGGTGGACGAAACGATCGGCTGGCTGCGCGGCCGGCTCGCCGAGATCCTCCAGGAGGGCCTGGACGCGGGCGAGTTCTCCCCCGGCCTCGTACCCCGGGACGTCGCGGCGGCCGTCGTGGCCACGGTCCAGGGGGGGTACGTCCTGGCCCGGGCGTCCGGATCACCGGCGGCCTTCGACTCGGCCGTCCAGGGGCTGCTCTCCCTGCTCGCCCCGCACGTCCCACCGAACCGAACAGCCTGAGGAGTACGCGATGCACGCCATGCAGTACGAGATCACCCTGCCCGCCGACTACGACATGGGGATCATCCGGGAGCGGGTCGCGACCAGGGGGCATCTCCTCGACGGTTTTCCGGGGCTCGGCCTCAAGGCGTACCTGGTCCGCGAACGCGGTGACACCTCACCGGTCAACCAGTACGCACCGCTGTATCTTTGGTCCGCCCCCGAGGGCATGAACACCTTCCTCTGGGGCCCCGGATTCCAGGGCATCGTCGACGACTTCGGCCGCCCCGAGGTGCAGCACTGGACCGGACTCCTCTTCCAGGAGGGGGCGGCCTCGGCGGCGCTCCCCCGCACCGCTGTCCGCCGCCGCGAGCGGATCGCGGACACCGCGGCCCCGGCCGTCGCGGTGGAGGCCGCGCTGGAGGAGAGCCGTCGGCTGGCCGCCACCCCCGGTGCCGTCGCCACCGCGCTGGCCGTCGATCCACGCCACTGGGAGCTGCTCCACTTCACACTCTGGGAGGACGAGCCCTCGGGCGACCCGGGCGACCGCTACGAGGTGCTGCACCTGTCGTCGCCGGAGCGTGACCGGCTGGGGTGGGGGAAGCAGTGGTGAGCCTGGTCCGCACGGTCCTCGGGGACGTCCCCGCCGGAGAGCTCGGGGTCTGCGACGCGCACGACCACCTCTTCATCCGCAGCCCGGTGCTGCCCGGGCTGGAGCTCGACGACCCGGAAGAGGCAGGCGCGCGACTGAGGAGTTTCCACGAGCTGGGCGGACGGACCGTCGTCCAGTGGACCCCGTACGGAATGGGCAGGCGGGCCGGGGACCTGGCGGCGCTCTCCCGAGCCGGCGGGACGCGGATCGTCGCGGCGACCGGGCTGCACCAAGCCGCCCATTACGCGCCCGGGTTGCTCGGCCGGATCATGCCGGAGCTGGAAGAACTGTTCGTCTCGGAGATCACGGAAGGGATCGGGGCCGCAGGAGTACGGGCGGGGCTGATCAAGGTGGCCGGGGCGTTCCACGGCATCGACGCACACGCCAGGCACACCATGACGGCTGCTGCCGGTGCCCATCGCCGTACGGGGGCTCCGATCGCCGTCCATCTGGAGATGGGCACGGGTGCGCGGGACGTACTAAATCTGCTGTGCGGGGAGCTGGGCGTGGAGCCGCGGCGGGTGATCCTCGGCCATCCGGGCCGGTTCCCGGACGGCGTCGCGCAGCTCGATGCCGCTCGGGAGGGTGTGTTCCTGGCGTTCGACGGCCCGTCCCGGGCGAATCACGCCACGGACTGGCGGCTGCCGGAGCAGCTCGCCGGGCTCGCGGAGGCCGGGTTCGGCGGGCAGTTGCTGCTCGGCGGCGACACCACGGTGCCCGGGACGCCCGGCATGCCGTATCTGCTGCGGCGGCTGCGCCCACGGCTGGCGCGGTCGCTCGGCGAGGAGCTCCTGGGGGCTGTGCTCGTGGCCAATCCCGCGCGGGCGTTCGCCCTGGCCGCGCACTGAGCGTGGCCGCGGCCCGGCCCGCCGGTCAGGCCAGTGCGGCCAGCGGGTCGTCGAGTACGGGCTGCCAGGCCAGTTCGGCCGCGCCCACCAGGCTGTTGTGGTCGAGCGTGCAGGACAGGATCGGCACGCTTCCGCTGCGCCCCCAGAGGCTGCGGTCGGCGACGACGGCCCGCAGGCGTTCGGGGTCGGCCTCCAGGAGATCGCGGTGCAGGCCGCCGAGGATGATCCGGTCCGGGTTGAGGATGTTGACCAGCCCGGCCAGGCCCAGGCCGAGACGGTCGATCAGCTCCTCGGCCGCGGCCCGCACATCGGGGTCGCCGTACTCCGTGCGGAGCAGGTCGCCGGACTGCTTGAGCAGCGACTCCTCGGGGCCGGGCTCCCGGCCCGCCGCCGTGAGGAAGGCGAGGGGGTCCGTCTCCACGTCGAGGCAGCCTCGTCCGCCGCAGTGACAGGGGCCGCCCTCAGGGTTGACGGTCAGATGCCCCACTTCCAGGGCGAGTCCCGAACTCCCGCTGTGGAGGCGGCCGTCCAGGACGAGGGCGCCCCCCACCCCCCGGTGGCCGGTGGCCACGCAGAGCAGGTGCTGGGCACCACGCCCCGCGCCGTGCCGGTGCTCGGCGAGGGCGGCGAGATTAACGTCGTTGGCGGTGAACGCGGGGCCCGTGATGCCCGCGGCGCGCACGCAGGTGGAGAAGATCTCCCGGACCGGCGCTCCGGCCGGCCAGGCGATGTGCAGCGGATTGAGGGCCGTTCCCTCCGGTTCGGCCACGGCGGAGGGCACGGCGAGCCCGGCCCCGACGCAGCGCAGCCCGGTCTCACGCAGGAGCCGGGCCCCGGCCTCGACGACCTCACCGAGGACCTGGGCGGGGTCGGCCATGACGGCGACACAGCCGGGCGCGGTGGCCACGATCCTGCCCCCGAGCCCCACGAGCGCGGCGCGGAAGCCGTCGGAGTGCACCTGGGCGGCGAGAGCCACGGGCCCGCTGTCACGGATGGACAGCCGGTGCGAGGGGCGGCCCTGCGAACCGGCGGCGGAGCCCGGGCTGGAGTCGACCTTGATGAGCCCGAGCGCCTCGAGCTCCGCGGCCACCGCGCCCGCTGTGGCACGGGTGACGCCGAGTTCGGAGGTGAGCACGGCGCGGGTGGGGGCACGCCCGGTGTGCACGAGCTCCAGGGCGGGCCCGAGCGCGCTGCGGCCCCTCTCCAACTTCGTCCGCGTGGTGGTCGACTTGCCGTTCATGGGGGCGAGTCTCCCATGATCCGGAGCCGTTGCCGACGCTCCGACGCCCCGCCCCGTTCACCGGCCGGTCACCGGCGCAGCGGCCTTGCGCGCTCCCTCCGCACGACCCTATCCTCATTTTGTGCCGCAAGTAAACAAACTGCGGACGGCCCTGCCGGGGGAACGTGGCGGAGACACCGCTCCACCTTCGCCGGCCCGCCTCCGTACCGCGCTGACCGTGTTCTTCGCCCTCGACGGGTTCCTCTTCGCCGGCTGGGTGGTCCGCATCCCGGCCATCAAGCACCGGACGGGGGCCAGCGCCTCCACCCTCGGACTCGCCCTGCTCGGCGTCTCCGCCGGTGCGGTGATCACGATGATGCTCACCGGGAGGCTGTGCCGGCGCTACGGAAGTCACGCGGTCACCGTGGTCTGCGGTGTGCTGCTGTCACTGAGCATCGCCCTTCCGGCACAGATGGGTTCGGCGCTCACCCTCGGGCTCGTGCTCCTGCTCTTCGGTGCCGCGTACGGCGGGCTGAACGTGGCGATGAACAGCGCGGCCGTCGAGTTGGTCTCCGCGTTGCGCCGCCCGGTGATGCCGAGCTTCCACGCCGCGTTCAGCTTCGGCGGCATGGCGGGCGCGGGCCTCGGCGGGCTGGTCGCGGGCAGCCTCTCGCCCGCGGCCCATCTCTTCGCCCTGACGGGCATCGGACTCCTCGTCACCGCGGTGACCGGCCCGGTGCTCCTGCGTGGCCGGCCCGCCGCGCCCCCGGTGGAACAGCGGGCGACGGACGCCCGTGAGCGGCCGAAGGGGATGAGCGCCCAGGCGCGCCGGGTCGTCGTCCTCTTCGGCGTCATCGCCCTCTGCACGGCGTACGGGGAGGGGGCACTGGCCGAGTGGGGCGCGCTGCACCTCAGCCAGGACCTGGGAGCCACCCCCGGCCTCGCCGCCGCCGGATACTCCTTGTTCGCGCTGACGATGGCCATAGGCAGGCTCAGCGGCACCGCTCTCCTCGAACGGTTCGGGCAGACCCGGACCCTGGTGGCGGGCGGGTCCACGGCCGCTGCGGGGATGCTGCTCGGCGCGCTGGCTCCGGCCGTCTGGCTCGTACTGCTCGGCTTCGCCGTGGCCGGTCTGGGACTGGCCAACATATTTCCCGTCGCGGTCGGCCGGGCGGGCGCGCTGGCGGGGCCCAGCGGGGTGGCCGCGGCGTCCACCCTCGGCTACGGCGGGATGCTCCTGGGGCCGCCGGTGATCGGCTTCCTCGCCGACTGGATCTCCCTCCCGGTGGCCCTCACCACGGTGACGCTGCTCGCCGCCACGGCGGCGGTGCTGGGCGGTGTCGCCCGCAACGGGAGCGAACACCTGAGCGGTTGAGTAGCCGTACTCAGGCACCACCGGCTCCCCCGGCGCAGGATGGAGGCATCAGCCATCCACGGGAGCGGGACATGAGTCATCAGGTGACGAACAGCCGGCGGCTGTGCACGCCGGCACGACTGACCTTCGGCAACACGGCTTCGCGGATCTACCTCGGTCTCGTGCTGGCGGCCTCGGTGTTCGTCGCGGTGGACACGCTGTTCGTGTCCCAGGAGGACGCCTCGTTCGCCGGTGTCTGGGTGTTCTTCCTCGCCGCCCCGACCGTGTTCGTGTTCCTCCTCGGCAGCTCGATGGCCGGCGCGGACGCCGGGGGCCCCGCCTGGTTCACCTATCTCGCGCTGGTCGTGTCGGTGCTCGTGCAGGCCTGTGCGCTGGGCTGGTTCTCACGGCTGCTGCTCCGCGCGCCCCGCCGGGACGGTTCGGCGCATCCCCAGGGCGTCTGACACCGCTCTGGCACAATCACCGGTGTGGAGACCTCCGAGCACCTGACAGCCCTCACCGCTGAAGGCCACGCACTCGCCCGGGCCGCACGCGAGGCAGGGACGGACGCCCCGGTCCCGACCTGCCCGGGATGGCGGGTGCGCGATCTTCTCAAGCACACCTGCATGGTGCATCGCTGGGCCACCGCGTTCGTCGTCGACGGGCACCGGACGTACCGCCCGGCGGCCGAGGAGCCCGACCTGGACGGCGACGCACTGCTCGACCGTTTCACACAGGGCCACCGCATGCTTGTCGACGCGCTCCGGACCGCACCGGACGGCCTGGAGTGCTGGACGGTCTTTCCCTCGCCGGTCTCGCTCGCGTTCTGGGCGCGCCGGCAGGCGCACGAGACCAGGATCCACCGGGTGGACGCGGAGTCGGCGCGGGGCGGCCCCCTCACCTCCGTGGCACCGCCGCACGCGGTGGACGGCATCGACGAACTGCTGGCCGGCTTCCACGCCCGCGCCAAGAGCCGTGTCCGTACGGAGTCCCCACGCACTCTCCGGGTCCGGGCCGTGGACACGGACGCGGTGTGGACCGTAGGTCTGTCGGCCGATCCGCCGCTCACGGTGCGCGGAGCCGCCGCCCTGGAGACACCCGCCGACTGCACGCTCAGCGGCACGGCCGAGGAGCTCTACCTGGGGCTGTGGAACCGCGCCCCGCTGTCGTCCGTCGGCTTGTCCGGGGACCCAGGGGTCGTCGCGCTGTGGGTGGAGAACTCCGCTGTCGTCTGGTCGTGAGCGGGGGCCGGGTTCGCTCAGACCCCCGGCCGGTCCGCTTCCCGGTCCTGTCCGGCGCCAGGGCGGTTCAGCATCCGGGACAGCACAGCCCGCTGAAGGGGCCTGGCCTCGGTATGGCGGGCCCGGCCGGTTTCCGTCAGCTCGACACGCACACCGCGGCGGTCCTCGCTGCACATCGCCCGGCGCACGAGGCCGTCCCTCTCGAGCCGCGCGACGAGACGCGACAGCGCGCTCTGGCTGAGATGGACCCGGGAAGCGATCACCTGAACACGGAGGCAGCCGTCGCCGTCCTCCGCACCGGCTTCCGCGAGGATGTCCAGGACCTCGAAGTCACTGGCTCCCAGGCCGTGCCGGTCCAGCGCCCGGTCCAGCTCACCCAGGGTCCTGGCGTGCAGTGCGAGCATCTCGCGCCACTCGCCGACGAGCGCCTGCTCGGACTTCTTCGCTGCCATGGCCGCACGCTAGCAGAGGCGCGAACCATTCATGCACACACATAAAATGCATACGCATCAGAACATTCCGAGGTCGGGTCCGAGGGTGGCGGGAAGCGGCGAGAAGACGCGGGAAGCTGCGGAAATCGCGCGGAAACGCATCCTTGCCGTCGGCCACGGCTCCTGTGACACTTCGGACATGTCGCGACGCACTCAGGCGGAACGGGACGCCATGACCCTGGAGATCGGCTACGCCCTGGTCAGCGGAGTCGTGGTGGCCGCGGCCACCTTCGCCGGGGTCTGCCTCCCCGCGCTGCTCCTCCAACTGCCGGCCGGTGCGGAACGCGTGCTGTTCCGGGTGGGTGCCGTGCTCGGCGCGCTGGTGTTCGCCCTCCGGGTGGTGCACGTGCTCCGCCACTTCCCCCGCGCGGCCGAGGAGCGGCGCCTGCCGGCCGTTCAGCCGAGCCAGCCGGGCCGCACGAGCCCCGACTCGTAGGCCAGTACGACGAGTTGCGCCCTGTCCCGGGTACCCAGCTTGACCATGGCCCGGCTGACGTGGGTCTTCGCCGTGAGCGGGCTGACGACGAGCCTGCGGGCGATCTCCTCGTTGGAGAGGCCGATACCGACCAGGGCCATGACTTCCCGCTCACGTTCGGTCAGTTCGTCCAGGACCGTCGCCGCCGCGGGCGCCTTGGAGCGGGCCGCGAACTCCGCGATCAGCCGCCGGGTGACTCCCGGCGACAGCAGGGCGTCCCCGGCCACCACCGCACGGACCGCGCGCAGCAGTTCGTCCGGTTCGGTGTCCTTGACCAGGAATCCGGAGGCTCCGGACCGGATCGCCTCGAAGACGTACTCGTCGAGTTCGAAGGTGGTGAGCATGACCACCTTCACGTCGTGGAGGACCGGGTCGTCGGTGATCGCCCGCGTCGCCGCCAGACCGTCCAGCTTCGGCATCCGGATGTCCATGAGCACGGCGTCGGGGCGCAGTTCGCGCACGAGGCGTACGGTCTCCGCCCCGTCGGCGGCCTCACCGGCCACCTCGATGTCCGGCTGGGCGTCCAGAAGCGCCCGGAACCCTGCCCGGACCAGCAACTGGTCGTCGGCGAGCAGTACGCGGATCACGTCGTCCCCTCCGTTCCCGTCTCGTCCCGTGCGGCGGTACCGCCCCGGCCGGGCCGCAGCGGGAGTTCCGCCGTGACGCGGAATCCGCCGTCGGGACGGGGCCCCGCGTCGATCGTGCCCCCCAGGGCCGCGGCCCGCTCCCGCATGCCGATGAGTCCGTTGCCGCTGCCTCCGGCGTCGTCGCCCGTGGCCGGCCCCTCGTCGTCGACCAGCAGTCCGAGGTGTTCGCTCCCGTACGCGATCCGGACACTCGCGGTACGCGATCCGGAGTGCCGCACCACATTCGTCAGAGCCTCCTGCACGATGCGGAAGGCGGCGAGGTCGGTACCGGGCGGAACAGGCCCCCGTGCGCCGTCCGTTTCGACGGTCACGGTGAGCCCCGCGCCTGCGGCCTGGTCGACCAGCTCGGGCAGGCGGTCGAGGCCTGGGGCCGGGGCCCGGGGGGCGTCGCCGGGGGCCCGGAGGTTCTCCAGCACCTGGCGCACCTCGCCGAGTGCCTCCTTGCTGGCGGACTTGATCGTGGTGAGTGCCGTACGGGCCTGTTCGGGATCGGAGTCGAGCAGGGCCAGCCCGACCCCGGCCTGCACGTTGATGACGGAAATGCTGTGGGCCAGGACGTCGTGGAGTTCGCGGGCCATGCGCAGCCGCTCCTCGTCGGCCCGCCGCTTCTCCGCGGCCTCCCGCTCCGCCCTGGCCGCGGCCCACTGCTCACGGCGCACGCGGAGGAGTTCGGCCGCGGCGACGACGGCCACGACCCAGGCGGTGATGAACGCCTCCTGGCCCCAGGGCGCCGGGCCGTCGCCGTCCGGCGGCAGCCATCGGTACAGCCAGTGCACGACCAGCAGGTGCCCCGCCCACAGGGTGCCCAGTGACCACCATGCCGCCTTGCGGTGCCCCGACACGATGGCGCTGAAGCAGCCGACGGCGACGGCGAGGAAGACCGGGCCGTACGGATACCCGAGGCCGAGATAGACGAGCGTGGCGGCGGACGTGCCGGCCACCGCGACGACAGGGCGGCGGTGGCGCACGAGCAGCACGGCGACCGCGGCGAAGAGCAGCAGCCGGGCGACGAGGCCGAGCGGTTCGCGGTCCTGGCCGTGCGCGGCGACAGTGGTGCCCACCATCACGATCACGCCGACCACGACGGTCGACGGCCATGGCAGCCGGTCGCCGCGCCGTCCCCGGCCGGTGAACCTCCCCAGGCCGCCCGGCCCCTCCCCGCCGCCGTACCTTCCGCGCCCCGGGGGGGTGCGGCCGGCCCGTCGGCCTCCCGGCCCCCGGCGGGGGCCGGCCGCCGCACTCGGGTGCGCTCGCCGATCCTGCATACCGGCCACGCTAGACGCGCGGACCCCCGGCGCACGTCAGCCGGGCGTGGTGATCCTGCGTACTCCCCGCGGAGTACCCGTCCGGGGGCGCCACCCCGCCTCTCCGCCCCGGGATTGCGCCCTGGCCCCGCCCCGCGTCAGCCTCCCGCGCTTCCGGCACCGGCGGGCCGGCCGTCCAGCAGGCCGACCGAGCGCCCGAGCTCGTGAACGGCGTGCCGGAAGAGCCTTTCGCGTGCCTCGACCACGCGGTTGAACTGACCGAAGAGTTCGAAGGAGATCAGCCCGAAGAGCTGCGCCCACGCGGCCACCAGGGCCACCACGACGGCCGGCGGCAAGTCCTCGGCCAGGTCGGCCGCCATCCGTGCGCCCTCGGTGCGCAGTCCGGCATCCTGCGGGGGGGCGGCAAGGCCCTCGGCGAGGTAGGCGTCGCGTACGAGGCCGATCAGGACCTGGCCCACGCGGGAGGCGGGACCCACGGTGTCCTGCGGGGCGGTGTAGCCGGGGACCGGCGAGCCGAAGATCAGCGCGTACTCATGGGGGTGGGCCAGAGCCCAGTCGCGTACGGCGCAGCCGACCGCCAGCCAGCGGGCCGGGTGGGGGACGGCCGGGGCGCCTGCCTTGCCGCGCGCCGCCGTCTCCGCGGCTTCTCCCACCGCGTCGTAGGCGTCGACGATGAGCGCCGTCAGCAGGTCGTCGCGGCTGGGGAAGTAGCGGTAGAGCGCGGAGGACACCATGCCGAGCTCGCGGGCGACGGCACGCAGGGAGAGCTTCGCGGCGCCTTCGGCGGCGAGCTGTCTCCTGGCCTCGTCCTTGATCGCCGCGGTGATTTCGATGCGGGCGCGTTCTCGGGCTCCTCGAATGGTGCTCATGACTTCAGTCTGCCACGCGATCGGAGCACTGAACATAAATGAGAGCAATGCTCTTGCTTTGGCGCACCGCACTCGTGCACACTGATCTCAAGCGAGAGCACCGCTCTCTCACGACACTCGATGGCAGGAGCCACCCATGTCGCAGCAGCCGTACTACCTCCAGGCCAACGCCTTCGCCCAGCGGATGAACGGTGTCGTCGGCTGGCTCGCACGGCACGGCGTCAGCCTCCTCGGCTCCGCCGAGATGTCGGTACGAGGCCGTAAGAGCGGCCGGATGCAGCGCATCCCCGTCAACCCCCACCACCACGACGGGGTCCAGTACCTCGTCTCCGCCCGCGGCCACTCCCAGTGGGTGCGCAACATGCGCGTGGCCGGAGGCGGAGAGCTGAAGGTCGGCCGGAAGGTCCGTGCCTTCACCGCCGTGGAGATCCCGGACGACGAGCAGAAGGTGCGGATCGTCCGCGCCTATCTGAAGCGCTGGGGCTGGGAGGTCAACCAGTACTTCCAGGGCATCACGGCGAAGTCGAGCGACGCCGAGCTCCTGGCCGCCTGCCCCGACCACCCGGTCTTCCGGATCACGGTCGAGAGCTGACTCCGCCCGACCCCTGGCGGTCCATCACATGCATCGCCCGCTGTGCCATCGGATGCGTGCGGACCAGCTCGGCCAGTGACGTCGTCCCCCGGGTGACCCCCGCGAACGCGTTCCAGGCAGGACGGAAGCCCGTCAGCACCGCGTGCAGGATCCCCGGGCGCCGCTCGAACAGCCTGAGCATGCGGCGTCCGACGCTCATCTCCACACCCAGCCCCGCCTTGATCGCGAAGGCATAGTTGAGCGCCTGCCGGCGGGCGTCGACCGCGTCGTGCGACTCCGCGATCCGCACGGCCCATTCGCCCGCGAGCCGCCCGGACCGCAGTGCGAAGGAGATGCCCTCCCTGGTCCAGGGTTCCAGCAGCCCCGCCGCGTCGCCGCAGACCACGACCCTCCCGCGGGAAAGCGGCGAGTCGTCGCTACGGCACCGGGTCAGATGTCCGGAGGAGACCGTGGGCTCGAACCCGGCGAGGCCCAGTCGCCCGACGAAGTCCTCCAGATAGCGCTTGGTCCCCGCACCGTCGCCGCGCGCCGAGATGACGCCGACGGTCAGCGTGTCGCCCTTGGGGAAGACCCAGCCGTAACTCCCGGGCATCGGGCCCCAGTCGATGAGCACCCGGCCCGCCCAGTCCTCGGCGACCGTCTCCGGGACGGGGATCTCCACCTCGAGCCCGAGGTCCACCTGGTCGAGCTTCACGCCGACATGAGCGCCTATGCGGCCGGCACTGCCGTCCGCGCCGACGACGGCCCGGGCGAGCACCGTCTCCCCGCCGGCCAGCACGACGGCGACCGTGCGCCGGTCGGGCACGGCCGCACCGTGCTGCTCCACCCGCGTCACCGCCACGCCCGTGCGCAGCTCGGCACCGGCCTTCTGGGCCTCCTCCACCAGGCCGGCGTCGAACTCCGGCCGGTTGATCAGCCCGAAGAGCATCCGCTTGGACCTGCGGGTGCGCGACAGCTTCCCGTTGAGCGAGAAGGTGACCGCGTGGATCCGGTCCTTCAGGGGGAGTTCGAACCCGGGGGGCAGGGAGTCCCGCGAGTACCCGATGATTCCACCGCCGCACGTCTTGTAGCGGGGGATCTCCGCCTTCTCCAGCAACAGCACCCGACGGCCTGCGACGGCCGCCGCGTACGCCGCGGAAGCTCCGGCCGGGCCCGCGCCGACCACGACGACGTCCCATACCGAGGACTCCTGCGGTACCGACGACGTCTCATCCGGCTCACGTCCGGCGTCTGCGTTCTCGCTGCTCACGATGTGCTTCTGCTCCTGATCCGACCAGTGGCCCCAGCTGCTCACGGCATCCTACGGCGCGTCGCGGCCGAACTCCGCTGTGGGAGGATCAGCCATGAATGCGTTGTACACGCGTCGCCGCGTCCACGGCGTCGACCCCGGCCGCGTACACACCGCGCCATAGTCCTAACGTCGCACCCACGAGGAGCGTGCCCATGACCGCCCGTCCGATTTCAGAGACCGTCGCCTCGCTGATGCCCCGCGCGAAAGCGGAGCTCGCCGAGCTGGTGGCCTTCCGGTCGGTGGCGGACCCCGCCCAGTTCCCCCGGAGCGAGTGCGAGGCGGCGGCCGGCTGGGTCGCGGACGCGCTGCGCGCCGAGGGCTTCCAGGACGTCGCGCTGCTCGACACCCCCGACGGAACCCAGTCGGTGTACGGCTACCTGCCGGGCCCGCCCGGCTCGCCCACGGTGCTGCTCTACGCGCACTACGACGTGCAGCCGCCGCTGGACGAGTCGGCCTGGCTCTCCCCGCCGTTCGAGCTGACCGAGCGCGACGGCCGCTGGTTCGGCCGGGGTACCGCGGACTGCAAGGGCGGCTTCATCATGCACCTGCTCGCGGTGCGCGCCCTCATGGCGAACGGCGGCGTCCCGGTGTCCGTCAAGGTGATCGCGGAGGGCTCGGAGGAGCAGGGCACGGGCGGCCTCGAACGGTACGCCGAGGCGCACCCGGAGCTGCTGGCCGCCGACTCGATCGTCATCGGTGACGCGGGCAACTTCCGCGTCGGGCTGCCCACCGTCACCGCGACGCTGCGCGGTATGACCATGCTGCGGGTGCGGCTGGACACCCTCGAAGGGAACCTGCACTCCGGGCAGTTCGGCGGCGCGGCACCGGACGCGCTGGCCGCGATGATCCAGCTGCTGGCGTCCCTGCGGGCCGAGGACGGCACGACCACGGTCGACGGACTCACGGCCGACGCGGAGTGGGACGGACTGCAGTACCCGGAGAGCGAGTTCCGCGACGACGCCAAGGTGCTCGACGGCGTGGGGCTCATCGGCACGGGTACGGTCGCCGACCGCATCTGGGCGCGGCCCGCGGTGACCGTCATCGGCATCGACTGCCCGCCGGTGGTCGGAGCCACTCCGTCGCTCCAGGCGAGCGCCCGGGCGCAGATCAGCCTGCGGGTGCCGCCGGGCCACGACGCCTCCGAGGCGACGAAGCTGCTGACCGCCCACCTCGAGTCGCACGCCCCCTGGGGAGCACGCGTCTCCGTCGAACAGGTCGGCCAGGGGCAGCCGTTCCGCGCCGACGTCACCAGCCCCGCCTACGCGTCGATGGCCGAGGCCATGCGGCTCGCCTACCCGGGTGAGGAGATGCAGGCCTCCGGCATGGGGGGCTCCATCCCGCTCTGCAACACCCTGGCCGCGCTGTACCCCCAGGCGGAGATCCTGCTCATCGGGCTGAGCGAGCCCGAGGCCCAGATCCACGCGGTGAACGAGAGCGTGTCCCCCGCTGAGCTGGAGCGGCTCTCGGTCGCCGAGGCGCTGTTCCTGCGGAACTACGCGGAGTCCAGGAACGGCTGAGGGCCGTGCCCGCCCCCGGTACGCGCTGGGCGAAGTCGCCCGGAGCAGAACTCCGGGCGGCGGGCCGCCCGCCATCCCTCCGCCCGGCCGTCGCCTGCTTCGGCCACGGTGACCCGCTCACCACCGACGCGGCGTCCGTCCTGCTGGCCGCCGCACGGTGAACGGCAGCCAGCAGGACACTATCGGCCGCCCACGGGCACTCCGGCCTCCAGATTCAGCACGGTGGACCGCTCGCGGGCGCGCAGTGCCCAGCGGAGCCTCTCGAAGCGGGTCGGCGGGAGCAGACCGGCCGCCTCCTCCTCGGTGACGAACCGCCAGCCGCGCAGTTCCGAACCCGGCAGCAGCAGCCGCGCGGCGTCCTCGCCCCGCAGCCGGCCGCCGTCGAACAGGAAGCGCAGTCCTCCGTACGCTGGCGGCTTGGGCGCCTCCCAGTCGATCACCAGAAGCCCCGGCACTGTGTCCAGGTGAAGCCCCAGCTCCTCGGCGACCTCTCGTATCCCGGCCTGGGCCGGAGCCTCTCCGGGTTCCACCACACCGCCGGGGAACTCCCAGCCGGGCTTGTAGGTGGGGTCGACGAGCAGCACCCGGTCCTGCTCGTCGAAGAGCAGCACCCCGGACGCGACGGTCTCCGCACGCGGTTCGGGGGTCTGGACTATGCCGCATTCCCTGGCTTCGCCGGTGCGCAGCGCTTCGGCTATCCGCTCGGCCGTCTCGTACGGGGTGAGGGCGCTGGTGTCGATGGTGTGGGCGTCGGCGGTGATCCATCCGAGGGCCGCCCTGTAGGGCTCGATGTGCTCGTAGGCCCATTGCCGGACGCGCTCGCTGTGCTCGGGATCGTCGGCGAATTCCTCGCGCTGGGCGATCCGGCTCCGCAGGATCGTTTCCTCAGGTGAGAGCAGTACATGACACACCGGTATGCGTCGGGAGGCGAGCCCGCCGAATATCTCGTCGCGGTACTCCTGCCTCAGCAGTGTCATCGGCACGACCAGCACCCCGGAGAGTTCCGCGAGAAGCGCGGCGGCCGTGTCGACCACCAGGCGCCGCCATATCGGCAGGTCCTGGAAGTCGGTCACTTCGGCGAGCTTCTTCTGGGGCAGTAGCCGACGCAGTCCCCCGCCGATCAGCCCGGGGTCGTAGAAGGTGCTGTTCGGGATCAGATCGATCAGTTCGCACGCGGCGCTGGTCTTGCCCGCACTGAACGCACCGTTGATCCAGACGACAATCACTAGCACTCCAGGGTGGGAAAGCCGCTGGACAGCGGCGGAGCGGGTTTCGCGGGATTATCTGGGAGACGGATGGGAAATGGGGATGTCCACAGCCCGGCTCCCACCACCTCCTTCTCCCAGACTCCCTGGAGATACCCAACGATCCGCTCTTCCATCGCGAGCGTCACCTCGCTGTACGTACCCTCCACACCGGGCAGCTCATGCCCCGTGCGGCCCTCCACCGCCACGCGCGGGATATCGCCCGGCTCGCCTAAGACCGTGTCCTACATGGTCAGTTTGAGGAACCGCTTATAGCAGCAGAGAGCGGCTGCCAGTCCGAGAAAGGCCAGGTAGTTGGCTGGTTTTCGTTCGTAGCGGTGGTTGAGTCGGCGGTAGCCGGTGAGCCAGGACATGGTGCGTTCGATGCCCCATCGGCGTCGGCCGAGCCGATCGCTGGAGTCGATGCCTTTGCGGGCGATGCGGACACCGATGTGCTTGCCCCATAACCATCGTCGCAGGTGGGGGATGTCGTATGCCTTGTCGGCGTGGAGGCGCACGGGCTTGGATTCGGCCTTGTGGGATTCGTGTCCCATGTGGAAATGGGACAGCATCGGCTTCAGGGCCTGGCTGTCGTGGGTGTTGGCCGCGGAGAGTCCGACGCGTAGGAGCAGTCCGTCCGCGTCGGACAGGACGTGCATCTTGGAACCCGGCTTGCCCCGGTCCACGGGGCTCGGACCTGCAAGTTCGCCCCTTTTTTAGCGCGGACGTGCGCGGAGTCCAGGACCGCCCGGGGCAGGTCGATCAAGCCCTGTTCGTCCAGGAGCTGGAGAATCTTCTGATGCGGCCGGCCCCACACCCCGGCTCTCGACCAGATGACGAACCGGCGGTGCACAGTCGACTTCGACGCCCCGAAACACGGCGGCAACGCCCGCCAGGCGCACCCGCTGACCAGCACGTAGATGATCGCCGCGAAGACCGCCTCATCATCGATGTTCGCGACCCCGCCGCCCTGCGGCCGCACCTTCGACGGCGGGATCAGCGGCTCCGCGATCCCCCACAACCCGTCCGGAACAATCCAACTCCACGCACCCCGCCCCATACGCAGACCAACGAGCGGCCTCCACATAGGACACAATCTTAGTGGTCATGAGTGGTGCACTTTCGTTCCGTACCGGTCCCCGGTCCGTCCAGGGCCAGCGGAGGGCTTTAGGAACAGAAGTCCGCGATGGTGTCGGTGAGGATGCTGGTGAGGCGGTCCAGCGAGGCGAGGTCGACGTACTCGGTGGCCGCGTGGGCGCCTTCGCCGTCGACGCCGAAGAGCAGGCATGCCGGCACGGTCCAGCAGGGCGCAGTCGGTCCAGAAGGGCTCGGCGTGGACCACGGGCGGGTGGCCGAGGGACGTTTCCGCGTGGCGGGCGAGGGTGCGCACGATCGCGGCCTCTCGGTCGGCCTCGAACGGTTCGCGGTGCAGGCCCCGGGTCAGCCGGTAGCCGAAGTCTGGGACCGTGGCGGCAAGTTGATCGAGGACAGAGACCAGCTCCGACTCGACGGTGTCGGCGTTCTCACCCGGAACGGTGCGGCGCTCCAGGGTGATGCGGCAGTGCGCCGGGTAGGTGGAAGGCTCCTCGCCACCGGTGATGACGGAGGCGTGCACGGTGCCTTTGCCCAGGAGCGGGTGCCCCGGGCCCTCGGAGAGGCGCTGTCCGAGTTGCTCCAGGGCGACGAGGAAGTGCCCGGCCTTGGCGATGGCGTCGACGCCGAGGTCGGGACGGGAGCCGTGGGCGGCGCGGCCGTCGATCTCCACGCCGAACCAGACGAAGCCCTTGTGCGCGAGGGTGACTTCGAGGTGGCTCGGCTCGGTGACGATGGCCGCGTCGGCCGTGAAGGACTCCAGGACTTCCTCGGTGCCCGAGCTGCTGTGCTCCTCGTCGGCGACGCAGGCGAGGATGAGGTCGCCGCGCAGGGGACCGTGGGCGGTGGCGCGGGCGGCGGCGACCATCATGGCCGCGATGCCGCCCTTCATGTCGAAGGTGCCGCGTCGGTACATCCTGCCGTCGCGCATCTGCGGGTCGAGCGGGTCGCCGTCGTAGTCGGCGAGACTGACGGTGTCAAGGTGGCCATTGAGCATGAGGGAACGGCCGCCGCCGGTGCCACGGGCGATCGCGACGAGCGAGGGCCGGCCCGGGCACTTCTCCAGGCGGTGGACCTCGAAGCCGCGGGCGGCCAGCCAATGGCCGCAGAAATCGGCGATGACGGTCTCACCGGCCCCTCCGGGAACCAGGCCCGGGTTGACGGAGTCGATGGAGACCAGCCGGGCCAGCAGGCCGGCGGGGTCGGAATCCAGGGGATCGGCAGCCACTGGAGTTGAGGCAGTCTCAGGGAGCACGAGGGCCTTCCGTGATCTGATGCCGCCCGGGAGATCCGGGACGGCGTGGTGGAAGCCGCACGTTCGGGCGGTGCTTGCCGAGCACCGTGCCCCAGTCGCATCCCACCGGTCCAGCGGAGTTTTCCGAGCATTAACCATCGGAAAAACCGATCGGTCGGCGAGCTGTCCCCCCGTACGCGGGCATGCCGATGCTGGGGAGGGCCTGGTGGCTCTCCCCAGCATCGGCTGTGGGCTCTGTCTCGGGCATCTGGGTGTGTGCTGGGGGCGCCGCAGGGTCATGGTCAGTGCAAAACCGCACTCCGCAGCGGAAGTTGACCGCGCGCTCGACACCGTCGCGGTCACCGGCCGGTTCGTTGAAGGGCGCCGGCAACACACTGGCTGCGCTGAAGTCGACACGCGCTGCCCGGCCAGACGGCGCCCCGATCTAGGTGATTTGGACAACCTGTCCGCCCGCAAAGACGCTGACATCCGTTGCTGGGCCAGGAAGAGCAAGGTCGAGCTGTGCTTCACCCCGGCCTATGCATCCTGTGCGAACCCGATCGAAGCCCACTTCGGACCGCTGTGAAAGTTCACCCTCGCCAACTCCCACCACCCCAACCGCACCGTCCAGACACGGGCCCTGCACGCCTACCTGCGCTGGCGCAATGCCAACGCCCTCCACCGTGACGTCCTGGCCACCGAACGACGTGAACGCGCCCGTATCCGCAGCGAGAAGACCAAGCCGTCAGCTTGCGGCGACGGCCCTGCCGCATGGGGCGCGCGCCCGCGTCGGGGGAAACGCTCACGGGAGCCGCTCTGGCATTCCGGCCACGTCGCGACGACGCAGTCCTCGGTGACAGAGCACTCCTGCTTAGGCGCTCCGCGCGATACAGGTGTTGCCGCCTCATCCTCAGGTCACCTGGAGAGGACATCCTGGGTGAGGAAGAGCGGCATCGAGTCCTCCCACTGGCTGTCGGTCAGCATCTTCTTGTCGGAACCGTCCGCCTTCATGCTGAAGATCTGGCCGTAAGGCTGGAACGTGTCGTCGTAGAGCGCCGCTTCCTCCCGGAAGCCGTACATGCCGCTGCTGTACAGGACGCGGCCGTCGTAGGTCCAAACGGCATGTCCGTCGTTGGCGCCACTGCTCGTCAGTATCTTCAGGGCGCTTCCATCGGGCTTGATGGTGCACACGTCGAAGTTGGTGGGGCTCGTCTTCCGGGTGAAGAGGATGAGCTTTCCGTCCCAGGACCAGTCGGGCAGGTTGTCGGACTCGGTGGTGAGGACGGTCGTCTCGCCGGTCTCAAGGTCGAGGATGCGCAAGCCCATCTCCTCACCCCACACGCGGTAGACGATCCGCTTGCCGTCCTGCGAATAGCTCGGGAAGCGGCGTTGACCGTGCCGTCCGTGAGCACCTGCTGGGCAGAGCCGTCGCTGCGCACCCGTACGAGCACCGCTCCGCTCGTCGCACGTGTCTGGAACCAGCCGCCCACGCCGAACGCGATCCATTTGCCATCATGCGACCAGGCGGGCCGGAACGCGCCGGCCAGCCCCTTCGCGACCATCGCGGGGTCGAGGCCGGACGTGGCACTGTCGAAGACGACCTTCTGGTCCGAACCGTCCGCGCGCATGGTGACGATCGAGGCTGACGCGGTGGTCGCGGGCGAGGGCCGCAAAGGAGCGGCCTTCGAGGTACGCGGTGCGTACGTCGTCGGTCGTCGCGGCCGCGACGGCGGGGCGGCGTCCGCCCTTGCTGCCCTTGGCCTCGGCGGCGCGCAGTCCGTCGTAGGTCAGCTCGCGCTGGAGGTGGCGTTGGAGTTCGCCGGCGGCGGCGAGGGTCTGCACCATGAACTTCACGGTGGACAGCAGCTCGCCGGTTCGGGGGTGGCGGGCGGTGAGGTCCATGGCGGAGAACGCGCCGTCGTGGATGCGCAGGGCAAGGCGGTCGCGGTGGAGGACGTCGAGCACGTCGAGGATGTGCTGGTTGCCGCGCACGAGGCGGAACATCTCGGAGATGTGCACGGTGTCGCCCGGCCGCGCGTACTTCAGCAGCTCGCCGAACTTCGGGCGCTGGAGCGGGTGGAGGCGGCTTGAGGTGCCCGGGTCGTCCTCGAAGACGACCGGGTCCTCGATGCCGGCCTCGTCCAGGACGAGGTCCTGCCGGGCGGTGGACTGCTGGTCCGTCGAGACCCGCTTGTAGACCAGGTTCGCCATCAGGGGCCCCCTCTGTACGGAGGATCGGACCCTATCTGTCGTCAAACCCTGTCAGCAATTACCATCGGATCTGATTGGATTCGCACCGCCACGAACCCCCGGATTGCACGGGTTCATTGGACGGCCGGGCCCCCTGTCGCCAAACGATCGTTTTCTGATGCCAGTCGTACGCATCGAGGCGACCACCTCGGGTACCGGCGGTTTGGCGAGGGGGGAGCCCAATGCAGTGGCGGCGTAGGTAGAAGGCGCTGATCGTCAGACCGATGGCCGTTCGGGAGGCATGCAGGTCTTGTGCGATCCGCGGGGTGAGGACCCCGATGGCAGAGCGCGGCATCACCGTGACCGTTGCGGTCAGCGCGGCAGCGACGATGCCCTGCCAGCATCTGGTGCGCGAATCCACGGGCGGCGCGCGAGCGCTGTCGTCACTGGTCATCACCAGTGGGGCGGGCGTCCAGGGGGCGCCAGGCGGGGCCGCTGTCGTTCTGCCGGACCTGCCCGAAGACCGCGTCGGCGAAGTGGCCGCCGAAGCCGATCGTGTCGGGCTCTTTCAGTTCGACGACGAGACGGCGGCGGTGATCGGCGGCCCCCACGGGGTCGTGATCGAAGGCGGAGGACCATTCAGGGTGGTCAACCTGGATCGGCGAGTGCAGGGAATCGCCGAAGGCGATCAGTCGCTGCCCGCCCGAAGTGATGACGTACTCGGCGTGCCCGGCCGTGTGGCCTGCGGATATCCGCACGTGCACGCCCGGGAAGATCTCCTGTCCGTCCACCACGGGACGCACCAGCGGCGCCAGGGCTGTGACCTCTGCGGTCATGCCCTGCTCCTCCAGCAGGTCGCGCTGGGCCCATTCTGGCGCGGACACCAGGTAGTCGGCATGGGCGAATGCGGGCCGGTCACCGCCTGGGGCGGGATGCCAGGCCCAGCCCAGATGGTCGGGGTGGAGGTGGGTGAATGCGATTGCCTCGACCGTTTCCGACCCACGGCCGAGCTGGGCCAGGCTCTCCAGTAGCGCGCCCCCGTGAATGACGCCGCGCGGGCCGTCCGGAGCCGCGGGGAGCCTCTGCGGTCCGAAGCCCGCATCGATCAGCAGGGCGCGGTCGCCGTGCTCCACCAGCAGGGCGCCGATGCTTGCCACGAGATGGCCCGAGACGTCCAGAAGCTCCGGGTGGGCGGCCCACACCTCATCGGTGGTGTCCGGGAACAGGGCCCGTGGCCGGAGCCGTACATCGCCGTCCGGTACGTACGAGACCTTCGTGTCGCCCAGTTGCAGCGAGCGGATTCCTGCCGGCCTACGCAACCGGTCGGTGCGGTCGAGTGCAGAGTTCGCCATGGTTCTTCCTCTTCTGGTGCGGCGTCAGGTCGTCGCCGTGCGTCTCGGCGACGGCATCACCATATGCATCAAGCTCGAATCATTCAAGCTCTAATTATTCTGACTTGATGGACTTGCTAGGGTGGGGTCATGACGACGCCTCCGGATCCGCACGCCATCGCCGAGCGGGAGATCTGCGGCCTGGTGGACGCACTGGCCCGGCAGATCGCCGATCACGTACGCGTTCGTGCTGTCGCGCTCGACCTGACCCCGGCCCAGGCCACTGCGCTGCGGGAGATGACCGGGCCCATGACTATGCGAGAGCTCGCCGAACGCATGAGCTGCGAGCCCTCCAATGCCACCTTCGTCATCGACAAGCTCGAGAAGCTCGGCCTGGTCGAGCGCCGCGCCCACCCCACCGACCGCCGCGCAAAGCACCTCATCCTCACCGCGGAGGGCGCGGCCCTCCGTGAACGGCTCCTCGAACTCCTCGCCCAGGACTCACCGCTGGGCGGACTCACATCTGAGCAACAGCGCGCCCTCCAGGACCTGTTGGAACAAGCCGTCATCCGCCCATGAGCCAAGGCCTCGGAATCCCGGCTCGGACACCAGGGGGTAACCGACCTGCTGGCATCCGGGGCGAATTGGATGTTTAGGTTCGTTGAGGAGACGAACAAGGACGTTGCCCGTTGGAAGCGCTACTTCGCCCCGGGGCGAGGGCGCTGCGGGACTCGGCGGACCTTACGACCTGTTTGCAGGGCCTCGCAGCCCGGGAGGTAGCGGGCCTCACCGCCGACCTGGTGGCGAAGCGCGCCACGCCATGAACATTTGTTGGGCCACCGTCGGTACACGGCCCCGGTGCGTCAGCCGGAAGTCGCCCCCGCGGCCTGCCGTGCTGCGTAACGGCGGGCCTTGGCCCGGTTCCCGCACGCCCGCATCGAGCACCAGCGGCGGCTGCGGTTCTTCGAGGAGTCCCAGAAAACCCAGGCGCAGGCATGCTCGGAGCAGCGCTTCAGGCGTGCCGCCTGGCCGGTGACGGACAACTCGCTCCAGGCGATCGCCAGCGCCCCGAGGGCCTTCTCGGTCGCGGAGAGATGCAGGGCCGGGGTGAGGACGCCGGGGGAGTCGGCTCCAACGGTGACCACGACGGGCAGTTCGCGCAGCGCCTCGGTCGCCGCGAGCTGCAGCGCCTGGTCGGGGGCGTCTCCCACGTGGACACCCAACTCCTCGCGAATACCCGCCCGCAGCCGCAGGCACAGGACGTGTTCCCGTGCCCCGACGCGCTCGCTACCCCGCAGGAGCCCCTGCTCCCGCAGCCATGCGTCGAGCCTGCGGGCAGTATCCAGGTCGTCGGTGCCGTCCTCGACATCGACAGTGTTGGCGAACGCCTGGACCAGCTGGGCCGATGCCGGCGCGTCAGGCAGGCAGCGGCGGGGCCCGAGGGCCCTGGCTGCGTTCCTGCCGGGACGGTGCGTCAGACGGTGGGGAGCCGGTCCACCAGCAGCTCCACCCTCGGCTCGGTCTCCTCGGGCGGCAGCCGTCCCGACCGGGTCAGGGTCGCCACCCCGTGCAAGGACGCCCAGAACACCTCGGTGAACAGCCCCGGGTGGATGCCGTCCCCGGCGACTTCGCCGAGGCTCTCCATCAGGGCGGCGAAGGCGTCCTTGAGGGGTTCCGGGGTGTCCTCCTGTGCGTACGCGAGACCGCCGTCGAGCTGGAAGATGGCGTCGTAGACCGCCGGGTTGCGTGCGGCGAAGTCGAGGTAGGCGCGGGCGAGGGCGTACACCCGGGCGCGCGGGCCGTCCGCGGCGGACGTCGCGGCACGCACCGCCGCGGCCATCTCGGTGGCGCCCTGGAGGGCGACGGCCCCGATGATCTCGCGTTTGCCGCGGAAGTGGCTGTAGAGGACGGGCTGGCTGTACTCGATGCGCTCGGCGAGACGGCGGGTGGTGACCGCGTCCCAGCCCTGCTGCTCGGCGAGTTCGCGGGCCGTCGCCACGATGAGGCGCTCGCGCTCCGCCCGTTCCCGCTGCTTGCGTTCCTGTACCGACATGATTCGATCCTAGCACCGCTAGACAATGGAGCGGCAGTAGCGCTAGCGTAGCCTCACCAGCTAGCAACGCTAGATCCCGGGAGGGTCGTCATGCTCAGCGCACTCGAGGTCGTCACCACCGTGGCCGTCGGTCTGATGGTGGGGGTGGAGTTCTCCGTCGCCTTCGTCATGAACCCGATCTTCAACGCCCTCCCGGAGGACAGCAATCAGCAGGCCCACTCCCACGGGGGCCGGATGCTCGGCGCCATGATGCCGGTCTGGTACATCGGCTCGCTCGTCCTCGTCGCGGTCTGGGCTGTGGCCGGGTGGCACCACCGCGGTACCGGCCTCGTCGTCACCGCCGGCGCGCTGCTGATCCTCAGCGTGGTCATGTCGCTCCTGCTGCTCGTTCCGATCAACAACCGGAACAAGACGTGGACCCCTGAGAACCGGCCCGCCGACTGGAAGCAGCAGATGAAGCGCTGGGACCGCTTCCACTACGTCCGCGTCGCCGTCATCGTCGGCGCCTTCACCCTGCTGGTCACCGCCCTCACCTGAGCCCACGGGCTCACGACACCCACTGACCGACAGCGAGAGGACGTACCGAAAATGGCCAAGCTGCAGAGTCTCGACCCGCACACGCCGATGTTCGCGCAGTTCAAGGAGAAGACCGGGCCCATCGTCCTGGCCAACACCTTCGTCGTCCCGAAGGAGAGGACGGAAGCGTTCCTGGCCCTCTTTCACAGGCAGGCCGAGTTCATGAAGGCTCAGCCGGGATTCGTCTCCCTGCGGATGCACCAGGGAACGGCGGACAGCCGGCTTCTGATGAACGTCGCGGTCTGGGAGTCGACCGAGGCTCTCGCCACGGCGTTCGGCAGCCCGGAGTTCCAGCGCATGGTTGCCGAGTTCCCCGACGACATCGTGTCGTACCCGCACATCTTCGAGCAGATCGACGTGTGACACGGCAACCGCAGCCGGGGAGGGCAGCACCCCACCTCGCGCAGCCCGTCCCTGAACAGGAGTCACTATGACCGTGGAACTGAACCACACCATCGTCCCCGCCCGTGACCCGCAAGCCTCGGCGCAGTTCCTGGCCGACATCCTCGGTCTCAGCGTCGACCCGCCGCTGGCGCACTTCACGCCGGTCACGCTGGCCAACCAAGTCAGCCTGGACTACGACCAGCTGGACGACTTCGAGCCACACCACTACGCATTCATGGTCAGCGAGGAGGAGTTCGACGCCGCCTTCGCCCGCATACAGGACGGTGGAATCACCCACTACGCCGATCCCGCATGCCAAGAGAATGGGCAGATCTACCGCAGCGAGCGCACCGAAGGCCGCAGGGGTACCTACTTCCGCGACCCCGACGGACATCTCATGGAAATCCTCACCCCGGGCGGTGCCGGGTCGTGAGGCCGGTGGCGGCCCAGCGGATCACGCCCTCGCTGGTGACAGCGGGATTGCGTTCGCAGCCGCGGCGATGCCGGTCAGCCACGTCAGTGTCCGTTCCCCCCGTCTGCAGAGCAGCACTGCGAAGCACTTCTGGTGTGCGGGTCTGCGGATGCCCCCGAGTAAGGCGGTCTTGTCCGCCCCGCCCGCACCGGTCCGCGTCATCTGGCACGTCACCGGCCGCCCCGGCTACGCCCGGGATGAACCCTGCCCCACTCCAACCTGAGCATCAAAGGAGAAGCGTCATGTCGCTGAAGAACGTCAACACCGTGCTGGTCACCGCCGTCACCCTGTTCGTCCTCTACCTCGGGCTGTCCTTCATCCTGGCTCCTGAGGCGTCCACTCAGGGCGTTGGCCTGCCGAACTGGCCCGCCGGCAACGGCGACGGCTTCCTCATCATGAAGGGCACCCGCGAACTCGCGATGGGCCTGGTCATCGGCATCCTGCTGGTGACGGGCCACCGCCGCGCCCTGGGCTGGGTCCTGCTGATGGAGGCCGTCGCCCCGTTCGGCGACATGATCAACGTCCTGGCCCACCACGGCCCCCTCGCCGCCGCGTTCGGCATACACGGCCTGACCTCGGCGCTGATCGCGATCACCGGCCTGCTGACCCTCCGCGAGACCCGCAAGGCCCACAAGGCCCCCGCCCCAGCGCCCGCCGCGCAGCCCGCATGACAGTTGCATGCCCGAAGGGGTGGCCCGGCCCCATGGCCGGACCACCCCTTATCTGTCAGCGACCGCCGGGAAAGGCCAGGCAGACGATCCTCTTCCAGTAAGCGACGGCCTGACGGCTGAGGCAGCCGGTCGAGCCGAACCGGCCCCTTGTCCCGAATCTCATAAACGATCCTTTGCGCGAGCAAGATCAATCGCGTGCCGCCGGACCCCCGCCGAACTCGGATTCACTCTCAGAACCCGTTCTCACACAAAAGCGGGACAGACCCTCTTCTGAGACTTGCATTGTGCGAAAATCCGGGCCCATGACGGCCCCTCAGCAGCCCTTCCCGACCGACCGGTCGGACGCCGACGACGTCGAACAGCACGCCTGTCCGAAGTGCGACGCCCAGCCCGGCTCACCGTGCCGCTCGCGCGGCGGCGCGGTCGCCTCCGCCTACCACACCCGCCGCTTCACCCAGGTTCCCCGCCTGAAGAAGGAGCTGCGCGTCCCGACCCCCGCCGACCGCGGCCCAGGCCAGCCGTGGCGGCCCGGCACCCCGCCGCCGGCACCCATCGACCCGGACCTGCCGAGCACGGACATCCGCATCGGCTACGCCCGCTGCTCGACCCTCGGGCAGGAACTCGACTCCCAGCTCGACGCGCTCGCGGGACACGGCATCCCCCGGGACAAGATCTTCGCCGAGAAGATCAGCACCCGCGTACGGGTCCGGCCCCGGTTCGAGGAGGCGCTGCGGACCGCGCGGGAGGTCAAGGCGCACGCCCCGCACTGCCGGGTCATCCTCACCGTCTACGAGATGAAGCGCCTCGGCCGCGACGCCGCCGAACTCACCGCGCTCGCCGACCACCTCACCGCTCACGGCCTCGTCCTGGAGATGCTCGCCGGTCCCCTGCCCGGCATCTACGAGCCGACCGGCCCGGGGAAGCTGCTGTTCGCGTTCTTCGCCGCGATGGCGGAGACCGAGCGGGAGAACATTCGCGAGTCCACCTTGGAGGGGCTCGACACCGCAGCCCGCAAGGGCAAGCACGGCGGCCGGCCGCCGGTCATCACCGACGACATGCTGCACACCGTGCTGCGGCGCCGCGCGGGCGGCGAGTCCGTCGAGCAGATTCAGCCCGACCTGATCATCCCCACCGGCAGGCGCAAGGGGCAGAGCCCCTCCGTGGCCAGCATCTACCGGGCGCTCGCAGAACACTCCAAGCGCGAGGCATACCCCGAAGCCGTCGAGACCGCGCACGCCGACTTCGCTAACCTCCGTGTCAGCGAAGTTCCCAGTCCCCGCCCCGCCAGCCGTCACCAAGCGCCACTCTGATTACAGAGAGCTACTTGTCACTTCCTGGCAGCTTCGGGAGAACAGGGCCTACTTCTACGGCTCGGGGAACCAGCCTCACCCGTCCCCGCACCGGTCGACTCCCTGCTGTTGGAGCACATCGCGAACCGCGACAACATGGACACCGCCACCAACCCGGCCTCCCGCTGGCTCTTTCCTGGTCGCCGGGCAGGGCAGCCGGCCCGCCCCGACCACCTGGCCGCGCTCCTCCGCGAAATCGGGGTCCCGGCCGCCGCCGCCCGCGGCGCCGCCGTCCGCCAGCAACTCCTTGAACTGCCTGCCCCTGTCGTTGCGGACGCTCTCGGCTACCACGACAAGACCACCAGCCGTCTCCTCAGGGAGACCGGTGGGACCTGGAGCCGATACGCCGCTGGCGATCACAGCCGGTCACCAGCAGGGTGGGTTCCTCGGGGAACCGATGACAGTTGAATACGCGAGCCACCAGTACCATGGCCGTATTTGGCGAACAAGTTGAGACACCCGGGAATTCAGGCGTGGACCAGTTCCAGAGCCTGCTTCAGGTTGTACTCGGCGATGCCCGCCATGAACGTCCGGTCGGGGAAGTCCCCGTCGAGCAGCCGCAGCGGACCCGCCGTCAGCGAGAGTCGCTGTGCGAGCATGTAGAGCGCGAGCCGGTCCTCGTCCAACCCTGCCACCCTCAGCGGCTGGTAGGCGTCGTGCAGGCGGATCCTCAGAAACACGTGCTCCCACTCGACGTCGAAGTACATCAACCCCTCGATGTCGATCGCCACGGGATTCTGGTCAGCGTCCACCAGCACGTGGTCGGGTCCCAGTTCGCCGTGCACGACCGCGTACTCCGCGCGTGGCCGCACCGCCGCCGCCAGGCCCAGCAGCCGCTCCTCCAGCCGGTCGCGGGCGCCCGCGATCCGCGGATCGCGCGAGGCTGCCTCGGCGAGGTCCCGCAGAGCACTGTCGAGGACCACCCCCTCGCACGACGTACCGCGCGACGTTCCTCCTCCATCAACCACGGCCACCTTGCCGTACGCGGGTGCCCGGTGGCCCCGCATCGCCTCCAGCGACTCCGCGAGCCGGGCCATGACCGGAGCAGCCGCGCGCCGGTCGCGCGCGAGCAACTCCTCCAGGCTCTCGCCTGGGAGGTCCTCGACGATCGCCAGGTCGGCCGGGCAGTGGGCGCCGTCGCGATCGACGAGACGGATTCCCGGAACGCGGACGCCGAGTGCGTCCAACCGCGCGTGCGCAGCCTCGAACAGATCGAGCCCGAGGCCGGGCGAGAACGGGTCGGTGAGGTCGTCGTCGCCCTCGGCCGCCGGCCAGTAGTTCTCGGCGTCGTCCCACAGGTAGGCGATCGCCGTCGTCGCATCGTCCATCACCAGGCGGTACACGCCCTTTTTACTGCCGCCCGCGATCCGCTCGACCGCCTCCAGCCGCCGCCTGCCGCCCAGTGCGGCCCGCGCCGCACCCGCCAACTGCTCCCGCGTCACTGCCCTGCGTGCCACGCTCCGAACCGCCTCTCCGCCACGACAACCCGCGCACCCTACGGGAGCATCGACGTGCGGGCGATTGGTTTATTCCGGACCCGAGCACGCGCTGGCTCTGGTGCCCTGGGGTGCCCCACTGCCGCCCGAGATCACTGACGGTGACCGCCGGGCTAGCTCCACGGGGAACCGGCGACAGTTAAATACGAGAGCCCACCAGTATCAACCCCCGTCTCCCCCTCATCTACGAAGACCGATAAGGGGCTCGGGGAGCAGTGGGGCAGGAATCACCGGTATAGCGTTCAGTTTGCTGAACAAGAGTTCGCGGATGGCTGTGAGTGTCAGCGCTTGATGCGGCTGCGCATAGCGAGGACGGCCAGCGCGAGCAGGACGGGCTCGGTGAAGCGGCTGACCATCTCGGTGTAGGTGCCCCAGGTGGTGAGGTCCTGGCCGCTGGAGCGGAACACGACGGAGTTCAGGACCACTCGCAGGGCCTTGTCGAAGCGCTCCTGGGTGAATCGGTCGCCGACGGACAGCGTCAGCTGCGGATCCTGCTTGTCCACGGCCAGCGTCACCCGCCCGCCGCCGGCCGGGACAGTGCCGGTGGCGACCTGCTTCGGTGAGGAGTCGGGCAGGCCGAGGCCCATGATGAGCACGACGGTGGCCGCCATGGCCGCCAGCAGCCAGCCCAGGGCACGGGAAGCGCGCAGGCCGTAGCCGGAGGCCAGCCAGTACCCCCACAGCAGGCCGCGTTCACCGGGCGGGGTGCCGGTGCGGTCGTGGCGGCGCATCTCCATCTCGCCGTAGTAGAAGTCCGCCGCACCGGGCTCGTTCTTGCCGTCCTCGAAGGCCTTGCGCAGCTGCCGGTAGAGCGCGGCCACGTCGTCCGGGTCGGGGGTGAGATCGGGGTCGGGGTGGTGCGGCCCGGTACGCCAGTCACGCGGTGAGGGCGCCTGGCCCGGGGGCGGGGCGGGCTGGCCAGTCGACTGGGCGCGCCAGTGGTGTTCCTCGGCCAGGGTGCGCCGGCGCGTCCACCGGTAGGGCCGTATGAGGTAGCGACGGTGCAGGCCAGTGGGGGTGGGGGCGAAGGTGCAGCGGCCTTCCAAGCGGAGCTGGTCGAGGTGGAAGGCCCCGGAGAACAGGCAGTCCCGCAGGTCGGTGTCGGTCAGGACCAGGTGCGCGGCGTCCACCCCGCGCACCGAGACCACCCGCACTCCGCTGCCGGATCCTGCCAGCAGACTTTCATTCACCGACGTACTGGCGAGACGGTTGGTGGTGAAGGGCGTGGGGTGGGCAACGACCGCCACCGGGAAGGACAGCACCGCGTGACTGAGGTCCGTTGCGGCGTACCGCAGGCGCAGCGTCGCCGTGGACCCCCACCGGGTCCTCTCGCAACGCACCGCGTTCGCCGCGATCTCCAGCGTCACCGGTGCTTCGAACACCACACCAGATAGGTCGACCGTCTTCGCACACACCACTGGCCCGAACACCGGCGTCACTTCAAACCGGGCCTCGCCGAACCCGGCGTCGTCGGAGAACCGGGCCTCGCCGAACCATGCGTCGCCGGAGAACTGCGCCTGGTCGAACCAGGCGTCGCCGGAGAACTGCGCCTCGCCGAACCGGGCGTCGCCGGAGAACTGCGCCTTTCTGAACCAAGCGGTGCGGGAGCACTGCGCCTGGTCGAACCAGGCGTCGCCGAAGAACTCCGCCTCGCTGAACCAGGCGTCGCCAGAGAACTCCGCCTCGCTGAACCAGGCGTCGCCAGAGAACCGCGCCTTGCCGAACATGGCGTCGCCGGAGAAGCGCACCTGGTCGAACAGGGCGTCGCCGGAGAGCTGCGCCTCGCCGAACCGGGCGGTGCCGGAGAACTGCGCCCTCTCAAACTGGGTGTGGCCAGCAAACTGCGCCTCGCCGAACCAGGCGTCGCCGGAGAACTCCGCCTCGCCGAACCGGGCGGTGCCGGAGAACTGCGCCTTGCCGAACGAGGCGTCGCCGGAGAACTCCGCCTCGTCGAACCAGGCGTCGCCGAAGAACTCCGCCTCGCTGAACACGGCGTCGCCGGAAAAGCGCGCCTCGCTGAACCAAGCGGTGCGGGAGAACTGCGCCTCGCCGAACCGGGCGGTGCCGGAGAACTGCGCCCTCTCGAACTGGGTGTGGCCAGCAAACTGCGCCTCGCCGAACCAGGCGTCGCCGGAGAACTCCGCCTCGTCGAACGAGGCGTCGCCGAAGAACTCCGCCTCGTCGAACCAGGCGTCGCCGAAGAACTCCGCCTCGTCGAACCAGGCAGCACCAATGCGGGGCCTATGAGTGGTGGGGTCGTGCAGGGCTTGGAGGAGTAGTGCAGTGAAGGGAGTGCCCCGGTGGTCGATGTCGGCCCCGGCGGCCAGGGTGGCGCCCGCCGCTCGCGGCGGAACTTCCCCAACCACTCGACCGTCACCCGCGACACCCTGCCACCACGGAACCAACCGCCACCGGATGTTCAGGAAACTGAACGCCGTACCGGGGATCCCTGGTCCGTTACTCCCCGAACCCGGATAAGCCCCGCGGCACGAAGATCAATCTCAGCGGCACTTCCTGTACCGCAACTACTCACGCCCGGGGCTGTGCCGAGTTCCGATTGTGCGGGGCAGGCGGCTCGTCCGTCGGCTTTCGGCCAGTGTCCGAGCACCCGCATCCGACCTCTGCGGGGCGTGACATGCTGCGGTTTGATCATCAGCGGCAGCGTTGCCTCGCTGCGGGTAGAAAGGGAGTTCATGCGCGCGCGGCGGTTCTGTTTTGTTGCACTTCTCGCCATTGGCCTGTCGGCCTGCGGTTCGCCGGCGGACACGGGTCCGGCAGACAGGGTGCCGTCGGATTCTTCCTCGCAGGGGCCCGCAGAAAAGAGGAAGCCGGAGCGCGTTCCGCACGATCCGCCGGAGTCGTTCACGGCCCTGGGAGCAGTGGCCCTGCCGCCGGAGGCGACGGCGGGCCGGACCAATCTGCTGGGCGATGTGCGTGACCTCGCGGTGGCCCTGCACCGTACGTCGGCGTATGTGGCCTCCGCCGACCGGATGCAGACCGTGGACCTGACCACCGGGAAGGTGGTGGCGGTGGCGCGCCCGCGTGCGGAGGCCCTGGGCGAGGACGATGATGCGACCGCGCCGCTCGTGTCGGCCGACGGCTCCCTGGTCGTGACGCCGTTCGTTACCAGACAGCCCGGCGCCGGAACGCAGTCTCCCTCGATGGAGTTCGAGGTCGTCGCCACCACGCCAGGGACAGGAAAGGCCGCCTGGAGCACATCGCTCAAAATCCCGCGCGGATGGGTAGAGCGGGACAGCTCCATGCCCGAGGCTCACGTGGTCGGCTTCGCGGGTGGCAACGTCATCGTGACCGTGTACACCGGCTACAACGCCGGCCGTGGGGACCAGCGGTACAGCCATTGGCGCTAAGCCTTGATTACGGCTCTCAAACTGCGACTCTCGGCGTTCGGATAGGGCTGGGACTGAAGCCGTTCTCGGAGGTCGATCTCCTCGGCGGTGAGCGGGTCCTCGGGGCGGCGGATGCGGACGGGCTTGGGCCGCAGCGGCAGGTGGTCGTCCGCCGTGGCTTCCTCGCCTTCGGCGAGTGCCCGGTAGAGCGAGGCCACCGAGGGGTGCTTGCCCGCGTTCTTCCCGGTCTTGATGGTCAGCTTCTTCGCAATCTCGGGGACGGGGACACCTTTGTCCTTGAGGGCGACGGCGAAGGTGAGCATGTCGTCGTCGATGACCTTCGGGCGTCCACCGTGGTTGCCCTTGGCCGCCGCGGCGACCTGGCCTTCGAGGGTCTTCTCCCGGATGTAGTTGCGCTCGATCTGCCCGGCGACGGCCAGGACGGCGAAGAACATGGCCCCCATACCGTTGGGGTCGTAGATCCCGGTGAGCGGGCCGGTGAGGAGTTCGAGCTGGATGCCGCCGGCTTGGAGGTCGGCGGACAGCGTCATCAGCTCGGCGGCGTTCCTGGCCAGGCGCTTGAGCTCGTGCACCGTGAGGATGACGGGCGTCTCGGGGGTGGCCTCCTTGAACTGGTGGGCCAGCGCAAGCGCCTTCTCCAGTTCGGGCCGCACCTTCACCCGGGTGCTGATCTGCTCCTTGAAGACCTTGTGGCACTCGGCGCGGTGGAGGGCTTCGAGCTGGCTCGCCAGCTCCTGTCGCGCGGTCGACGTCCTGGCGTACCCGATCCGCACCGGCCGCTCGGTGCGCGGGGCAGGCACGACGGCGAGCACCGGGCCCTGCTTCCACCCGCGGCCGGGCCCGCGGTCGGCGGGGACGGGGATCTCCAGTTCCTCGCGGAGCGCGGGTACGAGGACGAAGCGGGAGGTGTGGTACTTCGCGGCGGTTTTCCCGCCCCGGGTGCGGCAGGCGCTGCCGGCGAGCGCGTCACAGTTCGGGCAGTCGTGACGCTCTACCGCCAATGCGGCCTGATCGGGCGTGAGATCCATGCCGGGAGTCTCTCAGAACCCCGTCGCACAACGTGCGGGTTTCGAGAGGACTTTTGCGAACGGCGACCTGCGGAAACGCGAGCACTCCTGGGGCTGTCGCGGAACTCTCACAGATGGTCATTTGTGAGAGGAGGGAGGTTCGAACGGGGGCCTTCGAACCTCTACGGACATCCCAGAGCCGATGCCGTCCAGTTTTCGGAGGGCGGTGCGTCCTGGGGCGTGTCGTTCACCAGCCAGGAACCGTTCCACTCGACGTGCCACACGTCTCCCTGGGAGTTCTCGAACTCCACGAAACTGCCTGAAGCGCCTTCGAGGAGCCTGAGCTCCCTCTCCAGTACATCGGGCGTAGTGAACCCGCGGGACGGACCCACGCTGCCGCCACCGGTCCTGGTGTTCTCGTACCGCATCCGCAGGTACGGGACCGGCTGCCGAGTGATGACCGTCGGCCGCAGCATGCGCTTGAACCGCAGCACAGCCTCCTCCAGGTTCTCGTCCCCGCGGAACTCGCACTGATACACGGGAAAGACCGCTGAGACGACCTCGTTCAAGGCCTCATTCCGCCCGTGGTGGTATCCGTGCACCGGGGGCGAAGCCGCTGCCACGGCATCGAACCGGTAGGTCCCGTAGGAAAACCCGGGGACGACCGTGAGCGGTCGGGTTTCGGATCCGCGCCCGAGCTGGTGCTGCCTCGCGAACGTGAGAACGGCCCTGGCAAGGCCCTCGTCGTGCACATCGATCGAGTTCATTTGGTAGGCCCAGCGCCCGTCGACGTCCATAGCCAGGGAGAACACGAAGCGCCACATGGGAGACCATCGCCAGGCCAGGGGCAGGCCGACTACCTCCTCAACGTTCCCGAACTCCGCGACAGCCTGTTCGATGTCCATGTCCGCTGACAGTACAGATTTGAGCGCCAGGGATGATTGCGGGGTTGACTTGGAAAACCAGATCGGTGGCAAGGCCGTCTGCCCGCGAAGATGGCTACATGGACGATCTTCTGAAGTTCCTCGTCGCACGCGTCATGGATGACAACCACGCCTACGCCTACGTGGCCGACACCCTGGGCGGCGAGGCCCTTCTCGACAGCCATCTCCCCATGCTCGATCTGACCGAGCAACTGGCGCACAACTACAAGGCCATGGATCCCGCGGACTCCCGCTCGGCAGGGCTGGCATACGCCCTTCGGGTCCTCGCCCAGTCATACGCTGAGCACCCCGCCTACCGCCAAGAATGGCGCCCATAGCCCTTCAAGGAAACAGATCCAAGGCCGACCGGCGACGCCAGGGTCCTCCTACCCCTCGTCGTCCTCGTCGAGCTCGATCGCATCCGGGTCGCGTAGCGGCCGTAAGCCGCCGCCAGCCGGGGTGGAAACGGTGAAGCTGTAGCGGCCGAGAACGTTGAGGTTCTTGTGCTTGAGCGGGGATAGCCGGGCGATGTCCTCGTCCTTGATCTCGTAGCCCTCGGCGCGGAGCTGGGCGACAGCGGCGTCGATGTACCGGGTGGTCCACAGGACCACGGCGTTCAGGACCAGGCCGAGCGAGCCGAGCTGGTCTTCCATCCCGTCCCGGTACGCCTGGTGGATGGTGCCCTTCTTGCCGTGGCAGATGTCGCGGGCGAGCTTGTGGCGGGACTCCTGGACGGTGAGCTGCTTGTGCATCTGGCGGCGGTAGGTGTCGTCGACCGGGTCGACGACGGCGAGCAGGTGCAGGGTCTTGGCGATGCGCCCGTACTCAGCGAATGCCTGACCGAGCGGGGTGGGGTGGCCTTCGCGGCCGAACATTCGCAGCAGGTCGTAGGCGCGCACCTGGGAGGTGCCGACCTGCTTGTCGGTGATCGCGAGGCGCCCGTCCTTGGACAGCGCGGGGAACACGTCGCAGAAGCGGTAGTCCCACTCGGAGTCCCAGCGGTAGAGCGGCGCGTCGAGCGCGCGTGTCGTGTAGTCGAGCCTCTCGTAGATCACCGACTTCCCGTCCGGCGACCAGACCGGCGACCGCAGCGCCCGCTTGACGGACGGCCGTGTGCCCGAGACGCAGGCCAGTCCCTCGTCGGCTCCTCCCTTGACGAGGTAGCCGATCTCCGTCGCGTTCACGTACTGGGGCGCCACCTTGTGAAGGCTTCCCAGTCGAGAATCCGATCACTGTGATACCAGGCGCCCAGGCGACGGCCTGCTTCCTGGTTCTCTTCCCGGTTGATGTAGCGGACGGAGAAGTCGTCCTTGAACTCGTCGCCTTCGTACTGGTAGCGGGCAGCGCCTTCGGCGGACGAGCGGAACGGGTATTCGTCGCAGTCCTTGCCCGCGGCCGGGGCGCCCGGGGTGTTCTCGTTGCAGTCGAGTTTGCGGACCGCCTCGTTCTGGTCGTAGCGCTGTTTGGAAGTCGCTCCGGCGGACTCGGTGATGCGGTGCAGCGGGTGCAGCGGGCTTTCGCCGGGCAGGTTCTTCCCGGTTTTAGTGGGGTAGCTGACATCCGGGTCCTTACGGCCCCGTCGATTGGCGGGCTACCGCCTCGACTCCGGTGCAGGGGGTGGGCAACCCAGCGTCGCTGGTGTCGCTCTTGTCGTAGCGCAGCGACGGGGTGGCATCGGGGAAGACCGAGCCGAGCTCGGCCCACGGGTTGTGGGCGGCGCTGTCGAGGACCTCGCCCTCTTCGTCCTCGGAGGAGACCAGCTGACTGTTGCCAGGCAGGGTGAAGTCCAGCTTCGGGGTGAACTTGCCGACCGCCACCTGCTCGCCGACGGCGACGTTGGGCAGCGTGGGCGTTGAGGACCACAGGTCGAACTTGGCGTCGCCGTCAGCGTTCCACCCGGCGGGCGAGTCCTCACGACTTTCGAAAAGCCCGAGATAGCGGGCTTCTTCCTGTTTCGCGGTGGCGTTGGGGGCGTGGGCTGCCTGGCTCGAAGCCGCAGGCGCCGTCCAGGCCGCGATCACCGAGTATGCGACGGCGAACGGCATGAACCGCTTCGAGCTCGAGCGGGCCTCTTCCCCACAAGGAACGCAACGCTCGAGCATGCTGGCGATCGAGACCTGGCTCACCGGCTGAGGGCCCTTCCTGCGTCAGACCCGGCTGAGCGCCACACCGGCGCCCGGCCGCAGCCGCACCACTGCGCCCCTCCCCTGCAACGGGAAGACATGGGCGGCAACGTCAGGACGAAGAGCTCCGCCTCCGGCCGCCTGCTGCGGCTGCTTCCGCACCCTCATCGGTGCCGGCACTCCGCGCCGGTGTCGGAGGACGCCGGCGCCGAGGCCGACGAGCGCGGGACCCTCGTCAGCCGTGACGCGGAGCCAGGTCCTCCGGCAGGGCAGGAATCCGCCCCCGGGCACGCGCGAGCAGAACGGCCGGCTCCGGCTCCGCCTGCAGGGACTTGAGCATGAGCAGCCACCAATGGTCCAGCCGCTCCGCCCAGTTCCGACCGCCCGGCATCTCCTCGCTTACCGTGCAGAGGCCGAAGAAGGAGTACACGAGCGTCACGGCCGCGGTCGACGGTGCGACCCCGTCCGCCAACTCACCTCGTGTGCGGGCCTGGGCGAGAAGCCGGGTGACGGCCAGGGCCCAGCCGCCGAACGGCGTGGGTACGGAGGACTTCATGGTGCGGCGTTCCGCCCACAGGCGTGCGCCCGCGCGCGCCACGACGTCCTCGCTGAGGGACCGTGCGACACCGAAGCTGAGTACGACCAACTTTTCCAGCGGAGGGATGTCGGGCGCGGAGTAGGGGGCCGCGAGTTGTGGCCAGGTGGCGAACTGCTCATGGATCACCGCAAGCGCCAGCTTCTCCTTGCTGGAGTAATGGAAATAGATCGCTCCACTCGTTTTTCCGGAGTGATCACTTATGTCATTGACACTCGTTCCCGCATATCCTCGTTCGATAAATAGATGTGCCGCTGATTCGAGTAGCTCTTTACGGGTGGCGCGGGCCCTGTCCTGCACTTCAGTTCCACTTTCGCTCAAATGTTCCAACAGTTGCGATGGGGAAGCTGGCATCTCCGTCCGGAGGGCCCGACCACAGCACGCGGAAGATCCTATTATTCTTCGACCGTGCGTACTTGGGGCTGACTTCCGTGAATTCGCCGCCTGCTATGCAGAATCGTTTCTCGGGGAGTCTGAACTTCGCCCCGATCGGTACGGCGTCGCCCCTGAAAGCCTTTGCTCATCAGGCCAGTTGCCTGCTTTCCATGGAGCAGTCCGCACCGTGCGCGGAGGAGGCGGCCATCTTCCTCGAGGATATTCCCGTCACTCGAAATGGTGATTGCGGAGTTCAGAGGGACCAAATTAACATAACGCCTACGATGTTTAGGATTCGGTCAAAAGGGACGGTCGCGTCTCCCTGACGCACGGAAACGTCACGTGGCGCATGAGTGGTGCGGCACACACACTTCCGCTTCATTTCTCCGAATGGATGACCCATCCAGGCACCCGCCTGCGCCCGTGCCGCCGGTCGGCGCAGCCTCTGAGAACGGCAGTCACATGACAGTTCATCCCATCCTTTCCTGGTCCCCGTCCGCCATCGTCTTCGACTGCGACGGGACGCTGATGGACACAGAGCGACACTGGCAGGAGGCCCGGAATGTCACGTTCCGAGTGTTCGGCGTCAAACCGCCCGCCGGCTTCGCCGACCGGGCCAAGGGCGTGCACTTCACCGAGTGCGGGGCGCTCATGGCGGAGGAGGCCGGGAAGCCGGACCTCGTGGACGACTTCGTGGACACGCTCCTCAGCACCTTCACCGCGCTGGTCGACCAGGACCCGGTCACCATGCCCGGAGCCGCCGCACTGGTCCGGCTGGCCGTCGGCCGTGTCCCTCTCGCCGTGGCGAGCAACTGTCCCCGGACAATGGTGGAGTCATGCCTCGGGCGGGCGGGGCTCCTCCGTTGCTTCGACCACGTCGTGGTCGCCGGCGAGGCGCTACGGCCGAAGCCGGAGCCCGATGTCTACAGGGAGGCCGCACGTCTCTGCGGCGTACCGCCCGAGCAGACCCTCGCCGTGGAGGATTCGCTCACCGGCATGCAGTCCGCGCGGCGGGCAGGTCTCCGCGTCATCGGGATCGGACCGTGCCCGCCGGGTCTGGAGGCGGAGCAGGCCGATCTGTGGGTCAGGAGTCTCGCCGAGGACGAACTGTTGTCATGGGCCAAGCGCCGGATCCGCACGTAGAACGGCTCAGCCGCGGACGCCTGGCCCTGGCCTGAGAAGGCGGTCAGCCGATGGTCACACGGTGCGCCAGCGTGTCCACGCTTCCGCCGGCGGGCCGGCGGGACATCCTCGGGCTGTGGGCCGGCGACGGCGGCGAGGGTGCCAAGCACTGGATGCACATCCTCACCGAGATCAAAAACCGCGGCGTGAACGACGTCCTCATGCTCGTCTGCGACGGACTCAAGGGCCTGCCCGACGCCGTCGAGACCGTCTGGCCCCGCACCACCGTCCAGACCTGCGTGGTCCACCTGCTGCGGAACTCCTTCCGCTATGCCGCCCGCCAGGACTGGGACAAGATCGCGCGTGTCCTCAAGCCCGTCTACACCGCGGCGACCGAGGAAGCCGAGGAAGCCGCGCTCGAGCGGTTCACCGAGTTCGCCGACGCCTGGGGCAAGAAGTATCCGGCGATCGTCCGGCTCTGGGAGAACCCTGGGAGGAGTTCACCCCCTTCCTCCGCTTCGACACCGAGATCCGCCGCATCGTCTGCACCACCAACGCGATCGAATCCGTCAACGCCAGGATTCGCCGGGCGGTCAAGGCCCGCGGCCACTTCCCGAACGAGCAGGCCGCCCTGAAGTGCGTCTACATGGCGATCATGTCGCTCGACCCCACCGGCAAGGGTCAGGCCCGCTGGACCATGCGCTGGAAAACCGCACCCGGCTCCCAGCTCTGCTGCCATCGGGACGACGCCGATAGTCTTCAGGCGCTCGCGCTGCCCGTCCTTCAGGGCCTTCCACACCTTCGGCGTCCGCTGCTTGTCGAATCTTCGGAAGCCCGGTTGGAGATCAGCGACGGTGCCGTGGAGATCAGCGTGTGGGACACCGAGCCGACGCTCCCAGTGGCCCGGGCCGCCGATCCGGGCGATCCATCAGGCACGGGCCGGCTGCGCTCATAGAGCCTCGTCTTCTGTAGTGGCGGCAGGTCTCCGGCCCGCCCACCGGCATCCGCCGTGGCTCTGTGAAGGCCCCCAGGGCCCACGTAGAGGCGTTGCCGGACGGGTCGGAGGTGAAGCTCGGTGTGTTTTTGTCGAACACGAACCAGCTTCCGTAAAGCGGCGATCGGATAATCGGACATGCAGCGCAAATGTTAAGGGCCTTCGGGGGAGGGTATTTCGCAGGTGTGTAGATCCGCGGTCCGGTCTCGGCCCGTCGCCTGCCTGCTGCCGGCCCATGCGGTGGAGCAGACCACCTCCGTATGCGGGACAAGAGCGTCCCGCCTGCCTCAGGGAGTGTCATGTTCACCCTCACACCGCGTTCGCCTCTCCCGGCTCAGACACGTGGCTCCGCATTGAGAGCCGAGTTCGTGGAAGGCGCTGTCATTTCGGTGGGCGACACGCCCCAGGGAATCGCTCTCACGCCCGACGGTGCTCGTGCTTATGTGGCCAACCGTGGCTCGAACACAGTGAGTGTGATCGACGCGGTCACCGACACCGTCACCGTCACCATCCCGACGAACGCCGAGCCGACTTTCGTGGCGATCGCCCCGGACGGAACGCGCGCTTACGTGACCTTCGCCGGCGCCGCTCTCCTCAGCGTCATCGACACCACGACGAACTCCGTCATCACGGACATCGCGGTAAGCGATCCCACGACGGTCGTGGCCATCACCCCTGACGGAACCCGCGCCTACGTGACCGTCGGCACCTCCACCGTGAATGTGATCGACACCGCCACCAACACCGTCACCGACACCATCACCGTGGGCGACGCACCAACCGGCGTGGCCATCACCCCAGACGGGGCCCGCGCCTACGTGGCCAACCAGATCCCGGGCACCGTCAGTGTGATCGACACCGCCACCAACACCGTCACCGACACCATCAGCGTGGGCCGCTTCCCCATCCTGCTGACCGTCACCCCGGACGGAACACGTGTCTACGTCACGGTCGTCGGCGACTCCGCTCTCAGCGTGATCGACACCGCCACCAACACCGTCACGGCCTCGGTGGGTGTCAGCGCCCAGCCGCGTGTGCCTGCGGTCAGCCCGGACGGCTCCCACGTGTACGTGGCGAACGCCGAACCGGACACAGTGAGCGTGATCGACACCGCCACCAACACCGTCGTGGAGAACATCGGCGTGGGAGACGGCCCCACCGACATCGCGTTCTTCCCCGACGGAACGCACGCGTATGTGACCAACACGCTCGCCGGAACCGTCTAGGTTCTCGCAACGGCCGTGATCCCCCATCACGGATCCACCGGGGGCAAAACCCCCGTCACACTCACCGGCCACCACCTGGCCAACGCCACCGCCGTGCACTTCGGCACCGCCCAGGCCACCATCACCGCCAACACCGCGACCTCGATGACCGTCACCACCCCCGGCGGATCCGGCGCCGTTCCCGTGACCGTCACCACCGCCGGCGGCGCCGGAACCCTGGGAACCTTCTACTACACGCCACCCCCCACCCTCACCGGCATCAGCCCCGCCGCGGGCCCTGTTGCAGGCAGCGACCAGGAGATCGTCATCACCGGCCGCAACCTCGCCGGAACCATCGACGTGTTCCTCGGCACCAGCCGAGCCGTCATCCAGGTGGTCTCCGACACCCAGATCACCGTCAGGGCCACCGCTGCTCCGGCACCGGGCGGGACCTCCGTCACCGTGACCACCCCCGGCGGGACCACCGACGGCCTCTCCTACACCTACCTCGCCCCGTCCACCGTCACCAGCGTCAGCCCCAACACCGGACCCACTACCGGCGGCACCGAAGTGACCATCACCGGCACCGGCCTCGCCAGCACCGACCAGGTCACCTTCAACGGAACCCCGACCGCCTTCACGGTCATCTCCGACACCACCCTGACCGCCACCACCCCGCCCAGCGGCACCGACGGCACCGTCGACGTCACCATCACAGGCCCCGGCGGCGCCCCTGCCGGAACGTTCACCTACGCCACCGGCCCCGACATCTGACCTCACACGTCCGCACGCTCCCCGGGGCCAGCTGGTGGCGTGCGGGCTGAGCCGAAGCAGAGGCGCGGGAGCCGCATGGTTGTCCTTGAGACCCGTACCGCCCAGGAACTTCCGTTCCTGCGGCACTGGTGGACTGTCGGTATTCGAGGGTTGCAGTATTCGCCGTAGAGCGAGCAGTTCCGTACCCGGCTCGGTCACGTCAGCGGTGACAAGGTGTAAAGCTCTCGCCGAACGGGCGCTGTCTGCGCGAAGACGCCGGAGCAAGAAGAAGACCGGCCTCTTGCGATGAACCCGCGCCGGCCGCCCGCGCTCCGGTGCGGGCCTTCGCCCTCTGCCACCGCGCCGTACGGCCCCCTCCCGGCAGCGGCAATCCCGCGCGGCAGAAGGCTCACCCGGCGCTCCGAGGTTCACGGCGCCGGTAGGGCACCGATCTGCTGCATCACCCCGAGGAGATCGGGCTGGCCCCGTTCGCCGACGATCCGGCCGTCGGCCAGGTAGTAGAAGTTCATGGCCTGCACCGAGATCTTGTTGCCGCTCGCCGGGATCCCGAAGAATGCACCGTCGTGGGTTCCCCGCATGGTGAACCGCGCGGCCACGGTGTCGCCTTCGGTGACCGTCTCCTCCAGCGTCCACTGGACGTCGGGGAAGGCGCTGCGCATCATCCCGAGGACTTCCAAGTACCCATCGGGCCCCCGCAGTGGTTCCGGGTGGCTTGGAGCATGGAACACCGCGTCCGGAGAAATGACCTCGCGGGCGAGATCCTCGTTGCCCGTGTTGATGAACTCGACCAAACGGTTCATCACTGACTCGGTGGACTGCGATGGCATCTTGCCGTGCCTCTCCAGAGACGTTTGGGCGGGTACCAGCGAGCGTAACATCGATTCGATGTTCACATCGAATCGATGTTCGCGTGTGAAGATGGACTCATGCTGGAACTCGCGATACTCGGCTTCCTCGCCGAGGGGCCCCTGCCTGGACACGAGCTGCGCCGCCGCATCTCACAGCTGACCGGCTATACGCGGCCGGTCAGTGACGGCAGCCTGTATCCGGCGATCAATCGTCTGACCAGGGCGGACTTGATCGAGCGGCGCGCAGACCCGGCCGCGGGGGCGGCCCGGTACGTGCTCAGCCTGACCGCGGCCGGGCGGGCCGAAATGCTTCAGCGTCTGCGCAAGCCCGCCGACCACGAGATCACCGACTTCACCCGGTTCTACGTCGTCCTGGCCTTCCTCTCCCACCTGCCCGACGTAGCCGAACAGCACGCGGTGCTGCGCAGACGGCTGGAGTTCCTTGAAGAACCGGCGAGCTTCTTCTACGACAACGAGCGGCCCCTGCGTGCCGAGGAGATCGCCGACCCCTACCGGCGGGGCATGCTGCTCACCGCCCGCGCCACCAGCCGCGCCGAACGGACCTGGCTGCGCGAGACCCTCGGGGAGGAACCGCCCGCATTCGACACCGCATGCACCGACAGCGATCCGCATGCGCCCGCCGCTCCCGCGAGCTGACTGCCCACGGAGGTACCCAATGCTTGCTTCCTGGTACGACGCCCAGGGCCCCGCCGCCGATGTCCTGCACGTCGGTGAACTCCCTGATCCCGTCCCCGGCCCCGGCGAGGTCCGCGTCCGCGTCACCGTCTCGGGCGTCAACCCCGGCGACACCAAGAAACGGCGCGGCTGGCTCGGCTCGTCCATGCCCTATCCACGGGTGATCCCGCACAGCGACGCCGCCGGAGTCATCGACGCCGTGGGCGCCCAAGTCGACGTCCACCGCGTCGGACAACGGGTCTGGGTATACGGCGCCCAGTCCTACCGCCCCTTCGGCACCGCCGCCCAGTACACCGTCGTACCCGACCACCAGGCCGCACCCCTGCCCGACCACCTCAGTGACGAGCTGGGCGCGAGCCTCGGCATCCCCGGCATCACCGCCCACCGCACCGTCTTCGCCGACGGCCCGGTCGACGGCCAACTGGTCCTGGTCCACGGAGTTCTCGGCGGCGTCGGCTCCCTGGCCGCCCAGCTCGCCCACTGGACCGGCGCCACCGTGATCGCCACCGTCCGCCGAACCGCGGACCTCGACCGCGTCGACCCGGCCGTCGCCCACGCCATCGCCTTGGACACTGGCGAGCCCGCCGCTGCCATCCGCTCGTACGCGCCGCGGGGCGTCGACCGGATCATCGAGGTCGCGCTGTCTGACAACGCCGATCTCGATGCCGTCGCCGCCCAGGGGGCCGTCATCGCCGCCTACGCCACCCGCGCGGACCGCACTGAGATCCCCTTCTGGCCTCTGCTGTTCAACAACGTCACCCTGCGGCTGCTCGGTAGCGACGACTTCCCCGCCGAGGCCAAGCGCCAGGCCGCCCGCGACCTCACCTCCGCCGCCGCCGTCGGCGCCCTTACTTTCGCCGTCGGCGACTGTTACCCGCTGGACGACATCGCCAAGGCCCACGACCACGTCGACGCTGGCGGTGGCCACGGCCGCATCCTGGTCACCATCCCCCAATAGCGCAGACTCGGAACGCTGCCCTGCTCAACTGCCCAGCCCTGCGGGGCGGCCCGTCGCGCTGCCAAGTATTCGGACCAGTTCCCGCCGGCGAGGGTGGCCGAGCGTTCGGCTGTCTTGGGGTGGATTCCCGATCAGGTCGGCGATGACCATGGCGGCAGGTCTACCAGGGCGTCCATCATGGCGGTGTTCCGTGCTGCGCGGGCGGGCAGACCGTGGTGTCTCAAGGTGTCGGCGAGGCCGAGGGGGTTGCGCGGGCGTCCAGGGCTGTGACCGGGCAAGAGGTATCTGCATCGGGGTGTTCCCGGTGAAAGACCCTTGTCATGCCGTAGATGTCGAAGGTCGAGCTGTACGCGGCGATCCGGCGGCGGGACCACCGAGCCGGCCGGAAAATCGAGGGTTATGGGAGCGTTCGTGGAACGGTCACTGTGACTGTTTCCACGAACAGAGCCCCCAGAGGGCTGTGGGACGTACGAGGAGGAGACCTCAAGCGGGCAGTTTCGTGTCGATGACGAAGCTGATTTCGATGACCTGGCCGGGCAAGGTCAGTTCAGTGATGCCCAAGACCGTGCTGGCCGGGCGGTGGTCGCCGAAATACCCCAGGTTGCCCTCCGCCGTCGCAGCGGCATTCTGCCGCAGGTTCACCACGTACAAGGTCTGCGAGACGACCTGGTTCCGGGTGGCGCCGTAGTGGTCCAGGACCTTGTCCATGTTGGCGTAGGTCTGCTCGAGCTGGGCGGCGAAGTCGCCCGCGTAGAGGAACTCGCCTGCCTCATCGAACGAGAGCTGTCCAGAGACGTGGATCAGCTCGCCGGACTTGATCGCCTGTGAGTAGCCGAAGTCGCTCTCGGCCGGCACGTTGTAGTTGAAGACATCAATGGTGGCCACGGTGCTCGCCCTTCCGGTGTGCTCTCTTGTAGTTACTCGGAAACTGTAGGAGAGTGACGGTTGACCTGGAAGAACGCACTTTTCGGTGACTGAGGAACCTGATGGTGACCAAGCAACTACTCAAGGGCCTGCCTGAGGACGCTGACCTGCGGCGCGCAGACTCCCTGGCGCGGGAGATCTTCTCGGACGTCGCCAACAAGTGGGCGCTCCTGATCATTGAGGCGCTCGGCGAGCGCACCCTGCGCTTCAGTGAGCTGCGGAACGAGGTCGAGGGCATCAGCCACAAGATGCTCACCCAGAACCTGCGCATGCTGGAGCGCAATGGCCTGGTCGACCGGAAGGTGTACCCCACCGTGCCGCCGCGAGTCGAGTACACCCTCACCGAACCGGGCCGGGCCCTGCGCACCGCGGTCGACGCCATATGCGGCTGGACCCACCAGCACCTCGGTCACATCGAGAGTGCACGCGGCCGTTTCGACGCCTGACGGGCGCGCTCCGACACCCTCGCGCGTTGCGCGATTCCTTGATCGATCTCACGTTGGTGGCCACCAACGTGGCCCGCGCTTCGCCTGATCGGGCTACCGAGCCATCCTGTGCCACACGTTCAGAAACAGACCTCTCACAGGCGGCGGACCGTCCCATGGACTTGCTGCTGTTCCTCGTGAACATCCACGAGCCTCAAGATCACCAACTGCTGCCCACACCGGCAGGCAAACGCTGCTGTTTGAAGTGAACGAAGCCAGGTGGGAAGCGATGGCCTTTCACGTCGGTGCTCCAGTGGTGGCCGGCGCCGCAGTCGCACTCGTAGATCCCGCTCTCCGGTACGACCTCGCCCGGATGCCACGACGTCCGTTCCTCGCTCATGTTCCCTGTGTACGACGCCCCGGCATGGGGCGCGGCTCCGGGAGCCCGCCCGGCATGCTGTGACTGGCGTGGAGTCGCACCCTGGAGAGATGAGCGCGCCGATAGTCATTCACCGCCTCTCTCCCACGGGCGGCCGGCGGGTCACCATCCGTGGGCAGATCGCCGGGCTCGCCTACGAGGACCAGGACGTCGTGGAGTTCCTGCGTCGGGCAGGGCTCCCGGACGCGGAGGAGCTGCTGGACCGGCCGGAGTGGGTGGAGTGGCGGGGCGGGCGGGCGCATACGTACGTGGCGGCGTAGGCCATGGCGGGGTGACTGGCGCCGCCGGTGGTGTCGGTTCAGGACACGTCAGGGGGTGAGCGAGCAACCTCGGTGTTCCTGGATCAGGTACGGAGCAGTGAGGCGTGGATGTGAGCGATGGCCCGCAGCACTTCGTCGCGGTTCTTGGCTTGCTGCATCCATGCGGGCAGGCGGGCCACCACGGTCATCTTTCGGCCGTGGTCGTGCCAGGGAATCCCTTCACGCAACGGCGCTTGAACGAACCGCTTGATCAGGTCCAGGTGCTCCAAGTTGTAGGCCCATACCGACCCGTGCCGGATCTCGGTCTGCAGCCACAGACGGGCGCCGAAATATGGGTCTCCAGACGACCCAGAGGGGTCCCGGTGCAAGGTCAAACCTCCACGGCGCGATTCCTTCGACGTCCCGCAGTTTCGACAGACGAGACGCCTTGGCACGAAAACGCCCTGGCCGTGTACTTCGGCAGGGTCCGGTGCTGTCCCGACGTGCGCGACTTTGTCGCAGTTGGGACAGCGCACGAGGATAGACCCCAGGAAGTCGTACTTCGTGCTGCGCGGGTCCCGGAACCGACGATGGGCTGTGGAGATCGGGCTCATCGGACCAGTATGCGAGTCAAGCCCGACTGCTGGGCCACCGTGCTGGAGGCACCCCTGTATGACGGGCCCCGCGCACGGACCACCCTGGACCGCTGGCACCAGATCCACGACCTCCTCGACCAGGGCGTCGGCCTCCTCGAATGCGGCCGCCGTCTGCAACTGGCCCTGAATACCGTCAAACGCTATGCCCGAGCCGACCGGCCCGAGCGGATGCTCCGCGTCCCGAAATACCGCGCCAGCCTCGTCGATCCCTACCGCGAGCACCTGCGCAAACGCCGGGTCGACGACCCCGCCGTCCCCGTCCAGCACCTCTTCGAAGAGATCAAGGCACTCGGCCTCACCGGCTGCCTCAACCTCCTGCACAAGTACATCAACCAAGGCCGCGCGGACGCCGACCGCAGCCACATCTCCGCACGCAGACTCGCCCGGATGCTCCTCACCAGGCCCGACAACCTCAACGCCGAGTACCAAGACCTCCTGACCCGGCTCACCGCCGCGTGCCCCGAGTTGACCCAACTGGTAGCCCACATCCGGACCTTCGCCCCACTCCTGAAGCCTCAGCCAGAAAACGCCGACACCCTCGACCAATGGGTCACCCAGGTCCGAGCAGCCGATCTGCCGTATCTGCACGCCTTCACCCGCGGTCTCGAGCGAGACCGCGACGCTGTGATCGCCGCGTTCACACTCCCGTACAGCAACGGCCCGACCGAGGGTGTCAACACCAGGACCAAGCGGATTGCCCGCCAGATGCACGGACGAGCAGGCTTCACCCTCCTTCGCCACCGCATCCTCCTCGGATAACACCACACCGAGTCACCACCGAATGTGAGACAGAGCCGCTTGTTGGACAGACCCTCGTGAGGGCCTTCACGGCGGTGTCTCGGTCGGCCACGAGCTGCAGGACCGGCGATGACGGTCGAAGCGTTCGGGACGGCAAAGGCGCAGCCGCCTGAAGATGCGGCTGTATGTAGCGAGCAAGGCTGACTCGAATGGCGGCCCCCTGGGTGTAGCCCGGCGGGCCCGAGTCCCCTCGGCGGCGATAGCTCACGGCGCCCCTGGTTGACCGGACGGTCCCGGATCTGGAACTCCAGCGCATCCGTCTCCCAATCAAGGGGAACTACGGCTAGCTAAAGCTAAGTAAGGCTAGGTTTCGGAGCGAATAGCAGCAGGCAGGACGCTGACCTGGCCTTGTGTCAACGCAACCGTTGATCCAGACGATCACGGGTCCCCCTCTTCCGTAGCCCCCTGTGGCTTGCCCGCAACACCCCGCTCCGGAAACCCAGCAGGGGTGACACGGTTGCGCCGGCGCGGACGCCGGGGGGCGTCCCACTGTACGAACCGGACCCGGCGCACCGCCGTAACGAGTGACGGCCGGACGTCGTTGGAGCGGACAGCCACTGGAACGACGAGGGGATGCGCGGTGCGCCGCACGGTACTGGGGCAGTTTCCCGCGGGAGGGCCACGGGGCAGCCGGCCCGCTGAGGAGTTCGCCGCCGCCCGCCGCGGCGAGGGCATGGCCGCCGAGGTCGTGATGGACCTGGAGCAGGACGCCTTCCTGGTGATGGTGCCCCAGCAGCCGACGGACCGGGGCCGCTGACCGGGCGGCTCCGTCCCTACGGGGTGGCTACGGCCCGCACGCCGTTCGAGGCGCCGTGGCGGACCGTCGAGGCCGCGGCCGCCGCACCGACCAGTCCCGCGTCGGCGCCCATCACCGCGGACGTCACAGTGAGGTCCTGGACGAAGGACAGCGTGGCGTAGTCGCGCAGGGACCTGCGTAGCGGCGCGAAGAGCACCTCGCCCGCTCCCGCCACTCCCCCGCCGATCACGGCGATATCGATGTCCGTCAGGGTGGCGGTGGCGGCGATCCCGGCGGCGAGAGCCTGGGCGGCCCGCTCGAAGGAAGCGGCGGCGACCGGGTCCCCCGCCCGCGCGGCGGCGGCCACCGCGGCGGCCGTGGCATCGCCGTCCGGGCCGGGGCGCCAGCCGTTCTCCAGGGCCCGCCTGGCGATGTTCGGCCCGCTGGCGATGCGCTCCACGCAGCCGCGCGCACCGCAGGGGCAGGGGTCGCCGTCCAGGTCGACACTGATGTGGCCGATGTGACCGGCGTTGCCCGAGGGGCCCGGGTACAGCTTTCCGCCGAGTACGAGACCGCCGCCGACACCGGTGGAGACGACCAGGCACAGCGCGTTGTCATAACCCCGGGCGGCACCCAGCCAGTGCTCGGCAGCCGTCATCGCGACCCCGTCGCCGACGAGTGTGACCGGCAGCCCGCCGGTCGCCGCGGCAACCCGGTCCACCAGCGGGAAGCCGCGCCAGCCGGGGACGTTGACCGGGCTGACCGTGCCGGCCGAGGCGTCCACGGGCCCCGCACTCCCGATCCCGACCGCCCGCACCCGGTGCCACAGCGGGGATGCCGCCAGCTCCGCCAGGACGTCGTTCACCGCACCCATCACGGCCTCGGCGCCCTCGCGGGCCGGCGTGGGGCGCTGCGCCCGTACGAGAAGGGATCCGCCGCCGTCCACCAACGCCCCGGCGATCTTGGTACCGCCGATGTCGAGCGCGGTGACGAGGTCGGTATGCATCGGTGTGGACTCTCCGGGGGGGTGAGGCGCAGGACCTGCGACTTCAGTCAGATGATGCTCCTAGTCTCCATTCTCTTGACAACGTTGTCCAGGGCCTATGCTCGACGCCACAGCATCCGTCCCCTTCCTGGCACCGCCCAAGGGGGCCGGAATCGCCCGTTCCCGACGACAGGACAGCGCACCGTGGCCGAGACCGCCCGCCATTCCGAGTCCCGCTACGGCAACAGGCCGACCATGAAGGACGTGGCAGCCCGTGCCGGAGTAGGCCTCAAGACGGTCTCACGCGTGGTGAACAGCGAGCCCGGCGTCACCCCCGACACCGAACGCCGCGTCCAGGAGGCCATCGAGGCGCTCGGATTCCGCCGCAACGACAGCGCGCGCGTCCTGCGCAAGGGCCGCACCGCGTCGATCGGCCTCGTGCTGGAGGACCTCGCGGACCCCTTCTACGGCCCGCTGAGCCGCGCCGTGGAGGAGGTGGCCCGCGCCCATGGCGCGCTGCTGATCAACGGCTCCAGCGCGGAGGACCCGGAGCGCGAGCAGGAGCTCGTCCTCGCGCTCTGCGCGCGCCGGGTGGACGGCCTCATCGTGATCCCGGCGGGCGACGACCACCGCTATCTGGAGCCGGAGATGAAGGCCGGCATCGCCACCGTGTTCGTCGACCGTCCGGCAGGCCGGGTCGACGCGGACATGGTCCTGTCGGACAGCTTCGGCGGGGCGCGCGCGGGCGTCGCCCACCTGGTCGCGCACGGCCACCGCAGGATCGGCTTCATCGGTGACCAGCCGCGCATCCACACCGCGACGGAACGACTGCGCGGATATCACGCGGCCCTGGCCGACGCGGGGATCGAGGTGGAGGACGCCTGGGTCTCCCTGGGCCCGACCGACCCGGCCCGGGTCAGGTCCGCCGCCGAGGCCATGCTGGCCGGGCCCGAGCCGGTGACAGCCCTCTTCGCGGGCAACAACCGCGTGACGGTCACCGCGGTCCGCGTCCTGGCCGAGTGCGAACGCCGGATCGCCCTGGTCGGCTTCGACGACATCGAGCTGGCCGACCTGCTCGGCATCACGGTGATCTCGCAGGACGCCGCGGCGGTCGGCCGCACCGCGGCGGAGCACCTGTTCCGCCGCCTCGACGGCGCCGCTCACGCCCCTGCGCGGGTGGAGCTCTCGACGCGGCTCATCCCGCGCGGCTCGGGGGAGCTCCCGCCCGCGTGAACGCCCGGGGCATGTGAGCCCCGGGCGTTCCGGACGGGAGACCTCAGGGGGCCGTCACGGTCAGCCCTCCGCGCCGGGGCGAGGCGAAGCCGTCGAGGTCAGCGCGGCTCAGGCCGGTGAGGTCCATGACCTCCGTGGTGTCCAGGGCGCCGCAGTCGATGCCGCGGAGCAGGTAGCCGCTCAGGGCCTTCGCGGTGGCGGGCTCGTCCATGACGTCCCCGCCGGCCTTGGCCACATAGGCGGCGAGCCGGGTCGCGGCCTGGCCGAGGCCCTCGCGGTAGAAGCTGTAGACGGCGGCGTAGCGGGTGGGCAGGTGGCCCGGGTGCATGTCCCAGCCCTGGTAGTAGGCGCGGGCCAGAGCGCGGCGGGTGAGGCCGTGGTGCAGGCGCCATGCGTCGTGGACCTGCTGGGTGGGGCCGACCGGGAGCACGTTCGTGGAACCGTCGCAGACCCGCACGCCGGTGCCCGCGGCGGCGACCTGCATGACGGCCTTGGCGTGGTCGGCGGCGGGATGGTCACTGGCCTGGTAGGCGGGGCTGACACCGACACAGGCGCTGTAGTCGAAGGTCCCGTAGTGCAGACCGGTCGCCCGGCCCCGGGCGGCGTCGATCATGCGGGCCACCGCGGCGGTCCCGTCCGCCGCCAGGATGGACTGGCTGGTCTCGATCTGGATCTCGAACCCGAGGCGGCCGGAGGGCAGTCCGTGGATTTCCTCGAAGGCCTCGAGCAGCCGCACGAAGGCGGTGACCTGCTCGGGGTACGTCACCTTGGGCAGGGTCAGGACGAGCCCCTCGGGGAGGCCTCCTGCCCGCATCAGGCCGGTGAGGAAGATGTCCGTGGTGCGGATGCCCCGGTCGCGTACGCCGGCTTCCATGCACTTCATCCGGATGCCCATGTACGGAGCCGCGGTCCCGTCGGCGTACGCCTCGGCCACCAGACGCGCCGCGCGCGCGGCGGCCTCGTCCTCCTCCGCGTCGGGGCGCGGGCCGTAGCCGTCCTCGAAGTCGATGCGCAGGTCCTCGACCGGCTCACGCTCCAGCTTGGCGCGCACGCGGTCGTGGACCGGCTCCGCGAGCTCCTGCGGGATGCCGAGGACCGAGGCGAGGGCGGCGGCGTCGGGGGCGTGCTCGTCCAGCGCCGCAAGCGCCTGGTCGCCCCAGGTGCGGAGGGTCGTGGAGGTGAAGCTGTCCGCGGGCACGTAGACGGTGTGGACGGGCTGGCGCGTGCCGGGGTCTCCTGGGTACCGGCGGGCGAGTTCGGCGTCCACCGACGTGAGGGAGGCACTGATCTCCTCGCCGACCGTGCCGGCGAGGCTCGTCGCCACCTTCTCCTGCTGACCCATGACCGTACCCTCCACGTTCAGTACATTTCCGCTTCCCGGAATGTTTCATCCGCATAGTGAAGTTATAAGTCCCCGCTCCCGGCGTCAATGGTGATCGGAAAGAGCCCGGGGCCGCGCGGTGAGAACACCACGCGGCCCCGGGCCTTCGTACGGGCAGAGCTCGTGCCGGGTCAGCCCTTGCGGGTCTTGACCTCGTCGGTGAGCTGCGGGACGACGTCGAAGAGGTCGCCGACGACGCCGTAGTCGACGAGGTCGAAGATCGGGGCCTCGGCGTCCTTGTTGACCGCGACGATGGTCTTCGAGGTCTGCATGCCGGCCCGGTGCTGGATCGCGCCCGAGATGCCGGAGGCGATGTACAGCTGCGGGGAGACCGACTTGCCGGTCTGGCCGACCTGGTTGGTGTGCGGGTACCAGCCGGCGTCGACGGCGGCGCGGGACGCGCCGACGGCCGCACCGAGGGAGTCGGCGAGCGCCTCGATGATCGCGAAGTTCTCCGCGCCGTTGACGCCGCGTCCGCCGGAGACGACGATCGCGGCCTCGGTCAGCTCCGGACGCCCGGTCGACTCACGCGGGGTGCGCGAGAGGACCTTGGTGCCGGTGGCCGTGGCGGAGAAGGAGACCGTGAGGGCCTCGACGGCGCCCGCGGCGGGGGCGGCCTCGACGGCGGCCGAGTTCGGCTTGACCGTGATGACCGGGGTGCCCTTGGAGACACGGGACTTGGTGGTGTACGAGGCGGCGAACGCGGACTGCGTGGCGACCGGGCCGGAGTCACCGGCCTCCAGGTCGACGGCGTCGGTGATGATGCCGGAGCCGATGCGGAGCGCGAGGCGGGCCGCGATCTCCTTGGCCTCGGCCGAGGAGGGCAGCAGCACGGCGGCCGGGGAGACCGCGTCGTACGCGGCCTGGAGCGCGTCCACCTTCGGTACGACGAGGTAGTCGGCGAACTCCGGCGCGTCGGCGGTCAGGACCTTGACGGCGCCGTGCTCGGCGAGCGCGGCGGCGGTGTCGGCGGCACCGTTGCCGAGGGCGACGGCGACCGGCTCCCCGATGCGGCGGGCGAGCGTCAGCAGCTCCAGGGTGGGCTTGCGGACGGCACCGTCCACGTGGTCGACATAGACGAGAACTTCAGCCATGGGACTTCAATCTCCTGCGTGCGAGGGAGTGCGGGGCGTGAGGGAACGGCCGGGGCTCAGATGAACTTCTGGCCCGCAAGGAACTCGGCCAGCTGCTTGCCGCCCTCGCCCTCGTCCTTGACGATCGTGCCCGCGGTGCGGGCGGGACGCTCGGCCGCGGAGTCGACCGCGGTCCAGGAGCCGCCCAGGCCGACCTCGTCCGCCTCGATCTCCAGGTCCTCGAGGTCCAGCGACTCGACCGGCTTCTTCTTCGCCGCCATGATGCCCTTGAACGACGGGTAGCGGGCCTCGCCCGACTGGTCGGTCACGGAGACCACGGCCGGCAGGGACGCCTCGAGCTGCTCGGACGCGGAGTCGCCGTCGCGACGGCCCTTCACGGTGCCGCCGTCGACCGAGACCTCGGAGAGCAGCGTGACCTGCGGGACGCCGAGGCGCTCCGCGAGCAGCGCCGGGAGCACGCCCATGGTGCCGTCCGTCGACGCCATGCCACAGATGACCAGGTCGTAACCGGTCTTCTCGACAGCCTTGGCCAGGACCAGGGAGGTGCCGATGACGTCGGTACCGTGCAGGTCGTCGTCCTCGACGTGGACGGCCTTGTCGGCGCCCATCGACAGCGCCTTGCGCAGCGCGTCCTTGGCGTCCTCGGGGCCCACCGTGAGCACGGTGATCTCCGCGTCGTCCGCCTCGTCGGCGATCTGCAGTGCCTGCTCGACCGCGTACTCGTCGAGCTCCGACAGCAGACCGTCGACGTCGTCACGGTCCAGGGTCAGGTCATCGGCGAAGTGCCGGTCGCCGGTGGCGTCGGGCACGTACTTCACACAGACAACGATCCTCAAGCTCACGCCGGCTCTCCTACTGCATCGTCATTTCTGGGCTGCCTTGTTGCACGCAGCATAGGCGCCTTATCGGGCGGTTTCCGGTCGGGGCGACCCGGCTCCCGGCCAAAATATTACTCGCCAGTACACCCAGTACATTACCCATAAGCAAGCGCTTGGAACTGTGACGTAGCCAACGGGCTCGGCTCCGGCACCGCCTTGCTCGGCCTCAGTCTCGCAGAGCTGTGAAACGCCCCTGGTGGTAGACCAGAGGCCTGCCGCCCCGCGACGGATCCCCGGCCACGACCTCGGCGATCACGATGCGGTGGTCCCCCGCCGGGATCCGGGCCACCACCCGGCAGACCAGCCAGGCGACCACGCCCCCGAGCAGCGGCACCCCCTCGGGGCCCCTGCTCCAGTCGGTGGACGGACCGAACCGGTCGGCGCCGCTGCGGGCGAACGTCGCGGCGAGCTCCTGCTGGTCCTCGCCGAGTATGTGCACGCCCACGTGCTCCGCCTCCGCGACCACGGGCCAGCTGGAGGACGAGGTGCCCACACCGAAGGAGACCAGCGGGGGCTCGGCGGCGACGGAGTTGAGCGAGGTGGCGGTGAAGCCGACCGGCCCCGCGCCCGCGGCGGTGATCACCGCGACCCCGGCGGCATGCCGGCGGAAGACGGAGCGGAGGAGTTCGGGGGAAGCCGTCCGGGTGGTGCCGAGACCGGGCGAGGCCGTCATGGGGAGTCCTTCTGCGAGGGGGCGGTACGGGGCCGTGGGGTCTTCAGGCACCCGGACAGCGCGCACTCGCGTGGCGCACGAGGTCGACATGGACCCGGCCGAAAAGAAGGAGTTCTGGCAGCATAACGTCAGAGTGACGATGCGTGGTGTACACAGTCAAGTGCGTCCCGTCATGTGGGAGATGCGTCACGGTCCGTCACATCGCCTGCCCCAGCGCGGCGACGACATCCGCCGCCCGCGGCTGCCCCGCCGCCCGGCGGACGATGCGGCCCGCCGCGTCGAGCACCAGGACCGTGGGGGTCCGCCTGATGCCGAGGCTGCGCACGAGCGCGAGATGCGCCTCGGCGTCGATCTCGACATGGGCGACGCCGTCGACCATCCCGGCCACCTCCGCGAGGGTGCGCCTGGTGGCGCGGCACGGCTGGCAGAACGCGGTCGAGAACTGCACGAGAGTCGCCCGATCCCCCAGTTCCGCGCCGAGTTGGGCCGCGTCCAGCATGCCCGCGTCCGTCCGCCCGTCCATCCCGGCCTCCCTCTCAGAACTCTGCGCAAAGGGTCAGCGGCCTGCGACCTCATTACATTCCCGGATGATTCACGTGACGAGAATCTCTCGCGCCGGGCCCTTTGGGGCTGGCCACGGCGTCGCACATGGGGCACGATCGCCCCAATGCCGAAAACCTACGGCTGCGTAACTTCCGCCGGGAGAACCCTCCCCAGGCATTGAAGAAGGGTCTTCATCCAGATGGCAGAGCTCGTCTATCGGCCGGTCATCGGCGCCGCTCGCACACTGTTCAAGGCGCTCGACCTGAAGATCGACACCCAGGGTTCGGAGCACATCCCGAAGACCGGTGGCGCGGTTCTGGTCAGCAACCACATCAGCTATCTGGACTTCATCTTCACCGGGCTCGGCGCCCTGCCCCAGAAGCGGCTCGTCCGCTTTATGGCGAAGGAGTCGGTGTTCCGCCACAAGGTGTCGGGACCGCTGATGCGCGGCATGAAGCACATCCCCGTCGACCGCAACCAGGGCGAGGACGCCTACGCGCACGCGCTCGCGTCGCTGCGCGCGGGCGAGATCGTCGGAGTGTTCCCCGAGGCGACGATCTCCCAGTCGTTCACGCTGAAGAGCTTCAAGTCGGGCGCCGCGCGCCTCGCCCAGGAGGCGGGCGTGCCGCTGGTCCCGATGGCGCTGTGGGGTACCCAGCGGCTGTGGACCAAGGGGCGCCCGCGCAATTTCCGGCGCAGCCACACCCCGATCACGATCCGCGTGGGCGAGGCCCTGGAGGCCCCCACCGACCAGTACGCGGGTGCGATCACCCGCCGGCTGCGTGAACGCGTCCAGGAGCTCCTCGAGGCGGCACAGCGCGCCTATCCGGTGCGCCCCAAGGACGCGGCCGACACCTGGTGGGTGCCGGCGCACCTCGGCGGTACGGCGCCGACGCCCGCAGAGGCGCGCGAGCTCGGCTGATCCTCCGCTCGCCGGAGGAAACGTCACGCCGGGTCGTGGAGGGTGATCCGTGCTCCGGGCTGATCTTCTCGAGCGACTCGGCGAGCTCGGCGGCCGCGGCCCCGAGCTCCGGCGCCGTCGCGGGAGCGAGGCCCTCCAGAAGGAAGACGGCCGAAGGCCGTGTACATCTCGCGCCAGGCGGCCACATGCGGATCCTCGTGCGGGGCCCGGCCGCCGAGCCGCTCGATGAGCCTTCGGGTCGCGTCGTCGAGCAGCGCCGAACTCTCATCGTCGCTGGGGCCGTTGACAAGGCCGTGCGCCTCGACGGCGATGTGGGTGAAGCCGGGGGCGAGGCTGCGGACCTCGTCGGAGACCGTGATCGTCAGGGTCATCTTCCGCATTGCTCCGGTACGGGTTTCGGGGACATGGTGGGACTCAGAGCGCGGTCGGAAGGTTCCGGCTCAGCTCCGCGCAGTCGCGTGAGCTCCGCAGGGCGTGGAGAGTCACGGCGTGCGGTACTGCATAGACTACTGGATAGTCCATTTCATTGAACTCCGGCCGCGGCACCCAGGCCAGCCGCTCCTCGTCGGCCGAGAACCGGGCGTCGATTCCGCCCAGGTTCCCGCGCGGATCCTGCCGCACCCACCGCTCCCACCCGGGGAGCCGCACCGCGACCAAGCCGTGGACGACGGGGTCCGTGCCGTCACTCCCGACGAGCCGCTGGTAGCAGAGGCCGGCATGGATGCCCGCGGCCCGCAGCAGCGCGGTCAGGGCATGCGACTTGGCGTAGCAGATACCGGTGCGGGCGGCGAGGACGTCGGACGCACGCCAGGTGACCCGCGGATCTCCCGTGTCCATCGAGTGCGGGATGGCGTCGCGCACGAAGGCGAAAGCCGCGGAAGCGTATGTGTATGCGTCGAGCGTCTCGGCACCGAGACGCTCGGACGTCTCCCGCACGAGCGGATGACGGTGGTCGATGACCTCATCCTCGGCCAGATAGGCGGAGATGTCCGAGTCATGCTGAATCAGCTTCATGCCCGGGGAGCGTAGCGATGCGGCCGACCGGGTGCAATACATTTCCGATCGACCGCATAAATATGTAGCTGCTACTGCCTGGCCATCTCCTCCTTGAGCGCCAGGACGAAGGCGTCGACGTCGTCCTCATGGGTGTCGAAGGCACACATCCAGCGGACGTCTCCGGCCTTCTCGTCCCAGAAGTAGAACCTGAACCGCTTCTGCAGCCGTTCGGTCACCTCGTGCGGCAGCCTCGCGAAGACGGCGTTGGCCTGCACCGGGTAGAGGATCTCCACCCCGTCCACCGTCCGGACCCCGTCGGCGAGCCGCTGGGCCATGGCGTTGGCGTGGCGCGCGTTGCGCAGCCAGAGATCCCGCGCGAGCAGCGCCTCGAACTGGACCGAGACGAAGCGCATCTTGGAGGCGAGCTGCATCGACAGCTTGCGCAGATGCTTCATGGCCCGGACCGCGTCCGGGTTCAGGACGACGACGGCCTCACCGAAGAGCGCACCGTTCTTGGTGCCACCGAAGGACAGGACGTCCACGCCGACCGTGTTGGTGAACGTACGCATCGGCACGTCCAGCGACGCCGCGGCGTTGGCTATCCGGGCGCCGTCGAGGTGCACCTTCATGCCCCGCTCGTGGGCGTGCTCGCAGATGGCGCGGATCTCTCCGGGTGTGTAGACGGTGCCGAGCTCGGTGTTCTGGGTGATCGAGACGACCTGCGGCATCGCCCGGTGCTCGTCGTCCCAGCCGTGCGCCTCCCGGTCGATGAGCTCCGGCGTGAGCTTGCCGTCCGGGGTCGGGACGGTGAGCAGCTTCAGCCCGCCCACCCGCTCCGGCGCCCCGCCCTCGTCCACGTTGATGTGGGCGGACTCGGCGCAGATGACCGCGCCCCAGCGGTCGGTCAGCGCCTGGAGGGCGACGACGTTGGCTCCGGTGCCGTTGAAGACCGGGAAGGCCTCGGCAGTGGGGCCGAAGTGGCTGTGCATGATCCGCTGGAGGTGTCCGGTGTAGTCGTCCTCGCCGTAGGCGACCTGGTGGCCGCCGTTGGCGAGGGCGAGGGCCGCGAGGACCTCCGGGTGCGCGCCCGCGTAGTTGTCACTGGCGAAACCGCGCACCTGCGGGTCGTGATGACGTCGCGCGTCGGTCCTCAGGGTTGCGGGGTCAGCCACAGACGCTTTCCGTTCACTTCTCCGGCGGGCTTGTCCCAGACTCCGGCGATGGCCTCGGCCAGCTCCGTGACGTCCGTGAAGCCCGCGAACTTCGCATTCGGGCGCTCGGCGCGCATCGCGTCGTGCACCAGTGCCTTGACGACCAGGATCGCAGCAGCCGATGTCGGGCCCGCTTCGCCCCCCGCCTTGCGGAAGGCGTCCGCCATGGCGAGCGTCCAGGCCTCGGCCGCCGCCTTGGACGCGGCGTAGGCCGCGTTACCGGCGGTGGGGTTGCCGGCTCCGGCCGCGCTGACCAGCACGTAGCGGCCTCGGTCGCTGCGCTGGAGGGCCTCGTGGAAGGCGAGCGAGGTGGACTGGACCGTGCGGATCAGCAGCTTCTCCAAGTAGTCCCAGTCGGCCAGGCTGGTGTCCGCGAAGCCGGAGCCGCCGCGCCAGCCTCCGACGAGATGCACCAGTCCGTCGACGCGACCGAACTCCTTCTCCGTCTTGAGGGCCCATTCCCGCGCGGCCCCCGGATCGAGGAGGTCGACCGTGTCGCCGGTGACGGTCGCTCCCCCGTGGGCGTAACGCGCGGCGTCGACCGCTTCCACGAGCCGCTCGGGGTTCGCGTCGGAGGCGACCACGGTCGCCCCCGCCTCCGCGAGCCTGAGCAGGGTGGCGCGGCCCGCCGGCCCCGCCGCTCCGGCCACCGCGATCACGGCGCCCTCGAGCACACCGCTGTCGGTCCTGCCTGTTCCGTTCATCGCCACCGCCTCCTCAGAACCCGCGCTCACGCAGCCACCCGCCCGGCGTCCGCCGCGGTGATCCCCTTGGTGGAGGCGATCACATGCTTCAGCTTCTTCGAGAGCGCCTCATAGAACATGCTCAGGGGAAACTCGTCCGGAAGCACGTCGTCGACGAGCTTACGAGGCGGTTGTTTCAGGTCCAGGGCGTCGGGGCCCTTGGCCCAGCGGGATCCCGGGTGGGGCGCGAGATAGGTCGCGACCAGGTCGTACGCCGCGAACCAGTGCACGAGCTTGGGGCGGTCGATGCCGTCGCGGTAGAGCTTCTCGATCTCACCGCAGAGCTGGTTCGTGACCTCGGGGGCGCGAGCCCAGTCGATCTTGAGCGTGTTGTCGGTCCAGCGGACCACGTCGTGCTTGTGGAGGTAGGCGAAGAGCAGCTGACCGCCCAGGCCGTCGTAGTTGCGCACACGCTCGCCGGTGACGGGGAAGCGGAACATCCGGTCGAAGAGCACGGCGAACTGGACGTCGCGGCCCTGGCCGAAGCCGTCGGCCTCCAGCTTCACGGCCTCCCGGAAGGCGGTGAGGTCGCAGCGCAGCTCCTCCAGCCCGTACATCCAGAACGGCTGGCGCTGCTTGATCATGAACGGGTCGAACGGAAGGTCGCCGTGGCTGTGGGTGCGGTCATGGACCATGTCCCAGAGCACGAACGCCTGCTCGCACCGCTTCTGGTCGCCGATCATCTCGCGGACGTCGTCGGGAAGCTCCACGCCCAGCAGGTCGACTGAGGCCTCGGTCACGCGGCGGAAGCGGGCGGCCTCACGGTCGCAGAAGATGCCGCCCCAGCTGAAGCGCTCCGGCGCCTCGCGTACGGCGATGGTCTCGGGGAAGAGCACGGCGGAGTTGGTGTCGTAGCCCGAGGTGAAGTCCTCGAAGGTGATCCCGCAGAACATCGGGTTGTCGTAGCGCATGGCCTCGAGGTCGGCGAGCCACTCGGGCCACACCATCCGCAGTACGACGGCTTCGAGATTGCGGTCCGGATTGCCGTTCTGCGTGTACATCGCGAACACGACCAGGTGCTGGAGGCCGTCCGCACGGCTCCTGGCGGGCTGGAAGGCGAGCAGGGAGTCGAGGAAGTCCGGGACGCCGAATCCGTCCGCGGCCCAGCGGCGCAGGTCGGTGACGAGCGCGCGGTGGTAGGCGTCGTCGTGCGGGAGCAGAGGGGAGAGCTGCTCGACTGCGGTGACCACGCGCTCGATGACGGCTCCGGCCGTTTCGGCGGAGGGGGCGCCCTCGGACCCGAAGTCGATGGAGCCGTCCTTGGACTGCCAGGGGCGAAGCTCCTCCACGGCACTCTTGAGCGCCGGCCAGGCAGGGTGCTCCACGACCCGCTGGGCAGAAGCTATCGCGCCGGCGGCGGCGTGCTCAAGAATTTCCGTCATAACACTTCCTTCACGGGAGAACCTCGCGTCAAGCAACCGTATCCATCCACGGTTCCATCAGACAAGTGGAGGGCAGAAAATTATCCTGCCGACTCACATTTTCACCGTTATTTTTCCTGCCACACATCCGCGCGACAACTTCTTCCGCCGGACTGGCAGGGCAGGGGCCGTCCTGCACGGGAGAACTGGTTCCCTGTGGGTAGGAGCCGCACGCGAGGCGTACACGACGGACGGAAGCGGGAGTGCCTTGACTTTTCTCACCATCGGTCATCGCGGTGTCATGGGTGTCGAGCCGGAGAACACGCTGCGTTCGTTCGCGCACGCGGAGCAGGCCGGCATGGACGCCGTCGAACTGGATCTCCACCTGAGCAAGGACGGCGCGCTCGCCGTGATGCACGACGCGGCCGTGGACCGCACGACGGATGGGCGCGGGCTGATCGCCGAGAAGACGCTGGCGGAGCTCCGCGAGCTCGACGCCGGGCAGGGCGAGCGGGTGCCGGTCTTCGAGGAGGTGCTCGACGCGATCGGCTCGCCCGTCCAGGCCGAGATCAAGGACGTGGCGGCGGCGAGGGCACTGGCGGAGGTGATGCTGCGACGCGATCTGGCCGCCCGCGTCGAGGTCTCCTCGTTCCACGACGAGGCGGTCGCCGAGATCGCGCAGCTCGTCCCGGGCGTACGCACGGTGCTCATCGCCAGCCACTGGGAGGGCGATGTGGTGGACCGGGCGAAGGCGGTGGGCGCGGCGACGCTCGCCCTGAACATCCGCCGCCTCACCCTCGAGGTGGTCGAGCACGCCCACGCGGAAGGGCTGAAGGTGATCGGCTGGGTGGTCAACACCCCCGACCACCTGCGTCTTGTCCGCGCGCTGGGCCTGGACGGCGCGACGACCGACTATCCGGAGATCCGGCGCGCGGGCCGTTTCACCGCCTGAGGCGCGCCCGCGCGCATCCCGCTTCCCGCTTCCCGCGCCCTACAGCTCCTTGACCAGGAGCTCGAAGGCGAGATCGTCGCGCTGCGGGATGCCGAAACGCTCGTCGCCGTACGGGAAGGGCGTGAGTTCTCCCGTGCGGCGGTAGCCCCGGCGCTCGTACCAGGCGATCAGGTCCTCTCGGACCGAGATCACCGTCATGTGCATCTCGCTCACGCCCCAGTCCTCCCGGGCCGTGCGCTCCGCCTCGGCGATGATGACCTTGCCGAGGCCCGCGCCCTGCAGCTCCGGCCTCACCGCGAACATGCCGAAGTACGCGGCCTGCCCACGGTGTTCGAGCTGGCAGCAGGCGACCGGTCCGCCGTCCCGCTCGGCCATGAGGACCCGGCCCCCGGGGACCGCGAGCACCTCGCGCACCCCGTCGGCGTCCGTGCGCTGCCCCTGGAGGATGTCCGCCTCGGTGGTCCATCCGGCCCGGCTCGCGTCGCCCCGGTAGGCGGACTCGACGAGCCGCACCAGGACCGGCACGTCGTCGCCGGTCGCGTCGCGGAAGGTGAGTTCTGCCCGTGCCGTGGCCGGTGCGCTGTCCATGTGGTTCTTCTCCGGTCCTGTGCTGCCGACGGTGTCAGCCCGAGACTAACCCGCCCCCCACCGCGCCCCCGCAGGTTCTGGCGCGCTCCCCCAGTACCCCAATGCGCCCCGGTAGGAGCGGCCGGTACGGGGCATCGATGGGACGACACCGGCGTGATTCGCCGTAGGGGGAGGTGCACCGTGCACGGACCGGCGCTGTCCGGCTGGCTGCTCATGGTGGTGTGCGGGGCCACGGGGGCGTACTGCCTGCTGCGGACCCGCGACGGCACGGAGCGGGAACGCAGATCGGCGCGCGCCGAGGCGCTGATGGGGTTCGGGATGGCCGCGATGGCCGTGCCGGCGGCCCTGCTCACGCTCCCGGAGTGGATGTGGGTCGTGTACGCGGTGGTGTTCGGCGCAGCCGCGCTGCACGCGGTCGTGTACGCCAGGGGCGGCGGCGGTCACCATCTGCACCATCTGGTCGGCTCGCTGGCCATGGTCTACATGGCCGTGGCCATGGCCCCGGGAGCCGCCCATGCCGCGGGAGGCGGCCACGCGGGTCACGGAGCGGGTACGGCCGGGGGCATTCCCCTGCTGACCGGAGCGCTGCTGGTCTACTACGCGCTCTACGTCCTGCACGCGGCGGGGCGGCTGATACCTGCTCCCACGCCCGTCGGCGCGCCGGCCCGCGGGAGCGGTGGCGGCCCCACCGCCATGACGGCGTCCCCAGCCTGGGGCGCGCGGCCGGAACTGGCCCTGGCGTGCAGGCTGACCATGGGGACGGCCATGTTCGCCATGCTGCTCACGCTGTGAGGCGGCGGGCCCTGCGCCGTGTCGTACGTCACTTGGCGCGCGTGGCCATACCCGTGGGTACCACGGCACTCATAGGCTGACGCCATGTTGGTCTCCCTCGCGCTGCTGCTGCTCGGTGCAATGGCTGCCGTCGTGGCCCCGGGCCTGATGGCGAGGACCCGATGGCCGGAGCGCGAGCCGGTCGTGGCCCTGTGGGTCTGGCAGTGCGTGGTCGCGGGTGTCCTGTTGTCGTTCGGGCTCTCCATGACCCTCAGTGCGGCTGCTGCCTGGCAGGCGGTCCGCGGCCATGTCTTCGCCCCCGCGCCGCACGCCGTGGTCGAGGCGTACGCCCTGGGCGCGTACGGGCCGTGGTCGGCGGTCATCGCGGTCCTGCTGGCACTCGGCGGAGTGTGGACCGCCGCCATGCTCGTACGGGAGATCCATCGCGCCCGGGCCCGCCGCCGGCAGCGGCGCGGCGAACTGCTGGTGCGTTCCCCGCTGATGCCGGGCGAGGAGCCCGGCAGCGGGCGCCTCGTGGTGCTGGAGGGCGAACGGCCCGACGCCTGGTGGCTGCCGGGGGCGGCTCCTCAACTGGTCATCACCACGGCGGCACTCGGCCGGCTGAAGGGGCGTCAGCTCGATGCCGTGCTGGCGCACGAGCAGGGTCACGCCCAGGCCCGTCACGACTGGCTCCTGCACTGCTCGGACGCGCTCGCGACGGGATTCCCGCAGGTGCCGGTGTTCGCGGCGTTCCGCGACGAGATGCACCGCCTCGTCGAACTGGCCGCCGACGACGTGGCGTCACGGCGCTTCGGGCGCCTCACGATCGCACTCGCCCTGGTCGAACTCAACGAGGACCGCGGCGTGTTCGGCCCGGCACCGGCCTCCGGCGCCCATGTGCCGCTCAGGGTGAACCGTTTGCTCGCCCCCGTGGACCGGCTGACCGCGGGGCGCCGGCTGCGGCTGACCGCCGCCGCCGCGCTGGTACCCGTCGTACCGTTGCTGGTGGCCTTCGTACCGGGACTCAGGGCTCTGGGATAGCCCCACGAGCGGATCATGCACGAGGATCACCCCCATGCACTCCCCTCCTCCTCTCTCCCCGCCCGCCCGGCGCCCCTTCCTGATCACGGGAGCCGTCTGCGCCTCGCTGTCCCTCGTTCTGCTCGTGCTGGTCGCGGCGCGCTGGTCGCCCTTGATGTCCATGGACACCTCGGTGGCCGGGGCGCTGCACCGCCGGGCGGTGACCGAACCGGGGCTGGTCCAGGTCAGCCGGGTGCTGACGGACTGGGTGTGGGACCCCTGGACCATGCGCCTGCTGACCGCCGTCGTCGTGGTCGCCCTGTGGTGGCACGGCTTCCGGCTGGTCGCGGGGTGGGTCGCCGCGACCAGTCTGCTCACCTCGCTCGTGCAGCAGGGGCTGAAGGCCGCCGTCGGCCGGGAACGCCCCCGGTGGATCGACCCGGTGGACTCGGCGCAGTACGCGGCCTTCCCCTCGGGTCACGCCATGACGGCGGCGGTCACCTGCGGGCTGCTCGTGTGGCTGCTGCGTCTGTACGGCGCGCGGCCGCCCCTGTGGTGGGGGTCACTCGTGCTCGCCGTGATCTCGGTGACCGGCGTGGCCCTCACCCGTGTCTACCTGGGCGTTCACTGGCTGAGCGACGTAGTGGGCGGAATTCTCATGGGCGTCGCCCTGGCCTCGCTGTCAGCGGCCGGCTACACCGAATACACCAGGCGCAGCCGGCGGCCGGCCGGTGGCGGCGGCGGCACGCCCTTGTAGATCCTCACCGGAGGCGGCGAAGATCGGCTCATGCCAATCAAGGGTGTACTTTTCGATTTCTCCGGGACCCTCTTCCGGATCGAGTCCGTCTCCGCGTGGCTGCGCGCGGTCCTCGACGCACGGGGCACGGCCGTGGAGCAGGCGGACTTCGAGCACTGGACGCGCCGGCTGACCGAGGCCGGAGCGCTGCCCGGCGGCCCGGCCCCCGCACGGATCCCGCCGGCACTGGCCGCGGCGTGGGCCGACCGCGACCGCACCGCGCCGGCGCACAGGGAGGCGTACACCGGGCTGGCCCGGCAGGTGGCCCTTCCGGACCCGGGCCTGTACGACGCGCTGTACGACCGCCATAAGACCCCTGCCGCCTGGCAGCCGTACCCCGATGCGGCGGAGGTGCTGCGCGGGCTGCGACGCGACGGCACCGCGGTCGGGATCGTCAGCAACATCGGCTGGGACCTGCGCCCCGTCTTCCGCGCGCACGGCCTGGACGAATTCGTCGACGCGTACGTCCTGTCCTACGAACACGGCGTCCAGAAGCCCGATCCGCACCTGTTCCGCACGGCGTGCGCGCAGCTGGAGCTGGATCCCGCGGATGTGGTCATGGTGGGTGACGACCGCCACGCGGACGCCGGCGCGGCCGCCGTCGGCTGTGAGGTGCGTTTCGTGGACCATCTGCCCGTGGAGGAGCGGCCGGACGGGCTCCGGGCGCTCGGGCTTCCGGAACTCGCCGTGGAGGCACCCGGCACGCACCGTCCGTGAAGGATTCCGGGAGACGGTGTGAGGGATATCCCTGTCCCGGAGGGGGTCCTACGGCCCGCAGGGGGTTTAGCTTGGTGGACATGTCCCCGTATCCGAACCCGTCCGCCACCGTGCGCCCCGCCTCCGTCGTCAACGAAGAGATCCGCACCCTGTGGCAGCGCTCGGGCGGGCTGCTGTCCCCGGACGACGAGACGGAGTACCAGCGCCTGCTGGTGGAGTGGGCCGCGGCCGCGGGTACGAGCGTGCGGCCGGCCGCCTGAGCGACCGGTGTGGCGCGCCGCCCCGTGTCTGATTCCGGCGATCCCCCGCATCGCCGGAATCAGGGATACAGCATGTCCCCGTGCCGCCCACCGGTCAATGAGATAAACGTGCCCCGCCGGGCGGAGACCGCCCGGCGGGGCACTCGCTTTCACCTGCGGGGGGAACCGGTGGTTCAGCGGTCGAAGTAGTCCGGCTGCGTCTGCACGTTGAGCTCCTTCAGCCGCACCTTCTTCGCCGGATCGGTCCGCCGGTCGTCGAGCTTCAGGACGTCGAAGCCCTTGGCGATGTCGTTGGAGTAGATGTAGCCGTTGTAGTAGTAGGCCGACCACGGGCCGGCCGTGGTGACCGCGTCCGTGGAGACCGGACCGCGCTCGAAGTACGCGATCTCCTTCGGCTTCGTGGAGTCGGTGAAGTCCCACACGGAGACGCCGCCCTGGTACCAGGCCTGGACCATCAGGTCCTTGCCCTTGACCGGGATGATCGAGCCGTTGTGCGCGACGCACACCTCGGTGTCCGCCTGCGGGCGGTCGATCTTGAAGTAGCTGCGGAAGACCAGCTTGCGGTGGTCCCCCGTGCCCGTGATGTCGTAGACGCCGTCGGCACCGCGGTTGGGGCCGATCTCGTCGTTGCAGGTGGCCGCACCGCCGCCGCCGAGCTCATCGGTGAACACGACCTTGTCGGCATCCTGGTTGAAGGTCGCCGAGTGCCAGAACGCGAAGTTCACGTTGTCCTGGACCCGGTCGATGATCTTCGGGTTCTCCGGGTCCTTGATGGAGAACAGCAGGCCGTCACCCATGCACGCCCCGGCCGCCAGGTCCTTGGACGGCAGCACGGTGATGTCGTGGCACCCGGTGGTCTTGGAGACGCCGGGGTTGGCCGGCGCGCCGGGGTTGCCGCCGTCCGGGAAGAGCACCGGGAAGTTCACGATCCGGGAGTCCTCGGGGGCGCTGCGCGGCACCTTGATGACGGAGATTCCGTCGTGCGGCGGCTGGCAGTCCGGGAACGTCTCGTTCGGCGAGTACGAGGAGACGTACACGTACACGTTCCCGCGCTCGGGGACGATCGTGTGGGTGTGCGAACCGCACGCGGTCTCGACGGCGGCGACGTACTTCGGGTGGCGCTTGTCGCTGATGTCGAAGACCTTCATGCCCTCCCAGGAGGACTTCTCCGTGGCGGGCTGGGTGGTGCTGGCACAGGAGTTGTCGCTGCGGGAGGAGTCGGTCGACAGGAAGAGGAGATTCCCGGAGACCGAGATGTCGTTCTGCGAACCGGGGCACAGGACCTGTGCGACGGTCCTCGGCTTCTTCGGGTTGCGGATGTCGAAGATCCGGAAGCCGTCGTAGTTTCCGGCATAGGCGTAGCTGCCCTGGAAGGCCAGGTCCGTGTTGGTCCCCTGGAGCGCGTCCTTGGGGACATTCGTGAGGTGCTCGATGTTGGCGCTGTGGACGATCTCGTCCACGCCGGGTATCTCACCGCTCTCGATCGCGGCCCTTGCTTCGGCCTGCTCGCTCGCGGAAACACCGCTGCGGGTGGTGGCGGTGTCGCCGGGGTCCGGTGTCGCGGCTGCGGGGCCGGCCGTGAACAGCGTGGCGATGAGCCCGACCGCGGCTGCCGCCACGCCCAGACGTCTGCGCCGCACGCTGGTGGTGTGCAACGAGGTCACTGCGTCCTCCCTTGTGTCCGTTCGTCGACGAACGGTTCCTGGACCCCGGCAGTATCGTCCTTCACATGTACACACCAACAGATGGCAACAGAGACGTAATAAAAGTTTTTGATCAGAGGCCGGTGGTAGGTGTTAGGACGGTCTGCAACAGACGCATGTGGCAATGGAGGTCGCCGTGTTGATGCCCCGTCGAACCACACGAGTGCGCGCAGCAGCCCTGACGACTGCGCTCGTGGCCGCCGTTCTCGCTGTCGGCGGCTGCGACGACGGCAGCGGCGGCGAAGCGGCCGACGCCGGGGCGGACAAGGGCGTTTCGGTCGTGGCTCCCGGGAAGCCCGGTGAACCGGCCAGAACACTCTCGGCGGACGAAGCGGCGAAGGCCGCCGGGGACGACACGCCGAACTCCGCCGACTTCCGCTACGCCCGCATGATGATCGAGCATCACGAACAGGCGCTCGTGCTCACCGCCCTCGTTCCCGGACGGGCGTCGTCCGCATCTGTCGAACGGCTCGCGAAACGCATATCGGCAGCCCAGAAGCCGGAGATCGGCGCCATGGAGGGCTGGCTGAAAAACAACGGCGGGGACGACCGTGAGGAGACGCACGACCACTCCACGATGCCCGGCATGGCGACCGACAAGCAGATCGAGAAGCTGCGTGCCTCGCAGGGCAAGGCCTTCGACAGGCTGTTCCTGGAGCTGATGATCACCCACCACCAGGGCGCGGTCACGATGGCGACCGAGGCTCTCGCGGACGGCAACAACGTGCTGGTGGAGGAGATGGCCAACGACGTCGTCGCGCAGCAGACCGTGGAGATCGACCGGATGCGCGGACTGATGACCTGAAGGGCCCCACCGGGACCCCCAGGCCCGCGAGCCTCTCCCCGCTTCCCGGCGGCGGTGCCATGCTGGAGGGAACCTGCCGGAGGAGGTACGTCGTGCTCCGTGTCGCCGTCGTGGGTTCGGGTCCCAGCGGGGTCTACACCGCCCAGGCCCTGCTGGAGCAGTCCCAGGTGCCGGACGTGCGCGTGCACGTGCTGGACCGGCTGCCCACGCCGTACGGACTCGTCCGCTACGGCGTGGCACCCGACCACGAGAAGATCAAGTCACTGCAGAGCAGTCTCCGGGCGGTCCTGGAGGACGACCGGATCACCTTCGTCGGCCATGTCGGGGTGGGTGGCGCGGGCGGACTGTCACCCGCCCGGCTCAAGGAGCTGTACCACGCGGTGGTCTACTGCGTCGGCGCCGCGGCCGACCGGCCGCTCGCCGTTCCCGGGGAGGGCCTGCCGGGGAGCTGCTCCGCCACCGAGTTCGTCTCCTGGTACAGCGCCCACCCGGACGCGGCCGCCGACGGCTTCGCGCTCCGGGCCCGTTCGGCCGTGGTGGTCGGCGTCGGGAACGTGGCGGTCGACGTGGCCCGGATCCTCGCCCGCGGCGCGGCCGAACTGCGGGGCACGGACGTCCCGCGGGCCGCTCTCGACGCGCTGGGGGCGAGCAGGCTGCGTGAGGTCCACATCGTCGGCAGGCGCGGCCCCTCGCAGGCCAGGTTCACCACGAAGGAGCTCCGCGAACTGGGCGCGCTCCCCGGGGCTCGGATCGCCGTCGACGGTGCGGAGCTGGCGCTGGATCCGGCGTACGCCGTCGCGGCGGGGCATCCGGGGGCGCCGCTGCCTGCCGTGGTCCGGCGCAATCTGGACGTGCTACGCGGGTGGGCGACGGATCCGCCGCCCACCGCGGTGGGCCGGGAGCGCCGCATCCGGCTGCGGTTCTTCCTGCGTCCGGTCGAGCTGCTGGAGCGGGACGGGCGGGTCGCCGGAGTGCGGTTCGCGCGGACGGCCCCGGACGGTGCCGGAGGCGTACGGGACACCGGGGTGTACGAGGACATCGAAGCGCAGCTCGTGCTGCGGGCCGTGGGGTACCGGGGGACGCCCCTGCCCGGTCTGCCCTTCGACCCGGCGCGCGGCACCGTGCCGCATCTCGCGGGCCGGGTGGTCAGGGACGGGGCGGCGTCGCCCGGGGAGTACGTCGCCGGGTGGATCAAGCGTGGCCCCACCGGGGTGATCGGTTCGAACAGATCGTGCGCGAAGGAGACGGTCGCCTCGCTTGTCGAGGACGCGCCGCTGCTCGTCGGCCGGGAGGTGTCCGCCGACCCCCTGGGCGCTCTCCGGGACCAGGGGCTGCGTCCGGTGGAATGGGACGGCTGGCTGTCCATCGAGCGTGCGGAGTCGGCGCTCGGCCGCTCTCTCGGCCGCGGTCCGGTGAAGATCCCCGACTGGTCCGGGCTGCTCGACGCGGCCCGGGGCGAGTCCCGGTAGCGCGTCAGCGCAGGCCGAGACGCTCGGCCTGCAGCTCCACCCCGCCGAGAACACTGTCCAGCAGGCCGGGGAAGAGCGCCTCCAGATCCTCGGTCCGTACGCAGCTCAGCTTGGCCGTGCCACGGTAGAACTGGGAGATGACGCCGTTCTCGCGGAGCACCCTGAAGTGGTGCGTGGTGGTGGACTTGGAGACCGGGAGATCGAAGCGGGAACAGGCCTGCTCGTCGGTCGCGCCTGCCAGTTGGTGCACGATCCGGAGCCTGATCGGATCGGAGAGCGCGTGGAGCACGCCCTCGACGCGGATCTCCTCGCGCGAGGGGTGGGCGAGCACGCGAGCGGCGTTCGACGTCACGGTGCCTCCACTTCGTCCTGGGGGGATCCATTGTACGAGAGTCGTCGTAGTTTTATCCACGGGCCGCCGCCACGAGCCGGACGCGAGGGCTGCCGTCCGGTCTCCGGCCGAACTCCTCCACCGGCAGCAGCCGCACGGTGAAGCCGGCCCCTTCGAGGTCGTCCACCACTCCGGCGAGCGGGAACGTGCGGTAGTACATGACGAAGGGCGGACGCCACAGCGCGTTGCGCGCCCGCATGGCCAGGTCGAAACCGAGCAGGGACCAGTAGGCCCGGGAGCCCACCGCGGGCGGCGCGCCCACCGGGAAGACGAACAGGCCGCCGGGCCGCAGCGCCGCGTACACCTGGTCGAACAGTGCGGGGCGTTCCTCCGGCAGGAAATGGCCGAACGCCCCGAAGCTCAGGGCCAGGTCGAAGGCGCCCGTGAACGGCAGGGCCAGGGCGTCGGCCCGGACCCAGTCCACTGCGGGACCGCCGGCCTCGGCGGTGCAGATGCCCCGGGCTACGTCGAGCATGCCCGCGCTGAAGTCGACGCCGGTGACCCGCTCCCGGCACAGCCCGCGCAGCACGCCGACACCCGCTCCGGTGCCGCAGCAGACATCCAGACCGCGGTCGAAGGGACCGAGGGGCCGCACCGCGTCGGTGACGGCTTCGAGCACCCGGTCCGGGGTCCGGTAGGGCGTCAGGTCGAACTTCGGCGCGAGCAGGTCGTATCCACGCATCGTCGAGGAGAGCGCCTGCACGGCCAGTTCGCGCAGTGTGGGGCCCTGGGGAGTGAACATCGCCGCTCAGCGTACCCACAGACGCGGTGTCACACCGCCCGGGCGTACTGGTCGGGCGTCCGGATGTCACCACCGAGTTCGCGGGCGGCCTTGCGGGCGAAGTAGGGATCACGCAGCAGCTCGCGGCCGAGCAGGACGGCGTCGGCGCTACCGTCGGCGAGGATCTTCTCCGCCTGCACGGGGTCGGTGATCAGCCCCACTGCGGCCACGGGAAGGCCGGTCTCGTTGCGCACCCGCTCGGCGAACGGCACCTGGTAGCCGGGCTCCACGGGGATGCTCGCCTTCGGCGCCAGACCGCCGGTCGAGACGTCCAGCAGGTCGACGCCGTGAGCGAGCAGCTCGCGCGCGAAGCGGACGGTGTCGTCGGCGGTCCAGCCCTCGCGCGGGTCGTCCGCGTTCTCGGTGAGCCAGTCGGTCGCGGAGATGCGGAAGAAGAGCGGGAGCTCCTCGGGCCACACGGCGCGCACGGCGTCCACGACCTCCAGTGCGAAGCGTGTGCGGTTCTCGAAGGAGCCACCGTAGGCGTCGGTGCGGTGATTGCTCTCCGGGGACAGGAACTGTCCGATCAGATAGCCGTGCGCTCCGTGGATCTCGGCGACCTTGAAGCCCGCGTCGAGCGCCCGGCGGGCGGCGTCGGCGAACTGCCGCACGACCTGCTGGATGTCGTCGACGCCCAGCTCGGCGGGCACCGTGTGGCCATCGTCGTACGCGAGGGGGCTCGGGGCGACCGTCTGCCAGCCCTCGGGGTCACCGGCACCGATGGAGGCCCCGCCGCGCCAGGGACGGTCTGTCGACGCCTTCCGTCCGGCATGCGCGAGCTGGATCCCCGGGACGGTTCCCTGAGACGCGAGGAAGTCGGTGATCCGGCGGAACGCCTCCACCTGACGGTCGTTCCAGATGCCGAGGTCGGCGGGGCTGATCCGGCCTTCCGGGCTGACGGCGGTCGCCTCGACCAGGACGAGCCCGGTGCCGCCGACTGCACGGGAGGCGTAGTGGGCGACGTGCCATTCGTTGGCCGTACCCGCGTCGGGGCCGGATGCCTCCGCGCTGTACTGGCACATCGGGGCCATCCAGATCCGGTTGGGAACGGTCAGCGACCGCAGGGCGTAGGGCTCGAACAGCGCACTCACAGGGGACTCCGATTCCTCGGGACGCGACGGGCGGCGCGACGGCCCGGGGCGTCCCGGGCCGTCGCTTCATACGAGATTCACCGTACTACGAGATTCACCGTACTACGGCGGATGTCGAAATACGAAGTGGCCCGTACGACGCCTTCCTCACCCCTCCGGCCGCAGCCGCCGCCGGAGGCGGATGTCGGCGTCGGCCTCGTACATCTGGCTCCAGCTGCGTCCGCCTCCCGACGTCCAGATCACCTGGACGTTCGCGCCGTCCGTCCGGACGGACTCCACCGTCATCAGCCGGTCCCCGTCCCGTACGTCCCCGCGCAGCAGCTCGCGCGCCCTGACGGTGACGGGCTCCGCCGACCGCGCGTTCTCCGCCTCGGCGGCCGCGGCGACGAGTGCCGCGGCCAGCTCCCTGGCCGCGGCCGTGGAGCAGGACCAGGAGGCGCCCTCGATCCGGATCCCGACCTGGAGGGGCCCCTCCGCGGGCCCAGGGGCCACCTCCAGCGCCGCGCCGCGCCCCTCGGTGTCCCGGATCTCGATGCTCATCCCTGCCGCCTCCTCGTCCCGCTCCGGTCAGCTCAGCCGGAGACTCTCCGGCGGACCCAGATAGCTGGGCTTGAGGCCGCCGGTGTCCACCACGAGGTTCTGGAGTACCACGGTCGGGTCGACCATCCAGAATTTCAGTACGTGGGAGCCCGCCCGGCCGATGTGGTGGGCGGTGCCGGTGCGGTTGACGTTGTCCGAGGTGTTGCGGGCCCACTGCGTGTTCATGGTGCCGTCGTCCGACCCCGTGACCTCGGTGATGTTGACGGACTGCGGGGCGTCGTCGTCGAAGGAGACGGCGTACGTGAGTCCGTCGGTGGCCAGGGCGTTGTTGCGGGGCGACAGATACGCCCAGACGGTCACCGGCCCGGTGGTGAACAGGCTGACCCGGTACTCAAGCCGGGGCCCCGGGCCGCCCGGGGTCTGCCGTGCCGCGGTGACGGGGAAGGGCTCCATGCCCGATCCCGTGCGGCCGATGCCCGGGATGCGGCGCCAGGAGATCCCGTCCCTGCCGACCGCCCGGTGGAAGTGGTCGGCCTCGATGGAGACGTAGCCGTTGGCCTCGACGAACCCCTTGAGCTGTGACCGCTCCAGCCGGGGCCGGTCGACCACGGCACGGACGGTGACCTCGCTGCCGCCGGGGCCGGAGACGGTGACGGGGACCCGTGTGACGCCCTTCGGGGCCCGGGACCAGTCGACCCGGAAGGTCACCCGGGTCTGGGCGTCCACCCTGCCCCGCGTCCGGTCGGCGATCAGCCAGGAGGCGCCCGTACGGATGCGGAAGTCGAAGGGTTCGGTGCCCCGGTTGAACACCTCCACGTACTGTGCGGGCTGGCTCTGGTACGGGCTGAAGACGGGCAGGACCGCCTCTGCGCCGGACGCCGGCCACCACTCGGACGAGCCGTCGACGGCCACGCCCATCTCGGCCTTGCGCGGGAGTTCGATGCGCCGCACGGCGGGGAAGATCTCGTCCGCGATCGCCACGTTGTTCAGCTCGGGCTGCTGCCAGGGGGCGTTGGGGCCGTAACGGTCCACATCGCCGTAGCCGATGTGCGGCTGGGTCTGGAAGCCTTCCCATTTGCCGTCGGCCACCTCGGTATTGAAGCGGCGCGCCAGTGCGAAGTCCTCGGCCAGGCCCGCCTCGGCGGTGGCGGCGAGCTGGTTGGTCAGGGCGCGGCCCTGGGGTGCGTAGTGCAGGTTGGTGAATTCCGCCTCCCGCAGGGCGTACAGATTGGCGGTCGCCCGGACCGCGTAGCCGACGAGCTCGTACCAGGCGTCCTGCGCGGACGCCGGCAGGCCCCGCCGGACACGTTCGGCGGCGGCGTCGAGGCGCTGCCAGTCCTCGGTGACCCGCTCCAGCTCGCGGTAGTCGACGATGCTGAAGGGCGTGGCCCGGTCGTCGTAGACGATGGCGGAGGAGTCCGTGGCCGGGTCCTTGGCCGGGTCGAGGGTGATCTTCCGGTTGAGCAGCTCGGGCTTGCGGCGGGACTGCAGCCTGGCGTACGTACGCAGGATCTCGGCGATCTCCTCGGCCTGGCGCTCGCCGAAGTTCTGCGCGGCGTAACGCTCCTCCCACTCCGGGAGCGCGTCCAGGGGCCATCGGTCGGGATCCCAGGCGTACTCCAGGAAGAACTGGGTGGGCAGTTCGTTGCCCTTGAGGTCGCCCACGTTGGTGACCCAGAGGCCGTGGTTGCCGTAGGCCGCGCTCTGGTGGAGCTGGTCCCACATGTTGGGGAGCGAGGCGGTGTCGACCCACTTGTAGTTGCGCCCCACCCCGACGTAGTCGAAGTGGTAATAGAGGCCGTATCCGCCGCTGCGGGCCTCGTTCTTCAGATCCGGCAGCTTGCGGACGTTGGCCCAGTTGTCGTCGGTGAGGACGACGGTGATGTCGTCCGGGACCCGCAGTCCACGGTCCCAGTAGTGCTGGACCTCCTTGTAGAGGGTCCAGACCTGCGGGACGGCGTCCTGCGCGCCGAGTTCCTCGGCGAGGATCTGACGCTGGGTGGCGATGATCTCCGTCATCAGGTCGATTCCGTCGCCGTCCGGCAGGCTGACGTCGCCGTTGCCGCGCATCCCGAGGGTGACCACTCCCTCGAAGTCCTCGTCCGCCATACGGCGGACGCCCTCACGCCAGTAGGCCTTGATGGCCTCGGCGTTGCGGCGGAAGGACCACTCGCCGGTGCCGCCGTACGGGTCGTGGCCCGGCTTGGTGATGTTTCCCGCGCTGTCGCGGACAGCGGCCACGGCGTGCCGGTTCCACTCCTCGATGCCCCGCATCATGGGCGCCTCGTGGGAGGTGCCCATGACGACCCCGTAGGCCTTCGCGGTGGCGTGGTTCTCCGGGTCGTCCTCGGCGAAGGCGCGGCCCCAGACCGCCGGCCAGAGGTAGTTGGCCTTGAGCCGCAGCATCACTTCGAAGATCTTGGCGTAGAAGGCGGCGTTGAAGCCGCCCTCGAAGCCTGGCGCCTTGCCGGGGCCGAAGAAGGCGGGTGCCCAGGTGCCGAGCGCCGGGTTCTCGTCGTTGATGAAGAACCCGCGGTACTTCACGGCGGGGGTGCCCTGGCTGTACCGGCCGGGCAGGACGTACAGCGCCTCACGGTGGACGGGGGTGACGTCGTCCCACCAGTACCAGGGCGAGACCCCGATGCCGCGGGAGACGTCGTACGCGCCGAAGATCGTGCCGCGCTGGTCGCCGCCGGCGATGACGAACGCGCGGTCCACTCCGGGCAGCGGCTTCTCCACCACCGTCTGCAGGCTGGTCTCCCACGTGCCCGCGATCCCGGAGACCTTGAGCTTGCCCGCGGCGATCAGGCCGTCGATCAGCGGACTGCGGCCGATGGTGCCGATGAGGACGATCTCGCGGGCGCGGGGCGCCTCGTTCCGGGAGAGCGCGGGGCGCACGCCGGTGACGCGCTCGATGTCGTCCCGCAGGTCGCCCGCCACCCGGACGACGCCGTCGTGATCCTTGTCGCTGACCACGACAGGGGCCGCCTTGCCGGCCCTGACCAGGGGGAAGGCGCCGGAGCGTGGCGTGAAGGAGATGTACGCCCCGGGGTCGGTGGGGCGCACCGCCGGGGAGTGCCCCGGGCCGGCGGGCGTCGCCGCGGCCTCCCCCGTCAGCCCCATCAGCGATCCGAGGGGCGTCGCCGCCAGTGCCGTGACGCCGAGGCCGGCCCCGAGGACCGCTCTGCGGCTGGTGTGCTTGTCCATGTCGCTCTCCCCATTTTGTTCACACGCATGACAAATTGAGTGGGCGTGAGCCCTTGGCAGATGTGCGGTGCGGGCGCCGCGAGGTCAGTCGGTGACGCCGGGCGCGGCTGCGGGCCGCGGGGCTGCGGGCGCCGGGCCGCCTTCCTCGCCCGGGCCGGGCGAGAGCGCGGCGACGATGGCGTCGGCGGTGGCGTCCGGCTCCGGACTGATCAGCCCGACGACGATGTACACCACCAGCGAGGTGACGAGCGGTGTGACGATCACGAGCGTCTGGTCCGTGCTGTCGAGCCCGAACTTCACGAGGAGGTACCCGAGCAACCCCAGCGCCCAGGAGGACAGTGCGGCCCGGGGCCCGAACCGGCGGAAGGCGGGCAGCAGTCCCAGAAGCATCGGGATCGATATGGGTCCCATCACGGCCGCGACCAGCCCGACGATGATGCCCAGCACACCACCGAAGTGGTCCGCCTCGATCGCGACGATCATGCTGACGCTGATGAAGACGACGGTGCACACCCGGGCGACGAGCAGCCCGGTCGCCGGGGAGAGGTCCCGGGCACGGCGGACCACGGCGGGGATGATGTCGCGGGTGACGACCGCGGAGACCGCGTTGGCGTCCGAGGAGGCCATCGCCATGGTGTGCGAGAACATCCCCGCCAGCGTCAGCCCGACGAGCCCCGCGGGCAGGTACGACTCCGCCATGAGCGCGTAGACCTTCTCCGGGTCCGCGATGTCCGGCAGCAGCACGGCCGCGGCGACGGGCGGGAAGAGCAGGACGGCCGGCCAGAACACGTACAGCAGGGCGGAGAGCCCGGCCGAACGGCGGGCCGCCTTCGGGGAGTCCGTGGCCATGTAGCGCTGGGCCAGGTTCCACATGCCGCCGTTGTACTCGAAGAGCTTCACGACGACGTACGCGCCGAGGAAGGTCGCGGTGTACGGGCCGACGAGCGGCTGCCCGTGCCCCTCGGGCAGCCTGTGCCAGATGGTGCCCAGGCCGGCCAGGCCGTCGCCGAGGCGGTCCAGCACGACCCAGAGCATGGCGAGTGCGGCGGCGCCCTGGATGACGAACTGTCCGAAGTCGGTGAGCGCGTCGGCCCACAGGCCGCCGACGGTGCAGTAGAGCAAGGTGACGATGCCGGTGATCAGGATGCCGGTGGTCATCGACATGCCGGTGAACACGTTGAGCAGCACGGCCACGGAGGCCCACTTGGCGGCCACGTCGAACACCTTGAGCAGCGCCCCGCTCCAGGCGAGCGCCTGCTGGGTAGGCACGTTGTAGCGCTTGGCGAGGTATTCCAGGGGCGAGGCGACCGCGTAGCGCTGCCTGAGCCGCTGCCAGCGCGGGGCGAACAGCCAGGCGCCCACCGCGGTGCCGAAGGCGAGCGGCAGGAAGGCCCAGACGTAGACGGTGATGCCGTAGCTGTAGGCGATGGCGGCGTAGGCGACGAACACGGCGGCGCTGTAGCCGGACATGTGGTGGGAGATGCCGGAGAGCCACCACGGCATCCGGCCGCCTCCGGTGAAGTAGTCGCTCATGTTGCCGACGCGGCGGTGCGACCAGAGGCCGATGAGCAGCATCACCAGGAAATAGCCGCCCAGGGCGGCCCAGTCGAGCGGGGCCATCAGAACTCCTCGATGTGCGTACGTGACCGGGGCCGCGCGGCGGGGAACCGACGGCCCGGGCGGATTGCCGGCGGGGCGTCTTCTTCTCGTACGAGGGGGCGATCCGCTTCATGCAGCCGGTGTCGTCCCGGTCGCGCCGGCTTCGGCGTGGCGGCCGCCGGGTGGGTCGGCGCGGCCGGCCTGATGTCCAGGTGCGAGTCGGAGTGCATCGACAGCCCCGTGCCGGCCGGGTCCCGGAAGGCGACCGGAGTGATGCGCCCTCCGGTGGTGATCCGGAGGTCCGTCGTCGTTCCGCGCCTCTTCCGTGCCCGTGGTGGTGTGTGGTTCAGTGCCGGCCCGCGGCGAGCGTCAGGGTCTGGCGCAGGGTGCCGTAGGCGGGCTTGGGGACGTAGTTCTCGTCGAAGATGTTGGCCGCACCCTCGCCGGGGAAGGTGTCCGGGACCCAGGAGTAGGTGTCGGAGAAGCCCCAGACGGTGAAGTCGTTGCAGCCCGGGGTGAGGAGGCAACCGCGCAGCAGGACGGCGTAGCCCTCGGCCTGGGCCTCGAGCTTTGTGCTGTCGGCCGGCATGGGGATCCGGACGTCGGCCTCGGTGATCGCGGTCTCGAGGCCGAGACGGTCGAAGCGCAGCATGTTGTCGGCGATGTCGTGGGGCGCGCTGTACTGGACGCCGAGGTGGCCCTGGATACCGACTCCGTGGACGGGCACGTGCTGCTCACGCAGCTCGGTGACCAGCTCGTAGAGGGCCGTGCTCTTCGCGTTGACGCCCTCGATGTTGTAGTCGTTGATGAACAGGCGGGCCTTGGGGTCCGCTCGGTGGGCCCAGCGGAAGGCGTCCGCGATGTAGCCGGGGCCGAGCTTCCGCAGCCAGATGCTGTCCCTCAGCGTGCCGTCGTCGTTGAAGGCCTCGTTCACGACGTCCCACTGCCAGATCTCGCCCTTGAAGTGCGTGACCTGGTCGGTGATGTGCCGACGCAGGATCTCCCGGAGCTCGGCGGTGGTGAAGTCGCCCTCGTTCAGCCATGCGGGCAGCTGGTTGTGCCAGACCAGGGTGTGGCCGCGGACCAGCTGTCCGTTCTTCTTCGCGAAGTCGACGAGCTCGTCGGCGGCGGCCCAGTCGTGCGTCCCTCGCTGCGGTTCGACCGCCTCCCACTTCATGACGTTCTCCGCGGTGACGGAGGAGAACTCCCCTGCGGCCTTGGCCCGGTAGGGCACGTCCTCGGCCAGGGCGGAGGTGTCGACCGCCGTCCCGATGCGCAGTCCGGCCTTCTGGCCGAGGGCGCCGAGGCTCCCCGGGGCGGCGCTGTGGCCCTTTCCGCCGTGCCGTCCGGAGTCGTTGCCGGCGGCGGAGGCACTGGAGAGGGTGAGCGCGGAGACCAGGAGGACGGCGGCCGCGGAGCCGACCGCGACCGAACGAGTTGCCTTGAGCATGACAGGTGCCTTTCCGTGGTGGCGCGCGGACACGCAGCCTGGGGCCGGGCGCGCCGAGGTGGCCTTCGAAAGTTTCGGCACCCGCCCCGCGCACCCCTGGGGGGCGCGGGGCGGGTGTGTGTGGGGGCCGCGGCCCCCACACGTCACGTCTGAGCGATAAGCGGGTCGACCGACGTCGCGCACACCATGCGGCGTCGGTGATCGACGGTCCGCTCTGGGCCGGTGAGACGCAGCCGTACGGTGTGCTTGACGTCGGCCGCGTCGCTGGACGTGGCGAAGCGCAACTCCAGGTCGCCGGGCTCGACTATCCGGCGGCCGCCGGTCCCGGTGAAGGAGACCAGGTCGGGGTGGAATCGGAAGCTGACCTTCCGGGCCTCCCCTGCGGCGAGCGGCACCCGGGCGTATCCGATGAGCCGGACCTCGGGACGCGTGGTCTGGGCCACCGGGTCGTGGACGTAGAGCTGGACCACTTCCGCCCCGTCGCGGTCTCCGGTGTTGCGGACGGTGACCGCGAGGTCGGTCTCGCCGTCGGTGGGGAGTTCGGCGGGCACGTCGGCACCGGCCTCCCAGGCGAACGAGGTGTACGAGAGCCCGTGCCCGAAGGGGTAGAGCGGGGTCGGGTCCAGATTGCTGACCCCGTTGACCCGGCCGAGCGGCGGCTGCAGATACGTCCACGGCTGGCCGCCGGCACCGTTGGGCACGCCTACGGGCAGACGCCCGGAGGGGTTGACCCGCCCCGAGAGCACACCCGCGATCGCCGGGCCGCCCTCCTCACCGGGGAAGAACGCCTGCACACACGCGGCCAGCCCGTCGGCCCGCCCGCCGAGCGCGTACGTCCGTCCCGTCAGCAGTACGAGGACGACGGGGGTGCCGGTCGCGAGCAGCGCGTCGAGGAGCTCGCCCTGGAGACCGGGCAGCGACAGGTCGGCCGCGTCGCAGCCCTCGCCGGAGGTGCCGCGGCCGAACAGCCCGGCCCGGTCGCCGAGCACGGCCACACAGACATCGGCCCCGGCCGCCAGCGCGGTGGCCTCCTCGATCCGGGAGGCGTCCGTGCCGTCCACGTCACAGCCCTGCGCGTAGTCGATTCCCACGCCGGGGAACTCCTCGCGGAGCGCCTCCAGCACCGTCGGCACGTCGATGCCCATGGCCGCCTCGGGGTGCTGGACCCCGACGTGGCTGGGGAAGGAGTAGCAGCCGAGCATGGCCAGCGGGTCGTCGGCACGGGGTCCCACGACCGCGATGCGTCCGGTGCCGCTCAGCGGAAGCGCGGCCTCGGGATTGGCCAGCAGGACACAGGACCGCTCGGCGAGCAGCCGGGCCAGCGCCCGGTTCCGCGGCGGGTCGAGGTCCACCGTGCCGCGCGCCTGCTCCGGATCCACCCCGTTGAGCACAGCGGGCAGGGCCCTCCGGTCCGGATCGAGCAGACCGAGCTCGCACTTCTGCAGCAGGACCCGACGCAGAGCGCGGTCCACCAGTTCCTCGGCCACGAGTCCGTCGCGTACGGCGGCGACGAGCTCGTCACCATAGCTGCGCACGGTGGGCAGTTCTACGTCGACACCTGCGGTGAGGGCCAGCCGCGCGGCGTCGCCGCGTCCGGCGGCGACCTTGTGCAGGGTCTCCAGGAAGCCGATGCCGAAGTAGTCGGCGACGACCGTCCCGTTGAACCCCCAGGTGTCCCGGAGGAGCCCGGTGAGCAGGGCCGGGTCGGCTGCGGCCGGTACGCCGTCGATCTCGGCGTACGAGTGCATCACCGACCGGGCGCCGCCCTCCCGGATCGCCATCTCGAACGGTGGCAGGATCACGTCGGCCATTTCGCGGGCGCCCGCCCGGACCGGGGCGAGGTTGCGCGCGCCGGCCGACGCGGAGTAGCCGGCGAAGTGCTTGAGCGTGGCGACGATCCCGGAAGACTCCAGGCCCCGCACATATGCCGTGCCGATGGTCGCCACGAGGTAGGGGTCCTCGCCGATGGTCTCCTCGACGCGGCCCCAACGCAGGTCCCGCACCACGTCCAGGACCGGGGCAAGCCCCTGATGGACCCCGACCGACCGCATGTCGCTGCCGATCCGGTGCGCCATCTCGGCGACCAGTTCCGGGTCCCAGGCCGCGCCCCAGGCCAGCGGGACCGGATAGGCGGTCGCGCCCCAGGCGGTGAAGCCGGCCAGGCACTCCTCGTGGGCGAGCGCGGGAATGCCGAACCTGCCCGCCTCGGCGATCCTGGCCTGGGCCGTCGCCAGCGAGACGGCGCCGACGCCCGGGTCCACGGGGGCGGTGCCGAACGGCCGGGTGAGCTGGCCGAGTCCGCGCGTGGTGATGTCCTCGAAGTCGACCGGGTCGACCATGTCGTTCTGATGCGGTGCGACTCCGTCGCCCTCCGCGTCGGCGCCCACCCAGATTCCGTAGAGCTGGGCAGCCTTCTCCTCGAGCGTCATCCGGGCGGCGAGGTCGGCCACCCGCTCCTCGGGGCTGAGCGAAGGGTCGCGCCACGGGCCGCCGACGGCGGTGGGCGGTTCGGCCTGGCGGGTGTGCGGGTCGGGGTGGATTGCCATGGCGGCAGGGGTTCCTCTCATGAGTGCGGTGGTCCGGAGCGGCGTCGATGCGCTATTTGCCGCCCACCCCCATCAGTCCGTTGATCAGCGCCCGCCTCGCCACGAGGTACACGGCGAAGATGGGTATGACGGAGAGGATGATCGCCGCCAGTACCGCGGGGATGTTCACTCCGAACTGGCTCATGAAGTTGAACAGTCCGAGCGTCAGTACGCGTTGCTCCTCCGACTGCGTCAGGATCAGCGGGAACAGGAAGCCGTTCCACGCCTGCAGGGCGGAGAAGATCGCCACCGTGCTGATCCCGGCCTTGGACAGCGGCACCGCCAGCTGCCAGAGCATGCGCACGGGCGAGGCGCCGTCGAGGGCCATCGCCTCGTACATCTCCTCGGAGACGTCGCGCATCGTGCCGCTGAGCACGAGGACCGCGACGGGCATCGCGAAGGCGGCGGTGGGCAGGATGATGGCCCACAGGGTGTCGTACAGCCCCATCTTGCCGATCATCAGATACAGGGGCACGATCACCGCCTGCGCCGGGATCGCCACACCGAGCAGGAAGGTCCGGAAGGCGAGCGACGAGAGCCGGCTGCGGGTGCGTACCGCCACGTACGCCACCGGGACGGAGAGCACCAGCACGATGACGACCGTGGCCACGGCGACGAGCGCGGTGTTGCCGATCAGCGTGAGGAACCCGCTGTCGAGCACGAAGTCGTAGTTGTCGAGCGTCGGATCCGAGGGGATCGCCAGCGGGTCGCCGTTCAGCGCCTCGTCCTGGTGCATCAGGGACGCGGAAACCAGCGTGTAGAGCGGCACCAGGACGATGACGAGCCAGATCAGCGAGCCGATGCCGGCCACGGGGTTGCCCAGGGACCTGCGTCGGCGGACCGGGCGGCCGCGACGCGGCGAGGTGGGTGTCGCGCGCTGCTGCGGCGAAGCGGGGCGGGTGTCGATCGACATCTCGTCACATACCTTCCCGGGTGGACCGCATGGACCCGAAGCCACTGAGGCGGACCATGATCAGCGAGATACTGGTGGCCACGACGACGAGAGCCGTGGCGATGGCCGCCGCATAGCCGAGGTCGTACGTCTGGAAGCCGGTCCGGTACATCAGGTAGGGCAGGATCGTCGTGTCCGTGCCGGGGCCGCCCTTGGTCATGATGAGCACGGTGTCGAAGTACGTCAGCGAGCCGACGATCATCAGGATCGACGAGGTCGTCATCGTGTGGCGCAGCTGCGGCAGGGTGATGTGGAAGAACTGCCGCACCATGCCCGCGCCGTCGATGGAGGCGGCCTGGTAGAGGACCTCCGGGATCTGCCGGGCACCGCCCTGGTAGATCAGCGTGTGGAAGGGCATGAACTGCCAGCCGCCGACGAACGCCACCACGAGCAGGGCGCCGGTGGACGATCCCATGACGTTGGGGTCGATGCCGAGCCAGGGCCCGATCGTCTGGATCACACCGAAGTTGGGATCCAGCAGGGCGCGGAACAGTATCGCGATGGCGGTGGTGGAGAGCAGCAGCGGGATGAAGAAGATCGCGGACAGGAACGCCCGGCTGCGCTGGCGGCCCGCGGCCCATACACCCAGCAGCAGGGCCACCGGAGTCTGGAAGACCCAGCTGATCGTGGTGAGAAGAAGGCTCAACCAGGCGGCCTGGCCGAACTCGGAGTCGTTGAACAGCCGGGTCCAGTTGTCCAGACCCGTGAAGGTCGGGGAGTCGAGCCCGTCCCATTCGGTGAAGGAGAGATAGACGGCGATCGCCAGAGGGACGATCGCGAAGACGGCGAAGAAGAGGATGCCGGGAACGGCCCAGGCGACCGGGGGGCGGCCGACATTGCCGGCGGCCGCCTTCCTGTCTCCGTGGCTCTTCGCGACCGGAGCGTGATGGGACATCGTTACTTTGCGGCCTTCATTGCTTCGACGAACTGCTCGGGGGTCGTCTTGCCGGCGAACAGCTTGCTGATCTCCGTGAGCAGTGGCGTGGCGTACTGGGATTCGAGCGCCTGGTCCCACGAGAGGGTGAAGCTCGGGGCCTTCTGCACCATTTCGTACTGGTCGGTGGCGAACTCGGGGTTGGGGGAACCGCTCAGCATCGAGGCCGCGTTGGACGTGGTGGGGACGTCACCGTTGTCGACGAGGGCCTGTGCGTAGGTCTTCGACGCCATCGTCTTCAGGAACTCGATGGCGGTGTCCTTGTGCTTGGTCCGGGCGTTGATGGACCAGTAGTTGGTGGGGTTCCCCACGATGTTCGCCGGGTCTCCGACCCCTCCTGCCACCGTCGGGAAGGTGGTCCAGCCGAGGTCCTTCTTGGCGAATTCAGGCGCTTTGCCCAGCTGGGTCGAGTATTCCCACGAGCCCATGAGGTGCATCGCGGCCTTGCCCTTGCTGAGCAGGGTCGGTGCCGCTCCACTGCCGTAGTCCACGGAGTTGAAGTTCTTGCCGAAGGCGCCCTGATCGATCAGTTCCTTGACGGTCTGGGCCGTCTTGAGCACCGCGGGGTCGCCCCAGCCGTCGGTGTCGCCGTCCTGGATCTTCTTGAAGACCTCCGGGCCGCCGATCCGGTCCAGCAGGTACTCCATCCACATCAGTTCGGGCCACTTCTCCGAACCGCCGAGCGCGAAGGGGATGATTCCGGCGGCCTTGAAGGTCTTGATCGCCGCCTGGAGGTCTTCCCAGGTCTTGGGCGGCTCGATCTTGTGCTCGGCGAAGAGGGTCTTGTTGTAGAAGAGCATCACGGGCTGCATGCCGCGCATGGGCACCCCGTAGATCTTCCCTTCGAGACCGCCGGCCGTCATGATCGAAGGAATGAAACCGTTTTTGAGCTCGGCGTCGTTCTTGACCGTCGACGTCAGGTCGACCAGGTCCTTGGAATCGACGTACGGCTTGATGGAGCCGCCGCCCCAGTTGTAGAAGACATCGGGGGCGCTGGGTGAGCCCATGGCACTGCGCAGCTTGTTCACATAGTCGGCGCCGGGGACCGGAACCAGCTTCACCTTGACCTTGGAGGTCTTGTTGAACGTCTCGACCGCTGCCTGCTGAACCTTGACCGCGTCGTCCCCGTAGACGTAAGCGGTGATGGTGCCGCTGTCGCTCCCGCCGCCGGAACCGCAGCCGGCCAGCACACCGGCCATGACCATCGCCGCGCCCGCCGCGGCCCATCTCGTCGTACGTGTGCCCTGAGTGAATATCCCCGACCGCATGACCGCACCCTCTGTCGAATGTTTCGGCGTGTCTTTCGAATGTTGCCGGAACCGTACGGTCGTGTTTCGGGCCCGTCAAGAGGGTAGGAGGAAGGATTTACCAACCTTGCCCAGACGCGTATCGACAGCTGCGGGGGAGCTACGATTCGTCCATGAGCCCTGCAAAGGTCCAGCCCCAACAGGAGAAGGCGTCCGTCGACGAGTCGTCGGCGAGCACCGCCACGCTGGCAGAGATCGCCCGAGCGGCCGGAGTTTCGGCTCCGACAGTTTCGAAAGTGCTGAACGGCCGCGCCGATGTCGCCCCAGGTACCCGTACGAAGGTGGAGGAGCTGCTGCTGCGGCACGGCTACCGCCGCAGGCGCGGTGCCTCCCAGCAGTCCCAGCTCATCGACCTGGTCTTCCACGAGCTGGACAGCGCCTGGGCGATGGAGGTCGTCCGGGGCGTCGAGAACGTCGCGAGGGAGGAGGGCCTGAGCCTGGTCCTCTCGGAGAGCGCGGGCCGGCTCACCCCGGGCCAGACATGGGTGGACGGCGTGCTGGCGCGCCGCCCGGCGGGAGTGATCCTGGTGCTCTCGGACCTCGACGCCGGGCAGCGTGCCCAGCTGACCAGCCGCTCCATCCCGTTCGTCGTCGTGGACCCGGCGGGCGACCCCGGTGACGACATCCCGTCCGTCGGGGCCGCCAACTGGCAGGGCGGCCTCGCCGCCACCCGCCACCTGACGGGTCTGGGCCACCGACGGATCGGCGTCATCGGCGGACCGACCCGCATGATGTGCAGCCGCGCCCGGATCGACGGCTACCGCGCCGCCCTGGAGACATCGGGGGTCCCCATGGACCCCGAGCTCGTCCGGGAGGGCGAGTTCAACCACGAGGACGGCTACACGGCGGCCCTGGAGCTGCTGCGCCTGCCGGAACCGCCCACGGCCATCTTCGCCGGGAACGACCTGCAGGCACTCGGTGTCTACGAGGCCGCGCGCGAGCTGGGACTGCGGATCCCGGAGGACCTCAGTGTGGTCGGCTTCGACGACCTGCCGCTCACCCGCTGGATCGGCCCGCCGCTCACCACGGTGCGCCAGCCGCTCATCGAGATGGCCGAGACCGCCGCCCGGCTGGTCCTCGACCTGGGCCGGGGCAGGCAGCCGGCGACCACCAGGGTCGACCTGGCGACGAGCCTGGTGGTGCGCAGCAGCACGGCCCCGCCGGCACGCTGAGCGGTGGCCGTCACTCCCGAGGTGCGGACGCACCGCCTTCTGCTGACCCCGTACACGCCGGGTGACGAGGAGGCGTTCGTCGCCCTGTTCCAGGATGTGCGGGTCTCCCGTTGGATGGGCGAGGGCCCGTCCACGGAGGCCGAGCACCGCGCGCTCTTCGGGCGGGTCTTCACCAAGGTGTACGCGCGCGGGCTCTTCGACGTGTGGGCGGTCCGGGAGGGCGCCGCGACCGTGGGCCACGCCGAGATCAAGCCCACGCCGGAGTCCGGAGGACACGAGATCGTCTACGCGCTCGCCCCGGGCGCCTGGGGCCGGGGGCTCGGCACCGAGCTGGCCGAGGCGCTCGTCGCCCAGGGATTCGGCCGGCTCGGGCTGCGCGAGGTGTACGCCACGGTGGCCGCCGAGAACGTCCCCTCACTGACTCTGCTGCGCCACATCGGCTTCCGGCCGGTGCGGGACATCGAGGAGGCCGACGGGAGCACCACCCGCCTGCTGATCCGGACCCGCGCACAGCGCGACGGGGAGGCCGGAAGCGGCCGGTGAGGCCCGGACCGGCCGGCGGCCGTGGTCCTTCCACGGCCGCTGCGACCTGGGCGGGCGTCGTCGTTGCGGGCCGTTGTCAGTGGCGGGGTGCAGACTGACCCGTATCCGGCACAACGGCGTCTCGGGAGGTCCTGTCATGACCGATGTACTGCTCACCGTAGGCACCCGCAAAGGGCTCTTCCTCGGCCGCAGACGCGGCGGGACATGGGAGTTCGGCGATCCGCACTTCAATGCCCAGGCGATCTACTCGATCGCGATCGACACCCGCGGGGAGGCACCCCGGCTGCTGGTCGGCGGCGACAGCGCGCACTGGGGCCCTTCCGTCTTCCACTCCGACGACCTGGGTGCGACCTGGGTGGAGCCGAAGCAGCCTGCCGTGAAGTTCCCGCAGTTCACCGACGCGTCGCTGGAGCGCGTCTGGCAGTTGCACCCCGCAGGGCCCGAGGCCCCCGACGTCGTCTACGCGGGGACCGAGCCGGCCGCGCTGTTCCGGTCGGACGACCGGGGCGAGTCCTTCGAACTGGTCCGCCCGCTCTGGGAGCACCCGACCCGGTCCCAGTGGGTGCCGGGCGGGGGCGGCGAGGGCCTCCACACCATCCTGACCGACCCGAGGGACGCCCGGGCGGTGACCGTCGCCGTGTCCACCGCGGGCGTGTTCCGCACCGAGGACGGCGGTGAGCGCTGGGCCCCCTCCAACAAGGGAGTCTCCGCCGTCTTCCTGCCGGACCCCGACCCCGAGTTCGGCCAGTGCGTGCACAAGGTCACGCGGGACGCGGCCGATCCCGACCGGCTCTACCTCCAGAACCACTGGGGCGTGTTCCGCAGCGACGACGGCGGGAAGCGCTGGCAGGACATCGGGACCGGCCTGCCGTCGGACTTCGGCTTCGCCGCCGCCGCGCACCCTCACCGCCCGGACACGTTCTACGTCTTCCCGATCAACGCCGACGCCGACCGTGTCCCCGCCGAGCACCGCTGCCGGGTGTACCGCACGCAGGACGCGGGCGGTACGTGGGAGCCGCTGACCCGCGGCCTTCCGGACGGCGATCACTACGGGACCGTGCTGCGCGACGCGCTCTGCACGGACGACGCCGACCCGGCCGGCGTCTACTTCGGCAATCGCAACGGCGAGGTGTACGCGAGCGCGGACGACGGCGACAGTTGGCAGCAGCTCGTCTCGCATCTGCCGGACGTGCTGTGCGTGCGGGCGGCCGTGATCGGCTGACCGGGCGCCGTCACCGCCCGCCGGATCATTCCTCGGTCGGCACGCAGAGCACCGGAACGGTCGACAGATGCAGGAGCTTGTGCGGGGTGGAGCCGAGCAGCGCCCCCCGCATAGGGCTCTCGCCCCAGCTGCCCACCACGATGGCTCTCGCTCCGTGGCGCGAGGCGGCTTCGACCAGCACCTGTGCCGAACTCAGGTCGATGACCTCGACCGTGGTCGGCACGTCGGCCTCCTCGGCCGAGGCGACGGGGTACTCCAGCCCGGTGCGCCCGGCTTGGCGGCTGGCCTCGTAGTGGGCGCGGTACTCCTCGCCGGTGGGACCGGGCGGCGCCGCCCCTGGACCGGCTCCGACCAGCGGACCGAGGACCACGAGGAAGAAGTTGCGGCCGGTCCGGTGGAGTGGGGGCGCTGACAGCCGGGGCGCCCGGCGGTGAGGAGCCCCCCGGGTCATCGGGACGCGGCCCCGGACACCGCTGTCAGCGGAGTATCCGGCCCCAGGGGCGGAAGGACGACGAACGGTGACGGTGAAGCAGGATGTCCGGCACGGCACCACTCACGGCAGACGCCAGTCCACGGGCTGTTCCCCGGCGCGCAGCAGGAAGTCGTTGGTGCGGCTGAAAGGCCGCGAGCCGAAGAAGCCGCGGTCCGCGGACATGGGGGAAGGATGGGCGGATTCGATCGCGGGCAGGTCGCCGAGGAGCGGCCGCACATTGCGCGCGTCCCGCCCCCACAGCACGGAGACCATCGGCTTGCCCCGCGCCGCCAGGGCGCGGATCGCCTGCTCGGTCACTTCTTCCCATCCCTTGCCACGGTGTGCGGCGGGTTTACCGGGAGCCGTGGTGAGGGCCCTGTTGAGCAGCAGCACGCCCTGCTGCGTCCAGGGCGTCAGGTCTCCGTTCGAAGGCCGGGGAAGGCCGAGGTCGGAGTGGAGTTCCCTGAAGATGTTCTCCAGACTTCCCGGCAGACGTCGCACGTCGGGCGCCACCGCGAAACTGAGGCCGATGGCCATGCCCGGTGTCGGGTAGGGGTCCTGACCCACTATCAGGACGCGCACCTCGTCGAAGGGCTGCTGGAAGGCGCGCAGCACGTTCTTCCCCGCGGGGAGATAGGTACGGCCCGCCCCGATCTCCGCACGGAGGAAATCCCCCATCGCGGCGATCCGGCCGGCCACCGGCCCCAACGCCTCGGCCCAGCCGGGCTCCACAAGTTCGCTCAACGGTCGCGCTGCCACACCTGTCACTCTACCGGCCTACACGGGCCCGAGTGATCATGTGGTCCCCCACGGAACGGGCTTGAGCGATAGGGTGCCGGTCGTCGTCAGTCCTCCATCCCCCCGGAGTCCAGCCATGAGGCGCGCAGGCGTTCGTCCGCAGACAGCGTTGCCCGTGGCTTCCGGCGGTCGGACCTCCCGGTGGCTGCCGTGAGCGCTGACACGTTCGTCCTCGGCGTCGACTCGGGCGGGTCGGGGCTCCGCGTGGCGCTCGGGCCGGTGGACGCGGAGAACCCGGCGCTGACCGTGGCGTGCGCCGAGCCGGTGCGGACGGGTGCGGACGGCATAGACGCCGGACATCTGCTGGAGCAGCTGCTGCCCGCCGTACGCGGGCTGCTGGAGCAGGCGGGTTCCGGGGCGACCGTCGTCGCCGCCGCGATCGGGGCCGCCGGAATGGCGACCCTCGGCGAACAGCTGCGCGCTCTCCTGCCGGACGCGCTCGCCGACTCCCTGGGTGTACTGCGGGTGGCGCTGGCCGCAGACGCGGTGACCGCGTACGCCGGAGCACTGGGACAGCGACCCGGAGCGGTGGTCGCGGGCGGCACGGGCCTGATCGCGCTCGGCACCGATCTCACGTCGTGGCGCAGGGCGGACGGCTGGGGGCATCTGCTGGGCGACAGCGGCGGCGGCGCCTGGATCGGCCGGGCGGGACTCGATGCTGCGATGCGGGCCCACGACGGCCGCCGCGGAGGGTCGTCCGTGCTGCTGGCGCGGCTCGAGGCCGCCTTCGGGCCGGTCAGCGGCCTTCCGGGCCTGCTCTATCCGCGTACGGACCGTCCGGCGCTGCTCGCCTCGTTCGCCCCCGAGGTCGGGGCCTGCGCCCTCCAGGACGAGGTCGCGGCGGGCATCCTGCGGGAGGCGGCCGCCCACATCGCCGAGGCAGCGGCAGCGGTGTGTCCCCGTACCGCCGGCTCCCGCCCCGATGGGTATGAAGTCTCTCTGACCGGTGGGCTGTTCCGCCTGGGCGAGCCTCTTCTCGGCCCGCTGCGGGGCGAGCTGGCGCAGCAGGTCCCGCAGGCACGGGTGGTTCCGGCGAAGGGCGATCCGCTGCACGGTGCTCTGGAGATCGCCCGCGCCCTCGCAGGAGCGGGGCTGCGACTCCCGGCCCACCCGTCACTGCTCTTCGTACCGGGAGTAACCTAGACGATTCGAGCGGTCGTCCGTCCGGACAGAGCAGGTCAGTTGCCTGCTATGCCATTCAACAGACATATACGGACAGATAACGCCTGACGGCCCCCTCCCCGAACAGAGGGGTACCCAAAACCAGTAGCATGCGGCGCCATGAGCACCCCCACTGGGCCCGCTTCCGGCCTGCCTGTACGAATGCCGCGACCTCGCCAGTCCGGACGGCACCGCCGCCCGGAGCCCGTGGTCGCACCTGAGGGCGCTGCCGCGCTCGTTCTTGCCCTTCCCGGTACCCCTTCCCCGGCCTCGCGCAGCCTGGCCGAGGAAGTGATCAGCATCGCCCGCTCCGAGCTGCCCGGGCTGAACGCGCAGATCGGCTATCTCGACGGCGACGACGCCGAATATCCCACTCTCGCCTCCGCGCTCACCCATGTCGCCGCCGAGCGCACCGCGCGCTACGAGCAGGCCGTCGCCGCGGGCCGCGAGGTCGCCGAGCCCTCGGGCCCGTCCGCCGTCGTGGTGCCGCTGCTCGCCGGCCCGGACAGCGCCCTGATCCGGCGCATACGGCAGGCCGTCATGGAGAGCGGCACGCAGGCCGAGCTGACCGACGTACTGGGTCCGCACCCGCTGCTCGCCGAGGCACTGCACGTACGCCTTTCGGAGGCCGGTCTGGCGCGCGCCGACCGCGCGAGGCTGTTCACCGTGGCGACCGCGGCCGACGGCATCGTGCTGGCCACGGTGGGCGGCGAGGAGGCCGTGCAGGCCGCCGGGATCACCGGCATGCTGCTGGCCGCCCGTCTCGCCGTACCCGTGATGGCCGCGGCCCTGGACGTGGAGGGTTCGGTCGCCTCGATCGCCGCGCAGCTGCAGAACTCCGGTTCGGGGCAGCTGGCGCTCGCGCCGTACCTGGTGGGCCCGGAGATCGACCCCGGGCTGCTGGACGCCGCCGCGAAGGAGGCCGGCTGCTCGACCGCCGAGCCGCTCGGCGCGTACCCGGCCATCGGGAAGCTGGTGCTCTCGCTGTACGCGACGACGCTGGGCATCACCCCGGAGACCCCCCAGGGGGCGGCGCAGGCGCACTGATCCGCGCCACGCACGTGCCGGGCGATGCGGCGCGGACCGGTTCTCGCCGGTCCGCGCCGCATGCCGTGGCGGGGCCGGGCGTCAGGCGAAGACCACGCAGGAGGCGGCCGGAACCTCGATGGAGCCCGCGTGCGCCGGGATTCCCGTCTCCGCGTCCACGGCGAACCAGCTGACGTTCCCGGAGTGCTCGTTGGCGGCGTAGAGCCACTGCCCGGTGGGGTCCAGGGTGAGATCGCGGGGCCAGCGTCCGCCGCAGCCCACAGCCGCCGCCAGGGCGAGTTTCTCGGCCGTCTCGTCGAGTGTGAGGACGGAGATGCTGTCGTGGCCGCGATTGGCGGTCCACAGGAACCGGCCGTCGTGCGAGACCACCACTTCCGACGGGTACGTACGCCCGCCGGCGCCCTCGTCGTGGTCGTGCGGCAGCACCTGCGTCTCGCCGAGCGGTTCGAGCAGACCTCCCGCCGCGTTCCAGCGGCACACGGTGACCGTCGGCTCGAGCTCGTTCAGGACGTACGCGTGTCCCCCGGACGGGTGAAAGGCGAGATGGCGCGGTCCGGTCCCCGGCCGCAGTGCCGTCTCGGCGTGCAGCCGCAGGGAGCCGGTGGCGGGGTCGAGCGCGCAGACGCGTACGGAATCCGTACCGAGGTCCACGCTCAGCACCCAGTTCCCCGAGGGGTCGGCCAGCACCTGGTGCGCGTGCGGGCCCGACTGGCGGCCGTCGTCGGGACCTCGGCCCTCGTGCCGCAGCACCCCGGCTGCCGGGCCGGGTGAGCCGTCGTCCCGGACCGGCAGCGCGGTGACGCTCCCGGAGCCGTAGTTGGCCGTCAGGAGGTGGCCCGCGGCGAGGGTCAGGTGGGTCGGGCTGCCCCCGCCGACCGGCCGTACCTCGCCGAGCAGCCGGGGCGTGCCGTCGTCGTCGATGCCGAAGGCCGCGGCGGCGCCGTCGGAGGTCTCGCTGACCGCGTACAGCACGGGGTCGCCCGTCCCGGGAGCACGGCCGACCGCGAGGAAGGAGGGGTCGGCGACGGCGTCGGTGGACGCGAGGAGGGACGGCGCCCCGGTCTCCCGGTCGACGGCGGCGACACTGATGCCGAGTCCGCCCGCTGAGGTGAACGACCCTATGAATGCCCGCTTCTCCTGGTCGGCGCCCATCCCGCTACCCCTCTTCACGTCCGTCACGATCTTCCCGGCCGACGGTAGCAGGCGACGTTTCCCGGTCCGGGCCTGAACAGGGAGCGTCAGGCTGCCGATCGGCAGCCTGGGCCGGGTGACGCTCGACGATCCCGCCGTGCGTGACGGCTCAGGCGCCGGCCGGAATCCGGCGGGACCTGCGGAGGGGCACCGCGAGTTCGAGCAGGGCCTGCTCCAGCGCATGGAGGTGGGCGAGCATCTGTTCGGCGCCCGTCGGCTCCGTAGCCGTCATGTCGTCGGGCCGGAGGTGCCGCCCGACGGCCGGCGCATCGGTGAGGGCCTCGACGGCCGCCTCCACCCGCCAGCAGGCCGCGGCGAGCCGGACGTCGTGCGAGGCTTCCGGGTCGGCAGCGACGGAGGCCAGGCCGCGCACCTCGCGTACGCAGTCGTCGAGCAGCGCGAGCACCTGCCGCGCCCGTTGTTTGCGGGCCTTCAGCGGGTTGAGCGGGTGCACCAGCGGCGCGAGCGACAAGCGCACCCGGCCGAGGATCGCCTCCAGCTCGACGACGCGCCCGGGTGGGTCGGCGTCCTCGCTCCCGGCGAGCCGGGCGGCGGCCTCCGCCGTGCATGTGTGCACGCATCGCAGCGCCCGCTCCACCCAGGCCTCGGTCACCGAGTGCGTGGTCACCGGCAGCACGAACAGCACCGCCAGTACGGCGCCGAGGGCCCCGACCGCCGTCTCGGTCACCCGCAGCACGAGCAGACCGGTGTCGAGCACACCGAGCAGCCCGTACAGCATGCTCGCCATGACGGTCACGGCCAGCATCATCCAGGTGTAGGAGACAGCGGCGGTGTAGAAGATCCCGAACACACTGATCGCCACGACCACGGCGGCGACGACCGGCTCATGGTGCAGCGGCACAGCCACGGCGAAGCCCAACCCGATCCCGAGCACCGTGCCCAGGAATCGCCGGAACCCGCGGACGACGGTCTCGCCTCGCGAGGTCGTGGCCACGAACACCCACCAAGTGGCGCCGACAGCCCAGTACCAACGCTGGTCGGAGAGCACCTGCCCCACCGCGAGCGCGAACCCCGCTCCCACTGTCGCTTGCACGGCCTGCCGCGTCGTGATCCGCGCGAGCCCGGATGCCCCGGCGGGGAGGGCGACCGCCACGGGGGCCTCGAGCCGCCGCTCGTAGCACCACGCACCGAACCTCACCGCCGACGACGCGACGAGCGACAGCAGCACGGCCGCGTACAGCTCGGGCAGCCGGCCGGGCACGGTGTGCAGGAACTGGGCGGAGAAATAGGACATGAAGCCGAACACGCCCAGCGAGTGCCCGCGGGGTCCCCATCGCCTCGCGTACACCCCCGCCCCCACGACGGCGAGGAACGCCAGGTCGCGGGCGACGGGTACGTCGTGCAGGACGGCGGCGAGCGTGAGTACCGGGAGGCCGACGACGGGGAGGAATGCGGTCGTGATCGCCTGCCCACGCACCGTCGCGTCGGTCACCGTGAACAGTGCGAGCAGCGCGGCCAGGCCACCGCTGACGGCCGCCGCGAGCGAGTGCCCGGCGGCCCCGCACAGCGCGACCGCGAGCCCGATGCCGAGCACAGCCCGGGAAGCGAACCGCAGCCGTATCTGTCCCGGATCCGGTGCCACGAACGCCCTCTTCAGCAAGTTGCCCCGTACCTTTCGCACACAGACCAGCGCCGACATGAGAAAGGCGCCGCGGAGATCCCCGGGGGACCCGCAGCGCCATTGATACCTCTATCTCAGCACCTGGGGGGCTAATGGTTCAACCGATACCCATTCCACTGGTCCATCGGTCCACAAATGGCTGACATCGCTCGGCCGATGCAGGGCCAACGGACCAGCCGCACGCGATACCGCCGCACGAACAGCGCAGAAGCCTTGGACGACGGAACTCCGGCTCGGGCCACTGGCGGCCGGTGGTCAGCTCCCGAGCCCGCCGTCACTGCTGAGCAGTTGCCCGTTGATCCATCCGCCCCGCTCGGAGCAGAGGAAACCGAGTCGGCCCGCCGAGCCCGCGAGGCAGCCGCAGACGAGGCGCGTCAGGCGGGTTGGACGACGAGCACGGCGAGGTCATGTCGTACTCGGCCTCAGCGGCTGATGGTGGCGAGTGCTGCGGCGTACTGCTCGTCGGTCACCGGTTCCAGCCACGTGGTGCCATCGCCGTCGGCATCGCCGACGACCATGGCGATGTGGGCCATGAGAGTGGTGTCGGTACCTCCGTGCCAGTGCTCCTCTCCGGGCGGGCACTTGACGGTCTGCCCGGCGCTGACCCGCACGACCTCGCCTTCACGGGTGCCGACGAGGCCGACGCCGTCGGTGATGTAGAGGGTCTGGCCCTTGGCGTGCGAGTGCCAGTTGGTGCGGGCGCCGGGGGTGAAGCGGACCAGTGCGGTCGCCAGCCGGGCCGGTGCGACGGGGGCCTCGATCATGTTCAGGTAGACGTCGCCGGTGAAGCGCCCGGCGGGGGCCTTGACGGTCTGGGTCTGCGTGATGTGTTCCACGGAGGTGCTCCTTGCTGTGCTGATGCGGCGGGGGCGGTGTGGGCTGCGGTCGCGCGGTGAGAGTCCGGGACGCTCTCGGACGTCGCCGAAAAGCACCTTGCCGGGCGGCGCGAGGCATCGGGCTGTACTGCAGCATTTCGACCGGCCCGAGCGCCTCGGCCGCGTCCCGGAGGGCGCCGGTGAGCGCGGCCGGGTCCAGGACGTCCGCGGAGAATCCGCGGGCCTGGATGCCGTCGCGGCGGAGCTCATCCGTCAGGTGCTCGAGGTGTTCGGCGCTGCGGGCGACCAGGGCGGCGCCGTGGCCGGCGGCGCCGAAGCGGCGGGCGGTGGCCGGTCCGAGGCCGGGACCGGCACCGACGAGAACGTACGTGGTCACGCGGGGGTCCGTTTCGAGCGGGCCGGGGCCGGCCGTTCGGCCCCGGCGAACGGGAATGTGCGGGTCAGGGCTTGAGAAGTGCCTTGATGGCGCGTCGCTCGTCCATCGCCTTGTATCCCTCGGCCACCTGGTCCAGGGGCAGGGTGAGGTCGAAGACCTTGCCCGGGTCGATCCGGCCCGACATGACGCGCTCGATGAGGTCGGGCAGGTAGCGGCGCACCGGGGCGGGTCCGCCGCGCAGGCCGACGTGGGAGAAGAACAGCTCCTGCCCGTCGACCGCGACCTCGTGCGGGACGCCGACGAAGCCGACATTGCCGCCGGGCCGGGCTGAGTGGAGCGCCTGCTGCATGGCCTGCGCGGTACCGACGCACTCCAGCACGCTGTCGGCGCCGATACCGCCGGTGAGGTCCTTGATCCGGGCGATGCCCTCGTCGCCGCGCTCGGTGACGATGTCGGTGGCGCCGAACTCGCGAGCGAGCCTCTGCCGGGGTTCGTGGCGGCTCATCGCGATGATCCGCTCCGCACCCATCTCCTTCGCCGCGATCACGGCCGACAGACCGACCGCACCGTCGCCGACGACGACGGCGGTCGAGCCGGGCTTCACCTCGGCGGCGTCGGCCGCCCACCAGCCGGTGCCCATGACGTCGGAGACGGCCAGCAGACCCGGCCAGAACTCCTCGCCCGGGACCTCGTCGGTGGCGACCAGGGTGCCCTGGGCGTTCGGGATGCGTACGTAGTCCGCCTGGCAGGTGCTCATGAACTCCCTGTGCAGGCAGTTCGACTGAAAGCCGTTACGGCAGTTCGCACAGGTGTTGTCCGAGGTCGCGAAGGAGCCGATGACGAACTGGCCCGGCTTCACCGAGGTGACTTCGCTGCCGACCTCCTCGACGAAGCCGACGTACTCGTGCCCCATGGGGTGCGGGTCACCGATCGGCTCCAGACCGCGCCAGGGCCACAGGTCGGACCCACATACGCACGAGACGGCCGTGCGGATGACCGCATCGGTCGGGTGGAGGATTTTCGGGTCGTCCAGCGTCTCGAAGCGGACGTCACCGGGGGCATGGATCACTGCGCCGCGCATGAGGGGTTCCTTTGCGTACGTGGTCCGGACCGCTGCTGCGGTCCGCGTGCAACCGGCCTGGGACACGAGTTGTTGCATGCCAGGGCCGGGTGGCCCCCTCCTCGCCGACGGACGGCCGGGGAGAAGCACCACGTCTTCCAGGTAACCGCCCCTCGTCACGGGCAGCCAGTCACCGTCGATGGGTGTACCCGCAGTACATCCCTCCCGCGGCCCGCTGCACGTACGGTCGAAGGGTGGACAACCATCAGGAGGTCCGCGAGTTCCTCACCTCGCGGCGAGCCAAGATCACCCCCGAGCAGGCCGGACTGCCCTCCGGGCCCCGGCGCCGCGTTCCCGGCCTGCGCCGCAGTGAGGTCGCGGCCCTGGCCGACATGAGCGTGGAGTACTACGCCAAGCTCGAACGCGGCAACCTCGCCGGCGTCTCCCCCGCCGTTCTCGAAGCCGTCGCCCGCGCCCTCCGGCTCGACGACGCCGAACGAGCCCACCTGCTCCATCTGGCCCAGGCCGCCGACGGCTCCGACGCTCTCGGCCGCCCCCGGCGTCGGCGGCCCGCCCGTCAGTGGACGCCGCACAGCAGCCTGCAGTGGACGCTCGACGCGATCACGGCCGGCCCCGCGTTCGTCCGGAACGGCCGCATGGACATCCTCGCCGTCAACGCTCTCGCCCGGGCCTTCTACGGCGACGTCTACGCCACCGCCCACAACCAGGAGAACCTGGCCCGCTTCACGTTCCTGGACCCCGCCTCCCGCCGCTTCTACCCCGACTGGGGCCTCGCCGCCGACGTCACCGTCGCGATCCTGCGCACCGAGGCCGGCCGCAACCCCCACGACAAGGACCTCCACGACCTGGTCGGCGAGCTGTCCACCCGCAGCGACGAGTTCCGCACCCGCTGGGGTGCCCACAACGTCCGCCACCACGGCACCGGCACCAAGAACTTCCATCACCACGCCGTCGGTGACCTCACCCTCGCCTTCGAGGGGCTGGAGATGGCGGCCGAACCCGGCCTCACCCTCACCATCTACACCGCCGAGCCCGGCTCTCCCTCCGAAGAGGGCCTGCGCCTGCTCGCCTCGTGGGCCGCGACGCAGGATGCCCTCGCCGGCCGTCCCCTGGACAGGTGACCGTATCGGCGGTCCCAGCGGGTCCCGAAGCGTATCGACGACGTAGCACGCCCTGTCACGCTGAGTATCGTGCTCCGTCGGGCTTGATGCGCTCCAGGAGATCAGCGTTCACGGCGGCAGGATGATTCACTGCACGGAGTGAACATGCGCCTGGCTGGTCCGTATGAGGGCTTCCGGCGGCGAGCGGATGAGGCTGCGATGAGTGAACTGACGAAGCCCGAGATCGACCTCCCGGAGGGTGACGCTCCCGCCGAGCTGACGATCCGCGATCTCGTCGTCGGGGACGGGCTCGAGGCGAAGCCGGGCAGGGTCGTCCAGGTTCACTACGTCGGGGTCACCTTCGAGTCCGGAAAGGAATTCGACAACTCCTGGGACCGGGGCCGGACGTTCAAGTTCGCCGTGGGCGGTGGCAAGGTGATCAAGGGCTGGGACCGCGGGGTCAGAGGGATGAGGGCCGGCGGCCGGCGCGAGATCATCGTCCCCCCGCGTCTCGGCTACGGCAACCAGTCACCCTCGCCGTCGATCCCGGCGGGCTCGACACTCGTCTTCGTGGTGGACCTGCTCTCCGTCGCAGCCTGAGGCGCGCGGCGGCCACCGGGATCGCCCTCGTCACCTCCATGGGCTCGTTCGCGGCGGCGGCCTCGCCGTCCCTGCTGGGGTTCATCCAGGAACGCACCGGCAGCCTCGCTCTCGGCCTGCAGATCAGTGCGGGCATCGTGCTGCCGGCCGTCATGCTGCTACTGCTCGGCGTCAAGGCCGGTGACCTGCGCGAGCAGCGCCCTTCCTGGGCCGGACCCCGGCGGGGGCTTCCGCAGATCCCTCGCGCGCGCTCCCTGGTGCCCCGTCAACGGCCGTACGTGGTGCGGCACAGGTCGACGATGTCGGCGGACGCGACCCCCCGCCCCGTCGCGCAGACGGTGCGCATGTCGTACGTCTGCCGCGGCCGCGCCCGGTGGGGCGTGCCCGCGCCACGCGGCGCTCCGGGCCGGACGGGAGCCGCACGTCGCGGCTGGTTCCGCGCCTCCTGGCGGCCCGGTGGCGCGACCGCGTCCGCCCGCCGGGCCGGAGCACGCGCCCCCTTCTCCTTCTTCCGCTTCTCGCCGTCCGCACGGTCCGGTCCCTCCTCGGTCCTCCCGAGGGCGTCATGGACGGCCGGGGGCGCGGTGGGCACCGTGGACGCCTGTGCGGCGGGGGCGTTTCCGGGACGTACGGAGACGGGGGACGCCGGCCTCTGCGCTTCGGCCTGGACGGAGACGCAGCCGGCCGTACTCAGCAGGGCGACGAGCACGAGGGGGATGGACCGCAGATTCATGCCCTGGTCAACGACGGGCAGTGCGAGCGGACACGTCCCGGAGCGCCGGGCGGAGGCGCTCAGTCGGACAGGCCGGACCGGGCGATCCCCAGCGCGCGGTGGATGGTGCGGGACAGCGAAGCCGGCTGTGCGTCCGGGCTCCACGCCCACTGCTCGACCGCGATGCGGAGCGCCCCGTTGAGCAGGGTCGCCTGCACCCGTGGCTCGAGGTCGTCCGACCCGTGGCCCGTCCGCTCGGCGATGACCGCGGCGAAGGCCGGCTCCGCGTCGTGGTGGACCTGCAGCCACACGGCGCGCAGCCCGGGTTCGGTCCGGGTGAGCAGGACCAGGTCGCGCAGGGCGTCCGCGTCGGCGTCCGCCGATGCGACCGGGTGTGAGGACGGGGTCCCCACGACGGCTTCCACCAGCGGCCGGTCGCGCGGCCACGACCTCATGAGCGCGATGACGAAGTCGAGCGCGTAGGTCAGCAGGGGGCGGACGCACAGCTCCTTCGAGGAGGTGTAGCGCCACAGGGTCCGCTGCGAGATTCCCGCGGCGGCGGCGATCTCCTCGGCGGTGGTCGCGGCCACACCCCGGTCGGCGAAGAGGCGCACGGCTTCACGGGCGATCTCCAGCCGGGTCGCGGCCTTGCGGCGTTCCGTCAGCGGCGGGCGTCCGAGGCGGACTCCACCGCGGGCCGCGGCTCCGGCGGTGGCCGCGGCGGGGTCCGGCGCCCCTCCGGCGTGCGCGGCTTCCACGGTTTTCGGCCACCTTCCTTCACGGCTGGGCCCACCCATCGTAGCGATATCTTTTCTGGCACCACTTGCCATTTTGGCATTGCCCGCCATTAAAGGTAGCGTGCCTACCCTGTCGACGAACCCGAGGAGCATCACGTGAGCACCACCACCAGCGGCCCGGGCCGCAGCGTCATCGTCACCGGCGCCGGCTCGGGCATCGGCCGGGCGACCGCTCTGCTGTTCGCGAAGGAGGGGGCCCGCATCGTGATCGCCGACGTCGACGAGGCGGCCGCCCGAACCGTCGCGGAGGAGGCGGAACAGGCCGGCGGGACCGCGGTCACCGCGATCGGGGATCTCCGGGACCAGGCCGTCGTCGACCGGGTGGCCGCGACGGCGGTGGCGGAGTTCGGCGGCATAGACGTCCTGGTCAACAACGCCGGAATCATGGACAGCATGTCGGCGGCGGCCGACACCGGTGACGACGAGTGGGAGCGCGTCATCGCCATCAACCTCACGGCTCCGTTCCGCCTCACGCGGGCCGTGCTGCCGCACATGCTCGCCGCGGGGAAGGGCGCCGTCGTCTTCACCGCCTCCGAGGCCTCCCTGAGGGGCAGCGCCGCGGGTGCCGCGTACACGGCCTCCAAGCACGGCATCGCGGGCCTGACCAAGTCCTTGGCCGTCATGTACCGCGACAAGGGCATCCGCTCCAACGCCATCGCGCCCGGCGGGACGATCACCAACATCCGGGTCGATGCCGACCGGGGCGCCCACGGGCCGGCCGCTCTCGCCCCCTACATGGGCAACGTCGGTTCGCCCGCCCGGGCGGAGGAGCAGGCGGCGGCGATCCTCTTCCTGGCATCCGACGCGGCGAGCAACATCAACGGGGCGATCCTCCCCGTCGACAACGGCTGGTCCGCGGTCTGAGCCCCTGGCCCTGGGTAGAGTCGGGCGACCGATCACCGAGCCAGGAGGAGCACAGCCCGACATGGCGGTGGACGCCCTCGACACCCGCATCCTGCGGCTGCTCATCGAGCAGCCGCGCACCAGCGTGCGCGAGTACGCGCGCATCCTCGGCGTGGCACGCGGGACCCTGCAAGCCCGGATGGACCGTCTGGAGCGGGACGGAGTGATCACGGGCACGGGCCCCGCCCTCTCCCCCGCGGCCCTCGGCCACCCGGTACTCGCCTTCGTACATCTGGAGGTGACGCAGGGGCATCTGGACGAGGTGGGTGACGCGCTCGCCGCCGTCCCGGAGATCATCGAGGCGTTCTCGACGACCGGGGGCGGCGACCTCCTGACTCGCGTCGTGGCCCGCGACAACGGGCATCTGGAGGATGTGATCCAGCAGCTGATCCAGCTCCCCGGAGTGGTCAGGACCCGGACGGATGTGGCTCTGCGCGAGCGTGTGGCACACCGGGTCCTGCCGCTGGTCGAGTCGGTGGGGCGGGCAGCGGGCCCCGGCTGATCACCGTCGGGCATGCTGGAGGCCATGAAGACCGCGCCCTTCCCCGCCCCGCCCGTACTCTTCGATCTCGACGGCACCCTGGTGGACAGCGAGCCGAACTACTACGAGGCGGGGCGCCGGCTGCTCGCCCGGTACGGCGTGCGGGACTTCAGCTGGGAGAACCACACCCGCTTCATCGGGATCGGCACCCGGGAGACCCTCATGGTCCTGCGGGAGGAGTACGGGATCGAGGCGCCGGTCGACGAACTCCTGGCCGGCAAGAACGCCCTGTACGTGGAGCTCGCCGGTGCCTCGACCGAAGCCTTCCCGGAGATGCGGGCCCTCGTCGAGCGGCTGCACGAGGACGGGGTGCCGATGGCGGTGGCGTCGGGGTCCTCCAGGGCGGCGATCGCGGCCTCGCTCGCGGTCACGGGGCTGGAGGCGTACCTCCCGCTGTACGTCTCAGCGGAGGAGGTGGCGCACGGCAAGCCGGAGCCCGACGTGTTCCTGGAGGCGGCCCGCCGGCTCGGTGTGGCCCCCGGCTCGTGCGTGGTCCTGGAGGACGCCGTCCCGGGAGTCCGGGCGGCTCACGCGGCGGGAATGCGCTGCGTCGCCGTTCCCGACGCCCACGCGGCGGCCGACGGCCCGGAGTTCGGGAAGGCGGAGTTGCTGTTCCCGGGCGGGCAGGCGGAATTCACCGCTGCCGCCGTGCTGGACTGGCTCCACGCCGGGTGAGAACAAGCCGGTCCGGCCCGCCGATTGGCCGGATCCGGCGTCTCGTGCTCCGGCCGGGCGAGCGGGGGTCCCCGGGGGCAGATATCCTGATCATGCCGCGCACCCCGACGCACCGTACCGAGGCGATGAGCCCGATGAGGTCGCCGCCGCGGCAGTCGGAGAGGGCCATAATTCGAGATTGGTGTGCACAGGTGCTGGTTGCTGGGCGGTACCGGCTGATATCCCCCATCGGTCGTGGCGGTATGGGTGAGGTGTGGCGCGCCACGGACGAAGTGCTGGGCCGGGCCGTGGCGGTGAAGCTGCTGCTGGGCGACCAGGCCGATGCCTCGTCGACCGCACGCTTCCGCCTCGAGGCGCAGACGGCCGCGCGTCTGAGCCACCCTCACCTGGTGGCCGTGTTCGACTTCGGCTCCTGGGAGGACCGCTTCTATCTCGTGATGGAGCTGGTCGAGGGAAGGAGCCTCGGGGATCTGCTGGAGGCTCAGGAGACCGTCCATCCCGAGCAGGTCGCCCGTATCGCCGGCCAGGCCGCCGCCGGTCTCGCCGCCGCTCACCGGCAGGGCATCGTCCACCGGGACATCAAGCCCGGCAACCTGATGCTGGACTCCGACGGGTCCGTGAAGATCGGGGACTTCGGCATCGCCCAGTTCGTCGACGACCCCTCCACCGCGCTGACCACGGCCGGCCATATCGTCGGTACGAGCCTTTATCTGGCTCCCGAGCGGGCCCTCGGCCGTACGGCGGACTCCGCGTCGGACATGTACTCGCTGGGCTGCGTCATCTATCAACTGCTGGCCGGGCAGCCGCCGTTCCGCTCGGACACGGCGACCGCGACGCTCTACCAGCACGTGGACACGCCGCCGGTGCCGGTCAGGCAGCGGGGGGTGGACATCTCCCCCGCGTTCGACTCGTACCTCCTGGGCCTGCTGGCGAAGCAGCCCGAGGACCGGCCGAGCGCGCAGCAGGTCTCGGACTGGTTCCGTACGGATGCCTGGCGTGGCCGGCCGGAGCCGCTGCCGCACCACGCGGCCGCCGCCCCGCGGCCCGCCGCGCATGTCCCTCCGCCGCCGGCCCCGGGCGCCCAGGCCGCCGGGGGCCCGTCGACGTACCGGCTGCCGCAGTCCGGCGGCCGCAGACGGGCGGCTCCCGCACCCCGGACGTCCAGATCCGCGGCCAGATCGGCCACGACGCGCCGGATCAGCACGAGTGAGGCCATCCGCCGCCGCCCGCGCGTGGCGAGTGCAGTGGCCGGTACGGTCGCCTTCCTGGCTGCGGTGTATCTGGGCACGATCATCTTCGCACCGGACACCGGGGCGGCGGACACCCCGGATCCCGGCTCCTCGCCGACTGCGGGGCTCGAGTCACCCGCGCCGACCGGACCGGCGGTGGAGCCGGCCCAGGACGGCGAGGGCGAGGACGACTGAGCCTTCGGCTCACCAGCGCGCGTGGACCTCTGCGCGGATCCGGCGGTCGTACAGGTCGCGCACCGCGTCGAGGGTGCTCTGCGGGAGTGGCGGGAGAGCGGCGGCCGACGCGTTGGCCCGGGCCTGCTCCACCGACCGTGCACCGGGGATGACGCCGGTGACACCGGGCTGCTGGATGATCCAGCGCAGTGCGGTCTGTGCCGGGGTGGCGCCCTCGGGAGCGAATCCGGCGAACTCCGCGGCGGCGGCCACACCCGTCGCGTAGTCGATGCCGGAGAACGTCTCGCCCTGGTCGAACGCCTCGCCGTGGCGGTTGTACGTGCGGTGGTCCTCGGGAGCGAAGACCGTGTCGGCGGTGTACTTGCCGGACAGCAGCCCGGAGGCGAGCGGAACGCGCGCGATGATGCCGACCCCGGCCTCCGCCGCGGCCGGGAGGACCTCGTCGAGGGGCTTCAGGCGGAAGGGGTTGAGGATGATCTGGACACTCGCGACTCCGGGCCTGGCGATGGCCGTGAGCGCCTCGGCGCATGTCTCCACGCTCACCGCGTACGAGGCGATCCGCTGCTCGGAGACGAGCGTGTCGAGGGCGTCGTACACGGCGTCGGAGGAGTAGACCGCCGTGGGCGGGCAGTGCAGTTGTACGAGATCGAGGGTGTCGACGCCTAGGTTGGCGCGCGAGCGGTCGTTCCAGGTACGGAAGTTGTCCAGGACGTAGTTCTCCGGAACCTGTTCGGCTCGCCTGCCCATCTTGGTGGCGACGAAGACGTCCGCGTCCGGGCGTTCCTTCAGATAGCGGCCGATCAGCTGTTCGCTGCGGCCGTCGCCGTAGACGTCGGCGGTGTCGAAGAAGGTGACTCCCGACTCGACGGCGGCGTCGAGGACGCCGAAGGCATCGGCCTCCCGCACCTCGCCCCAGTCCCCGCCCAGCTGCCAGGTGCCCTGTCCTACGACCGATACGTCACGGCCGGTCCTGCCGAGTGTGCGCTGCTCCATACGGATCATGCTACGTCCGCACGCGGACCGGCGGCGGTGGCCGGCGCCGGTCCGCGTCCGCGCTCAGTCGGCTGTGGTCACGCGGACGTAGTCGACGACGAGCTGCTGCGGGAAGCTCGTGCTGCCGTCGGGGTCGCCCGGCCAGTAACCGCCCACGGCGAGGTTGAGGATGAGGAAGAACGGCTTGTCGAACACCCAGGCGTTGCCGTTGAGGTCCGCGGGTGTCCTGCGCTGGTAGACGGTTCCGTCGACGGACCAGGTGATGGAGTCGGGGGCCCAGTCCACGGCGAAGGTGTGGAAGTCGTCGGCGAAGGCGGATCCGCCGGGGAGGGTGTAGCCGGCGCCGATGCCGCCGCTGCCGGAGTAGCCGGGACCGTGCAGCGTGCCGTGGACGGTGCCGGGTTCGAAGCCGACGTTCTCCATGACGTCGATCTCACCGCTGTCGGGCCAGCCGACGCTGCCGATGTCGGCGCCCAGCATCCAGAAGGCCGGCCAGATGCCCTGTCCGCGCGGGATCTTCATCCTGCTCTCGACGTGCCCGTACGTCGCGGTGAACTTACCGGAGGTGTTCAGCCGGGACGAGGTGTACTCGCAGGTCCCGTACCAGCACTGGTAGGTGCCGGGGTTCTCCTTGCGCGCGGTGATGACCAGGTTGCCCCGGCCGTCGAGGGCGGCGTTGCTGTTGCCCGCCGTGTAGTACTGCCGCTCGTGGTTGTTGACGTTGTCGCCGGTCTCCGTCAGCCACTTGCCGCCGTCGACGGCCGAGCCCGCGGGGCCGTCGAACTCGTCGGCGAAGGCCACGGCCGCCGTCCGGGAAGTCGTGGAGGACGCAGCCGTGTGGGGGGCGGGTGCGGCCGAGGCTCCGCCGGGAAGTGCGGTCATGACCATGGAGCAGCAGAGCAGGGAGAGTGCGGCGTACAGCGTCGCACGGCGCCTCCTGGGGAGGCGGCGCACGGCGTGGTGGGGAGAATGCACGGTCATCACATCTTTTCGGGGTGGGGGGATGACAGTCATGCGCATGACAGATGGACACCGAGAGGTGAACGCTTGGCACGCTCGCCCCGGGCGGCATCTTTCAACACGTGATTTAAGGGAGTGGTCCGAGGCCCGTCAAGGATCTGGTCCAGACCGGGCGGGTGCGGGTAGAAGTCGACGCGGCGGGGAACGGACAACTCATGCGCATCCGCACCGAAGTCACCCTTCCCGCCACCCTCGCCCTGGCCGTCGCCCTGCTGGCTCCGGCCGGTGCCGCGACGGCCTCCTCCGCCGCACCCGCTGTCCCGACCTGTCGGGAGAGCAGCCTGAAGGTCGCCGCCACAGCCTCCGACCAGCCCGAGACGCTGCGCATCAGCGTCACCAACCGGGGCCGCCAGGCCTGCGTCGTCGACCGCATCCCCACCATCGTCTTCGGCGACCTGGACGGCCCGGCCCTGCCGGTGCCCGAGGGCGAGAGCGGTCCGTACCGTCTGCCGGCGGGCGGATCCGGCTACGCCGCGGTGCGCACCCTGGACCCGGCGGCCACGGAGCTGCGGGTGGTGGACCGGCTGACGGTCGCCGGGGACCCCGCGCACCGCGGGCGGACCTTCGACTCCGCCTCGCTGGGGGCGGCGGACGGGATCCGGGTGTGGGAGCCGGTGACCACGTGGTGGCACCGCTCGAGCGCGGCGGCCGACGCGACGCTCGAGCGGTACACCGACTGACCGGACTCTCCGCACGGCTGCCACCGTGCGGCGTGCGGGCGGCGGCCGCACAGTGGAGACATGGGCTGTGCGGGGCCTGCCCGGCCTCGGCCGGGCAGGCGCGCATCGTCCTACCGCATCCTGGCGGAAGGATCAGGCGTGGATACCGAGAGCACACGGCGTTTCGTGGTGCAGATCCACGACGCCCGGCGCATGCATTTCGATTTCCGTCTCGAGGTCGGCGGCGTCCTGAAGTCCTGGGCCGTGCCGCGCGGCCCGTCGGACAACCCCAGCGACAAACGGCTGGCCGTGCCGACGGATGACCACCCCTTGGAGTACCGAGAGTTCGAGGGCGTCATTCCGCGGGACGAGCAGGGCAGCGGCACCGTGATCGTCTGGGACCAGGGCACCTACACCCCGACCAGCCATGACCTCGCGGGTGACCCCGTGCCGTTCGCCGAGTCCCTGGAACGCGGGCACGCCACGTTCCGGCTCGAGGGGGCCAAGCTGCACGGGGAGTTCGCGCTCACCCGCTTCCGCATCGACGACGAGGAAGGGACCCGGGGGCCGGAGGCCTGGCTGCTGATCAAGGCGAACGACCGGCAGGCCGTCCACGACCGGGCGGGCACCCCCGATCCGTACCACGCACGCTCGGCCCGCACCGGCCGCACGCTGCACCAGGTCGCCGTGGCCGAGCGGGAGCGCGCCCACTGAGCACTCACCGGAGGGGCGGCGCGTCGCCGGACCCGGTGAGCCGGTCCAGGACGTCTGTGTAGCGGGAGCGCTTGTCGGGACGGGCCTGGCCGACGGCGTGCCGCAGAGCGGGGACGGCGGCTCCGCCCATCAGCAGCAGCCCCTCGGCGGCCTCTCCGCGGACCGCCGGATGCGTGTGGCCGAGCAGGGCGACCAGCGCGGGAACGGCGGGTTCCCAGGCGGCGTGGCAGAGCGTCCTGATGGCCATGCGCCGGATGTCCGGCTGCGGGTCGTCCAGCAGTACGGCCGTGTGGAGCAGGTGGGCCGGCCGGTCCAGCATGGTGCGCGAGATCCGGTGGGCGTGCAGCCTGACCTTGGGCCGGGGATGGGTCAGCAGCTCACCTATCACCTCCTTCAGGGCGGGGTCCGGGGCCGGGGCCCGGCCGGTGTGCTCCTCGGCGAGGCGGGAGAGGGCCCTGCGTATCTGCTCCGGTCCCCCGGTCCGGGCCAGACGCAGCAGTTCGGCGCGCCCGGGCCGGTGGACCGCTCCGGCGGGAGCCGTCGTACGGAGGCCGGAACCCGGCCCCTTGTCCAGGAGAAGCCTCTCGGCGAGGTCGTCCCGCCCCTCCGCGCGCAGCCGCTCCCGGATCCGCGTCCTGTCCGGGGAGCCCAGCAGCGGCCGTCCCGCCAGCAGGTCCAGGAGCCCCCAGGCTCCCGCCTCGATCCGGGGCAGGAGGTGGTCCGCCAGGACTTCCGCGGGTGCCGTCCGCAGGGCGTGGGCGGCTTCCGTCCGGAGACCGGCGGGGCCGTGCTCCCACCATCCGAGCAGCAGAGGGATCAGAGGAACGAGGTCCCAGGGGCCCAGGTGCGGGGCGAGGCGGACCACCCTGGCGAGCATGATCCCTCCACCGCTCAGCTCCGCGGGAGCGACGGTGGCCAGTGCGCGCGCCAGGCGCTGTCCGGGCGGCAGGTCGACACGTCCTCGGAGGTACGCGTCGAGGATCGCGCGTGCCGTCTCCGGCTCCGGCCAGTCCAGGAGCTGCCGGGCGGCGGCGGATCTGCGGCCGGGGTCCGGCGCTTCCAGCGTGTCCATCAGCCGGGTGCGCCGCTCGGCGGAACGCGGCCGGCCGGGGGCGTCGCGTACGACTTCCGAAGCCGGGCCGGCTGTCTCGGAGAGCGTCCACGGGGGCGTTCCGAGGGGCTGAAGGTCCGTCATCCAGTCGACCAGAAGGGCGCGTACCCCGTCGTCGACGGCATCGGGGTATGCGTCGACAAGGGCGCTGAGGCGCTGCCTGGAGTCCGGCGGGTGCGGGGCGCGGCGCCGGAACTCCTCCAGGGCGCGACGGGTGCGCAGGGCCGGGAGCAGCGCGGACCGCCACGCTTCCGCCTCCTCACCGGGCATGGGCGGCTCCGGCATGCCGAACGCCTCACGCAGTACGGCGTTCTCGGCCTCCTGTACGTCGTCGTCGAGGCGGGCGGCGGCGAGGGCCCGGTCCAGGTCGCCTCTGACCGGCACGGCATCGCAGGCACGGAGGAGCCGCAGCGCCGACACGTGCTGAGGGGGTGTCATGGCGCGTACGGAAGCGGCGAGCGCCATGCGCTCCGGCCAGGGCAGCCGGGGCGCCACGGCCTGGAGTACGGCGAGGAGTCCGGGCCGGTGTTCCCGCTCACCCGCGAGACCGTCCGTCAGCACCTGGACGGAATCCGCCATCTTCTCCAGCTCGTCGGCCGGCCATGGTGCGGGGCACAACCGCAGGACGAGGCCGAGGACCCGGTCGCGGGCGCCCTCCGGCACGGACCGGGCCAGGCACAGCCACTCGGCCAGCATCGGCCGCAGCTCCCTCAGCCGCCGTGGCGGCAGAGCGTCCGGGCTGTCCGCGAGGCGCAGGGCGACCGGCGCGCTCCAGCCGTGGTCGACGAGCCGGACGGCCCGGGACTCGGCCTCGCCGGCCGGCAGATGGCCGGACGGTGCGATCCCGTACGCGGCCGACAGCTCCGCGAGGCCGGCGGCGCTCCCCGCGCCGAGGCGGATCCGGCCGTCGGCGACCGCGGCGAGCAGGTCCGGCACGAGCGGGGAGCCCTGATCGGCCAGGGCGACCACCGTGCGGGCGGTGAGGGTGCCGGTGAGTGTCCCCAGCAGCAGCGTGCGCTCACGGGGGTCGCCGGTGCGCGCCGCGACGGCGAGGACCGTGGCCGGGCAGGCGTCCCCCAGCACCGCGCGCAGCGCGGCGACCAGGCCGGCGCGCAGCCCCGGGTTGTCGTTGCGGCCGAGTGCGCGCAGGAGGCCGGGCACGGCGGCCGGTGTCCCGGCGCGCGCGAGGGCCGACGCGGCGGTCTTCCTGATGTTCATCGTGGGGTGGTCCAGGAGTGCGGCGATCGCCGGGCAGGCCCAGCGCGCCTCCGCGTGGCCGAGGGCCAGCAGCGACTGCCGTACGGTCTGGATGTCCTCGGCCCGGGTCAGGGCGATCAGCGTCGCCGACAGGGCCTGCGCGTCCTCGCCCGCCGCGCCCGCGGCCAGGAGGGCGATCACCTGCTTGCGCACATGCGGATCGCGGTGGCGGAGCAGCCGGTGCACGCGGGGGCGGGTCTCCGCGGACGGTGTGCGCCGCAGGACTTCGAGGAGGACGGACTGCTGACGGGCGGACAGGTCCGGCCGGTCCAGCAGGTCCAGGACGATTCCGGCCATCAGCGCGTCGCCGGCCTCCCGGGCGTCCCGGGCACCGAGCAGGCAGGACGGCCTGATCCTGCGCCGCTCGTGCAGGCGGCCTCCCAGACCGCGTACGGCGTCCACGATCTCCTGGGGGACCACGGGCTCCCCGGCGCGGGCCGGTTCCTGGTGCGGGCCGGTCTCCACCGTCTCCCACGAGGCCGCCAGTGCGCTCACGACCCTCAGCAGCAGGCCGGTGAGGGCGGGCAGGGTGGCGGCGCTCCCGCGGGCCGCGAGCGCGCACAGGGCCGCCACCGGGTCGGCCGGCTCCGGACCCGCGGCCAGCAGGGCCAGTTCGCGCTCGTCGGGAGCTCCGAGGTCGGCCGCGACGGCCGGTGGCACCGCGGTGGGGTCGACACGGGCGAGCAGGTGGCGCCGGAGGTCCGGATCGGTGTTGAGCTGCCACAGGAGCTCGAGTGCCCGGTGGCGTACGGGGCGGAGGAAGGGCGCGGTTCCACGGCCGTCGGGGTCCGGGCCGAGCGCCTCGGTCAGCGCCGCGACGGTGCGGTCTCCGCCGATGGCTTCGAGCGTGTCGAGGGCGGCGGCCGGGACTTCGGGCAGCAGCGCGAGGACTGCCTCCTCGGCGTCCTCGTGACGGAGTGCGCGGATCGCGCCGAGGAACGGCGCGGGCACGCGTGCGGAGGGGAGCAGCCGGGTGACGGCGGCCCCGATCGGCAGATCTCCCGTCCCCTGCCCGGCCAGGGCGACGAGCAGGTCGAGCCGGCGCGGCGCGCCCGGGTCGTCCGCCGGGGCGTCGACGAGCAGGTCCAGGACCGTCCGGCGGCAGGTGTAGAGGATCGTCGCGACCGTGCGGGGATCGATCGAGTGATCGGCCAGCGCCAGGCCGACGACGGCCGGTGCCTGCGACGCGTCGGGGAAGTGCCCGCGCCTGTGGAGCCCTTGCAGACAGCTCGTCGCGGGGCCGCCGAGCAGCAGCGGGTCCTGGGCCGCGATGTCCAGGAGCGTGCCGATGTCGCCGCGTCCCGCCAGATCACCGAGGAGTTCCATGGCCAGTCGGCGTAGTGCCGGAGGTGCGGCGGGGTCCGCCGCCGTACGCGGCAGCAGCGACCCGTGCCCGTGCCGGGCCGCGGCGGTGAGCGCGGATGCCGCGACCGCGCCCGGCCGGGCGGGGTCGAGATACGGGGCGAAGAGGGAGGCGGGAAGGGGGTCCGACGCCGCCCAGGGCTCGGCCAGTTCCTCCAGGGCGGCGGCCTCGACGGCGGTGTCGTCCGGGTCCGCGCCGAGCAGCCCGGCCAGATGGTCCCTGGCGAGGCCGGGGGCCAGCAGGCCGGCGTGCAGGCCCTGCCGGATCAGCCGGACCGCCTCCGCACGCAGGGTGGGGTCATGGGTGTCCAGGACCTCCGCCACGAGCCGGTCCGGCCGGTGGGCGTCCCAGGCGTCGATGGAGCGCACGGCCTGGTGGAGCGCTTCGCCGGGCGGCTCGTCGCGCAGCGCAGAGGGATCGGTGAGGAGTTCGGCCCGCAGCCAGGCGATCCGTACCCGTTCCGGCAGCGGGACCGTACGCCAGGCGGGCAGCCCGTGCGGGAGGTGGATCCCGAGACGCCCGTGCAGCCCGGCCAGGAGGAGCGACTCGTCGGGCGACTCGGGAACGTCCGGCGGCAGCAGTGCCGCCAGCTCGGCCGCTTCACCGGCCGGCAGGTGGGTCCCGGCCACCCGCTCGGCGAGGAGAGTGAGCCCCAGATGCCTCGTACGACGGTCCGCGTGTCCCACGAGCCGGCCGAGCTCGGAGACCGGGCAGAGGTCAACCGCCATGTCACGCCCCGGACGGCCCGTGTGTCGCTGCTGTATCCGCGCGTCCGCGGGGCTCGTGGTCACCCGGGGATATTAGGTGCGTACGGGACGGCTCAGCCAGTGGATACCGGTGCTGTCAGCGGACCACCCCGACCCGGGACGCCAGTTGCTCGCGCAGCCGGGTGAGGCGGGCGATCTCCGCGTCGAGGACGGCCAGTCTCCGCGCGGCGACCCCCGGGCTCTCCGCGTCCCCGTCACCCGATCCGCCGCAGCGCTGCGGCGGATCGTCCATCAGCAGGTCGAGACGGTCCGCGCAGTGGCTCAGATCCTCCACGGTGAGACCCAGGGCCAGCAGCTCCCGGATGAACCCGACCCGGGCGACATCGCGTGCGCTGTACTGCCGCTGCCCCGTGGTGCTGCGCGCCGGAGGGGGCAGCAGCCCCCGCTCCTCGTAGAACCGGAGCGCTCTCGGTGTCGTCCCGGCAGCCGCCGCCGCGTCACCGATCCGCATCTCCCCACCCCCACCTGCTGCTGTGCCGTCCCGGTGCTACAGCTCGACCACCACTGTGCCGAGATGCTGTCCGGCCATCAACTCGTGCAACGCGGAAGGTGCGTTGTGGATGCCCGTGATCCGTACATGCGGAAAGGTGATCTCGCCCGAGCGCAGCCACTCTCCGAACTTCCGGGTCCATTCGCCCTGGGCCTCGGGATGGTCCAGCCCGGTGATCCCCCGCATCGTGATCCGCTTGACGACCAGCTGGAAGGTGTCGATCTCGACCGGCGCCGTGGTGCCGCCCCCGTCTCCGGACAGCTGGCCCGCCAGCGTGCCGACCAGGACGAAACGGGCGCCGGGCCGTGCGGCCCGTACGGCCGCCCGCAGCTGTTCACCCCCGACCATGTCGACAAAGACATCAATACCCTCGGGAGCCGCTCCGGCCAGCCGGGCCGACAGGGATTCCTCCGGGCCCCTCGCCACGACCGCGTCGTATCCGAGAGCGTCCGTCATCCTCCGGGCCTTGGCCGGAGAACCCGTGGACCCGATGACACGTCCGGCCCCGAGCAACCGGGCGATCTGGCCTGCCATGGACCCGATGCCCCCGGCCCCGCCCGACACGAACACGGTCTCCCCCGGCCGGAGTTCCGCGATCCGGGTGAGCGCCGTGTACGCCAGGGAGCCCTGGGACAGATGAGCCGCCGGATCGGGGAGCCCGCCGCCGTCGAGGAGCGTGCACTCGGCGGCGGGCACCACCGCGTACTCCCGCCAGCCCTGGAAGTGCGAGACCGTCGCCCCCACGGGCGGTCCGGCGGGACCGCGCCGCGCCACGACCTCACCGACGGCTGGGCCGAACAGCGCGTCCCCAGGATTCAGACCGGAGAAGGGCGCGCCCTCCACCCCGCCGCCGATGAGGGTGCGCAGGGCGGGGAAGACCTGGAAGTACGTGTTGCGCACCAGCACCTCCCCCTTCCCCGGCCGGGGAAGGGGCTGCTCCACGACACGAAAGTGCTCGGGGCGCGGCAGCCCGTCGGGGACGGCCGCGAGCCGTACCTCCCGGGAGGTACGCGACAGGGTCGGGCGTGCGGTCATGGGCGGACTCCTCGTCTGCGTGCTCCGGGCCGGCCGGCCGGAAGCACGCAGACGCTAAACCCTGCCCCGTGCGTCAAGGGCAAGGGCCGGACCGCCTCAGGAGTTCGTGGTGGAGGCGAGGTGGGCGAACACCACCACGTTGTCCTCGTAGTCCTTCTTCTTCTTGTCGTAGACACCACCGCAGGTGATCAGCCGCAGCTGGGCGGTGCCGTTGTCGGCGTACACGCGGTCGTCCGGGAAGTCCTCCTTGCTGAAGGTCTCGACCGTGTCGACCTTGAACGTGGCGACGGAGCCGTCCCGGCGGGTGATGTCCACGGTGTTACCCGCCTTGAGCGTGCTGAGCAGCAGGAACACGGCGGGACCGGTCTTGGTGTCGACGTGCCCGGCGACCACCGAGGTGCCGCGCTCGCCAGGGGTGGCACCGTCCTTGAACCAGCCCGCGAGATTGGCGTCGTTCGCGGGCGGCGCGTCCAGCTGCCCGGAGGGGCCGATCGACAGGGGCGTGAAGGGAGCGTCGACGGCGATCGACTTGATCGAGATCCGTTCGGGCTCGGACCGGGCCAGCCCGAGGCCGGCGGAGGACGCGGATGCCGACGGTGTGGGCGCCGAGGCCGCGGGCAGGGACACCACGGCGGGGGCCGGCGGGACTCCGGCGGACGCGTCGAAGGAGTTGTAGACGAGGAGGAAGCCCAGCCCCACCGCCGCGACGGGCCACAGCAGGGAGCGGCCGAGGGCCGGGGAGGCGGGGACTGGTTCTGACGGCTGCGGGGCGGCCATGCGCATGCTGCCTTTCGCGTACGGGAGGGACGGGCGGCTGTACGGGGAAAATCGGCGCGGCCACCGCCCCGGAGGGGACGGCGGCCACGACAGATTCGGTCAACGGTGCGGAGCGCCGGTCAGGCGGCCGCCGCACCCGAGGCGTTGCGGCGGCGCAGCTTGTACGCGGCGGCACCCAGGCCACCGAGCATCAGCACCGAACCGGCGGCCAGGCCGCTGCCGGAGAGCGCCATCGCTCCACCGCCGGTGTGGACGCCGCCCTCGGGCTTCTCGTGCTTCCAGGTCTGCTCGCTGTCGCCGGAGCCGGACTCCTTGTCCTTCTCCCAGTCGTCCGCCGACACGCCGGCCAGCGCACCGCCACCGGCGTGGACGCCGCCCTCGGGCTTCTCGTGCTCCCACGAGTCCGGCTTCTCACGGTCGTCGTTGCTGCCGGAACCGGACTCCTTGTCCTTGTCCTTGTCCTTCTCCCAGTCGTCGGCCGACAGACCGGC
>NZ_JBITFK010000007.1:179201-503380 GCF_044455985.1 Streptomyces sp. NPDC051064
GCTGCCGGAACCGGACTCCTTGTCCTTGTCCTTGTCCTTCTCCCAGTCGTCGGCCGACAGACCGGCGAGCGCACCGCCACCGGTGTGGACGCCGCCCTCGGGCTTGTCGTGCTTCCACGAGTCCGGCTTCTCACGGTCGTCGTTGCTGCTGGCGGAGGAACCGCTGTCCTTGTCCCAGTCGTCCGCCGAGGTCACGGCATATGCGGCGGGAACGGAGACCGCGAGGACCGCCGTGACGGCGGCCGATGCGAACAGGGTGCGGGCAGAGCGCATGGATACACAGTCCTTTCGCCACTCCCGCGCTGGCCGGCTAGTTGCCGACTCATCGGATCACGGGTGCGACGTGATCCACCGTCAGCCGAAAACCGGTGGCGCACCACTCGGGAAGGCCGCATTCGAGGGAAGCGCTGGGCTCATCGTGTGAGAGGGAGCCAGATGTCACCCGTTGGACGGCACGCCGCGCCGGGAGGAGGTTTGGGCGGCGACGATCACCGGTGTAGGGGCTCAGGGGTGCTCGTAGGATCACGGCATGAACGACATAGCACCTGCCGGCTGCTGCTCACCCGGCCGTGGGAGGCCTGACGGCCCGTCCGGGACCGCCCCCTCCGTCCGCCCAGGACAGGACCGGACCGCCCCCGCGGTATCAGCTTCGAAGGATGTCGCCGACGGGATGGTGCTGCTCCCGGGCGGACCGTTCCTCATGGGGACCGAGGACCCCGACGGGTTCCGGGCGGACGGCGAGGGCCCGGTCCGCGAGGTGCGGGTGTCCGCCTTCCGCATCGACGCCCACGCGGTCAGCAACGAGCGGTTCGCGGAGTTCGTCTCGGCCACCGGTCACGTCACGGAGGCCGAGCGTTTCGGCTGGTCGTACGTCTTCGCCGGGTTCCTGCCGGCCGCGCTCCGGCGCGGCGCCGGCCGTCCGGACGGCGCCCCGTGGTGGTGCGGGGTGGAGGGCGTCCGGTGGGACAGGCCCGAAGGTCCCGGCAGCGGGATCGAGGACCGCGCGGACCATCCCGTCGTGCACGTCTCGTGGAACGACGCGCGCGCGTACTGCCGTTGGGCCGACGCCCGGCTGCCGACGGAAGCCGAGTGGGAGTACGCGGCCCGGGGCGGCCTGGTGCAGGCACGCTTCCCGTGGGGCGACGAGCTGACCCCGGACGGGGAGCACCGCTGCAACGTCTGGCAGGGGCACTTCCCCACGAAGAACACCGCCGAGGACGGCTACGCGGGCACCGCACCGGTCGACGCCTACCAGCCGAACGGATACGGCCTGTACAACATGGCGGGGAACGTCTGGGAGTGGTGCCAGGACCGGTGGAGCACCGGCCGTCAGGCGGCCCGCCGGAGCGACCCGCACGGCCCGGGCACGGGCGACGCCAAGGTGATCCGGGGCGGCTCCTACCTGTGCCACCGCTCGTACTGCAACCGCTACCGGGTGGCAGCGCGCACCCGCAACACACCGGACAGCACAACGGGGAACCTCGGCTTCCGCTGTGTGCGCCCGGCCTGACCCCGCCGTCATTGCGGCAACATGAATATTTTTCCGGGTCATTGACTAAAAAATCGCGCGGTCATCATGCTGGGCGCCATGCACTCACACGGTGGACCTCTCTCGCGGCTGAGGCGCGGGCACGAGGAACGCGTACTCGGTCTGCTGCGCCGTCACGGACCACAGAGCCGAGCCGAGCTCGGACGCCAGGCCGGGCTGTCGCGTACCACGCTGTACGACATAGTCGGGACCCTGGTCGCGAGCGGTGCCGTCGTGGCGGCAGCCGCGGAACCGGGTCCGCGCCGGCGCGGCCGTCCGGTCGAGCACCTCACGCTCAATCCCGCGGCCGGCCAGGCCGTCGGCATCGATTTCGCCCGCCGAGCCGTTCATGTGGCCGCCGCCAACGTGGCTCACGAGGTGATCGGGTCGGCGAGCCGGGCCCACCCTCCCGGGCTCTCCTGGGAGCGGCGGGTGGAGCTGGCCGAGCGGCTGGTCGCCTCGCTGGCGGGCGGCACGCTGCGGCTGGCCGCCCTCGGCACGACCGGTGCGGTCGGGGTCGGTGTCGTGGGCCCGGTGCGGACGGCCGGGGGCGCACCCGAGGAACCGCTGGCCAATCTGGCCGGGCTGCTCGGCAAGCGGTTCGGGGCCCCGGTCCTGCTGGACAACAACACCCGGCTCGCGGCCCTCGCGGAGTCCACCTGGGGGGCAGCGGCGGCGAGCCAGGACGTGCTCTATCTGCGGCTGTCGCACGGAGTGGGCGGCGGCCTCGTGGTGAACGGTTCGCTCCACCGGGGTGTGGACGGACTGGCGGGCGAGCTCGGGCACATCACCGCCGAACCCGAAGGCCGACCGTGCGAGTGCGGGGGCACGGGATGCCTGGAGACGATCGCGTCGATCGGGCCCGTACTCGCCTCCTTCCGCGCCCTGGGCGGACGCGCGGACGACGTCCCGACCCTCCTGCGAGCGGTCGAGAACGGCGACCGGGCGGCACATGAGGTGCTGCGGACGGCGGGGGCCCGGACCGGTGCGGTGCTCGCGGGGGTCGTCAACGCGGTCGGTCCGGGTGTGATCGTGCTGGGCGGCGAGCTGGCCCGGGCCGGCGAGGCGCTGCTCGCACCCGTGCAGGAGGCACTCGACGCGCATGTCATGCCGCTGGCCCGTGGGCGCGTGACGCTACTGCCCGCCGGGCTCGGCGAGGCGGGCGGCGCGCTCGGCGGGGTCGCCCTCGCCCTGCATGAATCCCCTCTGCTCGCCCGCTACCCGGGTCCGGGCGCCGACGACCTTCCCGAGGACGCCACATGAGTTCCACGGAGACACCCCTGAAGCAGGCCGGCCCCGTGCTCGAGGAGGCGGTACCCGCCCGCGAGCGCCGGCGGAAGCGCCTCCGGGCCCCCGCGGTCGTCCTGAACCTGATCGCCCTGGCGGCGGGCATCGGCCTGTGGGCCTGGCTGGCCTCGCTGGGGGTGCAGGCACTCCCCGGGCCCGCCGCCGTGGCGGGCAGGGCGGGGGAGCTGATCGCGGACGGCACGCTGGCCGACGACTCGCTGGCCAGCCTGCGCCGTGTCCTGAGCGGCTTCGCGCTGGGCACCCTGCTGGCCGTGCCCGTGGGCTTCCTGATGGGCTGGTACCCGGTGGCACGCGGGCTGCTGGAGCCGTACGTCCAGTTCTTCCGCACCGTGCCGCCGCTGGCCATGATCCCGCTGGCCATCGTGCTGCTGGGCATCGGCGAGGTACCCAAGGTGTTCGTCATCTTCCTGGCGGCGTTCCTGTCGAGCGTCGTGGCGGCCTTCCAGGGCGTCGTAGGGGTCGACAGGACGCTCATCGACGCGGCCCGGGTACTGGGCGCCCGGGACGGGACCATCTTCCTGAAGGTGGTCGTCCCCGCCTCCGCTCCGTTCATCCTCGTCGGAATGCGGATCGGCCTGGGCTCCGCCTGGGGAACCCTCGTCGCGGCGGAGCTGATCGCCGCCCAGGAGGGCCTCGGCTACCGGATGCAGAACGCCCAGCTCTACTACGACCTCCCCACCATCTTCGTCGGTCTGATCACCATCGGTCTGCTCGGCCTTCTGATGGACCGGCTGCTGCTGCTCGCCGAACGTCGCCTCACCCGTTGGCAGGAGACCCGTTGAACGCCAAGATCTCCTTCCGGAACGTCTCCCGGACCTTTCCGCTGAAGAAGACCACCTTCACCGCCCTGGACGAGGTGTCGCTGGACATCGGTGACGAGGAGTTCGTCACCGTCGTCGGCCCGTCCGGGTGCGGCAAGAGCACCCTGCTCAATCTCGCCGCCGGCCTCGCCGTCCCGACCTCGGGCGAGGTCCTCGTCGACGGACGGCCGGTCGACGGCCCCGGACCGGACCGTGGGGTGATCTTCCAGCAGTACGCGCTGTTCCCGTGGCTGACCGTGCGCGGCAACGTCGAGTTCGGACTGAAGCTGGCGTCCGTGCCGGCCGCCGAGCGGAAGCGGCGGGCGGAGCACGCCATCGCGCTGGTCGGTCTCACCGACTTCGCCGACGCGCTGCCCAAGACGCTGTCGGGCGGGATGAAGCAGCGCTGCGCGATCGCCCGTGCCTACGCGGTCGACCCACAGGTGCTGCTGATGGACGAGCCCTTCGGAGCGCTGGACGCGCTGACCCGGGTCCAGCTGCAGGATCAGCTCCTGGACACCTGGAGCCGGGACCGACGCACCGTCCTGTTCGTCACGCACGACGTGGACGAGGCCGTGTACCTCGCGCGTCGCGTCGTGGTGATGGCCGCGCGGCCGGGCCGGATCCAGTCGGTCATCGATGTGGACCTGCCGTATCCGCGTACCGAAGCCATCCGGCTCTCCCCCGAGTTCGCCCGGATCCGCAATGCCGTGTGGACCTCCGTCTACCACCAGTCCCCGGCCGCCCCGGCCGCCTGAGACCTCCCACCCGCTCCCCCTGACTCCCGTAAGGAACCCTGCGTCATGCGTCTACCTCAGCGCGCCCTGACGGCGGCCGTCGCCGTGTCCGCCCTGGCACTCTCCGTCACCGGGTGCTCCGGTGACTCGTCGTCCGACGGAGCGTCCACCGTCCGCTTCGGCTACATCAGCGACTACAACGGCGCGAGCCTGCTGGCCATCGCGGACAAGCAGGGGCTGTGGAAGGAGGAGGGGCTGAACCCCGAGTACAAGCCGTTCACCAACGGCCCGCTGCAGATCCAGGCGCTCGGGTCCGACAACCTCGACTTCGGCTACATCGGACCCGGAGCCATGTGGCTGCCCGCGTCGGGCAAGGCCAAGGTCGTCGCGATCAACACGCTCGCCCGCGCCGACCGGGTCATAGCCCAGCCCGGCATCACCTCCATCGAGGGCCTCAAGGGCAAGAAGGTCGGCGTGCCCGAGGGCACCTCCGGTGCGATGGCGCTCAACCTCGCACTGCAGAAGGCCGGGATGTCGGAGAAGGACATCGAGAAGGTGCCGATGGACCCGTCCACGGTCGTCTCGGCGTTCGTCTCCGGTCAGATCGACGGAGCCGGCCTCTGGTATCCGCTGATCGACACCATCAAGGCGAAGGAGCCGAAGCTCAACGAGGTGGCCAGTACGGCGGACTTCAAGGACCGGGCGTTCCCCACGGCCTTCGTGGCGCCCGCCGACAGCGACGAGAAGTTCAACGGCAAGGTCGTCAAGGTCCTCCAGAAGGCCAACGACTGGCGCGCCGCACACCCCGGCGAGGCCATCGACGCGGCCGCCTCGCTGCTGAAGATCGACCGCGCCAAGGTGGCGGCGGACGCGGCCAACGTGGAGACGCTGTCGACGGCCGATCTGGTCGCCAGGACCGAGGACGGCACCGTGGACGGCTGGCTGGACGGGCTCGGCGAGTTCTTCGTGGACACGGGCCAGCTCAAGAAGGCCCCGGCGGCGGACACGTACTACGAGGGCGGCCTCTACACAAAGGCGTACAAGAAGTGAACCTGCTTTTCCTGATGACCGATCAGCACCGGGTGGACACCCTCGGCTGTTACGGCAACCCGCATGTCGCCACCCCGAACCTGGACCGTCTGGCGGCCACCGGCACCCGCTTCGACCGCTTCTACACGCCGACCGCGATCTGCACCCCGGCGCGCGCGAGCCTGCTCACCGGACAGGCGCCCTTCCGGCACCGGCTGCTCGCCAACTACGAGCGCAACGTGGGTTATCTGGAGGACCTGCGCGAGGACGCCTTCACCTTCCCGGCGGCCCTTGCGGAGCGCGACTACCGGCTGGGGCTCATCGGCAAGTGGCACGGCGGGACCCATCGCAACGCCGCCAGTTACGGTTTCGAGGGCCCGGACCTGCCGGGCTGGCACAACCCCGTCGACCATCCGGACTACCTGGCGTATCTGGAGGAGCGCAGACTGCCGCCGTACCGCATCTCCGAACCGATCAGGGGCACGGCCCCGGGCGGTAACCCGGGAAATCTGCTGGCCGCCCGGCTGCACCAGCCGGTGGAGGCGACGTTCGAGCACTACCTCGTCACCCGGGCCGTCGAGCACCTGGAACGGTACGCGGCCGGAGAGGAGCCGTTCTTCCTGGCGACGCACTTCTTCGGCCCGCATCTGCCCTATCTGCTACCGGACGCCTACTTCGACCTCTACGATCCGGAGCTCGTCGAACTGCCGCCGTCCATCGCCGAGACCTTCGAGGGCAAGCCACCGGTGCAGCGCAACTACAGCGCGCACTGGGCCTTCGACACCATCCCGATCGAGACGACCCGCAAGCTGATCGCCGTCTACTGGGGCTATGTGACCCTCATCGACGAGCAGATCGGACGCATCCTCACCCGCCTCGACGAGCTGGGGCTCAGCGAGGACACCTCCGTGTTCTTCACCGCGGACCACGGCGAGTTCACCGGCGCCCACCGGCTCCACGACAAGGGTCCGGCGATGTACGAGGATATCTACCGCATCCCCGGCATCATCCGGATCCCCGGTGCAGCCCCGCAGGTCAGGGACGAGCTGGTCAGCCTCACCGACTGCACCGCCACACTGCTCGAACTGGCGGGATGCGACCCGTCACCGGCCGTGGACAGCCGCAGCCTGGTCCCGCTGGTCAAGGGTGAGACCCCGGACTGGCCGGGTGAGCTGGTCGCGGAGTTCCACGGTCACCACTTCCCGTACCCGCAGCGGATGATCCGCGACGACCGCTACAAGCTCGTCGTCAATCCGGAGTCGGTCAACGAGCTGTACGACCTGGAAGCGGACCCCCACGAGCTCAGCAACCGCTACACGCACGCCGAGTTCACGGCGGTCCGGGCCCGGTTGATGCGGCGGCTGTACGAGCTGCTGCGGGACAGGGGCGACAACTTCTACCACTGGATGACGTCCATGTACGACATCGGCGCCTCCGACTACGACCCGAGCCTGAGCGCCTTCGAGACGGACGACACGACCTGGACCGCGGCGGCGGATCCGGGCGGGACACTCGCGGAGACCCCGTAAGCGGGCGAGGTGTTCACGCCGGGCGCGACAGCGGACTTCGACTACGTACGGACGCACGGAGCCTCCTGAAACCAGCCACCACTTCCTGAACCCATAACCCGGCAGTTATCACAATCAGTCACCGAGGAAGGTGATCCGGAGGGGCCGTCACCGCGCCGCAGTCATCAGTTCTTGTCGACAACAGGCCCTGAGATACCGGTTGTTGCACATCTCTTGACGCGTCCGTAACCAGGGTGGAGTATCTCGCACAGCCGGAGAGAGCGCTCTCTGGCTGTGCGCGTCGTGTACCCACCCCACGACTCAGGAGACCCCATGTACGCACCTCCGAACCTCCACAGACCCGCGTTCGCACCGCTCGGAAGACGCAGCGGCGTCCTGGCCGTCATCGCCGGCCTCGTCCTCTCGCTCCTGGCCTTCGTCCCCCAGTCCCCCGCGAGCGCCGCACCCTCGCTGCTCTCCCAGGGGAAGACGGTCACCTCGTCCAGCCAGGAGAACGACGGCACCCCCGCCGCCGCCGCGGTGGACGGAAACAACGGAACACGCTGGTCGAGCGCGTTCTCCGACCCCCAGTGGATCAAGGTCGACCTCGGCGCCGCCGCCTCGGTCAGCCAGATCGTGCTCCGCTGGGAGGCGGCCTACTCCACCGGCTACCGGATCGAGTTCTCCCCGGACAACAGCAGCTGGAGCACCGCCTACTCCACCACCACCGGCCCCGGCGGCACGGAGACCCTCAACGTCTCCAGCACCGCTCGCTACGTCCGGCTGACCGGCATCGCGCGCGCCACCGGATACGGCCACTCCCTCTGGGAGTTCCAGGTGTTCGGCACGACCGGCCAAGGCGACCCGCAGATCCCCGGCGGTGGCGACCTCGGCCCCAACGTGCTGGTCTTCGACCCCTCGACCCCGGACATCCAGGGCAAGGTCGACGCGATCTTCAAGCAGCAGGAGTCCGCGCAGTTCGGCACGGGCCGCTACGCGCTGATGTTCAAGCCGGGCAAGTACGACAACATCAACGCCCAGATCGGCTTCTACACCTCCATCGCCGGCCTCGGCCTCAAGCCCGACGACACCACCTTCAACGGCGACGTCACCGTGGACGCGGGCTGGTTCAACGGCAACGCCACCCAGAACTTCTGGCGTTCGGCCGAGAACCTCGCCCTCAACCCGGTCAACGGCACCAACCGCTGGGCGGTCTCCCAGGCCGCCCCCTTCCGCCGTATGCACGTCAAGGGCGGACTCAACCTCGCACCCGACGGCTACGGATGGGCGAGCGGCGGCTACATCGCCGACAGCAAGATCGACGGCCAGGTCGGCCCGTACTCGCAGCAGCAGTGGTACACCCGCGACAGCTCCATCGGCAGCTGGGGCAACGGCGTCTGGAACATGACGTTCTCCGGCGTCGAGGGCGCCCCCGCCCAGAGCTTCCCCGAGCCGCCGTACACCACGCTGAACACCACCCCGGTCTCCCGCGAGAAGCCCTTCCTCTACCTCGACGGCAACGACTACAAGGTCTTCGTCCCCGCCAAGCGCACCGACGCACGCGGTGTCTCGTGGAACGGCACCCCGCAGGGCGAGTCCATCCCGCTGAGCCAGTTCTACGTCGTGAAGCCGGGCGCGACCGCGCAGACCATCAACGCGGCCGTACGCCAGGGGCTGCACCTGCTGTTCACCCCGGGCATCTACCACGTCGACGAGGCCATCGAGATCAACCGTGCGAACACCGTCGCTCTCGGCCTGGGCCTCGCCACGATCATCCCGGACAACGGCGTGACCGCGATCAAGGTCGGCGACGTCGACGGCGTCAAGCTCGCCGGACTCCTCGTGGACGCGGGGACACAGAACTCCTCGGTGCTCGTCCAGGTCGGTCCCGAGGGCGCGGCGGCCGACCACTCGGCCAACCCGACCAGCCTCCAGGACGTGTTCGTCCGGATCGGTGGCGCGGGCGCCAGCAAGGCGACCACCGGCATGGTGGTCAACAGCGACGACACGATCATCGACCACACCTGGCTGTGGCGCGCGGATCACGGCGACGGGGTCGGCTGGGAGACCAACCGGTCCGACTACGGCCTCCGGGTGAACGGTGACGACGTGCTGGCCACCGGGCTGTTCGTCGAGCACTTCAACAAGTACGACGTCCAGTGGTACGGCGAGAACGGGAAGACGATCTTCTTCCAGAACGAGAAGGCGTACGACGCCCCCGACCAGGCCGCCATCCAGAACGGCGACATCAAGGGCTACGCCGCCTACAAGGTGGCCGACACCGTCACCACCCACGAGGGCTGGGGCATGGGCAGCTACTGCTACTTCAACGTCGACCCGACCATCCGCCAGCAGCACGGCTTCCAGGCCCCGGTGAAACCCGGAGTCACGTTCCACGACCTGCTCGTCGTCTCCCTCGGCGGCCAGGGACAGTACGACCACGTCATCAACGACACCGGATCCCCCACATCCGGTACGTCGACCATCCCCTCCCAGGTGGTGTCCTTTCCCTGAGACGGGATGAGAGGGGCCGAGTCGGCTCATCACACGGCGCGGGGCCCGGCCGGTCACTCCCTGCCGGGCCCCGCGTCACGTCCCGAGGAGCATGGCCAGATGCGCCGGCAGTTCCGGCCCGTCCGCCGGGATCGCGCGCAGCCCGAGATAGCCGTCGGGCCGCACGACGACCGCCTCGCCGCCCCGCGCGCCGTACGTACGACGGAACTCGTCGAGGCCGTCGTGCACGGCGGGCAGGCGCAGCGCGGGCGCGCTCACCTTCGGGGCGAGCACCGCGCAGGCGTTCAGCATGCCGTGGGCCGCGTGCACCGCCGCGGCCGCCACTTGGTCGAACGAGGCGAGCTGGTCCTCGTGGTCGGCGTAGAGGATCAAGGTGTGCTCGCGCTCCCGCAGCATGCTGAACAGCCGGACGGGGAAGGCCCCCAGGGCGTACAGGAGGCCGCCGCAGTCGGGCGCCCGGTCGCCCGGTGCCGGGCCGTCGTGTGCGGAGCCGTCCGGCCCCACGATCTCGCTGCCCCGGTAGCCGACGAGGAGCTGGGCCTCGCGGAGCATCATCGTCGCGAGGTTCTCCGGGTCGGCCTGGATGCCGCTCCGCGCGTGGCGCAGGGTGCGGTCCACCACTTCCTCACCGACCGGCCGGCGTTCGGCGTCGTAGCTCTCGAGCAGCCCGGGGCCGGCGCGGCCCCGTACGGCGGCGGCGACCTTCCAGGCCAGGTTGTAGGCGTCCTGGATCCCGGTGTTCATCCCCTGGGCGCCCGTGGGCGGGTGGATGTGCGCGGCGTCCCCGGCCACGAAGACCCGCCCACGGCCGTACCGGCCGACGATGCGGTGGCTGATGCGGAACACGGAGGACCAGCGCAGCGAGGACGCGGTCGTGGGGCGGGGGGAGAGCCGGTCGAGCACTGTCTGGATGTGCTCGATACCGGGCACCGGGCCCTGGTCACCGCTCAGGCCGTGCGTGACACCGTCCGCGTCCTTCCGCCCGGCACGGGACAGTTCGGGCGGGGCGGCCATCGACATCCGGTAGCGGTGGTCGCCGGGCAGCGGGATGCACACGAGGAGGTCGTCCGGTTGTTTGTCGACGACGTGCGAGGCGCGGATGCCGTATCCGGCCGGCAGGTCCCAGTCGACCTCGACGTCTCCCAGCATGTACTCCTCGGGAAGGGCCGCGCCTTCGAAGGACAGGCCCAGTCCTTTGCGCACGGCGCTGTGGGCGCCGTCGCAGCCCATGAGGTAGCGCGCAGTCAGTTCCTCGGTGCCTCCCGACGGTGCGGAGAGAACGACCCGCACCTCGTCGGAGTCCTGCTCGAAGGAGACGAGTTCGGTGCCGCGTTCGACGTCACCTCCCCTGCGGTGGAGGAGTTCCTCCAGGAGCCGCTCGGTCTCGTACTGCGGGAGGGCGGCGAAGCCGTAGGGCACCTCCGGCGGCAGTTCGAGATCGATCCGCAGGCCTTCCTCACCATTGACGTAGAGCAGTTGCCCCTTCAGCGGGACGGCTGTCTCCAGGGCCTCACGGACCATCCCCATCCGGTCCCAGATCTCCAGTGTCCGGGGCTGGACACCCACGGCCCGGGCATAGGGAAGCCGTGCCGGGAGCCGGTCGACGATCCGGCACGACACTCCGCGGCGGCACAGTTCGGACGCGGCTGTCAGGCCGACGGGGCCCGCCCCTGCGATCAGCACATCGACGTCCACCACGGGTGCCTCCCAGGGCGAGGTGCGTTCACTCCAATGCAGCACGCCGTGGGCGGTATGTCCATTTGGCGGCCCGCGGGGCCGGTGCGGGTGTGCTCTGCTCGCCGTACCGGCCCCCGGACGTCAGCCGACGGTGCAGACCTCACCGCCCAGCGTGAACGCGTCGGGCTCGGTGCTGCCGCCCGGTGTCGTACCGGTGAAACCGAAGCCGGCCGAGGAGCCGGGCGCCACCTTGCCGTTCCAGCCGACGTTCGTCACGGTCACCTTCGCCCCGTCCTGCTGGTGGGAGGCGTTCCACATCTGGGTGACCTTCTGGCCGCCCGGGAAGGACCAGCCCAGCTGCCAGCCGTCGTAGGCCGTGCTGCCGGTGTTGGTGACCGTCACCTCGGCCTGGAAGCCACCCGACCACTGGTTGGTGACCGTGTACGTCACCGCGCAGTCGGCATCCGCCGGCGGCTCCTCCGGGTCGGGATCGGGGTCCGGGTCGGTGCCGGACCCGTCGGTGCCGGAGGACTCGCCGACCTGGATGCCCCGGCCGTTCGTGGAGACGTACACCCGGCCGTAGACCCGTGGGTCCCCGGTGATGGCCGCGCCGGTCCAGGCCCACCGGTGCGCGTCGTCGTTGATCCGCGTCCAGTTGGCGCCCGCGTCCGTGGACCGGAAGATGCCGCGCACCCCGCCGATCTTCGCGCTGACGAAGACGGTCTGGTAAGAGGCCCCGGATGCCGCCTTGCCGAAGCCGACGCTGTCGGCCTGCTCCACTCCGGAGAACTCGGTGAAGCTCGTGCCGGAGTCGGTGGAGCGCCAGAGCCCGTACGCCCCCGTGGCGGCGCCGCCCGCAAGCCAGATGTCGCCTTCCTTGCCGGGCAACGCCTTGAAGCGGACGTTGCCCTCGGCCGGGAGGCCGGTCGCCTTCGCGGTGAACGTGGCGCCGCCGTCGGTCGACACGTAGAAGGTGCCGGCCTTGAATCCGTAGAACTTCTCCGGGTTCTCGCGGTCCGACTCGACCGTCGCACCCGCCGGGATTCCGGTCGAGGCCGTCCAGGAGTTGCCGTAACCGGTGGTGTGATGGACGGCCGCGCCGTCCGGGCTCCAGACGAATCCGCTGCCGTCCGCCGCGGCGGCGACCGTGCCTCCGCCGGTGACACCAGGGGGCTCGGAGCCCTGGAACCAGTTGGCACCGTTGTCGGTGGAGAAGCCGATGTGCGGAGCGGCGTCGGCGTTGCCGGCCCGCACGACCGTGCCGGGAGACTTCTCCGCGAAGTCCAGGCTGGTGGTCGAGTCCAGGTTCGGCGAGGTGAACATCATGGCGGGCACCGCGTCGAGGTCGGTGTGCCGGAAGCCTCCGATGTCACCGAGGGCGCTCAGCAGCGGCGCGCCGGAGGGCGGGCTGGCCAGGTCGTTGACGGCCGTCTCCTCCAGCCCCTTCACCATCGGCGTGATCGTGAACTGACTCCCGGAGTCCCAGGACGTGAGGTCCTCGGTGCCGTAGACCGTGGCGCCCGTGCCGTACATCATCCGGTCCGAGTCGAAGGGGTCGATCTCCAGGGACTCGGTCATCCAGCCCAGTTTGGGCGCGGTCTCCGGCGGTGAGGGGTTCGCGCCCCAGCTGAGCCAGGGCACCGAGGAGACGTCCAGCGTGTACCGGTTCGAACGGGTGGGGTAGCTGATGTAGTCCCATGCCTGTGTCCACGTCGCGCCGCTGTCCGTGGAGCGGAAGATCTGGGTGTCGGGCCACCACGAACTGTATGCGGTCGCCATCAGGGTTCCGGGCTTCTGCCGGTCGACGGAGATGCCGCTGAAGCCGTAGTAGGTGTCGGCCTCCGCGACGGGACTGACGTCCGTCCAGGCGCCGGACTCCGTGTCGTACCGCCAGATCTGTCCCTTGCCGCCGTCGTACGGACCGCCCGTGTCACTCAGCGTCAGATAGAGATGGCCCGTCGAGGAGTCGAGTACGCCCTTGTGCGCGAGGTATCCGGTCGGCTGGCCTGCGATCCTGGACCAGGTGGAGCCGCCGTCCGTGGAGCGGTAGACGGTGTTCTCCTTGTCGGCGACCCCGACGTAGATGACCTGGGTGGTGCTGCCCGCGCTGCCGGAGCGCTCGTCGAAGGTCACCCACACGATGCCCTGGTTGTCGTTGCCGTACCCGCTGGTGTCCGTGGGGTCCTGCGCGTAGTTGCCGGGGTTCGGGAAGGCGGTCACCTCCGACCACGTGACGCCCGAGTCGGTGGACCGCCAGAGTCCGTTGCCGCTGGGGGCACCGAGGTACAGCACGGAGTTCTTGTTCGGGTCGACCGCGAGCCGCTCCCCCATCCCGCGTCCCGGCATGTTGCCGCCGAGCTTGAAAGGCAGCGTGGCCGCTTCCCAGGAGGCGCCCCGGTCGGAGGAGCGCAGGACGGCCCCCTTCGTCGGGTCCCAGTCGTTGGTGTACGTGCCCACGGCGGCGTACACGTTGTCGGGCTCGGCCGCGTCGGAGGCGAGGCTCACCACCCCGGACCAGCCCCACCGGTCCCAGTCCACCCAGTCCAGCAGCGGTGTCCACTGCTTGCCCGACTGGTCCCAGCGGTAGGCGCCGCCGATGTCGGTGCGCGCGTAGGCGAGGTTCTTCTCGGAACGGTTGAAGACGATGCCCGGCACGAAGCCACCGCCGTCGATCCGTGCGTTCTTCCATCTGTAGGTGTCCGCGGCGACGGACACCTCCGATGCTTCGGCCGCGGCGGGCCCTTCGTCCGAGCGTGCCACGGCCGGGGTTCCAGTGACCGATAACCCGGCGGTGAGGGCAAGTGCCGCCAGTAGGGCGGCGATTGGTCTGGCGCTCAAGCGCACGGAAACGTCCTCTCCGAGCTGGACCGCCGCTCAGCGGCGGTACGGGGCCGACACAGAGATGGGAGCGCTCCCATAAGGCATCCCGATGGTAGCGCCGCACGCCGCCCCGGAGAAGGGTGGTGCGGACCTTTCATCGGATGAATCAGATCCGCCCCTCCCGTCTCGACCGCGCGAGCACCCGCACCCCACCCCGCGACACCCAGGGAAGGCGGCACATCTTCTCCACATATCCGGAGGCCACGTGACAGGGTGAACACCCGAACGCGGAAAACGCTTCATAAATGCGCCGTTCATTCATACGCCGAGCACAGAGAAAAACGAGTCATGTTCACCTTTCACAACCGCGTGAATACCGACACCTTCCGAACTTCGCACGGCTGCCCTCGTCACCGGCTCGGGGAATCGGAAGGGCCCCGGATCGAAGAAACCTGCACACGGCGTGCGCACACCGATCACGCGCCCTGGCACGAAATGCCAGGTCCAGACCGGGTCGGGGGGCGATTGGGGCGGGAGTGCCCCACTTGGGGGGAGTGAGGTTGCGGCGTCACGGAATTCATCCGGTGAAGCTCGTGAAGGATTCGCCGCCATGGAATGAACACTTCTGCACGTAAGTCGATTCCAGCGGGCCGATAACCACAGATCCGCCGCAGTTCGATTGGCTGTACGAGGCACAGGCGTGCTTTGATCCTGGCCCATACGGAGGCCGCACCACGGGTTTCCGTATATAGGCAATTTCCATACGAAGGGCAGCGCTCATCATGAACTACACCCCCCAGGTCGAGACCGCCGAGATCTCCGACAGCGACCTCGACAACGTCTCGGGCGGCCTCGTCGGCGGCGTGCTCGGCAACGTCACGGGCACCGTCGAGGGCATCGTCCCGGTCGCCGGCGTCGTCGGCTCGGTCACCGGTCTCGTCGAGGGCACCACCGGCGTGAACACGGGCGCGGTCACCGGCCTGGCCACCGGCCTCACCGCCGGTCTCTGAGACACGGCAGTACCCCGCCGAGCCCCGGAACCCATCGGTTCCGGGGCTCGGTGCCGACCGCTGACAGGTGAGGGAAGAGTTCCGTGCAGTTCCGCCAACAGGCCCTTTCCAAGCTGCAGTCGCCCGAACAGCTCGACCTTCCGGTGCGCTTCGCCCGCCCGCAGGGCCTGCTCGTCCTCTGCGTCACCGTCGCCGTGATGGCGGCCGCCTGCTTCTGGGCGGTGACCGGCTCGGTCGCCAGTACCCTCGACGCGCCGGGCATCCTCACCCATTCCCGCGGCAGTTACATCCTGCAGAGCCCCGTCGCCGGACAGATCACCGAGGTACTCGCCGACGAGGGCGAGACCCTGCCCCGGAACTCCCCCCTGCTCAAGGTCCGTACGGAGAACGGCGAACGCGTCGTCCGCACGATCGACGCGGGCCGGCTCACCTCTGTGACGGCCACGATCGGCGCGGTGGTCACCACCGGCGCGGACGTGGCGAGCGTCGAACGGATCGACGGCGCCGACGATCCGCTGGTCGTCCTGCTCTACGTATCCGGCAGCAGTGCCGCCTCGGTCCCGGTGGGCGCCTCCGTCGATCTCACCGTCCAGTCCGTGCCCGCCCAGCAGTACGGGGTGCTGCGCGGCAAGGTGGCCGCCGTCGGCAGGGCCGCGCAGACGCAGCAGCAGATCACCCGCTTCCTCGGCGACGCCCAGCTCGGCGAGCAGTTCTCCCGGCACGGCAGGCCGTTGGCGGTCCTGGTGAAGATCGAGCCCTCGGACTCCACGAAGTCCGGCTACCGGTGGTCCTCGGCCGACGGCCCCCCTTACGCGATCGGCTCCATGACCCTGGCCACCGGCTCCGTCCGTCTCGCCGACCAGCGCCCGATCGATTGGCTGCTCCCGTGACCGCACCGCATCCGTCCCCCACCGCCCAGCAGCTGCCGCCGCCCAGCCGTGGCAGGCACCGCCCGGAGGGGGCCCCGGGCAGCAGGCGGCGGTCGCGTCCGGCGCCGAAGCCCGGGCGGACCAAGACCGTGCACACCCCCACCGTGCTCCAGATGGAGGCCCTGGAGTGCGGTGCGGCCTCGCTGGCGATGGTGCTCGCGCACTACGGCCGCCACGTGCCGCTGGAGGAGCTGCGCATCGCCTGCGGCGTCTCGCGTGACGGCTCGCGGGCCAGCAATGTGCTGAAGGCCGCCCGCAGTTACGGTCTCCAGGCCAAGGGCATGCAGATGGAACCCGCGGCCCTCGCGGAGGTACGGGCGCCCGCCATCCTGTTCTGGGAGTTCAACCACTACGTCGTGTACGACGGCGTGGGACGCCGTCTCGGACGGCGGGGCGTGCACATCAACGACCCCGACAAGGGGCGCCGGTTCGTGCCCTCCGAGGATTTCGACACCAGCTTCACCGGGGTCGTCCTCGTCCTCGAACCCGGCGAGGACTTCGAGCGCGGCGGCCGGAAGCCCGGTGTCATGGCCGCGCTGCCGGCCCGGCTGCGCGGCACGACGGGCACGATGCTGGTCGCCCTGCTCGCCAGCCTGCTGCTGGTGGCGGTCGGGGCGACGCTCCCGGCCCTGAGCCGTACCTATATCGACATGTTCATGATTGGCGAGCAGACCTCGCTGCTGGGCGTGCTGTTCGCCGCGATGGGCACCATGGTCGCCCTCACCGTCGTACTGACATGGCTGCAACAGGCGAATCTGCTGCGTGGGCGCATCATCTCCTCCACGCTCGGCAGCGCGCGCTTCTTCCGGCATCTGCTCCGGCTGCCCGTCACCTTCTTCTCGCAGCGCAGCCCGGCCGACCTCGTCCAGCGCCTCCAGTCGAACGACGCCGTGGCCGAGACCCTCGCCCGGGACCTCACCGCGGCGGGCGTGGACGGCATCGTCGTCCTCCTCTACGCGTTCCTGCTCTGGACCTACGACCCCCAGCTGACCGTGATCGGAGTGGGGATCGCGCTGCTCAACGTGGTCGCCATGCGCATCGTCGTACGGATGCGGGCCGTCGGGACGCAGAAGCTGCGGGCCGACAGCGCTCGGCTCACGAACACCTCGTACACCGGTCTCCAGCTGATCGAGACGATGAAGGCCACCGGTGGCGAGAACGGGTACTTCCGCCGGTGGGCCGGGCAGCACGCGACGACCCTGGAGGAGCAGCAGCGCCTCGGGGTGCCGAGCGCCTGGCTGGGCATCGTCGCCCCCGCCCTCGCGACGCTCAACAGCGCGCTGATCCTGTGGATCGGCGGCCTGCGGGCCGTCGAGGGGCACATCTCGATCGGTCTGCTCGTCGCCTTCCAGGCTCTGGTGACCCGCTTCACCGCGCCGCTCACCCGGCTCAACGGGGTGGCGGGCCGGGTGCAGGACTTCGCGGCCGACGTGGCCCGTCTCAAGGACGTCGAGAACTTCCCGGTCGACCCGCTGTACTCCCGCCGTGAGCCGGCCGCGAGCACCCGCCGCCTCAAGGGCCATGTGACGCTGGAGGACATCACCTTCGGTTACAGCCCGCTCGACAAGCCGCTGCTCACCGGTTTCTCCCTGTCCGTCGGGCCGGGTCAGCAGGTGGCGCTCGTCGGCGGCTCCGGCAGCGGCAAGTCGACCGTCTCGCGGCTCATCTCGGGTCTCTACAGCCCCTGGGAGGGCACGATCCGCATCGACGGGCAGCGTCTGGAGGACATACCCCGGGGGGCGCTGGCCGCGTCCGTATCTTTCGTCGACCAGGATGTCTTCCTCTTCGAGGGGACGGTCCGGGACAACGTGGCGCTGTGGGATCCCTCGGTCCCGGACGAGGCCGTGGCCGAAGCTCTCCGGGACGCCGCCCTGTACGACGTCGTCGCCCGTCGCCCCCGCGGCATCCACAGCCGGGTGGAGCAGGACGGCCGGAACTTCTCCGGCGGGCAGCGTCAGCGCCTGGAGATCGCCCGGGCGCTCGTGCGCCGCCCCAGCATCCTGGTTCTGGACGAGGTGACCAGCGCGCTGGACGCCGAGACGGAGCGGGTCATCATCGACAACCTGCGGCGGCGCGGCTGTGCCTGCGTCGTGATCGCGCACCGGCTGAGCACCGTCCGCGACAGCGACGAGATCGTGGTCCTGGACCACGGGACCGTCGTGGAGCGCGGCCGGCACGAGAACCTGGTGGCCGCCGGGGGCCCGTACGCCGATCTGGTCAGGGAGCACTGACGTGGCATCCGTACATCCTCTCGCGGGCACGGAGGCTCCCGGGCAGGACCCGGTCATCGGCGCGCTGGGAGCTCTCGGCGAGCCGGTCGACTGCGCCGGGCTGCGGAGTCTGTCGCTGGAGGGCCCCCAGGTGCTGTGGCTCGTCGTGGGCGGCGCCCTCGACCTGTTCGCCGTGGACGCGGTGGAGCAGGGGCACTGGCACTTCCTGGGCCGGCTCGAACCGGGAACGCTCGTGCTGGGCCCGGTCGAGGGCCCGCAGCACACCCTGGTCGGGCGGCCGCTCCAGGAGTGCGTGCTGCGCCGGATCCCTCTGCGTGAGCTGTACCGGCCGGAGTACGCCGACCAGGGGGCGTACGAGGCGCAGTACCGCAGCCGTTACGACGCCGGGGACGCGACGCTGAGCCTGCTGGAGCACGCCTTCTCGCTCGGCGTGGGCCGGAGCCAGCGGGTGCTGTTCGAGGCCCCGCTGGACGGACGGACCACCTTCGACGAGGCGGTGGGCGACGACGACATCCTGTGGCTTCCGGTGTCGCCCGGCAGTGTGCAGTACGGCGCCGCGTTCAGCGCCGAGGCGGCGGGTGACCTGCTCGTCGACCCGGCGATGTGGCAGGGGATGGTCAATCAGCAGTACCGCCTGCTGTCGGCGCTGGACCGCTGGATCGAACAGCTGGAGCGCGCGCACGAGGACCGGACCGCGGCGGGCATGAAGGCGGGCGAGGCCGTCCGCAAGGAGGCCGACCATGCGCTGCTGACGTCGATCGGCCGGTCCCGGAGGGGCTCCTCGCCTGCGGCGGGGGCCTCGGACGACGCGGTGTACGCGGCCTGCCGCCTGGTGGCGCGGGACTCCGGGATCGTCCTCGGCGAGCCCGCGACGGGCGGGGCGGTGAGCGAGCGGATCGACCCGGTGGAGCGGGTCGCGGTCGCCTCGCGTGTCCGCACCCGGGCGGTACGGCTGGACGGACGCTGGTGGCGGGAGAACTCCGGGCCGCTGGTGGGCCGTCGGGCCGCGTCCGGAGCACCGGTCGCCCTGCTCTGGCGCCGTGGCCGCTACGAGGCGGTCAACCCGCTGACGGGGCGGCGCAGCCGTGTCGACAGCTCCTCCGCGCAGGAGTTCGACGAACGAGCCGTGATGTTCTACCGGCCGCTACCGGAGCAGCCCTTGGGCAAGAGGCAGCTGCTGCGGTTCGGCCTGTTCGGCACCCGGAGCGACCTGCGGAGACTGGTGCTGGCGGGGCTGGTTACGGTGGCGCTGGGTGCACTGGTGCCGATCGCGACCGGCAAGGTGCTCGGCGTGTACGTGCCCAACGCGCAGAACGCCCTCATCGTGCAGGTGTCGCTGGCCGTCATCATCTCCGGTGTGGTCTCGGCGGCCTTCATGCTCCTGCAGAACCTCACGATCCTGCGGATGGAGGGGCGGATCGAGAGCACGCTCCAGCCCGCGGTCTGGGACCGGCTGCTGCGGCTGCCGACGAAGTTCTTCACCGAGCGCTCCACGGGCGAACTGGCCAGCGCGGCGATGGGGGTCAGCTCCATCCGCAGGGTGCTGTCCGGCACCGGTCCGGTCGTGGTGCAGGCGGGCACGCTCGGGGCGATGAATCTGGGCCTGCTGCTCTGGTTCAGTGTGCCGCTGGCTCTCACCGCCGTCGCGATGCTGGTGGTCATCGCCGGGGTGTTCCTCACCATGGGCATGTGGGAGCTCCGTTGGCAGCGCCGTCTGGTCGTGCTGGGCAACAAGCTCAACAACCAGGCGTTCCAGACGCTGAGGGGGCTGCCCAAGCTGCGGGTCGCGGCGGCCGAGAGCTTCGCGTACGGGGCGTGGGCGGCGGAGTTCGCCCGCAGCCGCGAGTTGCAGAAGCGGGCGGGCCGGATCAAGAATCTGACGACGGTCCTGAACGCGGTCTATCTGCCGCTGTGTTCACTCGTCATCTTCGTCCTGCTGGCGGGCCCGGCACGCGGATCACTCACAGCCGCCGAGTTCCTGACCTTCAACACGTCCGTGACGATGCTGCTGACGGCCGTCACCCAGCTCACCGGGGCCTTCGTGTCAGCCGCCGCCGTGCTGCCGATGTTCGAGCAGATCAAGCCGGTGCTCGACGAGGCACCCGAGGTACGCGGTGCCAGCACCCAGCCGGGCGAGCTGTCCGGGGAGATCGAGGCCAGGGGTGTGTCCTTCCGCTACTCCGACGACGGCCCCGTCGTCCTCGACGACGTGTCGCTGACCGTGCGCCCGGGCGAGTTCGTCGCGGTCGTCGGCCCGAGCGGATGCGGCAAGTCGACCCTGTTGAGGCTGCTCATCGGCTTCGACAAGCCGGTCTCGGGCAGTGTCCTGTACGACGGCCAGGACCTGACGGCGCTCGACCAGGCGGCGGTGCGCCGCCAGTGCGGGGTCGTCCTGCAGAACGCCCAGCCGCTGTCCGGGTCGATCCTGGACTGCATCTGCGGCGCCGAGGTCTTCACCCAGGAGGAGGCGTGGGAGGCCGCAGCGATGGCGGGGCTGGCCGAGGACATCAAGCGGATGCCGATGGGGCTGCAGACGATGATCTCCGGCGGCGGCGCGATCTCCGGGGGGCAGCGCCAGCGGCTGATGATCGCCCAGGCGCTCGTCCGGCGCCCACGCATCCTGTTCTTCGACGAGGCGACCAGTGCGCTGGACAACGAGACCCAGCGCACCGTGATCGAGAGCACCAGGTCCCTGCGGGCCACCCGTGTGGTGATCGCGCACCGGCTGTCCACGGTCATGGACGCCGACCGGGTGATCGTCATGGCGGACGGCCGTGTCGTCCAGGAGGGGCCGCCCGTCGAGCTCCTCGCGGACACGGACGGGCAGCTCCATGAACTGGTGCGGCGTCAGATGAGCTAGTTGTGTCGTCCCGGCCCCTGGGACCGGCGACCGCCCGGTACAGGGGGCTCCACCGCGTCGCGGATGCTGGCGCGGGCCGCTGCGGCGACGGCCTCGGCGGTGATGCCGAACTCGTCGTACAGCCGCTGGTAGTCGGCGGAGGCGCCGTAGTGCTCCAGGCTGACGATCCGGCCGGCGTCGCCGACCACCTCGCGCCAGCCCTGGCCGACGGCGGCCTCGACACTCACGCGTGCGCGCACGTCCGGCGGCAGCACTTCGTCCTGGTAGGACAGCGGCTGCTCGGCGAACCATTCGCGGCAGGGCATCGAGACCACGCGGACGGCCAGGCCTTCGTCGACGAGCAGTTTGCGGGCGTCGAGAGCGATCTGGACCTCCGACCCCGTCGCCACGAGGATGACGTCGGGGGCGGTTCCGGAGGCCTCCACGAGGATGTAGGCGCCGCGCGCGGCTCCCTCGGCGGGGGCGTGGACCCCGTCGGCACGGTCGAGCACCGGCAGGTTCTGCCGTGTCAGGACGAGGCCGGCAGGCCGGTCCGTGTGCTCCAGGATCGTCCGCCAGCAGGCGGTGGTCTCGTTGGCGTCCCCGGGGCGTACGACGTCGAGCCCGGGGATCGCACGCAGGGCGGCCAGGTGTTCGACGGGCTGATGGGTCGGGCCGTCCTCGCCGAGTCCGATCGAGTCGTGGGTCCACACGTAGGTGGCGGGAAGCTTCATCAGGGCGCCGAGGCGGACCGCGGGGCGCATGTAGTCGCTGAACGTGAGGAACGTGCCGCCGTAGGGACGGGTCAGGCTCTGCAGCGCGATGCCGTTGAGCACCGCGCCCATGGCGTGCTCGCGGATGCCGAAGTGCAGGGTGCGCCCGTAGGGGCCTCCCGAGAACTCGGCCGTCTGCCGGTCGGCCGGGACGAAGGAGGGCTCGCCGTCCATGGTGGTGTTGTTGCTGCCCGCGAGGTCCGCGGAGCCGCCCCACAGCTCGGGCAGGACCGGTGCGAGCGCGGTGAGCACCTTGCCGGACGCCTTTCGGGTGGCCATGCCCTTGGGGTCGGCCGGGAAGTCCGGCAGGGCGTCGGTCCAGCCGTCCGGAAGCTCCTGCTCACGCAGCCGGTCCAGCAGGGCCGCCCGCTCAGGACTGGCCGTCCGCCACTCCTCGTAGGTCCGCTCCCAGCGCTTCCTGGCGTCCCTGCCCCGCTCCCCCACGGCCCGGGTGTGGGCGAGGACCTCGTCCTCCATGGGGAAGTACGCCTCGGGGTCGAAGCCGAGGAGCCGCTTGGTGCCGGCGACCTCGTCGTCCCCCAGGGCCGCCCCGTGCGCCTTGCCGGTGTTCTTCTTCGTCGGCGCGGGCCATCCGATGATCGTGCGCAGCATGATCAGTGAGGGCCGGGACCGCTCCGCCTTCGCCTCCTCGATCGCGGCGAGCAGGGCGTCGACGTCCTCGACGTAGTCGCCGGTACGGGTCCAGTCCACGGTCTGCACGTGCCATCCGTACGCGGCGAAGCGGGCCGGGACGTCCTCGCTGAACGAGATGTCGGTGTCGTCCTCGATGGAGATGTGGTTGGAGTCGTAGAAGGTGATGAGGTTGCCCAGTTGCTGATGTCCGGCCAGCGACGCGGCCTCGGAGGCGACGCCCTCCATCATGTCGCCGTCGGACGCGAGCACGTAGACGTGGTGGTCGAAGGGGCTGGTGCCCGGTGCGGCGTCCGGGTCGAGCAGGCCCCGCTCCCGGCGTGCGGCCATCGCCATCCCGACGGAGGCGCCCATGCCCTGGCCCAGCGGACCTGTGGTGATCTCGACGCCGCGGGTGTGCCGGTACTCCGGGTGGCCGGGGGTCGCCGAACCCCAGGTCCGCAGCGCCTTCAGGTCCTCCATCTCCAGGCCGTAGCCGGCCAGGTAGAGCTGGATGTACAGGGTGAGGCTGGTGTGGCCGCACGAGAGGACGAAGCGGTCCCTGCCCAGCCACTGGTCGTCGGCGGGGTCGTGCCGCATGACCTGCTGGAACAGCAGGTAGGCGAGCGGGGCCAGGCTCATCGCCGTACCCGGGTGGCCGTTGCCTGTCTTCTGCACGGCATCGGCGGCGAGTACCCGTACGGTGTCCACCGCGCGCAGGTCCACGTCGCTCCACCCTGCCCGCTCGGCCAGCGGCCGGGCGAGGCCGGGGTCTCGCGATGCTGTGCTGCCGGAAGAGGATCGCTCGGGCGCCATGGTGTCGTCTCCCTCGGATGTCGCTTCTCGGTACGCCGGGGCCGGTCGGTGCGGCTCGCCACCCTTCGCATCCTCTGTTCCCTCGCCGTCGTCCGCACCCGGAGCGGGCATGGCGGCGGCGCGGCGGGTCCTCGGTGCTCGCCCGCGGGGCATAGCGGCCGGCCTGGGTGGCGGTGGCGCACGTGCCGCCTCCGCTCGCCTACCCCGGGAGGGGCGCGGCAGACCGTGCCTTCGCCGACGATCACCTCTCATTCCGGGACGCCGGGCCGGGCGGGCGGCGGATGTGGGAAAGTCATGCCGTGGATGAGCTGCGGCCTCAGGATCCCTCGTGCATCGGCGCGTACCGGCTACTCGCCCGGCTCGGTGCCGGCGGGATGGGGCAGGTGTATCTCGGCCGTTCCCCGGGGGGACGGCTGGTGGCGGTGAAGGTGATCCGGGACGAGATCAGTGACCACCCGGAGGCACTGGCCAGGTTCCGGCGGGAGGCCGCCACCGTGGAGGCCGTTCGCAGTGCCTACACCGCCCAGCTCATCGAGGCGTCGCTCGACACGGCGCCCTACTGGCTGGCCACGGAGTACGTGGAGGGGCCCACGCTGAGCGCGGCGGTGAGGGCTGACGGACCGTTTCCGGCCGGCAGCGCGATGAAGCTGTTCGCCGCCCTCGCCGAGGGGCTGGCCGCGGTCCATGTCCATGGAGTCACCCACCGGGATCTGAAACCGCAGAACGTGATCCTTTCGCCGCAGGGGCCGCAGCTGATCGACTTCGGCATCGCCCGGGCACTCGGGCAGACGGTGCTCACCCGGGACGGGACGGGGCCGGGGACCCCCGGATTCGCGGCGCCGGAGGTGGTCCTGCGCAACGAGGTCGGCCCTGCCGCGGACGTGTTCGCCCTGGGGGCCACGCTCGCCTGGACGGCGACCGGCAGGCCGCCCTTCGGCTCCGGGGACGCGGCGGCGGTGAGCTACCGGGCCGTGCACGAGGAGATCGACGTGGCCGGTGTGAGCCCCGCGCTGGCCGAGCTCATCCGGGACTGCGCCGCGAAGGATCCGGCGGACCGGCCGGACCCCGCGGCCGTGATCGCACGGTGCGCGGTGGACTCGGCCCCCGCGACGGACTTCCATTACCGTGCGCTGACGCGCGCCGAAGCCGGGGCCGTACCGGAGCGGACGGCAACCGCCCTTCTGCCGGGCGACGCTGCGGCGCAGGGCCGGGCGGCCGCCCCCGGCTCCGCAGCGTCGGCGCCGGCCGCGCTCGTTCCCGCCTCCGCAGCGTCGACGCCGGGCGGGACGGCCGTGCCCGCGGGTCCGCCGGGGACCACCCCGTACGACGAACCTGAGCGCAGGCCGGCCGGCCCGGCCCACACCGGCCGCCGGGGGGCGCTGGGCCTCGCCGCGGTCGCGGCGGTGCTGGCCGCGTCGGCGACGGCCTGGCTGCTCTCGGGGCAGCCGGACGACCGGGCGGCCGGAGCGGGGGGCGCGGCCGGGGCGGGGCGGGCCTCCGGTACCCAGGAGTCCGGGCGGCCCGCCACCACGGCGTCGGCCGCGGGGCCACCGGATCACATCGTCAACGACCGTGAGACGCGGGACCGCTGGACGCTGTCCGAGGATCCCGCGCAGGCGGCCCAGGGCATCGGCTCCTGCGACCTGTCCGGCCTCGACATGGCCTCGCTGCCGTCCAACCTGCAGTCATCCGTCTCGCACACCACCGGTTCGGACACCGCATCGGTGCGGCTGCGGCCGGAGAACGCCGGCAAGGGGAAGCGGCCCGCGCCGTACTACATATCCGTGGGCGTCCGTCCCCCGCACGGGACCGACCCCGCCACGGGCCGCCCCACCCGGTCCGTCGGCAAGGGAGTCGGCTTCACCAGCAAGCCCGTCGACGTCTTCTCGGAATGGACCTCGGGCGGCACGATCACCCTCAGGTATCCCGACGACTTCCGGGCCCACTTCGACGACCGGACCGTCGACGCCATTCCGGTGGGCGACGACAGGGGTGACTGGACCGTGGTGCTGTACCACGTCGAGGGCGGCCCGTCCGAGTTCACGTCGGTCGTGTGCAACGGCTTCCACGCCTGAGACCGCGGCTCACACCACCGCCACGGGGGTGAAGCGGGAGGCGATGTGCAGTTCGGACTCGATTCCGTCCGCGGTGAGGCGGAGCTGGGGCAGCACCTGGTCCAAGGTCTCCTCGATCGTCCGGCTGCTGCTGTGCATCGCCACGTTGATGGACGCGACCGCCGTGCCGGCCCGGTCCCGGACGGGTACCGCGATCGATCGCAGGCCCGCCTCGAGCTCCTCGTCGACCAGGGCGTGGCCCTCGGCGCGCGCCCGCTGCAGTGCCGCTTCGAGTTCCGCGCGGCGGGTCAGGGTGTGGGGGGCCAGCGGACGCAGCTCGGCATGGGCGAGTACGGAGCTGAGTTCGGCGGCGGACAGGCCGGCCAGCAGGACGCGGCCCAGCGAGGTGGCGTAGGCGGGAAAGCGGGTGCCGACAGTGATGTCGACGTCCATGATGCGGTGGGTGGCGGCGCGCGCCACGTACTGCACGGAGTCGTCGACGAGGACGGCGAGGGAGGCGGAGTCCTGGATCCGTCCCGCCAGCGCGGCGAGGTGCGGATCGGCGATCCGCGCCAGGGTCGTGCGGGAGAGCGGTGCATAGCCGAGGGCCAGGACGCGTGGTGTCAGCCGGTGGTCACGGCCGTCGGCCGTGACGTATCCGAGGTGTTCGAGGGTGATCAGGGCGCGGCGGGCGGAGGCGCGTGAGAGACCGGTTGCGCGTGCGACGGCGCTGAGCGTCAGGGCGGCGCCGTTCTCCCCGAAGGCGGTGATGACCGTCAGGCCCCGGGCGAGGGACTCGATGAACTCCCGGCCGAGTTCCTGCTTCGAGGCCGCGGTCCAGGAGGCGAGGGCGCCCGGGGACGGGGACGGAGTGGGGTTCGCGGGGGGCTCGTCACGCAGTCGGCGCTCCATCGCCGAGGCGGCGTCGAGCAGCCGGGGCAGGAGGTCCTCGCGGAGGCCCCGCACGGTGTGCCTGCTGGTGTGGCTGACCACGCTGAGCACGCACGCGAAGCCTCCGGCGTGATCCCGCACGGGCACGGCGAGGGCGAGGAGGCCGGGCTCGATCAGCTGATCGTCCACCACCCAGCCGTCCGCCCGCGCCGATTCCACCCGCTCCTCGAACAGGTCGACCGCCGGGCGGGAACTCGGAGGCAGGGACGGGAAGCCTGCTCCGTCGGGGTCTGAAGCCCGCCGCTCCCGCCAGGCCCGCCACTTCTCCGCTCCCCAGCGGGTGGCGAACAGCGTGCCCGGGGCGGTGCGTTCGGCCGGCAGCAGGTCACCGATGCGGAAGCGCAGGGACATCGCGCGCCGACGGGTGGTCTGGTGGACGAAGCGGACGCCGCTGCCGTCGGGGACGGCCAGGGAGACGGACTCGTCGAGTTCCTCCGCGAGGGCGTCCACCCGGCCGCCGAGGAGGCCGGGAAGGCGGACCGAGGAGAGGTAGGCGTTGCCCAGCTCCATCAGGCGCGGCGCGAGGGTGACGACCTTGCCGTCGAGGCGGACGTATCCCGTGCGGGCGAGCGTGAGCGTGATCCGGTCGACGGTCGAGCGGGCCAGCCCGGTGGCGCGCTCCAGATCGCTGAGGCCGAGGGAGCCGTCGGCGTCGGTCAGCCGGCGCAGGACGGCTATGCCGCGCATCAGGGGGGCCACCGCCTCCGCGGGCGTCCCCTCGCCCGGCTGTGACGTGCCGGTCGGTGCCATCTGTCCTCCGTCGGGTGGGGGCGGCCGATGCCGGGACCGTTGACAGAGCTCCGGCCCTGGCGGCAGACTCACACCATCATAGTGAAGGAAACTTCACCATGCGAACACTATTGGATGGACGGTCCCATGGACAAGGTGGTCGCGTCAGCGGCGCTGGCCGTCGCCGACGTGCCGGACGGCGCTTCGGTGGCGGTGGGAGGCTTCGGTCTCAGCGGTGTGCCGAACGTGTTGATCGATGCTCTGTACGCGAGCGGCGTCAGCGGGCTCGGTGTCGTGTCCAACAACTGCGGAGCGATGGACTCGGGGCTCGCGGTGCTGCTCTCCGCCGGCCGGATCACCCGGGTGACCGGCTCGTACATCGGCGGGAACAAGGAGTTCGCCCGGCAGTACCTCGGGGGTGAGCTGGAGCTGGAGCTGATCCCCCAGGGCACCCTCGCCGAGCGCCTCCGGGCGGGCGGGGCGGGGATACCCGCGTTCTACACCCCCGCCGGCGTGGGCACGCAGGTCGCCGACGGCGGGCTCCCCTGGCGCTACGACGGCGACGGCGGGGTGGCCGTGGCCTCCCCGGCCAAGGAGGTACGCGACTTCGACGGCACCGAGTACGTCCTGGAGCACAGCATCCGCACCGACTTCGCCCTCGTCAGGGCGGCGAAGGGCGACCGGCACGGCAATCTGGTCTTCAACAAGTCCGCGCGCAACTTCAACCCGCTCGCCGCCATGGCCGGCCGCATCACCGTCGCGGAGGTCGAGGAGCTGGTCGAACCGGGCGAGATCGACCCGGACCACGTGCACCTGCCCGGCATCTTCGTGCAGCGGGTGGTCGCTCTGACACCCGAGCAGGCCGAGGACAAGAAGGTCGAGAAGCGGACGATCACGGAGCGGGGGGCACAGGGCTGATGGCCTGGAACCGGAACGAGATGGCCGCCAGGGCGGCCGCGGAGCTGCGCGACGGCGAATACGTCAACCTCGGCATCGGACTGCCGACGCTGATCCCGAACCACCTGCCCGAGGGCGTTCACGTCGTCCTGGAGTCCGAGAACGGCATCCTGGGCACCGGCGCCTTCCCGTACGCCGAGGATGTCGACCCCGATCTGATCAACGCGGGCAAGGAGACGGTGACCGTGCGTCCCGGAGCCTCGTTCTTCGACTCGGCGCTCTCCTTCGGCATGATCCGGGGCGGTCACATCGACGCCGCCGTCCTCGGGGCCATGGAGGTCTCAGCCCGGGGCGACCTCGCCAACTGGGCGGTGCCGGGGAAGATGGTGACGGGCATCGGCGGGGCCATGGACCTCGTGCACGGGGCCCGCCGCGTCATCGTGACCATGACGCACACCTCCAAGGACGGCAGCCCGAAGATCGTCGAGGAGTGCACCCTGCCGCTGACCGGCAAGGCCTGTGTCCACCGCATCATCACGGATCTCGCCGTGCTCGACGTGACCGAGGACGGCCTGGTCCTGGTGGAGACCGCACCCGGCGTGACCGCCGCCGAGGTCCTGGAGAGGACGGCCGCCCCGGTCCTCATTCCCGAGAGGGTCGCCCCATGAGCTTCCGCCCCCGCGACGTGTACATCGTCGACGCCGTCCGCACCCCGATCGGCAGGTACAACGGGGCACTGGCGCAGGTACGGCCCGACGACCTCGCCGCCCACACCATCCGCGCCCTGCTCGACCGCACCCCGGAGCTCGACCCGTCGCGCATCGGGGACGTGGTGCTCGGCAACGCCAACGGCGCGGGTGAGGAGAACCGCAACGTCGGCAGGATGGCCGCGCTCCTCGCGGGTCTGCCGGTCTCCGTCCCCGGCGTGACCGTCAACCGGCTCTGCGCCTCCGGCCTCGAAGCCGTCGTGCACGCGGCCCGTGCGGTGGCGCTCGGGGACCACTCGCTCGTCGTGGCCGGCGGCGTCGAGTCGATGACCCGCGCCCCGTACGTCCTGCCCAAGAGCGACCGCGCCTTCCCCACCGGGCACACCGAGATGTACTCGACCACCCTGGGCTGGCGCATGGTCAACCCCCGGATGGATCCGCAGTGGACGGTGCCGCTCGGCGAGAGCGCCGAGCTGATCGCGGACAAGCACGCCATCAGCCGGGAACAGCAGGACGAGTTCGCTCTCGCCTCCCACCGGAAGGCGTCGGCGGCACGGGCGGCGGGGCTGTTCGACGGGGAGATCGCGCCCCTGACCATCCCGCGCCGGAAGGGCGATCCGCTCGTCGTCGACCGGGACGAGTGCATCAGGGACGACGCCTCGCTGGAGGCCATGGCCAAGCTCCGCCCGTCCTTCCGTACGGAAGGCGGCACCGTCACCGCGGGCAACTCCTCCCCGCTGAACGACGGTGCGGCGGCCCTGCTGCTGGCGGACGAGGAAGGCCTGCGCGCCACCGGCCGCGAACCGCTGGCCCGGATCACGGCCTCCGCCGTGTCGGCCAACGAACCGCACTACTTCGGGCTCGCCCCCGTCAAGGCCGTGAACAGGGCGCTGGACCGGGCGGGCAGGAGCTTCGCCGACCTCGCGGCCCTCGAACTCAACGAGGCTTTCGCCGCCCAGGTCCTGGGCTGCATCGCCGAGTGGCCCGACCTCGACCCGTCCGTCCTCAATCCTCGTGGTGGAGCGATCGCGATCGGCCACCCGCTCGGCGCCTCGGGAGCCCGCCTCGCCGGGTCCGTCGCGCACCAGCTCAGGGCCGCCGGGTCGGGGACCGGCGTGGCGACGCTCTGCATCGGCGTGGGCCAGGGCTCCGCGCTGGTGCTGGAGAGGTAGCCCGGGGCCGGAGGGCGGGCTCCTCCCGAGCGGCGGAACGGGCGTGCCGGATGAATGATGGACGGCATGACCTCCCAGACCGTGATTCCGGCGGCGGACACGATGCCGCCCGTGCGGCTGCCGCCGCCGGGCGGTCCGGAAGGCGTGAGGACGGCGAGCACGGGCGGAGAGGCCCGCCCGGGGACGGCGAGGGCCGCTCGATGAGGTCCGCGGACGGGCTGCTGGAGATCGGCTTCATGCGCACGGTGTTCGACAGCCTGGGGACAGGGGTGTTCGTCACCGACAACGCCGGCCGGCTCACCGCGTGCAACCCCCGCGCGCAGCAGATCCTCCGCCGTCCGCAGGAGCAGATGCTCGGTCACGACATGCACGATCTGCTGCACCGCGGACCGGACGGCGCCACGGTACCGCGGGCCGAGTGCGTCATGCTGACCGTCCTGGAGAGCGGCCGGCCCGCCGAGGGCAGCGAGGAACTCCTCCTGCGCGGGGACGGCACCCTGGTGCCGATCATCTGGGCGGCCACACCGCTGAGGCACGAGGGACGTGCGGAAGGCTCCGTGGTCGTCTTCCACGATTTCAGCCTGCACCGTGAGGCGGCCGAGCAGACCGCGGCCTACCTTGCGGCCCTGGAGGGGCTCACCGCCCGGCTGACGATGGTGGCGGAGGTGTCGACGGTCCTGATCTCCGCCCTGGAGACGCCGGAGATGCTGGACAGACTGGCCGGGCTGCTCGTGCCGGACATGGGTGACTGGGCGGCGATCGACGTGCACACCACGAGGCAGGCGGGCGAGATGCAGCGCGTCGCCGTCCGCGCCCCTCGCGACCACCGGGCCGCGGAGGCGCTCAAGGGTCCGCTGCCGCCCCTCCCCGAATCCACCCGTTCAGCTGTGGTCCAGGCCATGCGGAGCGCCGAGCCCGTCGTACTCGACGCGGAAGCCCTCGCGGCACCGCCGGACAGCCCGCTCGCGCGCGCCCACCGGGAATTGTTCGACCGGCTGGGAGGCAGCTGCGCCGTCGTGGTGCCCCTGCACACCCGTCGGCAGGTCTTCGGCGCGCTGACCGTGGCACGGGTCGACCCCGAATCCTCCTTCAGCGAGGCCGAGGTCTTCGTACTGGCCGACATCGCGCGCCGCGCCGGCCTGGTCATGGAGGCCGCCGTGCTGTTCGAGCAGCAGCGGCATGTCGCCGAGACCATGCAGCGCCAGCTCCTCACTCCCCTGCCGCAGGTCGACCACCTCACGATGGCGGCCCGCTACCGGCCCGCCGAGAGCGCCGCCGAGATCGGCGGGGACTGGTACGACTCCTTCCTCCTGGGCGACGGCGTCCTGACGATGGTCATCGGGGATGTCGTCGGCCACGATCTCAAGGCCGCGGCCCACATGGCCGAGGTCCGCAACATGCTGCGCGCCCTGGCCTGGGACCGGACGGAACCCCCCAGTCTGATCGTGCGCCGTCTGGACGAGGCCATGACCCATACGAGCGATGCCCCCATGGCCACCTGCGTCTTCGCCCGGATCGAAGGCGAGGAGGGCGGGCCCTGGCAGCTCCACTGGGTCAACGCCGGCCACCCGCCGCCGCTCCTGATCACGGCCGACGGGCACACCCGCTTCCTCGAGGACGGTCACGGCCCTCTCCTCGGTCTCAGTTCGGCCCTGCACATGGGGCTGGGGTGGCCCGACGCCCATGTGGACCTCCCGCCCCGGTCGACGCTGCTGCTCTACACGGACGGGCTCGTCGAGAGCCGTAGCCGTGACATCGAAGCCGGTCTCGCCACGCTGCGCCGGCATGCCGCGGCCCTGGCCGACCGCGACGTCGAGGACTTCCTGGACGAACTCCTGATCCGCATCGACCCCGGCGGCGACGACGTCGCCCTGCTGGTCCTGCGCATTCCGGCGGCGGGCGTCGGCGCCGGCACCGACGAGGCACCGGCGCAACATGCGCACAGCCCGGCCGCCGACAACCGCGGAGCACCCGGATCCCGTATCGAGGACACACCCGTCAGGGACACCTCCGAACCGGCCTGACGCATAGGACGGGCGTCCTGCGCAAGGGGTGTTGAGGACACCGGAGTATCTGGCGCGGGCGCTCGACGCGGAGCCCGTCTTCGAGCCCGGGGAGGACTGGGGCTACTCGAACACCAACTACCTGGTGCTCGGCATGGTGATCGACAAGGCCTCGGGCCTCAACGCCTTCTGGGACGGCCTGTTCGGCGGCCGGCTCCTGCCCGACTGGGCGCTGCGGGCGACAGTCTGGAGCATCTCCAGGGCGCGGTGGACGCCGCGCTGTGCGGCAAGAGCCACGGGTGAGCCGGCCCCACGCCACAAGGACCTGACCCGACGGAGTGCCGGGTCAGGTCTGGCCGGCGGCCCTTCGGCCGAGCTGTTCGAGAAAGTCCTGGACGGACTCTGCGGCGACTTCGAAATCGTCGAACCAGGAGGCAGTGGCCGACCTCCAGATCCGTCCGCTGCCTGCCGCCGCGAACAGATGTCCGCCCCCGTCACTGGCAAACACGATGCCAGGTGGCTCGTCGTCGATCTGGACAGATCCGTGCTCGCGCAAGTGCTCCGCTACCGTCGAGGCCGGGTGGACGAAGTATCCGTGCTCCACATCAGGCATGGAAATTTCGCAGACCACCCAGTAAAGGGTCGTCAGGTCGGAGGGGATCGGCGTCAGATCCACGAGTGCGTCCGTCGCCCCATGACTCTCATCCGTTGCGAGGACGACGGCGTTCTCACCCGGCGGATAGCCGTGCGTCTCCAGGAACGACGACATCAGAGCCGCGAGACCCGCAGAAGTCCCCTCGCACCAGCCCCGCACCCACTCCGGGTCGAGCCGCTCACCGGACACCTCCGTCCTCCTCGCACCCGACGCGACAGATATGTCGCAGGCGTGGGGCCCACCCGGATGTACCGAGGGTGACGGTCACTCCGCTGACCTGGTGCTTTTGCGCTGGCCCGCATTGAAGCGCGCCTTCTTCTGACGATTCCCGCACGTGTTCATGTCACACCATTTGCGGGTGCGACTCTGGCTGGTGTCGAAGAAGGCGGCTCGGCAGGTCAGGGATGCGCACAAGGCCAATTTTCCGTCTCGTTCGCCTGCGATGACGCTGATCGCGTCGGCGGCGATCACGCTGAGTGCATCTTCCACGCAGGAAGCCGAGCTGAGCCGCCACCGCCGTTCACCCTCGGGCGTCAGAATCGCTGCGGCCCGGCCTTGAGCGCTGCGGTCGTTGATGACGTGGACAGCGGATGCGGGGAGAGCGTCCTGGATCGCGGCCGCTGTCGCGGCGGCGTGGATCGACTCCCTCAGTTCCCGAGCGAGTTCGAGCTGGGCGGTGGTGCAGGAGTCCACGGCGAGGCCGCTCACCGCCAGCCAGTCGATGAGCCGGTGAGGCGTGGGAATGCGCTCCACAGCGTCACCACGACGCTCCGACAGAGTCCCGGTGAAGCTCATCGCGAGCACCTTGCCGAGGCGGAAGTCAGGGAACGCAGCACACATGGAACCACCTTAGCCGGTTGCAGCGGGCTCGAAGAACTGCTAGAACCGTCTTAGCCGGTTCACAGAAGACCGTAGCCGGCTCCACGACGGCCAGGAGGTCTAATGCCCCGACCGACCAGCGACGTGCAAGCATCTGAAACCCATGCCACTGACGCCGAGCTCGACGATCTGCGCGCGCGACTGGCCGCGGCGCGGCTGCCGGAGGCTGAGACGGTCCATCGCGCCGCGCCCGGCCCTCGCCGATGGGAGCAGGGCGTTCCTCTCGCCGACCTCGTCGACGTCGTGAACTACTGGCGCACCGGGTACAACTGGCGGTCGTTCGAAGAGCGCCTCAATCAGATCGGCCAGTTCCGCACCACCATTGATGATCTGGGGATCCACTTCCTGCACCGCCGATCCCCGCACGCGGATGCCACTCCTCTGCTCTTGACGCACGGCTGGCCGGACAGCATTGCTCGGTTCATCGATGTAGTGGACGAGCTGGCAGATCCGAAGGGTGCGGACGCGCCGGCGTTCCACGTCGTGGTCCCCTCGCTGCCAGGCTTCGGTTACAGCGACAAGCCGGCCACCACTGGGTGGGGAACCGAAAAGATCGCGGCCGCATGGGTGGAGCTGATGGGAAGGCTCGGCTACGACAAGTTCGTGGCCCACGGCGGCGACTGGGGAGGCAACATCACCACGGTCCTCGGCGGCAGGTTCCCGGCGCACGTCCTCGGCATCCACACCACGTTCGCGGAGGGGCCGCCCGGGCTGACAACGGACGGGCTGACGGCGGTCGAGCGCACGTGGACCGAGGAAACCCGTGATTTCTGGCGCCACCGCGCGGCGTACGCGAAGCAGCAGGCGACCCGACCGCAGACCATCGGTTACTCGCTCGTCGACTCACCGATCGGGCTTCTCGCCTGGATCCTTGACAAGTTCACCGAGTGGTCGGACACCGAGGACAGCCCGTTCGAGACGATTTCCAGAGACCGCGTTCTCGACGACGTCACCCTGTACTGGCTGACGCGGACCGGCGCATCGGCGGCCCGCATCTACTACGAGAGCCACAACTCGCTGGACCCCGAACTTCGGGTCGACGTCCCGTCGGCACTCACCATGTATCCCCGCGACGTCGAGAAGTGCCCGCGCCCCTGGGCGCAGGAGCGGTACCGACAGATCGTGCGATGGAGGTCACCCGAAGCCGGGGGGCATTTCCCGTCGCTGGAGGTTCCCGAGTATTTCGTCAAGGATCTGCAAGAGGGCCTCGCGGCAGTGCTGGCCGCCAACCGGTGAGTTGAAGACGGTCACTGGCACGGTGCGGCCTGCGGGACGAGGCGTGCACGGTCGCCCTCGGTCTGCTGGAGGCGTCGGCCCACCACGGTCACCGGAAACTCCCCTGGCCGTCCTCACTGCGCTGCTGGAGGAGGACGACGAACGTGTGTCTGCCCGCGACGGCGCCCCCGGGAGTGGCACAGTCGTCTCCCGTGGACCAGAGGCCGCAGCGGCCGTGACGTCGGCGGAAGAGAGTGATGCGCGATGAGGCTTGTCGTACAGGAGTTCCTGTCCCTCGACGGTGTCTCCCAGGGCCCCGGTTCCCCGGACGAGGACCGGAGCGACGGTTTCGACCAGGGCGGCTGGTTCGTACCGCACCTGGACGAGGAGTTCGAGGAGGTGGCTGCCACGTGGCTCGGCACAGCGGACGCGTTGCTGTTCGGCCGCCGCACCTACGAGAACTTCGCCCGGGACTGGCCGACGATGACCGGCCATCCTTTCGCACCCCTCATGAACGGCCTGCCCAAGTACGTCGCCTCCCACAGCCTGACGACGGCCGCGTGGAACCCGACAACGGTCCTGAACGGGGATGTCCCTGCCCAGGTCGCCGAGGTGAAGTCCCGGCGAGGCCGGGACCTGCAGATCCACGGCAGTGCCCGGCTGGCCCAGTCCTTGTTGGCCGCGGGCCTGGTCGACGAGCTGCGCCTCGTGATCGCCCCGGTCGTGGTGGGCCGGGGCCGGAGGCTCTTCCCGGACGGCGGCGCCCCGGCCGGCCTGCGGCTCGTCAGCCACAGGACGACCGCGCGCGGGCTCTCGGTGCACACCTTCGAATCGACGGGGCTGCCGGAGAAGGGCGTGTACGGGGCCGGGGCCTGAGCCCGCTCTCCGCGGAAAGGAGACGGGCTGCTACCGCTGTCCGTGCACCCTGTCCTGCAGGCTGCGGCCCTCGTCCCGCAGCCGCTGGTCCTGCAGGGCCTTGCCGTCCGCTTCCCTCTTCCGCCCACGCAGCAGCTTGAGCGCGGAAACCATCTTGCCCATGAGATCACCTCACGATCTCGATACCGCCGGACCTGTGCACGACAGATCCTTCCGCCCGGCCGGCCGCGGCGACTCCGAAGAGCCGCACCGGTCCGCCTTGCCCCAATTTTTCCCGCCGCTCGAAACCGAATGCAAGTGCGGACGGTCACCTTTCTCCGAACAGGCGGAAGAGGTGCGGGCGTGCGATCAGCGCGGTGCCCGGATCCTGTCGATGATGCGCGTCCAGTTGTCGCTGCCGTGCCCGTCCTCGATCGCGCGCCGGTAGTGGGCCTGCACGGCCAGCGGGAGCGCGAGATCGAGTCCGAGTGAGGTGCTGGTCTCGACGATGTGGTCGGCCGTGGCACCCATCATGGTGACTGTGCTGAGGTCTCCGGGATGCTCGCCGGCATCGAGCGCGGCGCCGGGACGCTCATCGCCGGCCCTCAGGATGTCGCTGATCGCGTCGGCGGCTGAGAGCAGCTCGGGAAGCGTTTCCTCGGCCTTCATCCCGGCGGTCCCCAGCATCGCGGTGGCGTGCATCAACGCGGAGAGGGTGGTCAGGAACACCGCGAGCTGGGCTTGGTACATCATCTGGGCGAGGCCCGGATCGTCGCCCAGATACCGGGGTGTCCCGAGCGGCGCCAGCGCCGCTCGATGGCTCTCCATCACTTCGCCGGGGCCGCTGTAGTAGACGTAGGACGCCTCCGTGCCGACCATCGGCGCCGGGGCCATGACCCCGCCGGTGAGGAAGGCGGCCCCGTGGCCCGCCGCCCAGGCGGCAGCCTCGCGTGTGCGATCGGGGGTGTCGGAGCTCAGGTTCACCAGCGTCCGGCCGGCCAGCGATCCGGTGGCGCTGCCGAGGGTGTCGTACATCGCCCGGTAGTCCGTGAGGCTGAGGATCACGAGGCCGCTCGCCTCGACGGCCTCGCGCGGTGTCGCCGCGCGCGCCGCTCCCTCGGCCACGACGCCGTCGGCCCGGGCGGCGGTGCGGTTCCATACGGTGACGGGGCGGCCTGCGGTGAGAAGGGTGCGTGTCATCGCCCGGCCCATCGGGCCGAGCCCGATCACGGTGACAGCGTCGTCCTGTCCGGTATTACGGGTCTGTTCGTTCACCCCTTCATCGTCGGAGAGCGCCACTACTCTCGGAAGTACCCACTATTTACTGCGGTACTTACCTTTTTGTAAGGGGAGCCACTGATGACCAAGGCACCGAGACGCGGGCCGTACATCTGCGGCATCGACGCCGCGTTCGACGTGGTGAGCGGCAAGTGGAAGGGACTGATCCTCTGGGAGCTCGACGCCCATCGCGTACGCCGGTTCGCCGAACTCCGCCGTGGACTGCCGGGAGTGAGCGAGAAGATGCTCACCCAGCACCTGCGGGAGATGGAGGCGGACGGCCTCGTGCACCGAAAGGTCTACGCCGAGGTGCCGCCACGCGTGGAGTACTCCCTGACCGAGCACGGGCGCACGCTCAACAAGGCGCTCGAACCACTCGGCGTCTGGGGGGCCGAGCGCATGTGCCGCGAAGGCTCGGAGAGGGCCGACGTGGTGGAGACTCCACACGGTTGAGCAGTTGACCGACCGGCGGGGCACGGCACTTCGGGAGACCGGCGCCCTCGCGGAGATCCGAGTTCTGCGGCCTTGACGCGCGGCGTCCCCCTCGGCCGATCATGACCCCATGACCCGCGCCCACTCGACCCCGCCCGTCATCCTCTCCGGCTCGCTCGCCGGTTCCCTCAGCCCGTGCTCACCGCTGCCGGGGGCCTGCTGCTGCGCCCCTGTGAAGAGGGCGACGTACCGGCATTCCTCTCCGCCGATCGCGACGGCGAGATCCGCCGCCGGCACACGCGCCGGCCTCTGACCGAGACTCAGGTCCGGGAGTGGTTCGACGACTATCGCCGGGACTGGCGACGCGAGAAGGGCGGCCACTGGGCGGTCACCCGCGACGGGGGCGAGATGCTCGGCCGGATCGCCCTGCGCGGGCTGGACTTCGACGACGGCGTCGCAGACGTCGCGTACCGGGTGCTCCCGGCCGCTCGCGGCGCCGGTGTGGCCTCCGGCGCCGTCGCCGCGCTCACTTCCTGGGCCCTGTACGAGATCGGCCTCCACCGTCTGGAGCTCGACCACTCGACGCGCAACACAGTGTCCTGCGGGGTCGCCATGAGATACGGCTACCCGCTGGGAGGCACCGAGCGCAGCGCCGCGGTGCACGCCGACGGCCGGCACGACATGCACCTGCACGCACGCATCCGGGGCGATTGACGGGGCGATCGGGCCCGGGCGGCCTCCACATCGCAGGCATCCGGACACAGTCGGCGACTTCATACGAGGGAGACGGAGATCAGCGCGACGGCGGAGCCGCCGAAGACCACGGTGTTACGCACATAGGTCTGGGCGCGCACCCAGCGGGGGAAAGCGTCCTCGGCGGCCCGGAGGAAAGGCGCCACCTCGACACGGGCCAGTTCCGGGTCGCCCTTGCGGCGGAAGGCGGCCTCCACGGACTTCACCGCGGTGAGGTTGCTGTAGACGATCACCGCGTTCATCAGCAGCACCAGCGAGGAGAATATCCAGGTCAGCAGCTGGGCCGGAGCGGCGCCCGCGTAATTCACGGCGGCGGTGGCGGTCATCACGGCGGCCACGGCCACGGGGGCCGCGGTCTCGTGACCGCCGGCGTCGAAGCGGAGATTGTTCTCCTCCAGCACGTCAGGGCGGACGTTCTGGCGTCGGAGCTCGGCCGCCGCGGCGGCCTTCGCGGCGGGGCCGAATCGGTGGCGGACCACCGGGATGCTGACGAAGGCGGCGGCGACGAGCAACTGCATGATGGCGGCGAGGGTGTTCACTGACTCTCCCTTGACTTGCACTTAGTTCAATTGATTGCCGAGAGGACAGTACTCCCGGACTTGAACAGCGTGCAAGTATCTTCTTGAACTTTGTTCAACTGCTGCGTACGGTGTGGCCATGGCACGCGACACGCTGACCCGGGACCAGATCGTCCGCACCGCCGTCGAGCTCCTGGACGCCGAGGGGCTCGCGGGGCTCAACATGCGTGCCTTGGGCACCAGGCTCGACTCCGCCGCCACCGCCGTTTACTGGCACGTGAAGAACAAGGACAACCTCGTCCTGCTCGCCACCGACCAGGTGTGGAGCGAGCTCACGCTGCCCGCCCCCCGGGCGGCCGGCTGGCGCGCCGCGGCCACCGTCATGGCCACCGACCTGCATGCGATGTTCACCCGGCACCCATGGCTGGTGCAGGTCCTCGCCGCACACCTGGTCCACGGCGAGGGAAAGGCCCGCCACGACGACCGCAGCCTCGCCGTCTACGAATCCGCCGGCTTCACCGCCGCCCAGGCCGATCAGGCGGCGGGCGCCGTCTTCACCTACGTACTGGGCAACGCGGCCGGCGCCGCCGCGACCGCCTCACTCACACGGAAGCGCGACGAGGGCGGAAGCGCCGCCGAGCAGCAGTTCCGGCACACCATGGCCGAGGCACGGAAGACCGCCATGCGCTATCCGCACCTGCGCGCCCGGCTGGACACCGAAGCGGCGCTCGACTACGCCGCCGCCCCCGACAACACCTTCGAGTTCGGCCTCCAAGCCCTCCTGGACGGCTTGGAGCAGCGACTCCCCGCGTAGAGCCGGGCAGTGACCGCGTCGGCCGCCGTAGCGGCGACGGGCAGGAGTCCGACGGTCATCAGTGCGGCTGCCACCGCGCCGATGACGAACCGCCATCCGAATTGCTTCCCTCTCATGTTGTCCTCCGTTCCGTGCGGCTGCGGGACCGGGAGGGCACGGTGACGCCTCACCGACCGCGCGATGCGTACGGCATCGGCGGTCGAGGACGGGCAGGTACCGGCTGCCGGCACACCGACGAGGGGGCGTTCAGTGACGCCGGCAGGAGAGGGAGCAGGCCACCTGCTGGAAGACCGCACTTTTGTCAACGGTCCTCACACCGGGCGCCGCTTCCCCGGGACGTCCGGGCGGCGGACCCTCACGCGTGCCGGTCCCACCGGAGCGCGACGAGCGGGAGGAACAGCAGGTCCACGACTTCCTCCAGGTCGGCCTCGGAGGGGGTGCGGCGGGCCATGAGGAGGTCATGGAGGACCAGGACCACCGGGAGCGCGACCAACCGGTCGGGAAGCGGAACCGCGGGATCGATCTCACCGCGGCGGGCGGCACGCTCCAGGACCGTACGCATCCAGTCGCCGCCAGGGCTGCGGTTACGCGAGGTCAGGTACGCGGACAGCTCCGTGTCCTGCCCCTGCTCCGCGGCGAGCGCCTGTCGCACATGGGCCAGACCGGCCGTCTGCCCGACGACGAAGCGGAGCAGGGCGAGCACGTCACCGCGCAGATTTCCCGTGTCCGGCGGCTCGTCCGGGACGGGCGGCGCCTTGCCGCGCAGGGCGGCCAGGACAAGCTCCCGCTTCGTCGGCCAACGGCGGTAGAGGACGGCGCGGCTGGTACCGGCAGTGGGAGTACGCGTCCGTCATCGCCCTCGTCGACAGCCAGGAGGCGGACGTCCAGGACCTGGCGCTCCTGAGCTGCGCCGCCGCCCGCAGCCGGAGAAGGGCGCGACGCGCGTCCTCCCGCTGGCGATGGACCGCTACGGCGTGACCCTGCGTCTGGAGTACCCCGGCACCCACCGCGATGTGCGCCTGCCGTTCGCGAAGCCCGTGGCCCGGCTCGGCTCGGCCAGGCCGGTCCTCAGATCCACGCCCTGCTGGCGGCCGCCCGTCGCGCGTCCCACCGGAGCCAGATGCTGACCTGAGCTCGGGCGACGAGAGAATCGGGCGGGAACCCGCGCCGGCGTACGCCGATTCCGTCACGCCGCAGCCTGCTCCAGCCCTGCGGCCCACTCCGACAGTGCGCTGAAGTCCTCCGCCAGGAGGCCCAGGCGTGGGTCCACCTGGTGCAGGAGCGCTGGGGCATCGTGATGCTCCTGGACCCATGCACGGTCCTCAGGGCCCAGCTCATCGTCCACCCAGGCGAACGGCCGGCCCTTGGCGTACACGACCAACGCCCGTGTCTTCCAGTGCAGTCGGTCATGGCTGTCCGGTGTCATGGAAGGCCAGTCGACGAAGGGGAGTGCGGGCAGCCCGAGGTGCGGGCCGATCCAGTCGTTCGCCTCGTTCTTCCACGTCGTCGCCCACACGAGCTCGTAGGGCAACGCCAAGAGGTCTGTACCGTGGTCGTGGTTGAGCCAGACCCGCAAGGGCTTGTCCCACGGGTTCTCCCACCCGGTCGGGCGCATGCGGTGCGTGCTGTAGCCCGCAGGCCGCTTGTGCGGCGGCGCGGCGTAAGGATTCAGAGGTCCGTCCACATCGAGCAGGAGCAGCGGACGTCCGTCGCTCTCGTTCCCCATGCCCCTCCCCGCGAAGCAGCAACGTAGAGGGGAGATTCTAGATGGGTGAGCGTGAGACGGTCCGCCGCTCACACGGTCCAGAGATGCAGAGCGGTCTCGGTGGCGGACACGGTGTACCAGGTGCCGTCGCCGAGGGCCCTTGGCAGGCCGGATACCTCGAAGGGATAGACGAGCCGGTCGGTCAGTCGCATACGGGCCGCATCGACGAGCCAGTGACGGCCCGTGCCGAACTCCTCGTCGCTCTCGACTGTCCCGACAACGGCGTTGTCGTCGTCGAGGAAGCCGCCCTCGTAGTCGAAGAACGCCTGCACCTCGTCGTCCTCGAAGGTCTCAGAATGCCCCGTATCCAGCGCGGGATGTCGTGGGAGCGCAGCCGCACTCAGTTCGGCTTCCACCGTGCCGTCGGTGACCCGGTGGAGGGCCAGGGTGTCCTGGTCGTGGGTGACGGTGAGCAGTCGGTCTCCGGTGGGGCTCACCGCCAGCATGACGCGGTCCTCGTCGCCGAAGCTGTCGATGGCGAGGGTGCGGCCGTCCCAGCGCCCCCAGCGCAGCGCGGAGCCGTCCTGTCCTTCACCGATGGTGAGGCCCATCTGACCGGAGTCCGGGTGCGGAACGTGACTGGAGCCCGCGGCTGCCGTATGTGTCGCGGCTCGTGCGAGCACAGTGCCGTCCTCGGCGGCGATGACCAGCCACTCGTCTGCTCCGCGGCCTCGGTCGTGGGCCAGGGGGCCGCGGACGTGAGCCCACACCAGCGTCCCGTCCGCGGAGAATCCGGCCGAGCCGCTGCCGGCATATCGGTGGTCACGCTCATCGGCGTATTCGGTGAAGTCTTCGTGCCCCGCGCACCCCGCCCAGCAACGGTGCCGCACCTCCCACCGCACCGTCCCCGCCCGGTCCACGGCCCGCAGCGCGTGGAGCCCGGCGAAGACAGCGAGATCACCGGCGGGCGACACCGCGCAGTGACCGTACCGGCGTGGCCAGGGGGCCGGAAAGCGGACTGGGGCCGTCGCCGACGGGTCGAGGTTCTGCACGATCAGCTCCGTGTCACCACGCTGTACGAGCAGCCGCTCTCCGAGTTGGCACTCCAGGTGCGGGGCGTCGTCGGCTCTGGAGAAGGCCAGAGGGGCGGCGATCGTGGTCACGAGGTGGGCAAGCTGCGGCACGAGGACTCCGGGAGACGGGGAAATTCCCCCAGGACCCTATGGCAAGCCTCTGACACCGCGGTCCGGCGGACGCTCTCCAGCCCGCGGGGAAGAGCTACTTCCTCAATGTCAAGGGTCCCGAGCTGGGCCGGCCCGGAGCCTCAGATCGACGTACCGTCGCCGTCGAAGTCGTCCAAGGTCCCGTCAGGAACGCGTCCGGGGGGTGGCACATGCCATCCCCCCGGTCATGTCGGCACACCCTCAGGTCTGCGGACGGCTGCCGTGGTTCGCGCCGTTCTTGCGGCGGGCCTTCTTCTTGCGACGTCGCTTCGAGGACATCGAACCTCCTGGATCAATAGTTTTCGCCCACTATCCACCGGATTGCCAGATCCGGCCAACGAGCCCCTTACCCACCGACGCGTCGGCAAACACCCGATGGTGATCCGGACAGGTGGCGTACGTCACGGCGTGCGACAGCCGGCGCACTCCCCGTCGGGCCCTCTGCGTCCGGTTCGGGCGGCGCTCCGGCCTCCATGGACAGCCGTCGACCCGCTGTGATGTGATCCGTTCGGCGGAACGGCCCCGTCTGGCGCTGCTCACCGGGCGATCCTCAGGTGCGTCGCGCGAAGGCGGCCCGGGCCCCTCGTCCATGTCCACCGACGCTCGATCACCCGTGGGTCCCCGCATCCCCACGGCGAGCGCCCGGGTCCGTCCCCCCAGGCTCGAAAGTTCCGTACACATGCAGAAGACCAAAGCCGCACTCTGGGAATTCCTCCAGGGGCTCGGCAAGACGTTCATGCTCCCCGTGGCCCTGCTCGCGTTCTGCGGCATCATGCTGGGCATCGGCTCCTCGCTCTCCAGCGAGGCCGTCACCGACAATCTGCCCTTCCTGAAGGCCGACGGCTTCCACCTCGTCTTCACCTGGATGGCCAACACGGGTCTGGTGGCCTTCACCTTCCTGCCCGTCCTCTTCGCGATGGCGATCCCCCTCGGCCTCGCCCGCGAGGACAAAGGCGTGGCGGCGTTCTCGGGTTTCGTCGGTTTCGCCGCCATGAATCTCGCGGTGAACTTCTACCTCACCGCCAAGGGTGTCGACTTCGAGGACGACGCCGCCATCGAGCACTACGGCATAGCCGATGTGCTCGGTGTGCAGTCCATCGATACGGGACTCCTCGGCGCCGTGGCCGTTGGCATCGTTGTCAGCCTCCTCCACCAACGCTTTCGTACGCAGCGCATGCCTGACGCACTGGCCTTCTTCGGTGGGCTGCGCTTCGTCCCGATCATCTCCGCTCTCGTCCTGAGCGTCCTCGGTCTGCTCATCCCCCTGGCGTGGCCGACCTTCAACGGCTGGATCACCGCGGTGGGCCGCGGTATCGGGCACACCGGCGTCTTCGGGCCGTTCTTCTTCGGCATGGGAGAGGTGCTGCTGCGCCCCATCGGCCTGCACCACATCCTGGTGGCCATGTTCCGGTTCACCGACGTCGGCGGTTCGGGAGCCGTGTGCGGGGACAACGTCTCCGGGGCCCTGAACATGTTCTACGCGCACCTCGACTGCGCGGGCGCGCCGAATGCCGCCGTCACCGACGCGACACACTTCCTCTCCCAGGGCAAGATGGCGTCCTACCTCGGCGGCCTGCCGGGCGCCGCGCTCGCGATGTACCACTGCGCGAACAAGAAGATGCGCCCGGAGATCAAGGCACTGCTCGTGTCGGGGGTCGTGGCCTGCGTGGTCGGCGGCATCACGGAGCCGCTGGAGTTCCTGTTCCTCTTCGTCGCGCCGTGGCTGTACGCCATCCACGCGGTCCTGGTGGGGCTCGGCTTCCTCACGGCCGCCCTGCTCGGCGTCTTCATCGGGAACACGGACGGCAACGTCATCGACTGGCTGGTCTTCGGCGTCCTCCAGGGATCGACGACCAAGTGGTACCTGGTGCCGGTGATCGCGGCGGTGTGGTTCGCCGTGTACTACTTCCTGTTCCGCTGGGCGATCAACCGCTTCGACCTCAAGACCCCCGGGCGCGAGGAGGAACAGGACGACAAGGACGATGAGCCCGTCGCAGCGGACGCGACGCAGGAGCCCGCACGCGAGCTGGTCGCAGGGAAGTACGACGCCGCCGCCATCCTCGACGCGATCGGCGGCGCCGGCAACATCCGGTCCCTCGACAACTGCATCACTCGCCTGCGCATGACGGTGGGGGACGCGGCGCAGGTGGACGAGGCGCGGCTGAAGAAGCTCGGCGCCGTAGGCGTGATCAAGCTCGACGGCCACAACGTGCAGGTCATCATCGGGCCGCAGGTCCAGTCGGTGAAGGACGCCATCGTCACCATGATCCCGGTGGGCTGACCATGACTGCCCCCTCCCCCGCCTCGCCGGATCCGTACGGCTTCGGCACCCTCGTGGACCGGCACGGCACCTGGTGCACACAGTGGGACTACGTCGAGGACCGCTTCGGCGTGCCGGGCCTGCTGCCGTTCACGATTTCCGACATGGACTTCGAGACCGCCCCGGAGATCATGGCCGCACTCCACGGCCGGCTTGACCACGCAGTGCTGGGTTACTCGCGGTGGCGGCAGGACGACTTCCTCTCCGCGGTCGTCCACTGGTACGCGACGCGGCACGCGACGGCCGTCGACCCCGCGTCGATCGTCTACGCGCCGTCCGTCGTCTACCAGCTGTCACAGCTGCTCCGGCTGTGGTCGGGCCCCGGGGACGGAGTGGTCGCCCACACTCCGATGTACGACGCGTTCCCCAAGACCGTGGCGGCCCACGGGCGCCGGCTCCGGGAGTGTCCGCTCGACGACTGGGCCGAGCTGGAGCGGCTCCTGGCGTTGCCCGACACGGCCGTGCTGCTGCTGTGCTCGCCGCACAACCCGACGGGCAAGGTCTGGACCGCCGACGAACTGGCCCGGATGGCGCGGCTGTGCGCGGAGCACGGCGTGGCCGTCATCAGCGACGAGATCCACGGCGATCTGGCCCATCCCCCGCACGTCCACCGACCCTGGCCCGGACTCGGCGGCGAGGGCCGGTGGGCGGTGATCACCTCGGCGTCGAAATCGTTCAACATCCCTGCCTTGACCGGGAGTTACGGGATCATCGGCGACCCCGCGTCGCGCGACGCCTATCTGCGGCAGCTCAAGGAGGCCGACGGTCTCTCCTCCCCCGCCGTGCTGTCACTGGTCGGGCACATCACCGCGTACAGGGAGGGGGCACCCTGGCTGGACGCCTTGCGTACGTACCTCGCGGGCAACCTCGCGATGGTCGCCGACCGTCTCCGCGGGGAGTTCCCGCAGCTCGGCTGGGAGCCTCCGGAGGCGGGGTACCTCGCCTGGATCGACCTGCGACCGCTCGACGTCGACGACGGCGCGCTGCAACGCGAACTCGTCGAGGTGGAGAAGGTGGCCATCATGCCGGGAGCGGCGTACGGCTCTCCGGGGCGGGTCCGGCTCAATGTCGGATGCCCCCGGTCCAAGGCGGTGGCGGGCGTCGAGGCACTGGTGCGCGCGCTGCGCCGGCTCACGCAGGCCGGTGGGTGACCGGCCCTCGCCCCGGTGAGGTCTGCCCCACCGGGGCCGGGCGGCGGCCCTGGTACTCCAACAGGTGCGGCGGTACCGCCGAAGGGCTGGGCTGAGCGCCACGGTGATCCGCGGAGAGATCCGTCAGTAGCTTGCCTGACCAGAGCTCTTGGTGCCGACTACACACGAGGTGATCCGCTCCGAGCTGTGGCGATGACAGCGGGGAGGACGGCGAGCGAGATGGCGCCGGCGGCGAGGGCGAGGACGGGGTAGCCGGCAGCTGCGACGACGATGCCGGAGGCCATGCCGCCGGTGGCTCCGGCGATGGCCAGGCCCGCATCCGCGGCACTCGCCACGCCGGTGAGCCCTGAATCGTCGATGGGCGCCCCACGCGGGCATCGGATGTGTTCGCATGGCGGATCTTCACCCACGCCCTGCGACGAGGGACACGAAGAAATCCGGCTGGAGCACCAGGAGGAGGCGGGGCATTTTGCCCGCGCATGGTTCCGCGCCAACTCTTGACATCTATATAATTGCCATATGCATCAATCGTCGTCCCCGGCAGGCCCCACCGACGAGCAGCGCATCGAAAGCGCTGCCCGGGGCCTCCTCCGAGGCATCGGACGGCTCTCGCAGACGCTCTTCCGCACCGGGGACTTCGGGCTCAGCCGCAGCCAGGTGGCCGTACTCGACGCCCTGGAGGACGGCCCCCGGCGGGTGACCGCTCTTGCCGCGTACACGGGCATGTCCCAGCCCCGCGTGACCGTGGTCCTGCAGAGCGTCGAGGAGCGCGGCCTGACCACGCGCGAACGCCGCGCCGCCGACCGACGTGTCGTGGAGGCCTCCCTGACCTCTGCCGGACGGGACCTGCTCGACCGGGGGCGCCGCCGGATGGCCATGGCGCTCCTGCGAGGCCTCGACGCGGGCGTCGACGACTCCGAGCGCGCCGTGGGCGCCGCCCGGAACGCTCTCACCACCCTGCTCGACGCGATGGATTCGGAGCCCAGTTGATCAGCCCAGGTACCGCGCCGTCGGACACGGCGTCGGAACTCGCGCCCTCCGCACCTCCCACCCGCACCCCCGTGCCCGCCGTCGTACCGCATCGGGTGGGCGGGCCACGGCGGCGCTGGGACTGGATACTCGCGGCAGACCCCGGCCTCGGGCAGCTCCAGGCGGGCTGGCGCACCCTCGTCGCGATGGTGACCTCGCTCGCGGTCGGCTACGGGATGGCGCGGGCCCTGGACGTCCCGGCCATGATCGGCATGATCGTCGGCGGGATGATGGGCCTGATGAGCGCCTTCGCCGTCGCCGAGAACACCTGGCAGCGGCTCACCCGCGCCATCCTGTGGATGCCGTTCCCGTACGCCGCCGTCCTGTGGGCGGCCGCCGAGCTGCACGACGACCGCGGCCTGGAGATCAGCCTGATGGTCGCGGCGCTTGCCCTGACCTTCTTCCTGGCCCGGTTCGGACAGCTGTCTCTGCTCACGGGCATGATGCTGTTCAACGGCCTGATGGTCGGCATGATGGCGGACATCCCCACCGCCATGTGGGGCAAGGCGCTCGCCGTCGCCCTGGTCTCCGCCGGGGCGGTGCTCCTGACACGGCTGCTGTTCTGCTACCCGATGCCGCGCGAGGACCTGCTGCGCACCCAGCGCGCCTTCGTCGTGGAGGCACGCCGGGTGGCCGACGCGGCCGTCGAGACGCTGGACCCCGACGCCGACCAGGAGCGGGCCGTGCGCCGTATGGCACGTGCCCTGCACCACCTCAACGTCACCACCGTCACCATCGACGGCCGGCTCGCCCAGCCGGAGGTCGCCGCGGACCCCGGCATGGCCGAGCTGCTGCACCGCCACCTCTTCGACGCCGAGCTGGCCCTGCGCGGTATCGGCCGGGCCGTGCAAGACCTGGCCCGCCTCGACGCGCCGCCGCACCTGCGCGAGGCAGTGGCCGTCGGCCTCGTCATCGCACGGGACACACCCCTCGGCAGCGCGCAGGGCCTGCGTCCGGCCGCCGAACGCATCCGCCGCCAGGCCGAGCACCTGCGCGAGCATCCCGGTACGGGCGACAGCTGGGCGGAGACCGTCGAGCTCGCCTGTCGCGTGGCCCATCTCCTCGACTCCCTGGCCGGATCGCTCTCCCACTGGCTCTCGCTGGGCTGGAGCTCCCCGGAATCCCCGGCGCAGGTCCCCTTCCAGCCGACCGTGGCCCTGGAGCGCAACCGCCCCGCCGGGTCGGCCGGCGCGACGCAGCGCGTGCTCGCCGCGCGCACGGAGAAGAGCTGGCGGCGCGCTGTCCCCTTCGTACGCGCACCACTGCACGCGGGGGTCGCCGCCGCCATCGTCTGCCCGATCACCGACGCGATCGACCCGCAGCGCTTCTACTGGGGTCTCGTCGGCGTGATGATCACCCTCTTCGGCACGAACACGACGCACGAGCGGCTGCGCAAGTTCGGCCACCGCATGGCGGGCACGGTGATCGGTGCCGTACTCGGCGTCGCTCTGCTCCATCTCCTGGGCCACGGCCACGTCTACGGGACGCTGACGGTCATCGTTGCGGGCCTCACCCTCGGGGCCTGGGGGATGCAGCGCGCGTACGCCCTCTGGGTCGTCGGGCTCGTCGTCGCGCTGGTGCAGTTGTACGGACTGACGACGCCCTACGGCGGCATGGACCACCTGCTCGGCGAGCGGCTGCTGGACAACGGCCTCGGGATACTCGTCGCGACCGCCTGTGCCGCACTGATCTTCCCGCTGTCGAGCCGCAGGATCACCCGGGAGGCGGAGCGCGGCTACGTGTCCGCCGTCGGCACGCTCGTCTCCCAGCTCGCCCTGCGCTGGGAGGACCCCGATGCCCCCGTACGGCTCCGTGGAGCCGCCCGTGGGGTGGACTCCGCCCTGTTCGAGGTCCTGAGCCTGGCCCGTCCGCTGGTCCGGATGCCACGTGGTCTGCGGGGGCGTGACGCGGACAACCGCACCGCACTGCTCACCACGGCGACGGGCCATGCCCGCGCCCTCGCGGCGGCGGCGGACATCGACATCGACCTGGCCCCCGGGCCGGCCGAACGGTTCGCCCGCATCACCACGACGCTGAGCCGTTCGCTGCGTGCCCTCGACCGCTCGCTGACGACCGGTGAGCCCGAGGGGGGCTGGCAGCGGGTGGGCCCGCTGGTACGGGAATTGAGGGCGGACCTGGACAAGGCGCCGCCCGGACCACGGGCGTCGCGCATCCGCACGACGCTGCGGGAGCTCTCCGCACTCGACGAGACACTCGCCGGGTACGCGGAGCGGTGCGGGCTCGCGGTGAACGACAACCCGCCCGAGCACACGACGAGTTCACCGATGGAACGCCGCACCCGGGCGCTCGTGGCGGAGTGGTCCCTGCGGCCGACGACACGGGCACCGGGCGCTCCGGGGAACGCCACTCGCACCGCCACGGCCACCGCCCCTGCCGCACCACGGACGAACCCGGGGCCGGGCCCGGTGAGCGGCGCGGAGACGGCCGGAGTGACCGTCGCGGGCACCGTCCGGTGCGCAGCGCATCCCGCGGGGTGTGCGGGATGGGTCACCGTGATCGACGCACGGGGGAAGCGGGTCGCGGCAGGGCCGGTGCGGTCGGGCCGGTACCGCGTCGACGGGCTCCGGGCGGGGAGCCACACGCTGATCGTGTCGGCGACGTCCCACGCCCCGCACGCGGAGTTCCTGTACGTGCCGGAATCGCGGGAGGCCGGCCCTATCGGCCACGACATGCGGCTGTAGCCGGCGCGAAGGCGCGCCGCGCCGTCACCGGCCCTGTCAGTGCCCGGCGGCCGCCTTCACCAGCGCGACCGCGACACCGATCACCGCGTCGGCCAGACCCGCCAGCACCGCCAGAAGAACGCCGCCTCCCATGCGCAGCCCTCCCGCGCAGCCCCAGGCGAAGAGTGAGGCGATGCCCACTCCGGCGGCCGTCGTCAGGGCGGCGGACAGGGACAGGACGTCCAGCGCCGCGAGGGTGATCAACACAGCCGGGCCGACCGCGCAGGACAGCAGCGGGCTGCTGACGTACAGCATGCGCCGCAGGTCGTGGCCGGTCGCGAGCCGGCGGTGGACTGTGCGGTGCGCCTGCTGGTCGGCGACGAACGCCGCGAGCCACAGCCCCAGAGCGGTCGTCAGCACCGTGGCCAGGGCGCCTGTGGTGCCGGCTTCGCCCAGGGACAGGCCGACCACCACGGCGATCATCGTGATCGTCGCGTAGATGCGCTCCTTGAGCCGGTCCGCCGGCGCACCCGCGGCCTGCTCGGGCGGCAGTCCTGACCGCCGGTCGTCCGCCATGTGGTTTCCCTCGTACGTCACGGGACGGCGGACGTCGCGCGTCCCTGGTCCGGCACCGCGGCAGCCCTACGGAATGCGCCGTGGCCACGGCCACCAGCATGCCCTGTCAGCGGTCCGAAACCCGGAACCACGAGACCGCCGCGGCGGGTGTCACGCCTCGGGCCTCCTTACCCGGCGCAGCCGGACGGCTGTGAGAAGCCCTCGTCCAGGAGTCCGGCGACCGCCGTGCGCAATGCCGTCCACGAGCGTGAGAAGAGATCCACACCGGCAACGCCGGTACAGTGCCGCCAGGGCCTACAAGGACGTCCGTCATCCGGGCGCGGGTGCCCCCGGCCTCACTGTGGCTCTCGCGGGCCCTCCTCGAGTTGGGCTCGGAGGGAACGGGCCAAGTCGTCCGCCTGGTCAGCCGTTACCCGCTCGGGCTCCGGTCGGCCGAGCAGCCGGAAGACGCCCGGCCCTCGTTGCTCGGGAGGCAGGTCCGTCATGCGCGGCACGATGTGGAAGTGCGCGTGGGCGAAACCCTCGGCTTCGGCGAACTGGACGACGTAGGTCTTGGCGCAGCCGGTCACGCTCCGGAGAGCCCGGGAGAGCCTGACCTGCCATGTCCCCAGGGCGGCTGCCTCGGCGTCGGTGAGCTCGTGGACGGCGGTGACATGGCGGCGGGGCAGGAGCACCAGCCAGCCGGGCACCGCCGTGTCGAAGGCGTGGGCCACCCGCCAGTGCTCGTCGGACGCGACGCGCTCGCGTGGTGGGAGTTCGCCGAACTGTGCTTCTCTGCCGCACGCGTAGCAGTCGGGAGCCGTCATGGACCCAGATCGTAGAACCACCCCTCGCCGCCAGACGGGTGTTCGGGCACATGGAGACGAGGTTGATGTCTACTTACGTGATACATCGGCGAGTTCACCGCGACGCGAGCAGAGAGGGCACCGCCCATGGGACGGCCTGCGATGTCAACACCCCTGCCGGGGAACACGAAGGTGCTGTCCATCGGGCTGCATCCGAGTGCGCTCGACTACAGCCGGATGCCCGACGGTCTTGACGAGGCCGCGCTCACCGCCCGGATCGAGGCCGGGAACACGGCACTGCGTGAGGCGGGGTTCGATGCCGTCCCGTGCCTGATCGACACCTCTCCGGACCGCGCCGAGGCGACCGTCCGGAAGCATCTCCAGGAGCATGCGTTCGGCTTGGCGATGATCGGTGGTGGCGTACGCATGGCGCCGGAGAACACTCTGCTGTTCGAGCGGCTGGTCAACGTCCTCGCCGAGGCGGCGCCCGGGATCCGGCTGTGCTTCAACACGTCACCGGAGACCACGGTCGATGCGCTGAGGCGGTGGATCCGGGAGTGAGGGGGGAGAGCCTGCGGTCCGGCCCCCGTCCTGCCACCCGGCTCGGTCGTACCGCGCCGGGCGGCAGGCTCCCGGATGTCAGAGCGACGTCATGACGTGCTTGATCCGGGTGTAGTCCTCGAAGCCGTACGCGGAGAGGTCCTTGCCGTAGCCGGACTTCTTGAACCCGCCGTGCGGCATCTCGGCGACGAGGGCCATGTGGGTGTTGATCCACACACAGCCGAAGTCGAGCTTCTTCGACATCCGCATCGCCCGCGCGTGGTCCTTGGTCCACACCGAGGAGGCCAGGGCGTACTCCACGCCGTTGGCGTACTCGACGGCCTGGGCCTCGTCCGTGAACGACTGGACGGTCATGACCGGTCCGAAGACCTCCTGCTGGACGATCTCGTCGTCCTGACGAAGGCCCGAGACGACGGTCGGGGCGTAGAAGTACCCCTTGTCGCCGACCCGGTGACCGCCCGCCTCGATCCTGGCGTGCCCGGGCAGGCGCTCGATGAACCCGCTGACCTGGGCGAGCTGACCCGCGTTGTTGAGGGGCCCGTACAGCACGTCCTCGTCGTCCGGGAGACCGGTCCTCGTCCCGGCCGCGGCCTTGGCGAGGGCGGTGACGAACTCGTCGTGGACCGACTCGTGGACGAGGACGCGGGTCGCGGCCGTGCAGTCCTGACCGGCGTTGAAGAAGCCGCCGACCACCAGGTCCTCGACCGCCTTCGCCAGGTCGGCGTCCTCGAAGATGACGGCGGGAGCCTTGCCGCCCAGCTCCAGGTGGACCCGCTTGACGTCCTTGGCGGCGGACTCGGCGACCTGCATACCGGCCCGCACCGAGCCGGTGATGGAGGCCATCGCCGGGGTCGGGTGCTCCACCATCAGCCGGCCGGTGTCACGGTCGCCGCAGACCACGTTGAAGATTCCGGTGGGGAGCTCCAGCTCCGTCAGGACACCGCCGATGATCTCGGCCATCAGCACCGTGGACGCCGGGGTGGTGTCCGAGGGCTTGAGGACCACCGCGTTGCCCGCGGCGAGCGCGGGCGCGAACTTCCACACCGCCATCAGCAGGGGGTAGTTCCAGGGCGCGACCTGCGCGCACACACCGACCGGCTCACGGCGGATGATGGAGGTGAGGCCCTCCATGTACTCGCCGGCCGAGCGGCCTTCGAGCATCCGCGCCGCGCCGGCGAAGAAGCGCACCTGGTCGATGGCGGGGGCGACTTCCTCGCTGCCGGTGAGGTGGAGCGGCTTGCCGGTGTCCCGGCTCTCCGCGGCGACCAGGTCGTCCGCCCGTGCCTCCATCGCGTCGGCGATCTTCAGCAGCGCGCGCTGGCGCACGGACGGTGTGGTGTCGCGCCAGACGGGGAATGCGGCGGCCGCGGCCGCCATCGCCGCGTCGACGTCGGCCGCCCCCGAGAGCGGGGAGGTCGCGTAGACGTCACCCGTGGTGGGGTCCACCACATCGAGCGTACGGCCGTCCGAGGCGTCGGCGAACGCACCGCCGATGTAGTTGCGGAACGTGGTGCTCATGGAGGTCTCTCCCGGTCAGGCGGTGGTGCGGGCGGAAAGGTGTTCGTGGACGGGGGTCCGGTGGCCGTCCTCGGCGAGGACGAGGGCGCGTCCGGGCGGAGGAATCAGTGGGCCGTTGCGGGTTCGGTGACGGGGCCCTCCGCGCCGCCGGTGATCGAAGGCACCGGGGAGTCCGAGGCCCGGACGAAGCGCGGTCCGTCCGGTCCGTACACGGCCCGCGGTTCGGGGAACAGGGCGAGCAGTGCGAGGTAGAGGACGGTGGCGAGGGCGAGGCCCACCGGCAGGGAGATGTCCGTGCCGTTGGCGAGGTCACCGAGCGGGCCGACGAACTGGCCGGGCAGGTTGGTGAAGAGGAGCGCCACGACGGCCGAGACGAGCCAGGTGGACAGGCCACGCCAGTTCCAGCCGTGCGTGAACCAGTAACGGCCGCCGCGCTGACGGCGGTTGAAAACCTGGAGCGCCTCGGCGTCGTACCAGCCACGGCGGGTGACGTAGCCCAGCGCCATCACGATCATCCACGGTGCGGTGCAGGTGATGATCAGCGTCGCGAAAGTGGAGATGGACTGCGCGAGATTGAGCGCGAAGCGGCCGACGAAGATGAACGCGATGGACAGGACGCCGATGAAGAAGGTGGCCTGGACGCGACTGAAGCGCGTGAAGACGCTGGAGAAGTCGAGGCCCGTGCCGTAGAGGGCCGTCGTACCGGTGGAGAGGCCGCCGATCAGCGCGATCAGGCAGAGCGGCAGGAAGTACCAGCCGGGCGAGATCGCGAGCAGTCCGCCCACGTAGTTGGGGGCCGCCGGGTCGACGTACTTCGCGGCCTTCGACGCGATGATCGACGCGGTGGCCAGGCCGAAGAGGAACGGCAGCAGGGTGGCGATCTGGGCGAGGAAGGCGGCCCCCATCACCCGGCGGCGCGGGGCCCCGGCCGGAATGTAGCGGGACCAGTCGCCGAGGAACGCGCCGAAGGAGACCGGGTTGGAGAGCACGATCAGCGCGGCGCCGATGAACGACGGCCAGAACAGCGGGTCGGCGGTCGAGGCGAAGGCTCCCGCGTAACCGGGGTCGAAGTCACCCGCGAAGGCGAACGCGCCGAGGACGAAGAGGAACGACGCGGCCAGCACCGCGATCTTGTTGACCAGCAGCATGAAACGGAAGCCGTAGACGCAGACGACCAGCACGAGTCCGGCGAAGACCGCGTACGCGACGCCGTACGTGAGATCCGATTCGGGGAGGTCGACGAGACGGTGCGCGCCTCCGACGAGCGCGTCCCCCGAGGACCACACCGAGATCGAGAAGAAGGCGATCGCGGTGAGCAGGGAGAGGAACGAGCCGACGACCCGGCCGTGCACGCCCAGGTGCGCGGAGGAGGAGACGGCGTTGTTGGTGCCGTTGGCCGGTCCGAACAACGCCATCGGGGCGAGCAGCAGCGCACCCGCGACGAGGCCGAGGACGGTCGCGGCGAGGCCCTGCCAGAAGGAGAGGCCGAAGAGGATCGGGAAGGCGCCCAGCACACAGGTCGCGAAGGTGTTGGCGCCGCCGAAGGCGAGCCGGAACAGATCGACCGGGCGGGCCGTGCGGTCCTCGTCCGGGATCCGCTCGACACCATAGGTCTCGATTTCGGTGATCGAGGTCGTCACGGGCGCTCCACCTTCCGTTCATGCGTCGGGGCGTCCCAGCAGTCTGTGGCCCGCAGATGATCAGCGACAACCGTGGTCACCACAAAGATGTAGGCTCCCGACTGTGGCCGGCAACAAACTCACCGTCGAGGATCTGCTCTCCTTCCCGGCGCTCCAGCTCTCGGTGAAGGCCGGCAGCGGCGGCCTGGGCCGGTCCGTGTCGTGGGCGCACGCCAGCGAGCTCGCCGACCCGACGCCATGGCTGCTGGGTGCCGAGGTGATCATGACGGCCGGTCTGGCGGTACCCCGCAGTGCGGCCGGGCAGCGCGCCTATCTGGAGCGGCTGGACGACGCGGGCGTATCCGCTCTCGCGCTCTCGGCCCAGCTGCACATGCCGCCCCTCCACGACGCGCTCTTCGAGGCGGCCGAGGAGCGCGGCTTCCCGGTCCTCGAAGTCCCGCTCGCCGTCCCCTTCATCGCTGTCGCCCAGGAGATCGCGGCCTCGGTCCAGGAGGACGCCCGGCACCGGCTGGGGGCGCAGCTCCAGGTCTTCGGCTCCCTGCGCTGGCTGGTCGCCGAGGACCTCGACACCCCGGAGCTCCTGCGCCGTCTCGAAGGCCTGTCGGGCTACGACATCTACCTCTGCACACCGCAGGGCCGCCCGCTCCTGCCGGGCGTTCCCACCCCGGACCCCGGTGTCCTGCCCGCGTCCGTCGACGCCCCGCCCACAATGCCGGGCGGCTTCGTCATCCCGGTGCCCGCGCCCGGCGGGCCGGCGGGCTTCCTCGTCGCGCACGAGCGCCAGGGTGCCCAGCCGGCGGGCCTCGCCGTGGTCCAGCACATCGCCACGGTGGCGGCGCTGCGGCTGGCCATGGTGCGCAATGAGCGCGAGGTGCTGCGCCGCGAGGGGGCGGAGACCCTGGCCGAGCTGTTGCAGGAGGTCCTCGACCCGGAGGCGGCCCGCCGTCGGCTCGCCCGGCATTCGATCGAGGGTGACGCCGTGCTGCTCGTGGTCCGCCGCACCACGGACGAGGCGCTGCTGACCTCCCTGGAGGATCACCCCCATCTGCTGCTCACCTGGGGCGAGGACCGCTACGTCCTGGGAGCGCCGGACCTGGCGGAGGCCGTCGGTGGGCTGCCGGCCGTGGCGGCCGGGATGAGCCGTCCCTTCGCGCCGGGCGTCGCGCTGAAGGTCGCCGAGCGCGAGGCGCTCTGGGCCGTCTCGAAGGCCGTGGAGTCGGGCCGCCCGGTCGTCCGGTACGGCGACGAAGCGACGGGCCGGTGGCTGCCCGACGACCCCGCTGTCCTGACTGCCCTGGTCGAGCATGTGCTCGGCGAGGTCCTGCGGTACGACGAGGGCCACGACTCGCATCTGCTGGTCTCGGCCCGCACCTGGATGGAGCGCGACCGTCGTACGGAGACGGCAGCTGCGGCGCTGCACATCCACCCGAACACCCTTGCGTACCGGCTGCGCCGCTTCGGCGCTCTCTCACAACGAGATCTGACATCGACGGGCGCCCTGGCCGAGGTCTGGCTGGCGATCCAGGCGGCAGGCGCGCTGGGCCTCACCGACTGACACCGGTCCTGTCTTCCGTGATTTCTCCGGGCCTGAAATCCGTGACGGGGGGTAGGCGGGCGGTGTACTGAGCTGCGTGGTGCGGCTGACGAACGGGGGAATCGGCATGGAACGGCTGGCGACGAGGTGCGGGACCGAACAGGACAAGCCGCAGGCCGACGCGGGCGTCGTGGCGGGTAGCGCCGCGTACGACATGGAGCCCGGGGACATTTCCCGGGCTCGTGGATTCGTTCGGGAGTTCCTGTCCGACGCGCGGTCCCTGCGAGGTGTGGACGTCCCCTCGCGGGCCATGGAGGTCTCGCAGCTGGTGGTGAGCGAGCTCGCCACGAATGTCTGCAAGTACGCGCCGGGCCCGTGCCTGCTGGATCTCGAGGTGGACGGCACCATGCTGACCATCACGATGTGGGACTCGGGCTCCGTGCTCCCCAGCGCTTTGAAGGGCAACCCCTCACGCGCGGGCCAGCACGGCCTGGAGATCGTTCTCGCGGTCTGCCAGAGCTTCGAGGTACGCCGCGAGCCTGTGGGCAAGCGGGTGCGCGTACAGATCTCGCTGCTCGACGGCCTGGATGGCGACCCTGCGGGACAGTCACCCTGGTGAGGTCGGGTAGATGACACACGGCACGGCCACGCCCCTCCCGGGGCGTGGCCGTGCCGTGTGTGACTCGTGCCTCAGTAGGCGGAGTCGACGTTGTCGATGGAGCCGTACTTGTCGGCCGCGTAGTTGGCGGCCGCGGTGATGTTGGCGACCGGGTCGGTCAGGTCCTTCGGGGTGCCCGAGACGTGATAGGCGTCGAAGGTCGGCTGGATGACCTGCAGCAGGCCCTTGGAGGGCGTGCCGTTCTGCGCGTTGACGTCCCAGTCGTTGGACGCTTCGGGGTCGCCGCCGGACTCACGCATGATGTTGCTGTGCAGACCCTCGTAGCTGCCCGGGATCCCCTTGGCGTCCATGATCTTGAGGGACTCCCGGATCCAGCTGTCCAGATTGTCCGTGTCGGCGGCCTTGCCGGCCTTCTCACCGATGGCGTCCGCCTGCGCGGCGACTCCGGCGGCCGAGACACCGGCCGACGCGGCCGCGCTGTGCGAGGCCGGCTCGGAGGCGTGCGCGGGGGACGGGGCGAGGGTCAGAGCGGCTGCTGCGGCTCCTGCCGCGCACAGTCCGGAGACCGCGAACCTGCGGATCCGGGCGGTGGGGGCCAGGGACTGAGCGGACGTACGGATAGAACACTCTCCTTGCGCTGATGTCAGGGACGTCCCGGGGCCGGAGCTGGAGCGGAAGGGCGCGGCGTGGTCCGTACGGAAGGTGCCGCACTCGACCGGTCCGGAGCGTCAGCTCCCCGGGGCTCGAACCATGGTTAGCGGCACGCCAGGACGACGGCAACGACCCGCGCTACTAGGCCCGTACGTAGACCGGGGCCGGAGGTGCGGCCGGTGCGCTCAAACACCGCGATCCGGGAACCGGCTGCTACTACCGCGCCTCGTATGTGACCTGGGACCTATGGGCCGACTCACAGACCACCCCCGAGGGCGCGACGTTCGGGCCACGCCACGGGCGGGCTCGAACCCGGGGCGTCCGAGCCGCCTGCACGGTGGTGGGGCCGCTTCCGCCCTGTCGCCGTCTCCGGCAGCCGCCGTGCAGGACACCTCGACCTTGGCGGGACGGTGGGTACGTATCCCTCTCATGCCGACGGCGGTCAGCACCGCGGCGACGGCGGCAGCCACCCCGCAGACCAGGTCCGGGGGCACGCCGTCGAGCGCGACGGTCGTCACCGAACTGACTGTCAGGGCGAAACCGACGCCGATCAGCAGGGCGCACCGCCGGGAAAGGCTGGGCCAGCTGTTCCTGAGGTCCCGTCAGGGCGTCGGCGGCATTGACGCTCACTGGCGGCGCCTCTAGGGTTCCGGCGGCATGACGAACGGTGTTCGAAATAACGAACAGAAGGCAGACACTCCCCCGATCACAGAAGGGCCGCACGATGTCCCCCTCCGTCAGCAGACGGCACCTCCTCCGGACGGCAGGGGCCACCGCCGTCGTCTCCGCCGCCGGGCCCCTGGCCGGCAGCTCTCCCGCCGGAGCTGCCGTTCCCCCGCGGGTGACCGGCATCGGGGTGTCCGCCTCCCCCTTCACTCTCGGTCAGGTCCGTCTGACCGAGAGCCGGTGGCTGGACAACCAGAACCGCACCCAGGCCTACCTCCGCTTCGTCGACCCCGATCGGCTGCTGTACAACTTCCGTGCCAATCACGGACTGTCCACCGGAGGAGCGGCTGCCACCGGCGGCTGGGACGCGCCCACGTTCCCCTTCCGCACCCACGTCCAGGGCCATTTCCTGACGGCCTGGGCGCAGTTGTACGCCGTCACCGGGGACACCACCTGCCGGGACAAGGCGGTCCACATGGTCGCGGAACTGGCCAGGTGCCAGGCCAACAACAGTGCCGCCGGGTTCAGCACCGGATATCTCTCCGGCTACCCGGAATCAGAGTTCACCGCCCTCGAGAAGCGGACCCTGGACAACGGCAACGTGCCGTACTACACGATCCACAAGACGCTCACCGGCCTGCTGGACGTGTGGCGGCACATCGGCAGCACCCAGGCCCGGGACGTGCTGCTGGCCCTGGCCGGCTGGGTCGACCGGCGCACGGCCCGGCTCAGCGGCGGGCAGATGCAGACCATGCTGGAGACCGAGTTCGGCGGCATGAACACCGTGCTCGCCGATCTCTACCTCCAGACCGGCGACACACGGTGGCTCACCGTCGCCCGGCGCTTCGACCACGCCGCCGTGTTCGACCCGCTGGCCGCCGGCCAGGACCGGCTCGACGGTCTGCACGCCAACACCCAGGTACCGAAGTGGATCGGAGCGGCACGCGAGTACGGGGCCACGGGGACCACGCGCTACCGGGACATCGCCACCAACGCCTGGAACGCCTGCGTCGGCACGCACACGTACGCGATCGGCGGCAACAGCCAGGCGGAGCACTTCCGCGCGCCGAACGCCATCGCCGCGTACCTGAAGCAGGACACGTGCGAAAGCTGCAACACGTTCAACATGCTCACCCTCACCCGTGAACTGTTCACGCTGGACCCGGACAGGGCGGCGCTGTTCGACTTCTACGAGCAGGCGTGGCTCAACCAGATGATCGGCCAGCAGAACCCGGCCGACCGTCACGGCCACGTCACCTACTTCACCCCGCTCGAACCGGGAGGCCGGCGTGGTGTGGGACCGGCCTGGGGCGGCGGCACCTGGAGCACCGATTACGACTCCTTCTGGTGCTGTCAGGGCACCGGCCTGGAAATGCACACCAGGCTCATGGACTCCGTCTACTTCCACACCGGCACCACACTGATCGTGAACCTGTTCGTGCCCTCGGTGCTCACCTGGTCGCAGCGTGGGATCACCGTCACCCAGACCACGTCGTTCCCGGTCGGCGACACCACGACCTTGCGGATAACCGGCGACGCCGCCGGCACCTGGGCGATGCGCATCCGCATCCCGGGCTGGACATCGGGGGCCACGGTCGCCGTCAACGGCGTGGCACAGGACATCGCCACCCCGCCGGGCAGCTACGCGACCGTGACCCGTTCCTGGGCCGCCGGCGATACGGTCACCGTCCGCCTTCCCATGCGGGTCGTCCTGCGAGCGGCCAACGACGACCCCGACGTCGTGGCGGTCACGTACGGTCCGACGGTCCTCTCCGGTGACTACGGCGACCGTTCACTCGCTTCCCTCCCGGTGCTCGACACCTCCTCGGTCACACGGACCGGCGGCAGTTCGGTCGCGTTCACCGCCGTCGCCGACGGCTCCACGGTCGGCCTGGGCCCGTTCCACGATGCGCACGACCACAACTACACCGTCTACTGGAAGACCGGTCGCCCTCAGGCCGGGGCGGCTTCCGTGGAGTCCGCCGGTGCACGCGAAGGGAGTTGAGGGAGAATCGACCGGAGTTCCTGCAGCGGGATCTTCGGCCGGCGGTTTGCGGTACCGAGACCGGCGTCGGCCGCGGCCAGGACGGCCCGGCGGCTCGGGTGCCGGCCGCTTCGGGGCTCGGGCATGAGGGCCTTCCAGGGGTGGGACACGGCTGGAGGAGGGGGCCCGGGTGTGCTGCCGGGCCCGGTCCGGGCGACGGGGTTCCGTCAGATGCCCGGGTAGACGTCCAGACGGCCGCACATGCCGAAGCGTCCGCGTGCGGTGGGGCCGGTCGAGGTGACCCGAGCATCCGCCAGGTGCCGCCCGTCCCCGCCGCGCAGGGCGCCGAACTGGGCCTCGGTGGCCGACGCGGCGGCGTGCGCCCCGTCCCGCCAGCGCTGTTCCCAGCCGTCGAGGCGGGGCCGCACCAGCTCGGCGGCCGCCCGCTGGAAGGCCGCGAGCGGTTCCGGGTCGCCGCTCTCGGTGGCCTCGCGCAGCTCCAGGAAGCGGCGGGTCGCCAGATCCCGGCGGGCGCGGGCGACGTCCGCCTGCTCGGCCTCGAAGGCGTCGGCCGGGATACGGACCGCGTCGGCGTAGGTGCCGGGGTCGGCGAGGCGGTCCTGCGGCAGCGTGAGGACGGCGTCCCCTGCTTCCGGCAGACCGCTGTTCTGCATCACCACGACGATCTCCAGACCGCCCTCGTTGACCAGGCGGTGGATCGTGCCGGGCGTGAACCAGGCGACGGAGCCCGCCTCCAGGGGCGTCTCCTGGTAGCCGGAGGTGGTGAGCGTCTGCACGGCGCCCCGGCCGGCGGTGACCACGTAACCCTCGCTGCAGGTGAGGTGCAGATGGGGGGTGCCGCCGCCGGGCAGGCCCTCGACGGTGGGCCAGTCGTAGACGCTCAGCCGTGACACGCCGACCGCGGCCGGAAACCCGTCGTACGTCGCGCTCACCACGCCTGCGCCTCCAGGTGTGCGGCGACCTGTTCGCGGTCCCAGGCGCCGTCGGCCATGAGCACGCGGTAGCTCCGGTCGAGCGTGTCCCCGGGGGCGAGGACCAGCTCCTCGTGGAACGCCCAGGACGGCGCGACCGCTGCGAACGGGGCGCTGCGTACGAACCAGTGAGCCGGGTGGGTCCCCTTGTCGCCCGCGTGGTCGTTGGCGGGCGCGTGCTCGAAGACGACCGTGGCGTGACCGTCACGGCCGTCGTGCTCACCGACGTATGCCAGCCAGCGCGCCTGACTGCCCATCAGGTCCTCGCCGTCCGAATCGGCGGTGAAGACCTTGCCGTCGCGGAAGGCGCGGGGGCCGCGCCAGAAGAGTCCGGTGTATCCGGCGGCGGGCCGACCATGGGTGGTGGGGCTGCCGAAACGCAGCGGCTCCTCACGCCGGTTGGTGACCGACGAGGTCCAGCCGAGCGTCCAGCTGCCGGCCTCCGTGTCGACGTCGCACACCTCGATGCGGCGTTCCTCCTCGGCCCACAGCTCGCCGTCGTGCGGGTGCCAGGTCAGCCGCTCGGCGATGACGGCCCGGTCGCCCTCCGCGGAGACCTCGCCGAAGGCCACATGGGCCATCGAGCCGATCCTCTCCGGCAGTGCGAGGTACCCCTCACCGTGCACATAGGTGTTGCCGCCCCACAGGTTCTGGCCCGACAGGTGGGAGGCCGTCAGCTGCAGCCCCTTGTGCCACCGGTGGTCGTTGGGCCGGTAGTCCGTGACGAGTCCGCCGGAGAGGGTCCTGACCGGGTGCAGGTAGGGCTTGGGCGCCTCCCATGGGGCCTCGGGACGGTACACATAGGCGAACAGCTCGGTGCCGGTCGCCTCGTGCGCGACGGTGATCCGGTCACCGTGGGCGTGGGTCAGCGAGAGCGTCATACGTGGTCCTCTTCCTTACGGGTGGTGGCCGGCGCCCACCCGGGGGCGCCGCCGTGCAGCTCGGTGCGGTAGGGGTCGCCGGGGCCGATGTCACCCGCGCGCACGGGTGTGCCGGTGAACGCGGACTCGTACAGGGCGGTGATGAATTCGAGCGTCCGCCGGCCACCGGCGCCGCTGGTGGGGTGGCGCCGTCCGCCCCTGATGTCGGCGACCAGCGCACGCAGCTGGGCGACATGCGAGCTGGGTTCGCCGGCGCCGAAGTCCTGCCAGGCCGCCGCGGTCTCCTCGGGGACTCCGGGCGCCGGGGCGATGCGCCAGTCCTGAAGGGCGGGCAGATGACTGGAGCGTGCGATCCCTCCCGTGCCGACCACGGCTGTGCGCAGCGGGGCGCTCGAACGGTGCGGAGACATGCAGACCCTCTCGTGAAGCGGGTGGGCGGAGCACTACGGGCCTCGGGCCGTAGTGACGAGCCGGCCAGGGCAGCGGCCCTGGTGAGGGCGGCCGACGGCGCCGCCGGCCCCGTGACCGGCGCAGCCGAGGGCGGCGCGCGCACCCCTCGCAGGCCACCCGCCGGCACACGGTGGGCCGCGGACACCACGAGGGCGACGGGTGGTCGTCGGACGTCAGAGGATGAAGACGCTTCCCGCGGTTTCGGAGTGGTACGTCCCGCCCGGACGGACGAGCTCCTCCACCTGTCCCGTGCAGTCGGGACCTGAGTGCACCTCAGCGATCGCGTCGGTGTGGTTGGTCACCGACGACGGATACCACTTGATCGAGTAGCAGCCGGACGGGTCCTTGTACTCACCACCATTGATGACCAGCACACCTTCGGCCGCGAATGCGGAGCCCTGGACCGTGAGGGCCAGCGCTGCGGCGGCCGCGAACACCCCCAGGCTGGTCGCCATGCGTCTCTTCATGCGCGTCGTTCCTTCCGATACCGCGAGCCGTGTCTGCAACGACTCACTGTCATCACGCAAAGTATCGGCGATCGAACGAATAGTGAATGCGGTGGACCCGGACGGCCCGGGTCGGCGACCTGGCCGCCCGGCGTCGTGGTTCTGTTCGAACTCCATTACTCAATGGCACACTTGGTGTGCACGTGGCATTTTACGACGCCGGCCGCATCGGCTCAGGGAAGGTGGCTTCACGTGATCGCCATTCGTCGTGCGCTCGCCCCTCTCCGTAAAGTCTTCACCGCCCATCCGCCCGTCCCCGTCCCGCCACGGGACCCGGCCCGGCCACGGCACAACGTCTTCGAAGCCGCCGCGACGTACGTGACCGCAAGCGTCGAGGAGGACACGGACCGCCTCGACGACGCGGCGGGCTGGGTCGCTCCCGACGCCTTGGCCTTCGGGATCAACGAGCTCGCCTGCCGAGCCGTGATCGCTCTGGCCAGAGAGCGCGACGAGCCCGTAGAGGCCGTGGCACGCGGTCTCCTCGGCCTGCCAGGAGCGCAACCGGCGGGAGCGGCGCCAGGACGCCGCGAACCGACCCTGCGGCAAGAGCTGAACCAATGACCTTGCGCTCCGATGTCGCCGAGTTGCTGGCGGGGGCCGGCATCATCGACGTGGACGTCGACGCGTCGTCTCGGTGACCGCTGCCTCGCGCAGCCGCGACCGGGACCGCGGGGTGGTGGCCGCGATCTGCCCGAGATCGGCCGGCTCAGGGCGGAGGGGTATCGGGAGTTCATTCGCCGCCGCATGCACGACTGGCTGTTCTACCTGTCCGTCAAGGATGGTCACGTGTCGACGTCGGCCGAGTTGGCGAAGGTCACGGACTGGATGCAGCGCGTCCTCGCCGCGGGGTCGACGTCGCCGGCGGTACTCGCCCTGCTCGCCGAGTCAGGCAGCACCAGGAAGACGCGGAACATCGCGAAGGACCGAACCGGAAGCCGCGAGCTCAGAATGCAATGAGTCGGTAGGGGCAGTCGGCAGACGCCCAGCCATGCCAGGTCCTGACCTGGGCGGTGTGACCAGGCCGGTCACACCGTCGGCAGCCGCGGCACGCTCTCGATCAGCCGGCGGGTGTAGGAGTGCGCCGGTTCACCGAGCACCTGCGAGGTGGCTCCCTGCTCGACGACCCGGCCGCGCTCCAGCACGGCGGTGCGCTCGCACAAGGAGGCCACGACCGACAGGTCGTGGGAGACCATCACCATCGTCAGTCCCCGCTCCTCCTTCAGCTCGGCCAGCAGGTCGACGACCTTCACCCGGGTGGTGACGTCCAGCGCGCTGACCGGTTCGTCGGCCAGCAGGACGCGTGGGCCGGAGACCGTGGCCCGGGCGATGGCGATGCGCTGGCGCTGGCCGCCGGAGAACTCGTGCGGGTAGCGGTCGACGGCGTCCGCCTGGAGGCCGACGCGCTCCAGCGCCGCGGCCACCTGGGGCGCCGCCGTGGCGCGGGTGGCGAGCCCGAGGGAGCGCAACGGTTCCGCGACGATCGAGCCGACCTTCCGGCTGGGGTCGAGGGAGGAGTACGGGTCCTGGAAGACGCACTGCACGCTGCGCCGGAAGCGGCGCATCTGCTCACGGTCGCGCGGGTTCAGGTCGGCCCCGTCGAATCGGACCGCGCCGGCCGTGGGCCGGGCCAGGCCCAGCAGCAGGCGCAGCAGCGTGGTCTTGCCCGCGCCGGACTCGCCGACCAGCGCGAGGCTCTCGCCCGCCTCGACGGCGAGGGACACGTCCCGCACCACGTCGGCGGCGGCCCCCCGGTAGCGCACCGCGGCGTCCTTCAGCTCCAGCACCGGTGTCATCGCGGGCTCCTCAGGTCCAGGGCGGACTCCAGCTTCCGGGCACTGGCGACCAGAGCCCTGGTGTACTCCTCGCGTGGCGCGCGCACGATGTCGTGGACCGCGCCCTGCTCGACGGCCCGGCCGTCCTTCATGACCAGCACCCGGTCGGTGACCCTGGCCACGACGGCGAGGTCATGACTGACGAACAGCACGGCCATCTTCCGTTCCCGCACCAGGCCGTCGATCAGCTCCAGCATCTCCGCCTGCACGGACACGTCCAGGGCGGTGGTGGGCTCGTCGGCGATGAGCAGCTTCGGCTCGCAGGCCAGCGCCATCGCGAGGGCGACGCGCTGACGCTGGCCGCCGGAGATCTCGTGCGCGAAGGCGCGGGCGATGCGGTCGGGTTCGGGCAGCCGTACCTGTTCGAGGGCGTCGTGCACGGCCCCGCGGAGCTGCTTGCCCTTGAGGCCCGTACGACGGGCGAGCGGCTCGGCGATCTGGCGGCCCAGCCGCATCAGCGGGTCCAGTGCGGTCAGCGGCTCCTGGAAGACCACGGCCGCGTCCCGCCCGCGTACGGCGGTGAGCCGCTTCTCGGCGGTGCCCATGGTCTGCGTCCCGGCCAGCTCCACGCTGCCGGTCGAGGTCATGCCGTCGGGCAGCAGCCCGAGCACGGCGAGCGTGGTCAGGGACTTGCCGGAGCCGGATTCGCCGATGAGGCCGAGCCGTTCACCGCCGGCCACCGCGAAGGACAGGTCGTCGACCAGGGACCGTCCGTCGGGGGCGTGGACGGTCAGTCCGCGTACGTCGAGGAGAGTCACGTGCGCCTCCGCCGGTTGGCCGGGTCCAGGGTGTCACGCAGGCCGTCGGCGACGAGGTTCACACCGATGACGAGCAGTACGAGCAGGATGCCGGGCGCGAGCGCACCGGCCGGCGCCGTGGTGAAGGTGGCCTGGGCCTCCTGGAGCATGCGGCCCCAGGACGCGTTGGGCGGCGGCGCTCCGAGTCCCAGGTAGGAGAGCCCGGCCTCGGCGAGCACGGCGAGGCCGAACTGCAGGGCGAGGTTGACCACCAGTGTGGGCCAGATGTTGGGCAGGACGTGGGAGAGGACCGTGCGCGGCCAGGAGGTGCCCGAGGTACGGGCGGCGGTGATGTAGTCCTGGGCCAGGACGCGTTTGACCAGGATGCGCACCAGCCGGGCCACGACCGCGCTCTGCGCCAGGCCGATCGCCAGGACCGCCGAGCCGAGCGTCGCCGAGCGTGCGGCGACGATGAGCATCGCCAGCAGCAGCGTCGGGAAGGCGATGAGGATGTCGAGGAACGCCGAGAGCGTGTCGTCGATCCAGCCCTGTGCGAACGCCGCGAGGACGCCCAGGGTGACCCCGATGGCGGCGGCGATCGTCACCGAGCCGAGCCCTGCCTCGACGGCGATGCGGGAGCCGGTCATCACCTGGGTGAACAGGTCGCGCCCGAGCTTGTCGGTACCGAGCAGGTGACCGCCGCCGGGCCCGGCGAGCCGTCCGCCGGAGGTGTCCTCGGCGTCGTAGGGCAGCCAGAAGAACGACACCACGGCCAGCAGGGCGATCAGACCGGCCAGTACGCACCCGACGGCGAGGGTGGCGGAGCGCCGTGAGCGCCGCTTCGCGGAGGGCTCCGTGGGCGGCTCCGTGGGCGGCTTCGTGGGCGGCTTCGTGGGGGTGAGCAGGTCCGTGCCGGTCATCGGGCACCTCCCGAGAGTCGGCCGCGCAGCCGCGGATCGATGATCCGCTGGACCAGGTCGGCCACGAAGCCGATCACCAGCACCGCGAGGGTGGAGACGAACAGCACGCCCTGGATGACCGGGTAGTCGTGCTGCGCGATGCCGGTGGCGAGCAGCGAGCCGAGGCCCGGCAGCGCGTACACCGACTCCACGACGACGGCGCCGAGCAGCGTCGAGGCGAGTTCGATGCCGAGCACGGAGATCACCGGCACGGCGCCGTTGCGCAGACCGTGCCGCCACATGGCGCGGCCGAAGGACGAGCCGAGGGCGCGAGCGGTCCGCAGGTAGTCGCTGCCGAGGACGTCGAGGGTGGCGGAGCGGACGTAACGGATCAGGGACGCGCTCATCACGAGGGCGATGGTCACGACCGGCAGGACGAGGGCGCGGAACGCCTCGGCGGGGTCGGACCAGCCGTCCTGCGGGAACCCGCCGGAGGGCAGCCAGCCCGCGTTCAGCGCGAACACCGCGATGAGGATCATGCCGAGCCAGAACACGGGTATCGCGATGCCCAGTTGGGACACGCCGCTGAGCAGCGAGCCGTACCAGGTGTGCCGCTTGTACGCGGCGACGAACCCCGCGGGTACGGCGACCAGGACGGCGAGGACGAACGCCGCCAGGGTGAGCGGCACGGTGACGTCCAGCCGGGCGGTGACCTCGGGTCCCACGGGCAGTGAGCTGACGAACGAGGTGCCGAGGTCGCCGCTCGCCAGCTGCCCGAGCCAGTGGGTGAACTGTTCGGGCAGTGGGCGGTCGGAACCGATGGAGTGGCGGGCCGCGGCTATCTGCTCGGGGCCGGCGCCCACCGCGGTGAGCGCGTTGGCCGGGTCGCCGGGCAGCATGCGCAGCAGCACGAACAGCACCACGCTCGCCAGGGCCAGCGAGACGGCGAGGAAGGCGAGCCGGCGCAGCAGATAGCGCGCCATCAGCCCGTCTTCTTGATGTCGTAGGCGAAGAACTGCGAGTTCAGGCCGTTGAGCGGGTAGCCGGAGAGCTTGTTGTTCGCGACGACGATCTGCGGGTAGAGGTACAGCCAGTCACTGGCGGCGTCCTCGGCGGTCCGCCGGTTGACCTTCTTGAGCAGCTCGGTCTGCTCGGCGGTGCTGGAGGCTTCCTCGGCCTGCTCCACCCACTTGCTGACCTGCGGGTTGTCGTAGCCCCAGTAGAAGTCGGGATTGCCGTACCAGACCAGGTCGCGGTCGTTGACGTGTTCCTGGAGCGTGGCCGTGAAGTCGTGGTTCTTGTAGACCTTCGTGTACCACTCGTCCGGCGTGATCGTGTTGATCTCGACCGTGATGCCGACCTTGGCGAGCTGGGACTTGATGAAGGTCGCCGCCGTCGGGTGCGGGTCGTAGTTGGGGGTGTCGAGGGTGAAGCTGAATCCCTTGGCGTAACCGGCTTCGGCGAGCAGCTTCTTGGCCTTCGTCACGTCGTGGGCGTCGACGTCGGTGAGGTCCTCGTACCACGGGTCGGTGGGCGGCACCATCGAGCCGATCTGCTTGCCGTAGCTGCCCCAGACGGACTCCAGGAGCTTCTTGTCGTCGATGGCGGCGGACACGGCCTGGCGCACCTTGACGTCGGTGAAGGGCTTGGCCTTGTCGTTGAACGCCAGCAGCAGCTTGGTGGTGGAGTCGCCGTCGTTCACCTTGTAGTCGCCGTTGCTCTTGAACTGCTCCAGGGCGTCGGGCGACTGCTCGCTCGTGACCACGTCGACGGCGTTCGTCAGCAGCGCGTTGTTCAGCGCCGTGGCGTCCTTGTAGTAGTGGAAGACGACCTGCTTGTTGGCGGCGGCGTCCCCCCAGTAACCGGCGAAGCGGTTCAGGCTCAGCGCGGAACCACGGGACCACTTGTTCAGGGTGTACGGGCCGGTGCCGTCCTCGGTCGTCTTGAGGTCCTTCGCCTGGGAGTTGATGATCCAGACGTAGGAGAGGTTGTAGACGAAGGAGATCGACTTCTTGGACAGCGTGATCTTCACGGTCCGCGCGTCCGGGGTGGCGATGTCCTTGACGACCTCGAGATTGCTCTTGCGGGCGGACTGGGAGTCGTCCGCGAGCACCTTCTCCAGGCTGTACTTGACGTCCTGGCTGGTGAGTTCCTTGCCGCTGTGGAACTTCACACCGTCGCGGAGGGTGAAGGTGTAGGTGAGACCGTCGGCGCTGGTCTCGTAGTCCTGGGCGAGGAGCTTGTCGACCTTGCCGTCGTCGGCGAGTCCGAACAGGCCCTCGTAGACGTTGCCGTTGAGCGCCTCGGTGACACCCTGGCCGCCGCCGGCGGTGTTGTCGAGGTTCTGCGGCTCGTAGAGGGAGCCGATGTTGACGACCGCGTCCTTGTCCCAGGTGCCGCCCGAGGCGCTGGACCCGCCGGAGCCGCCGCAGGCGGTCAGGGTCAGGGCGAGAGCGGCGGCGGAGGCGGTGCCGTACAGGGCGTTCTTCTTGGTGCTCATGGGGTGAGGGCTCTTTCGGTGCGGGGAGCTGCGGGGTGATCAGTGCTGGGCGTCGAAGCCGTCACGGAAGACAGGGAGCTTCTCGCCGGCCTCGACGGGCAGGTGGAAGCGGTTCTGCCGCGGCGGCATCGGACAGTTGTACTGATCGGAGAATCCGCAGGGCGGCACGAAGGCCTGGTTGAAGTCGAGGACGACCCGGCTCTCGTCCTCCGTACGCCGCACGAAGAGGAAGCGGCCGGCCCCGTAGGTGATGTCGCCATTGGTCGGGTCGCCGAAGACGAGCAGCAGCGTGCCGTCGTCGTCGAAGGCGCTGAGCGTGTACGCGCGGCCGTCGACGGTGAGCGTGATGTCTCCGGGGACGACCAGGTCGCGGCTGCCGCCGTTGTCCCGGATGTGCTCGAAGGCGATCCGCCGGGCATCGGCGACGGGCGTGTACGAGGCTTCCAGGACCCAGGCGGGGTCGTAGGGGAAGGCATCCACCCGGTCGAAGTGGCGGATGGCGGGCGCGTCGGCGTCCCAGAACCGCAGACCGTGCTCGTCCTCGCCGCTGACCCGGTCGGTGCGCTGGAGTGTGGTGACGGTCACGGTGTCCGGCAGACCCGCGCGCGCGTCCGCCACGTCCGGGACCTCGCCCGCCGGAGCCCAGCGGGTTTCGACCAGGGCGAGATTGCCGGTCGGGGACGTGAGCGCGCGGTGGCGCTCGGCACGCCAGGCGTCCCACTCCTCCGCGGGGTCGATGGATGCGCGGTCGGGGGCGGCATGGGACACGGCGTTACTCATTCGTCTAGGTGGAGCAGCCCTCACAGCCTCTGGGTAGCAGGACGTGATAAATGGCCAAAGCATCACCTTTATTGTCCATAAGCTCATCTAATGTCAAGCGCCCGAGCCACATTGTGAGACGAATCCCTTCCAGCACCGAGGGCGTACGGACCCGTCGAACCGGGTGGAGGCGGGCCACCGTGAGCCGGCCGTCCGCACCACTACGGGATGTCCTCATCGAGGGCGAACCCGACCTGACCCTCGTCGCGGAGGCGGCCGACGGGAACGCCGCGATCACCATGGTGGACGAACAGCGGCCCGACGTCGTGCTGATGGACGTACGGATGCCCGGCCGTGACGGTCTCAGCGCGCCCCGGGAGCTCCTCACCCGGCTGGCGCCGCCCCGGGTGCCCGTCAAGGCGCACGCAGGCGCCATGTTCGCCAAGCCGACGGCCGAGAACCGGGTGCAGATCGCCCCCTGGTCCGTGAGGCGGAGGAGTGACCGGGTCAGTCCCGGGTGATCACGATGACATCGTCGTTCTCGCTCCAGCGCCGGACGTCGGTCTTGCAGGGATTGACCCGCACCCCGTAGCCGGGCCCCGTCGTCGCGCGGTCACGGCACCGGTATCCGATCGCGCACTCCCCTCGGCGCGAAGCCGACTCGACGACGGTGGCGAAGGACGCGCGGCACCCCGCCCTCACGTAGTGGCCGGCCGGCTTGAGCTGGATCGTGTTGCCGCCGGGAGCGAGGAGTTCCTCGAACAGGTCGGCGAGATGCCAGTTCTGCGAGATCTGAGAGACCAGAAGGCCGACCAGTTTGCCGCTGACGACGAAGTCGGCTCCGGGGCCGACCGGCGCGATGGCCCTGTTGCGGTCATCGGTCATCTCGGTGACCACGGCGACCGGGCTCCCTGAAGTGCGTTCCAGATCGCGCAGGAGCAGCAGGGTGACCAGCGTGCGGTCGTCCGGCGCACCGCCACAGGTCCCGCGGTCGGGGCCGAGGACGATGACGCCGTCGTACGCGGCGAGGTCCAGGCCGTTCACCGTCTCGGGCAAGGTGGGATCTCCGGAGCGCAGGACGACCGTGAGGCGGGTGGCGACCTCCGCCTCCGCGGCGCGCACCTCCGCGGCGGTGTGCTCTCCGCCGTCTGCCACCACGTGGAGGATCGAGCCGGGGCCGACGTGGTCGGACAAGTGGCGGACGATGCGGCGTGCGCGGCGGTTCCACCCCAGCAGGAGCATCCTTTCGGACCGCGCCGCCGCCGGAGGCCGGGACACGATCACCGACACGTCGACGGGCGCGGGCTCAGGGGCCTCCACCGTGGTGTCGTCGTCCTCCGCGATCACGACGATCCGGTCACCTGTACGAACGAGCGAGGCGGGTGGCGGGTTGAGCCGCAGCTCCCCGCCCGCCCGCACGATGCCGACCACGGTCGACGTCGGATAGGCCGTCAGGACTTCGGCGAATGCGCGGCCGGCCTGCGCCGGGGCCTCGACCACGTAGAACTCGTCGCCGGCGAAGTCGAGCAACTCCTGGTACACGGTCGACAGTCCGGGCTGCCGAGCGCACTGTGCCACGAGCCGTGCGGTGATGTCGTCGATCTCCAGGACGACCGCACCCGGGCCGGCGGCGAGAGTGGCGGCCAGCCGGTAGCGGCCGTCCCGGACCACAGCCAGGATCCGGGCGCGGCAGTCGTCGTCGATCGCCGCCCGGAGGGACAGCAGGTTCTTGACGATCTCGGCGTCCTCGTCGGGTTCGTCGCGCGGTAGCACCAGGACGACGTCCGCCGTGGCCGGGCTGACCCGTTCGAGCGCGGCCGGGTCGGTCGGGCGCCCGTTGCGGCAGATGATCCGGGTGCCCCCTGTGTCACCCACTTCGGTACGCAACTCCTCCTCCATGTCCGTCTTGTCCCGGTCGGCCAGGACGGCGATGGCTCTCCGCCCCTGGTTGGCGTTGGCCTCCACGATCTCGGCCACGACCGTGACGATCTGGTCGGACCAGCCGAGTACGACGGTGTGGCCGTCCTCCAGGACGGTGGAGTGGCCTCGCCGGAGGTCGAGGAGCTTCTCGGTGATCGCGGCGGTGATCAGACTGACGAGGGTCGACACGTAGAAGAGTGCGACCAGGGCGAGGAAGACCGAAAGGACGACGCGGAGGGGCGATCCGGGCTCTCCGCCCAGCCGCAGGGTCTGTCCGACGCTCCGCCACACCGCAGCGGCCTTCGCCCACCGGTCGTCGGGCGCCCGGTCGTCCGTCCACACCAGGATCGCGCTGGCCGGGACGACGATGACCAGGCACGCGATGGCGAGCCAACCGATGAGGGCCGCGGCACCACCTGCAAGCGTGTTGTCGAACCAGTACCGCGCCTGCTCGCTCAGCGCTGCCCGGCGGGGTACGCCCGCGACGGGGCCCACCGGGGCCGTGGGGGCGGCCTGACCTTGCCGTTGCTTCCCCACCCTCGCGGCCCCGGGCCGGCGGCGCCTGTCCTGGTCGTTGCTCGTCTTGTGCACAGCAGCAGCGTGAAGAGTCGTTGACCACGGCATACGGGTATCCGTTCGCGGTTCATCCTTTAGAGGACCAAGTGGACATCGGCGCGGCTTCTCTCCTGCCCGGCTCGACCGGCTCTCCGCCGCGCATGTCTCAGGCCAAGCGGAACACCAGGCCGCGCGGAGTGAACGGCAGGGCGGCACCCTGTGGGATCAGAAAGGCGTGATCGCGCCGGATCCGCAGTGTGTCGCACCAGCCGTCGGTGATGACGAGCACCGGGGCCGCCGGCGGGAAGTCGTCCGCTCTCCGCAACAGTTCGATGCCCGGCTGCAGTTCGGTGCCGCCGCGGCCGCGCACCCGCACCCGTCCCGCGATCTCGGCCGGGGGCAGGTACCCCGCGTCGTACGCCGCGGCGTCGCAGAACACCACACGCGCCGCCGGCACGTCGCGCGCCTCCGCGTACGAGGCGATCGCCCCCAGCGCCCTGCCGAGCAGCGTGCTGTTCATCGAGCCGGAGGTGTCGAGTACGACTCCGAACGTGCAGCGGGCCGTCTCCTCGGGAGGGAAGTACCGGCCGGCGCGCGGGATGTCCGGGGTCGACGCCTGCCGCCGGGCAGGGCGGGCGCAGGAGCGTACGGGCTCCGGCCGGGGTACGTACCCGTCGAACCAGCGGGCGAGTTGCGCGTCCTACGGCGGGTCAGCCCACCAGGTCCGGCGCGCGCAGCATCTCCGGCGGGATGCCCCAGGCGTCGACGAAGCCGGCCGCGAGGGGGCGGACCTTGCGGCAGAGGTCGTTCACCTCACGGCTGATCGCCTTGGAGCGCTGGACGGTCAGTCGGCCGTGCTCCATGAACCAGGCCCGGTCCGCCTCGATCGTGGACAGGGCGAACAGGTCGCACAGCAGGCCCAGCGCGACCTTGTTGCCGCCCTCCGGCAGTGTGCGCACCTTGTCGACGAACGCCTCCAGGACCAGGCGCTCGACGTGTGCGTGGGCGACCGCGATGACGTGGTCCTGCACCTGCGAGAAGACGACGCCGGGATTGCGCTTCTGGTCGACCCCGCGCTTGAGCCGGCGGGCCACGCCGGCGAGCATGTGCTCCTCGCGGTAGCGGAGCATGGCCAGCTGGTACTCCGAGTCGAGCAGGCCGGCTTCCTGGTCCCACTCGTCGCCGCCGGGCAGCAGGTCACGGACCCGCTCGAGCAGCTTGTGGGCCGAGGTCTTCTCGATGACCGTCTCGACGGCGAGGCCGGTGACGTAGCGGACCATGCCGAGCTGGTCCAGGTCCTCGAACTCGGCCGCGTAATGGGTGAGGAGGCCCTTGGCCACGAGCTGCAGCAGGACGTGGTTGTCGCCCTCGAAGGTGGTGAAGATGTCGCTGTCGGCCTTGAGGGCGGCGAACCGGTTGACGGTGAGATAGCCGGCGCCGCCGCACGCCTCGCGGCACTCCTGGACGACCCGGGTGGCGTGCCAGGTGCCGAGCGCCTTGGTGCCGGCGGCCCGCGCCTCCAGCCGGCGCCGCGCCTGCGCGTCGTCCTCGATGCCCGAGAAGACCTCGTGCAGTTGCGTGCGCACGACGTCCTGCGCGAAGTGCAACGCGTACGTACGCGCGATGAGCGGCAGCAGACGACGCTGATGCAGACCGTAGTCGAGGAGCAGTTGCTCCTCCGTGTCCGAGGCCGCTTCGAACTGCCGGCGCCGCACGGCGTACTTCGTGGCGATCGCGAGGGCGACCTTGGCGGCGTTGACCCCGGCGCCGCCGACGCTGACCCGGCCCTGCACCAGCGTGCCGAGCATGGTGAAGAAGCGGCGGTCGGGGTTCTCGATCGGGCTCTCGTAGACACCTTCGGCGGTGACGTCGGCGAACCGGTTGAGCAGCGCCTCACGCGGCACCCGTACGCCGTCGAACCAGATGCGTCCGTTGTCCACGCCGTTGAGGCCCATCTTGCGGCCGTCGTCCTCGATCCGGACGCCGGGCGCCACGTCACCGCCGGCCCGGATCGGCACGACGAACGCGTGCACCCCCTGGGGCTCCCCGCCGACCTCCAGCTGGGCGAAGACGACCGCCAGCTCGGCGTGGCGCGCCGCGTTGCCGATGTAGTCCTTGCGGGCATGGTCGCCGCCGGTGGTGATGACGAACTCCTGGCGGGCGGCGTCGTACGTCGCGCGGGTGCCGAGCGCCTGGACATTGGAGCCGTGCCCGGTCTCGGTCATCGCGAAGCATCCCATCAGCCGCCCGGTGATCAGGTCCGGCAGATAGGCGTCGTGGTGGCGTTCGGTTCCCAGCTGCAGGATCGCGCCACCGAAGAGGCCGAACTGCACGCCGACCTTCACCAGCACCGACAGGTCACCGAAGGCGAGCGTCTCGAACGCGGCGATCGAGGCGCCGATGTCGCCGCCCCCGCCGTACTCGGTCGGGAAGCCCATGCCGGTCTGGCCCGTCGCGGCCATCTCGACCACGAGCTCACGCACCCGCTCGCGAAACGCGTCGAAGCCGAGCTCGTCGGCCTCGTCGAGGACGGAGGCGTACGTCACGAGGTTGGTCCGGACGAGGTCGCGGATCTCGGCGTACTTGCCGTCGAGCACCTCGGTCAGCGCCCGCACGTCGACCTCGGGCTGCACGTAACCGCTCGGGTCGGTGGACGTGTTATCAGTGGCCATGCCATGTCGCTACCCCGCCCCGGCGCGATCAAGCGGTCGGCCCGGGCTCCCACGCCGATGGCGCATGGCGTGACGAAGTGTTCTGGGAGAGGAAGCTGACCGGCGGGCTCGCCCCTCAGCCGTAGCGTCCGGGGTGCGACCGAGGTCTGGGGAGTCGGCCCAGGCCTGGGCGTCTGCCCCCCTGAACACGGTGCCCGGTGCGCACCCTCGCGTCGGATCCCTGGCGCCCCGTCCCCCTTTTCACCGATGCCCCACGTCTTTTGATGAATCATCAGAAAGTTCAAGAGATTCGTACCGAACCTCTGGACAGTCCCCCGGGCCGCGCCCTAATCTCTCGGCGCATCGAGACAAACGTTTCGCCCAGGTAACACCGCAGCCGATCGGCGTTCCCCCCGAACGCTCCTCACCGCACGAATCTCTCCACGTCTCTCCCCCCACGGCCGGGCCCCGCCCGTCACGAGGCACCGCGCGATCGCCGGCCGGCGGTCGTCGCGCACGCACCGTCTCAGCACCCCCGTCGGAACGGGGGAACCGGCCGGGTCTCCGACCCCGCCGTGAACGCAGTGGAAGGGAAGCGACATGAAGATTCGCACGTTCATCGCGACGGCCTCACTGGTGGCATCCGGGAGCCTGGTGGCCTTCTCCGGCTCGGCCCAGGCCGCGCTCTACACCACCTGTGTCGGTGACGGCGGGGCCGTGACCGTCAGCAACGACCTCGTCGTACCGGCCGGGAAGTCCTGCACCCTCACCGGCACGAAGGTCAAGGGCACGGTGACCGTCGAGGCCGGAGCCGACCTCGTGGCGGCGGGTGCCACCTTCAACGGCGCGGTCACCGTCGAGGAGAACGCCTACCTCGACCTCACCGACACCACCGTGAAGGGCACGCTGACCACCGAATCCGCCTTCGGCGCGCACCTGGAGAAGAGCAGCCTCAAGGCGGTCGACGCCACCGAGGGATTCGTCTACGTGGTCGACTCGACGCTCGGCGGGGACGTCAGAACCGGTGCCGGCGAGCTCTACGTCTCCGGGAGCACACTCAGCGGCTCGCTGACGGGCGACGGCAACCAGTACAGCGATGTGTACGACTCCACCGTCAAGGGCGCGCTCACCGTCGACGGAAACACCCTCGGCGGCGTGTTCTGCGCCAGCGAGGTGTACGGCGCCGCGAAGTACGCGGGCAACGCGGACAACCTCCAGCTCGGCGGCGAGGGCCTGCTCGGACCCTGCGCGGGCGCCTCGTACTTCGGCGGCAACCTCGCGGTCACCGACAACACCGCGAAGGCCGTGCTCGACAACGCCATCGTGCGCGGCGGGCTCACCGCGACCGGCAACGACCCCGTCCTGGTCGTGGGCGAACTGGCGCGTGTCCGTGGCGTCGTCACCGGCGAGACCGCCACCGCCGCCGCTTCGTCCTCCCGCTCGGCGCAGGAGGCGGCGCCGGAGGACCGGGGTGCCGACCTCGCCGAGAAGGCCGCCGCCCGCGCCGCCGAGGCGCGGGCCGACGCCCACGGGGCAGGCAGGTCCAGCCTCTGACGCCGAGCGGTACAGCCGGCGGCCCACGTGGTGGCCCCGCGCGGCTCCACCGGCAGGTGGCAGGCGGCCCGCCCTGTCGCCGTACCACCGCACAGCGCGTCGGCTCCCCTCCCGCCGTCGCCCACGCCCGATCCCCGGAGCCCCGGGGATCCACGTCGCCGGGCGCAGACCGCCGAGCGGCCCGTGCGCCCCGACCCGTACGTCCTTCTCCTCAGTACCCAGGAGTGACCGTGAGTCATATCCGCAAGTCCTTCGACCGCAGGGACTTCCTGCGCGCCACCGTCGGCACCACCGTGGCCATCGCCGCAGCCTCCGTCACCGGGGCCGCAGCGACCTCGGCCGCCGCCGCACCGAGCGGTCTGTCCATCCCCAAGGACCGGATCGGCATCCAGCTCTACAGCATCCGCGACAAGGTCAGTGCGCTCGGCTTCGCCGTCGTCCTCCCTGAACTGGCCCGGATCGGCTACAAGGAGATCGAGTTCGCCGGATACACCCAGTCAACCTCCATCCTGGGACGGCAGATCACCCTCCCGGAGATCCGCACGCTGCTCGACGACCATGGACTGCGCGCGGTCGGCAGCCACGTCGGCATCGGTAATCTGCGGACCAACCTGCAGGCCGAACTGGACGCCGCGCAGATACTCGGGATGCCACACGTGGGCACCGCCAACGCGCCCTCGAACGTCAACACCGTCGCGGGCTACCGCGCCGCCGCCGACGAGTTCAATGTCTGGGGCGCGGCGGCGACCGCGCGCGGTCTGAAGCTCTACCAGCACAACCACGCGGGCGAGTTCGCGTTCGCCACCGACCAGCCGTCGGTCCGGCTGTACGACGTGTTCCTCAAGAACACCGACCCGCGCCATGTCTATTTGGAGCTGGACATCTACTGGGCCTACGTGGGCCAGTACCGCTGGCCCGGATTCGACCCCGCCGCGTACGTGCGCAACCAGCCCTACCGCTACCCGTTGTTCCACATGAAGGACGGCGACGCCAACGCGGCGAACGCCAACGGCTTCGACATCGTCGAGTTCGGCGCCGGTGACCTCCCGTACGAGAGGTTCATCCGCGACATCGGACCCCGCGCCTCGCATGTCGGCATCTGGGAGCAGGACACCGCGCCCAACACCCAGCCCAATCAGCCCGGTTCGCTCGGTGCGGCGGAGCGCAGCTTCACCGCGCTCGAAGGGCTCCTCGCCTGAACAGTGCCCACGACGAGGGAGGCGCCTCCACGCGGGGCGCCTCCGTGTCCGCTCCTTACCGCCAGCGATCAAGGAGACGCATCACCGTGCACCGCACTCTGAGACGCCTGATCACAGGGGTCCTGCTCATGGCACTGCCCGCGCTGGGCGGTGTGGCGCTCGCGCCCGCCGCTCAGGCACACCCCGGCCATGAACACGCCCTGGACTGGTCGAACTACGAGAAAGTCACCCTGACGAAGGACACCGGCGAGCCGATCGACCTCGCCGTGCTGCCCGACAACCGCGTCCTGCACACGGCCCGCAACGGCGACGTACGGCTCACCGACCCCGGCACCGGCGTCACGAAGGTCGTCAACCACGTCGACGTGTACCAGAACTCCGAGATGGGGTTGCAGACCGTCACGCTCGACCCGGACTTCGCCACCAACAAGTGGGTCTACCTGTACTACTCGCCGCCGCTGAAGACTCCGGCCGGCTCCGCACCGCTCCAACTGCCCGCCGGGCAGGACGACTCGTACTGGAAGCAGTGGGAGGGGTACGACACCCTGACCCGCTTCAAGTGGACCGGGGACAAGCTCGATCTCTCCACCGCACAGGAGATCATCCGGGTCGACAGCAACCGCGGCCAGTGCTGTCACGTGGCCGGGGACGTGGACTTCGACGGGGAGGGGAACCTCTACCTCGCGACCGGTGGCAACACCCCGGCGTCGGGCCCGAACGTCAACGGCTACACGCCGATCAACGACGCGGCCGGCTACAACCCCGGGCTCGACGAGCGCCGCGGGTCGGGCAACACGAACGACCTGCGGGGCAAGATCCTGCGTATCCACGTGCAGGAGGACGGCAGTTACACCATCCCTGAAGGCAACCTCTTCGAGCCCGGCACGGACAAGACCCGCCCGGAAATCTTCGTGATGGGCCTGCGCAATCCCTTCCGGCTGGCGGTGGACCCCGAGACCGACGCCGTGATGTGGGGAGACTACGGCCCCGACGCCGGTACCGCCGACCCGAATCGCGGGCCGATGGGATACGTCGAGTGGCAGACCACGACCAAGGCCATGAACAGCGGCTGGCCGTACTGCACGGGTGACAACAGCAAGCCCTACCGGGACTTCGACTTCGCCACCCTCACGCCCGGCCCCGCCTTCGACTGCGCGGCGCCGGTCAACGACTCCCGCTGGAACACCGGCCTGACCGAGCTGCCCGCGTCCGCGCCGGCCACGCTCTGGTACGGCGACCGGGACACCGACCAGCCCTGGCCCGAGCTGACCGCCTTCCGCGGTCCCGGCGGCCCGGGTGGGCAGGCCCCGATGGGCGGCCCGGTCTACCACTACGACGCGGACAACCCCTCACCCGGCAAGTTCCCCGAGTACTGGGACGGCAAGGCGTTCTTCGCGGAGTTCTCCCAGGACTACGTCGCCGCGCTCACGCTCGACGGGCCGGACGGCCCCGTGAGCAAACTGGAGAACCTCCTGCCCAACAGCGAACGCTCGCAGAACGGCATCCCGCAGTGGGACAACCCGATGGACCTGGAGTTCGGCCCGGACGGCGCGCTCTACGTCCTCGACTACGGCGACGGCTTCTTCCGGCAGAATCCCGACGCCGGCCTCTACCGGATCGACTACGCCGAGGGCAACAAGGCACCCACCGCCGTGATCAAGGCCGACAGGACGTCCGGCCAGGCCCCGCTGCAGGTCTCGTTCGACGCCACCGGCTCCAGTGACCCGGAGAACGGCGACCTCACCTACCAGTGGGACCTCGACGGCGACGGCACGTTCGACGCCACCGGGCCCACGGCCACTCGTACGTATCCGGAGAACGGGCAGTTCCAGGCGCGGCTGAAGGTCTCCGACCCTCAGGGCAAGTCCGGTCTGTCGAGCCGTCAGATCACCGTGGGCAACACGGCGCCGACGGTACGGATCACCTCGCCGCCCGACGGCGGGTTCTTCACCTGGGGAGACGCCGTACCGTACGGCACAGCCGTCGAGGACCCGGAGGACGGCACCACGCCCGACTGTGCCAAGGCGGCCTGGACCTTCGGTCTCGGGCACAACCAGCACGGACACCCGGTCAACAGCGGCACCGGCTGCGCGGGCGGCGTCGTCACCCCGACCGACGCGGGTCACGGCGACACCGAGAACGTCTTCGGCGTTCTCGGAATCACCTACACCGACAAGGGTGCGGGCGGCGTTCCGCCGGCCACCGGCGACGCCCAGGTGGTGCTCAACCCGGCCCTCATGCAGGCCGAGCACTACGACTCGGCGGAGGGAGTCACGGTCACGGACGACACCACGGCGTCGGGGCAGCGCAAGCTGACATCCTTCGACGCGGGTGACTGGATCGCCTACGACCCGGTGTCGTTCGCCGGGATCACCGGGGTGCAGACCCGTGCCAGTGGCGCCGGCACCCTGGCGCTGCGCTGGGGCGCGGCCGACGCGGAGCCGTTCGCCACGGTGTCGGTCCCGGCCGGTGAGGGCTGGCGGACCGTCACCACCGCCCTTCCCGGAGCGCCTTCGGGGAGCGGCGAGGTCTTCGTCACCAGCTCGGGCGGTGTCGAGCTGGACTCGATGACCTTCCAGGGCGCGGGCGTCGGGGACCGGACCGCGCCCAAGGTCACCGCCACGCTCAACCCGCCCCGGCCCAACGGTGACGACGGCTGGTACACCGGCAACGTGTCGCTCGCTGTCTCGGCGACCGACAACGGGACGGTCGCAAGCCGTCAGTACTCGGTCGACGGAGGGACGACGTGGCAGTCGGCCAACGCGGCCGTCACGCTGTCCACCGAGGGCGCCACGACCGTCCGCTACCGGGCGACGGACAACGGCGGAAATGTCTCCGAGGTGGGGTCGCTCACCGTACGGATCGACCGCACCGGTCCCACGGTGGCGGTGACCGGTCTCGACGCCGACGGTGTGTACGGGGATTCCGGGCGACCGACGCCGGTCTTCTCGGCACAGGACGCGGTGTCCGGCGGTGCCACCGCGACGGCCACGCTGGACGGCAAATCCGTCACCTCGGGCCAGGTGCTGGAGCTGTGGCGGCTGCCACTGGGGAACCACGACCTCACGGTCAGGGCCCGGGACAAGGCCGGCAACACCACCACGAAGACCGTGACCTTCACGACCCGTACGTCCTACGCGGACATCCGCGGGCTGATCACCCGCCTGCGGGCCGACGGCCTGATCACGGCGCAGGGACAGCAGCGGCTCACCGTACGGCTCGCCCAGGCAGAGGCGCACGCCGACGCCGGCCGCACCGGTCAGGCCGCTGCCGTGCTGGAGTCATTCGCCGGCTACACGTCCGACACCGCCCTGGTGCCGGACAGCGAGGCCGGCGCGGCACTGGCACGGAGCGCGCGGGCGCTGAAGGGAGGCGCCACCGGCTGACGCCAGGAGGGACGGAGCTGCCCCGCTGTCACCGGCGGGGCAGTTCTGTGCCCGGACCCCTGCGAGAGGTGGATGCCTCCAGGTGACGGGGCCGGGAGTTCCGTCAACAGTGCGGCAACTTTCTGCGTTCTATGAAAAAGTTGCCGGAAGTCGCCCGCGCCTCGCCCTGCGGCGCGCGAGCGCGGACCCCGCCGGGCCTCACGTTGCCGGGACTCCGTGCCACCTCCGCGACAACTCCCCAAGCTCTCCGAAGGCGTTCAGAGGAAGTGAGTCCGTGAACCTTCAGTACCGCGTGTTGAGTCTATTGCGTGACAACGGACCGCTGTCCCGCGCCCAACTCGCGGACCGGCTGGAGGTCCCACGCCCGCGGCTGCTCGGCGAACTCGACCGCATGGTCGCGGCCGGGCGCGTCTGTGAGGCCGGCCCCGCCGCGTCGCGCGGCGGGCGGCGCTCCACCCTCGTCCAGCTCGATCCCGGGGTGCGCTTCGCCGCCGTCGATCTGGGCGCCAGCTCCATCGACATCGAGATCACCGACGGCGCGCTGGCACCGGTGGCCTCCAGCTCCGAGCCGGCGGACATCCGCTCCGGGCCGGTCGCCGTGCTCGGGCGCGTCAGCGAACTCCTGCGTGCGCTGGCGGACGAAGGGCACTACACGCGACTCGACGCGATCGGCATCGGACTGCCGGGGCCGGTCAGCTTCCGCGAGGGCATACCCGTCTCGCCGCCGATCATGGTGGGCTGGAACCGCTTCCCGGTACGCGACACCCTCGCCCGCGCGCACGGCTGTCCTGTCGTGGTCGACAACGACGTCAACGTGATGTCCCTCGGGGAGCAGCACAGCGGGGTCGCGAGGACCGTCGACCACCTGCTCTTCGTGAAGATCGGCAGTGGTATCGGCTCCGGCATGCAGCACCACGGCCGCATCTACCGGGGCGCGGAGGGGTGTGCCGGCGACATCGGGCACGTCCAGGTCGAGGCCGAGGCCGACGGGCCTGTCTGCTCCTGCGGGAACACCGGCTGTCTGGAGGCGTACTTCGGCGGGGTGGCCCTGTCCAGGGACGCCACGGAGGCCGCGATGTCCGGGCAGTCACCCGCCCTTGCCGAACGGCTCGCCGAGCGGGGGGTCCTGACCGCCCTGGACGTCGGGGAGTGCGCGGACGGCGGCGACAGCACGAGCGTCGGCCTGATCCGGGCCGGGGGCCACCGGGTCGGACAGGTCCTCGCCACGCTGGTCAGCTTCATGAACCCGTCGATGATCGTGATCGGCGGAGGACTGACCGGGCTCGGCTACCCCCTGCTCGCCGAGATCCGCAGCGTCGTGTACAAACGCTCGCTCCCCCTGGCCACCGGAAACCTGCCGATCGTCATGTCCGGGCTCGGCCCTCGCGCGGGGGTGGTGGGAGCCGCGCTGCTGGCGAGCGAACTCGCTTACGGTGAGGCGTCGGTGGCCGGGGACGCCTGCGGGGCGGAGGCCGCCGGATAGACGCCCCGGCCGGTCTTCCTGCTCGACCAAGGCCGCACTCCTCTGCTGCTCTTTGTACGTAAACGCAGGTGACTGACGTTCATGTACATAGACACCCGCTCCTGGCCTGGGCGGATTCCCCGATCGATCGCGACCTTCATCCGAGCGCTTGCGTCGTCCTGGCGGACGAGGCGTCGTAGGGGGACGGCAAGGACTGTCGGGGGGTTACGAGGTGAGGTCGGCGAAACTTGGGGAACAAGGGGCGACAGACGATGGGAGGTTGCCATGGATGGCAGAGATCTGGAACTTGGCGAGCTTCTGGCCGCCGCGGAGTCCGCGCCGCCCGGGGCGTCCGTCGGCGTGGTCGCGCACGATCTGCGCAAGCGCTTCGGGGCGGAGAACGTGTCGTTCCTGTTCGTCGACCTCATGGGGGAGCGGCTGCTACGCCTGACCGCGCCCGTCGAGGGCGACATGGCCGATACTCCGGAGCGGATCGGTCTGCAAGGCAGCGTCTACGACACGGTTCTCCGCAGCCAGCGCCAGCATGTGGGGCCGGACGGCCAGGGCGGTCGCCGCGTGATCTCGCCGGTGAGCAATCGGGGTGACTGCATCGGTGTGCTGGAGGTGACACTGCAGTACGCCGACGACGCCGTGCTCGGACAGATCAGCGACGCGGCCCACGCACTGGCTTACATCATCGTCACGGACCGCCGCTTCACCGACCTTTACCACGCCGGCCGGCGTACCACCCGGACCAGCCTGGCCGCCGAGATCCAGCATCAGCTGCTCCCTTCGGCCTCCTGCTGCGAGGCCCCCCAGTTCACCCTCGCCGCAGGTCTTGTCCCGGCCGACGACATCGGCGGCGACACCTACGACTACACCCTCGACCAGGACACGCTGCACCTGTCCATCACCGACGCCATGGGCCACGACACCGACTCCGCCCTGCTGGCCACACTGGTCACGGGCGCGCTGCGCGGCGCCCGCCGTACAGGCTGCGACGCGCTGCACCAGGCCCATCACGCTCACGAGGCCCTGCTGAGCCACAGTCGTGGGCTGGCTACCGGACAGCTGCTGTGCATCCGACTCGAGACGGGCACCTGCGAACTGGTCAACGCGGGGCACCCCTGGCCCCTCCGCCTGCGGGACGGTGCCACCGAGGCCGAGGAGGTCCAGCTCGCCGTGAACCTGCCGTTCGGCGTCGCGGCGCCCTCCTCCTACCAGCTCCAGACGCTTCAGCTGCATCCCGGCGACCGCCTCGTCCTGCTCACCGACGGGATGCAGGAACGAGGGGCCGCAGCTGTCGATCTGGCCTCTCTCCTGGGCGACACCCGCGCCTCGCATCCCAGGGAGGCCGTCCGCACCCTGACCACAGCGGTGCTGGATGCCTGCCGGGGCAATCTCAAGGACGACGCGACCGTCCTCATACTGGACTGGCACGGAACAGAGGAGACCGCTCGGCGAGGCACGCTCGCGGCGCACTGAGCCGTTCAGACGGTGATGGTCTTGTACTCGATGCACTGGGAGAGGCCGGCGTGCGGGATGACGGGCCGTACACGGGTGCACTCGCGTACGTCAGATCCTTCCGAGCCCTCGCAACAGCGTGTCGACGACGAGGTCGGCCGCCCGGGCGGCCGACAGGTCCGGCATCTGCCGCGACGCGAGGTGCATGAGCTGGGGCAGCAGAGCGCCGGCCCATCCCGCCGGTGCGTCGGAGCGGAGCAGGCCCTCGTCGGTGGCGCGGCGGAGGAAGGCGTCGACTTCGCGGATCGAGGCGTCCCTCCGGGCGCGGACCTCGTCGTCGGCGAGCATACGGGCCAGATCGACGGGCCAGGTCCGGTTCACGCCGATGATGTTCTCGACGTACCGGTGCAGAGCCACAGCTACCGGGGCCTCACGCAGCCGCGCGTCCTCGATGGCCCGCTCGATGGCCTCCAGCCGGGACGCGTAGACGGCCGCGAGGAGTTCCTCGCGGGAGGCGAACCGCCGGTAGACCGTACGCCGGTCCACCCCTGCCTCGGCCGCGATGCTCGCGATACTGGCGCCCGGATCGGCGGCCAGCATGCGCGCACCGGTGGTCAGGACCGCTTCCACGTTGCGTACGGCGTCGGCTCTCACGCCTGGAGTTTACCGTCGCACGAGGAACCTGTGACGGCATGTGCCTCAGCGTGGGCGGGCATCACGCCATAGACGCCACACCCAGGTGGCGGACGGTAGTGCCGCCGGGGTCAGGCCGACTCCGGCGGCTTCTGCGCGTCGAAGGCGAAGAGGGTGTTGTCCGCCGCGGCCACGATCACCACGCGCCCCGCGACGGTCACGCGCGGGCTCGCACCCTCCCCGCCCGACGGGCCCTCGGCCTGCGGATCCGTCGTCCACAAGGGTTTGCCGTCGTCCGGCGACAGCGCGACTACCCGGCCGGTGGCCGAGCTGAAATACAGCGCGCCGGCTCCCGCCACGGGGCCCGAAGCGCCCTCCACGGGCGTCTGCCGCGACCACTTCTTCCGTCCGGTCGCGGGGTCGAGCGCCGTGACAAGACCCGTCTGTCCGCTCACGTAGACGGTGCCGTCCGCCATGCCGGGCGTCCCCGCATACGTCTTGGCCAGTCGGGAGTACGTGACCTTCCGCGAGGCCGGGTCGACCCGCGCCACCCCGTCGTACCCGGCCAGCGCCATGCCCTCCATGTGCTCCTGAAGGAGTACGAGACTGCCCTTGTCGCCGCCCACCGGCCTGGCGGGCCCGTCGACCGCGAGGGGCCTGCCCAGTGTCCCCGAGGCGCGGTCGAGCGTCTGCAGGGTGGGGCGGCGCACCTCCAGGGCATCCACCTCGGCGTCCGTCGCGCACATCGCGAAGAGCCGGGGCCCCGCGGGGACGGGAGCGCACTGCGTACCCGCGGGGAACGGCGTCTTCCAGGTCACCTCGCCGCTGTGCGCGTCCCGGGCCTCGAAGCGGGAGTTGGAGGCGTCGACCGTCACGACGGCGGAGCCGGCCACGACGGCGTCCTGGGTCCGGCCTGTGACGGCCGTCGACTGGGCGCCTGACGGCACGGACCACAGCTCCCGGCCGCTCTCCGCGTCGATGGCCACCACCTCGCGGGGAGGGCCCTGCGGGGCGTCCTGGGAGGCGAAGCGGTAGCCGAGCACCGTGTCGTCGGTGGCGCCCACCAGGTGCATGCCCTGGACGGGGACGCCCGGGCTCTTCGCCGTCCACGCTCTCGAGCCGTCCACGGCACTGATCCGGGTCGCGACGACACCGCCACCCCCGCAGAACAGCGCGTCGCCGCGCGCGACGCAACGCAACTCGTCGGGTATGCCCTCGTCACCGCTCTGCACGGTCCTGTGCCACGGCGCGAAGCCGTCCGGAAGGGCGGCGGCCGGCGCCGCGACGCTGTGGCCCTTGTCGCCGCCGCTCCTTCCGAGGCTGCCCGTCTTCAGCGCGGCGACTCCCCCGCCGATCGCTGCCACCGCGACCGCGGCCGCGAGCACAGGCCGCCATCCTCGACGCAGACGGCGGCCGGCCGGGGTGCCGATGCTCCCCGTACCGGGACCGGCCGGGGCGACCGGAGGCGGCGTGGCCTCCGTCCCGGAGTGATGCTGGGTGATCATGTCGCGGGTCCGGCTCGCGCCGGCCGCAGGCGCCTCGGTCGCACCGAGGTCGGACGGCAGGTCACGCAGCAGCACGAGGAGTTCGTCCGCCGAGGGGCGCCCCTCCGGCTCCTTGTCCAGGCAGGACTCGACGACCGCGCGCAGAGCCGCCGGCACGGCGCCCAGCGACGGCTCCTCGTGCACCACCTGATACGCCGTCATGTAGGGACTGTCCGCGTCGAAGGGCCCGTGGCCCGTCGCCGAGTACACCAGCAGGGTCCCCAGCGAGAAGACATCGGACCTCGGGCCCACACCCCGCGGCGCCTGCAACTGCTCCGGCGACATGAAGGGCGGCGTACCGATGACACGCCCTGTCATCGTCAGCGTCTGCTGGTCCGCGGCGCGTGAGATGCCGAAGTCGATGACGCGCGGCCCCTCGGGCGAGAGCACGACGTTCGAGGGCTTCAGGTCACGGTGGACGACGCCCACCCGGTGGATGTCGCGCAGCGCCTCCGCCAGCCCGATGGCGAGCCTCCTCAGCTCCGCACCGTTCAGCGGGCCCTTCGCGGCGATGTGCTGGGCGAGCGTGTTCCCCTCGATATAGGTCGTCGCCATCCACGGCTGCTCGGCCTCAGGGGCGGCGTCGACCACGGCGGCGGTGAACGCGCCGCTCACCCGTCTCGCGGCCGCCACCTCCTGCCGGAAACGGATGCGGAACTCCTCGTCCCCCGCGAACTGCTGGTGGATCAGCTTGATCGCGACCGGCCGCCCCGAACTCGTACGGGCCAGAAAGACCGTGCCCATACCGCCGGAGCCGAGCCGTGCCTCGAGCGGATAGCCGCCGATCTCCGCTGGATCACCTCCGCGCAGCGACACTCTTCCCGACCTCCCGTCCCCCGTGCACCTCGCCGCCACGGGCCTACCTGTCCTGCACCCAAACTAACCGCAGGGCAGTACGGCAGAGCAAAGCGGGTGACGAACAGGGAGCCCCGGGCTGCTCCACGCCGCACACGGCGAAGCTCCGCCAGGAGCCCGGCGTGGCTTCGCCGTGCCTGGAACACCGCACGGTGCGGCCTGTCACCACACGCGTCACCCCGTGGGCGCAGGCCGATCCGACGCCGCGCCGCCCGGTTCCGCTACCAGCCGGCCTTCACCCCCGTGTAGGCGGTACGGCAGTCGGCGTTCGTGGCCTTCGCGGCCAGCTTCTCCATGGAGTTCTTCCAGACCGTCTTGGCCAGCTTCTCCAGCTCCCGCGTCGCGGCGGGCACGTTCGGGCTGTACTTCTTGATCGTCGCCATGGAGGACTTGGCGAACTTGTTGCACACGGGCCCGGCCGCGTTCCGGTAGCCGGTGTCCAGGTCCGCGGCGATCGCCTGGCCGTTCTGGGTCGCCCAGGTGTTCCAGGCCGCGCACGCCGTCTCGGTGAAGACCGCCTGGTCGGCCTCGCTCAGCCCCAGGACCACGGCCAGCATCGTGTTCTGGGCCTTGTCGGGGACCGTGAAGTCGACCACGGGGAACTTGTCGAGGGTCTCGAGCAGCGTCTCCTGACACGCGGGGGGCAGCGGGGCGGCCTGCGCGGGCGAAGGGACGGCCAGGGGCTGAGGCCGACAGGAGAGCGGCGGTGAGTACGGTGCGCTGGACGGTGCGCGTAAGGGTCATGAGGGTGTTGCTCCTTGCACGAAGAACGTGTCGGTCCGGGCACCGCGTCAGCGCCCGCGGCTACAGAACGATCAACGGCTTCCCTTGGTCACGGCCGTTGCGGGCGGGGCCCCTTGGGCGCCCTCGGCCGCAACGGGCCCGGAGGGAGCCGGAACGCGGGGCTTCCGTTCCGGTGGCAGCGCGTTGCGGGTGCGCCGGCGGAAGACCAGGAATCCGGCGAACGCGGCGCCGGTGAGCCAGAGGACCTGGATCGCGAGGCCCTCGCGCACCGACGCGTCGGAGAAGGCCGCGGACATGCTCGCCTGCACGGCTCCGTACGTCGGCAGGAAGCGCACGACGGCGCTGTCCGATCCGGAGCTGGAGAGGGGGTTCTGCAGGGCGACGTCGAGGATGCTGATCATCAGGATGACGAACATGCCCTCCACCTCGCGGCGGAGCACCGATCCGAAGACCACGCCGAACGCGCCGTAGGTGAGGGCGGCGCAGAACAGCGCGGCGGCGAGCATGAGGGGCTGCCGGGGGGCCCAGGCGAAGCCGGCGGCGGCCGTTGCGTACGCGGCGACGGCGGCACAGACCAACGTGAGCGCGGAGAGCTTGGCGAGGACGAGGTGATACCTCGGGTATCCCGCCATGGCCAGGCGGCGGTCGAACGCACCGCCCGTGAAGGTGGCGGCGAACATCATGAACCCGGCGATCAGGGTGACCGCGTTCAGCGCACCGGTGATCTGGGTGAGGTGGTTCCCCGGCGGGGAGAGGATCTCGCCCGTGGCCCGCAGCCGGAACGGTGCGGGCTCGTCGGGGATGGTCACATAGGCGAGGCCGATCCACACAGGGATGTACGCGACCACCAGCAGCATCGCGAACCGGTTGCGGGCATGCCCGATCAACGCGTACCGGGACGCCGTGGTGAAGAGGGACCAGTGCCGCCTCATGCCGTCGCCCCCGCACGCGGTTCCTGAAGGGTGAGGCGCCCGGCGTCCAGGCGCCACAGCACGTCCAGCCGGTCGATGTCGTACGCGAGATGCGAGACGACGAGCACCGAGCGTCCGGCGTCGCGCAGACTCGTCGCCAGCTCCCAGAAGCGCAGATACGTCTCCCAGTCGAACCCTTGGTAGGGCTCGTCCAGCAGCAGTACGTCCGGATCGTGCATGAGCGCCAGGGTCAGGTTCAGCTTCTGCCGTGAACCCCCGCTGAGCTGGCCGGCGCGCCGGTCGAGGTACTCGGTGAAGGCCAGGGTCTCCATCACTTCTCCGGCCCGCCGCAGGTCCGGGAGCCCGAACGCGCTCCGGAAGAAGTCGAGATGCTGGCGGACGGTGAAGGAGTCGTCCAGAACCACGGACTGCGGGCAGTAGCCGAACCTGCCGACATGGTGCACCGATCCCCGGTCCGGCCTGAGTTCACCGGCGAGGGCCTTCAGGAGAGTCGTCTTGCCGGCGCCGTTCTCCCCGACGATCCCGGCGAGGGTGCCGGGCCGCAGCCGAAGGTCGACGCCCCGGAGAACGGCGTGCTGCCGGTAGGAGTGGTGCACATCTCTGACGTCCATCGCGCTGCTCCGTCGTGCCAGGTCTTCCCGACGGCCGCGGAACCGGTCCGCGTCTCCCAGTCGGCGAGTTCGTCCGGCCGGCCACTCGGCGGCATCGACCGGTCCGCTCGTGGTCAACGAGCGGGCCACGCAGCGGAAACGGCGCCGGAGGCAGGTTGGCGTCAACGCGGCGCTCACGCGTGCGGCGGGTCCACCGCCGTCAACACCCGACAAGGGGAGGCACGAGCTCACGCGGGCGCCGAGCTCTCCTCCAGCTCCCCCACGGCCTGCTCCCACAGCTCCGGCAGCAGTTCCCCCATCGGAAGGGCGCGGTCGGCGACGAAGGACACCTCGGCCCAGTCACCGAAGAGCGACAGCCCCACCCCGAAGAGGTGCCCGGGTACGAGCAGGGGCAGCAGGGCGGTGCCCGTCACCTGCGTCTCCCCCAGGCTCCCCTTGTCGGCGAGCGGCATGGAGGTGGCCATGACGTTGGTGACACGTGGGGAGAGCACCCTTCGCATGTACCAGTCGGTGGGGCGTCCCGGCATGAAGCGGACCAGGTCCTGAATGGCCTGCCGCCACGCCTCGCCCCGCAGCTTCCGGGTCGTCGTCATGACGTGGTCCAGTCGCCGCAGGGACGCCTCGCCGTCCTGGGGCCCGTCCGGCCGCCGTGAGGCGATCCGCACGGGCAGCTCCAGCGGAAGGGCGAAGCAGCGGTTCCCCCACGTCTGGTCCTCGTCGGTGCGGCGCGCGTCGACGGGCAGTACGGCCGTCACCCGTGGGAGCGGTACGCCGGAGCGGTCCGACCAGACCGACAACGCCCCGGCGAGAGCGGCGAGATGTACGTCGTGTGCCGAGCCGCCGCGCGGCACACCGATCCGGCGGAGGGTGTCCACCGGTACGCGCCCCCGCCACAGCCGTTGCTCCCCTGAGGGGACGAACGCGGTGCCGGGACGGTGACGGCGGACGACGAGGGAGCCGGCCACGAATTTCGTGGCCAGCCCGACGGCCGCGCCCACGCGCCGCGGCACACCGGCCCTACGGCTCCCGCCCGGCACCGGGCGGGAGGAGGGCTCCCCCTCGCCCAGAATCGTCCGGAAGGTCATGGCGGCGGCCGAACCGTCCTGGCAGGCGTGGCGGAAGCGGTAGCACAGGGCGTACGCGTCGGGTGCGTGGCCGTGGACCAGCCAGACCCCCCAGTACGCGCCGGGCGCGAACGGGGCGTTGAGCGCGGTGTGCAGGGCCGCGTCCCACCCGTCGGGCCCGTCGGCGACCACCTCGTGCACGTGCCGGTCGACGGCGAAGCCGGCGTCCGGCTGCCACCGGAGCCGCCGACCGCCTTCGACCCGGCTCGTGTGCAGGGGCAGTGCGCTCAGGCGGAAGCCCACGTACGCGACGAAATCCGCCAGGGCCGGGGGCGGGCCGCTGAGGAACGCGACGCCGCCGGCGTCCCAACGGACGTCGGGCCGGCGGCGTTCCAGGTTGAGGAAGGCGCGGTCGACGGAGTGGGTGGGGTGGCGAGGAGAGGGGACGGACCGACCGGGCCGGACGGACGTGTCCGACGGGGCGGACCGGGTGGACCGGGCGGACTGATCGGAGACGGGCATGGGGCTTCAGGGCTCCTATTCGTGCCAACAGCGAGCGGGCCGACGGGAAGAGGGACGGGCGGAGCGCGGCGGGCCGACCGGCAGGCCGAGCACCGGACCGGGCAGCCCGGCCACCCCCGTCCGACCCTTCAGGATGACCACCGACCGCGGCGGAGCCGTCCGGCACCGGAATGCCGCTCCCGCTCCTGGCGGCCCCGTTCCCGCCCGCCGCGGTGGACTGCCATATCCGCCGTCAGGGTCACGAGGCGCCCGTTCGCCGTGCGGTGACTGGCCCGCTGCCGCCCGCAGCCCGCCGCCGGCGGCGCGGTCGCGCTCGGGAGGGCCGTCCCGGAACACCGTCCGCAAGATCCCTCGAAGGAGGGACAGGGTTCCGCGCACGTCCGCTCACCCCCGTCACCCCCGTACGTCCGGGCGCCCTGGCCTGCGGCGGGATTCCTCCGATCGGTGCAGGTCGCACCGTCACGGCGCGGCGTACTTCGTTCGGGTGAGCAGATCGAATCGGGGGGTCCCGCCCTGCTCACCGTCTGACATCGTGTGCCGTGTGCCGGAGATCATCGGGCCCCGAGAGGGCCCGAGAAGCCCCCGGCGAGGCTGGGGGCGTCGGGGGACCGGCGAGCACCCGCCGCACCGGAACGGCCGGACGGGTCGAGCCGCTCGCACCACGACCGCCGGGTGACACTCCGCGCCGTGGGACGGCCGGTGGCGCCCCGTTCCGCCGCTCCCGGCCGCCGCAGCAGCGGCACCCCGTCCCCGCCCCTCCGCACCCGGTCGGGGGCCCGTCCCTTTCGAAGCCTTGGAGCCATGGTCGTGCATGTCGCCCTCACCGGCGCCACCGGATTTCTCGGGCTGCGCCTGTTACGTCGCCTGCTCGACACGAACCGGTCGCTCACGGTCCTGGCCCACGCGGGGTCGGGAGACGCTCTGCGCCGCATCACCCGGTTCTTCGAACTGACAGGTGCCACAGAGGCGTTCGTCGCCGGGCTCCCCGGTCGGTTGCGGGTGGTGGAGACCGACCTCGCACAGCCCCGGCTGGGATTGTCCGCGCGGGCGTTCCAGGAGCTGGCCGACGGCATCGGCACGATCTGGCACAGTGCGGGCAGCATCAACCTGGAGGGGGACCTCCCCGAGCTGCGCCGGACCAATGTCGAAGGGACCCGGCACCTGCTGGAGCTGGCCGGCGCCGGCCGCAGTCGGCCCGTGGTCCACCACGTGAGCACCGCCTTCGTGGCCGGGGCACGGCGTGAAGGGGTGGCGTACGAGGACGAGCTGGACGATGCCCAGGGTTTCGAGAACGCCTACGAACGCTCCAAGTACGAGGCGGAGCTGCTCGTCCACGCGTGGTCCAGGGAGCACGGCCGCCCGGCCCTGGTCCTGCGGCCGAGCATCCTGGTCTCCGACGTGCCGCCGCACCCCGAACTGCCCGCGCATCCGCTGCTGGTCATCGAGCGGATCCTGCGTGACGCGCGAGGTGCCGCGGGCCCACAGGACCCCGGCCGGCCCCGCATCCGTACGGTGGGGCATCCGCACGGCCACCTGAACCTGTTGCAGGTGGAGCACGCGGCTGAGGTCATGGTGCGGCTGGCGGGCCGGACGCCCTCGGGCGGGGTCGACACGTACCACGTCGTCCATGACCGCGACGTGCCCGTACCCACCGTCGTGACCCTGCTCGAACAGCTGGTCACGCTCTCGATCGAACTGGTCGCCACCAAGCCGGACGCCCCGTCGGCGCTGGAGGCGCTGCTGGACTTCTATCCGGGCATGACGGTCTATCTCTCCCACCGGCGGCGGTTCGACGACACCCGGGTCAGGTCGCTGCTGGGGCCCTCGGCCGCGTCCGCCCCCGTGGGCCTCGACTACCTCTGGTCCGGTCTGGCCCCTCCCGGCCGGGCACGCACCGGCTCGCCGGACGCACCCGCGACCGCCTTCTCGTCCTCCCGTCACGCCTGACCAGCAGACGTCCTCTCCCGTTGGAGCCTCTCCGTGTCCGTCCTCGCAGCTTCCGGCTCCCCCGCCGCGTCCCCGCCGGTCTTCTCCCCCGAAGGGATCGCGGCCTGTGCCCGGCGGATCCGGGAACCCGTCCATGTGGTCAGCGGGCCGGACGGCCGTGAGCTGGGGCTCGCGACCGGTCCCGTGCCCGGCGGACCGGTGCTCGGTACGCTGCCGCCGCTGTATCCGGAGTGGCTCGGCGGTCGCACCTTCTGCGAGGCGCACGGCGTCCGCTTCCCCTATGTCGCGGGCGAGATGGCGAACGGCATCGCGACCACGGGGATGGTGGCGGCGATGGCCCGGGCGGACATGCTCGGCTTCTTCGGCGCGGGGGGTCTGGCGTACCCCGACGTGGAGCGGGCCGTGCACACGCTGGTCCAGGAGCTGGGCCCGCGCCCGAACTGGGGCGTGAACCTCATCCACTCACCGGCCGAACCGGAGCTGGAGTGGCGCGTCGCCGAGCTGCTGCTGCGCCACGGTGTCCCCCGGATCTCCGCGTCGGCGTTCATGGAGCTGACCCCGGCTGTCGTGTTGTGCGCGGCCCGGGGGCTGCGCCGGGGCGCGGACGGCGACATCGTCCGGCGTACGACGGTGCTCGCGAAGGTCTCCCGGCCCGAGGTGGCCGAGCGGTTCCTCTCCCCCGCCCCGGCCGCACTGCTGAGCTCCCTCGTCGCTCAGGGCGAACTGACCCGGGAGGAGTCGGAGCTGGCGGCCCGGGTGCCGGTGGCCGAGGACATCACCGTGGAGGCGGACAGCGGCGGGCACACCGACAACCGGCCGTTGTCGGCCCTGTTGCCGAGGATCGCCCTGCTGCGCGACGTCCTGTGCCGACGGTTCGGCTACCGTCGGCCGGTCCGCATCGGGGCGGCCGGGGGCCTCGGCACACCGGATGCTGTTGCCGCCGCTTTCGCCCTCGGCGCGTCGTACGTGGTCGTCGGGTCGGTGAACCAGACGGCCGTCGAGGCGGGCCTGTCCGACGAGGCCAAGGCGATGCTCTGCGACGCGGACATCGCGGATGTGGCCATGGCGCCGGCAGCCGACATGTTCGAGCTCGGTGTGAAGCTGCAGGTTCTCTCCCGGGGGACGATGTTCGCCCGGCGGGCCGGGCGGCTCCACGCGGCGTACCGGGCGCACGGCTCGCTCGATGAGATCCCGTCCGCGCTGCGCGTCCCGATCGAACGTGACGTGCTGCGCGCCCCGTTCGACGAGATCTGGCAGCGGACCCGCACGTTCTGGGAGCAGCGCGATCCCGCGGAGATCACCCGCGCGGAGGCCGACCCGAAGCACCGCATGGCACTGGTCTTCCGCTGGTACCTGGGCAGTTCGAGCCGGTGGGCGATCACCGGGGACGCGTCACGGCGGGCCGACTACCAGATCTGGTGCGGGCCGGCGATGGGCGCGTTCAACCGGTGGGTCGAGGGCACCTCGCTGGCCGAACCGGCGAACCGGTCGGTGGTGCAGATCGCACTCAACCTGCTCGAAGGGGCCGCTGTGCTGACCCGCGCCCACCAGCTGCGTACCTACGGAGTCCCGTTGACGCCCGAGGCGTTCACCTACACGCCGTGCGAGCTGGCGTGAGCCGGCCCGGCGCCCCGGAGGCGCCCACGACGACAGCCCCACTCCGAGGAGAGACCGTGCACGATTCCCCGTCCCACCGGATTCCCGTCGCCGTGGTCGGCGTGGGCGCTGTGGTGCCCGGCGCGACGGACGCTGCCGGGTACTGGCGGATCGTGACCGGCGGCCGGGACCTGATGACCGAGGTGCCCCCGTCCCGCTGGCGGGTGGAGGACCACTACGACCCGGACCCGGCCGCCCCCGACAAGACGTACGCCCGTCGGGGCGCCTTCCTGCCGGAGGTGGACTTCGAACCGATGGCTTACGGGGTGCCGCCCGCCAACCTGCCGGCGACGGACACCTCCCAGCTGCTCGCCCTGATGGTCGCCGACCAGGTGCTGGCGGACGCCGGCGGTCCGGCCGGGGTGGACCGGGAGCGGACCGGCGTCGTCCTCGGCGCGGCAGCCCTGGAACTCCTGCCGCACATGTACGGGCGCACCCAGCGCCCGCTGTGGCTCGCGGGGCTGCGGGAGAGCGGACTCGGGGAGGCCGAGGCGCAGGCCGTGTGCGACCGCATCTCGGCCCGTTTCGAACCATGGCGGGAATCGACCTTCCCCGGGCTGCTCGGGAACGTCGTCGCGGGCCGCATCGCCAACCGGTTCGACCTCCACGGCGTCAACCACACCACCGACGCCGCCTGTGCCAGTTCACTGGCCGCCCTGTCCACGGCCGTCGGTGAGCTGGCGCTCGGCCGGGCCGACCTGGTGATCAGCGGAGGCGTGGACACCGGGAACGACATCGGCATGTTCCTGTGCTTCTCCAAGACCCCCGCGCTGTCCCCCAGCGGTGACTGCCGACCGTTCTCGGCCGCGGCCGACGGCACCATGCTCGGCGAAGCGGTCGTCATGTATGCGCTGAAGCGGTTGTCCGACGCGGAGCGCGACGGCGACCGGATCCACGCGGTGATCCGGGGCATCGGCACCTCGTCCGACGGCAGGAGCACGGCGATCTACGCCCCGCTGCCCGACGGCCAGGCGCGCGCCCTGCGACGCGCCTACGAGGAGGCGGGTTACGGACCGGAGACCGTGGAGCTGGTCGAGGCGCACGGAACCGGCACGAAGGCCGGGGACACCGCCGAACTGGCCGCCCTCGGCGAGGTGTTCGGAGCCGCGGGCCGTCCGGACGGGCAGTGGTGCGCCATCGGCTCGGTCAAGTCGCAGATCGGCCACACCAAGTGCGCGGCGGGTGCGGCGGGGCTGCTCAAGGCGGTCATGGCCCTGCACCACAAGGTGCTGCCGCCGACCATCAAGGTCGACCGGCCGAATAAGGCGGCCGCCGCCCACGACGGCCCGTTCTACGTCAACACGGAGACCCGCCCGTGGGTACGGCCCGCAGGGCATCCGCGCCGGGCCTCGGTGTCGAGCTTCGGCTTCGGCGGCAGCAACTTCCACGTCACACTGGAGGAGTACGTGCCCTCGGCGCGGGGCCGCGCGGCCCTGCGCCACCGATCGGCGCCGAGCGAACTCGTCCTCTTCAGCGGCGCCTCCGTGTCGGATCTGGTGCCGCCGCGGACGGACGACGGCCGTCCGCTGGCCGCGCTGGCACGGGAGAGCCACACCTCCTTCTCACCCGCCAACCGGGTGCGGCTGGCCGTCGTCGCCACCGACGGTGAGGACCTGCGGGAGAAGTACGCGCAGGCGGTCGCGTCGGTCCGGCAGCGGCCCGGCACGGCGTTCTCCACACCCGCCGGCGTCCGGTACGCGTCCGGGGAGCCCGCTCCGGGGCGTATCGGCTTCCTGTTCCCGGGGCAGGGGTCCCAGTACGTCGGGATGGGGGCCGACCTCGCCATGCTGGCGTCGGCCGCACAGGCCGTGTGGGACCGGCTCGGCGGCACCCGCTTCGACGGACGGCCGCTGCACCGGGTGGTGTTCCCGCCGCCCGCCTTCACCGATGAGGAGCGTGCGGACCGGCGGGCTCTCCTGGACGCCACCGAGTGGGCGCAGCCCGCCCTCGCCGTACACGCGCTCGCACTGCTGGAGGTGGTGCGGGAGCTGGGCCTGCGGCCGGACTGCGTGGCGGGCCACAGCTTCGGTGAGCTGGTGGCGCTGCACTGCGCGGGTGTGCTGGAGGCGGAGGCGCTGGTGGGTCTGGCCCGCCGCCGCGGTGAGCTGATGCGGGACGCGGCGGTCACGCCGGGCGCGATGCTGGCCGTGGCGGCGGACCGCGCGCACGTGGCGGAGGTGCTGGCCGGCGGCGGATTCGGCGAGATCTGGACGGCCAACCACAACTCCCCGCGCCAGGTGGTCCTTTCGGGCTCCAAGGAGGCTGTCCGGCGCGCCGAGGAGGCGTTCGCGGCCGAGGGGGCGGGTACCCGTCGGCTGGCCACGTCGACCGCCTTCCACAGCCCGCTGGTCGCCGCGGCCGCCGAGCCGCTCGCCGCGTACCTGCGCACGGTGCCGCTCACGGAGCCCGGGATCGAGGTCTACGGCAACGCCGATGCGGAACCGTACCCGTCGCACCCCGACGAGGTGCGCCGCCGGCTCGCCGGTCATCTCGCCTCACCGGTGCTCTTCCAGGACCAGATCGAGGCGATGTACGCGGCCGGGGTCCGGACCTTCGTCGAAGTCGGCGCGGGCGCCGCGCTGACCGGTCTGGTCGGACAGATCCTCGGCGACCGCGAACACGCGGCCGTCCCCCTGGACCGGCCGGGCCGGTCCGGGGTCAGCACCCTGCACGCCGCGCTCGGCGAACTCGCCGTGCGCGGCGTCCCCCTCGATCTCGACAGCCTCTGGGCGCCGTACGGCACGCCCGGAGCCCCAGCGAAGGAACGCGAGCCCCGAATGACCGTGAAGATCAGCGGAGCCAACTACGGTCAGCTCCACCCGCCCCGCGCCGCATCCGCCGAACCGTCGCCCGCACCGGAGCGCGGACCGGAAGGCCGACCGCGGACCGCCCCCGTGCACGCATCCGCGTCCGGCACCCCGACGGTCCCCCCGCCCGCGGTGGAGCCCGCGAATGATCCAGCGAAAGCCCACGACGTCGTACCGTCACCGGGGTCAGGGCCCGTCTTTCCTTACGGCGCCGAGGCCGTCGGCGCCGACTGGTACGCGGCGGTCGAGAATGTCCAGCGGCACACCGCGGAGGCCCACGCGGCCTGCCAACGCATGCTGACGGACAGCCATGTGGCCTTTCTGCGGATGACCGAGACGACTCTGGCCGCGATGCTCGGAGTGCCCCACACGGGTGAGGTGCTCGACGCGGCGGCTCCCCCCGTGCCGCTGTCGCTGCCCCGGCCTTCGTCACCGGGGCGCGCGCCGGCGTCCGTGGCACCGGCTCCGGTCGCGACCGGTGTCACGGCGGCCGTGCCTTCCCCGGCCGCCGCTCCCGCTGCCCCCGCGTACGCCGGGGCGGGAGCAGCGCCTTCGCCCGCGACGGCGACGGCTCCGGCTCCGGCTCCGGCTCCGGCTCCGGCTCCGGCTCCGGCTGATGATGTCGTGCCCCTTTCGCCGTCGGAGCTGGAGGAGTTGCTCCTCTCGGTGGTGGCCCGGCTCACCGGCTACCCCAGCGACATGCTCGACATGGACATGGAGCTGGAGGCGGACCTGGGGGTCGACTCCATCAAGCGCGTCGAGATCCTGTCGGCCGTGCGTCGTCAGGTGGGCGACCTGGGAGCGGGAGACGTCGGCCACCTCGGCAAGCTCCGCACACTGCGCGAGATCGTCGAGGCGCTCACCGCCGGCGCCCGCCCCTCGGGGGATCCGGCGCCGGGCCCCCAGGACGCGGCCGGCTTCCCCGCGGACGTGGTCGCCCCCGTACCGGAGCCCCGCAGTGTGCCCGGCCCCTCCGGCACCCCGGAGGACGCCGGGCTCACCGCCACGCGTGCAGGGGCCGGTGAGACGGCCGTGCTGACGAGGCTGGTACCGCGCGTGGTGGAGTCGCCGGCCTCCGGCCTGGCGACGGCCGGACTGCTGGACGGCCCGGTCGTGGTGACCGGCGAGGGCACGGACGGATGCGGGCTGACCGGTCTCGTCGCCCGGAAGCTGACGGAGCGCGGCGTGGACGCCACCGCGGCGGCGGAGGTGCCCGCAGGCACACGCGGTGTCGTCCATCTCGGCGGGCTGACCGCGGGTGACGGGCCGGAGGAGGCGACGGAGCTCCACCGGTCGGCGTTCCGCGCGGCGCGTACGGTGGCGGCGCGAGCCGCCGCAGGGGTTGCGCTGTTCGTGACCGTGCAGGACACCGGGGGCGACTTCGGGCTCGGTGGCCGCGCACCCGGCCGCGCGTGGCTGGGCGGTATCGCGGGGCTGGCCAGGACCGCGGCGAAGGAGTGGCCTGACGCCTCGGTCAGGATCGTCGACTGCGAGCGGGGCGGCCGGGACGGCGAGGAGCTCGCCGAGGCGATCGTGCGGGAACTGCTCGAAGGCGGAGCCGACATGGAGGTCGGTCTCCGAGCGGACGGCACCCGCACCCTCCTGCAAACGGTGCCCGAGCCGGTGACGCCCGGCGACAGGCGGCGGATCTCCTCCGCGTCCGTGATCGTGGCCACCGGCGGGGCGCGTGGGGTGACCGCCGCCGCCCTGCTGGACCTGGCCAGGACCCACGGTCCACGGATCGTCCTGGTGGGCAGGACCGACCCCGCCGCCGAACCCGCCGAGCTGGCTTCGGCGTCCGACGAGCCGACGCTCACCCGGCTGCTCGCGGAGCGCTCCGGCAGGGACGCTGCGGACTCCTCGCCCGCCCGGATCGCGGCGCGGGCCAGGGAGATCCTGGCCGCACGGGAGGTACGCGCGACACTGGCGGCGCTGGAGTCGGCCGGGTCCCCCGTCCGGTACGTCCAGGTCGACGCCCGCGACGCCGATGCCCTGGCCGCCGCCCTCCGCGACGTACGCGACACGTGGGGGCCGATCACCGGCATCGTGCACGGTGCGGGGGTCCTGGCCGACAAGCTGATCGCCGACAAGAGCGACGAGCAGGCCGAGCTGGTGATGTCCACCAAGGTGGACGGTCTGCGGGCGCTGCTGGCCGCGACGGCGGACGATCCGCTGGACATGATCTGCCTGTTCTCCTCGGTGGCCGCCGTGTTCGGCAACACCGGGCAGAGCGACTACGCCATGGCCAACGAAGTCCTCCATCAGGTCGCGTCGGCCGAACAGGCCCGCCGCCCCGGCTGCCTGGTGCGGTGCATCGCCTGGGGGCCCTGGCAGGGCGGCATGGTCACGCCCGCCCTTGCCGCGCATTTCGGCCGGTCCGGGGTCCCGCTCATCCCCCTGGAGCAGGGCGCGGCCGCCTTCACGGCCGAGCTGGAGGGCACCGCCGGCGAGGCCCGCGTCGTCCTTGCGGCCGGGGACGACCCGGCGGCCCTCTCCCCGGTCGGCGGCCCGCCCCGGGCACAGGTGCTGGTCCGCTCGGACACCCTGCCGCAGCTGGCCGACCACGCTCCCGCCGAGGCCCCGGTGCTGCCCGTGGCACTGGTCCTGAACTGGTTCGCGAGCGCCGCTACGGCCTGGCTGCCGGCCCCCGGGCCGCTCACCCTGCGCGATCTGCGTGTGTACAAGAAGTGCGCCCTGCCGGAACTGGCAGGTGCGGGCCACCGGCTCACCCTGTCCGGCAGCCGGGGCGCACCCGGTTCTCCGTCGGCTCTGGAGGTGGAGCTGCGGAGCGGGGACGGCCTGGCGCACTTCCGGGCCGTGCTGGACGCCGGGAGCGGGGAGCCGGACCCGGCGGAGTGGGATGCCCCGGCCGGCCTGAGGCCGCTCGGCCGGGCCGATGTGTACGACGGGAAGGTCCTCTTCCACGGTCCGCGGTTCCACGCCCTGCACGCGGTGCACGGCGTCTCCGAGCAGGGCGCCGAGGCGACCGTCGCGGGCGTGCGCGCCCTGGACTGGCAGGGCGCGCACTGGCCGATCGACCCGGCCGCCGTGGACGGCGCGCTCCAACTCGCCCTGCTCTGGGCGGAGGCCGTACTCGGGGCGGCGACGCTGCCCATGGCCGTCGCCGAGTGCAGGGTGCACAGGCGCGGCCCGTCGGACGGCACCGTGCGGTGTGTCGTACGGGGACGCAAGGCGCACGACACGGGGGCGCGCTGCGACGCGGCACTGATCGAGGCCGACGGGTCCGTACGGCTGGAACTGATCGGTGTCGAGCTCGTCCGCCGCCCCTCCTGACCCCGTCCCCGGACTCCGCCCCGCCGTGAAGTGAGTACCCGCATGGATTTCGAACCTATCGCCGTCGTCGGCCGGGGCTGCGTGCTGCCCGGCGCACTCGACCCGGACACGTTCTGGGAGAACATCGCCGCCGGCCGCACCACTGTGTCGGCTGCCCCGGCGGGTCGTTGGCGGTTGCCGCAGCGCTGGGCCATGGGCTCGGTGGACGACCACCTCGACCGCACCTGGACCGATGTCGGCGGTTACGTCGAGGGGTTCGAGTCCGTCTTCGATCCGCGCGGCTTCCGGATCCCCCCGGAGCGGATCTCCACGCTGGACCCGCTCTTCCACTGGGTCCTGTACGGGGTGCGGCAGGCGCTGACGGAGGCGGGCCGCGTGGGACCGCTGCCGCGCGGGGGCCTGGTGATGGGAAACCTGTCGTACCCCACGCAGGCCGGTGCGGCCTTCTCCGAACACGTCTGGCTGTCCGCGCAGCGGCCGCCGCTCCGTGACGCCCTGCTGACGGGTGAACACCGGGCGCGCCCCGACGCACGCAACCGCTTCTCCTCCGGGCTGCCCGCCCGGCTCGCGGCCCGTGCGCTCGGGCTCGGCGCGGGGGCGTGGGCCCTCGACGCGGCCTGCGCGTCCTCGTTGTACGCGATCAAGCTGGCGTGCGACCGGCTGCACGACGGCACGGCCGATCTGATGGTGGCCGGTGGGGTCAGCCGACCCGACCCCCTCTATCTGCACGTGGGGTTCTGCGGCCTGTCCGCGACGAGCCGCACGGGGCGCAGCCGCCCCTTCCACCGGGACGCGGACGGGCTGGTGCACGGAGAGGGCGCCGGTTTCGTCGCCCTGATGCGGCTGTCCGAGGCCCGCGCCGCCGGCCTGCCCGTGTTCGGTGTGATCCGCGGTGTGGGGCTGTCGAACGACGGGCGCGGTTCCGGGCTGATCAGCCCGTCGGAGGAGGGTCAGGTTCGGGCCATGCGCCTGGCCTACGACATGGCGGGCGTCGCTCCCGATTCGGTGTCGCTCGTCGAGTGTCATGCGACGGGAACGCCGGTCGGTGACGCGGTGGAGGTGCGGGGCATGGCCCGGGTCTTCGGGGCCGGTGACGACGTGCCCATCGGTTCGGCGAAGTCGAACGTCGGGCACCTGCTGGCTTCGGCGGGCGTGGCCGGGCTGCTCAAGGTGCTCGGTGCGCTGCGGGCGGGGGTCCGTCCGGCGACGCTCGGCGCGGACCGGCCGCTGGACGCGCTGGCGGGCACGCCGTTGCGGGTGCTCACGGCTCCGGAGGAGTGGGCGGGGCCGCGCAGGGCGGCGGTGAGCGCCTTCGGGTTCGGCGGGACCAACGCACACCTGGTCGTGGACCACGCGGAGGACGCTCCCCCGGCCGCCGTGCCGCGGCCGGCGCGCCGCCCGACGACTGCCGTACGGCGGCCCGCCGGGCCTTCCGGCGGCCGGGCGGTGGCGATCGTCGCTCTCGGCGCCCGGGTCGGCGACGGGACCTGCGTCGAGGACTTCCGCCGGGCGGTGCTGGGCGGTGAACGGCGCGGCCCCGCCACGGAGATCGCGGTGGAGCTCACGGGCCTGTGCTTCCCGCCGTCGGGGCTGGAGCGGACCGTACGCCACCAGCTTCTGGTGCTGGAGGCCGCACGGGAGGCCGCACGGGCGGTGGCCCTGCCTCGCGAGCGGACCATGGTGGTCATCGGGATGGGAGTGGACCCCGAGGTGGCCCGGGCGGGCGCCCGCTGGCGGGTTCCGTACTGGCTGGAACGGGCCGCCGGGCAGGGCGTGACGGTGCCGCCGGCCGGCCCGGCCCGGGACGCGTTCGTGCCGCCCATGACCGCGGAGGGAGTGGTGGGCAGTATGCCGAACCTCGTGGCGAGCCGGATCAGCACCCAACTGGACCTGGCCGGACCGTCGTTCGCGGTGTCCTCGGAGGAGGCGTCCGGGCTGGTGGCACTGGAGGTCGCGGCGCGGGCCATCCGGTCGGGGGAGGCCGATGCGGCGCTCGTCGGTGCCGCCGACCTGTCCTGCGAGGCGGTTCACCGGGCGGCACTGCGGGAGCTCGGGGGTGAGGGCGATCCGGGGGACGCGGCGGTCGTCCTGGTCCTCAAGCCCCTGGACGCCGCGCGCAGGGACGGTGACACCGTCGTCGCCCTGCTGGACGAGGGGGCCTCCGACGAGCCCGACATGGTCATCGGCGACGGCCCCGGCGCGGCGTTCGACCCGGCGTCGGCCTTCGGGCGTGCTCATGCCGCGTCCGGGCTGGTCTCCGTCGCGGTCGCGGCGCTCGCGCTCCAGCACCGCGCCGTGCCGCGTCCGGCCGGGCCCGCGGACACCGCGGCCGTCGCCCACACCGCGCGAGCCGTGGTGACGCCGATGGAGGGGCCCGCCGCGAGCGTGCGCCTGCGCACGGGTGACCCTCGGCCCTGGCTGCGGGGGCCGGCTCCGCGTCTGCACGTCTTCTCCGGGGCCGACCGCCGGGAGGTGCTGGCCGCGCTGGACTCGGGCGCGGAGTCCGGCGCCGGCCCGGCCCGGCTGGCGCTCGTGGTCGGCGGCGGCACCGCTCTGTCGGACCGTAAGGCGGCCGCCCGCCGCTGGCTGACGGAGGGCGGGCCCCGTCCCGCCGATGTGCTGTACCGGGACGGGCCGGTCGACGGGCGGACCGCGTTCGTGTACACCAACGGCTCGGCCGCGTATCCGGGGATGGGCCATGAGCTGGCGCTCGCCCTGCCGTCGCTCGGCGAGGCCGTCCGGGACGGCCACCAGGCGCTCGGCACCCGGTTGCGCTCCGGACCGGAGCCGGAGCGCGGGGTGCTCGGCCAGATCTGGGCCGCCGCCGAACTGTCCGTCCTGCACACCGTGTTCACCCGCGAGGTGCTCGGGCTGCGGCCGGACGCCGCGCTCGGGTACTCCTCGGGCGAGTCGGCCGCCCTGGTCGCGCTGGGGGCCTGGCCGGACGCCTCGGGGCTCTACGAAGCCACCCGGGACAGCGGTCTGTTCACGACCGAACTCACCGGTGAGCTCCGGGCGGTCCGGAGTCACTGGCAGCGACGGGGCATCCAGGGCTCCCGGTGGTCGAGCTACCTGGTCGGCGTCCCCCTGGACGTGGTCCGTGCGGAGCTCGCCACGGAAGCCGCGGTCCATCTGATGGCGGTGAACGCGCCCGGGGTCTGCGTCATCGGTGGCGAGTCCCGGGCGTGCGCGGCTGTCGTGGCCAGGCTCGGCGCCGACCGTGCGATCGAGCTGGACTACGACATGGCGGCCCACGCGCCGGAGTTGGCCGAGGTCCGGGAGGTATGGCGCGAAGCCCACCGCCGTCCCACGGTCGAGGTGCCCGGGGTGCGGTTCTACAGCGGGGCCACCGGGCAGGCGTACCGGCCGACGGCCGAGCGGGCCGCCGAAGCGATCACCGCTCAGGGGCTGGGCACGATCGACTTCGCGGCCACGGTCGAGCAGGCGTGGGCCGACGGTGTCCGGGTGTTCGTGGAGCACGGGCCGAGGAGGCTGTGCACCGGCTGGATCAAGCGGGTGCTCGGCGAACGGGAGCATGTGGCCGTCGCGCTGGACTCCCCGGAGGACACCGGGCTGCGCCAGCTGTGCCTGGCGGTGGCCGAACTCGTCGTCGCCGGAGTGCCCGTGCGGGCCGCCGAGGTGTTCGCCCGGCTCGCCGAGGCCGCCACGGATCTCCCGCGGCCCGGGCCCACCGTCACCGTTCCCGTGATCCCGTCTCCGTGCCTGCCGCCCCTGGAGTCTGTTGTGACGATCCTGCCCCGGGCCCCCGAGCTGGCCCCGGTACCGGACGGGGGCCCCGGCCGTCCCTCCGCTGCCGCCGCCCCGCAGGACCGTGGTCCTCGACACTCCGCCGCACCGGCCGTCCCGCCGGCGCGGGACTCCGGCGGCCTCACCACCCCGGCCGCTCTCGCCGTTCCCTCCCCCGGTGCCGTGGAACAGCGGCTCCGGCCGCCTGCCGAACGCTCGGAGGAGCGGGGGACGGTGGGAGTACGGGCCGCGGTCGCCCGGCAGAGTCTGCGGGTCGCCGCGCTGCACCAGGAGGTCATGGCCGGGCACGTGGAGGCCCATCAGCGGTTCCTGCGGGTCTCGGCGCTCGCCGTCACCGCGCTGACGGCCGCAGTCCCGCCGAACCCCGTTCCCGTACGGCGGCACGCCCCCGTCGCACCTCCCCCGGTCGTCCAGCCGCCACCGGCGCCCGCGCCGGCCCCGAGGCCGGGTCCGGCATTCGACCGCGCCCAGTTGGAGCACCTCGCCTCCCGTGAGATCTCCGCCCTGTTCGGCCCGCGCTTCGCCGAGCAGGACGGATACGCGGTGCAGACCCGGATGCCCGGGCCGCCCATGCTGTTCGCGGACCGGGTCACCGGCATCGACGCGGTGCCCGCGGCGCTCACCCTGCCGGATCCGGTGCGCACGGACGGAAGGATCTGGACGGAGACCGACGTCCTGCCCGACAGCTGGTACCTGGACTCCACGGGACGCATGCCGGCCGGTCTGCTGATCGAGGCGGGCCAGGCCGATCTGCTCCTGCTCAGCTGGCTGGGTGTCGACCTCCTCAACCGGGGCGAGCGCGCCTACCGGCTGCTGGGCTGCGAGGTGACGTTCCACGGCGAGCCGCCGCGAGCCGGTGACACGCTGTGCTTCGAGATCCACGTCGACGGCCACGCGGAGGAGGCGGGCGTCCGGCTGGCCTTCTTCCATTACGACTGTTACGTGGACGGCGAGCTCCGGCTCAGTGTCCGTGAGGGCCAGGCCGGGTTCTTCACCCCCGCGGAGCTCGCCGGCAGCGGCGGTGTCCGGTGGGATCCCGCCGAGCGCACGCCCGGCGACGACCTGCCGCTCGACCCGCCTGCCGTGCGCTGCGGACGGACCCGCTTCGGCACGGACCGGGTGCGGGCCCTCGGGGAGGGGCGGCCGGCGGACTGCTTCGGACCGGGCTGGGAGGCGACGGCGGCCCATGTCCGCTCGCCGAGGCTCGACGAGGGCCGGCTGCGGCTGCTGGACGAGGTGACCGCCTTCGACCCGGCCGGCGGCCCGTGGGGCCGCGGATATCTGCGTGCCGAGACCGCGTTGTCGCCGGACGACTGGTTCTTCGCCGGGCACTTCAAGAACGATCCCTGCATGCCGGGCACTCTCATGCTCCAGGGCGGTCTCCAGGCGATGGCGTTCTATCTCACGGCCATGGGCTTCACCCTCGACCGGGACGGCTGGCGCTTCGAACCGGTCAGCGGGATCCCCTACAGGGCCATGTGCCGGGGCCAGGCGACCCCGGAGGGCCGGCGGGTCGTCTACGAGGTGTTCGTACGCGGTGTCTCGGCCGGGCCGGAACCGACGCTCCACGCCGACGTGCTGGGTTCGGTGGACGGCACGAAGGCGTTCCTGGGCCGCGGCATGGCACTGCGGCTGGTACCCGACTGGCCGCTGGCTCAATGGCGGCACTCGGGCCCGCCCCTCGTCCAGGCCGGCGGAGCGCCGGTGCCGCTGCCGCGGCTCGGCGGGCTGGCCGGGCACCGCGAGGAGAAGCCGGTGGCTGTGGCAGCCGACGGATTCCCCTTCGGCTACGCCTCGCTGCTGGCGTGCGCCTGGGGCAGGCCGAGCGAGGCGTTCGGCGCCATGTACGAGCCCTTCGACGGCACCCGCAGGGTGGCCCGGCTCCCCGGGCCGCCGTACCACTTCATGAGCCGGATCGCCTCGGTGGACGGGCCGCAGGCCGGGATGCGGGAGGGCAGCACCGTCGTCGCGGAGTACGACGTACCGGCGGAGGCCTGGTACTTCGAGCAGAGCGGTGGCCACACCGTGCCGTTCGCCGTGCTCATGGAGATCGCGCTGCAACCCTGCGGGTGGCTCGCCTCGTACGTGGGCAGCGCGCTGACCACCGGCATGGACCTGCTCTTCCGCAACCTCGACGGGTCGGGGACGGTCACCGGCGAGGTGACCCCGGCGACGCGTACGGTCCGTACCCGGGCCGAACTGACGCGTGTCTCGCGCAGCGGGGACATGATCATCGAGTCGTTCCGGGTGTCGTGCACGGCCGACGGCGTGCCCGTGCTCGAGCTCTCCACGGCCTTCGGTTACTTCCCTCCGTCGGCCTTCGAGGACCAGCAGGGTCTCGCGACGTCGGCGGATGACCGGGCACGCCTCGACGAGCCCTTCGGCCGTACGGTCGATCTGACCGCCCGGCCCGCCCGGTACTGCGCCGGGAAGCCGTGCCTCCCGGGTCCCATGCTGCTGATGCTGGACCGGATCACGGGTCACTGGCCGGACGGGGGGAGCGCGGGACTCGGCCGGTTGCGGTCGGAGAAGGACGTTCGCCCGGACGCCTGGTTCTTCCGGGCCCACTTCTTCCAGGACCCGGTGCAGCCCGGCTCCCTGGGCCTCGAGGCCATGTGCCAGCTGCTCCAGTATCACCTCATCGAACGGGGAGCGGGCGACGGCATCCCGCACCCCAGGTTCGAGCCGGTGCTGCCCGGCCGCGAGACGGCCTGGACGTACCGCGGCCAGATCACCCCGGCCCACCGGCTGATCCGGGTGGACATGGACATCGTGGAGAGCGGCACGGACGAGCGGGGCCCCTATGCGGTGGCGGACGCGTCGCTCTGGGGCGATGACACATGCATCTACCGGGTGCGTGGGCTGGGTATGCGCGTGGTGTCCGGGACGGACCGTCCACCACGCACCTCACCCCGTGTTCCGCCCCGCGCGGACGGCCCACGGCATTGACGGTGCGTGCAGCCCGTACGCGCTCCTTCCGCGCAGCGCCGCCCGCGCGGCGTTGGCGCCGGGGGCTCCGTGCACGCCGCCGCCCGGGTGGGCCGAGGCCGATGCGAGGTACAGGCCCTTCACCGGTGTTTCGGGCCGCCCGGTACCGGCCGTCGGGCGGAACACCAACTGCTGGTGCGCGGCTGCGGTGCCACCGTTGATCGCGCCGCCGTGCAGGTTGGCGTCCATGGACTCGAGGGTGGGTGGCGCGAGAAGACGCCGGGACGTGATGCGGGAGCGGAACCCGGGTGCCCAGCGTTCGACTTCGTTCTCCATGCGGTCGGCCATGGCTTCCTGTTCGCGCCGGTCCCATCGCCCCGTCAGGTCGTCCTCGCCCGCGTCACCCTTGATCCGGTGCGGGACGTGGGTGTACGCCCAAGCCGACTCCGTGCCGGCGGGTGAGCGCGTGGCGTCGGCGGTGGTCATCTGCCCGAAGAGGAGGAAGGGGCGGTCGGGCACCTGGCCTGTCGCGATCTGGGCGGCGAAGCGGGTGAGACCGTCGACCCCGTCGGCCAGGTGGACGGTTCCCGCCGTGGACGCGTCCCCGGCGGTCCAGGGCACGGGACCGTTCAGCGCCCAGTCGACCTTGAACGTCGCGAAGTCCCACTGGAACCGGCGCAGGTCGCTCAGCATCCGGCCGGGCAGGTGCCGTGCGTCGACCAGTTCGCCGTACAGCGCGGGCGCGGACACGTCTGCGAGGACGGCACGGGAGGCCGGTACGGCTTCGCCCCCCGCGGTGCGTACGCCGACGGCACGTCCGCCGCGTACGACGACCTCGGTCACGCGCTCCCCGCAGCGGACCACGCCGCCGTGCCGTTCCAGCCGGCGCACCAGGGCCGCTGTGAGCGCCCCGGCTCCCCCTACCGGCACCGGGAAGCCGTAGGTCTGGCCGAGCATGGACATGAGCCATCCGTAGCCTCCGCTTCCCGCAGCCTCGGGGCCGAGGTCCGCGTGCAGCGCATTGCCCGCGAGGAGGAGCCTGGCCGCCTCGCCGCGGAACTCCTCCTCCCCCAGGCGACGCACGGGCAGCACCATCGTCCGTGCCATCCGGAGACCGCCGGCGGCCCGGAGCCTGACGGCGAGACGGAGAGCGGAGCGCACCGGCGGGAAGGGGGTGAACAGGGCCCGCAGGATGTCGGGACCCAGGCGGCTCCACGTGCCGTACAGATCGAGCCAGGCGGCCCCGTCGCCCGCCGCGAACGTGTCCAGCCCCGCCGCTGTGTCCTCCGCCCCGCGTTCGAGGACCGCGCACCGGCCGTCCGGCAGCGGATGCGCCAGCACACGCGGGGCACGGCTCCATCTGAGCCCTTCCTCCTGGAGCTCCAGACCGCCGAGGATCGGCGAAGCCGCAGCCAGCGGGTAGAAGGCGCTGAAGAGGTCGCTCACGTAGTCGGGATGGACGCCGCGGTCGCTGCGGACCGCGCCGCCCGGCTCCTGCTGCGCCTCCAGCACCTCCACGCTCCATCCCGCAGCGGCAAGGAGATTCGCGGCGACGAGGCCGTTCGGCCCCGCCCCGATGACCACCGCGTCCGGCATCGATACCTCCACGTGTTCCCGACGTTCCTGGTCCGCCCGGCCCCGCTGCCGTGCCCTGCGGACAGCTGCGGTGGTCCTCCGGACCTCGTCGGATGCGCCGGCTCCCGTGCCGGACCGTGCGGACCTCCTCACTCTCGCAAGCATCCGGGGGTTCCGCCGCCCGCCATATACCCGGCCGGGTATACGGGACCCCGTGAAACCTCCCCCTGCGACGCCCTCGGCACCGGACTCTCGGCCACGCTCAAGAAGTCCCTGACCACCCCGCTGCTCCACTTCTTCATCCTCGGCGGCGTGCGGGAGTGTATGTCCTGGTGGGCCAGGTCGCCGCCGACGCGGGCGGCGCCGTGTGGGGCTCCCCTGCTCGCGGCGTTGTGCCTGGCCCTGCTGACAGCGGCCTCCTACGCGGAGCTGGTCACCAGATATCCGCGTGCGGGCGGTGCCTCGCATTACGCCACCTTGGCCTATGGCCCGTTCGTCGGGTTCTTCGCCGGTTTCTGCATGCTCGCCGCCGGAGTCGTGTCGGTGGCCGCCCTGGCCCGCGGGTTCGGCGGCGACTACCTGTCCGAGTTCGTCTCGCCCGGGCCGGGGCACGCGGGTCCGTCGTGTGCTCCAACGCCGCCCCGCAGCACCCCATGTGGGGGACATCCGCCTCCAGCGGGACCGTGGGCCGTCCCCCTGCTCTCCGGGGCACGGCCCATACGGGTGCTCCTTGCTGGTCACCCGGCCCTCGGGTTCAGGGCAGGATCAGCGGACGGCGCTGCCGGGGGTGGCGTCCAGCAGGGCCAGTTCGTCACGGTGGGGCAGCCCTTCCCAGTCGCCGTCCGAGGCGACGCCGAAGGCCGCGGTGGTGGTGGCACGGTGGAGCCTGGCGAGCGGGTCGAGACCGTCGAGCAGGCCGGACACATATCCGGCACAGAACGCGTCACCCGCGCCGACGGTGTCGGTGACCGGCACCGGGCGGGCGGCCGCGTGCACCGGGGCCTTCCCGGGGAGGTACAGGTCGGCGCCGTCCGCGCCACGTTTGACGGCCACTTCGCCGATCCCCGCCGCGAACAGTTCCGCGACCAGGTCGGCTTCCGTCCTGTCGGCGGCCGCCCCGGGGTCTGTGCACAGGAGGGGGAGTTCGTCGTCGGACGCGATCACGACATCCACATGCGGGAGCAGGGGGACCAGCGCCGCCACCGCGGCGTCCCGGCTCCACAGCCGGGTGCGGTGGTTGACGTCGAGAGTGACCGTCCAGCCGTGCTCGGCGGCGTACGCGGCAGCGGACCGCACCGCTGCCAGAGGACCGTCGCCGAGCGCGCAGGTGATGCCGGTCAGATGCAGGATGCGGGCCCCCGCCTCCAGGGCCGGGGCCAGGTCCTCGGGCCGCTGGCGGGAGGCGGCGGAGCCTGAGCGCCAGTAGTGCACGCGTGCCAGGTCGGCGACGCGGCGCTCCCGGAGCATGGCACCGGTCGGCGCCTCCGGATCCGTCGTAGCGTGGCTGGTCCCGACCCCCTCACCACGCAAGGTGCGAAGGATCACCCGGCCCGGTTCGTCCCTCCCGGTGCGTCCGGCCCACGAGACGCGGTGGCCGAGCCGCGCCACGCCCACGGCGACGTTGAACTCGGCCCCCGCCACCGTCGTCCGCGCCGAACCGCCCGCGCTCAGCGGCCCCTCGGTCTGCAACGAGAGCATGGCCTCACCGAAGGTGAGGACGTCCACGGCCGGGATGCTCACGAGCGCGCCTCCGTACGGCAGACGCCCAGGAAGTCCTTCGCCCGCTTTCGCAGGGCGGCCAGGTCGCCGCCGTGGGGGGCGTCACCGGCGAGCGGGCTGCCCACTCCCACGGCGACGGCTCCCGCCTCGAAGTACTCCGCGGCCGCGTGTGCGTCCACGCCGCCGACCGGTACGAACGGCAGGCCGGGGAAGGGGTCGCGCAGGGCGCGAAGATACGCGGGGCCGCCCAGCGAGGCGGGGAACAGCTTGACCGCGCTCGCGCCTCCGGTGCTCACCGCGACCGCTTCGGACGGGGTGAGCGCGCCCGCCAGCACGGGCAGGTGCCGGGCCACGGCCTCCTCGAACCCGCCGCCGAGCGCGGGAGTGACGATCCAGGTCGCGCCTGCTTCCTGGGCACGCCGGGCGTCGTCGGCGGTGACGACGGTCCCCGCCCCGATCGCGATGGACGAGTCGACAGAGCTCGCCGCTCGGGAGATGACAGTGAGGGCGTCGGCCGTGTTCAGGGAGACCTCGATGAGCCCGATGCCCTCCTCCGCGAGGGTCAGAACTGTGCGCAGCGAGGCTTCGGCATCGCGGCCCCGCACGATCGCGACGAGGCGGTCGCGGCGCAGCCGGGTGGTGAAATCGTCTGTTTCCATGTGGGCTTACTGCTCCGTGAGGTGTGACAGGAGGTGTACGTCGGGCGGTGCGGCGGGGACGGCGTGCGGCCGCTCACCACTCGGCGAAGGAACCATCCGGGTTGCGCCGGACCGGACCACGCCGGTCCTGTGTGTTTCCATCGGCCGCCCGTACGACTCTCTCATCGACCTCGATCCCCGGTCCCGGCCGGGTGGGCCGGTTCAGGTGTCCTTCGTCGAAGCGGAACACCTCTCGGTCGACGACGTGGTCGAGCACCTCGGCACCGGTGTCGTAGTGGATGCCGATGCTCTGTTCCTGGATGAGGAAGTTGGGTACGGAGAACGCGATGTGGAGGCTCGCCGCGAGGGAGAGGGGCGCAGGGGGCAGTGCGGGGCCCCAGTACGTCGAAGGTCTCCGCCAGGGCCGCGATACGGCGCACCTCCGAGATACCGCCGGCGTGCGAGAGGTCCGGCTGCGGAACGGCGATACCGGCCGTGCGCATCGACCCCTCGCGCCTTCTCGCTCCAGGGCGTCTCCGCCCGGAGCTCAGCTGATGTCCCCGCCGTGCCGGGGCTTCGGAGCGCCCGGTGGTACGAAGCAGGCGGTGACGGTCTTGCCCGACGCCTGCGGATGCGTGGCCCAGCCGTCGGCGAGTGCGTCGACGATGGCCAGGCCGCGCCCCCCGGTCGTCGTGAGGTCTTCGGACTGCTTGGCGGGGGGCAGGGAATCGGAATCGTGGACACTCACGTGCAGGCAGTGGCTGTCCCAGGTGAGAACCAGCTGGGCATCGCTGTGCGCGTGGACATGCGCGTTGGTGATCAGCTCGGAAACACTGAGCAGTATCGCGTCCACCGTCTCGGGGGCGTCCTTGGTCCACTCCAGGGACGCCAGATGCTCCCGCGTCCACCGACGGCCGGCCCGCACCCCTTGCGCCACCGGAAACGACTGCGCCCACCCCATCGCACGCAGCGATGCGTCCTTCGCCATCGGGTCTCCCTCACTCGGCTTTCTCACCGCCTACCCCCGCCCTGGGCGCACACCCCCACGACCCCGGCACGCAGCCCGGCCGTCGTCCGGAAGCCGAAGCGGGGTCTGTCCGTGGGATGTCCGGGCACACGCACCTCACCCCCTTCGAGAGGAGCACCCCATGCTCGGCATAGCCGCGGCCGTCCTGTTCGCCATCGCTTTCCTGATCAACGCAGCAGACATCACCACCAACGACGTCTTCTCCTCAGTGAACGTCATGCTCCTGGGCCTGGCACTTCTTGCCCTGCACGTCGCGGGAATCGGAGCGGGCCGCCCCTCCCGCAGACGCTGACGACACCGCCGGGCGCCCGGCGCGGGCGAGTGCTCACCGAGCTCTCCCCCCGCGCCGGGCGACGCCGTGGTCCGTCCTCGGCCGGCCGGCTGTTACGGCTGCGTCCTGCGAGATTCCCGCGCGGCGGTGTACTCCGACAGCATGGACTCGAGATGGCTCACCATGAAGCGGTAGTACTCCTGCATCTCGCCGAGCCGGTGCTGCTGCACTGCCGTCATCCCCGCGCCTCGCACCTGCGCCTGTTCGGCGAGCTCGCGCAGTTGGGCGGTCGAAGAGACGATGTGTTGCAGGCACCCGGCCCAGGCGTCCTCCCTCCAGCGGAAGACGAAATGCCGCTGCCCTGCCTCTTTGTAGCGCTCCACGGTGCCGTTGGTGACGAGCAGCCGCGTCATCTCCGAGACCGACCCCTTGCTCGCATCAAGGGCGCCCTGGAGTTCGGCGAGGGTCATCGGTTTCTCGCTCAGCATCAACAGGCCGGCCGCCCGGCCGGCCATCGGTGGCCAGCCCATCGCCCGGCCGACATGCATGCCGAACTCCTCGACGAGTGCTTCGTGGGCGTCAGCGTTGCTGCCCTCGGCCGCCTGGGACACCGAGGCCTCCAAGAATCAGAATAAAATGAACGTTCAGTATTGACTGAACCATGCGCCCGAGTGGAGAGTACCGGGCAAGCCTGCGGACCTCCGGGGCCACGACCGATCACCCTACGGCGGGAGACGAGATATGACGAGCGGCAGCTGGGACGTCATCGTGGTGGGAGCGGGATCGGCGGGCGCGGCGTATGCGGTTCGCTCGGCGGAGAAGGGCAAGCGGGTCCTGCTGCTGGAGGCGGGCCCCGATTACCGGTCGGCGCAGATGCACGAGGCGTGGCGCTCACCCAACCCGGTGGTCGCGCTGATGGATCCCGCAGCGGCCGAGGGGCTGCTGTGGACGGACCTCATGTCCTCCCGCACCGACAGGCAGCAGCAGGCGCCGTACTGGCGCGGTCGGGGGGTCGGTGGCAGCTCGTCGGTCAACGGACAGATCGCGATCCGGCCTCCTATGGCGGACTTCGACGACTGGGCGGCCCTCGGCTGTTCGGGGTGGTCACCGGAGGATGTCCTGCCGTACTTCGCGAAGCTGGAGGACGACACGGAGTTCGGCGACGAGCCGTACCACGGGCGTGGTGGTCCGACGCCGATCCATCGGATGCCGCAGGACCGGTGGGGTGCTGTGGACACCGCGCTGGCCCGTTCCGCTCTCGCGGCCGGTTTCGGCTGGGCCCCGGACGTCAACGCGCCTTCGGCGACCGGAGTCTCGCCGTACCCGATCAACTCGCGTGATGGCCGGCGGGTGACGGTCAACGACGCGTACCTGGAGACGGCACGGGAGTTGAGCACGCTCACCATCCGCGGGGACGCGCTCGTGGACCAGGTGGTCCTCGCCGGCGGCCGGGCGGTGGGAGTCCGGCTGCTCGTCGGCGGACAGGTGGTGACCGAGCGGGCCGACACGGTCGTCCTCAGTGCCGGTGTGATCCACTCCCCCGCGATCCTCATGCGCTCGGGCATCGGCCCCGCGGCGCACCTGCGTTCTGTGGGCATCGAGGTGCGCCACGACCTTCCGGTGGGGCTCGGCATGCAGGACCACCCGATGGCTCTGGTGTCGATCCCGCTGACGGATGCGGCGGCGGTCAGAACGCCGCACGATCGGCACACCAACGTCTGCGTCCGTTGGACCAGCGGCGAAGACGCCCCGCAGAACGACTTGATGTTCGTCGCGCTCAACCAGAACGTGCTGGCCATGGCCACCGCCTCGACCGGCACCAGCTCGGGAGCCTTCGGGGTATGGCTGAACCAGAACCACTCCCGCGGGGAGCTGACGCTGGCCTCGGCCGACCCCTCCGACCAGCCGCTGGTGCGGCAGCGGATGCTGTCCGACGAGAAGGACCTCGCCCGCATGCGCCACGGCGTACGGGCGCTGGTCGACGTGGCCCGCCGGCCCGAGGTCGCGGAGATCACAGCCGGCTCGCTCGAGAAGGAGAACGCGGCTCTGTTCCGCGTGCTGGAGAGCGACACCGGGCTCGACGACTACTTGCTGACCACGGTCGTGGACGCGCAGCACGGGACCAGCACCTGCCGCATGGGCGCGGCCGGCGACCCCGGCACGGTCGTCGACAGCGAGTGCCGCGTCCTCGGCGTGGACGGTCTGCACGTGGTCGACGCCTCGGTCCTTCCGGCCGTGCCCCGCGCCAACACCAATCTCGCCACGATCATGGTCGGTGAGCTCATGGCCGACCGGATCGCCTGACCGGACCCCGCTTGCCGATTCTTTTCAGCGGGCCGGGCCGTGTCGGTGCCACGCCCCCCGCTCCGTCCACGGAGGAGATCTCCCGATGAAGACCTTGCAGAACCTTGTCGGCGGCATGTGGGAGGACTCCCTGGACGACGCGCTGCTCGATGTCGTCAACCCCGCGACCGAGGACGTCGTCGCCCGCGCTCCCGGCGGCTGCCGGGGCGACATCGACCGCGCGGTAGCCGCAGCGGCGCGAGCACAGCCCGCATGGGCCGCGCTGCCCGTGTCCGAGCGCGTCGCGCACATCTCCGCATGGGCCGACATCATTGCCGAGCACGCCGATGAACTCGCCGAACTCGAGTGCCGGGAGATGGGCAAGCCGGTCGGGATCGGACGCACCTTCATCGACGGTGCGGTGGCCGGTCTCAAGGCCGCGGCGGCCCAGGCGCTGTCGTACGGCTTCGAGGAGACGGTCAGTCACCCGGACGGCAGCGCGACGAGGATCCTGCGACACCCGCTGGGAGCCACCGCGGTGATCACGCCGTGGAACTTCCCGGTTCCCATGGTTCTCGGCGCGCTCGGCCCCCTCCTGGCAGCCGGCAACACCGTCGTCGTCAAGCCCTCGGAGCGCTCCCCGCTGTCGGCCGTGAGGCTCTTCGAACTGCTGAACCTGCCGCCGGGGGTGGTGAACCTGGTCCTCGGCGATGCGCGGGCCGGAGTACCTCTGGCCGAGCACGAGCAGATCCGGCTCGTGCACTTCACGGGATCCGTCGAGGCCGGCCGATCAGTCGGAGCGGGTACCGGCAGGCTGCTGCACCGCGCGGTGCTCGAACTCGGCGGCAAGGACCCGGTCGTCATCGACTCTGGAGTCGACCCCGCAGCGACGGCCGCCGCCGTCGCGTTCGGCGCCTTCGTCAACACCGGGCAGATCTGCACGTCCATGGAACGCATCTATGTGCACCAGGAGATCGCGGACGAGTTCATCGACGCCCTGGTGCAGGCAGCGCGGTCGTACACCATGGGCGACGGTCACGGCGAAGGCGTCATGATGGGCCCGCTGGTCGACGGGCGTCAGCGCGACATCGTCCGGCGGCACGTCGCCGACGCGGTCGAGCGCGGTGCGACGATCCGCGCGGGAGGGACAGATCCGGGCGGCAAGGGCTTCTTCTACCCGGCCACAGTCCTGACCGGCGTCGACGAGTCGATGCTGGCGATGAGCGAGGAGACCTTCGGACCGCTCGCCCCCGTCGTGGTCGTCTCCTCCTTCGAGGAGGGCCTCGATCGTGCCTCCCGGTCCCGCTTCGGCCTCGCCGCGACGGTCTACACCGACGACCCCGACCACATCGCCGCTGCCGCCCGGATCCCCGCAGGCGTCGTCTGGATCAACCAGTGGCAGGGCGGTGGCCCCGAACGCCTCTACGAACCCGCCGGCGACAGCGGCATGGGAGCCACGGGCTCGACCGCTGCCTATGACGCCGCCACCCGGCCGGCCACCGTCCACATCGCCTCGCGGCCGACGTCGTGAGGACCGCACCGGTGGCTCCCAAGAGCGCCATCGAGCGGCGGATCCGGACTGCGGAACGCGGACTGGTGGATCTGTCCCACCGGATCCACGCCCACCCGGAACTCGCCTTCCAGGAGATCCGAGCCAGTGACTGGGTCGCCCAGCACCTGAGCGAGGCCGGATTCGAGGTCGAACACGGCTGCTACGGCCTGCCCACCGCGGTCCGCGCCACTGTGGGCTCCGGGCCGCTGCACATCGCGGTCTGCGCGGAGTACGACGCGCTGCCCGAGATCGGCCACGCCTGCGGACACAACGTGATCGCTGCCGCCGCGGTGGGCGCCGGCCTCGGGCTGGCGGGCCTCGCCGACGACCTCGGAATCACGCTCACCGTCCTCGGGACACCGGCCGAGGAAGGCGGCGGCGGCAAAGTGCTGATGCTCGAACGCGGAGCCTTCGACGGACTCGACGCCGCCATGATGGTGCATCCCGCGGCCGCCGAGATGGATGCCATGCCCGGCTCGGCGGTCTCCATGTTCGACGTGTCCTACCGCGGCACGCCCGCGCATGCGGGTGCCTATCCCGAACGTGGCGTCAACGCCGCCGACGCCATGACCGTCGCCCAGGTGGCCATCGGACTGATGCGCCAGCAGACCACGAGCGGGGACCGCATCCAGGGCTTCGTCACCGAGGCCGGCACCGCGGCGAACATCATCCCGGAGACCAGCCGAGGCCGATGGGTCGTCCGTTCGGACACACTGTCGGCGCTCGCACCGCTCACCGCACGCGTACAGCGCTGCTTCGAGGCCGGGGCGCTCGCGACCGGCTGTGAACTGTCGATCGCCCCGGCCGGCCCCGACTACGCCGACCTGCGGCCCGACCCCCGGCTGCTGGCGCTGTACCGGACCAACGCGGAGGCACTCGGCCGGACCTTCGCGGACCTGCCCGGCGGCGCAGCCGTCGGAGCCGCGACCGACATGGGCAACGTCTCCCACATCGTGCCCACCATCCACCCCATGCTCGGACTGGACTGCGCACCCGCCGTCAACCACCAGCCCGAATTCACCGCCGCGTGCGTCACTCCGGTCGCGGATCGCGCCGTCATCGACGGCGCCATCGCCATGGCCTGGACCGCCGCCGACCTCGCCGCGGCCTCCCGAACGGGCCGCCCGTGACACAAGACCGGAAGTCCAGGGTCAGCGGCGGTGTGACCACGGCAGCCCGGCTCCCGCGAAATACCCGTTTATACGATCGCCCGGCGCGGGTGGTCGGTAAGTCCGGGCGCCGGTAACTGGTTCATGTCACGGCCGTGGTCTCACCCCCGGTGAAGAGGGCGTCGAGAGTTCGGTCGACGTATGCGTGGGTCAGTGGTTCCCGTGTGAACCGTACCCCGCAGCCTGCCCGCCGGTTACCGTCCCGGCCCCCGAAATGACCGGTGCAAGAGGCCACTTGGACGAGGAAAACGCAACTTCGACATGGCCCGCAGAGGCAGCTACCTTCACCAGGTCTTCGGCGATCGCCCACGGTCGCACAGGAGTTCGTTCGGGCTGGGTCACCCGCGACGGGATGAGTCGGCCAGGGCCCACGAATCCTCGCCCCCATGCGTAAGCCATCGAACCGTGTCCACACCAGGGACCCCCGATCAAGGAGAGACGCATGCCCCATCTTGCGCTGTACACATTCGGCGTCCTGAAGTCACCTCTCACCGATCCCGCACCTCTCACGCGCGAGTTCTACGAGACCGGTGAGGCCGTCTACCGGAAGATCAATCAGCACCCCGGGTACCTCGCTCGTGCTGAAGCGGCGGGCGGTGACCAGGGCATGCTCTTCGAGGCGGACTGGGGTGCATGGGGAGAGTTCGCCGTACCGACCTGGTACGGCAAGGGCCGTACGGTGGAAACCACCGCCCTGGCCGCGACGCTCTCACTCTGGACCGACCTGCGCCCAGCCTTCGACGCCGTCTACACCGGTCTGCACCGTGAGGCGCTGAACAGGCGTCACGACTGGTTCGAGAGGACGGGACACCCGGGTCACGTGTGCTGGTGGGTCTCCGACGGCGTGATACCCATCTGGCGGGACGGGGTTTCCAGGCTGGAGCACCTCCACGACCACGGCTCCGCGCCGCACGCTTTCACCTTCCACCACTCGTTCGCCCCGGAGGGGACACCGACCAGGATCAAAGGCATCGGGCCGAAGAGCGACCAGGTTCGCTGACAAGGAAGCCTGCACGACCGGATTCGCTTCCCCTGCGCACCCGCCACAGCGACGGCCCGCCACCACCTACCGGAACTCCTTCACCGACTGGCTCCACAGCCATGCCACCCCACTGAGCACCCTCGCCCCGGAAGCCCCCTGGACGACCTGGAACCGCTGCGCGGCTTCTTCGACGGTGTCCGCGTGGTCGCCCGGTGATGTACCGGCCCCTGCCCTGCGGGCGACGGTCGGAATCGCGTTCTCCGGGAGTTGATCACCCCGGGTCGTCCGCTATCGCTGACAGCAGCTGGCCGTCGCGGCGAGCCGGCGTCCCTCCGGGTCGAGGACGGTCACGGTGTCATCGAGGATGATGTGTTCCTCGTCCCCCCACCCCGACCAGTTTCGGTTCCTGTGAGAGCACATGCGAGTTGCTCCACATGTGCACGCACTCGGCCCGGCTGTTGATGAGGCACGCGATGGGTTCGGGATAGGAGGACGAGGGCGAGAAGAGCATGTCACGGCCGGTCGAGTCCCAGGAACCGCAGTGCGTTCCCCGCGAGTTGCTGCTGTACGGCCTCCTCGCCGAGCCCTGCTTCCCTCAGCCAGCCGGGCAGGTGGCGCGGCAGATGGCCGTAGCCGACTCCCCCGTACGCAGCCAGCTGCGTACGTGTGCACACGTCGTGGGAGTGGGTGAGCCGGTCGCCGTAACCGAGTTCGATGACCTGCAGCAGTGCCTGTACACGTTCCGTGTCCTTCGGCATGCGGTCCGGTCCGTACTGGTACTCGTCCCCCCAGATGTCGAAGGCGACGTAGCAGCCGCGGTCGAGAAGAGCGGTGAGGAGTGAGGTGTCCCCCGTGCCGCGGACGTCGAGGTGGCAGAGGCTGACACGGGACAGGTCGACGCCGTGCCGCTCGAGGATGTCCAGTGCCGCGAGACCTTGGGGGTCCCACGGGTGCAGATGGATGAAGACGGGTGCGCCCGTACGCCGGTGCGCCTCGGCGGCCGCGGCGAGTGCCGTGTGTTCGCGAGGCGTGATCGGGCTGCCGGTTCCGATCTCGCCGATGACGCCCGCCGGATGGTCCGGGTCCGTCAGGGCCCGGACCATGGCGTCCGCCAGTTGGCCGGCGGAGGCTTTTCGCAGGGACGGTGGCCAGGAACCGTCGATGTAGGGGCCGCACCCCGTGATGATGTCGACGCCGGCACGTGCCGACACCTCGGCCAGCCGTTCCGGGTCCCGGCCGATGGTGTCCGGGGTGAGGTCCACGATCAGGGAGCGGCTGGACACCTCGGAGAGCAGGCCGAGTTCACGAACGGCGAGATCCACGTCGTCGAGGACCAGGTTGTCAGGGCAGGCGAAGGGGTTCTGCCGGACGAGCTCGAGATTGTCCGGGCCGACGCGCTGATCCCTCAGCAGCTCGTGGCGTGGATCGTCGGCAGCCAGCCAGCATCGCAGATCGAGGAGGATGTGCTCGTGGGCGAGCACCGTGTCGTACCGCGCGGCCGGGCTCCTGCCGCGTACCGTGCGGGGTCTCCAGACGGGCATGATGCGTTGCTCCTCGCGCGCGCTCAGGAGGCTTTGACGTCGGGAGCGGCGTAGATCTCCTCGTACGCCGCCGCGCAGGCCTCCCGGAAGCGCGTGTCGGACGTGACGTCACGCGTGCGGGGACGGGCCAGGTCGATGGGGATGTCACGCCGGATCCGCCCTGGGGTCCCGCCCATGACGAGCACCCGGTCCGAGAGGTAGACCGCTTCCTCGATGTCGTGCGTCACGAACAGCACGGTGAGGCGGTGCTGTTCCCACAGCTGGGTCAGCAGGTCCTGCATGACACGCCGGGTCAGGGCGTCGAGGGCACCGAAGGGCTCATCCATGAGCAGCACCGCGGGCCGGTAGGACAGCGCCCTCGCGATGGCCACACGCTGCTGCATCCCGCCGGAGAGCTGGTCCGGGAAGGCGTCGGTGCGAGCACCGAGACCGACCTGGTCGAGCAGGGCCAGCGCCTCGGCCCGCCGTTCCCGGCGTGTCAGGCCTGCCTGGTCACGGAGGGCGAACTCGACGTTCTGCACCGCCGTCATCCAGGGGAAGAGGGTGTACTTCTGGAAGACCATGCCGCGGTCGCGCCCCGGGCCCACGACACGGCTTCCGTCCAGGACGACCGTTCCCGTGGTCGGCGGAACGAGGCCGGCGACGACGTTCAGCAGCGTCGACTTGCCGCATCCGGAGGTGCCGACGAGGGAGACGAATTCGTTTCGTGCGAGGGCGAGATCGAGCGGAGCAACCGCCGTGGTGTCGCCGAAGCTCACTGACACCTCACGCAGCTGAAGGTGAGCGGTGTCGTCGTGCATGACTGGTCCTTTCACTTGTTCAGCTCGGCAGGACGGAACAGCAGGAGGCCTGCGCGCCGCAGGAGCTGGTCGGTGACGAGCCCGAGCAGACCGAGCACCAGGAGGTAGCCGATGATCGTCTCCGTGGACAGGTAGCGCTGCGCGAGAGTGATGCGGTAACCCAGTCCGGATGTCGCGGCGACGAGTTCGGCCACGACCAGCCACGTCCACGCCCAGCCGAGGCTGACGCGCAGCGAGTCCCAGAGCGCCGGGGCGCCGGCGCGCAGTACGATGCGCTGCAGGATCTGCTGCCGTGTGAGCCCGAGCGTGCGGCCCACATCGATGAGTTCGGTGGGTACGCGTCGGACGTTGTCCGTGAACAGCAGGACCTGCTGGAAGAAGGTCCCGATGAAGATGATGAGGAACTTCTGTCCGTCGTCCGTGCCCACCCACAGGATGGTCAGGGGAACGAAGGCCACGACGGGCATGTAGCGGATGAAGTCGACGACGGGTTCGAAGCAGGCCGCCCACAGCTTGAAACGCCCCATCAGGATGCCCAGGGGCAGCGCGAGGACGGTGGCGAGAAGGAAGCCGACACCCACCCTGTAGACCGAGACGCCCAGGTCCTCCCAGAGCTCACCGCCCGCCGACAGTTCCGTGAGCCGGGACAGCACGGCGTCCGGGCTCGGCAGGAAGAGCCGGTCGACCCACTCCAGGGCCGTGATCAGCCACCAGACGCCGAGCAGGACGAGAAAGGACACGACGGGTGCGCCCGCGGAGAGGGTCTGCCGGGCCCGGCCGGCCCGTCGCGCCGTGGGCGGGCCGGACCTGCCGGGCGGAGTGGTGGTGATGCGGTCCTCGTCCACAAGGTTGGTCATGACTGCTTCCCGCCTGGCAGGTAGCGGCCGTCGACCGCGGCGTCGGTGTCGACGTCGCCCTGCAGCAGACCCGCGTCCTTGGCCACCGAGGCGACCTCCGGGAGAACGGAGCTGACGTATTCACCAGTCAGTTTCGTTTCGTTCTCCGAGCGGCCGTAGTACTCGATGCCGTCGAAGGCCGTGCCCAGTTCCTTCGGATTCGCGCCGACGCCTCGCGCCATGACCGCGCGGGATGCCTCCGGGGCCTTCGCGTACTCGCCGACCGCGTCGTTCCACGTCTTGACGAGTGCGGCGACCTGGCCCGGCTTCTCGGCGAGGACGTCGGCCCGGACCACGAACACGTCGGAGATGAGTCCTGGGTTCTCGGCCGCCGAGTACACCGATCGGGTGGTCGGCTGCTTCGCCTGCGCCGCCGACACGTACGGCTCGTACGTGACCGCCGCGTCGACACGTCCGGCCAGGAAGGCGCTGCCGGCATCCGTGGCCGACATGGGGACCCGCTTGATGTCGTCGATGTCCATGCCGTTCTGGCGCAGTCCGTAGCGCAGCAGGATGTCGCTGGTGGTGCCCTCCTCGTAGGCGACCCTCTTGCCCTTGAGAGCCTTGATGCTGTTGGTACCTGCTCGGGTGAGGACGGCGTCGGCCTGCTTGCTGACGTCCTCCAGCATCACGATTCTGATGTCGACCCCGGAGGCGATCAGATTGAGCGCCGTGTGCGAGGAGACGTTGGCACCGTCGATCTTCCCGCCGGCCAGGGCGGCGTTGAGCTGGTCGTCGGTGGTGAAGTTGACCTGCTCGAACGCCGTGCGGTGCTGCTTCGCGTACCCCTTCTCCTCGGCGATGTACCAGGGGGCGTAGCCGATCCACGGCTGTGTTCCGAGGCGGAAGGTCCCCGGCTCCGGGCTGGCGGGGATCTTCACCGGTCCGTCGGCGGCGCTCCGGTCGTCGGTGCTGCAGCCGGTCGTCAGGACGAGCAGGGCGGTGGCGACAAGGGCGCCGACATGGCGTTTGGCGATGGACATGGGGATGTTTCTCCAAAGTGGGTCAGGGGGCCACGGGTTGGCGGGTGCCGCGGACCACCGAGGGGACGGCTGCCCCGGCCAGGGCCATGAGCAGACCGAAGGCGAGCCAGCCCACGGCTCCGAAACCGATGACGATGCTGGTGGCGGCCAGAGGGGTGAGTGCCGATCCCAGCTGGGAGGTCATTCCGAAGAAGCCCTGGTACTGTCCGTGCGCGCCTTCCGGAGCCAGTTCGTACGAGAGGGCCCAGGAGCCGGCGCTGTAGAGCAGTTCGCCCAGCACATGTACTGCGGTCCCGACGACGAGCAGGGCCACGGCCAGGCCCAGGGGCGCGTCCGCGGACCAGGCGAACAGGGCGCAGCAGGCCAGCAGGGCGATGCCGGCCAGCCTCGAGGTGCGCGCCGCCGCATCGGCGTCGGTGGCGCGCCTGCTGACCCGGACCTGGAACAGCACCACACCGAGCGTGTTCAGGACGAGCAGTACCGCGTACAGCGACGTGGGTGCCTCCGTACGCTCGCTGATCCAGAGCGGCAGCGCGATGGTGAGGAGGCCGACGTTCAGGACGAGTGCGACATTGAGGAGCCCGACCAGAGCGTAGCGACGGTCACGGAAGACCGCCCAGGGGGACGCCCGCGTCTGTGCGCCTCCCCCGGTGATCGCGGGCAGACGCATCTGGACCAGGCCGCCGACGGAGAACAGGACTCCGCAGCCGACGAGCCCCCAGGCCTGCACGGACGGAGCGTCGTACGCGAGTATGAGGCCGCCGATGAGAGCGCCGACGGCGACACCCGCGTTCGTCACCGACCGCAGGTAGGCACGGGCCTGGACACGCTCGGCGCCCTCGGTGATACCTGCGATCAGGGCGCCGAACGCCGCACCGCCGGCGGACTCCGTCAGTGCGGCGAGCACGGCGACGGCGACGAAGAACACGAACCCGTCCATGGACGCGTAGGCACAGGTGACGATGCCCTGCAGGACGAAGCAGGCGGACGACACCTCCCGAGGCCCGAGGACGTCCGCCAGGTGACCCGCCGGCACGCTCACCGCCATGGCGGCAACGGCGGCGATGGTCATGCCGATTCCCACCAGACGGACCGACATCCCGGCGGCATGCGCGAAGTAGAGCACGCTGACCGTGAAGAAGACGCCGTGTCCAACCGCGCGTGTGAGCGTGGCGACGGCGAGCACACGCAGGTCGGCGGTGCGCGGCAGAACCTGGGCGGGGAATCGCACGATGCCCTTCATTCCTCTCGTACGACGCCTGGTCAGATCTGGTCGAGCAGGCGGAGGTCGTCCAGCAGGTCCCGGGTCCGTGTCCAGTGGGACCGGGCCTCCTCCGCCCTTGTGCCGTGCAGGAAGGAGAGCCAGTCACCACCGGAGGAGTAGGACGTGGAGGTGCCGTCGGCGAAGCGGACCGCGGTGTCCACCAGGAAGTCGCGGACACAGAACAGATCCGTGGCGTACGACATCGGGTAGGTCTCCCCCGGGAGCAGGGTGCCGAAGTCGATGGCCCAGCCGTCCGACTCGCGGCGCCGACGGGTGAACTCGTTGCAGACCAGCGTGACCACCGAACCACTCCTCACACCTGCCGCCTCGGCGACAGCGGTCAGAGTGCCGCCGGTCTGCACACAGTCGTCGACGACGAGTACGCGCGTGTTGCCGCCCGGGACCACGACCTCCAGGGGGGTGCCGTCCCTGCTCAGTACGCTGTGCTCGGAGAAGAACGCGTCCCCGGAGTCGGAGAGGATCTTGGCCGCGGGCACGTCGAGGCGTCCGGCGAGCCGGCGGCCCTGTTCCTCGAGCTGGTCGGCGAAACGCCTTCCGCCGGAGCCGATGACGATCGCCACGTCGTGTGCGGGCAGGGTGGGCGTCCGGGCCAGGAACTCGGCCAGTGCGTGATCCCAGCTGATGAGTTCGACGGCGATGTGGTCCAGGTCGATGAGCCCGGCCACGTTCAGCACGCAGCGGCGGACCGCTCCGACCGCCTCGGCCACCGCCTCCTCGCCGAGCTCCCGCGCACGCGGGAGGGTGGGGATCAGCCCGGTCAGATCGTCGAGAAGGTAGACGTGGCGCAGCGGCGAGAGGCCCTCCCCGGTGGGGGCGGCCGCCTGCTGTTCGGTCACCGCGCTCATGACTGCCCCGCTTCCGTCTCGGCCGGCGGGGCGGCCTCCTTCTCGTCCTCGGGGCGGAACGCGGGCGAATTCACGGCGAGCATGTGCACCACCGCCTCGCTGCGGTTGATGCTTCCGTGCGGCACGTGCCGGGGAACCGGGATGACGTCGCCGCGGGTGACGGGGAACTTGTCGTCGCCCAGATGCATCTCGAGTTCACCGCTGAGGATGTAGAGGATCTCCTCACCGTCGTCGTGCACAACCGGTGTGCGCACCGCTCCGGGCAGGATCTCCAGGAAGTCCATGGAGACCGTGCCGAGGTCGGCCAGGTTGCGCATCCACATGGTCTCGGTCAGCCAGACCTGCTTCTCACTCATGCGGTGGCACCCCGCAGGGCGAGGGCGGCGTCCAGGGCCTTCGGGTAGGCGTCGGTCGTCCACTCCAGCGCCTCCTGGTCGTGGGCGGCACTCACGAACCACTGCGACAGCCAGCTGGCACGGGGATTGGGCCGCAGATCGCCCTTGAAGATGTTGACGCCGCGCGCCTGGAGCTCCTGCACGAGGTGTCCGTAGAGCACGGTGTCCGTGGCCAAGGCCTGGGCGTGCGTGCGGACAGGCGAGTCGGTGAAGAAGAACTGGAAGACGGAGGTGTCTCCCTGGCATACGGCGGGCACACCCCGGCGTTCCAGCTCGGCAGCCATGAACTGCTGCAGCTGCGTGCCGTGTTCGGCGATCCGCTCGTACACCGGCTCGGTCTCGAGGACGTCGAGGACCGCGTGTGCGGCGGCGACCGAGACGGAGTTGGCATCGTACGTGGCCGCCTGGTACGCGGTGCCGGAGGCGAGCGGCGCCATCGCTTCGGCCGTTCCGGCGCAGATCCCGATGGGGAATCCGGCGCTGACCGCCTTGCTGTAGGTGACGAGGTCCGCGGTGACGCCGAAGCGTTCCTGGGCGCCTCCCGGCGCGAGCCGGAATCCGGTGATGCACTCGTCGAAGATCAGCAGAGCACCGGTACCCGTGGCCTGTTCCCGCAGGAAGGCGAGGAAGCCCTCGTCCGCCGGGACCGGGCCCGCGTGGCAGAGCATGGGTTCGCAGAGCACGGCCGCGAGCCGGTCACCGTGGCGTGCGATGACGTCCCGGACCGCTTCACGGTCGTTCCACTCGACGACGATCATCCGCTCGCCGGCGTCGTCCGGCAGGCCTCGGTCGTACTCCAGGTCGGGGACGAACCGTGAGATCTCCTCGGAGAACCACCCGTGATAGTGCCCCTCGAACTTCAGCACGAGTTGACGGCCGGTGGCCGCGCGGGCCGCACGCAGCGCGCAGTGGACCGCTTCGCTCCCGCTGTTGACGAGACGTATCGCGTCCTTGTTCGCGAGCCCGGTGATGCGCTCGGCCAGGCGGTATGCCTCGTGGGTGCGGTTGTCGCCCACGTTCACGGAGCGGCCCACCTGCTGCCGGACCGCGTCGACAACACGTGGATGACAGTGTCCGAGCATCTGGGAACAGTTCCCCAGGAGGTAGTCGGTCAGCTTGCCGGTCGCCGTGGTGAGCCAGGGACCGGAGGCGGAGGTGACGTAGGTGTCGCTTTCGCTGAAGCGGTTGGAGAGCAGATCCATGGGGCGGCCCTTCACTTGTCGGACGGTGCTGCGGCGGCGGGGACGCGCAGGCGCTGGGAGTGCGCGTGACGGGGGAACCCCTCGTACGCCGCCAGTGGGTCGATCAGCCGGGCGAGACGCTCCTGGGCGGGAGCGCCGATGCGGGAGATCACCACGGTGCGACGGAAGGTCTCCGCGGTGACGGCTGAATGGGATCGTGCTGACCGCCCCGTCGGCAGGCACCCGGGGGCGCCCGTCATATAGGCGGCGGAGATGCCGGTCGGCTGGCCGACCTGGATCGCGGAGAACGCCGTGATGACCGGCAGGAGTTCCTCGGCCCGCTCGGCGGAGACGGCCAGTTGGATCTGCTCGCCGCCGAGGGTGTTGGCGGTGCGCACGGCGGCTGCCTGGTCCTGGCACAGCACGGTCGTGCCGCACCGTCGCCAGATGGTGGCGGCCTCCTCGTCGGCCGCCATCTCCGCCGCGAACGCCTCGGCGACGGACGCCTGCCACGTGATGAGGACGAGGCGCGGGGCGTGCCCGTGCTCGGACTCGGTCAGCAGATCGGCCGCCAGAAGTGCGGGATCAGCCGTGTCGTCGGCCAGAACGGTGCAGTCGGTCGGCCCGAACTGCGGTCCGACACCGATGCCCTGGAGTCCTGCCAGTTGCTGGGCCGCCACCACGTGCGGGCCGCCGGGCCCGACGATGAGCTCCGCCCCGGGCAGCGTGGGTGCGCCGAGTGCGATCGCGGCGAGGGTGGTGGGTCCGTTCGCGGCGATCAGGTGCTCGATGCCGGCGCTCCGGGCGATCCAGCACGCGGCCGGATCGGGCAGCCCGTCGTCCTCCGGCGGCAGCACTGCGGTGATGTGGGCGACCCCCGCAACTTTCGCCGCCACTGCGAGGCCCGCGAGTGTGGAGGGATAGCGTTCCTGTCCGCCCGGCACGTACAGGCAGGTACTGCTGACGGGGCGGCGCTCCAGGCGTGTGGTGATCCCGTCGCCCACGGACACCTGGGCGGCCGGCGCCAGGAACGCCTCGTTGACCTGGCGGTGGGCCTCCATGCTGGCCTGCAGACTGGCGGCGAGTTCGGGCGAGACCTGCGCGGCACGGCTGTTCACGACGTCGGCGGGGATGACGAGCGGCTCCCGGACGGTGACACCGTCGAAGCGTTCGGTCGCGTCGACGACGGCTGTGGCGCCTCGTTCGCGTACGTCGTCGTACAGCTTCTGGAGGTCTTGGCGCACTGCCTCGGAGGCGAGTTCGGCGGCGGCGCCGAGTTCGGTGAGGCGCTGGTGGAAATCGGGGTCGGTGTCCGTGAGGACGTCGAAAGCGGTCATGGCTGGTAGGCCTCCGGAGCGGGACACGGGTCGATGAGGACGTCGAGAACGCTGGGCCCACCGGTGGCCCTGGCGGAGCGGAGCGCGGTATCGAGTTCGTCGGCGGTGCGGACCGTCTCGGCGTGGGCGCCCAGCGACCGGGCGAGGAGCACATGGTCCGTGGGCGGCAGGTCGGCTGCGACGACCGGGTGGCCTTCCCGTTCGAACCAGGCGCGCTGGGTGCCGAGCGTGCCGTTGTTGAAGATGACCCAGGTGACGTCGGCCCGCTCCGCGACGGCCGTCGAGATTTCCAGGGCGCCCATCATGAAACCGCCGTCGCCGCACACGCAGATCACGTGTTCGTCGGGGTGTTCGTCCGCCCGGGCCATCCACGCGCCGGTCGCTCCGGCCACGGCGTGCCCCATGGTGCCCAGGCCGCCGTTGATGATGAACCGGTTGTCCCCGCGGGTGCGCAGGTGCCGCTCGCCCCAGTAGGCGTTCTGGCCGATGTCGGCGACCACCGTGGTGCGATGGTCGAGATGGCGGTTGAGGGTCTCGCAGACGGTGACCGGATGCAGGGCGGTGCTGCGGCTCGCCTCGACCTGATCGGGGAGACGGCGTCGCATGTCGGTGGCCCAGGCCAGACCGCCGGCGGCGGGGCCCGGGGGAAGCGCGGCGAGCCGGCGCACGACATCCGCCGCATCGCCCAGGATCCCCTGGCCGAATTCGGCATTGGCTTCGAGCTCGCGCCGGTCATTGTTGATCCGTACGACGCGGTCCCCGCGAAGTGTGTCGGGCCAGCCCGCGGTACTGAGGTAGGTGAAGGCGACACCGAGGGCGACGACCAGGTCCGCCTCGTGGTGGAAGGCCTCGTTGGCCGCGCGGGTGCCGAACACTCCGACGGGGCCCAGGACACGCGGGTCGGTCTCGTCGAGGACCGACTTGGCGAGGAAGGTACCGGCCACGGCCATGTCCCGGGAGCGGGCCAGCGCCAGGGCGTCGTCCAGGGCTCCGCTGCGGGCGACGCCGTTGCCGATCAGCAACAGGGGGCGCCGGGCCTGTCGCACCGCAGCGTCCAGAGTCCGGAGTTCGTCCTCGGTGGCGCGCACGGCCGCGAGGGCCGGGAAGGTCTCGGCAGCCGGGGACGGCTCGATCCGTTCGGGAACGAGGTCGAGCAGCAGGTCGCTGGGAATGTCGACGTGGACAGGGCCGGGACGTCCCTCGGTCGCCAGTCGCAGGGCCGCGGTCAGGTCCGGTATCAGTTGCTCGACCGAGGTGGGCTGGAAGCTTCCCTTGGTGGTGGACGCGAACATCGCGCGGATGTCGGGGGTCCGGCCGATGCCGGTCCCCTCCTGGATGCCGTACCTGCCGAACTCGTGGGTCGCCGCCTGAGCGGTGAGGGCGAGCACGGGGACGCTGTCCATGTAGGAGGCCGCGAGGCCGGTCAGCAGGTTGATGGCACCGGGGCCGGATGTCGCCAGACAGCAGCCGATACCGCCGAGTCGGGCGTGCATGTCCGCCATGAAGGCGGCGCCTTGCTCATGCCGGGTCAGTACGACGGGGATGCCGTGTTCGTTCGCCATCTCGTGGAACAACGGGAGGATGCGCTGGCCGGGGATCCCGAACGCGCGGCGGATACCCGCCTGCGCGAGGACGGAGGCGACGGCGGCCGCGCCTGTCTGCTTGGTCACAGCACCCCCGCAGGGGTGGTGAGCCGGTCATGCACGTCCGCGACCGCGGAGACGACCCGGGCCACCGTGTCAGGGCGGCACACACCGATGCGGACGTGCCGGTCGAATCCGAGGGAACGGCCGTCGCGCACCTGGATCGCGTGCTCGGACACCAGCTGCTGCACGAAGGCTTCCCTCTGCGGGCCGACTTCGGCCAGTACGAAATTTGCCTGTGAAGGCAGACATCGGATGCCGTATCTGGCCAGGCCTTCGGCCAGCAGGGTCCGGGAGACGATGGAGTCGTGGACGACGTGCCGAAGATGGTCCTGGTCCTGCAGCGCTGCCGTCGCCGCGGCGATCGCGACACGATTGACGTTGTAGGGAAGGACCGTACGGAGTCCGGCCATGGCGTCGATGATGCGCGGGTTGCCGATCGCGTATCCGCAGCGTAGCCCCGCGAGGCCGTAGGCCTTGGAGAAGGTGCGCAGCACCACGATGTTGTCGGTGTCCGACATGTTCGTCAGGCCGGAGGTGAAGCCCTGCGGCACAGCGAACTCGGCGTAGGCCTCGTCGAGGACCAGCACGCCGTTCCCCTCCACGGTCGCCTGGTGGACCCGGCGTATCTCGTCGCTGTCCAGGGCGCGTCCGAGCGGGTTGTGCGGGTTGCACACGATCGTGATGTCCGCGGTTCGGGCCTGGTCGACGAGTTCGTCGACGTCGGGGCCGTTCTCGTCCAGGGGGACGAGCCGCTTGGTCAGCCCGGCGGTCTCGAAGGCGGCGGTGTAGCCGGCGAAGGTGCGCTCCGTGGTGACCCCGCGGCCGCCAGCGGCGCAGGTTGCCAGGACGGTGAGCAGAATGAGCTCGTCCGCGCCGTTGCCCACCAGGACCCAGTCGGCGGGTACCCCGTAATGGGAGGCGAGTTCACCACGCAGAGGCTCGGTGTCGGAGTTCGGGTAGTGGTTGATCCGCTCGACCTCGGCGCGGGCGGCGGCCAGGGCCTTGGGCGAGGCCCCGAAAGGGCTCTCGCTCAGTGCCAGGCGCTCCACGCCGTGCGGATCGAGGGCGTGCGGGCCGGCTTTGAAGGGAACGAGGCTGGGGAATTTACGCACTGGGTATGTCCTCGTGAGAGGTGGAAGGGGGCTCGGCTGACTCCTGCCGGGTGACGACCGCGTCACTGAACCAGTCGCGCAGTTCCCGCAGGAGGACATCGAGTTCGTCGCCCTCGGGGGCCACGATGACGGCGTCCGCCAGGCGGGCGGCGGTCCAGACCGTGGTGTCCGGGACCGCGTCGTCCGAGTTCACGAGATAGCGGAAGTCGGTGACTTCCGGCCTTTCGAGCACCTCGTCCTCGGTCGGGCGGGAGACGAGCTGCCCGGGAGCGGCTGTCAGGTAGGTCCAGGCGACGTCGTTCTGGATCGCCGGGCGCGGAGGCGTGACCGGCAGACCGGCGGCGATCTCGATGCCGGCCCGGTAGAGATCGAGTCCGAACTTCCGCAGGACCGCCTCGCGGACCATGGCGCCGCCGAGCCGTGCCGCGCACTCGCCGAACACGAGGCGATCGGGCCCTTCCTGGTGGAACGCCTCCAGGTGGAACAGGCCGTCCCGCAGGCCCAGCACGGAAAGACTGCGCTCAGCCAGATCGTGGCCCAGCCGGTAGGCCCACTTCTCGCGCTCGGGGTCCAGGCACCAGCTCCACAGGAGCGAGCCCTGCCTGGTGTCGATCGGGTTCACCCCGTACCGCGACACCGCCAGGAACTCCAGCTCGCCGCCGCGCACGTAACCGTCCAGATGCCATTCGCGGCCCGGGACGAAGGACTCCGCGATGAAGGTGCGACGCCCGAGCACGACAGGTGTCTCGTCGTGTGTGCGCGCCTCGGCCTGCGCCCGCTCGACGTCGGCGACGTCGTGGGTCAGCACGGTGATCGAGGTGCCTGCGCCCGCGATGGGTTTGAGCACGGTCGGGAAGCCGAACTCCGCCACCCGGGAGGGGACGTCGGGACTGAGGATGTCCGGGATCTCGAGGTGGGCGGGGATGTCGAACCCCGCCGCGGTCAGATGGTTCTTCTGCAGCGCCTTGTCGCGGAAGCGGCACATCACGTCCGCATCGGGCCCTCGTACTCCAAGGTGCTCGGCCACGAGCCCCGCGGAGGCCAGGGCCCATTCCTCCTGTGTGTGAACCGCGATGCAGCCGGACAGATCGAGTCTGGCCACGGCCCTCAACACATGCTCGACACTGGAAAGTTGTTCCACCAGCATCGACTGATCGGCTTCCGCGGGGTCCACCTGCCCGCTGTCCCACTGCCCGGGCGGGTAGAGCACCACGGTGCGCAGACCGAGCTCACGGGCGATGCGGATGTAGGGGGTGCGCCATCCGAGAAGGAGGATGCTCGGCTTCGGAGTCATCGGAGCTCCTCCTGACGGATCGTCACAGACGCCGCGTGCGCGGGAAATCCCTCGTGGGTGGCGAGCGCTGTCACGGTCGGCGCGATCCGGGCGAACGCGGTGCGATCCAGCCCCGCGACGGCGATGCGCTTCAGGTAGGTCGCCGTGGTGACTCCGCTGGTGATGCGCGCGAACCCGTTGGTGGGCAGCGTGGCCGGAGTCCCGATCGCGAAGTTCGACGCGGCGAAGGTGGTCCACTGCCCCAGCAGGACGGTGCCGGCGTGGCGTACGAGCGGCAGCAGCGACTCGGGGTCCGCCACGGCCAGTTGGAGGTGCTCGGGCGCGTAGTCGTTGCCGATGTCCATGGCCTCGGACAACGAGCGGACCAGGACGATGCCTCCGTTGTCGTAAATGGAGCTGTGCGCGTAGCGGCGGCGCTGTTCGGGCAGCAGGGCCGCCTGCCGCGCCACCTCCTCGGCGGTCCGTGACAGCACGGACTCGTCCGTTCCCACGAGTACGGCGGACGAGTCCATGCCGTGCTCGGCCTCGTTCAGCAGGTCGGCGGCGAGGAGTTCGGGACGTGCCTGGTCGTCACAGACGATCAGGGAGTCGCTGGGGCCGTAGCCGACCTCGACCAGGCATCCGCTGCGCTGGACTTCACGCTGCGCTAGGGCAACCGCGGGGCTGCCGGGGCCGACGATCTTGTCCACGCGCGGGACGGTTTCGGTGCCATGGGCGAGCGCGGCGATCCCGGCCGGCCCGTTGACGCGGTAGACCTCGTCGATTCCTAGCTCCTGCGCGGCGACGAGGACCGCCGGGTCCACCTCGCCCGCGGTGCCCGCGACGGGCGGCACCGCGACGGCGATGCGCGGCACGCCGGCCACGACGGCGGGCGTGGCGATCTGCACCAGGACCGAGGGGAAGGAGCCCTTGCCGCAGGGAACGAAGAGTCCCACGCTGTCGAGCGGCCTTGCCGTGACCCCGAGCAGCGCGCCGTCCGCCCGCTCCTGCCAGGAAGCGTGCTCCAGCTCCCTTTCACTGAAGGCTCTGACCTGGGCGATGGCGACCCGGATCGCCTCCGTCGTCGCCGGGTCCAGCGAGGCCCGCGCCTCCGCGAACTCCTCCGCGCTCACCCGGATGTGCTGCTGCGTCAGGTCGATGCGGTCGAACTGCTTCAGCGCCTGAAGCAGGGCGGCGTCTCCCTGCGTACGGACGTCCTCGATCAGCTGCTGGATGCCGGTGAGCAAGGCATCGCCGGCGTGGTCGTCGGCCGGCCGAGCAGGTCTGAACAGGCGCGCCCGCGCCTCGGGCGAGGCGGTGGCCCAATCGAGCACGGGAGGTGGAGAGTCAGTCATCAAAGCCCCTTGGTGCGAACTAATGTCCTGAAAACGCGGATCAGCACGACAATCACGGAGATATCCGCCGTGCGTGTCGACAGATGAGTTCAGGCGCCACGAATCCCCCTGGTCATGGGCAGGCGCTGCCGGGGCCGCGTTCTCAACACGTCAGAGACCCCCGGACCGACAGCGTCGGACACTGACGACACATGCACTCACCGCCTCGCGAGGCCGCGCCGCTTGCGTAGGTGACACGCGGATCGGCGAGTGATCATCAGTCGCTTTGTGTTGCACAAGTGTTTATCAACCGCGAAGCACTGTCAACGACCTATCAGGCGACGGCCGGGCCGAACTGCATCAGATGATGGTTTTCACCCCGCTTGACCTGCATGTTTGTCGAGAACACATCATGCGAGAGGTGTCCACCCACTGAACAGCGGGCAGGATCAACCCTGTCCATGACTTTGAACAGTTGAACAGGAAAACTCGTGAATCCACGGTTTTGCGAGTGACGGTCACCGCCGCGGCGGTGCGTGGCCAGGTGCGGCAGCGCCACACCGTGGGAGTCGCCGCGGTGCGGCGCTGCCGCTTCTCCTGCCTCAGCCGGCGAAGCCCGCGAACAACTGCTCGAGCACGACAGCGATCCCATCCGCGTCGTTCGAGGCGGTGACCTCGTCCGCCACTGCCTTCAGCCCGGTGTGCGCGTTCTCCATCGCCACCCCGCGCGCCGCCCACTCGAACATCGGAATGTCGTTCGGCATGTCCCCGAAGGCGATCACGCCCGCGGCCGGCACTCCGAGCTCGCGCGCTGCCAGGGAAAGCCCCGTCGCCTTGGTGAGACCCGGCGGCAGCAGCTCCACCACACCCGCACCGGCCATCATCACCCCGACCAGATCGCCCGCCGTCCGCCGCGCCACATCGGCGAGACCGTCGTCGTCGAACTCCGGATGCTGGATGTAGATCTTGTTGAACGGCGCCGCCCACAGATCCGACGGCTCCACCATGGCCACGTACGGCAGTGGGTGCGCCGTCTCCTCACCTTCGCCGGGCCTGCGGAAATCAGGTGTGGCGATGACCTCGCCCTCGAGCCCGTCCCTGCTCACGGCCATGGCCAGGGGGCCGGTCACGGCCTCGATCACCGACAGAGCCGACGCGGCCGTCCGCCTGTCGAGCGTGACCGATGTGATCAGCCGCTGCTCCCCGGCGTGGAAGACCTGAGCGCCCTGCCCGCACACCGCTATGCCTTGGTAGTCCAAATATTCGAGGATCGGCCGGGTCCACGGCACGGACCGTCCGGTCACCACGATGTGCGCCGCGCCCACCGCCGCCACACCGGCGAGCGCGGCGCGTGTACGACCCGACACCGTGTCGTCGGAACGCAGCAGCGTCCCGTCCAGATCGGTCGCGACCAGCTGGTACGGGAATCCGGCGACGCCTGACCCGGAGGCGCTCCGCAGGCGACCGGTTCCGGCGTCCCGAGGCCGCCGGGACACGGAAGCGGCGCCTTCTGCAGTCCCTCCCAGCACGGTCACCGCTCCTCGATCCGAGCCGCACCCGACGCGAGGCGACGGGACTCCGGCGGGGCCGTGCTGTTCACCGGAAGCTCCCGACCGGGTCCTCGGCCGCCAGGTCACGCAGTTCACGCGCGACCCTCGCTTCGTCCGCGCAGAACCTGTCCAGCGAGTACCGGTGAACGCCGTACCTGTGCTGACTGAACTCCCCGACATAGGCCGTGAGGCGCTGCTGGATGTCGGCGGTGACGTCCAGTTTCAGGAATTCGAAGATCGTGCAGGCAGTGGCCACCGGGTCGGCCGCGAGCGTGGTGTAGCTGATGTCCAGGGCTCTGCCGTCGAGCGGGTTCGCCTGCCGGAAGCTCTGCTGTGCGCGAATCAGCTGCTCTATCAGCGAGGCAAGTTGCGCACCGTACGTGTGGACCGGCTGGTTCTCGTAGGACAGTTTGCGCACGCTCTCCAGGAGACTGCAGAGCGAACCGAGCACCTCGGCGGGGTCACGGTGGAGATAGATGAACCGTGCGTCGCCGTACACCTTGTTGATCTCGTTCAGATACAGCGCGTGGTAGGGGTCCTTGAGGACAAGGTTTCCCCCGGGACGCCGCCACTGGATGTGCTGGAGCTGGGACCGGTGGGACAGGAACGCGCGCTCCATGTCGGCGGAGGCAAGCCATTCACCGTACTCCGGCACGTCGAAGCAGAACAGGAAGAGGAAGCTGCGCAGCTCGTTCATGAGGAGCCAGCTGCACTCCTCCGGTCCTTCGGGGGACTGCGCGTGGATGGAACGGAAGCTCGGGGTCTTCTCGTGCTGCACTTCCAGCCCTGCCCGGCACTTCGCGATGAGGTCTTCCCGCCCCTCGCCCCGGGGCGTGGCCGGAGACTGGAGTTCCCAGAACAGGGGGGCGCGCAGGGCGGGGTGCATGGACAGCAGGTTGTGGAGCAGCGTGGTCCCGCTCCGGGGCAGTCCAAGAATGAAGATCGGTTCGTGGATGGCCGTCTGTGCGATATCCGGGTGTGACCGGGCGTTCTCGGCGAGGTGCAGACGGTTCTCCAGAGCACCCAGGGGCATGCCGCGCGCGCACGTCCTGCCGTAAGGGCCAAGGTCGCCGGCGGTCCTGCGCAGCGACTCGAGGAGGATTTCGAGGCTTTCCTCGAAGCCGGGCTCACCGAAGTCGGAGAGTCCGGTGTTGTTGACCGCCTCCTCCATGAGCCGGTCCTTCGTCAGCTGTCGCAGGATGTCTTCTTCACCCATGTCCCGTCCCTCTCACCAGTTGCACTGCGTCGTGGTCTCGCGCCTGCAGGTCGATGAACACCGGTTTCCGAGCCGGAGACGACAGCACACTGCCTCTGGCTTGCCCCCGTAAGCCCTCACCCCGCCTCGACGGGGCACATCGGCCCGGTCGAAGTTGCGCCAGCGTTCATCAGTCGGCAGTTGAGTGTCAAGGGGAGTCCGCCGGCCGGCGGGCGCAGCACAGCGGTCCCCCTCCGTCGCACCATGGGCTTGAACTGCACTTTTGTGTCGCCCGAACGCACTTGATCACTGCTCAGGCCGCAGGCCCGGGAGCTTCTGCATCAGGAGTCCGAGGGCAACTGAATCTTTGAACGCCTGTGCAGTAGAGTGCATGACCGAAGAGCTTGATGTCGGGTAGGGGGCCGATAGCCTATGAGGGCGTCGATGCCTGCGTCATACGTCTGGTGACCAGGATCGTTGCTGTCGAGAGGAACCACCTGTGGCACGTCGGGTTCGTTCGGAAGAGCGCAAGAAGCAGCTGGTCAAGGCGGCCGAGGAGTGCATCGCGGAGCTGGGACTCTCCGCTCTCACCATCCGGGAGATCGCCTCCAGGGCAGGAATGTCACCCGGCTCGGTGCTCTATCACTATCCGGAGACGGACGACCTGGTGTACGACGTGCACCGGGCATTGGTGAACCGGTATGTGGATCACCGCATGCAGGCCATGTCGAGGGTGGTCGACCCCTCGCGGCGACTGGTCAGGGCATTCGAGTCGGGACTTCCCTCGGGCCCTGAGGACCAGATCTGCGGCATGCTGTACGAGCTGCACGGTCTCGCCACACGGAGCAAGCAGCACGCCGCTCTGATGACGTCGCTCTGGGATCGGGAGATCATGCTCTACGAGAGCGTCATCGACAGCGGGCTGGCAGCCAAGCAGTTCCGCGCGGAGATGTCCGCACGCGCTCTCGCGGAAGCGTTGCTGGCCATGGAGGACGGCCTTGGTCTGCACATCGTCAGCGACAACGGTTCCATTTCCGTGAACGATGCGCTGAACATGCTTGTCACCACCGCCTCGGTCTGGCTGAAGTCCGACCTCTCGAAGCATCTCTGACCGGAGCGCGCCCGGTCGGAGATCACGCAGGGCGATTCGGTCTCCACGGCGCTTCGCTGAGCCGTCCGGGCTCCGGACCGTGCGGGTTGCGCTCCCGGACCGGTGATGACAGGGCCTACGGCTGCGGTGTCGGTCTGCTGAAGTATCCTTCCCGCCACCACACACCGACTCGTAGGACCAAGAGAATTGGCTGGCATGTCTGCTTTCCCGCTGCCCTTTCATGCTTCCCGTTCCCTATCGTTCGCGACGCCTCGTACGCTGCGGGAACTCCAGATGATGCGGTGCAGCTCGCACATCCGGGCGAAGCCGGGGTGGTTCGACAAGATGAACGATGCCGAAATCGTCGCCAGGTGGACACAAGAAGCCGTCGCCCAAGGGCTCACCGAAGCGCAGGTTCGTTACGTGCTTGACGAACTCGTGCATTACGCGGCACTGCGAGACGGACGGACCGGCATCGAAGTGTCAGCCGTCGACGGCGTCTGGCAGTCGGACACATTGGTCGACGACAAGCTCAGATCCCGGCTGCGCGAGGCGGTTCGCGTTCTGGAACAGATCCCCGAAGCAGAACAGGACTGGCATCCCGGATCCGACGGCCAGGTGATTGATCTGGTTCATCCCTCACTGTTCTGTCTGGTGAGAGAGGTGAGCGGGGCGCCCGAGCAGGCTTGGCAGAACCCGACGGACCGCTACTCGAAACACGAGTTCTCGGAGAAATTCCAGTGGCTTCCCACGGACGTCGATGTCAGTTCCGACGGCAATGTGGTCTTCCGTTCGTACGTCAACAACGTCCACCCCGAAGCTCATCACGAACTGGCGTCCGTCCTGCCGGACTTGTTCGCACGCTTTCGTCCTCTGCTCGAGAACGTGCTCACCGACCTGCGCCATCCGCGGCCCCTGCGGATCGAGGCTGATCCTTTCGCTTGGTACGACTCGGAGCCCGAGTACCCGGACAAATCCTCCTACGCTGATGACGTGGCCTATGCAGAAGCCCTTCGGGCATGGGAGGAGGCCCTGGACGACTGGTGGGAAAACCGCCGCCCGGTCATCCCGGACGCCCCGTCCTTCACGCCGCCCGTGTTGCCCGACGGATCCGCCCGAGTCGACCTGCGCGGTCGCGGTCTCCAGGTCATCGTCAAGCTCGCCACCATTCATCTCACCCCGGAAAAGCCCGAGTACGCCGGCGGTTCCTGGCATGTCGAGGGGATGCTGAACGAGCGGATCGTATCGACCGGCATCTACTACTGGGACAGCGAGAACATCACCGAAAGCCGGCTGAGCTTCCGGTCGGCGCTCGACGACCCGCGCTACGAACAGAACGACGACAACGGTCTGCGGGAGGTCTACGGCCTGGAGGACGAAGACGCACTGAATCAGACGCTGGGGTCGGCATCGACCCCAGCGGGCCGCTGCCTGGCTTTCCCGAACATGCTGCAACACCGCGTCGGCTCATTCCGCCTCACCGACCCCACCCGCCCGGGACATCGCAAGATTCTCGCGTTCTTCCTGGTCGACCCGTCGGAAAGGATCGTCTCGACATCCGATGTGCCACCGCAACAACCGTGGTCAGACACCTCGACCATGACTCTTGAACAGGCCAAGAACTACCGCGAACGGCTCATGCAGGAACGAAAGTTCTTCGTCGACGAGCACAACGAGCAGCTCTACGAACGAGAATTCTCCCTCTGCGAGCACTGAACCTCTTCCCTCCGGAATGCGTGCAGGTCAGGAGCGGGTGGCTGCCGGGACGGCAGTGCCGATGAGCTGGTCCGCCCGCCGGAAACACACCGCTGAGCACGGCGCCCAGGTCGAGCAGGAGGTCCGTCTCGACCGCCGGATCCGCCCGTGCGAGGAGATCGACTACGGAGAGAAAGGTGTCGCCATCCCGCTCCCCGGGCAATTCCAAGGAGTTGCCCACGGTGCACGGTGGTGGCCGCCCCATCTGGTCGACACGGCAGTCAAGACGCCCGGTACGCCCTCATCGACGGTGGACGCTGACGGCATAACCGCCGTCGTCGTAAGGGTCGGCATCCCAGGTGGCGAACCGGTCGACGAGGGTGAGCCCGGCCGCGGCGCAGCAGTCGTCGTAGTCCGACAGCGTAAGGCTGGGCGGCACCGGCAAATGCGCTTCGTCGAGGCCGAAGCCGGCGACCAGCAGGCCGCCCGGACGCAATGCCGCGGACAGGTGCTCGACCACCGTGGACTCAGTACCAGGTGCAAGCAACGGGAAGATATTGCCCGCAGCAACGACAAGGTCGAAGCCTCCGGCGATGCCGAGCCGGGCCGGCTCGAACTCCGCCAGATCACTCTGGAACCAGGGCAGTCCAGGCGCCTGCTTCCGCGCCACTGCCAGCATCGACGCGTCCAGATCCACCCCGACACAGTCGTACCCGAGTTCCGCGAGCCGGATCATGACGCGTCCGGTTCCGCAACCGGCGTCCAGCACCCTCGCTCCGACAGGCACGAGAGCTGCACAGAACTGCGCCTCGCCGTGCACGTTCTTGCCACCACGGGCCAGGGTGGCGAACCGTGCGGCGTAGTCCTCCCCGGAGGCCTTCCCGGCCAAATCCGTCCACCGACTCATAAGACCAACTATAGGGCGCCCGTGCGACCACGCGAAGAAGCGGCTGGACGCACAGCGCTGAAGGCCACGCCCTGGAGTCTTTCCAGTCGGAGGCGGGCGACTGAAGCACACAGAGATCGCCAGTAGCGCGCCGAGCGGCCGGTCTTACCGACACGGCGCCGGCCAGGCAGGTGCCGCCCGTACCCGGTGGCCCGTGAGCCACGGACGCTTCCAGCCGAAGCGGCAGCCCGGCGATTCCAGGAGTCAGGATTCGTGCAGCTCGTCGACGAGGGCGAATCCGTCCGCTATCCAGGCCAGCTCGGCCCGGGCGCGGGCGATGAGCCCGTCGTAGGCGTACACCTTGTAGCGCACCGCGAGCTCGGCCTCCCGCTCGGTCAGCTTGGACAGGCGGGCGGCCAGGGTGGGGTGAGTGCGGTCGACGAGCGCGGCCCGGGTGCCTTCGAGCATGCTCAATTGCTCCTCCCAGTAAGCCTGTTGTTGCGTGAGCTGCTCACGCACCGACGCGGGGTCGGCGAAGTCGAAGTAGGCCGCCTTCAGGAACACCGGGTCGCGCTGTCGCTGAGGCGTCAACGGGGAGCTCATCCACGCCCGGAAGTCGGCGAGGCCGGCGGCGGTGACGTGGTACTCCTTCTTCGTTCCCTTCTTGCCCCAGGGCACCTCGACCGAGGTGAGCAGTCCGTCGCGCTCCATCCGGTTGAGCTCGGGATAGATCTGCGAGTCCGGGGCGTGCCAGACATGGGCCACCGAGCGACTGAAGCTCTTCGAGATGTCGTACCCAGTCATCGGACGACCGGTGAGCAGCGCGGTCAGCGCGTAACGCAGGGACAAGGCGTTACCTCCCCTTCCGGACTGATCAAGGTACAGACCCTTGCCACTCACTATATCCATAGCTAGTTTGTGACCCGCGCAACACATACCTCTCTCCATAGGGAGTTCCTATGCCCCTCTCCGTCTCTCCCCCGCCGGACACCGCGCCACCGACCACCGCAGCGGCGAAGATCTTCAACTACCCTCGCAACGCCTGGTACGTCGCCGCCTGGGACTACGAGGTCACCGGCCGGCAGCCGCTGGCCCGCACGGTCGCGGGCGTACCGCTGGCGTTGTGGCGCAACTCGGAGGGCCGCGCGGTGGCCCTCGCGGACGCCTGTTGGCACCGGCTCGCTCCGCTGTCGAAGGGCAGGATCCTCGGCGACGAGCTGCGGTGTCCGTACCACGGTCTGCGCTACAACTCGACCGGCCGCTGCACAGGGATGCCCGCGCAGGAGACGATCAACCCCAGCGCGGTGGTCCCCTCGTACCCCGTCGTCGAACGCTACCGGTACCTCTGGGTCTGGGTCGGCGATCCGGATCTGGCCGATCCGGCCGTCGTGCCCGACATGCATCAGATGGACGACCCGGCGTGGGCCGGCGACGGCAGGACGATCCACGCCGAATGCAACTACCAGCTCGTCCTCGACAACCTCATGGACCTCACCCACGAGGAATTCGTGCACTCCTCGAGCATCGGCCAGGAGGAGCTGTCGGAGGCCGAGTTCGACGTGACGCACGAGGGCGACACGGTGACCGTCGCCCGATGGATGCGCGACATCGACGCCCCTCCGTTCTGGTTGAAGAACATGCGCGACAAGTTCCCGGGCTTCTCCGGCAAGGTCGACCGCTGGCAGATCATCAAGTTCGAGGCACCGGCCACGATCCGCATAGACGTCGGTGTGGCGAAGGCCGGCACCGGTGCGCCCGAGGGCGATCGCAGCCAGGGCGTCAACGGATACGTGATGAACACGATCACCCCCGAGACCGACCGCACCTCCCACTACTTCTGGGCGTTCATGCGCAACTACCGCCTGGACAGTCAGACCATCACCACCCAGCTGCGACAGGCGGTGCACGGGGTCTTCGGTGAGGACGAAGACATGCTGCGCGCCCAGCAGCGCGCCATCGACGCCAACCCGGACCACGAGTTCTACAGCCTCAACATCGACGCCGGAGGGATGTGGGTACGCCGGATACTCGAGCGCATGATCGCGGCCGAGGGGCGTCCCTCCTCCGTGCCGGCCGCCGGTCAGGGGGCCTGAAGTGGCGGTGCAGACCCGGCCTCGTTGGCAGCGGGCCCGGGTCGTCGAGGTCTCCGACGCCGCTGTCGGCGTCCGCCGCATCGTCCTGGCCCCCGAGCAGCCCGAGCACGCCGCGCCAGGCACGCACATCGACGTCGAGATCGGGGACGGCGCCCGCCGGGTGCGTTCCTACTCTGTTGTGCGCTCCGAGGACGGCGGTCGCCGGCTGACCCTCAGCGTGCAGCTCTCCCCCACCTCGTCCGGTGGCTCGGCGGCGATGCACCGACTGCAGACCGGGGACGAGCTGACCGTCACCGGTCCGCTGCAGAACTTCCCGCTCGCAGTCGGGGCCTCCCGCTACGTACTCGTCGCCGGTGGCATCGGCGTCACCGCGTTGATGGCGATGGCCTCCGCCCTACGGCGACGCGGTGCCGACTACACGCTGGTGTTCGCCGGTCGCAGCCGCATCGTGATGGCGTACCTCGACGAGTTGGTCGCGGAGCACGGCGAAAGACTCCGTGTCCACGTCGTCGACGAGGGCACCCCGCTGGCGGTGGACGACCTCGTCGCCGAGATCCCCCGGACGCCCGCCGCGGCAAGCACCGAGCTCTACATGTGCGGCCCGATCGGGCTCATGAACGCCGTCTCGCAGAGCTGGACCGTACACGGCCTGCCGGCAACCAACCTGCGCTTCGAGACCTTCGGTTCCAGCGGCCGCCACCCGGCCGAGGAGTTCGTGGTGCGTCTTCCTCAGCTCGACCGGGAGATCACCGTCGCACCCGACACGTCCATCCTCGACGCCCTCGAGGCGGCCGGTGTCGGGACGCTCTCGGACTGCCGCAAGGGCGAGTGCGGGCTGTGTCTGGCGAAGGTGGTCGACTCCACCGGCACCATCGACCACCGCGACGTCTTCCTGAGCGAGCCCCAGAAGGAACGCTCGGGCCGCCTGTGCCTCTGCGTCTCCCGAGCAGTGGCAGCCGACAGCGGCTCGGACGGCCCTGCCGTCCTCACCCTCCACCTCACCTGACCCGGTGCAGCACCGCGTACGCCCGGATCCCTCACCACCTGGACCACCCATGAGCATCGCTGCACGCATATCGCAGACACCGATGAGCGGCTACCAATGGCTGATCGTCGCGCTCTGCACCTTCATGAACTGCCTGGACGGCTTCGATGTCATGGCGGTCGCCTTCACCGGGCCGTCGGTCACCGAGGAGTTCGCGCTCAACGGCTCGCAGTTCGGGCTGCTGGTATCGGTCGGGCTCATCGGGATGGCGATCGGCTCGATGCTGCTCGCGCCCTTCGCCGATGTCATCGGCCGACGCCCACTGATCCTGATCAGCCTCACTCTCTGCACGATCGGCATGTTCGGCGCGGCGATGGCGCCGTCGGCCACGGTGATGGGCATTTTCCGTCTCGTCACCGGCCTCGGGGTCGGCGGAATCCTGGCGAGCACCAACGTGATCGCCAGCGAGTTCTCCAACGCCAGGAACCGTGGTCTCGCCATCGGCATCTACACCGCCGGCTACGGGCTCGGTGCCACCGCGGCGAGCCTGGTGGCGAAAGCCACCCTGGGCGGCGACTGGCGGATCGTGTTCCACGTCGGTGGCGTCGGGACCCTGCTCGCCCTGATAGTGATCGCCATCCTCCTCCCCGAGTCGGTCGCTTTTCTCGAGCAGCGCCGTCCGAGCGGTGCGCTGGAACGGATCAACCGGACGCTGGCCCGAATGCGGATGGAGGCCGTCACCGACACCGACCTCGACCAGGCGGCCGCCACCCGGGCGGACACCGAGCGAGCCGGCTCGGGCTGGCTCAAGCAGCTGATGGCCCCGACCATCCTGCTCTGGCTCACCTTCATCACGATCATGTTCGGCTTCTACTTCGTCAACAGCTGGACCCCCACGCTCCTGGTCGAGGAGGGCCTCTCGGAGAGCGCGGCGGTGACCGCCGGAATGGCGATCTCGATCGGCGGCACGGTCGGCTCGGTCCTCTACGGCGTAGCCGCCCGGGTCCGTACGCCGAGGGTGGTGCTGATCGGGTTCTCCCTGCTCTCGGCCGCGATGATGATCGTCTTCATCCTGAGCACCTCGACCCTGTGGCTCGGTTTCGGCATCGGTGTCGTCGTCGGCGCCCTGATCAACGGCTGCATCGCCGGTGCGTACACCGTCGGCCCGCCGCTCTACCCGGCCAACGTCCGCAGCGTCGGCATGGGCTGGGCGCTCGGGATGGGACGCATCGGCGCCATCCTGTCCCCGACCATCGCCGGCATGCTCAAGGACACAGGCGCCTCCGCGACGCAGCTCTACGTCGGTGCCGCCCTGGTGGTCGCCGCCTGCGCACTCGTCCTGGTAGGCCTGCGCCGGTACGACCCGGAGTCCCGCACCGAAGCAAAGGAGGCAGTCGCCGTCTGACCTCTGCCCTGTCTCCTCACGACGCTCAGCCGCACCTGTGGATCCGCATGGTCAGGGGTGTGCGTACGCCGTATCGGCTTACGCACACCCCCGGTCCGGCGTGACACCCGGCCGAAGCCGTGCCCACGAAGGTGGGCCCGCCGCAGGCAGGGCGGTGACGGCCGGGCATCGGATCGTACGGCGGTCAGTCGTGTGCTGGGCGGCGGCTGTCTCTGTGACCCGGTGGCGAGCGAAGACGTCGGATGCGCTTCGGTACGACTCGTCACGCTCGGCTCGCGAGCGCTGAATGGCTCTGGCGGGCGCGGGAGTTCACCGACCACCATCAGCACGGTGGTCATGAAGCGGGCGTCCCTCTCCAGGGCGGGACGCCCGCTCCTCAGTTTCCGGTTCTGGCCTTCGCCTCGCAGGGCCCGGGTTATCCGTCGCGGCCCTGTGTGCAGTGATGGACGGCCGCCCCTCCCCCTCGACCAATGGTGAGGACCTGCCATGCGCACGCACCGCCTACGGCACGCCGCCGTGACCACCCTCATCCTGCTGATCCCCCTGATGCTGTGCACTCCGGCCACACCGGCCGCCGCGAGCCCCGCCCCGTCCGGTCGCTTCGCCAAGATCGACGCGTACATACGCGAGCGTATGAAGGCCACCGGCACCCCCGGGCTCTCCTACGCCGTGGTCGACGCAAGCGGCCCGATCCACCAGCGGTCCTGGGGTACCGACGGGCGAGGTGCGCCGGTCACCGCCGACACGCCGTTCCTGTGGGGCTCGGTCGCCAAGCCGATCACCGCGAGCGCCGTGATGTCCCTCGTCCAGGACGGACGGCTCGGCCTGGACGACCGGGTCGTCGACCATTTGCCGGACTTCCGCTTCGGCGGCCGGGCCCACGCCTTCACGGTCACCGTCCGCCATCTGCTGAACCAGACCGCGGGCATCCCTGAGTCGGCCACCTTCAAAGTCGCCGACTGCCTGGACGCCGACTGCCCGCGTCCCGCCGACCGGGTCGGCGCCCTGGACGACGTGAAGCCGCTCGGCCCGCCCGGCACCAAGTACGCCTACACCAGCGCCAATTATTTACTCCTGGGCGCCGTGGTCGAGTCCCTCACCGGCCGCCCCTACGCCGACCACCTCAGGCAGAGCGTGCTCGATCCGGCCGTCATGGACGGAGCCATCGCCGACCGCGCCTCGGCCCGTGAGCGCAACCTCGCGCCGGGGCACCAATACCTGTGGGGCAAGCCGGCCGCCATCACCGACCGCGTGGACGACCACGGCGCAGCCTACGGATACACCGGCGGCGACCTGAACGACCTGGTCGCCTTCGCCGCCTTCCAGCTCCGCTCCGGCAAGGCCGCAAACGGCGAGACCGTCCTCACGCCCGAATCCGTGCGCCTGATGCGCGAGGAGGGCAGGCTCCAGCCCAGCGGCGACAAGACCGGCTACGGGCTCGGCTGGCGGGTCGGCGGCCTCAAGGCACCCCTGGAAAAGACCATTTGGCACACCGGCGCCAGCCCTGGCTACTCGGGGATGCTGTTCCTGCTGCCCGAGCAGAATCTCGCCCTCGTCCTGGAGCAGAACCTCTACGGCCTGCTACAGGACGAGTCGATCACGCAGGTCGGATTCGGCGCCGCCGCGATCCTCGCCGGCGGCGAGGCACCCACGAACAGCCCGTCCGCATACGTCTATTACGCGACCTGTGGGGCGTCACCGCGATGGCCGTGCTGCTTCTCCTGGCCGTCGTACGCTCCGTACTGCTCCTGTGCCGCGCCGTCCCGCCCACCTCGCTGGTGCGCCGGATCACCGGGCCCACGCTGTGGGTAGCGACGGGTGCGCTGCCCGCGACGCTCCTCGCCATGCTCATGAAGTTCGTGGGGGCGGGCCAGGCTATGACGTGGATACCGGACGCCTTCATCGCCCTGTGCGTCGCGGCCGCCGCCGGAGTGCTGGTCATCGTGCTGCGCGTCATCCGCGCGATCCGCAGCTCCCGACCGGCCGGTGAACACCCCGCGCCCCTCAGCAAGAGACCACCGGTCCCACAAAGCACGACGGACCTCCCCGTCTGACGACGTCACGGCGCCAGGCCGGAGGCGCTGGCACAGCGACGGCGGGCTCGTGCGCCTGCCCACGTGCGTGCTCCGACTCCCGCAGCCGTACCTTCGCGGGGTTCGTGAAGCGCCCGCCCAAGCTGTAGGGGACGCATTGAGGCCTGCCAAGAAGGTACTTCTCGACCTAGTACTCCAGCCGTAGATCGTGATCTTGCTGGTGTGGGAAGCCATGGAGACAGGTGGCCACCGATATTCATCTGGACGAGATTGACCACGCCACGGGCGTCCGTCTCTTCTCTACCTACTCGAGCCCGCCGGGACGCAAGGCATCCTTCATCTCGCTGAACTTCGCGGTCGTTGCCGGGGTCCATTCCTTCGGCTGTTCAGCAAGACGGAGGGCATCCTCAATCTCGCGGAGCTTCGAGGAGGGCAGCACGCCCGCCCGCTCGATCAAGTCGTCCCGGGACACGGTGGTCAGCCACGTGCAAGGGGTAAAGCCTGGATGAGCGAACGCGAGCCGCAGCACACCTTCCATGGGCAGTCCTTCCATGGTGCCTACGGCCACCTCGACGCCCAAACCGCTGATGTCGATGCCCGCCGGAGCAACGATCTGCATCGCCCGGAGCTGGGACGCCTCGGCTCCCGACAGCAGTACGACCAGCCGTCGCTCGTCGAACTCGACCCACCAGACTTCGCCGCGTTGCATATGTCCTCCAGGCACGATCTGCGGTGAGGGCGCTGAGGATACGGGTGCGGACACCAGTGATCATCAGTGTGTGAAGACAGAAGATCGGTCGGTGGCCGCAGGTCACAGCATAGATCCTGCCCGTTGGCAGGACATGTTCGAGGCCCTGATGGGCCGCATCGCGCCGCGGTTCACGCGGGTGGAACCGCGGCGCCGGGCACGGAGTTCGTCCTTGGCCTGTTGTCGGACCTGCCGCGCAAGAACTGCTGGACGCTCGCCGAGCACGCCGGGGACGCGACCCCGGACGGCTTGCAGCTGCAGGACGACGACGCGGTGCTGGTCGTCGATGAGACCGGCGATCTCAAGAAGAGCACCGCCACGGTCGGGGTCCAGCGCCAGTACACCGGCACCGCCGGACGCATCGAGAACAGCCAGGTCGCCGTCTACCTCGTCTACTCCACCCCGCGCGGCCACGCGGCGATCGACCGGGAACTCTATGTCCCGCGCTCCTGGACCCAGGACGCGTCCCGCTGTCAGACCGCCGGGATACCCGAGACCGTGCGCTTCGCCACGAAACCCGCACTCGCCGCCCGCATGATCGGCCGCGCCCTGGACGCCGGCGTCCTCGTGTCCTGGGTGGCCGGCGACGAGGTCTACGGGAGCAACCCGCACCTGCGGGCGGCGCTGGAGCAACGGCAGCTCGGCTACGTCCTCGCTGTCGCCTGCGACCACCAGATGACCACCCGCCGGGCAATCCGCGCCGACGCCCTGGTCAAGAGGCTCCCGAAACGGGCTTTGCAGAAACTCTCCGCCTGACCCGGAGCCACGGGGCATCGCTACTACGACTGGGCCCTGGCCGACATCGCCGACGAGGAGCCCGGCCACCGCCATCTGCTCGTCCGCCGCAACCGCAGCACCGGTGAACTCGCCTTCTACCGCTGCTACTCGGCGCCCCAAGTGCCCCTGTCCACCCTGGTGAAGGTGGCCGGACGCAGATGGACGGTCGAAGAGACCTTCCAGTCCGGCAAGGGCCTGGCCGGACTGGACGAACACCAGGTCAGACGCTGGACGTCCTGGCACCGCTGGGTCACCCTCGCGATGCTCGCCCATGCCTTCCTCGCCGCAGCCACCGCCCACGAACACGCTTACGCACCGGCCCCGGACGGCCTGATCCCGCTGACCTGCAACGAGATCCAGCACCTGTTCACCACGCTCGTCCCCCAGCCCATCCACGCAGTCGCGCACCGGCTCCGCTGGTCCGACTGGCAACGCCGCCATCAAGCCCGGGCCCGGGCCTGCCACTACCAGCGGCAGGCCGCCCACCAACCATGAAGATCACGATCTACGGCTGGAGTACCAGACGCATCGTCCAACATATCCGTCCGTTCCAATGATGAACTGCTCGGCAAGGTCGACTCCGCCATCGTCGCGGACGACGAGGCGCGCAAGAAGTTAGAGGCCGAGCCACTCCACCGTAAGGGCGTGCAGGCTAGCGCGGCGGAAGGCGTGCGCGGCCTCCGCCGCGTTGTGCCCGCCGCCAGGCTCCACACAACCCTGTAGCGACCGCGCGGCCCCCTCACTTGGTGCGGCCGGACTTCCCCTCTACAGTCCCACCGAAACGACTTCCTAGCCGAGGAAGCTCAACCGCACCTGCCTCTCCGCGTTATCGACATTCGTGTCGACCAGACAGACGGACTGCCACGTCCCCAGTTCCAGCCTCCCCTCGATCACCGGCAAGGTGGCATGCGGCGGCACCAGCGCCGGGAGCACGTGGTCGCGGCCGTGGCCCGGGCTTCCGTGGCGGTGGCGCCAGCGGTCGTCGGCGGGGAGCAGGGTCTGCAACGCCCCGAGGAGGTCGTCGTCGCTGCCGGCGCCCGTTTCCAGGATCGCGATCCCGGCGGTGGCGTGGGGGACGAAGACGTTGAGCAGGCCGTCCCGCCCGTGAGCGACGCGGTCCAGGAACTGCGTGCAGTCCTCCGTCAGGTCCATGACGGTTTCGGTCCGTCCCGTGGTGACGCTCAGCAGGTGTGTGGCAAAGGTGTCGGACATGGCCCCATTCTCTCGTCGTCGGGGCGGGCCGCGCCCGCCGGGAAGATCCGGGGCCGGGCCAGGGTTGGTAGAACCGTGAACAACTTCGGGACGCGTGAGCTGGACGTGGTCGTCATCGGCGCCGGGCAGGCAGGGCTGTCCGCCGCCTATCACCTGCGCCGCGCCGGACTCGGCCCCGACCGGGACTTCGTCGTGCTGGATCACGCGCCCCGGCCCGGCGGCGCCTGGCAATTCCGCTGGCCCTCGCTCACCTACGGCAAGGTGCACGGCATGCACTCCCTGCCCGGCATGGAGCTGACGGGCGCCGACGGCAACCGCCCCTCGTCCGAGGTGATCGGAGCGTACTTCGACGCGTACGAGAGCCGCTTCGGCCTGCAGGTGCACCGGCCCGTCGAAGTGAGTGCCGTGCGCGACGGTGAGAGCGGGCGGCTGCTCGTCGAGACCACTGAGGGTACGTACGCCACGCGGGCCCTGATCAACGCCACCGGCACCTGGGACCGCCCGTTCTGGCCACGCTATCCGGGGCAGGAGACTTTCCGGGGGCGGCAGCTGCACACCGCCGGCTATCCGGGGCCGGAGGAGTTCGCCGGCCTCCGGGTCGTCGTGGTCGGCGGCGGCGCGTCGGGCACCCAGCACCTGATGGAGATGGCCGAGGTCGCGGCGAAGACGTACTGGGTGACGCGGCGCCCCCCGGTGTTCCGCGACGGACCGTTCGGTGAGGAGGAAGGGCGGGCCGCGGTGGCCATGGTGGAGGAGCGCGTACGCCGCGGGCTTCCGCCGCAGAGCGTGGTCAGCGTGACCGGACTGCCGCTCAACGACGCCGTCCGGCGCGCTCGCGAGCAGGGTGTCCTCGACCGGCTCCCGATGTTCGAGCGGATCACGCCGGACGGGGTGGCCTGGTCCGACGGCCGGACCGTCGACGCCGACGCGATCCTCTGGGCGACCGGCTTCCGGGCAGCCGTCGATCACCTGGCACCGCTGAAGCTCCGCGAACCGGGCGGCGGCATCCGCGTCGAGGACACCCGGGCCGTGCGGGACCCACGCGTCCACCTCGTCGGTTACGGCCCGTCCGCCAGCACCATCGGCGCCAACCGGGCCGGTCGGCAGGCCGTCCGTTCGGTCACCCGGCTGCTGGACAGCGTGCCGGTCTGACCCCGCTCCAGTGCCACGTCAGGAGCAGAACACGCGAACACGGGATCGGATGTTCGCTCGAACGCGTGGTCGTTCCGTATTTGGTTACTCAACTACCGTGCGACGCCAGATGATTACTGCACGCACACGGCGGGCTGCAGACCGCTCCTGCGCATGTCCCACAGATGCACCACGCACAAGGAGAATCACCAGATGAACTTCCTGACCAACCTGCTTGCCGGCGTCGTCCACTTCGTGGGTTGGCTCGTCTGATCGTTCCTGCACCACGGCGCCGCCGCTCCCCGTCCCACGGGAGCGGCGGCGCTTCCCTGTGTCCGCTCCTCAGGACCGGGGGCCCCTGACGGTGGGTCCGGTGAACGGGGGCAGGTCCGCGAAGCGCGGATCCACCGTGACCGCCTCGGAGAGCGCGTCGAGCGTACGGCGCACCCGGCTGAGCGGGTGGTCGGGGAACTTCGAGTCCCAGCCTGGATCTTCACCACGGTGCTGCACTCCCGGCGGGGCACGGTGAAGCTGCCGATGAACACCTGCCCGCTGGGCTGCTGAGGCAGTGGCATTTTGAGTATCTGCCGGAATGCCGACAGGCCCCCGAGCCGTTTCACCGACGCTTCGATGAGTCCGCCGCCTGCCTGCGCGGTCCAGTGGGTGAGGGTGGTCCGCAGCGCGGGGCCGTCGTCCAGCCCGCCGGGAGGTCGGGTGGCAGGGCGAAGTAGTGCACGGACAGCACATCGCCGTCGTCGTTGGCCCATGCCTCACCTTGGGCGCCGCCGTCGCTGTCCAGGGGCCGGTATCCGGGGAGTTCCACCCCGAGCAGTGCTCTCATGCGTGGGGATCATGCCGCACCCGCCGACGGCTTCGCAGCCGGATCCCGCCCCTCAGGTGGCAGCCGGGACCGGATGGCTGTCGCGGCGGATCAGGGCGGCATAGCGTCCGTCCTGCGCGAGCAGTTCCTCGTGCGTGCCTCGCTCGACCGTGCGGCCGTCGTCCAGTACGACGATCTGGTCGGCGTCCCTGATGGTCGAGAGCCGGTGCGCGATGGTGAGCGTGGTGCGGCCCTTCGAAAGGGAGTCGATGGCTTGCTGCACGGCGTGTTCCGTACGGGTGTCGAGGGCGCTCGTCGCCTCGTCGAGGATCAGCACGGGCGGGTTCCGGAGAATCGTGCGGGCGATCGCCAGCCGCTGCTTCTCGCCGCCGGAGAATCGGTATCCGCGTTCGCCTACGAGGGTGTCGTAGCCGTCGGGCAGCCCGGCGATGTGCTCGTGGATCTGAGCGGCGCGGGCGGCGGCCTCGATCTCCTCGGCGGTGGCGTCCGGTTTGGCGAAGCGGAGGTTCTCGGCGACCGAGGCGTGGAAGAGGTAGGTCTCCTGCGAGACCACGCCGACGGCCCGCGCGAGGGTGTCGAAGTCCAGGTCGCGCACGTCGACGCCGTCGATGGTGACCCGGCCCCCTGTGACGTCGTACAGCCGCGGCACCAGGTAGCTGAGCGTGGATTTGCCTGATCCGGTGGGGCCGACGACGGCCAGGCCGGTCCCGGCGGGCACGGTCACATCGATGCCGCTCAGGGTCGGGCCGCTCTTCTCGTCGTAGCTGAAGGTGACGTCCTCGAAGGCGATCTCGCCGCGGATCTTCTCCAGCCGCACGGGCTTCTCGGGCTCGGTGATGTCCACCCGGAGATCGAGGTACTCGAAGATGCGCGCGAACAGGGCGAGGGACGTCTGCATCTGGACACCGGTGGCGAGCAGGCTCACGGCCGGCCGGAAGAGGCCCTGCTGGAGCGAGACGAAGGCGACCAGGGTGCCGATGGAGACCGCCGTGGCACTCGACTGGAGGGTGAGACCCGCGGCCCAGTAGATGACGGCGGGCATGGCGGCCATCACGATCCCGATGGTCGACATCCTCCAGCGCCCCGCCATGTTGGAACGCACCTCGAGGTCGACGAGCCGCTCCGATTCCTCGGAGAAGGCCTTGGTGAGCGAGTCCGAGCGGCCCATGGTCCGGCCGAGCAGGATTCCGCTGACCGAGAGCGATTCGGTGACCGTGGCGGCCATGGCGGCCATCTGCTTCTGACGCTGGGTGGTGATCTTCTTGCGCTCCCGGCCGACTCGCCGGCTGATCCAGACGAAGACGGGCAGCAGGAGCAGCGAGACGACGGTGAGCCGCCAGTCCAGCGCGAGCATGGCCACCACGGTCGCGATGACGGAGGTGAGGTTGGAGACCAGCGAGGTGGCGGTGGAGGTGACCGTCGCCTGCATGCCGCCGATGTCGTTGGCGATGCGGGACTGGACCTCACCCGTGCGGGTCCGGGTGAAGAAGGCGAGCGGCATCCGCTGCAGCTGTGTGTAAACGGCGGTGCGCAGGTCGTGCATGACGCGCTGGCCGACCGTTGTGGAGATCAGGGTCTGCAGGACGCCGAAGACGCTGTTCATCACGGCGGTGAGGATCATGCCGAGCGCGAGCAGCGTGAGCAGCCCCGTGCGCCCCTGGGGGATCGCGGTGTCCAGGATCTCGCGGAGCAGGAACGGGGAGGCGACCGACACCAGGGAGGAGGCGCCGACCAGCAGCCCGACCACGGCGAGTCTGCCACGGTAGGGCCGGAAGAGCCGGAAGATGCGGCGCAGCTCGGCGGGCGGCTGCCCCGCGTCTGCGGCTGGAGGTGTCCAGACGGGTTCGTCGGGTTTCATGGGCTCCTTCGAGAGCGTGCGAATGAGGGGGCGCCCGTGCCTCCGGCAGTCGGCACGGAGGCCCGGTCGAGCTGACGGGGAGGGCGAACTTTCAAGAGCCTAGCTCATTGTTACCTCTATTCACAATGAACAAGGTCCTGATATTGTTCCCTCATGGACTCCCCCGACTCCGACGGCATGCTCGCCGAGCAGCTGCTGCGGCTCACCCGCCGCCTCCAGCGCATCCAGAGCCGGCAGCTGGAGCCGATCGACATCACCCCGGCCCAGTTCCGCCTGCTGCGCACGACCGCGCACTACGACGGCGCGCCCCGGATGGCCGATCTCGCCGAGCGACTGGACGTCGTCCCACGGGCCGTGACCACTCTGGTCGACGGCCTGGAGGCGAGCGGCCGGGTGCGGCGCGCCCCTGATCCGGCCAACCGCCGGGTGGTCCGTATCGAGATCACCGAGAAGGGCCGCGCCGTGCTCCGTTCGATGCGCGACGCGCGCAAGGCCGCCGCGGAGGAGATCCTGGCTCCATTGACCGCCGAACAGCGTGAGGTACTCGGCGGACTGCTCACCGCTCTGGTCGACGGAATGCCGGAGCGCCGCCGCTGCTGAGGCACGCGGTGCGGCCCCCGCACCGCGCCGTCGAGGGGACCTGACATGCCGCTGCTGGAGCCGAAGCCGGAAGCCCTGCGGCCTGGGACGGCACGCGCGCCGTCCCCCGATCGGGTGCCCGGCTGGAAGGCGTCGGGGACACCGGCGGAGCTGCGGGACGGCCTGACCGCCCTGCTCGGCGCGGAGAAGGTCCTGTGGAAGATCTCCGACCTGGTGCGCTACGCCTCGGACGCCAGCCCCTACCGCTTCCTTCCGCAGGCCGTCGTGGTCCCCGAGGACATCGACGACATCTCCGCGATCCTCTCCTACGCGCACGGCAAGGGCCGTGACGTCGTCTTCCGGGCGGCGGGCACGAGCCTCAACGGCCAGGCGCAGGGCGAGGACATCCTCGTGGACGTACGCCGGCACTGGACGGGGATCGAGGTCCTGGACGACGGGGCACGGGCCCGGATCCGCCCGGGTACCACCGTCATGCGGGCGAACATCACGCTCGCCCGGCACGGCAGGGTGCTGGGCCCCGATCCCGCCAGCGCGATCGCCTGCACCGTCGGCGGCGTCGTCGCGAACAACGCCTCCGGGATGACCGCGGGGACGACGCGTAATTCGTACCGCACGGTCTCCTCGCTCACCTTCGTCCTGCCGAGCGGCACGGTGGTCGACACGGCCGAGCCCGATGCCGACGAGCTGCTGCGCCACGCGGAGCCACGCCTGTGCGACGGGCTGATGGCGCTCAAGGCGGAGATCGAGGCGGACGCCCCGCTCACGGCCAGGATCCGCGCCAAGTACGAGATCAAGAACACCAACGGCTACCGCCTCGACGCGTTCCTCGACGGATCGACCCCCGTGGAGATCCTGCGAGGGCTGATGGTCGGCTCCGAGGGCACCTTCGGCTTCATCTCCGAGGTCGTCTTCGACACCCTGCCCCTGGACCGGCACGTCTCCTCCGCACTGCTGTTCTTCCCGTCCCTGGCCTCGGCGGCGGCAGCGGTGCCCCGGTTCAACGAGGCGGGCGCGATCGCCGTGGAGCTGATGGACGGCAACACGCTGCGCGCCTCGGTGAGGGTCCAGGGCGTTCCCGCGGACTGGGCGGGTCTCCCGCGGGCCACGGCGGCGCTCCTGGTGGAGTTCCGCGCCCCGGACGAGACCGCGCTGGAGGCGTACGAGGCGGCGGCGGCCTCGGTCGTCCGCGGTCTCGACCTCGTCGTGCCGGCCGTCTCCGTCACCAACGAGTTCACCCGGGACGCCGGGACCATCGCGGGGTACTGGACGGCCCGGAAGGCATTCGTCACGGCCGTCGGCGGCTCCCGTCCGTCGGGCACGACGCTGATCACGGAGGACTTCGCCGTGCCGCCGTCCCGGCTCGCGGAAGCCTGCGAAGCGCTGCTCGAGCTCCAGGCGGTGCACGGCTTCGACGCCGCCGTCGCCGGCCACGCGGCACACGGGAATCTCCACTTCCTGCTCGCCTTCGACGCCGCGAAGCCCGCCGACGTCGAGCGGTACGCGGCGTTCATGGACGACTTCTGCACGCTGGTCGTCGACCGTTTCGACGGGTCACTGAAGGCGGAGCACGCCACCGGCCGCAACATCGCCCCGTTCCTCGAGCTGGAGTGGGGGCCGAAGGCGACCGAGCTGATGTGGCGTACGAAGCAGGTCATCGACCCCGAGGGGGTGCTGGCGCCGCGGATCGTCCTGGACCGCGACCCGAAGGCACATCTGCGCGGGCTCAAGACGATCCCCACGGTCGAGCCGGTCGCCGACCCGTGCATCGAGTGCGGCTTCTGCGAACCGACCTGCCCCAGCGAGGACCTGACGACCACTCCGCGCCAACGGATCGTGCTGCGCCGGGAGATGATGCGCCAGCCGGACCGTTCCCCCGTGGAGGCCGGGCTGCTGGACGCCTACGGTTACGACGCCGTGGACACCTGCGCGGGGGACTCCACGTGCAAACTGGCCTGCCCGGTCGGCATCGACACCGGCGCGATGATGAAGGACTTCCGCCACCATCGGCACTCCGCCCGCGAGGAGCGGGTCGCGATGCTCACCGCGAAGTACTTCACGGCGGTGGAGACCACGGCACGGCTCGCGGTCGCCGCTGCCCACACCGTGCCCGGAGCAGCCGGTGACCGGGTGCTCGGGGCCCTGACCAGGGTCGCCCGCCGGGCGGTCCGGCCGGATCTCGTGCCGGAGTGGTTGCCGGAGATCCCCGGCCCCGCCTCGCGCAGGCTCCCCCCGACCTCGCGGGCGGGGGCGACTGCCGTCTACTACCCGGCCTGCGTGAACCGCATCTTCGCCGGACCCGAGGACCAGGGCGCGCTGTCGCTCGCCGACGCCGTGGTCTCCGTGTCGGCGCGGGCCGGGAAGCCCGTGTGGATCCCCCAGGACGTCGCGGGGACCTGCTGCGCGACGATCTGGCACTCCAAGGGCTACGACGCGGCCAACGCGGTCATGGCCAACCGCATCGTGGAGGCCGCCTGGGGCTGGACCGCGGGCGGCAGGCTGCCGCTCGTGGTCGACGCCTCCTCCTGCACTCTGGGCCTGGCGCACGAGGTGGTGCCCCATCTCACCGAGGCAAACCGGGAGTTGCACCGCGAGCTGACCGTCGTCGACTCGCTCGTCTGGGCGGCCGAGGAGTTGCTTCCCGCCCTGACCGTGTTCCGCAGGACGGGCTCCGCCGTGCTCCATCCGACCTGCTCCATGCAGCATCTCGGCGATGTGGCACAGCTGCGCACGGTCGCCGAGGCCTGCGCCGAGGAGGTCGTCGTCCCCGACGACGCCGGCTGCTGCGCCTTCGCGGGCGACCGCGGCATGCTGCACAAGGAGCTCACGGACTCGGCGACCGCCAAGGAGGGCGCCGAGGTGGGCGCCCGGGAGTACGACGCGTATCTGTCGGCCAACCGGATGTGCGAGATCGGCATGGACCGGGCCACCGGCCACGCCTACCACTCGGCGCTGATCGAGCTGGAGCGGGCAACACGCCCGGTCCTCTGAAACCGGGCGCACGCTCGCACATCTGAGACCGGGCGCACGCCCGCACGTCTGAAACCAGGCGCACGCCCGCAGTCCGCTCCCTGAGCCGCAGAGCCGGCGGCCCGCCCGCCCCGTCGGCCGCTCCCCCGTGCCGTCCACACCGCCCCCGCGCCGTCGGCCGCAGCAAAGTCCATGGTTTACGCGCGAGAGTCCAATCGCATCCCTTGCACAACAACAGCCCCACCGTTCAAGGTCCTTACCAAGGTCCGGGCGCCCGCCTCATCGCGGGTCCCCGGATTCGTCTGCGCACGTCGGATCGCCCTTTCTGGAGGCTCGATGAATGACGACGCACCACAGGACCTGGACCCTCTGAACACGGACGACGGCTCGATGAGCCGTCGTTCCGTGCTTCGCACCACAGCCGGGGCAGCCGGAATCGCCGGCGTCGGACTCGGCTTCGGAACCCTCGGCAGCAGTACCGCGGCGGCGGCGGAGAATGCGCCGGTCGCCGCCTCCGGCCCCGCCGCCTCCCCCGCCCGCAAGGGCGCCACCATGGCCGGCGTCCCCTTCGACCGCCGCTCCACCGTGCGGGTCGGCATCGTGGGGCTCGGCAATCGCGGCGGCAGCATGATCGATCTCTTCCTCGCCGTGGCCGGTGTACGGGTCGTCGCGGTCTGCGACCCGGTGAAGGACAAGGCCGAACAGGCCGCCGCGAAGGTCACGGCGGCGGGCCAGCCGGCGCCCGCCGTGTACACGAACGGCCAGGACGACTACGAGAACCTCTGCAAGCGCGGCGACATCGACTTCGTCTACGTGGCCACGCCCTGGGACTTCCACTTCGAGATGGCGAAGACCGCCATGCTCAACGGCAAGCACGTGGGCGTCGAGTGTCCGGTGGCCCTGCGGCTCGACCAGCTCTGGCAGCTGGTCGACCTCTCCGAGCGGACCCGGCGGCACTGCATGCAGCTGGAGAACTGCTGCTACGGCCAGAACGAGATGCGGGTGCTGCGGATGGCACACGCCGGCCTCTTCGGCGATCTGCTGCACGGCGCGGGCGCGTACAACCACGATCTGCGCGGGCTGATGTTCGACCCCGACTATTACGAGGGCCCGTGGCGACGGCTGTGGCACACCCGGCTGCGCGGTGACCTCTACCCCAACCACGGGTTCGGGCCGGTCGCCAACTACATGGACGTCAATCGCGGCGACCGCGCCGTGTCCATCACCAGCGTCGGCTCCCCCTCGCTCGGCCTCGCCGAGTACCGCGAGAAGCACATGCCGAAGGGTGACCCGAGCTGGAAGGAGACCTATATCGAGAGCGACCGGACGATCAGTCTCGTCCAGACCGCCAAGGGCCGGGTGATCCGCCTGGAGCACGACGTGTCGACGCCCCACCCCTACTCGCGGATCAACAGCCTCGGAGGCACGAAGGGCGTCTTCGAGGACTACCCGGCCCGTATCTATCTGGAGCCCGATCACACCGACGACCAGTGGGCGGACTTCTCCGCGTACGCCGACTGGGACCACTGGCTGTGGAAGGAGCACGCCAACCCGCCCGGTGGTCACGGCGGGATGGACTACATGCTGGTGTTCCGGCTGATGCAGTGCATGCGCCTCGGGCTCGTACCCGACTTCGATGTGTACGACGCTGCCACCTGGACCGCGCCGGTCCCGCTGAGCCACCTCTCCATCAAGGCCGGGGGCGCTCCGCAGCAGATCCCGGACTTCACCCGCGGCGAGTGGAAGAAGGCACGCCCGGGGATGGACTCCCAACAGCCCGCCGAGTAGGCCGGATCGGGCCCCGGCGCCGGGGCCCGATCCCCCGCACCGGAATAATCGGTTGCCCCGGGCGGGGTCAGGAAGCGAACCTTGCACGGTTTGGTCCCCCACTGTTCCACGAGGTCCTTCACGGATCTCCGCTTCCGATCCTTGGGACATCATGCAGATTCGCGATCTTCCGTACTCGGATCCCGGCGATCCCGATGTAAGGTCAGGCCCCCGCTTTCTCTTCTGGCTGGGGCGGAACCAGCTCACCGGCCAGCTCAAGTCCCTCGCCTGGGGGCTGCTCCACCACTGCGCGATCGCGGGCCTCCCGCTCGCCGTCGGCCTGGCGGTGGAGGCCGTCATCGACCGTTCCGGCCGGGACCTCGCGAGGGCCGGCGTCCTCCTCACCGTCCTGGGCATCCTCATCGCCCTCGGCGACACGATGCTCCACCGGACGGCGGTCACCAACTGGATCACCGCCGCGGCGCGGGTTCAGCAGCTGCTGGCGCGCAGAACCGCGGAGCTCGGCTCGGCGCTGACCCGGAGGGTGGCGGCCGGAGAAGTGGTCGCCGTGTCCACCGGCGACGTCGAGAAGATCGGATGGTTCGTCGAGGCCCTGTCGCGCTTCTTGGCGGCTGCGACCGCGCTCGTGCTGATCTGCGTCGGGCTGGTCTTCTACCTGCCCTCGCTCGGTGTGCTGGTCGCGATCGCCACCCCGGTCCTCGCACTGACCGTACTTCCGCTGCTCCCCCGGGCCACCCGCCGGGCGGATCTCCAGCGTGAGAAGGCGGGCCGGGCCACGGAGCTGGCCTCCGACACGGTCGCCGGGCTGCGGGTGCTGCGCGGCATCGGCGGCGAGGAGCTGTTCCTCGACCGCTACCGGCGTGCGTCCCAGGAGGTCCGCGAGGCGGCCGTACGCAGTGCGCGGATGTGGGCGCTCATCTCGGCGATCCAGGTGTTCCTGCCGGGAGTCCTGCTGATCTCGCTGGTCTGGTACGGCGCGACGCTGGCCCGGGACGGCCGGATCGACGTCGGCCAGCTGGTCACCGTGTACAGCGCGGCGACCCTGATGCTCTTCCCTCTGCGCAACGTGGAGGAGATCGCCATGGCGTACTCCTTCTCGCGGCCGTCCGCGCAGCGCGCGGTCCGGGTGCTGTCCTTGCGTCGCAGTACCCGTCCCCCGACGGCGGACACCACGGCTCCCCGGGGCGATCTGTACGACCCGGTGACCGGCCTGATGGCGCCGCAGGGCCTGTTCACCGCAGTGGTCTGCGGCGATCCCGACGAGGCGGGACGGCTGGCGGAGCGGCTCGGCGGCCACACCGAGCCGGATGACGACGCTTCCGTGCCGGCCCCCTCGGTGCTGCTCGGCGGTGTGCCGCTGGACGAGCTGCCGCTCGACACGGCACGCGCCGCGGTGCTGGTGCAGGACAAGGACCCGGTGCTGCTCTCCGGGACGCTGCGGGAGCTGCTGGACGTCCCGTCCTCGGGCGGCGTGTCGGCGGAGGACGCACTCGACGCCGCACGGTGCGGTGACGTGCTGGACGCGCTGGCGCAGGCGTCCGTCGACCCGGACGGAGACCCGATGAACACCCGGATCACCGAGCGCGGCAGATCCCTGTCCGGCGGTCAGCGGCAGCGGCTGGCGCTGGCCCGGTCGCTGGTCACCGACCCGGAGGCGCTCGTGCTCGACGAGCCGACGTCCGCCGTGGACTCCCATACGGAGGCCAGGGTCGCTGCCGGTGTCGAGCTGCTGCGCCGGGGCCGTACGACGGTGGCGTTCGCCTCGTCACCGCTGCTGCTGGACGTCGCCGACCGCGTCGTGCTCCTGCACGGGGGCTCGGTCGTCGCGGCGGGCACGCACCGCGAACTGCTGCGGGACGACCACCGGTACCGCGCGGTCGTGACCCGTGAGACCGAGGACGAGGCCGCTGCGCGGGACGGGCTCCCGCCGGCCCGGGCGGCCGAGGAAATCGAGGAGACGGCATGATCGGCCTGGCCACACCGGAGTACGACCCGGCGGCACCGCAGTCGGCGACGACCCTGCCGGTCGGTACACCGACGACCGTACGGACGTATGTACGTGCCCTGCTGCGGCGCCACCGCAAGCCGTTCGCGGTGCTGATCGCCGCCAACGCGGTCGCGGTGATCGCGTCGATCACCGGGCCCTACCTGCTCGGCGGGCTCGTCGAGGACCTCTCGAACGGTGTCACCGACCTCCATCTGGAGCGCACCGCCGCCGTGTTCGCCCTGGCGCTGGTCGTGCAGACCGTGTTCACGCGGGCGATGCGGCTGCGTGGGGCGATCCTCGGTGAGGAGATGCTGGCCGATCTGCGCGAGGACTTCCTCGTGCGCTCGGTGGGCCTGCCGCCCGGTGTCCTGGAGCGGGCCGGTACGGGTGATCTGCTGTCCAGGATCACCACGGACGTCGACCGGCTGGCCAACGCGATGCGTGAGGCCGTGCCGCAGCTGGCGATCGGGGTCGTCTGGGCGGGGCTGCTGCTCGGCGCGCTGACCGTCACCGCCCCGCCGCTGGCGCTCGCCGCCCTGATCGCGCTTCCGGTGCTGATCGTCGGCTGCCGCTGGTACTTCCGGCGGGCGCCCTCGGCGTACCGCTCGGAGGCGGCCGGGTACGCGGCGGTCGCGGCCGCGCTCGCCGAGACCGTGGACGCCGGGCGGACCGTCGAGTCCCACCGGCTGGGGTCCCGCAGAGTCGCGCTGTCGGACCGGCGGGTCGCGGAGTGGACAGCATGGGAGCGGTACACCCTGTTCCTGCGTTCGGTTCTCTTCCCGGTCATCAACACCACGTACGTGACGATTCTCGGCGCGGTGCTGATGCTCGGCGGCTGGTTCGTGATCGAGGGCTGGATCACCGTCGGGCAGCTGACGACGGGGGCGCTGCTGGCGCAGATGATGGTGGACCCGATCGGGCTGATCCTGCGCTGGTACGACGAGCTGCAGGTCGCCCAGGTGTCGCTGGCCAGGCTCGTCGGCGTACGGGAGATCGAGCCCGACGCCGGTGACGACCTCGTCGGTCCCGACGGCCGGGAGGTGAAGGCCCAGGGGGTGCACTTCGGTTACCGCGCGGGCGTCGACGTCCTGCACCAGGTGTCCCTGGACGTCGCCCCGGGTACGCGGCTGGCGCTGGTCGGGCCGTCGGGTGCGGGCAAGTCCACTCTGGGGAGACTGCTGGCGGGGATCTACGCGCCCCGGACGGGTTCGGTCTCGCTGGGCGGTGCCGAACTGTCCCGGATGACGGCCGAGCGGGTACGGACCCATGTGGCTCTCGTCAACCAGGAGCACCACGTGTTCGTGGGCTCGCTCCGGGACAACCTCCTGCTCGCCCGTACGGGCGCCGAGGACACGGAGCTGTGGGCGTCGCTGGCCGCGGTGGACGCGGAGGGCTGGGCGAAGGCTCTCGACGCGGGGCTGGACACGGAGGTCGGCTCGGGCGGTCTGGCCCTCACCCCGGCTCAGGCGCAGCAGATCGCCCTGGCCCGCCTCGTCCTGGCGGACCCGCACACGCTGGTGCTGGACGAGGCCACGTCGCTGCTGGACCCGCGGGCGGCCCGGCACCTCGAGCGGTCGCTGGCGCAGGTGCTGGACGGCCGCACGGTGGTGGCGATCGCGCACCGGCTGCACACCGCGCACGACGCGGATGTGATCGCGGTGGTCGAGGACGGCAGGATCAGCGAACTGGGCAGCCACGACGAGCTGGTGGCCGCGGAGGGTGCGTACGCGTCGCTGTGGCACTCCTGGCACGGCTGAGCCACGGGCGGCCGTCGCCGTCCCGGCCGGGGTCCTGCCGCGTGTCACCGTCCCGGCGGCGGGGCCCCGCCGCACAAGAGGCGAACTCGGTGCCCTCCGGTAAGGATGAGGGAGTGACTGGCCTCGGATACGGGGCAGGCGAGCGATGACCGCGTAAACCCGAGAAGGGACGCACACCGTGGCACGACCCAGGATTCTCGTTGTCGGCGCCGGCTTTGCCGGGGTCGAGTGCGTGCGCCGGCTGGAGCGCACCCTCGCGCCCGGCGAGGCGGACATCGCGCTCGTCACCCCGTTCTCGTACCAGCTCTACCTGCCGTTGCTCCCTCAGGTCGCCTCCGGGGTGCTCACCCCCCAGTCGGTCGCCGTCTCCCTGCGCCGCAGCCGGCGTCACCGCACCCGGATCGTCCCGGGCGGGGCCATCGGGGTGGACACGAAGGCGAAGGTCTGCGTGGTCCGCAAGATCACGGACGAGATCGTGAACGAGCCGTACGACTACATCGTGCTGGCCGCGGGCAGCGTCACCCGGACCTTCGACATCCCGGGGCTGGTCGAGAACGCCCGGGGCATGAAGACCCTGGCCGAAGCCGCCTACATCCGCGATCACGTCATCTCCCAGCTCGATCTGGCCGATGCCAGTCACGACGAGGAGGAGCGGGCGTCCCGGCTGCAGTTCGTGGTGGTGGGCGGCGGGTACGCGGGCACGGAGACGGCCGCGTGTCTGCAGCTGCTCACCACCAATGCCGTCAAGCACTACCCCAGGCTGGACCCGAAGCTGATCAAGTGGCATCTGATCGACATCGCGCCGAAGCTCATGCCGGAGCTCGGTGACAAGCTCGGTCTCAGCGCCCTGGAGATCCTGCGCAAGCGCGGGATCGAGGTCTCGCTGGGTGTGTCCGTGGCCGAGGCGGGGCCGGACAAGGTGACGTTCACGGACGGCCGGGTGCTCCCGTGCCGCACGCTGATCTGGACCGCGGGCGTCGCGGCGAGTCCGCTCGTCGCCACGCTCGACGCCGAGACGGTGCGCGGCCGCCTCGCCGTGACGCCGGAGATGACGCTGCCCGGCAGCAACGGCGTGTTCGCGCTCGGCGACGCGGCGGCGGTGCCGGACCTGGCCAAGGGCGACGGGGCGATCTGCCCGCCCACCGCTCAGCACGCCATGCGCCAGGGCCGCAAGCTCGCGGACAACATCATCGCGTCGCTGCGCGGCCGCCCGCTGCAGCCGTACGTCCACAAGGACCTCGGTCTGGTCGTGGACCTCGGTGGCGGGGACGCGGTGTCCAAACCGTTGGGCATCGAGCTGAAGGGCCTGCCGGCCCAGGCCGCGGCGCGCGGCTACCACTGGGCGGCGCTGCGGACGAATGTCGCGAAGACCCGCGTCATGACCAACTGGCTGCTCAACGCGATCGCCGGTGACGACTTCGTGCGGACGGGGTTCCAGGCCCGGAAGCAGGCCACCCTGCGCGACTTCGAGTACACGGACGCGTATCTCACGCCGGAGGAGATCCGCGCGCACACGGCCGGCGCCGACGCCCGCGGCTGAACCGCCCTCCCGGCCCCCGTCCCCGCCGCGGGGCGGGGGCCGGTGTCATGTCCGGCGGGAGAGCACCGTGTCGACCGTGTCCGCCTCCTCGGCCCGCTTGTCCTCGCGGTAGCGCAGGACACGGGCGAACCGCAGCGTGACGCCCGCCGGGTAGCGCGTGGAGGCCTGGAGTCCGTCGTAGGCGATCTCCACGACCAGTTCCGGGCGCACCGTCACCACGTGCCCGTCGTCGCCGGTGGCCAGCTCCTGGAGCCGTTCGGTCTGCCACGTGAGCACGGTGTCCGTGAGCCCTTTGAAGGTCTTGCCCAGCATCGCGAACGTGCCGTCCTCCCGGCGTGCCCCCAGGTGCAGGTTGGAGAGCTTCCCGGTGCGTCGCCCGTGGCCCCATTCGGCGGCGAGCACCACGAGGTCCAGGGTGTGCACGGGTTTCACCTTGAGCCAGGAGGCGCCCCTGCGGCCGGCGCTGTACGCGGCCGTGTCGCCCTTGACGACGACGCCCTCGTGCCCGCGGGCCAGTGTGGCCTCGGAGAACGCCACGGCAGCCTCGCGCTGCGTCTCGTCCGCCGGGTCCTCCACGACGACGCGGCGTACGCGCATCGGCTCGGGGACCAGCCCTGCCAGTTCCCGGTGGCGTTCGGCGAAGGGGAGGTCGAGGAGCTCACGGCCGTCGACGGACAGCACGTCGAAGAAGACGGGGACCACGGGGACGGCGCCGGCGGCGGTGGCGACGTCGCGCCGGGAGCCGACCCGGCCGGCGGTCTCCTGGAACGGCCGGGGCCTCCCGTCCTCCCCGAGCGCGATCACCTCGCCGTCGAGGATGAACCGGACCGCGGGGAATCCGGTCACCGCCGCCGCGAGTTCGGGGAGCCGGTCGGTGATGTCGTCGAGGGTGCGGGTGTAGACGCCGACCCGCTCGCCGTCGCGGTGCACCTGTACGCGGATGCCGTCCAGCTTCTCCTCGACGGCGCAGGACCCCAGCCGGTCGATCGCTTCGGTCACCGAGCGGGCGGTGTGCGCGAGCATGGGCTGGACCGGCCGTCCGACGGTGAGCCGGAAGGACGCGAGGCCCCCGGGGCCCTCCGCGAGCAGCGTACGGGCGACGGGTCCGAGCGACCCGGCGAGCATGACGGCGCGCCGCACGTCGGCGGGCGGTGCTCCGGCGGCGTCGGCCAGGGCGTCGACGGCTACGGCGTCCAGCGCGCCTTGCCGTACCTCACCGGTGAGCAGTGCGCGCAGGAAGCGCTGCTCGTCGGCGGTGGCGGCAGCGAGGAGGCCGGTCAGGCGTTCCTTCCGGGCTGCTTGCGAGCCCGGGCCGCCGAGGGCTCCGATGGCCGTCAGTTCCGCGTCGGTCTCCGTGACGGTCAGCGTGGGCGTGTCGGCGGGCGTCACGTCGTGGCGCAGGGCGCTCCAGCCGATTCCCAGGCGGCCCCGCGGGAGGCGCCCGGCGAGGTAGGGGATGACGACCGGGACGTCGTCCGGTCCCGCCTCCCGGAAGAGGCCGGCCAGCAGGGCCGTCTTCCGGTTACGGGCCGACGTCGCGGCGACCTCCAGGGACACATGGGCGAGCCTGGCGAGCAGCATGCGGCCATGGTGCTACGGCGGCGGGCTCACCGCCCCCGGAGAGCGCTCCGGCGTCAGATGACGTTGAGCGCCGCCGCGGCGCCCACTCCCCCGAGGATCATGAAGAGGGGCATCAGCACCTTGAGCTCCACCCAGCTGCCGGCCCGGAACCGCATGGCCTTCGGCGGCCCGAGCGGATACCAGCGCTTACGGCCCAGCGGTATCGGCCACAGGATCGGGCAGCCCGAGACGGTCAGGGCGTCGCCGATGTCATGGACGAGGGCGCCGAGCACGATCGGGAGTCCGAGCCAGAGGTACTCCTGTCCGGGCGCGCTGAACAGCCAGTCCGAGCCGTTGCCCGGCTGGTCGAGCACTCCCGCGAGAATCCAGGCGCTGGTCGCGCCCAGCAGCCATACGAGGACGTCGCTGGAGACCCTGGCCGCCCGCCACAGCAGGCCTTCCACGGCGAGCACGAGATGGACGAAGAGGATGCCCAGGACCGCCCACCGGCCGCCGAAGATGGCGGCGGCCGAGGCTCCGGCGCCGATCAGCACCGCCCAGAGCCAGGTGTGGGTGAGTGTGCGGTGGCCGCCGTTCCTGCGCGGGTCACCGGGGCCCCGGGTCGCCTTGTAGACGGAGTACGAGAGCTTGTCGACTATCTCGCAGACGCCCTTGGAGATCGGCCCGAAGGCCCGGGAGATGGTGGCCGACTTGTGGTCGAGGTCCGGGGCGAGCGCGGCACCGGCGGTGATCAGGGCCCCCACGACCAGGACGGGCCAGGGCATCGTGTGGCCCATGGCGGCGGCCGCGGCACCCACCCCCAGCCAGGCCGCTGCCCCTGACAGAGAGTGTGCCGGTCCCATCATGGCTGTTCCCGCCCCCATCGTGATTCGGCCGTGTGTCCAGGCCGGGCCGCCATCGTCTGTGTGCGGCAGCCGAGTTGAGTGGGAAGCGTATCGTCCGTGATCTTCGCGGGATCCTCCGGTTCCCTCATCCGGGCCGGAGGCATGCAAGATGGGGGCGTGACCCTTATCGATCAGCTGCCCCCGACCGCAGACCCGGACGCCCTCTTCGAGGCCTTCTCGTCATGGACCGAATCGCAGGGCATCACCCTCTATCCGGCTCAGGAGGAGGCGCTGATCGAGGTGGTCTCCGGGGCCAATGTGATCCTCTCCACCCCCACGGGGTCCGGAAAGAGCCTGGTCGCGGCGGGTGCGCACTTCACGGCCCTGGCCCAGGACAAGGTCACTTTCTACACCGCGCCCATCAAGGCACTCGTCTCGGAGAAGTTCTTCGACCTGTGCAAGCTCTTCGGCACGGAGAACGTCGGCATGCTGACCGGGGACGCCTCGGTCAATGCCGACGCCCCGGTGATCTGCTGCACCGCCGAGGTGCTCGCGTCGATCGCGCTGCGTGACGGCAAGTACGCCGACATCGGCCAGGTCGTGATGGACGAGTTCCACTTCTACGCGGAGCAGGACCGCGGCTGGGCGTGGCAGATCCCTATCCTGGAGCTTCCGCAGGCCCAGTTCGTCCTGATGTCGGCCACCCTCGGCGACGTCAAGATGTTCGAGGAGGACCTGACCCGCCGGACCGGCCGCCCGACGTCCGTGGTGCGCTCCGCGACCCGGCCGGTGCCGCTGAGCTACGAGTACCGCCTGACGCCGATCACGGAGACGCTCACGGAGCTCCTGGACACCCGGCAGTCGCCGGTCTACATCGTGCACTTCACGCAGGCCGCCGCAGTGGAGCGGGCGCAGTCGCTGATGAGCATCAACATGTGCACGAAGGAGGAGAAGGAGAAGATCGCCGACCTGATCGGCAACTTCCGCTTCACCACCAAGTTCGGTCAGAACCTCTCCCGCTACGTGCGCCACGGCATCGGGGTGCACCACGCGGGCATGCTCCCCAAGTACCGCCGCCTCGTCGAGAAGCTCGCGCAGGCGGGCCTGCTGAAGGTCATCTGCGGGACGGACACGCTGGGTGTCGGCGTCAACGTGCCCATCCGCACGGTGCTCTTCACCGCCCTCACCAAGTACGACGGCACCCGGGTGCGCACGCTGCGCGCCCGTGAGTTCCACCAGATCGCGGGCCGCGCCGGCCGGGCCGGGTTCGACACGGCGGGCTTCGTCGTCGCGCAGGCCCCCGAGCACGTCATCGAGAACGAGAAGGCCGTCAAGAAGGCGGGCGACGACCCCAAGAAGAAGCGCAAGGTGGTCCGCAAGAAGGCCCCCGAGGGCTTCGTCGCCTGGTCGGAGACCACCTTCGACAAGCTGATCCAGTCCGAGCCGGAGCCGCTGACCTCCCGCTTCCGGGTCACGCACACGATGCTGCTCTCGGTGATCGCCCGCCCGGGCAACGCCTTCGAGGCGATGCGTCATCTGCTTGAGGACAACCACGAGCCGCGCAAGGCGCAGCTGAGGCACATCCGCCGGGCCATCGCGATCTACCGCTCGCTGCTCGACGGCGGTGTGGTGGAGCAGCTCGGCACACCCGATGCCGAGGGCAGGATCGTACGGCTCACCGTCGACCTCCAGCAGGACTTCGCGCTCAACCAGCCGCTGTCCACCTTCGCGCTGGCCGCCTTCGACCTGCTGGACGCCGAATCCCCCTCGTACGCCCTGGACATGGTCTCCGTCGTCGAGTCGACGCTCGACGATCCGAGGCAGATCCTGGCCGCCCAGCAGAACAAGGCGCGGGGCGAGGCCATCGGGCGGATGAAGGCGGACGGTGTCGAGTACGAGGAGCGGATGGAGCTGCTCCAGGAGGTCACGTACCCCAAGCCGCTGAGCGAGCTGCTCTGGCACGCGTACGACGTGTACCGCACGAGCCACCCGTGGGTCGGCGACCACCCCGTGTCGCCGAAGTCGGTGATCCGCGACATGTACGAACGGGCCATGACCTTCACGGAGTTCACCTCGAACTACGAGCTGGCCCGCACCGAGGGCATCGTCCTGCGGTACCTGGCGAGCGCGTACAAGGCCCTCGAGCACACCATCCCCGACGACCTGAAGTCCGAGGACCTGGAGGACCTGATCGCCTGGCTGGGCGAGATGGTGCGTCAGGTGGACTCCAGCCTGCTGGACGAGTGGGAGCAGCTGGCCAACCCGGAGGTGGAGACCGCCGAGCAGGCGCAGGAGCGGGCCGACGAGGTCAAGCCGGTGACGGCCAACGCCCGTGCCTTCCGTGTGCTGGTGCGCAACGCGATGTTCCGCCGGGTGGAGCTGGCCGCGCTGGACCGGGTCCGCGACCTGGGCGAGCTGGACGCCGACTCGGGCTGGGACGAGGACGCCTGGGGCGAGGCGATGGACGACTACTGGGAAGCGCACGAGGAGCTGGGTACGGGCCCGGACGCGCGCGGCCCGAAGCTGCTGAAGATCGACGAGGACCAGGAGCACGGTCTCTGGCGGGTGTGGCAGGCCTTCGCCGACCCGGCAGGGGACCACGACTGGGGAATTCGTGCGGAGGTCGATCTCGCGGCCTCCGACGAGGAGGGCCGGGCGGTCGTCCGGGTCACGGCCGTGGGCCAGCTGTGACGGCGCGCCGGCCAGGAGAGTGGAGAAGAACCGCATGACGAACCCCGCCGACAGCCTGGTCGATCTGCTCGACCTGGAACGGATCGAGGTCAACATCTTCCGTGGCCGCAGCCCCGACGAGTCCCTGCAACGGGTCTTCGGCGGGCAGGTCGCGGGCCAGGCGCTGGTCGCGGCCGGCCGCACGACCGACGGGGACCGTCCCGTCCACTCACTGCACGCCTACTTCCTGCGTCCGGGCCGTCCCGGCGTGCCGATCGTCTACGACGTGGAGCGGGTGCGGGACGGCCGGTCCTTCACCACGCGCCGGGTCACGGCCGTGCAGCAGGGCCGGACGATCTTCAATCTGACGGCGTCCTTCCACCGCCCGGAGGAGGCCGGCTTCGAGCACCAGCTGCCGCCGGCCCGCGTCGTGCCCGGTCCGGACGAGCTGCCGACGGTCGCCGACGAGGTGCGCGAGCACCTGGGCGGTCTGCCGGAGGCGCTGGAGCGGATGGCCCGTCGCCAGCCCTTCGACATCCGCTATGTCGACCGGCTGCGCTGGACGCGGGACGAGGTCAGGGACGCGGACCCGCGCAGCGCGGTGTGGATGCGCGCGGTCGGCCCCCTGGGCGACGACCCGCTCGTGCACACCTGCGCGCTGACGTACGCGAGCGACATGACGCTGCTGGACGCCGTACGGATCCCGGTCGAGCCGCTGTGGGGACCACGCGGCTTCGACATGGCGTCGCTGGACCACGCCATGTGGTTCCACCGGCCGTTCCGGGCGGACGAGTGGTTCCTCTACGACCAGGAGTCGCCGATCGCCACGGGCGGCCGCGGACTGGCCAGGGGGCGGATCTACGACCGTCAGGGGCAGCTGCTGGTGTCCGTGGTGCAGGAGGGGCTGTTCCGCCGTCTCGACGGCGCGTAGGCCCTGCGTACGGGTCGGTCAGGTGCCGGGCAGCGGGTCCTGGTCGACCTCGTGGCGGCGGGTCCGGATGTCCGGGCCCGCGGGATGCAGCTTGGCGTCGCAGGCGGGGCCCAGCCCGGTGCGGCGTGATTCGGCCCCGGTGAGGGGCCGCCCGCAGAGGGCGCACCTCACCGGGCGCCGGCCCTCGCGACAGCCGGCGTCCGGCTGCGGTCCGGGGAAGAGTTCGGGAAAGGGCTCGGGGGGTTCCACGTACGGATCCTCTCAGGCCGGTGTGACACAGCACGGAGGGGCACAGCGGTGAGCAGCGTACTGAGGATGGTGCCCGTGCCACGGGGCGAGGGGCCGGCCGGGGGCGGCGCCGCCGCTCCGGTGGGGCACCAGGTGCTGTGCGCGGACGGCCCGGCGCCCGAGCGCGTGGCGGCGTACGTGGAGCGCGAACTGCCGCCGGGCGGGATACCCGCCTACCGGGCGGCACGGGGCAGCGGTGCGCGCTCCTTCGTCCTGTGGGCGGACGAGCACCGCCGGGGGCGGCTGGCCACCCTGGTGACGGTGTCCGCCGGTAGCGGGGTCGCGGCCTACCAGGTGCTCGGGGCGCGGGGAGAGCTGATCGGCACGGTCGTCCGTGAGAAGGCGCTGCGGGGCAGGGGGCTGCGTACCCGCTGGACGGTGACCCCGGCGGGCGGCCAGGAGACGGTGGGCTTCAAGGGCCGGATCCTCTGGTGGTATGTGTGGTGGCTGCTCTCCCCTCTGCAGACGTTGATCATCGTGGTGAGTCTGCTCAGCGGCGACGGTGACGCGGCGCGGGGGCCCCGCCGCATCGTCTGGCGTGCGGGCGGGCGGGCCGCGCTGGAGTTCAGGTCGAAGGGAGACACGGTGCACCTGCACGCGCCCGGGTACGACCGGCGGCTGGGTGCGGCGCTCGTGGCCGTGCTGCGCACGTTCGACAGCCCGCTGCTCGGCAAGGAGTGGGACGACGCGAAGAACTGACGGTCAGTCCCGCTGGGACGTGCGCAGTCGCTTCTGCCAGAAGTCGACGGCCTGCCGGAGCAGCTCGGCGGTGGCCTCCACCGAGCGGAACGACGCTCCCTTCGGGCGGAGTTCGAGCTCATGGGGCGCCCGCCCGTAACCGACCGGGGGCGGCACTCCATCGAGAACCGCACGGTGCCGCGCACCGCGCGCACGGCGCGGATCAGCGTGTGCCGGTCGGTGGCCACCCCGGTGGTGACCGGGTCCATCCGGCCGAGCACCTCGCCGACGCCGTCCGGTGGCATGAAGCGCGCGTGACCAGCACGGCGGTGTCCGGGTAGTGGAGCTGCTTGCGGGAGTTCTCCGGGTCCTCGGGCGACAGCCGGAAGCAGCCGCCGCGGTCGTGGTCGAGCGGCGCGGCGAAGACGCTCGGGGAGTCGGAGCGTGGGGCGGCGAACCGGTCGACGACCCCCTGCGACGAGATCAGCGTGCCCGTCTGCAGGTCGCCCACCAGACTGTGCGCCGCTATGGGAGGGTATCGGTCCATGACCGTCCAATCTCCGGCATACCCTCCCGTACGCCCCTGTCCGTCACACACGGGCGGGCTGCCCTCCCGGCCGGGCGGAGGCGCCGAGTGGACATGATCCATGTCCGTGCCGTCAGCCCGCCGGACCTGACCGAGCGGGCCGAGGAGCTCCTGGGCGGCAATCCTTACGTCCTCAACCTGATCGTGCAGCGGGGCGCCGCGCGCAACCCCGACGGTGATTCCGTGGCGTGCGACGTGCTGACAGGGGCGGCGAACGACGTCCTGCGCGGTCTGCGGGACCTCCAGATCGACCTGCGGGGCTCCCTCGTCATCGAGCCGGTCGACATGGCGTTCTCCGGGCGGGCCTCGGAGGGTGCGTCGCGCCGGCTCGGCGCGCTGGCGAACGCTCCGGTCTGGGCCCAGGTGGAGGCGCGCATCCGGGCCGAGGGCAGGTACGCGCCGAGTTTCTACCTCTACCTGGTCATCGCGGGGCTCATCGGCTCGGTCGGTATCGTCACCAATTCCCAGATCCTGATCGTCGGGGCGATGGTCGTCGGCCCCGAGTACGGAGCGATCGTCGCCGTGGCGCTGGGCTTCGACCGGGGCGACCGGGCCATGGTGCGCAAGGGACTGTCCGCCCTGTGCGCGGGCCTTCTGCTGACGATCGCGGTCACTTTCCTCTTCAGCCTGCTCATCCGCGGATTCGGTCTGCAGTCGGGGGCTTTCGACCTGGGGCTGCGGCCGGTGTCCGATCTGATCAACACCCCGAACTTCTTCTCCGTCGCCGTCGCCGCCCTGGCCGGCGTCGTGGGCATCGTGTCGCTCACGGAGGCCCGCACGAGCGCCCTGCTCGGGGTGTTCATCTCCGTGACGACGATCCCGGCCGCCGCGGCCATCAGCGTCTCCACGGCCTTCGGCAGCTGGTCCGAGGCGCGGGGTTCCCTCATCCAGCTCCTGGTCAACATCACGGTGCTCATCGTGGTGGGGGCGGTCGCGCTCAGGTGCCAGCGCGCGATCTGGCGGAGGGTGGGCCTGGGCCGGGCCCGGTACGGCGGACGGACCTGAGGAGCGGCCGTTCCGAGCGGCCGGAACCCCGCCGGCCCGGGATGATGGGGAGCGGGACCGCACGGCCCCGCTCGTGCCAGGAGGGCCGACATGCCCCGGGAAGCCGTTTCACCACTCCGTGCCGTACCGGGCGCGACGCCCGAGGATCGGGCCGCTCTCGGCAAGGCGGCCCGTGGAAGGGTGCCGCGTTCGATCCATGGCGCCTTCGACCCGCCGCCGGACCGGCCCGATCCGCTGACGGTGCTGGAGGCGCAGTCGGCGGCCCGCGTCCCCGAGTTCGTGCCGATCCGCTACGGGCGGATGACGGAGTCGCCGTTCCGCTTCTACCGCGGCGCCGCGGCCGTCATGGCATCCGACCTCGCCGGGACCCCGGACTCGGGAATCAGGGCCCAGCTGTGCGGTGACGCCCACCTGCTGAACTTCAGACTGCTCGCCTCCCCCGAACGTCACCTGCTGTTCGACATCAACGACTTCGACGAGACGCTGCCCGGCCCCTGGGAGTGGGACGTCAAGCGCCTCGCGGCCAGCTTCGTCATCGCCGGGCGCGCGAACGGATTCACGGACCGCGAGCGGAAGCGCATCGTGCGGGCCACGGTGCGGTCGTACCGGGAGTCGATGATCCGGTTCGCGGGCATGCGAAACCTCGATGTCTGGTACACGCGGATCGACGAGTACCAGCTCCGGGCCGTGGGCGCCGAGAAGCTGGCTGCCCATGGCCGCGAGCGCCTGGCCAGGGCGACCGCGAAGGCTCGGACCCGGGACAGCCTGCAGGCGTTCGACAAGCTCACCGAGGTGTCCGGCGGACGGCTCCGGCTCTCGGCGGATCCGCCGCTGCTCGTACCGGTCGCCGACCTGTTGCACGACGCCGAGCGCGATGCCACGGAGCGGCAGCTCCGGAGACTCGTACGCCGCTACGGCCGCAGCCTCCCGCCGGACCGGCGGGCCCTGCTCGCCGACTTCCGCCCGGTGGACATGGCCCGCAAGGTCGTGGGGGTGGGCAGCGTCGGAACCCGTTGCTGGATCATCCTCCTGCTCGGCCGGGACAGCGGAGATCCGCTCTTCCTGCAGGCCAAGGAGGCCGACACCTCGGTACTCGCGCCGTTCGCGGGGCCGAGCGCGTACCGGAACCAGGGCGAGCGCGTGGTGGCCGGCCAGCGCCTGATGCAGGCGGCCGGCGACATCTTCCTCGGCTGGCAGTGGGTGGACGGGATCGACGGGCGGCGCCGGGACTTCTACGTACGCCAGCTGCGCGACTGGAAGGGCATCGCCGAACCGGAACTGATGGTGCCGCGCGGGATGGCCGCCTTCGGTGAGTTGTGCGGGACGACCCTGGCCCGCGCCCACGCGCGATCCGGTGACCGGATAGCCATCGCGGCCTATCTGGGGCACGGTGACGTGTTCGACCGGGCACTGGCGGCGTTCGCCGAGCTGTACGCCGACCGGAACGAGCGGGATCACCGGGCACTGGTCGACGCGGTGGCGGCGGGCCGTCTCCCCGCCGCCGGGGCGGACGCACGGTAGCGGGCGCCCGAATCGCCGGGCGTGGACAGCGGGTACATCACGGACAGAACGCCACATCGTGGTATCACCGTGTGGATCCCGGCGGGACAGCGTGTACCGGCAGGGGCCCGACGCTGAGGAGACCATGACGATGTCCGCCGAACCCGGGGCAGCGCCCGGGACCGAACACCCGGACCCTCTCACCGTGGTGCGCACCCGGGGATACGCGGTACTGCTGGTCATGGTGGCGATTCTCGGAGTCCCCATCTCCGCGGCGGCGTTCGGCTTTCTGGCGCTCGTCCACGAGATCCAGTCCCTGACCTACGAGGATCTGCCCCACGCGCTGGGCTTCGGGAGCACGCCGTCGTGGTGGCCGGTCCCGCTCCTCGCCGTGGCGGGCCTGCTGACGGGACTGGCCATCCGTCACCTCCCCGGAACGGGCGGCCACAAGCCCGCCGAAGGGTTCGTGAACACGGGGGCGCCGACCGCCGCGGAACTGCCGGGGGTCGCGCTCGCCGCGCTGGCGTCCCTGGGTCTCGGCGCAGTGCTCGGGCCCGAGGCGCCGCTCATCGCGCTCGGCGGGGGGCTGGCCGTCTGCGCGGCCCGCCTGCTGAAGCCGGGCATCCAGCCGAGTGCGGCCGCGATGGTGGCGGCCGCGGGGAGCTTCGCCGCGGTCAGCGCCCTCCTGGGATCGCCGCTCCTCGGCGCGTTCCTGCTGATGGAGGCGTCCGGCCTCGCCGGGATGATGCTCGGCCTGGTGCTCGTGCCGGGGCTTCTCGCCTCCGGCATCGGGTCGCTCATCTTCATCGGCCTGGGCTCGTGGACCGGCCTGGGAACGTACTCCCTGACCCTCCCCCACGTCCCTCACACCCCCCAGCCCACGGTCGCCGAGTTCGGCTGGGCCCTCGTGCTCGGAGTGGCGGCCGCGCTCGTGGGCACGGGCATCAGGAGACTTTCCCTGGCCCTGCAGGGGCGGGTCGAGCGGCGGCGGGTGATGGCGGCCGTGGTGATGGGCCTGACCGTCGGTGTACTCGCGCTCCTCTACGCGGAGAGCACGGGAAGGAACGCGTCCGAGGTGCTGTACTCGGGCCAGGACGCCCTCGGCGGCCTGCTCGCCGAGGACGCCACGTACACGGTGGGGACGCTCCTCATGCTGATCATCTGCAAGGCGCTCGCGTACTCGACCTCGCTGAGCGCCTTCAGGGGCGGCCCCATCTTCCCGTCGATGTTCCTCGGCGCGGCGGGCGGGCTCGTCCTGTCGCACCTGCCGGGCCTGAACGCCACCTCGGGTTTCGCGATGGGAATCGGGGCCATGTGTGTGGCGATGCTCAAGCTGCCGATGACCTCGGTACTGCTCGCCACGCTGCTGCTGGGATCCGAGGGCGTCACCGTCATGCCGCTCGTGATCGTCTCCGTGGTGGTGTCCTACGTCCTCACGCTCAGGCTCGGACGCTCTTCTGAGGACCCGCACACAGCGCCCAGATGACGAAGATGTTGATGGCGATGAGCACAAGGGACCAGAACGGGTAGTAGGGGAGCCACAGGAAGTGGGCGACCATCAGGAGCCCGGCGAGCACGACACCGACGGCGCGCGCCCACAGGGCCCCGCTGAAGAGCGCGAAGCCGGCGAGGACGACCACGATCCCCAGGATCAGGTGCACCCAGCCCCAGCCCGTGAGGCTGAACTGGAACACGTAGTTGTGTGTCGAGACGAACAGGTCGTCCTTGGCGATGGCGGCGATGCCTTCGAGGATGGCCATGGCCCCACCGAAGATCATCATCACCGCCGCGAACACGGTCCAGCCGGACTGGGCTCCGCGCCCACCGGTGGTGTCGTGCCCCACCTTCGTTCCGCTAGCACTTCCAGCCATGTCGGCCTCCTCGATTCCAGCCGATGAGCGGCCCGATCGGGTCACTTCACGGCTTATGTTCCGTTTATCAGCCTGACACGGCATCACCTGATCGGCACTCTTCTCAGAACAGAGATATGCTCCCGTATATGAGAGAGCCCGAGGTGCCGCACGACAGCGTCGACGACCGCCTCGCGGCACGGCTGGGCGCGCTCCGCACCGAACGCGGCTGGTCGCTGGACGAGCTGTCCCGCCGCGCCGGCGTGAGCCGCTCGACCCTGTCGCGGCTGGAGCGCGGGGAGCTGAGTCCCACCACCGCCGTGCTCGGACAGCTGTGCACGGTGTACGGGCGCACGATGTCCCGGCTGCTGATGGAGGTGGAGGCGGAGCCGCCGCAGCTGGTCCCGGCCGCACGGCAGCCGGTGTGGCGGGACGAGCCCTCCGGGTTCGTGCGCCGCTCCGTCTCGCCGCCGCACCCCGGTCTGCGCGCCGAGGTCATCGAGGGCACACTCGACGCCGGCGCGGCACTCTCGTACGAGAACGCGCCGGTGCCCGGTGTGGAGCAGCACATCTGGGTACTCGAGGGCACGGTCGAGATCACGGTCGGCGGGACCACGCACACCGTGCGCGAGGGCGACTGCCTGCGCTTCCGGCTGCGCGGCCCCTCCCACTTCCGCTGTCCGGGCCCGCTCCGCGTCCGCTACGCACTGATGATTGTCCTGCCGTGAATGTGAAAGGACCCGCTTCATGACCGAGATCGTCCCCGTGTCCGGCCCCGAGCTGATCACGTACGCCGATGAGCTCGCCGCCCTGCTGATCGAGGCGGTCGAGGGCGGCGCCTCCGTCGGTTTCCTCGCCCCGCTGGACCGCGCGGCGGCCGCCGTCTGGTGGCGGGAACGGGCCGCCGCCGTCGAGGCGGGGAGCCACCAGGTCTGGATCGCCCGGGACGACGAGCGGCTGGTGGGCACGATCGGCCTGGTCAAGGCGGCCCTGCCCAACGCCCGCCACCGCGCGGAGGTCGCGAAGCTCGTGGTCAGGCCGTCGGCCCGGAACCGGGGGGTCGGCCGGGCCCTGCTCACCGCGGTCGAGCGGTCCGCAGCCGCCGAGGGGCTGACGCTGCTGGTCCTGGACACCGAGACGGGAAGCGACGCCGAGAGGCTCTACCGCTCGGCGGGGTGGACGCCCTGCGGCTCCGTCCCGGACTACGCGGCGGACCCGTACGGCACGCTCAGGGCGACCACGTTCTACTACCGGGCGCTGGACCCGCGGGAGGCTCCTGCGCAGGGGCCGTCACAATGAGAGGGACGCCACGCCACCGAGGAGACCTCCCATGACACTGCACGACATCCCGCTCCGTACGCTCGCCGGCGAACCGACCACCCTGGGCGCATACAAGGGTTCGGCGGTCCTGCTGGTGAACGTCGCTTCCCAGTGCGGGCTCACTCCGCAGTACGCCGGTCTGGAGAGGCTCCAGAAGGAGTACGCGGACCGCGGTTTCACCGTTCTCGGGGTGCCCTGCAACCAGTTCGCGGGCCAGGAGCCGGGCACCGCGGAGGAGATCCAGACGTTCTGCTCGACGACCTACGGGGTCAGCTTCCCGCTGCTGGAGAAGATCGACGTCAACGGCGAGAACCGGCACCCGCTGTACGCGGAGCTGACGAAGCTCGACGACGCCGAGGGTACGGCGGGGGACGTCCAGTGGAACTTCGAGAAGTTCCTGATCTCCCCGGCCGGTGAGCCGGTCGCGCGGATCCGCCCCCGCACCGAGCCGGAGGCGCCCGAGGTCGTGGCTGCCGTCGAGGCGCAGCTGCCGCGGTAACGGTACGGACAGCACGCGGGGCCGGACCGGTGCACGGTCCGGCCCCGCTGCCCGTGGCTAACGGATCGGCATCCCCGACAGGGTGCGGGCGATGACCAGGCGCTGGATCTCGCTCGTACCCTCGAAGATGGTGTAGATCGCGGCGTCCCGGTGCATGCGCTCGACCGGGTACTCACGGGTGAAGCCGTTGCCGCCGAGGATCTGCACGGCCTGGGCGGTGACCGTCTTCGCCGTCTCGCTCGCGTAGAGCTTCGACATCGAGCCCTCGGCCGCGGTGAACGGCTTGCCGGCGCTCGCCATCCAGGAGGCGCGCCAGACGAGCAGCCGGGCCGCGTCGATCTGCGTACGCATGTCGGCCAGCTGGAAGGCGATGCCCTGGTTGTCGATGATCGGGCGGCCGAACTGGGTCCGCGTCTTCGCGTAGTCGAGGGCGACCTCGTAGGCGGCGCGGGCGGTGCCGACCGCCATGGCGCCGACGGCCGGGCGGGACGCCTCGAAGGTCGCCATCGCCGCGTTCTTCACGCGTTCGCCGCCGGACCTGGCGCGCTCGCGGGCCCGGGCGAGGCGCTCGTCGAGCTTCTCCTTGCCGCCGAGCAGGCAGTGGCCGGGGACGCGGACGTCCTCGAGGACGACCTCGGCCGTGTGCGAGGCGCGGATGCCGTGCTTCTTGAACTTCTGCCCCTGCGAGAGGCCGGGAGTGGCCGGCGGGACGATGAAGGAGGCGTGGCCCTTCGAGCCCAGCTCAGGGTCGACGACGGCGACGACGACGTGGACGTTGGCGATACCGCCGTTGGTGGCCCAGGTCTTGGTGCCGTTGAGGATCCACTCGTCCTTGGCCTCGTCGTACACCGCGCGGGTGCGCATCGAGGCGACGTCGGAACCGGCGTCCGGCTCGGAGGAGCAGAAGGCCGCGACCTTCACGTCGTCGGCGTCCCCGTACATCTGCGGGATCCAGGTGCCGATCTGCTCCTCGGTGCCGTTGGCGAGGACGCCGACGGCCGCCAGGCCGGTGCCGACGATCGACAAGGCGATACCCGCGTCACCCCAGAAGAGCTCCTCCATGGCCATGGGGATGCCCAGGCCCGTAGGGTCGAAGAACTGCTGGGCGTAGAAGTCGAGGGAGTAGATGCCTACCTTGGCCGCCTCCTGGATGACGGGCCAGGGCGTTTCCTCACGCTCGTCCCACTCCGAAGCGGCCGGCCGGATCACCTCGGCGGCGAATCCGTGCAGCCAGTCACGGACCTGCTTCTGGTCGTCGTTGAGCTCGAGCGTGAACTCGGCCATGTTCCCTCCATGCACTTCCGGAAAACACGTTACTAGCGGTAACACCAGTCTGTTACCAGCAAGTAGCCTCTGTCAACCAGTCAGCTGCGGATCCGCGCACGGCGGACCCAGGGTGTTACGTTGCCCGGGCGTGACGAGATCGCAGGACAGTTGGGTGGGGCGGGAGAAACGACATGGAGACCACAAGAGGGGCCGAACGGCAGCGGACAGCGGCCGAACGCCGCCGCCGGGAGCTGCTCGAAGCCGCGGACCGAGTGGTGCTCAGGGACGGCCCGAAGGCGTCGATGAACGCGATCGCCGCGGAGGCCGGGATCACCAAGCCCATCCTCTACCGGCACTTCGGCGACAAGGGCGGCCTCTACCGGGCGCTCGCCAAACGCCACACCGACGCACTGCTGAGCGCCCTGCGGGCCGCGCTCGACGCCCCCTCCGAGCGGCGCGAACGGGTCGAGTCGACCCTGGACACCTACCTCGCGGCGATCGAGGCGCGCCCCCAGGTCTACCGCTTCCTGATGCACCCGTCCGACGACGCGGCCCCCTCGCCCGAACAGGGCTTCGACGTCGGCCGTCACTCCGCGCCCCTGCTGCGCCGCCTCGGCGAGGAGCTGGGGAAGGTGATCGCGGAGCGGGTCGATCTCGGTCCGGACAGCGAGCAGATGGCCCGCATCTGGGGTCACGGCATCGTCGGCATGATGCACGCGGCCGGCGACTGGTGGCTGGGCGACCGGCCGTGCTCGCGGGAGCAGTTGGTACGCAGCCTCGCCGACCTGCTCTGGGGCAGGCTCGCCGAGGCCGGCGACCTCCCCGGCGGCCAGGGGTTCTGAGCGACCGCCGGGCCCCGGGGGGCTCAGCAGTCGGCCGCCGTACGCGCCCAGGGCGCCCGCCGGGCCGCGCGCAGCGCCCTGGCCCGGCGCAGCCCCGTCAGCCGGTCCGTGTAGACCGAGCCTTCGAGGTGGTCGCACTCGTGCTGCAGGCAGCGGGCGAACCAGCCGGTGCCGGCGATCCGCACCGGCTCCCCCGTCACCGTCCGGCCCTCGACCACCGCGTGATCGAAACGCGGGGTGGCGGCTTCGAGCCCCGGAAGCGAGAGGCACCCCTCCGGTCCGCGTACGGTGATGCCGTCCGCCTCGACGAGTACGGGATTGACTACGTGGCCCAGATGCCGGACCTCGTCGTCGTCCGGACAGTCGAAGACGAACACCTTGAGGGGGAAGCCGATCTGGTTCGCGGCGAGCCCCACACCGTTCGCGGCGTACATGGTGGCGAACATGTCCTCCACCAGCCGGGCGAGCGACGTGCCGAACTCGGTGACGTCGTCGCACGGACTGTGGAGCATCGGGGCGCCGAGCAGAGTCATGGCGCGAACGCGTCCGGTACTGCCGGGGATCGGGCGGTTTCGCATGGGGAGAAGCGTACGTTCCACGTGACCTCCACGTTCCCCGTGGTGCCGAGGTGCGGTCGCCGCGCCGGACATCGATAGGCTGGGCGCGGACTTACGCAAGGAGGATCTAGGACGATGGCAGGCAACACGGAGCCGTTGTCGCCGCGGGCCAAGCTCGCCGTGACGGCGGGCAAGGCCGCGGCGGCGGTGTCGCGCGCTGCGGGGCGCGGCAGCGGATCGGTGATCGGCGGCCGGGTGGCGCTCAAGCTCGACCCCGACCTGCTCGGGCGGCTGGCGCAGCACCTGGACGTGATCCTCGTGTCCGCGACGAACGGCAAGACGACCACCACCCGGCTGATCGCGGAGGCGCTCACGGCCGCCGGTCCCGTCGTGTCGAACGCGCTCGGAGCCAACATGCCCGCGGGGATCACCTCCGCGCTGGCAGGAGGCTCGGACGCGCGGTACGGCGTGATCGAGGTCGACGAGAAGTACCTCGCGGGTGTGGCACGCGACACGACACCGAAGGTCATCGCGCTGCTCAACCTCTCCCGCGACCAGCTGGACCGCGCGGCGGAGACCCGGATGCTGGCGGAGAAGTGGCGTGAGGGCCTGTCGGGCTCGAAGGCCGTGATCGTGGCCAACGCCGACGACCCGCTGATCGTCTGGGCCGCTTCCTCCTCCCCCAATGTCGTGTGGGTCGCGGCGGGACAGGCGTGGAAGGACGACGCCTGGTCCTGCCCGTCCTGCGGCGGTGTGATGCAGCGCCCCGGTGACGACTGGTTCTGCGGCGAGTGCGGCTTCCGCCGTCCCGCCCCGAGCTGGGCGCTGAACGGCGACTACGTCCTGGACCCGCACGGTTCCGCGTGGCCGATCCACCTCCAGCTGCCGGGCCGGGCCAACAAGGCCAACGCCACGAGCTCGGCCGCCGTGGCCGCGGTCTTCGGCGTGCCGCCGCAGGTCGCCCTGGAGCGCATGTACCAGGTGCAGGCCGTGGCGGGCCGCTACGACGTCGTGACCTTCCTCGGCCGTGAGCTCCGGCTCCTGCTGGCGAAGAACCCGGCTGGCTGGCTCGAGACGTTCTCCCTGATCGACCCGCCGCCCACCCCGGTGATCCTCTCGGTGAACGCCCGTGGCGCCGACGGTACGGACACCTCCTGGCTGTGGGACGTGGACTACACCCAGCTCTACGGTCACCCGATCTTCGTGCTCGGCGACCGCAAGCTGGACCTCGCGGTCCGGCTCGAGGTGGCCGGACTGGACTTCCGCGTCTGCGAGACCCTGGACGAGGCCGTCCAGATGGCTCCGCCCGGCCGCATCGAGGTCATCGCCAACTACACCGCCTTCCAGGATCTGCGCCGTCGTGTCGGCAACTGACCCCCGCGCGGGCAACCCCCGGAGAGGACGAAGCATGAGCAACAACAGCCTGCGGCTGGTGTGGGTCTACCCCGACCTCCTCAGCACCTACGGCGACCAGGGCAACGCCCTGGTGGTGGAGCGCCGCGCCCGCCAGCGCGGCCTCGACGTGGCGCGCGTGGACGTGCGCAGCGACCAGCCCATCCCGACGTCGGGCGACATCTATCTGATCGGTGGCGGTGAGGACCGGCCGCAGCGCCTCGCCGCGGAGCGGCTGCGTCGTGACGGCGGACTGAGCAGGGCCGCGGCGAACGGCGCGATCATCTTCTCGGTCTGCGCGGGCTACCAGATCCTCGGCCACGAGTTCATCAACGACCTCGGCGAGCGCGAGCCCGGCCTCGGGCTGCTCGACGTGATCTCCACCCGGGGTGAGGGCGCCCGGTGTGTCGGCGACGTGCTCGGCGACATCGATCCGAATCTGGGGCTGCCGCCGCTGACCGGCTTCGAGAACCACCAGGGCATCACCCACCTCGGCCCGGCAGCGCGTCCGTTCGCCCGGGTGCGGCTCGGCGGGGGCAACGGCACGGGTGACGGCACGGAGGGCGCGTACAACGACACCGTCTTCGGTACGTACATGCACGGGCCGGTCCTGGCACGCAACCCGCTGATCGCGGACCTGCTGCTGAAGCTGGCCCTGGACGTCAACGCCCTGCCGCCGAGCGACGACCGGTGGTACGAGGCGCTGCGCGCCGAGCGCATCGCCGCGGCGACCCAGCCCGCCTGACGCGGCCCGTACGGACCGGCCCCTCCGGGGGCCGGTCCGCGTGTGCCGGGCCGGTGTACATCCGGTGGACGTCCAGCAGTCGGACAGTGGGTTCGGTCCGGCCACCCCGCGCCGGTAGGGTGGCGGGGATCCAACCGGACGACGTGGTCCGGCGTCGGCCCACGTTGCAAAGGTTTCCCGGGCAATGCGAATTGGTGTGCTCACCTCCGGCGGCGACTGCCCCGGCCTCAACGCCGTCATCCGTTCCGTCGTACACCGCGCGGTCGTCGACCACGGCGACGAGGTCATCGGCTTCCACGACGGCTGGAAGGGCCTCCTCGAGTGCGACTACCGCAAGCTCGACCTCGACGCGGTCGGCGGCATCCTCGCGCGTGGTGGCACGATCCTCGGCTCCTCCCGTGTCCAGCCCGCGCACCTGCGTGACGGCGTGGAGCGGGCGAAGGGCCATGTCGCGGATCTCGGCCTGGACGCGATCATCCCGATCGGCGGCGAGGGCACGCTGAAGGCCGCCAACCTGCTCTCCGAGGCCGGCCTGCCCATCGTCGGTGTGCCGAAGACCATCGACAACGACATCGCCTCCACCGATGTGACCTTCGGTTTCGACACGGCCGTCGGCGTCGCGACCGAGGCGCTGGACCGGCTGAAGACCACGGCGGAGTCGCACCAGCGTGTGCTGATCGTCGAGGTCATGGGCCGCCACACCGGCTGGATCGCGCTCCACTCGGGCATGGCGGCCGGCGCGCACGCCATCGTCGTACCCGAGCGGCCCTTCGACATCGACGAGCTGACCGAGCTGGTCGGCAAGCGCTTCTCGGACGGCAAGAAGTTCGCGATCGTCGTCGTCGCGGAGGGCGCGAAGCCGCGGGAGGGCTCCATGGAGTTCAACCAGGGCACGAAGGACATCTACGGCCATGAGCGCTTCGCCGGTGTGGCGACGCAGCTCTCCGGCGAGCTGGAGCAGCGCCTCGGCAAGGAGGCCCGCCCGGTGATCCTCGGCCATGTGCAGCGCGGCGGCACCCCGACCGCGTACGACCGCGTCCTGGCCACCCGCTTCGGCTGGCACGCGGTGGAGGCCGCTCACCGCGGCGAGTTCGGCATGATGACGGCGCTGCGCGGCACGGACATCACGATGGTCCCCCTGGCGGCGGCGGTGGAGACCCTGAAGACGGTCCCGGCCGAGCGCTACGCCGAGGCGCAGGTCGTGCTCTGACCGTCACGGCACCCGCTGAACCGCCCCCGGCCGCACCCGCGGCCTGGGGCGGTTCTAGTCTGGACCGGACAACCGGCACGAAACGGGGATGTCCCCAGCGGGAGTGAACAGATGGATCACGGCGGACACGGCATGAACATGGATCTGCCGCCGTTCACGCTGGGACGCGGGCTCGAGTTCTCCGCGGACCCGTTCTTCCTGGTCGGCTGCGTCGCCGCCCTCGCCCTGTACGGCTACGGGGTCGCGCGGCTGCGCGCCCGGGGCGACGGCTGGCCGGTGAACCGGATCGTGTTCTTCGTCATCGGTGTGCTGTCCATCGCCCTGGTGATGTGTACGGGACTGAACGACTACGGCATGGTCATGTTCAGCGTGCACATGGTGCAGCACATGGTGATCAGCATGGTGTCGCCGATCCTGCTGCTGCTGGGCGCCCCGGTGACGCTGGCGCTGCGGGCACTGCCCGTGGCCGGGCGGGACCGTACAGGACCTCGCGAGCTGTTGCTCAAGCTGCTCCACAGCCGCTACATGAAGATCATCACGCATCCGGTCTTCACCATCCCGCTCTTCATCGCGAGCCTGTACGGCCTCTACTTCACTCCGCTGTTCGACTTCCTCATGGGGTCGAAGACGGGCCACATCGCGATGATGGTGCACTTCCTGGCGGTCGGCCTGGTGTTCTTCTGGCCGATCATGGGCATCGACCCCGGCCCGCACCGGCCCGGTTACGTGATGCGGATGCTGGAACTCTTCGCGGGCATGCCGTTCCACGCGTTCTTCGGGATCGCGCTGATGATGGCGAGCCAGCCGATGGTGAAGGCGTACGAGAATCCCCCGGCCTCACTCGGCATCGATGCCCTGGGCGACCAGTCCGCGGCCGGAGGGATCGCCTGGGCCTTCAGCGAGATCCCGTCCGTGCTTGTCCTGATCGCGCTGGTCTTCCAGTGGTACCGCTCCGAGCAGCGGACGGCCAAGCGCTCCGACCGTGCCGCCGACCGGGACGGCGATCAGGAACTGAAGGCGTACAACGCCTATCTCGCCTCATTGCAGGCGCGCGGCCAGTAGCGGTGGGCGCCCCCGAGGGGTGACCATGGCTTCACCGGCCGTGCGGCCGGGTGAGGAGCGTGCGCTCATGCCTGGATCCACGAAAACCATGGGAGTGCTCACGGTCGGCGCGCTGGTCGCGGTGACGGCGTACACGGTGGCACTGGGGAGTAACGGCTGGCTCTGGTTCGGCTGGGTGGTCCTCGGGCTCGCCACTCTGGGGATGCTCGCCACCCGCGAATCCTGAGGGCGGGAGCGGCCGGCCCGCTGCTGCGCTTCCCACCGCCGGCGAGCGGGCCCGCCGGCCTCCGCACACAGTCGGCGTACGGCGCCGTGCGGAGGTGCTCCCCCGGTGTCACCCTGGTGACACTGTGTGGCGCATGACCGGCCGACGCGGACCGCAGGGTCGTGTCTGTCGCGCGTCTTCGTCGACGGGAAGTGGGTGCTTCGCATGGACAGAGCCGGGCTGATCGAGGCGATCGGACGCAAGACGGCGGAGGACGGCGAAGTGCCGGCCGATCAGATCGGCCGGGTCGTCGACGCCCTGTTCGGCACGGTCGCGGAGGCCGGCGCGATCGCCGAAGCGCTCAAGGCGGGGGGAGCCGTCACCCTGGTGGGCTTCGGCAGCTTCCACGACGTGGGCGGCGAGGCCTCTCTGCGGCCGGGCAAGGCCCTCAACGAGTTCATCCACGACCAGGCCGGATGAGCGGGGTCCCGGCCCGATGGCGGCTGTGACGCTGAGGCCCAGGGTGTCGCGGCGGCCGAGGACGTCCGGCTGCGCTACGTCACACCGGCCCGACGGCCGTCCTGGTCGCCGCAGATCAGGGCGGTGCGCGTGAACGACGAACGTATCGTGCCCGGCACCCGAGGTGAGATCGTGTCGCTGTTCGGGGTCACGGCGGGGTTGGTCGTCGAGTAGGTGGACGAGGAACGGTGGCGGTGGGTCTGGAGGGCCTGTCGCTGTCACAGCCTGTGCCGCCCGGCACGATGGGCGCTGGGGCGCCTGCTCCGGTGGTGACGGGCTGCCGCTCGGCGCGGAATGCGCGCGTACCGTCTCACCCTCCGCTCACCGCGTGCCGCCAGGCCGGCGGCAAGGCCACCGGTGTTCCACCGGTCATGCGAGGCCCGACCAGTAGTCCACCGGCGCGAGGCCCGTGCTGCGGCCGTTCCGGTCCAGTATCCGGCCGACGTGCTTCATGGTGCGCAGCACGATCGCCCGCTCGGTGATGCGCAGCCGGTGGTCGGCGAGCCGGCTCTCCAGGTGGGCCTCCATGCTGTGGACGTCGGCCAGATCGCGCTGCCACAGGTCGAGGATGAGGTTGTCGCGGCCGGTGGTCACGGTGCACATGCGCAGTTCGGGCAGCGTGCTCAGCGAGGCGACGGTGTCCTCGAGGTGGCGTGCGGGGACGGACGCGAAGTACACCACGGAGACCGGAAACCCGGTGAGCGGACGGGCGAGCGTGCACCGCAGTGCGAGACGCCGGTTGCCGGTGAGGACGCGGAGCCGGCGGCGGACGGTGGCCGTGCTGGTGCCGGCCGCCGTGGCCAGGTCACGCACCGGCATGCGCCCGTTGTGCCCGAGAGCGAGGGCCAGCGCCCGGTCCACCGGCCGCAGCGGCTCGTCCGGCACCTCCTCCCGGGGCACCGTGAGGGCCTTCTGCTGAGCCCGGCTGAGGCTGCGCAGCCTCCACCGGTCGCCCTCGAAGGGGACGGCGGTGATCACGTGGACCCGGGTGGTGCGGATACCGGGAAGAGGGGCGATGCGCTGACCGACCAGGCGGGAGAGGTCGTCGATGCTCGCCGCGCCCACGATGGCGAGCAGGTCCCGGCTCCCGGTGGTCTGTTTGAGACTGAGAATGCGGCTGTCCCGGGCCAGGCCGTCCACGGTGGACTCGAGCGGCAGACCGCCCATGTCGATCTCGACCTGTGCGTAGACACCGTCGTCGTGGCCGGGCGAGAGGTAGCCGTCCACCCAGGCCGTCCCCGTCCGCTCCAGGCGGTCCCAGCGCCGGGCCGCGGTGACCGGGTCTATCCCCAGGACCTCGCCGAGGAGGGTCCACGGCACCCTCGGCTGCGTCTGCAGGGCGTGGATGATCGCAAGGTCCAGTTCGTCGGGGTGCGGCATGTTCTGCATCTTCATGGGGTGACCGAATCCTGCATCCGGTGAGAGATCATGTCCAGTTCCGGCGATTTTACGGGCGCGTAATTGCGGTTCTGGAAGGTAGGTCGCCATGAGTAACCCCCTTTCCTCCCATGTGCCCTCCGCCCCCGTTCTGCCGGGCGCCGCGTCCCTGCGCCTGACCGGTGCACGGCTGATCGACGGCACCGGGTCGGAGCCGGTCGCCGATGCCGTGGTCGATGTGGACGACCGCGGCCTGATCGTCCATGCCGGGCCGACCTCCACCGCACCCCCGGCGCCGCCCCGTGCCCGCACCATCGACGTCGCGGGCCGCACCGTGCTTCCCGGTTTCGTCGATGCCCACGTCCACCTCGGCATCGAGTCGGCGCGGCACATGGTGCGGCGTTTCGCCGAGGACCCCGCTCTGGAGGCCTTCCGCACCGCTTCCCGGCTGCGCGTCACACTGGACGCCGGTGTCACCACGGCCCGTGACCTGGGCGGACTGTCCGCGGGCTTCCGGGAGGCGGTCGCCCAGGGCCTGATCACCGGACCGCGCCTGCACACCGCGGTGCGCATACTCAGCCACACCGGCGGCCACGCCGACTTCCACACCGACTGCGGCTTCGACACCAGCGCCGGTATGGGAGAGGTCGCCGACACACCGGACGAGGTACGGCTCGCGGTACGCAGGCTGCTGCGGTCCGGGGCCGACGTGATCAAGATCTGCGCGACCGGCGGCATGTCCAGCCCGTACGACCAGCCCGATGACGAAGGCCTGACCGTCGAGGAGATACGCGCGGTCGTGGAGGAGACCGACCGGCACGGCGGCCGCCCCGTCGCCGCGCACGCGCAGGGCACGGCCGGCATCGTCAACGCCGTGCGGGGCGGTGTCACCAGTGTCGAGCACGGTTACGGCATGACCGCACAGGCCAGGGAACTCGCGGGGGAACAGGGCGTGTTCCTCGTCCCGACCCTCTCCACGGTGTTCGACGGCATCGACAAGGCGACCATGGAACCCTTCCACTACGAGAAGAAGCTCCGCTGGTCGGACATCACGCGCACCAACATAGCCGCGGCCATCGCCGACGGGATGAAGATCGCCATGGGCACCGACTCGGCGATGGTGCCTCACGGCCGCAATCTGCGTGAACTGCTCCACCTCACCTCCCTCGGCATGACGCCGCTCCAGGCGATCACCGCCGGCACGCTCACCGCGGCCCGGCTCCTCGGCCTCGACGACCGCATCGGCACCCTGGAGACGGGCAAGGAAGCCGATCTGGTGGTGTGCGACGGCGACCCGCTGGCCGATGTCTCGGTGCTCGCCGACCCGTCCCGCGTCGTCCTCGTCGCGCAGCGCGGGGCCGTGCGGAAGGACCTGCTCACGGACGGCAGGCGTCCGGACACGGAGGAGGGGAGCCGATGACCTCGCGTACCGAGACCTCCGCGGCCTCCGGGGCCAACGCACTGCTCGACAAGGTGCTGGGCGGCGTCGAACGGGCCGGCAACAGACTCCCGCACCCCGTTGTGCTGTTCCTCGGTCTCTTCGCCCTCCTCGGCATCGTCTCCACAGCGCTGGCCGCCGCCGGAGCCACGGTGACGGTGCCGGGCGACGACGAAGTCCTCGAAGTGAAGGGCTTGTTCACCGGCGAAGGCATCACCTGGCTGCTGGAGAACTTCATCCCCAACTTCACCGGCTTCCCGTCCCTGGGGACCGTGCTGCTCATGATGGCCGCCGTCGGGGTCGCCGAACGCACAGGGATGCTGGAGACAGCCGTCCGCGTCTCCATCGGGCGGGCCCCGAAGGCGGTGCTGCCCTACCTGGTGGCGTTCGTCGCCGCGCAGGGCCACCTCATGAGCGACGTGGCGATCCTCATCATCCCGCCGCTGGCCGCGCTCGTCTTCAAGGGGGCCGGCCGGAACCCGATCGCCGGCCTGATCGGCGGGTTCGCGTGCGTGTGCGCCGGATATGCGGCGGGCTTCTCCATCGGCGCGCTGGACGCCCTCTACACGGGCATCACCGAGCAGGCCGCAGCCGTCCTGCCGGGCGGGGAGGACGCACCGACACACATCCTCATCAACTATTTCTTCACCGCCGCGGCGAGCATCGTCCTCGCCCTCATCGGCGGCTTCCTCATCGACCGCGTCCTCGAACCACGCCTGCCCGCCGCCGTGGAGCCGGCACCTACGGACGGCGACGGCACTGCGGACGACGACGGCTACCGGCCCACCCTCGAGGTCACCGCGACGGAGCGCCGCGGACTCCGGATCGCGGGACTGTCGGTCCTGGTGTACGCGGCCGTGGTGATCGCCTGCTGGCTCCTTCCCGACTCGGCACTGCGGGGAGAGGGCGGCGCGCTGGTGCCCTCCCCGGTGCTGACGGGCATCGTGCCTCTGCTGTTCGTCGCCTTCCTGATCGCGGGCGTGATCTACGGCAAGGTCACCGGCAAGGTGCGCAGGGCCGGCGACGTACCGGAGATGATGGCCGAGTCGATCACCGGCATGTCCGCGTACATCGTGCTGATCCTGGTGATCGCCCAGGTCATCGGCGTCTTCGACTGGTCGAACGTAGGCACCCTGCTGGCCGTGAAGGGGGCCGCACTCCTCGAGTCGGCCGGGCTCACGGGATTCACGGGGCTGGTCCTGTTCGTGCTGCTGGTCTGCCTGCTGAACCTGTTCGTGACGTCCGGGTCGGCGCTGTGGTCCCTGGTGGCCCCGGTCTTCGTACCCGCGTTCATGCTCATCGGCCTCGAACCGGCCGTCACCCAGGCGGCGTTCCGTATCGGGGACTCGGCGACCCAGATGATCACGCCGCTGAACCCGTACGTCTTCCTGATGCTCATCATCCTGCGGCGCTACGAACCCGACGCGAAGCTGGGCACGATCCTTTCGCGCCTCTTCGTCTTCGTCGTTCCCTTCCTGGTGGCCTGGCTGATCGCGCTTGGTGTCTTCTACGGCTTCGACCTGCCTCTCGGCCCGGGTGCGGACATCCACCGGAACTGACCGGCACGGGAGCGCCGAGGGGCGGCGCGTCCGGAAGGGTCCTCCGACACGGTTCGGGGGACCCTTCCGCGGGCTCCCGCCACGTCACGGCGGCCGGGGAGGAGACGGGTGCCCGCTCGCCCCCGTTCCTCAGGGCTTCCCGGAAACACCCGGAACAGGGCTACGATCTCCGCCGGAGAGAAGTGACGGAGTCCGTACGCACCATCGACTGATGAGGCGTCAGGTGAGGCCACGAGAAGCGGGTACCAGTCGGAAGAGGCCGGTCCGCCGTCAGCCGCGCCGCCGAGTCGGCCACACGAGCGACCACACCGTGCGTGACCTGGCAGAACGCGGCCAACAGCCCGGTCCGGAAGGCTAGGAGAGATGCTGTGTTCTATTACGTCCTGAAGTATGTCGTGCTGGGCCCCCTGCTCCGGCTGGTGTTCCGGCCCCGCATCGAGGGGCTGGAACACATTCCCGACGACGGCGCAGCCATCGTCGCGGGCAACCACCTCTCCTTCTCCGACCACTTCCTGATGCCCGCCATCCTCCGGCGCCGCATCACGTTCCTCGCGAAGGCCGAGTACTTCACCGGCCCCGGCATCAAGGGCAAGCTGACCGCGGCGTTCTTCCACAGCATCGGGCAGATCCCCGTGGACCGGTCCGGCAAGGAGGCCGGACAGGCGGCCATCCGCGAGGGGCTGGGGGTGCTGAGCAAGGGTGAACTGCTCGGCATCTATCCGGAGGGCACCCGCTCGCACGACGGGCGGCTGTACAAGGGCAAGGTGGGGGTCGCGGTGATGGCGATCAGGGCGGGTGTACCGGTCATCCCCTGTGCGATGGTCGGCACGTTCGAGATCCAGCCGCCCGGTCAGAAGGTGCCCAGCATCAAGCGGGTCACGATCCGGTTCGGGGAGCCGCTGGACTTCTCCCGCTACGCCGGCCTGGAGGACCAGAAGGCGGCGATCCGGGCCGTCACGGACGAGATCATGTACGCCATTCTCGGCCTCTCCGGTCAGGAGTACGTCGACGAGTACGCGGTCAAGGCGAAGGCGGCGCAGGCCGAGGAGAACAAGAAGTTCCCACGTCGGCCACGCTGAGCGGGGAATCTGCTGAGGGCCGATTCCGCTGGTCCGGCCGCTGAGGCCGCCGTAGCGTCTCCCGCATGAGCAGAGGACGAGCGTTCGTGCTGGGAGCCACGGGACAGATCGGCCGTCCCGCGGTGCGGGCTCTGGCCGAGGACGGCTGGGAGGTGATCGCGGCCTCGCGCGCGGGCGGCCGGGACAGCGGCTGGGACGAGGAGGTCCGCACCGTCGCGGTGGACCGCGAGGAGGAGGGGTCCCTGGAGGCCGCGCTGGGCGACGGCTGTGACGTCCTGGTCGACATGGTCGCCTTCGGCCGGGACCACGCCACGCAGCTCGCCGGGCTCGCGGGCCGGGTCGGCTCCGCGGTCGTCATATCCAGCGGCGCGGTGTACGAGGACGACCGGGGCCGCGGTTTCGACACACAGGGCGAGCCGGACGGCTTCCCGGAGTATCCCGTGCCGGTCCCGGAGACACAGCGCACGGTCCCCCCGGGGGACGCGACGTACGGGACGCGGAAGATCGCGCTGGAGCAGGAACTGCTCGCGGCCGGTGACGCGTTGCCGGTGACGCTGCTCCGGGCGGGCGCGATCCACGGGACGCACTGCCGGACGCCGCGCGAGCTGTATTTCGTCAAGCGGCTGGTGGACGGACGCCGGCGGCGGGTCCTCGCGTACGACGGGGCGAGCCGCTTCCATCCGGCCCATGTGTCCAACATCGCCGAACTGATACGCCTCGCCGCTCCGCGCCCGGCTTCCCGGGTGCTCAACGCGGCGGACCCGCAGGCACCGACCGTCGCCGAGATCGGCGCGGCCGTCGACGAAGTGCTCGGTGTGGAGACCGAGACGGTGCTGGTGGCGGGTGCGGCGCCCGAGGGCGGTATCGGGGAGACGCCGTGGAGCGGTGCGCATCCCGTCGTGTACGACATGGCCGCTGCCGAACGGGAGCTGGGCTACCGCCCGGTCACGGGGTATGCCGAGTCGCTGCCGCAGACCGTCGAATGGCTGGTCGCAGAGCTCGACGGACGCGACTGGAAGCAGGCCTTCCCGAAGATGGCCCGCACCTACGGCGAGGCGCTCTTCGACTACGCGGCGGAGGACGCCTGGCTGGAGCGGTACGACCGGGGAGCGTGAGCGGCACCGCACCGGCCCCGAGGGGGTGAGCAGGCGGCCGCCGGATGACATCGGCCGCCCGCTCACGTCAGGTGGTGATCACGGAGTCGGTGTGGCGTGCGGGGTGCACGTCACATCGCGCCGGTCGGTCTCCCCCGTGAGCAGGTAGGTGTCCACCCGCTCGTTGATGCAGGGGTTGACCAGGCCCGTGACACCGTGCGAACCGGCGCCCTTCTCGGTGATGAGGCGGGAGCCGTTGAAGCGCTTGTGCAGCTCGACGGCGCCCTCGTACGGGGTGGCGGCGTCACGTGTGGACTGCACGATCAGTACCGGAGGCAGGCCCTTGCCGGTGCGGACGTCCAGCGGAGTCTGCTGCTTGGACGGCCAGGTCGCACACGGCAGGTTCATCCAGGCGTTGGCCCAGGTCATGAACGGGTGGTCCTCGTGCAGCCGGGTGTTGTCGCGGTCCCACTTCTTCCAGCTGGTGGGCCACTTGGCGTCCGCGCACTCGACCGCCGTGTACACGGCGTTGCCGTTCTCCGAGCTGATGTTGCCCGCGGTGTCCGACAGGTCGGGTGCCGCGGCGTCGATCAGCGCCTGGGTGTCGCCGCCCAGGTAGTCGCTCCAGACCTGGGCGGTGGGCGCCCAGGCGGAGTCGTAGTACGGCGCGCCCTGGAAGAATCCGATGAGTTCGGCGGGGCCGAGGACGCCGCCGATCGGGTTCTTCTTGGCCGCGGCGCGCAGGGTCAGCCACGCCTGCTCGACCTTCTCGGGCGTGTCACCGATGTGGTAGGCCGCGTCGTTCTCGGCGACCCATGCCTTCCAGTCGTTCCAGCGCGTCTGGAAGGCGATGTCCTGGTTGAGGTTGGCCTCGTACCAGATGTTGTCCTTCGCCGGGTTGACCACGCTGTCGACGACCATACGGCGTACGTGCGACGGGAAGAGCGTGCCGTAGACCGCGCCCAGGTAGGTGCCGTAGGAGACACCCAGGAAGTTGAGCTTCCGCTCACCGAGCGCGGCGCGGATGACATCCAGGTCGCGTGCGGTGTTGGGCGTCGTCATGTGCGGCAGCATGTCGCCGCTGCGCTCGGCGCAGCCGTCGGCGTACTCGGCCGCGAGCTTACGCTGGGCCCGCTTGTCGGCCTCGCTGTCAGGCACCGGATCAGCCTTCGGGGCCTTCACGAACTCCTGGGGATCGATACAGGAGATCGGCGCGGAGTGACCGACCCCGCGCGGGTCGAAGCCGACGAAGTCGTACGCCTTCGCGGTCTTCGTCCAGAGCGGGTTCTTGTTGACGATGCGCTTCGGGAACGCCATGCCCGAGCCGCCGGGGCCTCCGGGGTTGTAGACGAGTGCGCCCTGGCGTTCGTCCTTCGTGCCCGTGCTGACGTGCCGGTCGACGGCGAGCTTGATCTGCTTGCCGTCCGGCTTGGCGTAGTCGAGCGGAACGCTCACCCAGCCGCACTGGATGGGTGCGGCGATCGCCCAGTCGGCCGGACAGTCCGTCCAGTCGATTCCGGCCTTCGCGGCCCGGGCCGCTGCGATCTGGACACCGCGCGTCTCCTGGTCGCCGTGGTGCCGGCTGTCGGCACCGGCGGCCGGTGCGGCTATCGCCCCCGCTATGAGCGTGCCCGCGATCAGAGTGCCGGCCGAACCGAGCACCGCTGTGCGTCTCAAGTGGAACCTCCCCCTGCGTGATGCGCCGCCGGTGGCGGCGCGCTGGTTCACATGTCCAGGAGGATCCTTTCGTCTGTGGGGTTGCTGAGAACAGGGCGTACGCGTGTTTCTTTACCGAACCAATAACCGGTGCCCCCTGTCCCGCTGAGCGAACTCACGGCTCTCGAAGGGCCTTTGTTTCCTTCAGCAGACCCTCAAGCGCCTCGTCCAGCACCGCGCGCAGCAGCCGCGCGTCGGCGGCGAGCGCGGTCACCAGGACGGCGGGCCCGGCCAGCGGGGTGAGCGCGGCGGTGGGGCCGAGCAGCCGCGGTGCGGGAAGACCGTCGTCGAAGGCGGGGTCGACGACGAGCAGTTGCCCGACGGCGCGGTGGCCGGCCAGGACGGCCGCGCCGTCCCAGCCTCCTGGCGCTCCCGCCCCGTAGGACAGTTGCTGGTCGAGCAGCGTGCGGCCGGCTCGCCGCACGGTCAGACGCGTCGAGAGCCGGCCGGTGGGTTCACCGTGCCTGCCCAGAATCTGTTCCTCACGGAGCACCAGGCGGGCGCTGCCGGCGAGTTCGGCCCGGGTGGTCAGGTCGAGATCGCTGCCGTGCGCGGAGACGATCTGTTCGGGGAGCCAGTGGAGTTCGGCCCCCTCCCCCACGCTCAGCCGCACGTCGTACGAGGCGGCGCCGGCGTCCGGGCCGGCCCCGGGGAGCGCCACGGTGGCCGCGGCGGAGTCCACGGACACCCGGGCGCCGTCATCAGCCCGCGCCTCGATCGTGAGCCGGTCCCCGCCGAGGGGCGCGCTCATCGCGCCGACCACGGTGACCCGCGCGTACGCGGGATCCGGGGATCTGGTCCGGCGCAGGGCGAGCGGGCCCTCGCTCTCGAGGACCGGCAGCACGGTGGATCCCCGTCCGTCGGCGCACGCCGTGATCCGGGCTGTGGCCGAGACGCTCATGCGGTCCAGTCCGCGAGCCGGGCTCGCACCCAGTCGGCGACGGGCCCGACACCGTCGGGGCCGGTCAGGGAGGTGAACACCACGGGGAGGTCACCGCGCTGCTCCGCGGCGTCGCGGGCCATCCTGCCCAGGTCGGAGCCGACGTAGGGGGCGAGGTCGGTCTTGTTGATGACGAGCAGGTCGGCGGTGGTGACACCGGGGCCGCCCTTGCGGGGGATGTCGTCCCCTCCCGCGACGTCGATCACGAAGACCTGTGCGTCGACGAGGCCCTTGGAGAAGGTCGCGGTGAGGTTGTCGCCGCCCGATTCGACGAGGATGAGGTCGAGGGGGCCCACGGAGGCCTCCAGATCCTCGACCGCCTCGAGGTTGGCCGAGATGTCGTCCCGGATCGCGGTGTGCGGGCAGGCGCCGGTCTCGACGGCCTGGATGCGTTCGGGCGGCAGCACCGCGTTGCGGAGGAGGAAGGCGGCGTCCTCGCGGGTGTAGATGTCGTTGGTGACGACGGCGATGGAGATCCGGTCGCGCAGTGCGCGGCAGAGGGCGGCGACGGTGGCCGTCTTGCCCGATCCGACCGGTCCTCCCAGGCCGATCCGAAGCGCGCGGCGGGTGCCGTCGGGGCGGGTGGAGTCGGCGCTGACTGCGGCCGGGCCGTTGTGCGCGTGGTCGAGATGCATGGGTGCGGCTCCTGGTGAGGACGGTGAGCTGAGGTTCGCGGGGTTCAGGACGCGAACAGGCGGACGGGCCAGGCCGCGTGGGCCTCGGCGGAGATGTCGAGCAGCGGGGCGGAGGCGGCGGGCAGGGCGTCGATGCCGTGCCGGGCGGCCTCGGCGGCCTGTTGGGCGACCCGGTCGAGGTCGGGCGCGAGCCGGGCGAGGACCGCGGTGGCCTCGAAGGGGTCCAGGGACAGCAGACGGACCACTGCTGTCGCCGGGCCGCTGACCGCTTCGTAGGCGACGCAGTGTGCGGCGTCGGCGGGGTCGAGGCCGGCTGCCCGTGCCGTGAGCCCGAGGACGACGGGCTGGTGGGCGCCGCGCGGCCGGGCTTCGGCGAGCGCGGCCAGTTCGGCGCTCGGCCAGGTGGCTCGCGCCGCCCTCATCAGCTGCCGGCCGAGCTTGCGGGCGACGTTCCTGAGTGCCGGCGAGGGCGTCCGGGCGTCGGCGGCCTCGTCGAGGGCGAGCGGGTCCTGGCCGTGAGCGGCCGCGGCGGCCAGGGCGGCGGATGTGAGCCCGGTGGTGTGAAGCCGGCCCAGGCAGAACTCCGCCAGGTCCTCGGCGTTCCGGATGCGTCCCGCCTTGACGGCCGGCTCGGCTCCGCCGGAGTGGGCGTGCCCACCTGCGGGGAACCGGCCGTCGGCGAGCACGAGCAGAGCTGCGCGCGTCGTCATGAAGTGCTGTCCTGCCCTCAGAAAAGGAAGTACCGCTGGGCCATGGGGAGCTCCGCGGCGGGGGCGGGTTCGACCGGATCGCCGTCGATGGTGACGGCGAAGCTGTCGGGGTCGACCTGGACCCGGGGCAGGGCGTCGTTCTCCCGCATGTCCGCCTTGGTGACCCCTCGGGTGCTGGTGATCGGCACGAACTCCTTGCCGAGCCCCAGGCGTTCCGGCAGCCCGGCCTCGACGGCGGCCGAGGAGACGAAGTTGAGGGAGTTGGCCGAGGGGGCGCGGCCCACGGCGCCGAACATCGGGCGCGGCATGACCGGCTGCGGGGTGGGGATCGACGCGTTGGCGTCGCCCATCTGCGCGTAGGCGATCTGGCCCCCCTTGATCACGGTCTGCGGTTTGACACCGAAGAACGCCGGGTCCCACAGCACGAGATCGGCGAGCTTTCCGGTCTCGACGGAACCGATCTCCCGGTCCAGTCCTTGCGCCACCGCCGGGTTGATCGTGTATTTGGCGACATAACGACGTGCCCGGTGGTTGTCGGCGGGACCGTCGCCCGGCAGGGCTCCGCGCCGCCGCTTCATCACATGGGCGGTCTGCCAGGTACGCAGGATCACCTCGCCGATGCGGCCCATCGCCTGGGAGTCCGAGGAGATGATCGAGATTGCCCCGAGGTCGTGGAGGATATCCTCGGCCGCGATGGTCGAGGGCCGGATCCGGGACTCTGCGAAGGCGAGGTCCTCCGGCACCGTGGGGTTGAGGTGGTGGCAGACCATCAGCATGTCGAGGTGTTCCTCGATGGTGTTGACGGTGTGCGGCCTGGTCGGGTTGGTGGAGCTGGGCAGGACGTAGGGCTCCGAGACCACGCTGATGATGTCGGGAGCGTGCCCGCCGCCCGCGCCTTCGGTGTGGTACGCGTGGATGGAGCGCCCTGCGATGGCGGCCAGCGTGTCGGCGACGAACCCGGCCTCGTTGAGCGTGTCCGTGTGAATGGCGAGCTGGGCGCCGGTCTCCTCGCACACGCCCAGGCAGGCGTCGATGACTGCAGGCGTCGCACCCCAGTCCTCGTGGATCTTGAACCCCAGCGCACCCGCACGGAGTTGGGAGTGCATGGCCTCCCGGGACATCGTGTTGCCCTTGCCGAGCAGACCGATGTTGACCGGGTACGCCTCGAGCGCCTCGAACATCCGGGCAAGGTGCCAGGGGCCCGGGGTGATCGTCGTGGCCTTGGTCCCCTCGGCCGGGCCCGTGCCTCCGCCGACGAGGGTGGTGATCCCGGAGGAGAGAGCCTGGTCGACGAGGGTCGGCGAGATGAAGTGGACGTGCGCGTCGATGGCGCCGGCGGTGACGAACTTGCCGTTGCCAGCGATGATCTCGGTCTCGGGGCCGATGACCAGCTCGGGGTGGACGCCGTCCATCGTGTCCGGGTTGCCGGCCTTGCCGATCCCGGTGATCCGGCCGTCGCGGATGCCGATGTCGGCCTTGACGACTCCCCAGTGGTCGATGATGACGGCGCCGGTGATGACGGTGTCGGGTGCCCCTTCGGCGCGGGTGGTCCGCGCCTGCCCCATCGATTCGCGGATCACCTTGCCACCGCCGAACACCGCCTCGTCACCGGCCCGTCCGGGGCCGCCGGAGCGGTCCTCCTCGATCTCGACGACGAGATCGGTGTCGGCGAGCCGGATGCGGTCACCGGTGGTGGGCCCGAACAGGTCGGCGTACACGGGGCGGCTGAGCTCAGGCATCGAGGGAACCTCCGGTGTCGCCGCGCAGTCCGGGGACGATGCGCAGACCTGCGAGCGGGACGAGTTCGACATCGACGGGAATGCCGGGCTCGAAGCGCACAGCGGTTCCGGCGGCGATGTTCAGCCGCAGCCCGTGGGCGGAGCGGCGATCGAAGTCCAGGCCGGGGTTGGCCTCGGCGAAATGGTAGTGCGAGCCGACCTGGACGGGCCGGTCAGCGGCGTTGAGGACGGTGAGACGGGTGGTGGGGCGCCCCTCGTTGAGCGCGATCCGCCCCTCCGCGAACAGGATCTCTCCGGGAATCATCGGCCGTTCCCCCGTCAGACGATCGGCTCGTGGACGGTGACGAGCTTGGTGCCGTCCGGGAACGTGGCCTCCACCTGGACGTCGTGGATCATCTCGGGGATGCCGTCCATGACGTCGTCGCGGGTGAGGACCTTCCTTCCGGAGGCCATCAGTTCGGCCACGGTCCGGCCGTCGCGGGCCCCTTCCAGAAGGTGCGACGTGATCAGCGCGATCGCCTCGGGGTGATTCAAGCGCAGTCCGCGCGCCCTGCGCTTCTCGGCGACATCGGCCGCCACATGGATGAGCAGGCGTTCCTGTTCGTGCGGAGTCAGTTGCACGCTTCCACCCTCTTCGTCTCCCGCCCGGTACCTGCCCCAGGCGCAGCGGGACCCTATCTCGTCTTCAACACTCTGTTGAACGATGAAGAGGATTCCGCGACCAGGTATTGCACGTTAGGGCGGAAGTTTTTCCGGCGCGTTAACTGATCTTTGACTGGTCCATGGACATCAGCCCCCGCAATCCGTTCTCCAGGACGGCGGGTTCGACCCCGCCGAAGAGAGCCTCCTGTGCCATGAACCCCTGAGCGGTGGCGATCATGGTGCGGGCGACATCGTCGGCCGGAACGTCGGAGTGCATGATGCCGGCCGCGCGGTACGCGTCCACCAGCTTCGACCAGGCCGCGCGCATGCCGGCGTAGCCGTCCTCGAGCGTCCGCGCCAACTGGTCGTTGCGCAGCGTCTCGGCCCACACCTGGACGATGAGCGCGGCGCACGCGCGGCGCTCCATCCCGTACATCTGTCCCTCGAAGACCCCGCGCAGCACTCTGCCGAGCAGTACATCGGGAGTGGGGGGCGTGGTGAGCTCCGCAGCCTCCTCGAAGGCGCTCCGGATGGAGCGGAACGCCTCGTCGGCGATGGCCGCGATCAGGTCCTCCTTTCCCGCGAAGTAGCGGTAGACGGCTCCGGCCGACAGCCCGACCTCCTTCAGCACGTCCTGCATCGAGGTGCCGTGGAAGCCGTTGCGGGCGAAGCAGCGCGCGGCGCCGGCGAGGATCTGCCGGCGGCGGGCGTCGAGGTGCTCCTGAGATACACGTGCCATGGAGCCAATTTAAAACGAACGTTCCTTCTTGACAAGCGTCCGGACCGGGGAGGACAGTGGCCGTACACCTTAAAACGAACGATCCTTCTCTTTGAATTGAGGCAGTCGTCATGCCTGCTGCGCCGAACCGTCGCGCGGTCGCGGTCATCCTCCTCGTCCCGCTGATCGTGACACTCAGCCTCTGGGCGTTCTCCTGGCCCGCCGCCCGGATCGCCCCGCGCGATCTGCCCGTGGGCGTCGCGGGCCCCGCACCGGCGGCCGAACAGCTGCAGAAGCAGTTCGAACAGCGTGCGGGAGCCTTCGAGATCCACCGTTACGACGACGAGGCCGCGGCCCGCGACGCGATCGAGGGCCGGGTCGTATACGGCGCCGTCGTCGTCACCGAGGAGGGCCCACGGCTGCTCACCGCCTCGGCGGCGAGCCCCGTCGTCTCCCAGCTGCTGACCGAGGCGGCCAAGGCGGCGGCTCCATCGGGAACGGCCGTACCGGTCACGGACATCGTCGCCGCACCCGAGACGGATCCACGCGGCGCGGCGCTCGGCGCGAGCATCCTCCCGCTGGCACTCGCCGGTGTCGCCGCGGGGGCGATGGTGACCGTCATGGGGCTGCGCGGCGCCAGGGCGGCCGTGACCCTGGTCGGCGCGGCGGGACTGGTGGGCATCGCCGCCACGGCCGTCGCCCACAGCTGGCTGGGCGTGGTGGCGGGTGACTGGTGGACGGAAGCCGGCGTCGTCGGACTCACCGTGCTGGCCATCTGCGCCGGTGTCGGAGGGCTGGCGGCACTGTTCGGCTCGAAGGGCATCGGCGTGGGCGCGCTGCTGATGGTGCTGCTCGGCAATGCCTTCTCGGGCGTCACGAGCGCACCTGAACTGCTCCCCGAACCGGTCGGCGCGATCGGCCAGTGGCTCCCGCCGGGCGCGGGTGGCTCACTGCTGAGGTCGGCGGCCTTCTTCGACGGCGCCGCGGCGGGCGGGGCCGTGCTGACCCTGACGGTCTGGGCCGTACTGGGCCTTGCAGCCGTACTGATCGGCGGCCGTCGGCAGCCGGAAGCGGGCAGCCCTGCCGAACTCCCCGGCCGGCGCCGGGAACCGGTCCTCACGGACTGACGGACACCCCCGGACGAGCCGAGCCCCCGCCAGGACAGGCGGGGGCTCGGTTTTTCGCGGTTCGGCGGCAGACAGGGGCGCGGGGCCCCATGGAGGGCTTCAGCGGTCCCGGTCGTCGTGGCCGCGGTGCTCCGCCGCGAGCCCGAAACGGTGCTGTTCGCCTTGAGCAGACGACACGGAGCGGAACGAAGAGACCGAACTGATCACCTGCTCCTCGGCCGCCACCTCCTGCGCCGCCGCCTCACCGCTCTCGAGTCGTTCCAGATCAGCGGCCGAAACCAGGGCTACCAGGGGCTTTCCGTGCCGCGTCACCACGACCCGTTCACCCCCGTAGACAACGCGGTTGATCAGTTCGGCGAGCTCCGCCCGGGCTTGCGTCACCGGAATCTCGTAGGCCATACCCCCATCTTAACCTCCTGTACGTCCTGTACATTTTTTACGTACTGCGATTCGCTGTGGTCCGAGGAGAGGCATCGCCATGTTCCGTCCCGCCGCCCGCTACGTACTGCCCGAGTTCACCGAGCGCACCGCCTACGGTTCCCGAAGCATGGATCCGTACTCGAAGCTGCTGTCCGAGCGGATCGTCTTCCTCGGCACGCCGGTCGACGACACCGCGGCGACCGACCTGATCGCACAGTTCATGTATCTGGAGCACGCGGACCCCGACCGGCCCCTGTCCCTCTACATCAACTCGCCCGGCGGCTCCTTCAACGCCATGACCGCGATCTACGACACCATGCGCTTCCTGGCCTGCGAGGTGGAGACCTTCTGCCTCGGACAGGCGGGTTCGAGTGCGGCGGTACTGCTCGCGGCCGGCGCCCCCGGACGCCGACATGCCCTGCCGGGCGCGCGGGTAGTCATTCAGCAACCCGCCCTGGAAGAGCCGGTGCAGGGCCAGCCCTCCGATCTCGAGATCCAGGCCCGCGAGTTGGAGCGCGAGCGCGCGATGCTCACGGCCATGCTGGCCCGTCACACAGGGCGTTCCACACGGGAGATCAGCGCAGACATCGAACGGGACACCATCCTCGACGCCCCGGCCGCCCTGGCGTTCGGACTGGTGGACCACGTCGTGGAGAACCGCACACCGTCCCAGCCGCCGCATCCCGCGAGGTGAACGCCCGATGCTCTCACCCCAGTTCCCGCCCCTCCCCGCCCTGACACGCGCCGAGTCCGAGTTCATCGACTGCTACCTGGAGGTGCTCGATCAGCTCGGCCGCATCAACCCCGCCCGCGGCAGCGACACGTACGGGGCGCTCCGGGCGGCTCAGGCTCTCGCGTCCCGGGCCACCGCCCTCCGCGACGCACTCGTGCTGATGCACGAGCGGGGCGAGTCACAGATCCACGCGGACACTCTGGCCAGGGCACTGCGGCTGCTGGACGGCGAGCGTCGCGCCGGGCGGGTCGCCGTGCCTCCCGCGCCGTCGAGTTGAGCACCCCGGCGCCCGACTCGGCCGCCGCACCCGCCTTTCGGCGCCTCTTTTCGACACGCCCGGCCGCCTGACGAGTTTTCCTCGCTCGATCGGAGTAGAAGGTCCCCCGCCCGAAGGACAGGTCAACTTGCGCGACAGTCGCGGACACTGAACGGAATCCGTTGTTCCGCCGCTGGTGCGCGGCTGGTCCGGTGCGGCCGCCCCGACTCCGGGCCGGCCGCGTCCACCCGATCGGATCATTCGTGACGACTCTCACATATCGCCACTTCAGCGAGGAAATCCGGCGGCGCGTGCGTAAAGATCCCTGGGACGACAAGCCCCCGCCACCGCGGCGGGGCGGTCCGGGCGGACGCCGAGTCCTGCCGCCGTCCGGATGCCTGGTCGACAGGAGTGGATCGGCAGGAGTGGAGGACCCGAGCACAACGGGCCGACCGGAATTCCGGACGGCCCTCGGGGTGAAGCCGCTTCGCGCGGCCGGGCAACTTCGCCAGCCCGAACCCGACAGGTCATCCTTCACAGGCGGCTGACGAAGGGTTGCGCATGACTGCGCAGGTTCATGTCCCGTCTCTGTTCGCCCGGGTCGGTACGGCCTCGGTTCTGACATTCGCCGTAGGCACCACCATGATGGCCCCTGGTCTCGTGAACGACGCCGAGGCCGCCGCCCACTCGACGACGGCACTCAAGATCGCGGCCTCGAAGAAGGGCGCGCCCTACAGATGGGGCGCCACGGGCCCCCACAGGTTCGACTGCTCAGGGCTCACGCTCTACTCGTTCAAGAAGGCCGGCAAGAAACTGCCCCGCACGGCTCAGCAGCAGTACAACAAGACCCGCCATATCTCCAGGTCGCAGCGGAAACGCGGCGACCTGGTCTTCTTCCACGCGGGCCGCAGTGTGTACCACGTCGGCATCTACGCCGGCAGCGGGAAGATCTGGCATTCACCGAAGACCGGCGCCGTGGTCCGGCTGGAGAAGATCTGGTCCGGCAACGTTCTGTACGGGAGGGTCCGCTGAGGTCCCTCCCTTCTCCGTTCAGTGCAGCAGGGGGCCCGTCACCAGCACGAGTCCCAACGCGGTGAGCGCCGTGCCGCTGCCACCCTCGATCACCCGGGTGGCACGCGGCCGGCGCAGCCACCGGCCCAGGCGATCCACCAGCAGGGCGACGGCCGGGAACCAGACGAGCGCGAGCAGGACGACCACCGAGGCCAGCAGCAGTGTCCTGGGCAGCGGTGGCTGCCCCTCGGGGACGAACTGGGGCAGCAGGCTGAGGAAGAGCACGGGCGCCTTCGGGTTGAGGGCGTTGGTCAGGAAACCCTGGCGCAGTGACCTTCCGGCCCCCGACAGCGTCCTGCCCTCGCTCTCCTCCTCGGCGGCGGTTCCGGTGGTGACCCGCCGGCACATCGCGTACAGGCCGCTGAGCCCGAGGTAGAGCACGTACGCGCCGCCGAGCAGCTGAACGGTACGGAACAGGGCGGGCATCGTCACAAGCACGGCGGCGAGTCCGGCCGCGGCCAGCGCGGTGTGCACCACAAGCCCTCCGGCGACCCCCACGGCGGTGGCGAGCCCGGACCGCCGGGATGCGAGCGCGTTGCGTACGACCACGGTGAAGTCGGCGCCGGGAAGGGCCACCATTCCCGCGGCCACGGCGACGAAGGCGAGCAGTTGTGCGTCCATGGGTCCACCCTGACCGATCGCAGCCCTTAGCATGTACTTGCAATCTTCTGGGTCTGCCAAAAGGAACGCTTAATGTACGACCCGACACGGCTGGCCGCGCTGGTGGCGGTGTCCGAGGCTGGATCGATCACGCGTGCAGCGGCGCGGCTGGGTTACACCGCGCCCGCCCTCTCGCAGCAGCTGGCCAAGCTGGAGAAGGAGACCGGAGCCGCCCTCCTCGTCCGCCACCACCGCGGGGCACGGCTGACGGCCGCCGGTGAGCTGCTGGCAGGGCGGGCGAGACGCATCCTGGACGAGATGGACCAGGCGCGGCACGAGCTGGCCAGGCTCGCAGGGCTGTCGGGCGGCCGGCTGCGGGTCGGCACGTTCGTGACGGCCGGGATCCATCTGCTGCCGCCGGTACTCACCGCGTTCCGGCGCGCCCACCCAGACGTGGAACTGGCCGTCACGGACTACGAGCCGCCCGCCGGCGTCGCCGCCGTGGCGGCCGGCGACGTGGACCTGGCGCTGACCCACGCGTACGAACCCGCGGCCGCCGATCCGCTCCCGGCGGGGGTGTCCGCCGAGCCGCTGCTCGTCGAGGAGCTGGTGCTGGTCACCGCGCTCGGGCAGATGCTGTCCGAGGGCAGCGGCCCGCTGCCCGTGGCCGAACTCGCGGGCCGGCCGCTGATCAGCAGCGCACCCGACCATCCGCCGCGTCGCGGGGTGGAGCGTGCGCTGGCGGAGGCGGGGGCCACCCCCGCCGTGGTGTGCGAGTCGCCCGGCTACGCGCTGGTGTGCGCCCTGGTCAGCGCAGGGATCGGCGTGGCGGTGGTGCCGGAGATGGTGGCCGCGATGTCCCCTGCACCGCTCGCCGTCCGGCGCCTGGAACCCGCCGCCTTCCGGCGGACGATCTCCGTGGTGCACCGGGGGGACCGGAACACCGCGGCCGCGACGACGCTGACGGCCCTGCTGCGCAGCGGCTTCGGCCGGGCCTCCGCGGTGTGAGGACGGCCCCGCGGCACACGGCCCGCACCGCACGGCCCGCACCGCACGGGGGCCTGCCCGACGGCGTCAGGCCTGGGCGGGAACCGGCCAGGGTAGAGCGATCCACACGGTCTTGCCCCCGTCCGGGGTGGGGCTGACGCTGAGCCGCCCGCCGTGCTCCTTCGTCAAGGCCCGGATGATCACCATGCCGCGGCCGTTGTCCTGCCGGACCGCGGCGGGCAGCCGCTGGGGCCAGCGGGGGTGACTGTCCGTCACGCCCAGACAGAACTCCACGTCCCGGTCGAGGCGGAGGTCCACCGTGAAGGTGGGTGACTGCCCGAAGGTGTGCTGGACGGCGTTGGTGGCGAGTTCCGAGACGATCAGCCGGATGGTGTCGGCGGTATCGCCGTCCTCGGCCAGACCCCATTCGGCGAGCACCCCGGCCACATGTCTCCGGGCCGTGGAGACCGAGGCCGGATCGCTCGGCAGAGTGACGGTTGCTTCCTGATGGTCTGCCATGGCGACGCCGTCCCTTTCCCGCCCTGACCGGCCCGTGGCCGGCCTGGATCGTGCTTCGCGCCAGACTGCCACCGATGCCGCCTCCCTTGACGGCGATCCACCAAGATATGCATATATCTGTCGCTCATTACGGTGAACTCCGTCCCCTGAGCCGTGTACGGGCGCAACACTGGCCCCTTTCCGAGCCGGACCCGCCCGGGCGGCTCTCCGTACAACGGGAGGAGGCCACCGTGCGAAACGGCCCTGCGGTACGCCGTCGCAAGCTCGGGGAGGAGCTGCGCAGCCTGCGTCACACATCGGGACTCACGAGCCGGGACGCCGCCGGGATGCTGGGCTGGCACCAGTCGAAGGTGAGCCGGATCGAGACGGGGGCGAGCGGCGTGACGCCCGGTGACGTGAGCCGCCTCCTGGACGCCTACGGCGTGGACGACCGTCAGCTGCGCTCCCTGCTCCAGACGCTCGCCGGCTCGGCGGGCGGAGGCGGAAGCGGGTGGTGGCACGCCTATCGCGGGCTCATCCCGCCCCAGTACCGCGACTTCATCAGCCTGGAGTCCCAGGCCGAAGCCGCCCGCACGCTGGAGACCTCCGTGGTCCCGGGCCTGCTGCAGACCGCCGACTATGCGCGGGCCGTGACCCGTTCCTCGCTGGACGGACTGCCGCCCGCACAGCTCGATTCCCTGGTGGAGGTCAGACTCGCCCGGGCAGAGCGTCCTCCACGCGCCCCGGCCGCTGGGGCTCAGCGCCGTACTCGACGAAGCCGTGTTACGGCGAGTGGTCGGCGGCCCCCGGGTCATGGAGGAACAGCTCCTCCATCTGTCACAGGTCGCTCAACTTCCCCACGTGACACTCCAGTTACTGCCGTTCGAGGCCGGGAGCTACATCGGCCTCACAGGCTCTTTCGTTATTTTTTCATTTCCGACCACTTCCGATCTAGACGTGGTCGTATTTGACCACTTGACGAGTAGTCTCTATCTGGAGCGGAAAGAAGACCTTGAGGCGTACAGCTCGGCCTTCCGCACGATGCAGGCTCACGCGCTGTCGCCCGAGCGTTCGCTGGACCTCATCGCCGCAGTAGGCCGCGGTGATCAGACGGAACCTTCAGACTGCCCGAGGGGGCCACGATGTCCGACCGTCTCGCACAGCCCGCACCCAGGTGGCGGCGCAGCAGCCGCAGTACCGGAATGAACAACTGCGTGGAAACCGCGCCGGCCGGCGACGAAGGGCTCGCCGTGCGGGACTCCAAGGACACGTCCCTGCCGCCGCTTCGGTTCTCGGCGACGGCGTGGACGTCCTTCGTCGCCGGACTGGACGGCCACCGGGTCAGCTGACGGGCCCCGGCGCCGTGGCGAGGACCGTGCCCACGGCTTCCGTGATCTGATTTCGCGTCAGGTCCGCCCGGGCTGTCAGCCTCAGCCGGGAGATCCCGTCCGGCACCGACGGCGGCCGGAAGCATCCCACCGCGAGGCCGGCCGCACGGCAGTCGGCCGCCCACCGCACCGCGGACTCCGCCGAGGGCGCGCGGACCGATACGACGGCGGCGTCGGGGCGCACCGCGGTCAGCCCGGCCGCCGTCAGCCGGCCGTACAGCTCGACGGCGACCACCCCGGCCCTCGCCGCGCGTCCGGGTTCGCGGCGCAGCAGCCGCAGAGCGCCCAGAGCCGCGCCGACGGCCGCCGGTGCGAGACCGGTGTCGAAGATGAACGTACGGGCCGTGTTGACCAGATGGCGGATGACCCGGGCGGGGCCGAGCACCGCTCCCCCCTGGCTGCCGAGCGATTTGGAGAGGGTGAGGGTGGCGACGACCCCCTCGCCGCCCGCCAGTCCGGCGGCCGCGAGCGCGCCGCGCCCGCCCTCGCCCAGGACACCCAGTCCGTGCGCGTCGTCCACGAGGAGGGCAGCGCCTGCTTCGCGGCAGACACCGGCGAGTGCTGCCAGCGGAGCGGCGTCCCCGTCCACCGAGAAGACGGAGTCGGTCACGGCCAGAGCCCGTCCGTCATGGTCGTGGAGCACCTTTCGCACCGCCTCGGGGTCGGCGTGCGGCACGACGGCGGTGGCGGCCCGGGCGAGCCGGCAGCCGTCCACGATCGAGGCGTGGTTGCCCGCGTCGGACACGATCAGCGACTCGTGTCCGGTGAGCGCCGTGAGGGCGGCGAGGTTGGCCGCGTAACCGGACGAGAACACCAGGGCGGCTTCGAATCCGCAGAAGTCGGCGAGTTCGCGTTCGAGTTCGGCGTGCAGCGCGGTGGAGCCGGTGACGAGCCGTGAGCCGGTGGCGCCTCCGCCCCATGTCCGTGCCGCCTCGGCGGCGGCCGAGGTGACCTCGGGGTGCCGGCTCAGACCCAGGTAGTCGTTGCTCGCGAGGTCCAGCAGTTCCGTGTCGGCGGGCCGGGGGCGCAGCGTCCGGACGAGTCCGGCGTCGGCACGGCGCCGGGCCTCGTCGTCGATCCAGTCGAACGGGGCGTAGGACATGAGCGGGTCCCTTTTTGTAGGCAGCTCACAGACCCTAACCGGGTGCGCAACAGGCCAGGGTGTGGCAATACACACAGCATCGACCGGCTCTGCTGTCCGGTTCCTCCTTGGCCGATGACGGTGCCGTACGTCAGGATCAAGGCCATGGACCTGCTGAATACGCTGGTGGACAAGGGGCTGCGGCGCGTACCGCCGACCCGTGACGAAGCGCTCGCCGTGCTGGCGACGTCCGACGACGAACTGCTCGACGTGGTGGCCGCGGCCGGAAAGGTACGCCGTCAGTGGTTCGGGCGGCGCGTGAAGCTCAACTATCTGGTGAACCTGAAGTCGGGGCTCTGCCCCGAGGACTGCTCGTACTGTTCGCAGCGGCTCGGTTCCGAGGCGGGCATCCTCAAGTACACCTGGCTGAAACCGGACGAGGCCACGAAGGCCGCCGCCGCCGGGGTGGCCGGCGGCGCGAAGCGGGTCTGCCTGGTGGCGAGCGGCCGGGGGCCGACGGACCGGGACGTCGACCGGGTGTCGCAGACCATCGAGGCGATCAAGGAGCAGCACGAGGACGTCGAGGTGTGTGCGTGCCTCGGCCTGCTCTCGCAGGGCCAGGCAGACCGGCTGAAGTCCGCGGGCGCGGACGCGTACAACCACAACCTCAACACCTCCGAGGGGACGTACGGGCAGATCACGACCACCCACACGTACGCCGACCGGGTGGACACCGTGCAGCAGGCCCAGGCCGCCGGCCTCTCGGCGTGTTCGGGGCTGATCGCGGGGATGGGTGAGAGCGACGCCGATCTGGTGGATGTCGTGTTCTCGCTTCGTGACCTGGACCCCGACTCGGTGCCGGTGAACTTCCTGATCCCCATCGAGGGCACGCCGCTCGCCAAGGAGTGGCACCTCACTCCCCAGCGGTGCCTGCGCATCCTGGCGATGGTCCGGTTCGTCTGCCCGGACGTCGAGGTGCGGCTCGCGGGCGGCCGTGAGGTCCATCTGCGGTCGATGCAGCCGCTCGCACTGAACCTGGTCAACTCGATCTTCCTGGGTGACTACCTGACCACCGAGGGCCAGTCGGGCCAGTCCGACCTCGACATGATCGCGGACGCCGGATTCGAGGTGGAGGGGGCGGACACCACGACGCTTCCCGAACACCGCGCCCGGACGGGCGGCTGCGGTTCGCACGAGGGCGGCTGCGCTCCGTGCGGCGACACCGCCGAGGCCGCTCCGGAGCCGTCCGAGGTCCTGGCGGCGCGTACGGATCTGGTGACGGTCCGCCGTCGCGGTACCGGGACGGACCTCGCGCCCAATGCCTGATCCGCTCCGCCCGGCCGAGCTCCGCGCCCTGGACCGGGCCCATGTCTGGCACCCCTACGGCCCGATGCCGGGCCGGCAGGAGCCGCTCGTCGTGGAGTCCGCGTCCGGGGTCCGTCTCCGCCTCGCCGAACCCGCCCACGGTCAGCACGAGTTGGTGGACGGCATGTCGTCCTGGTGGTCCGCGGTCCACGGCTACAACCATCCGGTGCTCAACGAAGCCGCCCGCGGTCAGCTGGACCGGATGAGTCATGTGATGTTCGGCGGGCTCACCCACGAGCCCGCCGTCCGGCTGGCGACCCGGCTGGTTGAGATCACTCCGGAGCCGCTGCAGCATGTCTTCCTCGCCGATTCGGGGTCGGTCTCCGTCGAGGTCGCGGTGAAGATGTGCCTGCAGTACTGGCGTTCGGCGGGGCGGCCCGCCAAGCAGCGGCTGCTGACCTGGCGCGGCGGCTATCACGGTGACACCTGGCAGCCGATGTCGGTGTGCGACCCCGAGGGCGGGATGCACGAGCTGTGGTCGGGGTCCCTCCCCCGGCAGATCTTCGCGGACGCCCCTCCGGACGGTTTCGACGCCGAGCCCGACGAGACCTACGTGAGGCATCTGCGCGAGCTGGTGGCCGCGCACGCCGACGAGACGGCGGCGGTCATCGTGGAGCCCGTGGTGCAGGGGGCGGGCGGGATGCGCTTCCATTCCCCCGCGTATCTGCGGGTGCTCCGCGAGGCGTGCGACGCGAATGACGTGCTGCTGGTGTTCGACGAGATCGCGACGGGGTTCGGCCGTACCGGGCAGCTGTTCGCCGCGGGACACGCCGGCGTCTCCCCGGATGTCATGTGTGTCGGCAAGGCGCTGACCGGGGGCTATCTGACGCTCGCTGCGACGCTGTGCACCTCGCGGGTGGCGGAGGGCATCTCGAGCGGGGATGTGCCGGTGCTCGCGCACGGGCCGACGTTCATGGGCAATCCGCTCGCCTCGGCGGTGGCCTGCGCCTCCGTCGATCTCCTGCTGGGCCAGGACTGGGAGCTGGAGGTGAAGCGGATCGGCGCGGGGCTGCGCCAGGGGCTGGCCGAGGCCGCCGGTACGCCGGGCGTACGGGATGTCCGGGTGCTGGGCGCGATCGGGGTCGTGCAGCTCGATCACGAGGTCGACATGGAGGCCGCCACACGGGCCGCGGTGCGCGAGGGCGTCTGGCTGCGCCCGTTCCGCGATCTCGTGTACACGATGCCGCCGTACGTGACCGGCGACGACGATGTGGCAAGGATCTGCCGGGCCGTGTGCTCGGCGGCGAGGGAGGGCTGAGATGACGATCCTCGTGGTGACCGGTACGGGCACCGAGATCGGCAAGACGATCGTGACCGCGGCGGTCGCGGCCGCCTACCGGGACCGCCGGGTCGCGGTCCTCAAGCCCGCCCAGACGGGTCTCGCACCGGGCGAGCCGGGGGACGCCGCCGAGGTGGCACGGCTGGCCGGCGCTCATGTGACGGCCGTCGAACTGGCCCGGTTCCCGGAGCCGTTGGCACCGGAGACAGCCGCACGCCGGGCAGGTCTCACCCCCGTGCGCCCGTACGAGATCGCCGAGGCCGCCCAGAAGCTGGCGACGGAGCACGACCTGGTGCTGGTCGAAGGAGCGGGCGGGCTGCTCGTCCGCTACGACGAGCAGGGGGCCACGCTCGCGGACGCCGCGCGGCTGATGGCGGCGCCCGTGCTGGTGGTGGCCCCGGCGGGCCTGGGCACGCTCAACGCCACCGCCCTGACGACGGAGGCGCTGCGGGCGCGAGGACTCACGTGTCCCGGAGTGGTGGTGGGGAGCATGCCGGCCGATCCGGACCTGGCCTCGCGCTGCAACATCGAGGACCTCCCGGTCGCCGCGGGCGCCCCGCTGCTCGGCGCGGTACCGGCCGGCTCCGGGGCGCTCGAACCGGCCGACTTCCGGGCGCGGGCGGCGGGTTGGCTGGCACCGGAACTCGGCGGTCACCGTATGAGCGGCTGAGCGGGGCCGTACGGGGGAGAATCTGAGGAGAGCCGTATCCACGTGCCCTCCGAGGAGGCCCGATCATGCGTCGGCGCAGCACACCTGTCCCCCGGGACGCGGTGCACCACCCGGTCTTCGCCCGCTTCTACGCCAGGATGAGCGTGGCGGCCGATCTCAAGGGGGGTGTGGCGGACCGTCGCGACGAGCTTCTCGCGGGTCTTTCCGGCCGCGTCATCGAGATCGGTGCGGGCAACGGCCTCAACTTCGCGCACTACCCGGGGGCCGTGTCCGAAGTCGTCGCGATCGAGCCCGAGCGGAGACTGCGGCAGCTGGCGGCCGGTGCGGCGCTGCGCGCGGAGGTGCCGGTCGATGTGGTGCCGGGCACGGCCGAGGCACTGCCGGTCAAGGGCGAGGCGTTCGACGCGGCGGTGGCCTCACTGGTCCTGTGCACCGTGCGGGACCTGCCCCGCGCGCTGGCGGAGATCAAGAGGGTGCTGAGGCCAGGTGGTGAGCTGCGCTTCTTCGAGCACACCCTGGCCCCGGGCCGGGCACTGGCGGCCGCACAGCGGGCCGCGGACCGCACCCTCTGGCCACTGCTCTTCGGGGGCTGTCACACCGCGCGGGACACGGTGGCGGCCATCGAGGAGGCCGGCTTCGAGCTGGGCATGTGCCGCAGGTTCCGTATCCCGGACAAGGGAGTGCAGCTGCCGAGCTCGCCGTGTGTGCTCGGCGTGGCCCGCCGGTCGGCCGTGGTGGACCGCTCGGCGGCGGCAGACTGAGGAACGCCGGTCACAGGCTCCACCGGCGGAGCTCTTCGGCGATGGTCCGGACGTCGGCCTTGCCCTCCTTCACCAGTCGCGCGAGATCGCGCACCTGCTCGGGAGAGGTGATGACCTTCAGCCCTGAGGCGACGAGATAGCCATAGGCGACGGCGGAGGCGAACATGGCGTTGGAGTGCTCGAGCGCGGGCACGTGCAGGAGCAGCTGGAGCAGGGCAGCCGCCCGGGAGTGCGGGTCGCTGTAGACGGGGCTGCCGAAGATCTCCGCCTCGTGCCGGCTGACGGCGGCGACGAGCGCACCCCAGTCGACGACCTGCGGATCACCGGGCGTCTTGTGCTCGGCGACCATGAGCAGCCAGGAAAGGTCGATCTGCAGGTTCAACGGGTGCCTTCGCGCTCCGGGCCGAACTCCTCGGCGAACACCGACTCGTACTGCTTCATGAAGTCGGCCGCGGCCTCGACGAAGGTGTGTCCCACCTCGCCCGCATCCTGTTTGACGAGCTCCTCTATGTAGCGGTTCACACTCATCCCCCGCTGGAGGGCGCGCTGTCGCGCCGCCTCGGCGGTGGCCTCGTCCACTCGAACGTTCAGCTGAGTCTTGGGCACGCCATCACGCTAGCGCGTGTGCGCTAGCACTCGCAAGAGGGCGGGGGCGGGACGGCGCACCCGACAGGGCCCGGGGCGAAACAGTTCGCCCTTCCCCCGAACGCTCTGATTGGCTCTGGCCATGACCGATCTCGATATCCGCTGCGCGGCCCTCTCCGACATCGACGACGTGCTGCGGTTCTGGCGCGAAGCAGCGGAGGGCACCAGCATCACCGACGACCACGAGGGGGTCGCCCGGCTGATCACGCGGGACCCCGAGGCCCTGCTCCTCGCGGAACGCGACGGCCGGATCGCCGGGACCGTCATAGCCGGCTTCGACGGATGGCGATGCTCCGCGTACCGGCTCGCCGTGCACCCCGCCTGCCGCCGGCAGGGCGTCGCGACCGCGCTGCTGGAAGCCGCGGAACAACGATTCGTGGCCCTGGGCGGCCGCCGGGTCGACGCCATGGTGCTGGAATCCAACGAGCGGGCCCATCACACGTGGGGGGCGGCTGGCTACCATCGCGAGGACCACTGGCGGCGCTGGGTCAAGTCCCTGTGACCACGCCCGGAACCGCCGAATACCCCTGAGCGGGCGCGAGCCGTCCGTACAGGGCATTTTGCCGATCCTTTACTATGTATTCTCGACCGTCCAACCCTTTCGAAAGGTGTGAGCGTCCGCCCATGGGCGAGCCCCCCAGTAGTAGACACCGCCGACATCGCGCGAACCTTCTGCCCCTGCCCGATCATGGGACGGAGGTGAACCGATGACCGAAGTGCTCCTGCTCCTCGTGGCGATACTGCTCTCCCTCGCCTGCGGAGCGTTCGTGGCGGCGGAGTTCTCCCTGACCACCGTGGAGCGCGGCGATCTCGAACGGTCCGTCGAGCGAGGGGACCGGGGTGCGGCGAGCGCACTCAAGGCCGTACGCAGTCTCACCTACCAGCTCTCCGGCGCACAGCTCGGCATCACCGTCACCAACCTGATCGTGGGCATGCTCTCCGAGCCGTCCATCTCCAAGCTCATCCGGGGGCCGGTGGAAGCGACGGGGCTGTCGCCCGGTGTGTCCTCCTCGCTGGCACTCGTGATCGGTACGGCGCTGTCCACCGTCGTCCTGATGGTGGTCGGTGAGCTCGTCCCGAAGAACTGGGCGATCTCCTCCCCCCTGGCCGTCGCCCGGAGGGTCGCAGCGCTGCAGCGCGCGTTCACGGCGGTCTTCCGGCCCTTCATCAGCCACCTCAACAACACCGCCAACCGGATCGTGCGGCGTTTCGGCCTCGAGCCGGCCGAAGAGCTGGCCTCGGCTCGCAGCCCGCAGGAGCTGGTGGCCCTGGCGCGCCACTCCGCCAAGGAGGGCGCGCTGGAGGCGGACACCGCCGAACTCTTCGTACGCACCCTCAACCTGTCCGAACTGACCGCGGAGAACGTGATGACCCCCCGCGTCCAGGTCACCGCCCTCGAGGTCCAGGCGACCGCCGAGGACGTCGCGAACGCCACCCGGGCGACCGGACTGTCCCGGTTCCCCGTCTACCGGGGCAGCCTGGACACGGTCGTCGGCGTCGCCCACATCAAGGACGTGCTGGCCATTCCCGCGGACCAGCGGCCCCGTAAGCGCGTGTCCGACATGCTGCGCGAACCACTGCTCGTGCCGGAGACACTCACCGTGGACCGCCTGCTGGACCGGCTCTCCGGAAAGCTGGCCATGGCCGTCGTCATCGACGAGTACGGCGGCACGGCGGGAGTCGTGACGCTGGAGGACATCGTGGAGGAAGTGGTCGGCGAGGTGCGGGACGAGCACGACCCGCACGAGACCCCCGATCTGGCGGCCGCGGGCGAGGACGCCGACGGACGCACCCTGTGGTCCGCCGACGGAGCGGCCCGCACGGACCAGCTCCGCACCATCGGGCTGCGGGTACCGGACGGACCGTACGAGACGCTGGCCGGTCTGATCGCGACGGAGGTGGGCCGCATCCCGGTGGTCGGCGACACCGTCGAGCTCACCGGGTGGCGCATCGACGTGGTGGACGCTTCGGGGCATCGCGCCGCGCGTGCGCTGCTGCACGCCCCGCTGCCCGGCAGCGACGAGCCGGCGGAGGACGAACGATGATCGCCGTCCAGCTCTTCATCGGCCTGCTGACCCTGGTCGTCAACGCCTTCTTCGTCGGCGCGGAGTTCGCGCTGATCTCCGTACGCCGCAGCCAGATCGAGCCCGAGGCCGAAGCCGGGAACCGGCGGGCCCGCAGTGTCATCTGGGGGCTCGAGCACGTGTCGGCGCTCCTCGCGGCGGCACAGCTGGGCATCACGCTCTGCACCCTGGTGCTGGGCATCGTCGCCGAGCCCGCCATCGCCCATCTCCTGGAGCCCGTCTTCGACGGAGTGGGAGTACCGCACGGGCTGGTGCACCCGATCTCGTTCGTCATCGCCCTGACCGTGGCGACGTATCTGCACATGCTGCTCGGCGAGATGGTGCCGAAGAACATCGCGCTGGCCGAGCCGGCCCGCACGGCGCTGCTGCTCGGACCACCGCTGGTCACGCTGGCGAGGGCGCTGAAGCCGGTGATCTTCGCGATCAACGCCTTCGCGAACACGCTGCTGAAGCTGCTGCGGGTGGAGACCAAGGACGAGGTCTCCGCGACCTTCTCCGACGACGAACTGGCACGCCTCGTCAAGGACGCCGAGGACTCCGGGCTCGTCGACGACCGCTCGGCGGACCGTCTGCGCCACGCGCTGGAACTGGGCCGGCGCCCGGTCCAGGACGTGCTCCTCCCGGTCGACCGAGTGCTCTACACCAGGGTCGGCACGACCCCGGAGGAGCTGGAGCGGCTCTCGCACGAGTCCGGCTTCTCGCGCTTCCCCGTGATGGACAGCGAGCAGCGCATCATCGGGTACCTCCATGTGAAGGACGCTCTGGACGCCACGCCGCGCGATCTGCCCTTCCCGGTGACGGCTCTGCGGCCGATCGCCCGGGTGCGTGCGGCGACGCCTCTGGACGACGTGCTGACCGCGCTGCGGCGGAGTCGCACGCATCTGGCGGCCGTCCTCGACGAGGACGGCCGGCTGGCCGGCATGATCACGATGGAGGACGTACTGCGTGAGCTGGTGGGCAGGCCGCAGCCTCGCTGACGCCCGCGTCAGCGTCAGCGTGGTGACGGCACGGGGAGGGGCGGGCGTCGGCCGCGCCCCTCTTCCGTGCTCCCGCCGCCCCTGGTGAGGGGCCGCGGTCGCGGTACGATCGGCAGCGCCATGGAATTGAATGCCTCCTACACCAGTCTTGTCGCGGTCGGCGACTCGTTCACCGAGGGCATGTCGGATCTGCTGCCCGACGGTTCCTACCGCGGCTGGGCCGACGTCCTCGCCGCCCGTCTCGCGGCACGCGCGCCCGGCTTCCGGTACGCCAATCTCGCCGTACGGGGAAAACTCATCAGCCAGATCGTCGACGAGCAGGTCGCGGTCGCCGCCGCACTGCAGCCGGATGTCATCACGCTCGTCGGCGGGCTCAACGACACCCTGCGGCCGAAGTGTGACATGGGCATGGTCCGCGGCCGGCTGGAGGAGGCCGTGGAGCGACTCGCGCCGGCGTGCAAGACCTTGGTGCTGATGCGCAGCCCGGGCCGGAACGGTCCGGTGATGGAACGTTTCCGTCCGCGTATGGAGGAGCTGTTCTCGCTGGTCGGCGACTTGGCCGAGCGCCATGGCGCGGTGGTGACCGACCTGTATGGCGCGCCGTCGCTGGGAGACCCGCGGATGTGGGACGTGGACCGGCTGCACCTGACGGCCGAGGGGCACCGCAGGGTCGCGGAGGCGGTGTGGCAGACGCTGGGGCTGCCCGCGGAGAGCGACTGGCAGACCCCGATGCCGGTGTCCGCGCCCGCCCGGTGGGCGCAGCGGCGGATCGACGACGTACGGTTCGCCCGGCACCATCTGATGCCCTGGATCGGGCGGCGCCTGACCGGGCGCTCGTCCGGCGACGGCCGGGCAGGCGCGCAGTTCGACTCGGAGCTCGGCAAGGCGTACTGGATCACTCCCGCGGACACGGCGAGCCCGGGACCGGTGACCGGCTGGCGCCGGCTGGACGGGTGACCAACTGGAGCCGGCTGGACGGGCGACCAGCTGGCGCCGGCTGACCGGTTGGCGTCAGCTGGACGGCTGACCGGTTGGCGCAGTTATTGCTGTTGCGCATGTGACTGGTGGGGCAGCATGGGCGTTCAGCGCGCAGGGACAACCTGGGCACCGGAGCGGGGGGTAGTACCCATGAGCGGCATACCGGACATCCAGGTTCCGGCGGACGGGATCGACACCGGCACGCCTCACTCGGCACGGGTCTGGAACTACTGGCTGGGCGGCAAGGACAACTACGAAGTGGACCGCCGGCTCGGCGCGACGATGGAAGAGCTCTATCCGCAGATCATCGACATCGCCCGGGCTTCCCGCCGCTTCCAGGCCCGGGCGGTGCGTCATCTGACCGAGGAGGCGGGGATCCGGCAGTTCCTCGATCTCGGCACCGGCCTGCCGACCGCGAACGCGACGCACGAGGTCGCGCAGGCTGTAGCCCCGGCGGCACGTGTGGTGTACGTGGACCACGACCCGATTGTGCTGGCCCACGCGCGCGCACTGCTGACAAGCAGCCCGGAGGGCGCCACGAACTACGTGCACGCGGATCTTCGGGACACGGACGCCGTGCTCCGGGAGGCCGCCCGGACCCTGGATCTTCAGCAGCCGGTGGCGCTGATGGTGCTCTCCACCTTGGGACACATCGCCGACCCGGGTGAGGCTGCCGCCCTTCTGCGCGGCTACCTCGACGCGGTCCCCGCAGGAAGCTTCCTGATGCTGTGCGACACCATCGAGACCGAGGAGACCCGGGCGGCTTCCGACGAGTACGCCAGCGGCGGCGCCATGCCGTACATCTCGCGCCCCAAGGAGATCGTGCGTTCCTTCGCGGACGGGCTCGATCTCGTCGACCCCGGATTCGGGTCGATCAGCCTGTGGCGCCCCGAGGAGCCTCCGGCGGGTGAGCCCGTGGACCAGTGGGGCTTCGTGGCCGCGAAGCCCTGAGGAGCCGGCGGACCGGAGACCGGTCCCGGTCCTCGTAGGAAGCCACATACCGGCCCGCGGCGCGGACCTGCAGAAACCGCCAGTAGAATCCGGACACTGTTCTACGGAAATCAGAAGCCCCGCAGGTCAGGCAAGGTTTGCCAGTCCTGCGGGGCGCCCACATCTCACAATTTCTCACAGGAGCTCTTTCGGGGCCCCTCCATGGAAGACGTCGAGGGCCACCGCGGCGCCCCTCATGTCCTCGGCCTCGATGGACACGTACTTCCGCTTCGTGAAAGCCGCGTTCGTATGGCCCGCCCATGCCGCGAGGACTACGTCCGGCACGCCACTCATGGCGAGCGCCTTCAGCACGGAGTGCCGCGCGTCGTACAACCGCACCTGCCGCAGCCCCAGATCGCGCATCAGGCGGTAGGCGTACTCCCGCAGCTGCCGCGTGTTGATCGGCAGGCCGAGCTCGTTGACGGCGATGTAGCCCGTCTCCGTGTACGCCTCACCCGCGGCCAGCCTCTCCGCAGCCTGCCGGTCACGGAACCGGCGCAGCGCCTCCCACGGACCCTGCGGCAACGGCAGGGCGCGCTCGCCGGACGCCGTCTTCGTATCCTTCTCCAGCACCTTGTTATTGCCGATCATCGTTCGAGTGGTGGTGATCTCGAGGATCCCGACGTCCAGGTCCACATCTGTCCACCGCTGCCCGCAGACCTCCGCCGGCCGCAGCCCCATCAGAGACAGCAGCAACGGAGCAAAGAGCCGGTCCTGCTCCATGCCGCGGATAAAGGTCTGCACCTCGGCGACCGTCCACGGCTTCACCTTGTCGCGGTCTCTCTTATCCGTCTTCTTGTCGGCGAGCGCCACGCGCACGTACTGCGCGGGGCTGGTCGCGATCAGCTTGCGGACAACGGCCCGGCCGAGGGCCTCCCGCAACCGGGTGAGGATGCCCTCGACCGTGGACACCGCCAACCGCGTACCCGGCTCACCGCCTCGCCGGCGCCCGCTGGCCACGACCTCGTCGATGAAGTCCTGGATGTCGTCCTCGCCCAGCTCCTGGAGTCTGATGTGCCCCAGGCGGTCGACGACGTGCACGAGGGCCAGACGATACGTGCGGATCGTCGTCTCCTCGACGTCGCGCCGCTTGTACTCCAGCCACTGATCCAGCCACTCCCCCAGCGTGATCTTGTTGGGGGCGATGAAGGTGCCGGCCGAGCGCTGGTGCAGGATGCGGTCGCGCTCCTCCTTCGCGGCCGTCTTCGTGTCCCGCGTGACCGTCAGCTGGATGCGGCGCCCGTTCTCGTCCAGGCCGGCGTCGACCACCACGCGGTAGCGCACCTTGCCGTCCCGCAGCACAACCCGCTTCGGCTCAGCCATGGCTAGCCCTGAGCCTCATCGGCCACTGCGCCCAGCTCTTCGGTGGTCAGCTCGATCTGCTCCAGCTCGGCTTCCAGCTTCTTGAGGCGGAGCCTTGCCGCCCGCAGCGAGCGTTGGACAGCGGCAGCGTCATCGCCGCGCTTCTCCGAGACCTCCACCAGCCGCTCGACCATCGCCGTCGCGCCTTCGGCCTCTCGGTTCGCCGGGTGATTGGCTGCCTGCCGCTGCTCAGGAGGCAGCGCCAGTGCACGGTAGTTCTCTTCCAGGTCGTAGTAGGCGCGACCCCGCTCCTGGGATCCCCCGGGGTCTTCGCCATCCTCGGCAACTGGCAGTTCGCTAGCTGGGTTGTGCCCCTGCGCCCAGAGCCATGCAGTACGCGTGGAAAGGCGCACGTTTGGCGTGAGCCTAGTCGGCGCCCCATCCCACGCTTCCGGCAGAAGCAGGGTTAGGGGCGAAACGTTCAACGCAAGCGCGAGGGCGACCAGATCGTCGGCATCCACCCGCCGCTGCCCCTTCTCAATGCGGGTGATCCCGGTCGGGGGGATGTGCTGCCCCAACTGCTTCAGGGTTTCGGAGAGTGCCGTCGTAGACACCCCTCGCGCCTTACGGAGCCGCGGGAGGTTCACCTTGAGGTTCTCGCTGATGGGGCCCCAGCCACTGGATGCCACCTCGGGAGTCGCCGCTTTCGCTGTCATCTTCGCAGCGTCTCATGTCATTGCTTGCTTTGCCAGCGACACTCCACTACCGTCAACTTTATTGCAGCGGTCGCTGCGATTCTTGGAGGTAGTCATGTCGACAACCGCATCGGTTGCGCACGATCCTGACGAACTTCTCACGCCACAGGAGGCGAGTGCAGTCGTCAAGCTCTCCGTCTACACCCTGCGGGACAAGCGCTCGCAGGGTGGTGGGCCTCACTTCATCAAACTGTCCCCGGGACGCGGTGGCCGTATCCGCTACCGCCGCCGAGATATCGACGCCTGGCTGGACAGTGCCCGCTCAAAGGGGGGCCACTGATGACCGCCTCGAACGAGCCGACGCTGGACGAGATCCGCACCTGGCCGGCGACAGTCAGCGTTCCCGAGGCTGCCAAGGCCATCGGCATCAGCAAGAGCCATATGCACTCGCTCATCAAGCGCGGCGAAGCCCCCGTCCGCACCCTTTCCTTCGGTGCACGGCACCGAGTCGTGACTGCCGATCTTGTACGCCTGCTCGGCGGCGAACTCCCCGCCGCCTGATCACCGAGGTATCGCCATGGCACGGAACGACATGTCTCGCCCGAGGGGTATTGCAACGCCCGCCGCGCGCTTCTGGTCGCGCGTGAACAAGGCCGGCACCCTGGCCCCGATGCTCGGTCCGTGCTGGACATGGACCGGCTACCGGGACCGCGACGGGTACGGGCGCTTCACGGTCGGGGGTCACGCCTTCTTGGCCCACCGCTACGCGTACACCCGGCTCGTCGGCCCGATAGCGCCCGGTCTCGTCATCGACCACTTGTGCCGCAACCCGGGGTGCGTGAACCCGGCGCACTTGGAGCCGGTCACCCCCGCAGAGAACACCCGGCGCAGCGAGCCGGCGATGCGCACCCACTGCATACGCGGCCACGAGTTCACCCCGGCCAATACCTACTACCGGACCGCCGGCTCCGGCGGGGTGCGCCAGTGCCGGGCCTGCAACGCCGACGCCGTCGCCCGGTACAAGGCCCGCAAGAGGGAGCCCCAGGCGGCATGACGGCTAACGCAAGCGGTCCCTGGCAGTTCGTACCTGCCAGGGACCAGCGAGACCTCACGGTGCGTGCTTCTGCGCCCACCATGCCACAGCCGGGATGTGGCCGTGAAGTGCACGCAACACCCGGCTGGCCTCCCGTTGCCATTCCGGGCTGCCCCGGCTGGTACCGGCATCACATCAGTGGCCGACAGGAAGACCTGCCCGGTGATCGACAAGCAGGAGGCGGCCAGTGAGCGACGACAAGGCCCCTGTTCGCGTGGGCCGCTTCGACTGGGAACGCCTCATGATCATGAGCGACTTGCCGGAGCCGGACCGCTACAAGCTGCTGGCCGTCGCCATCTTCATGAGCGCGGACGGCAGCAACGTGCGGCCCGGCAACAACGGCCTGGCCCACTTCGGGCCGCACGCGGACACCTGGAAGAAGCTCCTCCAGCGAACGACTAAGGCCGGCTGGCTCCTCCAGATGGAGCGCGGCGGAGCTCGAAGGGGACCCAACGGTACGACCATCCGTCGTGCGTCCGTCTACGCCGCTTCGGTCCCGAAGGCCACATGGGAGCGGCGCCACGAGGTGCTGAACAGCCCTCCGTTCAGGTCGGCGGGCTTTGAAGGGGGCGCCGATCCGGCGCCAGATTCTTTGAAGGGGGCGCCAAACACCCCCTCGCAAGATGCCGCATCCTTGAAGGGGGCGTCAGGGACCCCCTTCAAGGATGCGGACCCCGTTTCGAAGGGGGTGCCTGGAGACCCCCTTCAAGACAAAGAGGGTCGAGCGGACGCGACTTTGAAGGGGGCACCCGAAGTTTTGAAGGGGGCGTCAGGGAGTTTTGAAGGGGGCCCTCAGAGTTTTGAAGGGGGTACAGCTGCACCCCCCCATCACGTAGTTCCATCACGTAGTAATTCATCAAGTACTTCCACCACCTCCAGGGCTGGCGCCCCAGCGGACGAGACCGGCACGGACGCGGTTGCTGTCACCGAAGGAGGAGGGGGAGGTGAGTCTTCTTTCGAAGAGATCACAGACGAAACCCAGCGGGCGCAGGCGTTCGTCGACAGCCTCCCCATGCCAGGGCGACAACCAAGGAAGCAGCAACTAGAGGACCTTCCCCGTCGCGTCCTTGCCGCGTTCCGAGCCGACTGGTCCGAAGCAGGGCTGCGCCGCTACCTCGACATCAGCGACGTACCTGCCGTCGGCTCTGCTGCTGCCCTGTACCTGTACCGGCTGCGGGACGACCAGCTACCTGACAACGAGGCGCCCCCGGTCCTGGAGGGCACAGACGCCACCGTTAACGGATGGATGAAACTCGCTGGGAAGTTCGGGGCCGAGGAGGCAGAACACCTTTCGCCGGGACACCAGCCGTTCCCGCCTATGAGGCGCAACGGATACACCCCGTCCAACCCGAACGCCATCTGGGATCGGATCGCCGACGATGCAGCTAACAAGGTCTCCCCGCCGGGCGCCGAGAAGTACAAGCACTGCGGCAACTGCGATCCGGTCACCCGTACTCGCGAAGAGGGCGACTGGAACGGCGAGAAGAAGCACACCCCCTGTGTCGGCTGCCACCCGTCAATGCAGTTTGGCTAGCCATCCCCCATGCACCGGAGAGAGGAGTCACCATGGACACCGCCCCCCTCATCATCTGGGGTCGATGCCGCAGCGGTAAGCGCTGGTTCTGGACCGCGAACGAATACGACGGCGGCGAAACTCACGGCTGGGCCGACACCATGACAGAGGCCTCACAGCTCGCCAACGCTGCCGCGCTTCAACTTGCCGCCGGCCGGTACGCCAACATCCACGTCCTGCACGGCGTCGCCACCGACAAGCTCAAAAAGCTCAACGCCGCCAAGAAGGCCACCAGGCCGCCCCGTAGCGCCCGCACAGGGGCAGAGCCGCCCCCAAACCCGGTCGGATACCTGTACGGCATCGAGCCGGGCCGGTGGGACCTCAACGACCGCACGTGGATCGACGGGCAGATCGTCAACTTCCCCATCACGAAGAAGACCGCCCGCCGCGTCTACTACCAGCGCCCCCGAGGCCCGATCACCCACAACATCTGGGAGCCCGGCTACGTAGACCGGCAGGAACTCGAACGGCTTGGTCACGTCCGAGTCCCTCACTGGTTCATGTTGTTCGCCGAACCGCCCGAGCTCCCGGAAACGCGCCTGCGGAAACCCCGGTGGTACCAGCCGGCCTCGAGCCAGCCCGACCTCAAGGCGCTCAAGGCCGCCATGGCCGCGGCACACCCCGACCGCGGCGGCAGCAACGAAGCGTTCATCGCCGCCCGCCAGCGGTACGTACATGCCCGGGAGCAGCGCGCCGCCTGACCGGGCAGCACCGAATGCGCCCGAACCTGTGGCGCGGCCACCCACACCCGGACAGCATCGACACCCCACCCACACCGAAAGGACCCCATGACCAGACAGCTCACGACGCAGAACGCGACGATCACCACCGCCGCCGTCGAGGTGAAAACCCTCACCATCAGCGGCAAGCAGGTCACCCTCGCCGTCTTCCGGCAGCTTCGCGAGGAACCCCTGGTTGCCACCGACGGCACCCTGAACGGCGAGCCCTGGGGCGTCGTCAACTACCACCCGGACAAGTGCGGAGACGATCAGGAGCACGTACACGTCGTCTGGCAGAAAGGCTCCGACCTCCGCCGCTCCCACGTCACGGCCGTGCCCGACTTCGACTACCTCACGCCCAATGGCAACCACCTGAAGAACGCCCATTGGTACAGCAGCACGGCCGTCAATCGATACCTCACCGCCCTCATCTGCATGGGACTGACAGCCGGGAGCGAACCACTCCTTTCACCGCGGCCCCGGCGCTCGTCCGAGTTCCACGGCGAAGCGAACAGCTACCTGGCGAAGCTGGAGCTGCCGGCGGGATTGTCCGAGACGGACACCTTCCCGGTGATGGCCACCGCGCCACAGGTCGCCGTCGACGCCGCCGACCTGGCCGCTCAGTACCTCACAGCCCAAGCGAAGGTCGATGCCGGGCTGAGCGACTACGAACGCACCTTGTCGCCCGACTGGCAGGCGAACGCCATTTCCAGTCGGCGGGACACGGCCGAACGCAGCCGTCAGAAGTACAAGGAGGCCATGGAAGCCCTGCGCGCCGCCGTCGAGCGGTGCGGCGGGTTCGATGCCGTAGGGGACGCCTACTCCGCCGATATCGAGGCGGAGGAAGCCCGCCGGAAACGGCACCGCGAGGCCCGGGTTCACCTGGCGGAGCTTCCCCAGCTGTTCATCGCCGCCTGACCCGCACGTCGGCCGCCCCCGCGGGATTCGGGGGCGGCCACCCATCAGGCAACCACGGAAGGACCGCCATGACCGAACAGGCAGCAGAGGACGACGACCCGTTCAGCGTCACCAACATGAAGGCCATCTGCGCCCGGCTCAACATCCCAGTCACGACGTTCGTCAACGACGCAGGTGAAGCCGACCTCGCCATCGACCAGGCCGGCTGGGAACGCATCCGCGACTCCATGCTCCTCGTCGGTGAAATCGATCTCGCCCGTGACCTCGAAGCAAGCATCGCCAGACACCTGCCACCCGACGGCGAATAGCCCACCACGGCTGGGGTCCGTCCGACCTTGGCCCCAGCCACCTACAAGGCTCCACTCCACCCCAGCCCCCGCCCGGAATCTGGGAATCGATGAACGTCGACGACGTCGTGCAGGCCCGCATTACAGACGCCCGCCAGAAGATCGAACAGCGCAAACGGCGCCGCGTGGAACTCGCCAAACGCCGCACCTACGGCCTCGAAGCCCGCCACGCCGCGAAGCTCCGCCGCTGGCAACGAGAAGAGTCCGAATGAACCACAGCCCCCCGCAGGTCAGCGCTGACCAGTCAGGGCCGGACACGCGCGCGAGAGAGGAGAGATGACTATGGCGTCGCTGAGTGAGGAACAGCGGCAGGCGGTCCTTGATGCCGCCCGTCGGCCGGGTGCCACCCGTAACGGGGTCGCCAGGGAGACGGGGGTGTCGGAAGGCAGCGTGACCGCCATTTGCACCGCGGCGGGAGTCAGCTTCGACCGGTCGCTGACAGAAGCTGCAGTTAGGGCCAGGGTCATCGACTTGAAGGCGGCCCGGCTGGGGGTGGCGTCTTCGATGCTGGATGACGTGCAGGTGGCCCGGCAGCGTATGCACGGCGCCGAGGACAACCGGGCGTTTCTCGACGGGGCGAAGGCGGTTGCCGCCCTGGCCGGCACGCACGTCCGCTTGGCGGCTTTCGATAAGGACGACTCGGTGGGCGTCGACGCGGCGAAGTCGATGCTTGGGAACCTGGCCGTAGCGCTGGGCGCGGCGGCATCAGCGGACGAGGAGGCCTCTAATGGCGCTGTCGGCTGAACAGATTCGAGGCCGCCTGTACGCGGTCATGGCTGCCGTTGCCGCGGAAGGGCACACCGACGTCGACTACCTGCTTGACGACCTCGGACCGGACGAGCTGGGGACGCTTGTTCACGGCCTGGCCGTACTGGCGTTGCAGGGCATGGTGCTGCCCGGCACGGACACCCGGGCTCCGGAGGTGCGGGCGAGGCTTCTGCCTGAGCTGCAGGCCCTGGTACTCGAAAGGCGGCTCAATGACGAGCCGTGACGTGGGCAGGGTGCCGCCTGGCGCCCGGGCGCTGGTGCGGGAGGACGGCACGGTTGTCATTCCAGCTGCTCTGGCCGGCGAGGTGCTTCGTCGACTGCTGCGGGATGTGACTGCGGAGATCAGTGCGGCGAAGGGCCAGCCGTCCACGGCGTGCCGGGAGCTGCTCTGGGGCTTGCACCTGGCGGCCAAGCAGGCGGAGAAGGCGGATGGTTCCACACGCGGAACCCCGGAAGCCGGGTCGGCGAAGGTGGAGATCAGTACTTCGGAGGCGGCCCACCGGCTGGGTTGTTCGGAGTCCTACGCAAGGCGTCTGGCACGTACTGGCCGCCTGCGGGGCCGGAAGGTCGGCCCAGTGTGGTTGGTGGCTGAGGCGGCAATCGTCGCTCCAGAACGGACAGGAGAAGCGGCATGACAGGACTGACGGCAGCGCAGCAGGAGCTGGTCGACGCGAAGGCGGAGATTGCCGAGATGCAGGGGCTCATTGACGGGCTCGAGGAGAAGGTGCGCGACGGCGAGGCGGCCGAGGAGGCGCAGCAGCTGGGCGAGCAGTACGGGCTGCAGCGTCTGGCGGTGCTGCGCCGTGAGGCGGCGGAACGGAAGCTGGAGAAAGCCGAGGCCGCGGAGCTTTCCCGCCGGCGAGGTGAGGCGGAGAAGACGGCCCGCGTTGAGCTGACCGAGGTGTCGACCGGGGTCATCGCGGAGAAGTACGCGGCGGCCATGGCGGCGCTCGATGACCTGGCCGACGTCTGCGTGAGGCGGGAGGACGCCGTTCGGCGGCACCTGGCCGTGTTCGCCGACCTCGACATGCCGCACGTGATTGCCAACGCCAACCCGCAGCACATCTTCGCCTTGGACGGCGAGCGCTACGAGCGGGGCACACATACGGCGCAGCACCTGGTCAGCCGGGCGACCAGCCACGTGTTCCGAGTGCACGGCCTGAGAGGGGGGCCAAGCGACTTCGGTGGGCTCCACCCGGTCGAGGAGGTCATTACCGCAGCGTCCGGGATGACGACAGCCGAGGCAAAGGCGGCGAACGCGTCGGGTTCGTTGCCGGCCCGCCTTGTGGCGTCGGCGCACGTCACCGCGGTGAACGGGGAAGGGCTGTGAGTGCGCCAGCGGGGGTCGTTGACCACCGGGAGGTCCGGAGGGTGGCTGCTGCGCTTGGCCTGGCGTATGCGGAAGGCGATATGGACCGTGGGGCGGCACTGTTGAAGGGGGTCGACCCGCAGACGGCAGGGGCGGTCCTGCTGGCCTTGACGGGCGCCTGGGTGGGCGCCCTGGATTTGGTGGCCGAGGCGGCTGGCGAATCGGATCCGCGGGCGCACACGAAGAGGCTGCTGTACGCGGAAGCGCTTGAGTCCGCAGCAGAGTAGGCGCACAGCAGAAGGCGCCCGTTCCCGATCGTGGGGCGGGCGCCTTCTGCTGTGCGGTCAGTCGTCGCTGTAGTCCTCGGCCAAGTGGTCGGGGAATTCGTCGAGGGCCGCGGAGAGACAGGCCGCGGCCTGGAAAGTGAGGCGCTCGAACTCTCGAGTGAGGCTCGCGAGGTCGTCCAGGTCTAGCGGGATGAACGTGGCCTCGGGCTTCAGGCGCCGGCTGCGCGACGTGCCCGGTATGCCGTCCGGGCCACGCCAACTGACCGACCCGTGCACGTACTGGTTGCGTCTCTCGAACGCATTCTTGGAAGCGATAAGAGTGTCCTTGAACCTGGCCTGCCATTCGGCGCTGGCGTCCTCGCGGGCCAGGACGAGCGCCTTGCACGCCTCGATGACGCGGGAGATGGATTCGCCGCTTATCAGGAGAGCTCCGTAGGGGCTGCCGCTGAGAGCCTTGGCTGTCTGTTCAAGGAAGTACTCGAGCGTCGAGGCCTGGCGGACCATCTTCCCAAGGTGGGCGTCCAGGCTCTTGTCGGTCCTCATCCATTCAATCGGGTGCATCGCCACAGACTCGGTTGCCATCACCGCCATCCGCAAGCCGTTTCGTCGCGTTCCTAGGACATCACCGCCTGGCTCCAGATAATCTTTATTCTCTGTAGTTGGAACGGGCCCGATCCGAGGGGGAGTTCATGACCGACATCGAGAGGCGCGAGCAGCCGTCCGCGCCAGTCGTCCGCCAGCTATCGCCCGAAGCGCGAGTCGCACTCGCCGCCGGCCGCGCCGACTCCACGCGGAAGGCGTACCGCGAGGACCGCGAAGCCTTCCTGGCCTGGTGTGCCGAGCAGGGCGAGCAGCCTCTGCCCGCGACGCAGGATCTCCTCATCGAGTACGTCACCCACCTGACGCTCACCCCTCGCCCCCGCACGGGCAGGCCGTCGGCGCCGAGCTCCCTCGAGCGGATGCTGTCCGCCATCACGACGATGCACGCAGAACTGAACCTGCCCAGGCCCGAGACGAAGGGCGCCCGCACCGTCATCGCCGGCTACAAGCACCAGCTCGCCGTCGACAAGAAGCCGGGCGGCAAGCAGCAGCAGGCCAAGGCCGCCCTTCCGCCTGCGCTTGGAAAGATGGTGGCCACCCTCGACCGGAGCACGCTCATCGGCAAGCGTGACGCGGCCATGCTGCTCCTCGGCTATTCCGCGGCCACCCGCTCCTCAGAGCTCGTCGGCATCGACATCGGCGAGCCCGTCGAGTGCGACGAGGGATACCTGGTGTCGATCTACCGGGTGAAGATGAAGAAGTTCACCGAGTCCGCCGTGCCCTACGGCAAAACGCCGGCGACATGCCCCGTGCGGGCGCTCCGCTCCCTGATCGTCGCCATGCGTGAAGCGGGCCGCATCGAGGGCCCCCTGTTCGTGCGCATCGACCGACACGGCCGGATCGCACCGCCGATGATGCGGCGCGGCAAGCCGATCGGGGATCCCTCCGGCCGGCTCACTCCCGACGCGGCTTCTGACGTCGTCGAGCGTCTGGCGGAGGCCGCCGGGTTCGAGGGCCGGTGGCGCGGCCACTCCCTGCGCCGCGGGTTCGCCACCGCAGCCCAGCGCGGCGGGGCATCCGTGATCCGCGTGGCCAGGCAGGGCGGGTGGGCGGACAACTCCACCTCCCTCGCCCGCTACTTCGACGAAGGTGACCCCTGGGAGGACAACCCCGTCATGGGGCTGTAGCGACACGCTGAGCTTTCTTGTAGCGCAGCCCTGTCCGGTGCGGGTCGGTTGGACTAAGGGGTGTAACTGAACCCCGTTGGAAGGCAGCACATGACCGATCAGTCCACCAGCACTCAGGTCTGCACCGGCTGCGGCGGCGCCCTCGCTGTTCCCGCCCGCCGCTTCCACGGCGAGCAGGAGCCTGTTCGCCACATCGGCGTCCCCGGTGAGCCCGCCGACTGCCCCGAGTAGCCACCGCAACGACTGAAGCCCCCGCCACCGGCGGGGGCTTCGTCATGCTGCTGTGCGCCCGGGGTGGGAGTACCCGGCGTCGCGTACAGCGGCGGCGTACAGCTGCGCCCGTTCGTCGTCGGCGAGCTCGAGGACGTCGGCCAGGCGGCGGGCTGCATTCAGCGACGGTGTCCGAGTTCCGGCTTCGACAGCGCACATGTAGTGCCGGTTCAGGCCGGCGGCGACGGACGCCCTGCGCTGGCTGAGCCCGGTCCGCTCGCGTGCTGCGGCCAGAAGCGGCCCGAGGGTTGCGGGCGGGGTCCGCCGCGTTCGGAACGTTGCCTTGGATGCCATCCTGTCACGCCCTTTCTGCAGATGAATCGTAGGCCATTCGATGCCCTAGGGCATACACTTCAAAGGTCAGCGCCGCGTACAGCCTTTGAATATGCCCCTGAAGTTGAGCTACGGCGCCTGGATCGAAGGAGAGCGCTGTGGCCGAGCCGACAGTGGTGGGACGCACGCGGGTCTCGCTCGTCCCCGACGTGTCCCGGTTCGGCCCGGAGCTGCGCGAGAAGCTGCCCGACGCTGTTCGGGAACCCGCGCGCCTCGCCGGCCGGACCGCCGGGGTCAACTTCGGCGAAACGTTCCAGAGCACGCTCGACAAGCTGAAGCCCCGCATCAAGGTCGGTGTCGACCTCGACGACGCGCTCGCCAAGACCCGCCTCGGAGAGCTGACCAAGGCGCGCACGGCCAGCCTGAAGATCGACCTCGACGACAAGGCCGCGGTGGCTGGCCTGGCGAAGCTGACCACCGACCGCACGGTGAAGATCACAGCGGAGCTCGACGACAAGGCCACGAGTACCGCAATCACCAAGCTGATCGCCGACCGGACCGTGAAGGTCACCGCGTCCCTCGACGAGGCAACCGCGAAGGCGGCACTGACCAAGCTCACCGAAGGTCGCACGGTCAAGCTGACCGTGGATGTGGACAGCAAGGCCGCCGAACTCGCCCTGGGCAAGCTCGCCCGGGACAGTGCGGTGGACATTGCCGTCTCCGCGACGATCAACGATGCGGCGTACAAGAAGGTCGAGAAGGCCCTCGACAAGCTGACCGCGGACCGCAACATCACCATCCGGCCGCAGGTCGATACCAGGGTCGCTGCGGATGAGCTGCGGAACCTGTCACGCCGGCAGCGGGTACGCATCGGCGTCGACGTCGATACCCGGGTGGCCGCCGCGGACATTGCGAACTTGACCCGGCGCCGCATGGTCGGCGTCACCGCGAACGCGAACACGGCCGCCGCAGCCACGGCGCTCACGTTCCTGACCCGCGACCGCACGACGAACATCCGTGTACGAGCCTCAGGCCTGACTGCCCTTACCGCCACCCTGGGGCGCCTCGGAGGGGGCGGTGGTGGCGGCGCAGGTGTGGGCATGATGTCCAACCGCATCGTGGCCCTCGGTGCGGCAGCACTCCTGGCGCTGCCGCAGGTTGCCGCCCTGGGGTCCGCCATCGCGCAAATGGGGCCGCTGGCCGCACTGGCAGCCCCCGCGATTCTGACGCTGGGCTCCGTGTTCGCCGCAGTCAAGATCGGTGCGTCCGGGGTCGGCGACGCGATCAAAGCGGCGTTCGCTGACACGTCGGGCGAAGCGAAAGCCGCAGCGACAGCCACCAAGGGCGTTGAGGCGGCGCAGCGCGGCCTGGCCAACGCCCAGCGCGGTGTCACCGACGCTGAACGCAACCTGTCGCAGGCGCAGCGTGCGGCACGCCAGGTGCAGGGCGAACTATCCGCTGCGCGCAGGCAGGCAGCCCGCGACCTCGAGGACATGAACGCCAGGCTCCGACAGGGAGCCCTGGACCAGAAACAGGCAGCCCTCGACGTCGAGCAGGCCGAACTCGACCTGCAGAACACCCGAACCGATCCGGCCGCGACGCAGCTCCAAATCCAGCAGGCCCGCCTGTCCCTCGACCGGGCCAAGGCCTCCGCCGAGGAGCAGTCCAGGCAGCAGAAGCGCCTCCAGGTCGACACGGCTGCGGCGAACAAGGCCGGGGTGTCCGGGTCGGATGCGGTGGTGCAGGCCCAGGAGCGGATCCGGGCGAGCAGCGAGCAGGTGGACGAGCAGCAGCGGGCCCTGGCTGACGCCCACCGCGCAGTCGCGGACGCTTCCAGGGCTGTGGCTGACGCCCAGTCCAGTGCCGCGGCCCAGACATCGAAGCTGGACCAGGCGATGGCGAAACTGTCGCCCAACGCTCGAAGTTTCGTCGGGACGCTGCAGTCGCTCGCCCCGGCATGGAGGGCACTCAAGCTTGATGTTCAGGACCGGCTGCTCGCCGGACTCGGCGAACGGCTGCGGCAGGTGAGCGGGCAGGCGCTGCCGGTGTTGCGCAGCGGCCTAGCCGGTACGGCCGGGGTGTTGAACACGATGGGGAAGAACGCCCTCACCGCAGTGGGGAACCTGGCGAAGACGGGCCAGCTGAAGGGCGCGTTCGACGTCGTCAAAAACGGGCTCAGCAACATGTCCCGCATACCCGGGCAGCTCGTCACCGGGCTTGGTCAGCTCACCGTTGCGGCCGGCCCGGCTTGGGACCGGATCACCGGCGGCGCCGGTGAGGCCATGGACCGGGTCATGGACAAGCTCGCCAAGGGCCTGGAGAACGGCAAGCTCGAAGAGGCCATCAGTACCGCGCTGGATGTTGCCGTTCAGTTCGGCGGGGTCATCGCTGACGTCTTCGGGATTCTGAAGAACGTGATGGGCGCCGCCTCCGCTGCGGGCGGCGACTTCTTCGCCGTGATCGGGCAGGCACTCGAGGAGATCCGTCGGGTTACCGCCCTCCCTGAGGTCCAGGCCGCACTCAAGTCCATTTTCACGGCGCTCAACGCCGTAGCCGGCCTTATCGCGGGCACCTTGGGTGCGGTCATTCAGGCGGTCCTGCCACTTTTCGCCGCTCTCGCACCGGTGGTCACCAGCCTCGCCAAGGCCCTCGGCCCGGTCTTGGCGCAGCTGGCGCAGGCGCTCGGTGACGCTCTCATGCCGATCATCACGGCGCTACTCCCGGTCGTCACGATGATCGGCCAAGGGCTCATCGACGTCGTCACCGCCCTGATGCCGCTCCTGAAGCCGATCGGCGACCTGATTGCTGCGATCATCGGCGCCCTCGCCCCCGTGCTGCAGGTCATCATCGACGTGATCGTTCAGGTCGTCGGTGCGCTCGTCGGCCCGCTGACCTCCGTCATCCAGTCACTGATGCCCGTCGTGGAACTCCTCGGCGGCCTCATCGGCGACGTCCTCCTGGCCCTGATGCCCGCCATCACTCCACTGGTCGGCATCATCGCCCAACTCGCCACCATGTTCGCCGACCTCGCGGCATCCGTGCTTGCGGCCCTGCTCCCGGCCTTGATGCCACTGATCCCAGTGATCGTTCAGGTCGTGGGGATCCTCGCCGATCTCCTCGTTGCCGTACTGACACCGCTAGCTCCGGTCATCGCCCAGGTCGGCGGGGTCATAGCTCAGATCCTCGTCATGGCCATTGGGGCGCTGGCCCCGATCCTCGCCTCCGTCGCAGGCCTCTTCGCCGAGCTGCTGCCCGCGCTGATGCCGCTGATCCCGGCGATCGTGCAGATCGTCATGGCGGTCCTTCAACTGCTGCCGCCGCTCCTGGAACTGCTGGTGCTGGTCCTGGAGCCCATGCTGCCCGTCATCACAGACCTGGCGACCCTGCTCGTGGGGGCGCTCGGCGGGGCACTGAGCTTCCTCATCCCGATCGTGGTCACTGTCCTCGGCTGGTTCGCAAGCCTCGTCGAAGGCGTCGCCTGGGCCGTCGGAAAGATCATCGAGGGGTTCACCTGGCTGTACGACGTCCTTCTCGGACACAGCATCATCCCGGACATCGTCAACGGCGCCCTGCAGTGGTTCACCGACCTGCGGGACAAAGCGGTCCGGATCTTCACCTGGATCAGAGACAAGATCAAGGAGAAGTGGGACAACCTCTGGCAAGGCATCAAGGACACCGCCCGCGATGCGTGGGGTCTCGTCCGTAAAGGCTTCGACAAGTTCGCTGACGGCCTGACGACCGCTTTTGACACCCTCAAGAAGGGCCTTGGGAAGGTCTGGGACGGGCTGAAGGGCCTAGTCAAAGCCCCCATCAAGTTCTGGATCGAGACGGTCTACAACGACGGAATCCGAAAGGTCTGGAACGCCACCGCGGCAAAGATCCCGGGCGTCGACAACTTGGACAAGATGCCCCTCCCCAAGGGATTCGCCCGCGGCGGCGTCCTCCCCGGATACAGCACCTACCGGCAGGGCGACGACCAACTTGTCCCCATGCGCCGCGGTGAGGGCGTCTACGTCTCCGAGGCCATGCGCGACCCCTACGAAAGGGCGCGCCTCCACGCAGTCAACGCCGCAGCCATGCGCGGCCAGTCCCTGCGAGCCTTCCGCGGGTTCGCAGAGGGCGGCATCTTCTCCGGCATCAAGAACGCCGTCGGCAACGTCCTCTCCAAGGGTGCCGACGTCGCCCGCGGAGGACTTGCCGACCTCGCCACCGCCGCGTTCAAGCCCATCAAGTCCGGCATCACGAAAACCCTCGGCACGAACAAGAACACCTACCAGGGCATGATCGGCGCCGCACCGATCGGGTTCATCGAAAAGGCCATCGAGTACATCCGCGGCAAGGACATCGTCGAAGGCACCGGGGACTGGCTGAAGCCGGTCAGTGCTCCGTATGGGACTCCCTTCGGGAAGAAGGGCTCGATGTGGTCGTCCGGCCAGCACACGGGCCTGGACTTCCCCGCGAAGACGGGGACAAGCATTCGGGCGGTCGACAACGGGCAGGTCCGCACGGCAGCGTCCAGCGGCCCGTATGGGCAGCACATTGAGGTCAACCACGGTGGCGGCCTCTCCAGCCTCTACGCGCACATGTCGGCGATGGTCGCCAAGGTCACCGAGGGTGTCACCCGCGGCCAGGTCATCGGGAAGGTCGGGGCGACAGGCAACACCACCGGCCCGCACCTCCACCTGGAGGCCCGACAGGGCGGCAAGGCGGTCGACCCGATGCGCTACCTCGAAGGCGGCACCGGCGGCGAGGCCGGGGCCGGCGTCGAACGGTTCCGTGGAGTAGTCACCCAGGCGTTGGGACAGGTCGGCCAGTCCCTGTCCCTGGTCAACACCACGCTGCGCCGCATGAACCAGGAGAGTGGCGGCAACCCGCGCGCGGTCAACCGCAACGACATCAACTGGATCAACGGCACGCCCAGCGTCGGGCTGATGCAGGTCATCAAGCCGACGTTCGAAGCGTTCGCCGGTAAGTACAAGAAGACAGGGCCCAAGCTGTACGGCGTCAGCACGGACCCGATGGCGAACGTGTACGCGTCGATGCGCTACGCGCTGAAGACCTACGGGTCCCTCTCGGCGGCCTACAACCGGATCGGCGGGTACGCCCAGGGCGGCATCATCGGCGGGGCGGTGCAGGTCTACACCGGGCTACGCCGCGGCGGGTACGCATCGGGCGGGATCATCCGGGTCGGCGGAAAGAACATCGACACCGGGCCAATCAAGGCCAGCGTCGGCGGGGACTTCCTCAAACAGCTCACCGGCACCGCATCCGCGATCAACACGTCGATGACACGGGTCGCCACCGCACTGAAGAACGCGTTCAAGGGCGTCCGGACAACCCTGGACGACAAGCTGATCAAGGCCGTGCAGGCGCAGAACAAGACGCTGCAAGCCCTGTCGAAGCAGCGGGACGCCCTCAGAGAAAAGATCACTGACGCGAAGGCGTTCGCAACGGAGACAGCCGGCAACGCCAGCAGCTTCGCCTCCCTCACGAGCCTCCCCAACAGCGGGCTCCCGTTCGGCGCCGACGGCATCCTCAACGGGCTTCAGGTCCGGCTGGGCCAGCTCACCTCATTCAGCAAGAACCTCGAGATCCTAGGGAAGCGTGGCCTGTCCAAAGAGCTGATCAGCCAGATCATCCAGGCAGGCCCAGACCAGGGAGCCCCCTACGCGGCGGCCCTCGTCAAGGCCACCGACGCCCAACTGAAGAGCATCAACGCTACGCAGGCGGCGATCGGGAAGGCCACCACGTCCTACGGGCAGTCCGCAGCCAACGCCATGTACGACGCAGGGGCCATGGCCGGCAAGGGCTTCCTGTCGGGGCTCGTCGCCCAGGAGAAGGCCATCGTCAAGGCGATGGCCGACCTGGCGAAGAAGGTCCAGTCCACGATCAAAAAAGAACTGAAGATCAAGTCGCCGTCTCAGGTGCTGCGCGCCCTCGGCCGGTTCACCGGACTCGGCTACGCAGGCGGTGTCCGCGACACCATCCCGCAGACCGCCCGAGCCGCATCAGCGATGGCCAGCGTCGTCCGCTCCACCACCGCCGCAACCTTCGCCCGCACCGAGGTCAACAACACCAGCACCCAGGGCGGGGAGCGGCATCTGACCTACAACGCGCTCGTCCGCGAAGCCGCGTCCCGGCGCAGCATCCTCGACGCCCTCGCAGCCGACGAAATGCTCCATCGGACCGCCGTAGTGGGGACCCACTGACATGCCAGAGCCCCGGTCGCGCGTGCAACCGGGGCTCATGTCGTTCAGTTGTGCGGTGCCTCCGGTCCGGAAGGGGCGATGAACCCTCTCACCGGCCGTGGTTCCTGCGGGTCACGGGATTCCGGTTGCTGCCCGGCTTCCCATGCCGCGACTAGGTCGGCGTACCGCGGGTCGATCCACTCCTGGTCCATGAGGGTACCTCCTGGGTTCAGGTGTATCAGTCCGAACATGGCCCTGCCCGCACCCTGGCCGCCGCCGACCTCGGGTACGGGCAGGGAGCTCAGCTCCAGTTCCGCCGGTCCGGGTCCGCGTACCAGTCGTGGTGAGCCCCGCGGTGCCCCGGGCCCAGGGTGCAGCGCCCGCCGCCCTTTGGATGCTTGGCCCAGCAGTAACCGTGTGGATGCTTGGTCGTCGAAGCCATCAACGAGCCCTCTCTCCGGCGTCGCAGCGCGGGCAGGCCCAGACCTCGGTGTCCATGACGTGGGCGCCGTCGCGGTCACGGATGGTCCCCGCGGACACAGCGCCAGTCGTGAGTAGCTCCCTGCACCAGACGCAGGCGCGACCCTTGGTCTGGTCCCAGGTCAGCGTCTCCAATCGGGGCAGCACGCGAGTCTGAGAGCCGCTCATCGGGGCAACGCCCCTTCGGGGAGCAGCCGGTACAGCACCGGGGTGCTGTGCCGCTTAGCACACACCTCGTGGGCGAATACCGACGTGCCGGTCCCGCTAGAAGCGATGTGTACGCGCACGCACACATCAGCCCCGGGCTCCGGGCAGTACGTGCACTCTCGGTTCATGCGCTCACCCCTGGTGTGGTCTGTGATCTGGTCACACCAGGGTCAGGGCGGTGTTCGGGAATCAGGGGTGCACTTTGCACCCCTACCTCAGGCGGCGAGCAGGCCGAGCTTCACGGCAAGGTCGGATGCGCGGCGCCGGCGGTCCGGAGACTTCGCTTCGGTCTCCTCGAGCACGATGCGCTTGGCGTACCCGTTCCACCGGATCGTCTCCGGGGCCGCCTCGTGCGCCTGCGCAAGCGTGGCCAAGGCGACGTCGGGCTGCCCGTCCAGCTGATAGCCGCGGGCCTCCTCGATGCGGTGCCGTGCCCTGCGCGGCCGTGACGGGATCGTGGACGCATCCGCAGCGGCGGCCTGGCGGACAGACTCCCCGCCGGCGTGCAGCTCGACCGCGATCGTCACCGCATGGGCGCCCATGATGGCCCTGCTGAAGCTGGTCACCGGGTGGAAGTACGTCTCCGGTAGCCGCTTCGACATGGCCCGCGCCTCGTCCCAGTGCCGCCACGCTGTGCCCGTATCGCCCCTGCGGGCCGCCGTATAGCCGGTCTCGTGGGTGAGCGCCCCCGTGATGGCGAGCACCTCGTGGCTCGCGTCGGGGAGCAGCGGTGACAGGTATCGCAACGCCTCGCTGGTGACCTGGTCGGCAGCGTCGAAGTGGGTGGGCCCCGAATCGCGATGGGCCTGCGCTGCGAGCCACGCGGCGACACCGATGGTGTGCGGGTCCTCGGATTCCTGCGCGGCGACCATGCCCCGCTCGGCGACCCGCCACAGCAGGGCACTGTCGGGCTGGTACGCGACGAAGAACTGGGAGAGCGAGTACACCTCGGACAGTACGGCTTGCGCCGCCCTGCGGTCCGTGGCGGTGTCGGCCTGGCGGACGGTGGCCTGCGCGTCCCGGATGAGATCGGGGAGCAGCGCACCAACGACTTCACGGTGGTTGGGCGCGGTGTGCCGTGCCGACCACGCCCGGGCGAGCCTGGCCGCAAGGTGTTCAGGGGACGGGGCTTCGTCTGCCGCCCCGAACGGGAACGCGTCGACAGCTGCCCGCACTGCGCCGAGCCGCGGGTGCCCGGGGCCGACGAACAGATCCTGCTGATACGCGCTCTGGTGCCCGGTCAAGTCCGACAGGGACCGAACGCGGAGGACTTCGGCCAGGCGGAGGACGACGTCGAGTTTCGGGATGCCTCGCCGGCCGGTCTCGATCCCCTTCACCCAGATTCCTGAGTGGCCCATCAGTCCGCCTAGTTGATCGCGGGTCATTCCTCGTCGGGTCCGCAGGATGTTGACCCGTTGCCCGAATCGCAGCGGATCGGCATACGGGTCCGGGGTAGCATCGTCTGGCATGGCCGTGCCCCTCCTCTGAACAGCTTCGTCACTGTCAGGGTATGGGGCACGGCCCTTTCTGTGGGCTGCGTCACTTGATCCCGGACACACGAAAGCGCCCCCTGTACGGCCGTTATGACCGTGCAGGGGGCGCCGGTGAAACGAAACGTGTGACGTAATGCGTGACGGATCAGGCGGGGTGGGTCTTGGCCCAGTCGACGAGGTCGGCGAACGCGGCCGGCTCCATGCTGATGCGGGGCCCGGTACGCCGCTTCGAATCCCGGACGAGCACAGTCCCGGGCGGGCGGGCGACCTCTACGCAGCTGCCGGAGTTCGTGTAGCTCGACAGCTGCCAGGCCAGCCCGTTGTCATCCTGCTGCAAGTGCGCTCCTCGCGGCTTCGATCATTGCCAGCGACGCCGCCGGAGTGGCGGCCCGCTCCTCCAGATGATCGCAAGCGTGGGCGTAGATCAGGGTCCGTTCGACGCGATCAAGGATCGTGCCGCCCATGAGGGTTTCGACGAACACGGTGCGGCGGCCAGCCGCGGTGTACAGGGTGAACTCGCCCGCCAGGCCCGCGTGCGTCTCATCGCTGGCAGGGAGTACCCGCACCTCCAGGGACGGCCTGAGAGCCACCAGGTTGAGGATGTGGGCCAGTTGCCCGGCAAGGACGGCCGGGCCGCCCACGGACCTGCTCAGCGTTTCCTCTGCGATGACGAAGCGGGCGCGACGGCTGGCGGCCTGGCCGAGCGTGTCGATGCGGGTGAGCCGGGCGGCGGCGATGGCCTCGACGTCGTGCGGCGGCAGGGCGGGGGCCGAGGAGACGATGGCCGCCCGGGCGTAGGCGCCGGACTGCAGCATCCCGGGGATCAGCGTGGGGTGCCATCCCTGGATCGTGTCGGCCGCGGTCTCGAGGCCGAGGAGCCGTGCCAGGTGCTCGTCCAGGGAAGCGGGTTCGGTGCGGGTGTTCAACGGTTCTCCTTGAAGGCGGTCGGGGTGGGGCGGGCGCCTGCCTGGCGGGTGCGGAGCCAGGCGTTAAATGCGCGGCGGCCGGTGCGCAGCCGCAGGCGTTCACCGCGGCATCGGCGGCATACGTCGGGCTTCCCTCGGCGCTCCCGGGTGCCGGTTCCGTCGCACTTGCGGCAGGGGCCGAACGGGCGGATGGCGCACAGTGCCGCGTAGAAGATGACGCCGGCGAGGAGCAGGGCACTAGCGGTGAGCATGGGGTGCTGTTCCTTCCTGAGGTGGGTGTTTCCCGTTTCCTGGGGGCGCCCCTGCTAGGCGTTAGATGCCTGCTCAGGGGCGCTTTGACCTGCTAGCGGGCCTGCTAGACCTAGCGGGGCGGGGTGCTAGGTCTAGCGGCCCTGCGCGGGGTTAGGCGGCGGCTCGGTCGACGTCGCGGCGGGTGATCGCGGCGGCCACGTCGGCGCGCTTGATGCCGCGCCGGTTCTTGCCTTCGCCCTCGTCGGTCTGCCCCCACACCTGGTCCGTCTTCACACCCCACGGCTTGAGGGCGGCGGTGACGTTCTCGCCCTTCCACCCGGCGTAGGTGTCCGGCCGGAGGACGGTCAGGCGGCCGGCGATCCGCTCGCACCACACGGTCTTCTCGTCGGCGCTCACGACCTTGAGGACGTCGCCCAGAACGTCCATGCCCGCGGACTTCTCGGGGCCCTGCCCGATGGCGTGCCCGGTGATGTTGCCGTAGTCCTCGCGCAGCTGCCGGGCACGGGCTACGACCTTCTCAGCGCCCGGGCCGTCGACGAACGCGGACGCTGCGATCTGCGGGTCGTCGCCTTCGCCGGCCATCCAGCAGATCCCCCGGTCGGAGCGGGAGAACATCGTCGCCCTGACACCGGCCTTGTACGCGCCGGTCCCCAGGACCATGTCGTTGGCCTGGTGGTTCATCACCTTGAGGCAGAACCGCAGGACGGCGTTGGCGCTGATGCCGGGCGGCAGGGACTTGGCGTCCGGGCGTTGGGTGGCGAACATGCCGACCATGCCGAGAGCCGGGCCCCGCTTGGTGATATCGGTGCAGATGGATTCCAGCTCGGCCCCGTACTTCTCGTGCTCGAACGGGACCTGGCACTCGTCGGCGCCGATGACGATCGGGTGCAGGCCAAGGCTCTTGTCGTTGGCCAGCTCCGGCGTCACCTTCGACTCGGGGCAGCGGGACTTGGGCAGGTTGCGGATGACCTTGGCGCGGCGGCGCAGTTCCTCCTTCAGTTCCCGCATGGCGTGCAGGACGTACAGCAGGTCGTCGTCTTCCTCGCCGGACCGGTAGCGGTGCATGACCGGTTCCAGGGGGCCAAGGTCGCCAGTGCCCTTGAAGTCGAATCCGTGCAGCTCAGCACGGGGATCCAGGGCGGCGATGAGCATCAGTAGCCGCAGCAGGAACGTCTTGCCCATGCGGGGAATCGACCCGATGACGACGGACGCGAACATGAGGGTGACGACCATGTCCCGCATCCGCTGGTCGTTGCCGAACACCACCGGCTTGAACAGGTCGACCTGGCCGTCGCTCAGCAGCGGCCACGCGGGCTTCGTCGTCTCGTTCATCGGCTTGTCGCCGACCCATAGGATCAGCCGGCCCTCGTGCTCGTCAGGGTCTGGGGACGGCCACACGCAGCCCAGCTTGCGGCGCAGCCCGGAGGCGAGGGGGCCGCGGGCCTCCATGATGTCGTCAGGGGTCACACCGTAGGGAAGGTCCAGGTCGGCCCGGTATCCGGGCCCGTCGCGGACGATCTCTGACACGAATCGCATGCCGTTCATGTCGCCGCCCTTCTTGATCGCGGCGGAGATCTTCGCGTTCCCGATGGCCTCGAGGCCGCGCAGCACAATGCTGCCGGTCATCTTCTGGACCTCGGTCTTCAGTACGGCAGGCCCAATGACCGGGGCGTCCTTCTCCTGGCCGGCCAGCCCGCACAGCAGCACACCGCCGGTGGCGAACGCGTACAGGAACCCGGGGGCCATGACGTACAGCCACAGGGCGAACCCACTACCGAACACGGCGGCAACGATGGTGACCAGGCCGCGGAGCCGTACACGGTTGGCACGCAGCCGCGACAGGGTCATGTACTCGGCGGCGTCCTCGGCCCGCACGGCAGCTTCCCGCAGGGGTGCGGCTTCCCGGTCCCACACCCAACGGTTGGTGCTGGCGACGAACCGGCAGGCGCCGCGGGGGGCCATGAGGGACAGGCGAACCGAGTAGACCGGAAGGCGCAGCCCGTGAAACAGGGCGGCGTATCCGGCGTTCGCGCCGACGTGCCGGGTGGTGGCCAGGAAGTCGGACCGGGTCTTCAGCCATCCAGCGAGGATGGGGCGCCGCTTCTCCTGCGTAATGCCAGGTGAGGGCAAGTTCGCGTTGTCGACGGCGACCGGGCCCGCACTCTCGGGCAGCTGCTCGGCTTCGGCCGGTACCGGCCCGGTCTTCTGCTCCGGCACGGCGTCGATCGGGAGCGGGTGAAGCTTGGTGAGGGTGTGCCCGTTGACCGGGCCGATCTCGGTGTCCGTCATGCTGGTCTCTCCTGCTGCTCATTGGGTGGCCAGGGGCACGGGGCGGCCGGCTGTCTTGGCGGATGACGGCCGCCCCGTGGTGGAGCTAGGACTGTTCGGCGCGGTGCAGGACGTTCTCGGAGCGGCGGAGCTGCTTCTCGGCGGCGCGCAGGGCGTCTTTCGCGGCGGCCCGGTCCGGCCCCCACTTGCTGGTGCGGACCGCGGCTTTCGCGTCGGCGACGGCCTGGCGGTCCGCGTCCGTCTTGGTCTGCAGGGAAGCGAGCTCCCGGCCGCCGCGCTCGGCGGCCTTGGCGTCGATCTCGTGCATGCGGCGGGTGACCGCGGGGTCGAGGTTGTTGCCGAGGGCCTGGTGGGCGCCCTTCAGGAAGAGGCGGCGGCGTTCGCGGGACTCGGCTCGGGTGTAGCTGTACATGGGGTTCCCCTCGGTTGTGGCTGGTCAGCGGTGCAGGTGGAGGCGGGTCAGGACACCGCGGACCTCACGGTGGTTGGTCTTCATTCCGGCGCACACGGTGATGCGGGCGATCTCCGCCGGGTGCACCTGTCCCTGCTGGCGGTGCATGGTCCGGGCGAGACGGGCGATGAACGTCTGCCGCTCGCGGGCGGCACGGTTACGGGCGCTCATGGTGGGGTCCTTCCAGGTCGGGCGAGGGGGGAGGGTCAGGTGTTCTTGCGGATGTCCTGCCACACGGAGCGCAGAATCAGGACGCAGATGGTCAGGGCGACGGCGCTGATGGCGACGGCCATCGCGGACACGGCCACGGTCAGCAGGAACACGGCCCCGCCGACCCCGATGCCGATCCACTTCGCCGCACCACCGGACGACCGCGGGACGGGCGCCGGCGGGGGCGTCTCCTGCTTGGTGAGCTGCTGCGCCTTCAGGAATGCAGTGATGAGTTCCAGCTGCTCCGTGTTCGCGGCGGCGTCGACCGCATCCTTGGCAGCCTTGTCGAGATCGCTCATGCGCCCTGCTCCTTCACGAGGGCGATGCGCGGGGCGGCCTGCTCGGCGGCGAGGCGGTCCCGCTCCTCGTCGAGGCGGGCGAACACCTTCTTCACGTAGGTGGCGCTGCGGGTTGCCTGGCGGGCGGTTTCGGTGACGGAGGTGCCCAGAACCCAGCCCGCTTTGATGACGTTGGCGGCGGCTTCGGTCGGCAACCTGTCGTCGGTATCGACGGGCACCTCGTCGTCCGTTTCCGGGTCAGGCGCCGCCAGGGGCCACACCTTGCGGTCACCACAGATGACCAGCGGTTTCGTGGTTGGGGCGGGCTGGGCCTGCTCGATGGCCACCGGCTGGGTGTCGGTCACCTCCTGCGGGGTGTCCGTGGGCACCCCGACCCGCTCGACGACGGTCTCCACCGCAGGCGCCGGGGTGTCCTGGGGCGCCTCGACGAACACCTCCGGAGCATGCGGCGGGGTCCCCACGGTGAGCATGTTCAGCAGGGCCGCATCCGCCCCTTCGGTGAGCCGCTCCCGCTGGACCTCGACCAGCTTCCCGCCGAGCTCGGTGTCGCCGACACCCACCTGCTTCGCCAGGCGCCACGACGCCCGGGCCGAATACTTCTTTGCCCACTTGCCGGGGTGGTTGGCGGCGCGGGCACGGTGGTAGGCAAGCCGCTGAATAGTGTCGGCGTTGCGCCGCTGGACCTCCATGTCGACACCGGTCCGGTGGACGACGATGCGGCGCGCCAGCAGGCCGAGCCCCTCGGCCGACGCGGACATGGCCATCGGCGTCATGGCGTAGACGACGCTCTCGGTGATGTCGTCGGCGACGACGATGCCGGTGACAGCGGCGGCCAAGGGGGCGAGCCAGAGGCCGGCGCGGACCGGGGCGGGGGCGGCCTGGCCGAGCATCGTGAGCCCGACCATGACGAGGGCCAGGACGAGGGTGACGCCTTCACCGGCGGCGACGACACCGGCGGCGGTGGCCGCCCGGTGAAACTCGGCGGCAATGTTGGTGTACGTGCCCCAGCCGCCGGCCACACCGGCCCCGGCCATGGGGACGCAGGCGGCGATCAGGACGAGGATCTGTCCCCAGGTGAGTGTGGGCCGCGGTGTGCTGCTGCTCATCGCCGGCTTCCCTTCTCGTTGAATCCGGCGTAGTCGCCGGGCGGGTAGATGTAGACGGACAGGGCACCTTCCGCGGCAGCCGCCGCAGCCCCGGCAAGGGACGCGGCGACCGCTGCGGTGTGGTGCCCGTTGTCGGCGAGGGTGTCGGCGAGCATCGCCGCCCCCTGGGTGGCCCGCCGGGCAGACGCCGGCGAGCCATCCGAGTTCGTCATCGCCCCGTACAGGGCGCTGCGGGCCCGGTCGCGGAGACTCATCGGGCGACCTCTCCGCCGACGCGGGCGATGAGGTGGCCGAGGCGGTTGCAGCCCCGCCGGTCGCTGTTCCTGCTGGCGACCATGAGGCTGGCGAACAACTCCGGGTAGGCGGGCAGCTCACGGGGGGTGCGGTTCAGGGCCCGCAGCGCCCGGTTCTCGGTGGGCCGGGGAATCGGCCACTTGCTGCTCACTGGTCCTCACCGGCCCGCAGGTTGATCAGCTGGTCGACCATGGCGTCGATGTGGTCGGCCTGCTTGCGGAGGGCGGCGGCGATCCGGTGTGCACCGGTCGGGCCGACTTCCTGGAAGCCGTCGTCCGTGTCGATGCCGAGGAACACCTGCGGTCGGTCGCTGTACGGCCACTGGACCAGGCCGACCTCGACCAGGCTCGTCGGCCCGTGCTCCGGGGTGTCGGCCAGCGCCCACTCCGGGTTGCTGCGGTGCGTGATCTCCGCCTTCGCCGGCGGGACCCGGTAGCCATGCTCGACGAAGCACCACGACGGGCACAGGACCCGCACGTCGCCCGCGTCCAGGGTGGTCACGGTCGTTGTGCCGTCCGCGTTGCGCCGCGGCTTCGGGGCCACGATCGGCCGGTCCTCGCTCATCGGCCGGCCCGGCGGTGCAGGGTGAGAAGGGCGCCGCGCACGACCTGCTCGCGCAGGCACTGCGTCAACTCCCGGCTGATCATGATCTGCCAGTCGCCCGCCTTCCCCAGCAGGAACGACGACATCAGGTTGCCGAACCCCTCCGGGTCGCCCTCGACGACGCGGGCCCCGAACGCGGCCAGCAGGTGCGGGAGCGGCATCGATTGCACGTCGTCCTCCTCCAGTTCCCCTACCGCGCCGCCGCCCTGCTGGTGGGCGTCGGCCCGCAGGCCGGCCACCTGCTCGGCCAGGCGCTGCAGCTCGACCAGGTGCTGCCTGGTGCGCTGGATCTCCGCGTTCAGCTGCGTCGGGGTGAGGTAGCCCAGGTCGTCGCCGGAGTCGGCGTCGGGCATGAGCGCGATGTGGGGGAGGTTCGAGCCGTTGTGGTCGGTGTCGTGGGGCCACTGGCGGACCGATGCGGCGAGCAGCCCGCGCTCGATCCCGGGGAAGGGCAAGGCCACCTGGGCGCCCTCGTGGACCAGGTCTTCGGGGGAGGCCAGGCCGCGCTCGACGTCGTCGGCGTGATCGAGGATGCACCACGACGGGCAGACATCGACGAGGAAGCCGCCGGACATCAGCGGGTAGGTGATGGTGCGGTCCTGGACGGCCGGGTTGCCTTCGGCGTCGCAGGGCTCGCCTTGGTCGAAGGCGGATCGGAGGGCGGTCTCGAGCGGGTCCGGGGCGGCCGGCGGGGCGACGAGGCTGCCGGACGGCTTGAACGAGGCGGGGACGGTGGAGCGGGAGGTGTTGGGCATGACTCTCCTCAAGGCTGGGAGGGGCCCCGGCCGGACGGACGGCGACACGTCCGGCGGGGCAGTCCCGGAACCGCGGGACACGGTGGTGGTGCAGGGGGCTGTTAGGCCGGGGTGAGCTGGCGGCCGGACCGGACGGAGTAGCAACCGCCCGTCGGCTCAACCGGCTGATTGGCGTACTGCCAAGCCGTGGGGTCGGCCGCCAGCTCGGCGGTGTTCCGCTTGACCCGGTAGTGGTCGATGACCGTGTGCCGTGCGATCGTCCGCAGCCACGCCCTCAACTGGGCGTCGGTCGTGGCCCGGCACTTCGGCCACGCCTTCCACGCCCTGATGAACGCATCGGCCGCCAGATCCTCCGCCAAGGCGAAGTTCCTGTCGCGAACCTCGGAGAGGATCACGCCGGTCACGAAGCCCTGCTGCGCCACGTACAGGGCCGTGAAGCTCTCGCGCAGCCCCAACCGCCTGCCCGCTGCCTGCTCCTTGGCCTTCGCCCTCCAGGCCCGGCCGCGCGCCCGGTGGCACGCCCGGCAGTTCCGGGCCCCGTCCTTCGCGAGGAAGGTGTTCGTGTCGTCGTAGGGGTGACCCTGCGGGCAGTGAGTCTTGGCCCCGTTTGCGGAAGACGCACCGCGCGTATTACCTCGGGAGATCTCCGAGCGGGTCCACAAGGCCATGTGCAGGGGGTTGAGGCACCGACGGTGCAGACACTGAGGGCCGCCGCCGCAGGACGGGTCAGCCTTGTGGCACAGGTGAACGATCCCCATGCCCTCCGGGGCCGGGCCGGTCAGCTGCTCGAAGGCGACCCGGTGAGCGCGGGCGTTGTGCTTGTCGACGGAGAACCGGCCGTAGCCCTTCGTGTCGACGTGGCCGGTGAAGATCACGCAGCCGTTCGGGCCGGGCGTGGTCATGGCGAGGAGCCGGTCGAGGGTGGTCTTCACAGGGCTACCGCCAGACCGGTGGAGGCGCCGACGCGAACCCGGGCGGACGTGGGGGCGACAACGGTGACCTCGGCCAGGCGCACGACCTTGAGTGAGGGTGCCGACGACTTCATCGGGACGGGGCCCAGGCCGTTGGCCTTGAAGATGGCCCGGATGGCGTCGAGGTCGGCGGTCTGCCGGTTCGACGCGGTGCGGGACACCAGCCACGAGCCGTAGCGGCCGGCGGGCAGGCGGTCCAGCACCTTCTTCGCGGCGCGCTTGCCGCGGTCACCGGCACGGGCCTGCTGGGCGGCCTGGTCGAAGGCGGCGGCAGCAGCCTCGATGTCCTTGACCGGGGGAACCTCGTCGGCCTCGTACAGGCCGGCCGGGTCCGGGGCGGTGGTGGTGGTGGCCTCGACCATGAGGGAGGCGGGGGAGACGACCGACCGGACCGCGTCCGAGACGATGGTGACCAGTCGGCGGGAGATGAGAGACTTCAGCACAGCGGGCTCCTGTTCGCGCAGGTGTTCCGTCAGGCCCTCGTTCGGTGGTTGCACACCGGCGGGGGCCGTTCTGTTGGCGCCGTTCCTGCCAACACCTGAACCCTAGGGAACATCGTGTTCCCTTGTCAACGCCACTGACCTAGGAAAGTTTCCGATCGACGCGTAACGTCATGTTCCATGACCGTTCTCGATGAAACACTGTGCGCCATGGATAAGAGATCGCTTGGGCATCTGGCCGGCCGCTTCAGGGAGTCGGAGACGCGAACGGAGATCCTTCGGCAAGAGCTGGCCGAAGCTATCCGGCAGGCCAAGGTCGACGGGGTCCTGCAGAAGGACATCTGTGAAGTGACCGGGTACACCCGGCAGCAGGTCAGGCGGATCACGAACGCCGAGGAAGAACCTTCCTCCGAGTCCTGAGACGCGCGGCCACGCGTCTCACAGATCTCTCACGCCCATCACGCCCTGTGCAGTCCAGAAAGCCCCCCACCTGGAACTTCTGGACTGCGTGGACGTGGAAAAGCCCTCACGCACGCCAGGTAAACTCCGGACACGTGACTGCTGTGTCTGCGAAGCCTCGCATCCCCAATGTCCTGGCCGGCCGCTATGCCTCTACGGAGCTGGCCGTCCTCTGGTCCCCCGAGCAGAAGGTGAAGCTGGAACGTCAGCTGTGGCTGGCGGTGCTGCGCGCTCAGAAGGACCTCGGGATCGAGGTACCCGACGCGGCGCCGGCCGACTACGAGCGTGTGATCGACCAGGTCGACCTCGCCTCGATCGCCGAGCGCGAGAAGGTCACCCGGCACGACGTGAAGGCGCGGATCGAGGAGTTCAACGCTCTCGCCGGCCATGAGCAGGTCCACAAGGGCATGACCTCCCGGGACCTCACCGAGAACGTCGAGCAGCTGCAGATCCGGCTCTCGCTGGAGCTGATGCGCGACCGCACGGTGGCGGTTCTGGCGCGGCTGGGCAAGCTGGCGGCGGAGTACAGCGAGCTGGTCATCGCGGGTCGCTCGCACAACGTCGCCGCACAGGCGACCACGCTCGGCAAGCGCTTCGCCACCGCCGCGGACGAGCTGCTGGTGGCTTACGGGCGCCTGGAGGACCTGCTGGGCCGCTACCCGCTGCGCGGCATCAAGGGCCCCGTCGGGACTGCGCAGGACATGCTGGACCTGCTGGGCGGAGACGCGAGCAAGCTCGCCGACCTGGAGCAGCGCGTCGCCGGCCACCTCGGCTTCGCCCACGCCTTCACCTCCGTCGGCCAGGTCTATCCCCGTTCCCTCGACTACGACGTGGTCACCGCGCTGGTGCAGCTGGCCGCCGCGCCGTCGTCGGTCGCCAAGACCATCCGGCTGATGGCCGGACACGAGCTGGTGACTGAGGGCTTCAAGCCTGGCCAGGTCGGCTCGTCGGCGATGCCGCACAAGATGAACACGCGCTCCTGCGAGCGGGTCAACGGGCTGATGGTGATCCTGCGCGGCTACGCGTCGATGACGGGCGAGCTGGCGGGCGACCAGTGGAACGAGGGCGACGTGTCCTGTTCCGTGGTCCGCCGGGTCGCGCTGCCGGATGCCTTCTTCGCGTTCGACGGTCTGCTGGAGACGTTCCTCACCGTGCTCGACGAGTTCGGCGCGTTCCCCGCGGTCGTCGCGCGTGAGCTGGACCGCTACCTCCCCTTCCTCGCCACGACCAAGGTGCTGATGGGCTCGGTGCGGGCAGGGGTCGGCCGCGAGGTCGCGCACGAGGCCATCAAGGAGAACGCGGTCGCCTCGGCTCTGGCCATGCGGGAGCAGGGAGCGGAGCGCAACGAGCTGCTGGACAAGCTGGCGGCCGACGAGCGCATTCCGCTCGACCGCGGTGAGCTCGATGCCCTCATGGCGGACAAGCTCTCGTTCACCGGCGCGGCGGGCGATCAGGTCGCCGTTCTGGTGTCCAGGATCGAGGAGATCGCCAAGCAGCACCCGGAGGCCGCGGCATACACTCCCGGCTCCATTCTCTGACGGTCGGCTCCGCAGCCGTATGACACCCGATGAGCTGCAGACCGCCCGCGACCGCGTCGTACCCGACGTGGTCGCGGGCGGTCTGCGTGTGCTGTTCTGCGGAATCAACCCGAGCCTGATGACCGCGGCTACGGGGCACCATTTCGCTCATGCCGGCAATCGGTTCTGGCCGGTGCTGCATCTTTCGGGCTTCACACCCAGGCAGCTGAAACCGTCGGAACAGGAGCAGCTTCTGGGCTACGGCCTGGGCATCACCAATGTGGTGTCCAGAGCCACCGCACGGGCGGACGAGCTGAGGCCGGAAGAATTCCGTGCGGGCGGAGAAGTGCTGTCGGCGAAGGTGGAAGCGCTGGGCCCGCTTTGGCTGGCCGTGGTCGGGGTGACCGCTTACCGCTCGGCCTTCGGCGACCGCCGTGCGCGGATCGGCCCACAGGAGCGGACGATCGGCGGCGCGCGTGTCTGGGCGCTGCCCAACCCGAGCGGCCTGAACGCACACTGGACCGTGAGCACCATGGCGGACGAGTACGCCCGCCTGTCGGCGGCGGCTGAGCGGGACGGCTCGTAACAGGCCACGTGACGCGCCCGGTGGCGGGCCATGCGACAGGGCTCGTGCGCGGGCGGCGGGCCTTCCGGCATTCGGCGTACGTGCGACGTGCGGGTGAGTACGGATAGCGCGCTTACGGAGTCGTAGGTGGATCAGGGCGGGTCGACCACAGTGACCAGTACGCCCAACTCGCAGCCCGGTCCGTCATCCTCCAGGTAGAGCACGACAGCGACCCACCGGTCCTCCGCGCGCCACAGCTGAAGATGCTCACAACTCGCGACGGGGTCGGCCCAGGGCTCGGCTATCACCTCCCCTGCCATCATCCGTTCCTGCGCGCTCCACAGGCTGACGATCTGCGGTTCTCCCCAGCGCAAGGTGAGAAGCGCGAGCAGGGCGTCGTGTTCCGCCAGGCATTGCGCACGGAGTTCGAGGCGGTCCGCCTCGTCCCCGTCCCTGTGGTCGTCCTCGCTGAGGAGGAGCGCTGTGTGGTAGCCAGGTCCGCTGATTCCCGAGCCCGCCGGGACGCGCTCCAAGGGGAAGTCCCTGGTGCGCATCCCGTCGATGAGGCGGAGATGATGTGCGGTGGTCATACCGTCAGTAAACCGCTCCGCACTGACACATGGCGTCACACCGATCCTCCCTCGCCTTTCCCAGGTGCAGGAAGTCCGCCTCCTGGCACCTCGGTACCGAGCTTTCGCACCCCACTTACCCCACCCTCAGGCGTCTCTCGTCCGGAGTCTCCACCAGCCGGCAAGCAGGGCGGTACCGGCCCATACTGCGGTCACCGCCAGACCCGCCCACGGTCCGAGGCTTCCGTCCGGATGCTGGTGGAGCACCAATTGCCCTGCTTGATCGGGCAGATATCGGGCGATGCCCCCCGCGATGTCTCCGACGACGAAGGAGACGATCAGCAGGAAGGGGATGAGCGTACTGAGCACGGCAACAGCACTGCGCAGCACCGCCGTCAGTCCTGCGGCGAACAGGGCGATCAGCGCGAGATAGATTCCGCCTCCGAACGACGCGCGGAGCGCCCCGGGATCCCCCAGGCCGATGGCGTACTCACCCATGAACATCTGTCCCACCAGAAACGTGGCGAAGCTGGTAACCATCCCCATGGCGAGGGCGAGACCGCCGACCACCGACATCTTGGCGGCGTAGAGAAGACCTCGTCGGGGAACCGCCGAGAGGGATATACGCAGAGCGCCGTTCAGGAACTCGGAGGACAGAGCCGTCGCCCCGAAGCTTATGGCCGCGATCTGGCCGAAGTTCAGTGCGTAGAAGGCCGAGAGCAGCAGATCGTGGCCGGCGTCGTCAGCCTCGGCCTGCCCCACGGTGGCAAACGCGAGCACCGTGACGGCAAGCGTGGCAGCGAATACCGCTATCAGTGAGAACAGTACGGACCGCACCGATTTGATCTTGATCCATTCGGAGCGCAGTACCGCCGTGGTCGGAGTGGTCACGATGGTCAGACCTCCTGGCGTGGGGTGGGCGATGCGGCCGCCGCGAATTCTGATTCGTCCGTGGTGAGATCGAGGTAGGCCTCTTCCAAGGACGGCTGCAGGTCGATGAGTTCGAGCAGGGGAATGCCCTCGACCGCGGCCGCGGTGCCGACTTCCTCCGCCTTGGCCCCGTCGATGGTCCAGCGTCCGTCGTCCTCGCGCACCGGCGTGTATCCCCTGCGGATCAGGACCTCGCAGAGTCGGGTGGCATCGGTGGTGCGGAGCCGGGCACCTGGCCGGCCGCGGGAGTCGAGGAATTCCTGCATCGGCAGGTCCGCGAGGAGCCGTCCTCGCCCGAGGACGATCAGATGGTCGGCGAACGAGGAGGTCTCGTTCATCAAGTGGCTGGCGACCAGGACGGTGCGGCCCTCGCGGGCCATGCCGCGCATCAGCTCGCGGATCCAGATGATGCCTTCCGGATCCAGCCCGTTCGACGGTTCGTCCAGCATCACCACGTCCGGCTCGCCGAGCAGCGCTCCCGCGATCCCGAGGCGTTGTCGCATTCCGAGCGAGAACGTCTTGATCCTCCGTCTTGCGACCGCTGCGAGGCCCGTTTCCTCCAGGACGTCGTCGGCCCGGCTCTCGGCTATGCCGTTGCTCACCGCGAGAGCGAGCAAGTGGTCACGCGCGGTGCGTGAGCCGTGGGCTGCCTGGGCGTCGAGCAGGGCGCCGACCCGGCGCAGCGGACTTCCCAGCGAGGCGTACGGCCGCCCGCCGATGGTGGCGGTGCCGGCTGTGGGCCGGTCCAGGCCGAGGACGAGCCGCATGGTGGTGGACTTGCCCGCGCCGTTGGGCCCGAGAAAGCCTGTCACGCGGCCCGGTCTCACGCTGAACGTGAGCTGGTCCACGGCGCGAGTGGGCCCGTAGTCCTTGGTGAGTTCGTGGACGTCGATGCTGGTCATGTGCCAAGCCTGGCTGCCTGCCGCCGACTGCAGCCTCCCCCGCCAGGGTGGTTCGTCTCCCTCGCTCGGGGGAGCCCTTCGTAGCCCTGCGCTGAGACGATGGCGGCATGCGCCACTTCCTCGGGCCGCTGGCCACGCCCGTCACATACAGCCGCTGGTTGCATCTCCTCATTCCGTCCGCGGTCGTCAGCCTGTGGATGTTCATCGCCATCGACACCCCGTGGGTGCCGATGCCCTTCGTCTTCGCGGTTCCGGTCGGGCTGCTGCCAGCGATGCGCCTGGCCGAAGGGATACAGGCGCAGCTCCTCCTCACACCCGGGGAGCGTGGCCGGCCGGACCCCACCATCTCCGTCGCACCCGCGGGCACCTGGGGGGACCGCTGGCGCACCGTGGCCTGGCTCGAGGTCAGGCTGCTGCTCACGGCGGCGGTGGGCTCCGCCACCGTGTGGCTGTCGACGACCACGTTCGACCTCATCAGTGTCTCGGTGGGTGCGACTCCGAGCGTGGACTGGCTGACGGACTTCCTCGAAGTGCGGTGGCTGTGCGGGCTGCTGGCACCGCTGCCGGTACTGATACTTCTCGGATGGGTCGTCCTGTGCGGTGAGGTGGCCACCGCGGCCGCCCGCGGGCTGCTGGGGCCCTCGCCGACGGAGCGGCTGACCGCTCTGGAGGAGCGCACCGAGCAGCTTCTGGAGCGAAACCGCATAGCGCGCGAGCTTCATGATTCGATCGGACACGCGCTGACGGTCGCGGTCGTGCAGGCGGGGGCTGCCAGGACGGCGGGCAATCCGGAGTTCACCGCGCGGGCACTCGCCGCCATCGAGGAGACGGGGCGCCAGGCAATGGACGATCTGGAGCGCGTCCTGCGCGTGTTGAGGGAGTCGGACCCTCCCGCCGGGGCTCGCCCGACCCTGGTCGAAGCCGACCGGCTGCTGGATTCGGCCCGCGGCTCCGGCGTGAAGATGGACGTGGAAATGACCGGGCCGCTCGATCTGGTCCCCGGCCCGGTGTCCCGTGAGGGCTACCGGATTCTGCAGGAGTCGCTCACCAATGTGCTGCGTCATGCCGGCGCCGTTCCCGTACGGGTGAGGATCGCCGTGGCGAAGGAGAAGCTGGAGCTGGAGGTGGCCAACCCGTTCGCGGCATCGGCCCGTGCCCCGAGCAGCGGCAGCGGGCTGCGGGGCATACGGGAGAGGGCCGCCCTGTTGGGTGGCCAGGCCAGAACGGGCCCGCACGAAGGGGAATGGATCGTGCACGCGAGCCTTCCGCTGGACCGCATACGCTGACCGGATGCCGGTCACCGTACTTCTCGTCGACGACGAACCTCTCGTGCGCGCGGGGCTCCGCGCGGTCCTGGAAGCGCAGGACGACATCGAGGTGGTGGGTGAGGCCGCCGACGGTGCGGCCGTGATCCCTCTCGTCAGCAGCCTCCGGCCCGACGTGGTGGCCATGGATGTGCGCATGCCCCTGATGGACGGCATCGAGGCGACCCGGCTGGTGCTGCGCACCGTTGCCGATCCGCCGAAGATCCTGGTGGTGACCACGTTCGAGAACGACGAGTACGTCTACGAGGCGCTGCGGGCAGGGGCGGACGGGTTTCTGCTCAAGCGAGCCCGGCCCGCGGAGATCGTTCACGCGGTGAGGCTGGTGGCAGAAGGTGAGTCGCTGCTGTTCCCCGCCGCGGTCCGGCAGCTCGCCGCGGACTACGGCACGAGCAAGGCGCGGGACGCGATGGTCCGGGCGGCGCTCACCGACCGCGAGGCGGCAGTGCTCCGCCTGATGGCACGGGGTCGGTCCAACGCGGAGATCGCCGCCGAGCTCGTCGTGGGCGTGGAGACCGTGAAGTCACATGTCAGCGCTGTGCTCGCGAAGTTGGGTGCCAGGGACCGCACACAAGCAGTGATCGCAGCCTACGAGTCAGGCTTCGTGGCTCCCCGCTGACCCTCGGGGCTCTACTGCACCCCTCCCCGGACCGGTTCCGGTTGCCTCTCTCCGGGTGCTGGTCGCCGAGGTCGGGGTCAGCGAGTACGATCCGGCAGACATGGGGCACGACCTGGGAGGACACACGGTGGGCAGGCTGACCGGTGGGGACCCGTCTCTGCTGCGCAGGATCAATTCCGCAGTGGTGCTGCATGCCCTGCGCGGGGCGGATTCGCCCACGCTCACGGACCTGACCCGCATCACAGGTCTGTCCCGCCCCACGGTCGAAGGTGTCGTCGAGGGGCTCTTCGCGGCGGGCCTGGTGGTGGAGGCGCTGCCCGACGAGAGCGGAACCAGGCGCCAGGGCCGGCCTGCCAGGCGATTCAGGTTCCGTGCCGAGGCCGGGTACCTGCTGGGCGTCGAGATAGGCCCGCACCGGGTCTCCGCCCTGCTGTCCGGGCTGGACGGCCGGATCGTCGGCGCAGGCTCACGGGATGTCTCCGAGACGGCGTGCGCTGATGACAGACTCGACCAGGTCAGAGGCATGATCGCCGATGTGCTGCGCCGCACCGGCGTGCAGCGGAGCAGCTTGCGCGCGGTCGGCGTGGGCAGTCCCGGCATCGTGGAGGCCGACGGCACCGTCCGGCTGGGCACCGCCCTGCCGGACTGGACGGGCCTCGCACTCGGCGAAAGGCTGCGGCGTTCCTTCCGATGCCCCGTGCTGGTGGAGAACGACGCCAACGCGGCCGCGGTGGCCGAACACTGGAAGGGTGCGGCGACCGAGTCGGACGACATCGTCTTCGTCCTGGCGGGCTTGAGCCCGGGCGCCGGGTCGCTGATCGGCGGGCGACTGCACCGCGGGTTCGGTGGTGCGGCCGGAGAGATCGGCGCACTGCATCTCCTCGGCCGTGATGTCACGCCGGAACACCTGCTCTCCACGACGGACACCCCGCTGGACCCTCTGGACGAGCACGCCGTCGCCGCCGTCTTCGCCAAGGCCAGGCACGGCGATGCGGGGGCCCAGGCCGCGGTCGCACGGTTCATCCAGCGTCTGGTGCACGATGTCGCGGCTCTGGTGCTGGCGCTCGATCCGGAGCTCGTGGTCATCGGCGGTTGGGCCGCCGGCCTGGACGGTGTTCTCGACCCGCTCCGAGACGAGCTCGCGCGTTACTGCCTGCGGCCGCCGCGGGTGACCCTCTCCCTCCTCGGGGAGGCGGCTGTCGCCACGGGCGCGCTGCGGCTGGCCCTGGACCACGTGGAGGAACAGCTCTTCGCCGTGGAAGGAACGGTGACGGCCCGCCGCTGACAGCGACGGGCCGTGAAGAAACCGGAGCGGACCGCGGCACCCGGGCAGGAAGTCCGGGGCGAACCCCCGTCCGGGAAGCAGGCTCCCGAGACGTCGGGGCAGGCCTCCCGAATGTCAGGAGGCTTTGCGCTCCTGCTCGTCGTGGCTGATCTCCAGCGCGCCGGAATCCCCGAAGGTGAGCCGGCAGGTGTCGGCCCTGTATGTGGCGACAGAGACCGCTGCCGTGCCTGCGGCGGCGAAATGCCGGGTGGTGACCACGAGAACCGGAGCGCCCGGGAGCCGGTCGAGCTCCTTCGCGTCGTCCGCGCGGGCCGAACCGAGTTCGACCGAGCGGTCCTGGCCGTCGAGGTCGAGGCGGTGCAGTTCCCGCAGGACCGTGCGGGCTCGGACAGGCCCTGACGACGCTTCGATGGCGGACAGCGCGGGCACGGACGACGTCGGCACATAGAGGAGTTCGGCCGCCACGGCCTGCCCCTGAGCGACCCGGATGCGGCGCACCACATGCACAGGTTCCCCCGCGTCCGTGCCGAGCAGCGCGGCGACCGCGGCAGGAGCCGTGTCCGTTGCGCACTCGATGGGCTGCCACGCCTCGTCCCCCGTGTCGCCGCCCGCCCAGCCGTGCTGTGCGGTGGCAACAGCCACTCCGACCCGGGGCGGGGCGACGGTGGTGCCCACGCCGCGGCGCCGCTGCAGCCTGCCTTCGAGTTCGAGCTGCTCCAGCGCCTGGCGGAGGGTGGCCCTGGCCACGCCGAAGCGCGCCGCGAGGTCCCGCTCGTTGGGCAGTACCTCTCCGACCGCGAAGTCCGAGTCGAGTGCCTCACTGAGCACGGTCTTGAGGTGCCAGTACTTCGGCTCCTGCACCGATTCCAGCTGCGTGGTCCCCACCCTGTCCTCCGCATCCGCCCGGTGGCTTGTATTCCGCGACGTTATTTATTAAAGGTTCCTGCCTTATCGTTCAGACCTTAGGACGGCGAACCACCTTGGTCAAGACCAATCCTCGCGCCGTGACGCAGCGAAACGATCCACTGCCGCAGAGCGTTCACGGGACGTTCGTGTGGCGGCGGGCGCATGCAACACGAAGCCCCACGACCGGCACTATCGGTGAGGGTCGTGGGGCTGGTGGGGCGCATGAGTTCCCGGGTCAGGGGGGGCTTCCGCCCGCGCCGTTAACCCGCGTGCACCGCTGCCAGTTTGTCCGGGTTGCGGATGACGTAGACGCACTGGATGACTCCGTCGCCGACCTCGGCCTGGAACACCGTGTCCACCTCTCCCTTCACACTGAACACCAGCGCGGGGCCGCCGTTGAGTTCCAGGATGCGGACCTCCGTCGCGGCAGGCCAGTCCTGGCCCACCGCGATGAGGAAGCGGCCGACCTTGTCAGCCGTCTCGATGATCCGCCGCGGCGCCTTCGCCTTGCCTCCGCTGTCGCTGACGAGGCGCACGTCGGGAGCCAGCAGGGCGAGCAGTTGCTCCAGGTCCCCGCCCGAAGCGGCGGCGAGGAAGCGCTCGGTGAGATCGCGCCGCACGGCCGGGTCCACGTCGTACCGCGGCTTGCGCTCCTCCACATGGCGCTTGGCACGGCCGGCCAGTTGCCGTACCGCCGCCTCGGACCGGTCGAGAGCGGCGCCGATCTCCGCATACGGGAAACCGAAGGCCTCGCGCAGGACGAAGACGGCACGCTCCAGCGGGGAAAGGGTCTCGAGGACGACCAGCACGGCGAGGGACACGGAGTCGGCGAGCACCACGCGCTCGGCGGAGTCGGGGACGGCCGGACCGAATTCGGTGACCACGGGTTCGGGCAGCCACGGCCCCACGTACGCCTCGCGCCGGGACCTCAGGTGGCGCAGCCGGTCGATGGCCAGACGCGTGGTGATCCGGACGAGGAAGGCCCGCGGCTCCCGCACGTCCTCACGCTCCGCCGACGACCAGCGCAGCCACGCCTCCTGCACCACGTCCTCGGCGTCGGCGACGCGGCCGAGCATGCGGTAGGCGACCCCGGTGAGGAAGGGCCGGTGTTCTTCGAAGGGATCGTTCACGGTGTCGGCAGTCACTCATCCATCCCAGCCGACGCGCCTGAGGGTGTCCAGCGGGAATCGCGCTCACCCCTTGAACTACGAGCTACCCGGCGGTAATCATTGTTGACGAGGCGTCTCATTCCTTCCGCCCCCACCCGGCAGGCTCGTCCCGAGGAGCAGCATGGCCGCCACGATCTCGTTCGCAGTGGGCTCCCCCGCCGGCCGGCGTAAGGTCGATGTGTCGTACGAACGGACCGGTTCGGGCGAACCGTTGGTGCTGCTGCACGGCATCGGTCATCACCGTCAGGCGTGGGATCCGGTCGTGCGCGTCCTGGCGGCCGAGCGGGACGTCATAGCGGTGGACCTGCCCGGGTTCGGCGCCTCACCGGCGCTGCCGCAGGGGCTCGACCATGAGCTGCGGACCATGGTTCCGGTGCTCGGCTCGCTCTTCGACGCGCTCGGCGTGGCGCGGCCGCATGTGGCCGGGAACTCATTGGGAGGGCTGCTGGCACTGGAGTTGGGCCGCGAGAAGCTCGTTCGTTCGGTGACGGCGCTGTCCCCCGCCGGTTTCTGGACCCGGAGCGAGCGCCGCTACGCCTTCGGGGTGCTGCGGGCGATGCGCGGAGCGGCCCTCTCGATGCCGATGCCGCTGATCGAGCGGCTGTCGCAGAGCTCACCCGGCCGGGCCGCACTGACCAGCACCATCTACGCGCGCCCCGGCCGCCGTTCACCGGCCGCGGTCGTGTCGGAGACCGTCGCCCTGCGCGAGGCCACCGGTTTCCGGCAGACTCTGGAGGCCGGTCTGACCGTCGCGTTCACCGACGACGTACCGGACGTCCCCGTCAGCATCGCCTGGGGCGACAAGGACCGGCTGCTGTTGCGCCGGCAGGGCGTCAGGGCCAAGCACGTGATACCGGACGCGCGGCTGGTCCGCCTTCCGGATTGCGGCCATGTCCCGATGAACGACGACCCCGCCGCCGTCGCGCGGGTCATCCTCGACACGAGCCGCCGACGCACGGGTGCCGCCCCGGCCCAGAACACCTGAGCCGAGCGCCACCCCCAGACCCACCAGAAGGCTTCCCACGCCCTGGCCCACGCCGTACGTACCCGTACCGACCAGCGGGGCGGTAAGCGCGGCCGATACGGGGATCAGCCCGGAGAAGAGCGTGGCCCGCTCGGTCCCGATGCGCCGCATGCCGCTGTACCAGCACACGAAGCCGATGACGGTGACCACTGCCGCCTGCCAGAGCAACGCCAGGGCCTCCTCCGTCGAGCAGGACGCCGAGCAGCGCGGATTCCACGGCCGCCACGGCGCACACGACCGCCGACAGCGGGATCTCCGCGGGTCTGCACATCATCGCCCGGCTGCCGGAACGATTCGGGCCGCAGGACGAGTTCCTGCGGCGGGCGGCGGCCGCCGGCATCGCGCTGCGTCCGCTGAGCGACTGCACGGCGGGCGGGGCGCGGGACAGCCCGGTTTGTCTGGTGCTCGGTTACGCCCACCTGGCGCCCGCCGTCGTGGAGCACGGTGTCCGGCTCCTGGCCGAGGCGGTCCGACACGGCCGGGCACCCCGGGCCCCGGCGGTCGAGGCGTAGGGGTGGTGGGGCGGACCGACCGGTTGTTCATCTGCGGTTGGCGTGCCCGCCTCCGCCGGGTACTAGGCATAGGGCTGCAGTCAGCCTGTACGCCCCCGCTGTCCCGGCAGCCCTCTCGCCCATGGAGGCGCATCGATGTCGAACCGTCCCCTCGTCCCGGCCCCCGGCCGCCGCACCGTGCTGCGTGGCTCGCTCCTCGCCTCGGCGGCGGTCGCCGTGCCCGCCGCGGTCACCACGGCTCCCGCTTTCGCGCTGTCGGGCCGGCCGAGCGCGTCCTGGGGCGTGCAGGTCGGTGATGTCACGGCGTCGTCCGCCCTGGTCTGGGTCCGTTCGGACCGCCCCGCGCAGATGGTGGTGGAGACCTCCGCGACCGAGTCCTTCCGCCGCGCCCGCACATGGCACGGCCCGCTGGTCGACGCACGTACGGACTTCACCGGCACGACCCCGCTGTACGGGCTGCCGGCCGGCGAGCAGGTGCACTACCGCGTCACGCTCTCGGACCCGCACGATCCGCGTCGCACGGGCAAGCCGGTGTACGGAACCTTCCGCACGGCACCTGCACGCCGGCGTGCCGGGGTGCGTTTCCTCTGGTCCGGCGACATCGCGGGCCAGGGCTGGGGCATCAACCCCGACATCGGCGGCTACCGGGTGTACGACGAGATGCGCCGCCTGGACCCGGACTTCTTCCTCTGCAGCGGCGACAACATCTATGCCGACGGAGTGATCGAGCCCAGCGTGACGCTGCCCGACGGGCGGATCTGGCGCAACATCACGACCCCGGAGAAGTCGAAGGTCGCCGAGACCCTGGACGAGTACCGCGGGAACTTCCGGTACAACCTGCTCGACGACAATCTGCGGGCGTTCAACGCGCAGGTCCCCTCCGTCATCCAGTGGGACGACCACGAGGTGCGGAACAACTGGTACCCGGGACAGATCCTCGACGACGTCCGCTACACGGAGAAGAACGTGGACCTGCTCGCGACGCGCTCGATGCGGGCGTTCCGCGAGTACTTCCCGGTCACGACGCTCCAGGGATCGCCGGACGAGCGGCGCATGCACCGCGTCGTGCGGCACGGTCCGCTGCTCGATCTGTTCGTGCTGGACATGCGGTCCTTCCGCAACGCCAACTCCCCCGGCAGGCAGCCCGACGACACCCAGGGCATCCTCGGCGCCGAGCAGTTGCGCTGGCTCGAGCGTGAGCTGTCGCGGTCCCGTGCGGTGTGGAAGGTGATCGCCGCCGACATGCCGCTGGGGCTGGTGGTCCCCGACGGAGCCACTGACTTCGAGGCGGTCGCCCAGGGAGACCCGGGCGCACCGCTGGGGCGCGAACTGCAGATCGCCGAGCTGCTGCGCTACATCAAGCACCGGCGTATCACCGGTACCGTCTGGCTGACCGCCGACGTGCACTACACCTCCGCCCAGCATTACGCCCCCGAGCGCGCGGCCTTCAAGGACTTCGCGCCGTTCTGGGAGTTCGTCTCGGGCCCGCTGGCCGCGGGCAGCTTCCCCGCCAACGCGTTGGACGGGACGTTCGGCCCGGAGCGGGTCTTCGTCCGGGCGCCCGACCGGCAGAACGTCTCCCCCATGGAGCAGCCGCAGTTCTTCGGAGAGGTCGACATCGACGGCGGGAGCGGGGAGCTGACCGTGCGGCTACGGGCGCAGGGCGGCACGGTCCTGTTCAGCAAGGTTCTGCAGCCGGGGCGCACCGGGCAGTGAGCTCCCGGACCTGGCGGACACCGGGTCTCGGACGGGCTCGTCGGCGGCGTGAGGACGAGGACGCGAAAAAAGGTGCTGAAGGCGACCAGATCCACACGTAACCCATCAGTCACAATGCGTTCGTGATCAGGCAACACCGTTCGGTCACAGTGAAGGCATGACTGATGTGACATCCGCGAAGAGTGCCCGCCGCCCGCACCACTGGCGGCGGGACCTGATCGAGCTGGCCGCCCTCTTCACGGCCGTAGCCGTGGCCGACGCGATCGCCAACCTGATCGGGCACCAGCCCGACGGGCCCTATCTGCTCATGGCGTCGGCCGTGGCCCTGGTCGCCACAGCCGCCTTCCACACATGGTGGGCGCGGCGGCACAGCCACGCACCACCCCCGGACACCGGCGCCGGCCTGGGGCGTCTCTCCGCCGACGCCGAGGAGGCCGTGGGGACCGAGGAGACTGCCGAAACGGTGCTCTGGCGGATGCGGACGACCGTGCGGGACGCGCCGGGTGCCCTGGCCGCCCTGTGCATCGCCCTGGCCCGTCACCGGATCGACATCCTGACCCTGCAGACCCACCCGCTGGCCGAGGGCACCGTCGACGAGTTCCTCCTGCGTGCGCCCGCGACGCTGCCGGCCCAGCGGCTCACCCGGGAGATCTCCGCCGCCGGCGGGTCCGCCACCTGGATCGAGCGCGCGGACGCCCACGACCTGGTGGACACGCCCACCCGGGTCCTCGGCCTCGCCACCCGCACCGCGCTGGACGCGGCTGAACTCCCGCTGGCCCTGCGCCAGCTCCTGGGCCGGTGCACCATCCACTCGCTGCCCGCCCTGTCCATCACCGGCCGCCCCACCGGGGAGAGCGCACCGGTGGAAGGTGTCCTCGAGGAGACCGTGATGAGGCTGCGCGATCCGTCGGGCGGTGTCATCACCGTGGAGCGCCCCTACCTCCCCTTCACCCCGACGGAGTTCGCCCGCGCCCGTGCGCTGGTCGAGCTCGACGCGAGGCTCGGCCCGCGCGTCCCGCGCAGCGAGGACGTCCTCACCCTGCCGGAGGGCAACGAGATCACCGTGCGCCGGGCGGACCGCGGTGACCTCGACGCGGCCCTCGCCATGCACGAACGCTGCTCCGAGCACACCCTCGGCCTGCGCTACCACGGTCCGGTCCGTGATGCCGACCGGTATCTGGACCACCTGCTCAGCCCCCGTTTCGGCCGCACACTCGCCGTGCAGACGGCCTCCGGCCGGCTGGTGGCGCTCGGCCATCTGCTCTGGGACGGGGACGAGACCGAGGTCGCCCTCCTCGTCGAGGACGACTGGCAGCGCCGCGGCATCGGCTCCGAGCTCCTCGGCCGGCTGGTGGCCCTGGCGGTCGAGGCGGGCTGCGAGAGCGTCTACGCGGTGACACAGGCCCACAACACGGGGATGGTGGCCGCCATGCGGGCGCTCTCGCTGCCTCTCGACTACCAGATCGAGGAAGGCACCCTGGTCATCACCGCGCGGCTGGCCGCGGTTCCTGCCCAGCAGTTCGCACCGTCTGCGGAACAGCGCTTCCTTCACTGAGCGCCTGGCACAGATCCGCCCAGAGGTCCTCGACGTCCTCGAGGCCGACGGACATACGCAGCAGACGGTCACCGACACCGGCGGCCCTCCGGTCTCCCTCACCCACGATGCGGTGGCTGATGGAGGCCGGATGCTGGATGAGGGTGTCCACGCTGCCGAGACTCACGGCGGGCGTGATCAGCCGGACCCCCGCGATGACCCTGTGCGGATCCCCGAACACCTCGAAGGACACCATCGCGCCGCCCACCTCCGGGTAGTGCACGCGGGCGACGCGGGGGTCGGCCGAGAGCCTGCGGGTCAGTTCGGCGGCGGAGGCCGACGCGGCCCGGATCCGTACCGGCAGGGTGGACAGCCCGCGCAGCAGCAGATAGCCGGCCATCGGATGCAGCACTCCGCCCGTGGCGAACCGGACCTGCCGCAGAGTCGCGGCGAACTCCTCGTCGCAGGCGACGACTCCGCCCATCACATCGCCGTGACCGCCCAGGTATTTGGTGGCACTGTGCAGCACGATCCGGGCCCCGAGTTCGAGGGGCCGCTGCAGCACGGGCGTGGCGAAGGTGTTGTCGACGAGGAGCGGCACGGAGCCGCAGGAGTGCGCCACGGCCCTGATGTCGATCTCGGCCAGTGTCGGATTGGCGGGCGTCTCCACCATCACCAGACCGGTGTCCGGACGGATCGCTTCGGCGATGCCCGCCGGATCCGTCCAGGTCACTTCGGTGCCCAGCAGTCCGGCGCTCAGAAGGTGGTCGCTGCAGCCGTAGAGCGGCCGCACCGCGACCACATGACGCAGCCCCAGGCTCGCGCGGGCCAGCAGGACGGCGGTGAGCGCCGCCATCCCACTGGCGAACGCGACTGCGCTGCCCGCTCCTTCCAGCCGGGCCAGTGCCGTCTCGAAGCGGCCCGTCGTCGGGTTGTCGAGCCGTGCGTAGACGGGCGGGCCGTCGGGCCTGGCCCCGGTGGTGGCGAAGGCGTCGATGCGCGCTGCCTCGCCCCGGGAGTCGTACGAGGGGTAGGTGGTGGACAGGTCGATCGGCGCGGCGTGCAGGCCGAGAGAGGCGAGGTCGTCGCGTCCGGCGTGCACGGCTTCGGTGGCGAGCGCCCTGGACCGGAAGGAGGGCTGGGATGTCAGCGAGGAGGCTTCGGTGTGCATGTCACCAGCCTGAACAACAACCGGCCTGAGGCACCGGGATGCCGTGCTACGTTCGCCCGATGCCTGAATCCGTCGTTCTCGATCCGGTTGATCTGCACATTCTGCGGCTGCTGCAGAACGATGCGCGGACGACGTACAGGGAGCTGGCCGCAGAAGTCGGAGTGGCCCCGTCCACGTGTCTGGACCGTGTGGCACGGCTGCGCCGGTCCGGTGTGATCCTCGGGCACCGGCTGCGGCTCGATCCCGCGCGGCTCGGCAGGGGCCTGGAGGCGCTTCTGCTGGTCCAGGTCCGGCCGCACCGCAGGGAACTCATCGGCCCCTTCGTCGAACGGATCAGGGCGTTGCCCGAGTCCAGGGCGTTCTTCCACCTCACCGGACCCGACGACTACCTGGTGCATGTGGCCGTCGCCGACCCGACCGACCTGCAACGCCTGGTGCTGGACGAGTTCACCTCACGCCGCGAGGTGGCGCGCGTGGAGACCCGGCTGATCTTCCAGCAGTGGGAGTGCGGCCCTCTGATGCCGCCGGCGACCGGCGCGTGATCCCGAAGTCCTCTTCCCCGTGACGCGGAGGCCTTCTCCGTACGAGGATGTCCCCCATGTCAGACACATCGAGCAGCGCACTGCCGCGCCAGGTCGCCGACGCCTACGTCGACGCATACATCGAACTCGACCCGATCACAGGTACCTATCTCGGTGTCGCGGAAAGCTCCCGCCGGCTGCCCGATTTCTCGCCCGCCGGCCAGGCCGCCATGGCCGGACTCATCCGCAGTACGCTCAGGGAACTCGACGCCGCCGAGCAGGTGCCGGGCGCCGACGCCGACGAGGAGAGGCGGTGTGCGCGCCTGCTGCGGGAGCGCCTGACGGCCGAACTCGCCGTCCATGAGGCCGAGGAGGGGCTGCGGGCCGTTTCCAACATCCACTCCCCCGCGCACAGCCTCCGCGACGTGTTCTCGGCGACGCCGACGGCGACGGACGAGGACTGGGCCGCGGTCGTGGACCGTCTGCGGGCGGTACCGGCGGCTCTGGAGGGGTACCGCGCGTCGCTCGCCCTCGGTCTGGAGCGCAAGCTGTACGGCGGTCCCCGTCCGGCCGCGACGTTCATCGGCCAGCTGGGGACCTGGGCCGGGGAGGACGGCGGGCCCGGATTCTTCCAGGACTTCGTGGCCGGGGGACCCGCGTCACTGCGCCCGGAGCTGGGCGAAGCGGCCGGGCAGGCTGCCGCTGGCCTGGTCGCCCTGCGGGACTGGATGAGGGACGTCTACGCTCCCGCGATCGAGGGCGCCCCCGACACGGTGGGCCGGGAGCGCTACGCCCGCTGGGCACGCCAGTTCAACGGCACGGACCTGGATCTCGACGAGGCGTACGCCTACGGCTGGTCCGAATACCACCGGCTGCTGGCCGAGATGAAGACCGAGGCGGACAAGATCCTCCCCGGCGCGGGCCCCTGGGAGGCGCTCGCCCATCTCGACGTGCACGGCAAGCACATCGAGGGCGTGGAAGAGGTCCGGGTCTGGCTGCAGAGCCTGATGGACGAGGCCATCGAGGCGCTCGACGGCACCCACTTCGAACTCGCCGAGCGCGTCCGGAAGGTGGAGTCCCGGATCGCTCCCGCGGGCGGTGCCGCAGCTCCGTACTACACCGGGCCGTCGGAGGACTTCTCGCGGCCGGGCCGCACTTGGCTCCCCACCATGGGCGAGACCCGTTTCCCCGTGTACGACCTGGTGTCCACCTGGTACCACGAGGGCGTGCCGGGCCACCACCTGCAGATCGCGCAGTGGACGCATGTCGCGGACAGCCTCTCCCGCTACCAGGCGTCGGTCGGCCAGGTCAGCGCCAACGCGGAGGGCTGGGCGCTGTACGCCGAGCGGCTCATGGACGAACTGGGCTTCCTGCCCGACGCCGAGCGCCGCCTCGGCTATCTGGACGCGCAGATGATGCGCGCCTGCCGGGTGATCGTCGACATCGGCATGCATCTGGAGCTGGAGATCCCCGGCGACTCCCCGTTCCATCCTGGTGAGCGGTGGACGCCGGCTCTGGCCGAGGAGTTCTTCGGCAGCCACAGCGGCCGGCCCGCCGACTTCGTGGAGAGCGAGCTGACCCGCTACCTCTCCATGCCGGGGCAGGCCATCGGCTACAAGCTGGGCGAGCGTGCCTGGCTGCTGGGCCGGGAGAACGCGCGGAAGGCACACGGCGACGCGTTCGACCTCAAGGCCTGGCACATGGCGGCCCTGTCGCAGGGGTCGCTCGGCCTGGACGACCTCGTGGAAGAGCTGTCCAGGCTCTGATCCCGGCGGTGGGGGGGCCGGTGCGCGCCACCGGCCCCCGCACACCTCCCCTCCCCGCCAGCCCTGAGGATGATGTCCGCATGCCTGCACCCGGCTTCCTGTTCTGCTGCGACCCTCTGCGGCCGCGGCACCCTGATCCGGCGTTCGCCCAGGAGGCGGCCGCGGCACGCGGCGCCGGTGCGCAGACCCTCCTGGTCGACCACGACGCGCTGCTCGCGGGGGATCCGGAGAGCGCCGTCGGCCGGGTGCTGCGGGACTCGGGGCCGTACTGGTACCGGGGCTGGATGATTCCGCCCGCCCGCTACGCGGCGCTGGAACACGCACTCGCCGCCCGTGGCTGCTCGCTGCTCACCGACGCCTCCGCCTACCGCACCGCCCATGAACTCCCGGGCTGGTACGAAGTGTTCGCCGAGCTCACCCCGCTCAGCGCTTGGCGCGCGCTGGCCGCCGGAGAGGCGCTGCCGGAGCCCTCCGTGTGGTCGGGCCTCGCCCGGGGTCTCGGCTCCGGCCCGGGAATCGTCAAGGACTTCGTGAAGTCCCGTAAGCACGAATGGGATGAGGCGTGCTTCGTCCCGGAGCTGGGGGACGAGGAACGACTGGCCCGCGTCGTCGGCCGGTTCGTCGAACTGCAGGGGGACTTCCTGGCCGGCGGCGTGGTGCTGCGCGCGTACGAACCGTTCGTGGCGGGCGGGGAGGCACGGGTGTGGTGGCTGGACGGCGAGGCGGTGCGGGTGACGGCTCATCCGGACACGCCCGGCCTGCTCCCGGCGCCCGCCCTCGACGCCGTCGGCGAGGCCGTGCGCGCTCTCGGCTGCCGGTGGGTGACCACCGACATGGCGCTGCGGGAGGACGGGGCGTGGCGGGTGGTGGAGGTCGGTGACGGTCAGGTCAGCGGCCTCCCCGCCGGGGACGACGGCGGGGGCCTGTTCGGAGCCCTCACCGGGGCCTGACTGACGGCGCAGGGGGGCGAGCCCCGCTTCAGCACCCGCAGTCGTCGGCGCCGGCGGGCGCGGTGAGGGGGTCGGCGGTGCGCCGCTCCGGTCCCTCCCAGGTCTCGAACGCGAACCCCTCGCGCACCCAGTACTCGAATCCGCCGAGCATCTCCTTGACCTGGTAGCCGAGTTCGGCGAGCCCCAGGGCGGCCCGGGTGGCGCCGTTGCAGCCCGGCCCCCAGCAGTACGTGACCACGGGGACGGCCGGGTCGAGGAGTCCGGCGGCCTGCTCCGCGACGAGGGCGGTCGGCAGGTGCACCGCGCCGGGGATGTGCCCCTGGTCCCAGGACGCGGTGGACCGGGAGTCCAGGACGACGAATCCTGGGTCGCCGCCGGCCTCCAGGGCGGCGGCGACGTCGGACACGTCCGCGTGGAACGCGAGCGAGGCGCCGAAGTACGCGGCAGCGGCTGCCGGGGAGGCGGGCGGTATCCGGAGGACGAGGTTGCCGGTGGTGAGTATCCCTGAGGTCATGGCCAGAAATCTACGGCCGGTCCACCGGCGTCGGAAGCGGTGATCCCCGGCACATCACTTGATCCGCGGGGCATTCCCCTGTTGCCTGACCCCATGACCGACCATTCCCCGGACGCCACGGACTGGCGCATCCTCGACGTCCTGCAACGCGACGGACGCGCGACCTTCGCCGAACTGGCCCGCGCGGTGGCGATGTCCCCGAGCGCCGTCACGGAGCGCGTACGCCGCCTCGAGGAGGCGGGGGTGATCAGCGGGTACGCAGCGGTGGTGGACCCGGAACGGCTGGGCCTGCCGATCCTCGCCCTCGTACGGCTGCGCTATCCGAACGGCAATTACAAGCCGTTCCACGATCTGACGGACACGACACCGGAGATCGTGGAGGCGCACCATGTGACCGGCGACGACTGCTTCGTACTGAAGGTGACCGCGAGGTCGATGCGTCATCTGGAGGAGGTCACGGGGAGGATCGGCACCCTCGGCTCCGTGACCACCAGCATCGTGTACTCCTCGCCCCTCCCCCGTCGGGCGATCAGCCGCTGAGCGTGCCGGCCGCCCGGTGGACCACCGCCGATCCGTGCCGCTCCTTCACCACCTCGAGCTGGGCGGGGATGCGACGGCGCAGGTCGGCCACATGGCTGACGATGCCGACACTGCGGTCGCGTTCGCGCAGCGAGTCCAGGACGTCGAGCACCTCGTCCAGCGTCTGGTCGTCCAGGCTGCCGAAACCCTCGTCGATGAAGAGCGTGTCCAGACGCACTCCGCCCGCCTCGTCCGTCACCACGTCGGCGAGGCCGAGGGCCAGCGCGAGCGAGGCGAAGAAGGTCTCCCCGCCGGACAGCGTGGCCGTGTCGCGCTCCCGGCCCGTCCAGGAGTCGACGACGTGCAGCCCGAGCCCCGCCCTGCGGCCCCCGCTGCGCTCGTCGGAGTGGACCAGCGTGTAGCGGCCCGCCGACATCCGCTGGAGGCGGGCCGTCGCCGCGGCGGCCACCTGTTCGAGGCGCGCCGCCAGTACGTACGCCTCCAGTCGCATCTTGCGCTCGTTGTCCGCGGAGGTGCCCGCGGTCAGACCGGCGAGACGAGCCACCCTCTCGTACTCCTGGCGCAGGGGGCCCAGGGCGCGGACCTCTTCCTCCGCGCGACGGGAGAGCCGGCCGAGCTCCGCGCCGCGCTCCTCGGCGGCGGCATGCGTCGCGGCGCTGTCGCGCAGCACCTGCGCGGACCGGTCGTACGCCTTCTGGGCGGCGTCCGGCTCCGCGGGCGGCCGGTCCGCGGCGGCCCGGGCGTCCTCCTCGGCCAGCCGGTCGGCGACCGTGGCGGCCTCCGTCTGCCAGGCGTCGATGCGGTGCTGCAACTCCCGCTGCGCGGTGTCGCCCAGGAGCTTCGCGGCGGCGGCCTCCGGGGTGGCGAAACCGGCCCTGAAGGCGGCGTCGGCGAGTCTGCCGTCGGCCTCCTTGAGCCGCTCGGCCGCGTCCTGCTCCACACGGAGTGCCTCGGCGGCGTCGGCCAGCAGCCCGGCACGGCGCTCGAGGAGCCCGGCGTGTTCGGCCACGGAGTCGCAGGCACCCCGAGCCTTCACCAACTCGGCTTCCAACGTGGACTGTTCACGGTCGAGCGCCTCCCGCTGCGAGGTGCGGGCAGCTCCACGCCGCTCGGCCTGCTGCCGGTCGTCGAGGCGGCCGAGGTGCTCACGCTCGGCGGCGGCGAGTGCTTCCCTGGCCGCGTGCGTCCCCGCGGCCAGGCGGTGCGCGTCCGCGTGCTCCTGGGTCAGGCGGTCGACGACGGCCTGCAGCCCGGCCACGGAGGCGTGGGAGCGGCCGGCCGTCCCTGTGGCCCCGTCCACGTCCTCCGGGTCCGCCGCCTCCGCCCGGGCCGCGGCGAGGCGTTCGCGCACCACCCCGAGCTCGCTCTCCGCCTCGGCACGGTCCCGGTCCGCCCGCTGGTGGGCGGCGAGCGCCGCCTCCTCCGTGGCCCGGTCCACGTGGCCGGCCTCCGCGCGGGCCGGCTCCGGGTGCTCCGCCGAGCCGCACACCGTACAGGCGACGCCGTCGACGAGCTGACCCGCCAGTTCCGCGGCGATGCCCCGCAGCCGCTGCTCCCGCAGCGCCAGCCATTTCTCGTGCGCCTCAACGGCACGCTCGCGGGCCGCGGTCAGGGCCGCCGCCGCGGTCTCCTCCCGGATGCCGAGGGCGTCACGGCGGCGTGCCGCCTCCAGCCTCCTGCGCGCGGGGTCGAGGCGGCCGGCCAGCTGTTCCGCGCGGGTCGCGGCCTCCTGAGCCGTCTCGACGCGTTCCCTGAGGCTCCGGTGGGTGGCGTCCCAGCCGGCCAGCCACTGTGCCGCCTCCTGGATCAGTTCGTCGTCGGAGCGGGACTGCCTTTCCAGGCCGGCGCGTTCGGCGTCGATCTCCCGGCTGCGCCGTTCGGCCCGGCGTGCGGCGTCGAGTGCGCCCAGCTCCGCCCGCAGTCCGCGTTCCGTTCCGGCCAGCTGCTCGAAGCCCGCTTCGGCCAGTTCGGGAGGCAGCGTCGCACGGGACCGCTCGCGGGCACCGACAGCCGTGCGATGGGCCCGCTCCGCCTCGTCGCGCAGGTCGAGCGCCGGCGCGACCAGGTCCGCCTTGCGCGCGCGGGCCAGCTGTTCGTGGCAGCGGTCGCGTTCCGCACGGCGGTCCTCCAGTCCTGCGGCACGGCGTCGGGTCTCCTCGTAGCGCTGCTGGAGCCGGGCGAGTTCACGCTCGGCTTCGAGTGCGCGGCGCGCGGCGGTGGCCCGGCCCTCGGCCCCGGCCAGGACGCACCGGGCGATGTCGGACCGTTCACCGGCTCCGCTGCGCGCGACGGCGGCCCACTGCAGGACCCCTTCGGCGAGACCGGGCTCGCCCGGCCGCGCGTCCGGCAGCGTCACCTCGTCCGCCGCCGGACCGGCTGCCTGGGCGATGCGCTGGGCCAGGGCGAGGATCTGCTCGTCCCCCGCCTTGACCCGGGCTTCGGCCGCGCGTCGCAGTTCGGCCAGGCGCTCCTCGACGGCGGCGAAACGGCGGGTGTCGAAGAGCCGGCCGAGCAGCTTTCCGCGCGCCTCGGCGTCGGCGCGCAGAAACCGCGCGAAGTCGCCCTGCGGCAGGAGTACCACCTGACAGAACTGGTCCCGGCTCATCCCGATGAGGCCGCCGATCTCCTCGCCGATCTCCTGGTGGGAGCGGCTGAGAGCCTTCCAGCCGTGTTCCGGGTCGTACTCGCGCAGCCGGCTCTGCGCCTTCTCGGTCGTGAAGCCGCCGCCCCTTTTCTTGGGGCGGGGCTGGGCCGGCCGCCTGGTGATCTCCAGACGGCGCCCTCCGACGGTCAGCTCCAGGCACACCTCGGTCGGCAGGTCCACCGGGGCATGGTCACTGCGCAGTGAGGTGCCGGGGCTCTGCCGGGCGCCGGGCACCGCCCCGTACAGGCCGTAGCAGACGGCGTCGAGCACGGAGGTCTTGCCCGCGCCGGTGGGGCCGTGCAGCAGGAAGATCCCGGCCGAGGACAGTGCGTCGAAGTCGACTTCCTGAGTGGCGCCGAAGGGTCCGAACGCGGTCAGGGTGAGCTTGTGCAGCCTCAACGGGACACCTCGTCCACTCCGTCGCCCACCCGTACGTCGTCGAAGGCGGCGCGCAGCACCGTCCGTTCCTGTTCGCTGGGTCCACTTCCGCCGCGTACATGGGCCACGAAGTCCTCCGCCACCTGCTGGTCGTCACGCCCCTGCAGCCGCTGGGCGTACGAAGCGAGGGGGTCCTGCGGGGAGCGCTCGGGGTCGAAGACCAGGCTGAGGGTGTGCGGGAAGCGCTCCGTCAGGCGGGCCATCGGCTCGTCCGGCCGCGCCGGGTCCGTGAGTGTGGCCTCCACCCAGGACTCCTGGTGCCGGTCGAGGGCCGGGTCCTCGAGCAGCGTGCCGAGGCGCCCGCGGAGCCGTGCCAGCGGGCGCGGCGTTGGGCAGTCGACGCGTTCGGCGACCAGGTCCCCGCCGGGACCGAGGTCGATGAGCCACATCGTCTTGCGGTGCGTGTGCTCGGAGAAGGAGTAGGCGAGAGGCGAGCCCGAGTAGCGCACGCGCTCCGTGACCGTCTGGCAGCCGTGCAGGTGGCCGAGTGCGACGTAGTCGACGCCGTCGAAGACTCCTGCGGGCACGGCGGCGACACCGCCGACGGTGATGTCGCGTTCGCTGTCGCTGGGTTCGCCGCCCGCCACGAACGCGTGGGCGAGAACCACGGACCGGGTGCCGTCCGGCCGGGCGGCGAGGTCGGCCCGCACCCGGTTCATCGCCGCGGTCAGGACGGCTTCGTGCCCCGTCTTCGAGGCACCCAGGCTGTCCCTGACGAGTGCCGGCTCCAGATAGGGGAGGCCGTAGAACGCCACGTCGCCGTGCGTGTCGCGCAGCACGACCGGGGTGGCGCAGTCGGCGGGGTCGGTACGCAGATGGATCCCGGCCCGGGCGATCAGCCCCGCGCCGACGCCGAGCCTGCGGGCCGAATCGTGGTTCCCGGAGATCATGACGGTCGGTACGCCGGCGGCGGCGAGCCGGTGCAGTGCGTCGTCGAAGAGCTGGACCGCCGGGAGCGGCGGCACGGCCCTGTCGTAGACGTCGCCCGCCACGACGACCACGTCGACGGCGTGCTCGCGCACCGTCCCGACGAGGTGGTCGAGATAGGCGGCCTGGGCGTCGAGCATGGAGACGCGGTGGAAGGACCGCCCCAGATGCCAGTCCGAGGTGTGCAGAATCCTCATGCCATCACTCCGACCGCTCCGACCCGCATGTTCCACTTCCTCCGCCCCCAGGACCGGACCGGTCCCCACGCCGCCCGCCGCGGATTTCCGCGGCCGGCCCGGCCACGCTAATGCCGCGCGGCCACGGACCCCTCATCCGCCCGGGACATCCCCGTACGCCTCGCCACCCAGTTCGAGCGTCGCGGAGCCTGCCGTGGCGTCGGCAAGCCAGGCCCTGAGGCCGTCGACGTCGGCGTCCGGCACCCCGATGGCGATGGTCACAGCCTCCGCGTAGGTCACCTCGCGGACGTCCGCTCCGGTGGCCCGCAGATCGTTCTCCAGCTTGCCCGCCCGCTGGTGGTCGACGGTGACGGTGGCGAGGCGGAACCGGCGGCGGGTGGTCGTGCCCAGCGCGTCGAGCGCTTCGCCGACCGCTCCTCCGTACGCCCGGATCAGTCCGCCCGCCCCCAGCTTGACGCCGCCGAAGTAGCGGGTGACCACGGCGACGGCGTACCGCACCTCCCGGCGCATGAGCATCTGCAGCATGGGGACGCCCGCCGTCCCGCCGGGCTCCCCGTCGTCACCGGCCTTCTGCACGGAGGCGTCGGCGCCGATGACGTAGGCGAAGCAGTTGTGGTTGGCGGTGGGGTGCTCCTTGCGGACGCGCGCGATGAACTCCTGCGCCTCCTGCTCGGTGGCGGCGGGGGCGAGCGCGCAGAGGAAGCGCGATCGGCTGACCTCGGTCTCGTGCACGCCCGCGCGGGCGACTGTCCGGTACTGCTCCTGCATCGGTCCACCCTATGCGCCGGGCCGCCCCGCACTTTCACCCTCCCGTGGGGAATGGTCCCGCGGGACCGTCCGTTGTCAGGGCATGTACGCAGACGACGAGACTGTTCGCAGGATTCTCCAGGACACGGGCGACACCTGGGCGGTGGTCGGCCTGTCCACCAACCGCTCCCGCGCGGCCTACGGGGTGGCGGAGGTCCTCAAGCGCTTCGGCAAGAAGGTGGTGCCCGTCCATCCCAAGGCGGAGCCGGTCCACGGCGAACAGGGATACGCCTCGCTGGCGGACATACCCTTCCCCGTCGACGTGGTGGATGTTTTCGTCAACGGCGACCTGGCGGGCGGTGTCGCCGACGAGGCGGTGGCGGTGGGCGCGAAGGCGGTCTGGTTCCAGCTCGGCGTGATCGACGAGGAGGCGTACGAGCGCACGCGCGCCGCCGGTCTCGCCATGGTGATGGACCGCTGCCCCGCGATCGAGATACCCCGCCTGGACCCTCTCCGCTGACGCCTGCCTCGGGTCGGCCTCCAGCACGCGCGGCGCACGCCGCCCGGAAGGCGTGGTGTCGCGGGAGGGCTCCGGCGGGGAGAATGTGTGCTGTGACACGGCATCTCCTCCTCGGCAGTGAGCGCGCCGCCACCCAGCTGTACGAGCTCGGCGTGCGGCCGGGCGGTGTCCTGCTGGTGCATGCCTCGATGCGCTCCGCGGGCGGTGACGCGGAAGGCATGGCTGATGCCCTGTGCCGGACTCTGGGCCCGGAGGGGACGCTGGTCGTCCCTGCCTTCACCCCGGAGAATTCCGACACCTCGCGCTCCTACCTGGACCGGGTCCGCGGCCTGAGCGACGAGGCCCGCGCCGAGGTGCGTGCGTCGATGCCGGCGTTCGACCCGGCGACGTCTCCGGCACCCGGCATGGGCGCGCTCGCCGAGTCGGTGCGGCTGGCTCCGGGCGCACTGCGCAGCACCCACCCGCAGACCTCGTTCGCCGCACTAGGCCCGGCGGCGGAGAAGCTTCTGTCGGACCACCGCCAGGACTGCCACCTGGGCGAGGACTCCCCCCTCGCCCGGCTGTACGAGGCGGACGCACAGGTCCTGCTGCTGGGCACGGGCTTCGACAGCTGCACCGCCTTCCACCTCGCGGAGTACCGCCGCCCCGCCCCGCCCCGCCGTCTCTACCGCTGCGTGGTGGCGTCGGAGGGCGGACGCCACTGGTGGGAGTACGAGGACATCGCCCTGGACGACAGCGACTTCGCCACGCTCGGGGCCGACTTCGTCCGTGCGCGGGCCGGAGTGGTCGGCAACGGCCGGGTGAGGGCGGCCCGGAGCCACCTGTTCCCTCTCCGCGCGGCTGTGGACTTCGCTGCGGAATGGCTCAGGGACCGTCGTAGCGGCGGCTGTTGAGCCTTCCCGACCGAAGCCCGACACCCTTCTCGGGCCGCCTCACGCACTCTGTCGCTCCCCCGGTGAGTCCCTACAGTGACCCCCGCGAACCGCGAACAGGGTGAACGGTGGGGGCTGCGACCATGGAATCCGCACAGCGCGTGGTACGGAAGAACAGGCTGTTTCTCGAGGCTCGTGACCACGCTCGTCTTCATCTCCGTGGCGCTTCTCTGCTCCAGCGTGTGGCGCGAGAGCGCACCGGCCGACCTGACCAGGACCTGACCCTGGAAGCTGCGGCTGCTCGACCTGCAGAGCGCCACCACCGCCGCTGTCGGCAGCCTGTGAGCGGCTCTCGCCCGCGGCCAGTACGCCAGGGCGGTCAGGCCGGCACGCGGCTACCACGGGCGAGTCATGGCCGGCCTGGCCCCGGCGGACGTCTCGCATGAGGCGGCCGGCTCACGGAGGCGGCGATGAGTGAGGTCGGCGTGATACTGGTCAGGGTGCGGGTGACAGACCGGGTGGGCGATGTCCACGAACGCACCATCAGCATGCCCCAGGGGGCCGTTCGCGCACCACGGCACCCGGCCCCGCCACTGCTCTGAGAGCCCCTCAGACGCCGAGGCCCTCCAGCACGACCGCTCCCGGCAGTGCGGCCAGCGCCTTGCCCGGGACGATCAGCTTGCCGCGGCGGCGGCCACTGCCGATCAGGACCCACTCCTCGTCCGCCACAGCGGGGTCGACCAGGAGGGGCCAGGCCGCCGGAAGGCCGATCGGGGTGATCCCTCCGTACTCCATGCCGGTCTCGCCCACGGCCACGTCCATCGGGGCGAACGACGCCTTACGGGTCCCGAGGTGCTTGCGCACCACCCCGTTCACATCGACCCGGGCACGCGACAGCACCACGCACGCGGCCAGGGTCGTGTCACCGCCTCGCTTACCCGCCACCACCACGCAGTTGGCCGACGTGTCGAGCAGTTCCGGGCCGTAGCGCTCGGCGAACACGGCCGTGTCGGCGATCTCGGGGTCGGTGTCGACGTAGAGGACCGACTCGGCCGGGATGCCGCCCCAGCCGGCCGCCACCGCTTCCGCTACGGGAGGGGTGAGCAGGTCCAGCCGGTCGGCGGCGGGGGCAGCATCGCTGAAGATGCCAAGGAGTGAGCGCATGCCGCTCACGCTAACAGCCCTCGTGTGCTGCTCACTTGCCCTCTCGGCGGACCGGTGGGATCGAGACCGCCATGGTCAGGTCGGCCGGCTCGGGACCGTCGTTGCGGTAGCTGTGCGGCACGTGCGCCTCGAACGTCGCGGAGGTGCCGGCGGGTACCACGTGGGTCTCGCCGTCGACGATCAGGGTCAGTTCACCCGCCGTGACGTGCAGGAGCTCCACCGTCCCTTCGGGGTGCGGGTCGGAGGCGCTGCTGTCGCCGGGCATCAGATGCCAGGCCCAGAGTTCGATCGGTCCCCTGGCCTCCGTGCCCACCAGAAGCGTGGTCGAGCTGCCCGCCTCCGTCGACCACATGCGCACCGCCTGGGCCTCCGGCACCAGCCGTACCTGGGACCCCTGCTCGTAGTCGAGCAGGGTGGTGATGCTGACGCCCAGCGCGTCGGCCAGTTTGACGGTGGTGCCGACGCTCGGGTTCGTACGGGCCTGCTCGATCTGGATGATCATGCCGCGGCTGACCCCCGCCCGTGCCGCGAGAGCGTCCAGGGTGAAACCGCGCTCGCCCCGCCAGCGCTTGAGGTTGCGGGCGAGCGACTGCGTCAGCTGATCGAGGTCAGACACATTCCGTCCAATATTATGGATGACAGAGTCGAAGATACTGCACTACCGTGTGGTGTCCCCACCCGACCGTCAGACTGTACTGCGAGGTGCCCGATGACAGCACTGTTCGCCCTGGCCACGAGCCTGCTGTGGGGGTTGGCCGATTTCGGCGGCGGCCTGCTGACCCGGCGCACGCCCGCCCTCACCGTGGTGGTCGTGTCGCAGTGCATCGCCGCCGTCGTCCTCGGGGCCGTCGTGATCGCGACCGGCGGCTGGAGCGAGGCCGGCGGCCGCCTCTGGTTCGCGGTCGCGGCGGGGGCCGTCGGCCCGGTCGCGATGCTGAGCTTCTACAAGGCCCTGGCGCTGGGTCCGATGGGCGTGGTCTCCCCGCTCGGCTCCCTCGGAGTGGCGGTCCCGGTGGGAGTGGGGCTGCTGGTCGGCGAGCGGCCCGGGCTGCTGCAGTTCGCCGGGGTGGCGGTCGCCGTCGCGGGGGTCGTCATGGCCGGTGGGCTGCAGCTGCGCGGCGCGCCGGTGCAGCGCCAGGCGGTCGTACTGACCCTGCTGGCCGCCTTCGGCTTCGGAGCGGTGATGGCCCTGATCGCGGAGGCCTCCACCACCGTGACCGGTCTCTTCCTCGCCCTCTTCGTCCAGCGGCTCACGAACATCGCGGTCGGCGGAACGGCCCTGTACGTCTCCGTACGCCGGGGCGGCCGCGCGCTGCCCGAGGACGGCGGGGCGCCCGTCGTCCGGGCCTCGCTCCCCGCACTGGCCTTCGTCGGGCTCGCCGATGTCGCGGCCAACGGTACGTATTCGATCGCCGCCCAGCACGGCCCGGTGACGGTGGCCGCCGTCCTGGCCTCGCTGTATCCGGTGGTGACGGCGCTGGCGGCGCGAGGCGTGCTGGGTGAGCGACTGCGCGGGGTCCAGGCGGCGGGCGCGGGCCTGGCCCTGCTCGGAACACTCCTGCTGGCGACAGGCTGAGGGCCTGAGGGACTCCCGGGAAAAGGCGGGCGGGACCTGAGCGCGTCAGGCCCCGTCGGCCGCGTCCTCCAGCAGCAGGGCCACAGCGGCCAGTTGCTCGGAGGTGACCCCGTCGGGGATCGGCACCGGCGCGGGAGTACGCAGCGGCGGCTGCCAGCCCTTGTCCGGATCCCAGCTCCGCACCACCCGGGCGGGCGCCCCCGCCACCACCGCATGGTCGGGGACCTCTCCGCGTACGACGGCTCCTGCCGCGACCACCACGTTGCGGCCGAGCCTGGCCCCCGGGAGGATCACCGCCCCGGTGCCGATCCAGCAGCCTGGCCCGATCTCGACCGGCTCCATGCGCGGCCACTGCTTGCCGACCGGCTCGTGGGGATCGTCGTAACTGTGGTTGGTGGAGGTGATGTAGACGTACGGACCGCAGTAGGTGTCCGAGCCGATCGAGACGCTGGTGTCAGCGATGACATGACTGCCCCTGCCGAGTACCACGCCATCACCCAGGGTCAGGACGGTCTCGGCCCCCAGATCCAGATCGGGCATCAGACCGGCCGTGAGCGTGACCTGTTCACCGATGATGCAGTGGTCGCCCAGTTCGATCCACGGTTCCCCGAAGACGGTGCCCTGCGGGAAGGCGAGCCGGGTTCCCGTACCGATACGGCGGAACCGGAGCCGCCCGGGGTGCTGCGCGGTGACCGCTCCGGTCTCCTGCACCCAGGCCCAGACGCGATGGACGGCGCGGGACGCGAGGCCACGCCGCCGGAGGGCCAGGGAGGAGAACGAGTTCCGGTTCTTCGGCACCCGCTCACGGTAGTCCGCCCGGGCGGAGCGGGTCCGCGCGACGGGCTGTGATGTTCACCCCACCTGTCCGGGGCGCCGGGGCCGTCCATTACGGTTCGTGCGGAGCAAGGGGCCCCGAGCGCACCACACCCCACCGGAGGAGCAGGCGATGGCATTGCAGGCATTGGTCACCGGTATCGGCGGCAAGGAGCCGGACATCGATCCGGACGCCTTCCTCGCCCCGACCTCCGTCGTGATCGGCGATGTGTCGATGGCCGCGGGCTCCAGCGTCTGGTACCACGCGGTGCTGCGCGCCGACGCCGGCCCGATCTCCCTCGGCCCCGACAGCAACATCCAGGACAACTGCAGCGTGCACACGGATCCCGGCTTCCCGCTGACGGTGGGCGCCAGGGTCTCCGTCGGTCACAACGCCGTACTGCACGGCTGCGTCATCGAGGACGACGTCCTGGTCGGCATGGGTGCCACCGTGCTCAACGGCGCGCACATCGGGGCGGGTTCCCTGATCGCCGCACAGGCACTCGTGCCGCAGGGGATGCGGGTGCCGCCGGGGTCCCTCGTCGCCGGAGTGCCCGCGAAGGTCAAGCGGGAGCTGACCGCCGAGGAACGCGAGGGCATCGCCTTCAACGCGGCGGGTTACGTGGAGCTGGCGAAGGCCCACCGCGCGGCGCACCAGGAGGACTGACGGCCGCGGCGGGCCCCGCGAGGGCCCCGCGCCGGGTCAGTCGGCCGGGACCGCGTCCGGCTCGGGTGCCGGCACCGGGTGGTCGGCCTGCTCCGCGGCCTTCTTGGCGCGGCTCTTCAGCACCAGCATCGAGACCAGGCCGATCAGCACGGCGACCAGCAGCCCCAGCCACGAGAAGCGCTTGAGCCACGCCTCGGCGACGACTCCCACCGAGTAGACGACGGCGGTGGTGCCGCCGGCCCAGACGATCCCGCCGAGCACGTTGGCGATGAGGAACTTCCAGTACGGCATGTGCAGGACACCGGCCAGCGGTCCCGCGAAGATCCGCAGCAGTGCGACGAAGCGGCCGAAGAAGACCGCCCACATGCCCCACTTCTCGAACGAGCGCTCCGCCATGGCGATCTGGGGCGCCCCGAAGTGCTTGGGGAACTTTCCGCCGAGCCAGGCGAGCAGGGGGCGTCCTCCCTTGCGGCCGATGGCATACCCGATGGAGTCACCGATGATCGCTCCGGCGGACGCACAGGCGCCGAGCACCACGGGGTCGATGTCGCCGTGCTGGGAGGCGAGGAGCGCCGAACTCACGAGGATGATCTCGCCGGGCAGCGGAATGCCCAGGCTCTCGAGTCCGATGACGACCCCCACCAGGAGGTAAATGCTGACCGCGGGGACGGTCTCGAGCCACTCCTGGACGTGCAAAGCGGGGTCCTTCCCGTAAGAGATCTGCGGCCGTGCACCACGGGTGGTGCACGGCGGGCAGCCTACCGGGCCGGACGGCCGGAGCGGCCCCCGACCGGGGCGTGCGGGGGCCCGGCGGCGGTCAGCGGTTCGGACGCAGTGTCCAGACCACGCTCATCTCGCTGGTGACGGCGCCGTCGGCGCGCCGGATCTCGACGCTCACGGGAAACTCCGGGCGCTTCCCCTCGTCGAGTTCGGCGACGACCTCGGCCGCCGGACGGCCCAGCACCGCCGTCGCGGTGAGTTCGCCCATGGCCACCTTCTTGAAGGCCATCTCCGTGGTGACGGGCAGCGGAACCGCCCGGGCCATCTGGTCGCCGAACGCGGCGACGACGATCGCGCCGCTCGCCGACTCGGCGAGCGTGAACATCGCTCCGGCGTGGGGGCCACCGAGGTGGTTGTGGTATTCGGCCCGGTCGGGGAGCGAGAGCACAGCGCGCTCCGCGGTCGTCTCGAGGTACGTGATGCCGAGGGTCCGGACCATCGGGACGCTCGCGGACAGGATATCGCCGACTGTCATCTCTTCTGTGCTCATGGCCGGGATGTTACTAGCGGGTAGAACTCTTTGACCATCCCCTCACAGGGGCGCCCGTGGCAGAGGGCTCCCCACCCCTCTATGGTTACTGGCCATGTGGCCAGGACAGCAGCCGCCCGGGGGCGAGCAGAACCCGCAGGACCAGAATCAGAACCCGTACCAGCAGCCGGGGTACCAACAGCCGAATCCCTATCAGCAGCCGGGATATCAACAGCAGGGTCAGCCGGGCTATCCGCAGCCCAACCCGTACCAGCAGCCCACGGTTCCGCAGTACGCCGTACCGGGCGGGCCGGGCGGGCCCCAGCCGGACGACAAGAAGAAGACGACGATCGTCGCCGTGGTCGCGGCCACCGCGGTCGTCGTCGCGGCGGTCGTCACCGGTGTCGTCGTGATGAACAAGGACGACGACAAGGGCGGCTCGGACGTGGCCGACGGCAAGGCGTCCTCGTCGCCGTCCGCGAAGGCGTCCGAGTCCGCGTCGTCCTCCCCCGCGGCCAACCCGCGGGGCGGCGAGGACGCGGCGCCCACGGTTCCGGGCTGGAAGGTCGTGACCAACCCAAAGTGGGGCACGCAGTTCGACGTGCCCGGCGACTGGGAGGTCTCGGGCACCGGTGTGATCTCGGGCTTCGAGGACGTGAAGAACCCCACGGGTCCTCCGGCGGTCGGCTTCTCCGCGCCCGCGCACTACAAGACCAAGTGGTGCACCGACGACCCGGACAAGGACGGCACCAAGGACGACACCAGCCTGGCCGGTGTCGGCACCAAGGGCGGGCAGGGCGCCAAGAACACGGACGAGGCGGCCACGAACGAGGCCGGCAACTGGGTCTGGGCCGCCTATGCGCAGGAGGACCCGAAGGACAAGGTGAAGATCGGCAAGCCCAAGCCGTACACGACCAAGTCGGGCCTCTCGGGCAGCGTCGTCACGGCCACCGCCACGGGGCTGGCCAACAAGAACAAGTGCGACACCGACGGCAAGTCGATCGCGTTCACCTTCAAGAACGCCAAGGACGAGTACTCGTCCTGGATCCTCTACGCGAACGCGGGAATCGACGACGAACTCCCGGACGCCACCATCCAGAAGATCCTCAGTACGGTGCGCCTGGCGGAAGGCGCGGAGACCGCGTCCTGAGCCTCCGGCGCACACCGCCGGGACGATCCATTTGGCGGGAGAGGGGCGGGCCAGGGATAGTCCCTTGGTGACTTCCGCCGCCCCCTCGCCGTCCCCCGCCCTCCGCTCCCTGCCGGAAGGCCGCAATTTCGGTCTGCTGACCGCCGCCGCGATCATCACGAGCCTGGGCACCAACGGCGCTCTGATCGCGGCGGCGTTCGCGGTTCTGGAGTCGGGCGGCGACGGCGGCGACGTCGGCCTGGTCGCAGCCGCGCGTACGGCGCCGCTGGTGCTCTTCCTGCTGATCGGCGGCGCGGTGGCGGACCGGCTGCCGCGTCACCGGGTGATGGTGGCCGCCAACACGCTCAACTGCGTCTCGCAGGCGGTTTTCGCCTGGCTGGTGCTGACCGGCAGCGCCGAGCTCTGGCACATGATGCTGCTGACGGCGCTCTGCGGCACCGGGCAGGCCTTCTTCGGCCCGGCGGCCGAGGGCATGCTGATGTCCAGCGTCAGCGGTGAACAGGCGGCCCGCGCCTTCGCCTTCTTCCGGATGTCGATGCACGGCGCCGCCATCGGCGGCGCGGCACTCGGCGGGGCCATGATCGCGGCCATGGACCCGGGCTGGGTACTGGCGGTCGACGCCGCCGCGTTCGCCGTCGCCGGTGTCCTCCGGGCCTTCCTGGACGTGAGCCACATCCCCGCGCGCGCACCTGGCGGCGGGCTGCTCGCCGATCTCCGGGACGGCTGGCAGGAGGTCGTCGGGCGTCCCTGGCTCTGGGCCGTCGTGCTGCAGTTCTCCGTGGTCGTGGCCGTCGTCGGGGCCGCCGAGGCGGTGTACGGACCGCTCGTGGCGCGGGACGAGCTGGGAGGTGCCCGCCCCTGGGGGTTCGCTCTCGCGGCGTTCGGGGTCGGCACGCTGGGCGGGGCGCTGCTGATGATGCGGTGGAAACCCAGGCGGCTGCTGCTGGCCGGGACGCTTTGCGTGTTCCCGCTGGCCCTGCCGTCCGCGGGGCTCGCGATCCCGCTGCCGGTGGCAGGCCTCTGCGCGGTGATGTTCGTGACCGGGGTCGCCATCGAGGTGTTCGGGGTCTCCTGGATGACGGCTCTTCACCAGGAGATCCCGGAGGAGAAACTCTCCCGGGTCGCGGCGTACGACTGGTTCGGCTCGGTGGCGATGGTGCCGCTGGCCACGGCCGCGGCCGGCCCGGTCGAGACGCTCGTCGGGCGCAGCCAGGCACTCTGGGGCTGCGCCGCTCTGATCGTGCTGGTGACGGCGGGTGTGCTGTTCGTCCCGGATGTCAGGAATCTGACGCGCCGCACCTCGGTGAAGCAGGTCAGCGTCCCGGAGCGGTCCCGGGAGTCAGCCGATGCTGAAGGCGCCGTCCGGGGGCTCGGGTGAGGCCACGGCCTCGCTGTCCCGCACCGGCTTCGCGCCGCGCATGAACCGGGTGAGGGCCGCACCGTACTCGACCCGGGCGGGGAACGCGTCGGCGGCGCACAGCCGGGTGAGCGGAGCGACGTCGATCGGGGCGCGGGAGGCGAGCAGCACGGCGTTCCCGAAGCGCCGGCCGCGCAGGACAGCCGGTTCGGCGATGAGGGCGAGCTCGTCGAAGACCTCTGCGAAGTTGGCCAGTTGCGACCGCAGGAAGGTGAAGGGAGCGCTGTCGGCCAGGTTGGCCGCGTAGACGCCGTCCTTCCGCAGGACGCGTCCGGCGGCCCGCGCGTACTCCACGGAGGTGAGGTGCGCGGGCACCCGCGCCCCGCCGAAGACATCGGCGATCAACAGGTCGGCGGAGTCCTCCGGCGCCTCTTCCAGCCAGCCCCGGGCATCGGTGCCGTGCACGGTGACGCCGACGCCCCGGGGCAGCGGCAGATGCTCGCGGACCAGGTCGACGAGCCCCCGGTCCGCCTCGGCCACGTCCTGCCGCGAGCCGGGGCGGGTGGCCGCGACGTACCGCGGCAGCGTGAGCGCGCCGCCGCCGAGATGCACGGCGTCCAGCGGCGTTCCCGGTGCGCCCGCCCGGTCCACGACATGGCCGAGCCGGCGTACGTACTCGAATTCGAGGTGCTCCGGCGCGTCGAGATCGACGTAGGACTGCGGGGCCCCGTCGACCGTGAGCAGCCAGGCCCGGTCCCGGTCGACGTCGGGCAGCAGCCTGGCGGTGCCGCAGTCGGTGTCGCGGATGACGGGTATCGGCTCGTTCACGCCTCCATTGTGACGGGCGCCGAGCCTCGGTGGTGACGGGCGCTCGACCTCACTCCCCCGCAGGGTCAGCCGTTCCACACCGCGGCGACCGCTTCGGTGTGGGCGGCGGACTGGGCGAGGCCGGCCCTGGCGGCCGCGGCTCGGCGTGCGGGGTCGAGGGAGTCGCGGCCGATGGCCTTCCGGGTACCGGCGTCCGGGGTGATGACCTCGACGCGGGCGCCCGCGGCCTCCAGTTCGGCGGCCTGTGCGCGGGGCGAGGCGATCACCTTGTTGCCACTCGCGGTGGGGGCGATCACGACGACGCGTCCGTAACCGGAAGCGAGGTGGGCGTTGGCCGGGGAGTGCACACCCCCGTCGATCCAGCGCCCGCCGCCGGCGCTGACCACGGGCCAGACCGCTGGGACCGCGCAGCTCGCGGTGACGGCGTCGGTGAGCGCGACCGCGCCCGTCCGGTCGAAGGTGTGCAGAGCGCCCGTCAGCGCGTCCACGGCGGTGATCAGCAGGTGCCGTTCGGGCCATTCGGGCGACGGCAGCCTGCTCGCGATCGACTCGCGCCGTTCGTCCGCGGTCGCCGCGAGGCGGCTGTCCTGGGCCAGGGCGCCCAGTCTGCGTCCGTACTCGTCGGGTGTGCGGGAGGAGAGCACGGCTCTCGCATACCGCAGGATGGTGACGGGGCCGAGCCGGCCCGCCGCTCCCTTCTCGTTCTCCGGGGAGGCCAACTGCCGCTCGTAGAGGTCGTCGATGCCGGCGAGACCGAAAGCGAGCTGCGCCCCGACGATGGCACCCGCCGAGCTTCCGACGATCAGATCGGCGGTGGAGAGGTCGACGCCCGCCTTGGCGAGGCCGTGCAGGATGCCGGTTTCCCAGGCGGTGCCGGTGACGCCTCCGGCACCCAGTACGAGAGCTGTGTCTGCCATGGCACCCAGTCTGATGCACGGCGCGCGGCCCGCCTCCCCGGGGTGGGGAGACGGGCGCGCCCGGGCCGTCAGAGCAGACCGGTGACCGTGCCGGCGCCGACCGTGCGGCCGCCCTCGCGGATCGCGAAGCCGAGGCCGGACTCCAGCGGGACGTCACGGCCGAGCTCGACGGTCATGGTGACCGTGTCGCCGGGCCGCGCCACCGCCGCCTCGCCGAGGTCGACGTCACCGACGACGTCCGCCGTACGGATGTAGAACTGCGGCCGGTATCCCGTGGCGACCGGGGTGGTCCGGCCCCCTTCCCGAGCCGAGAGGACGTACACCTGCGCGGTGAAACGCCTGCTCGGCGTCACGCTGCCGGGCGCCGCGACCACGTGGCCGCGGCGGACACGGTCGCGCTCGACGCCGCGCAGCAGCAGGGCGACGTTGTCGCCGGCCTCGGCGGACTCCATCGGCTTCCCGAAGGTCTCCAGGCCGGTGACGACCGTCTCGACGTCCGCGCCGAGCACCGACACCCGGTCCCCGACGCGCACCGTCCCGCGCTCCACGGCTCCGGTGACGACGGTGCCGCGGCCGGTGATGGTGAGCACGTTCTCCACCGACAGGAGGAACGGCGCGTCGGTGTAGCGCACCGGCATCGGTACGTACGTGTCGACCGCGTCCAGCAGCCCCTCGATGGACGCCGTCCAGCGTGGGTCCCCCTGGAGCGCGCCGAGCCCCGACACCCGTACGACGGGCACGGTGTCCCCGCCGTAACCGTGCGCGGAGAGCAGCTCACGGACCTCCAGCTCGACCAGGTCGGTGAGCTCGGGGTCTCCGGCGTCGGCCTTGTTGAGGGCGACGACGATGTGGTCGACGCCGACCTGACGGGCCAGCAGGACGTGCTCCGCGGTCTGCGGCATGATGCCGTCGAGCGCGGAGACGACGAGGATCGCCCCGTCGAGCTGCGCCGCTCCGGTGACCATGTTCTTGATGTAGTCGGCGTGTCCGGGCATGTCGACGTGCGCGTAGTGCCGGGTGTCCGTCTCGTACTCGACGTGCGCGATGTTGATGGTGATGCCGCGCTGGGCCTCCTCCGGGGCCCGGTCGATCCGGTCGAACGGCACGAAGGTGCCGGTGCCGCGGTCGCTGAGGACCTTGGTGATGGCGGCGGTCAGGGTGGTCTTGCCGTGGTCGACGTGGCCCATGGTGCCGATGTTGAGGTGCGGCTTGGTGCGCACGTATGCCGTCTTGGGCATGGCTCGTTCCTTGGATTTCGAAGCTGAGAAGAGAAGACCCCAGGGCCCCGCCGACCCTCCCCTTGCGGGGTCCGCCGGACTGTCGGGGGAGGGTCAGCTTCGGGCGCCGCCGAAGGGCGCTGCGGCAGCGGCGAACGCTGCGTCAGTTGCTGCTGCGACTGCTGCGGTGCTTGCGGCCGCGAGGCTCACGGCAGCCTTCGGCGCGTCCGCGACCGCGGACTGCGCTGCGAGGAAGGCGTACCGGAACATGCCCTGATCATGGCGGAGCGTCGCGTCGGCGTCGAATGCTTTTCGCGCGGGCCGGCAGGGCCGATGAGCCGGACGGCGTGATGAGTGACTCGTCGCCCGCGCACGGACATTACGGCGATCACACACCTGTTTCGGTTACGCTCCCCAGATGTTCGACCCCGTCCCCGCAACACGGCCCTCCGGTGGCCTCGCAGTGCGCTGTACGAGGGCGCTGCTGTCCCCCTGGGCCCGGTTCTCCCTGCTCGTGGCGGTCCTGCTGGCCGCTGCCTCCACCATGCTGCTGTTCGAACCACAGCGGCTGCTGGCCTCCGGCTGGCCACCTCAACTCACGGGTTCCGCCGCTGCGATGCTGTTCGGGCTCGCGTACGGCGTGTGCACCGTGGCCTTCGTGCCGCGTCCGCTGCTCAACCTGGCCGCCGGTGCGCTCTTCGGTGCCCAGGCCGGTCTCGCGGCGGCTCTGGCCGGAACCGTCCTCGGTGCCGGCGTCTCCTTCCTGCTCGGCAGGGTGCTGGGGCAGGACGCGCTCCGGACTCTGTTGCGCGGCAAGTACCTCAAGGCGGCGGACGGTCTGCTGAGCCGGCACGGGTTCAGGTCGATGCTGGCGCTGCGGCTCTTCCCCGGGGTGCCGTTCGCCGCGGCCAACTACTGCGCGGCGACCTCCCGCATGGGCTACCCGCCGTTCCTGCTGGCCACCGGGCTCGGCTCGATCCCGAACACGGCCGCGTACGTCATCGCGGGCAGCTCGGCCTCCTCCCCCACGTCGCCGGTGTTCCTGGCCGCGATGGGCTTCATCGTGCTGTCCGGGGCGGGCGCGGCGCTCGTGGCCTGGCGCAGGCGGCACAAGCTGGGCGGCACGGACGGTGCGCCGTCGCCCGCGGCGAGGGACGCGGCGTAGCCAGGGGCAGGCGGGAGTCTGTTCACCTGTAGGCGATACGCTGCGCGCAACCGACAGAGGATGTCCGGGGCCGTGGCGTCCCGTCCCCTTTTCTGACCGCATCCGCACGCCGCCGACGACCTTCGCGTCCGTCGGCCGTTGCATGAGTACCTCCGGGATGGCCTAAGCCCCATGAGCTGGTTCGAATCATTCGTCCTGGGCCTCGTTCAGGGACTGACCGAGTTCCTGCCGATCTCCTCCAGCGCGCATCTGCGGCTGACCGCGGCCTTCGCGGGCTGGCACGACCCGGGAGCCGCGTTCACCGCGATCACGCAGATCGGCACGGAGGCCGCGGTCCTCATCTACTTCCGCAAGGACATCGCCCGGATCATCTCGGCCTGGTTCCGGTCTCTGACCAATTCCTCGATGCGCGGCGACCATGATGCCCAGATGGGCTGGCTGGTCATCATCGGATCGATTCCCATCGGTGTGCTCGGGGTGACCTTCAAGGACCAGATCGAGGGCCCGTTCCGTGATCTGCGTCTGATCGCGACGACGCTGATCGTCATGGGCATCGTCCTCGGCATCGCGGACCGGCTCGCGGCCCGCGACGAGGACGGCGGCAAGCACCGGGCCATCAAGGAGCGCAAGTCCCTGAAGGAACTGGGTGTCAGGGACGGTCTGATCTTCGGCGTCTGCCAGGCGATGGCCCTGATCCCGGGTGTCTCCCGCTCGGGTGCGACGATCAGCGGTGGCCTGCTCATGGGGTACACCCGCGAGGCTGCGGCCCGCTACTCCTTCCTGCTGGCGATTCCGGCGGTGCTGGCCTCGGGCGCGTTCGAGCTGAAGGACGCGGGCGAAGGGCACGTCTCCTGGGGGCCGACGATCTTCGCGACGATCATCGCGTTCGCCGTCGGTTATGCCGTAATTGCCTGGTTCATGAAGTTCATTACGACGAAGAGCTTCATGCCGTTCGTCATCTACCGCGTGATCCTGGGCATCGTGCTGTTCATCCTGGTCGGTGCGGGTGTGCTGAGCCCGCACGCGGGCGAGTCCGCAGGCTGACAGGAACTCTCGCGGGTCCTGGAGGGGTGGGGAGCGGCGACCTGTCGGCCGCAATGCCGGTGGGGGCGCCGCAGCAGCGCGCCGGGGATGGGTCATTTCGCCGATGACGTGGGCGCGCCGGAGCGGGAGGTTGGGCGTGGTCACGGCCGTCGGCCTCGCGCGGCAGCCGTGCGCCGGCCGCGTTCCCTCCCACACCACGGAGAACCCCATGCCTCTCCCCCGTACCGCCGGTGGCGCACCGCTGGCCCTCGCGATCGCCTCGGTCACCATGTCCACCGCGGCAGCCGCCCCGGAGGCCGCCGAGGTGAACTACGTGGCCCTCGGCGACTCGTACGCCTCCGGTACCGGCGCCGGCAGTTACTCCGACATCGCGTGCACCCGGAGCCGTAACGCCTACCCCGCTCTCTGGGCCGATGCCATCGACCCGGCCTCGTTCGTGTTCGCCGCCTGCGGTGGAGCGAAGATCCCCGACGTGCTCAGCGACCAGGTGGACGAGCTGGACGAGGACACCACCCTGGTCAGCCTGAGCATCGGGGGCAACGACTCCGGCTTCGCCTCGACCATGCTCAGCTGTCAGTACTCCACCCGGCCGGCCTGCGAGCGGGCCCTGGAGACGGCCGGGGAGTACGTCGTGAACGAGCTGCCGGGCGAGCTGGACAGCCTCTACGCGACCATCCGTGCCCGGGCGCCCCACTCCCAGGTCGTCGTCATCGGTTACCCGCACCTCTACAAGGAGGGCGGCCTCTGCCTCGGCGGGCTCAGCTCCGCCGAGCGCACGGCCGTCAACCAGGGTTCGGATCTCCTCAACGAGACGATCGCGGGCCGTGCGGCGGCGGCCGGGTTCGCGTTCGCGGACGGCCGGCCCGCCTTCGCCGGGCACGAGATCTGCACGAGCGACGCCTGGATCAGCAGCTCGAACGTCCACCCGACGGCCGAGGGCCACGAGTCCGCGTATCTGCCGGCCTTCAGCGCCGCCGTGTCGGGGAACTGATCTCAGTACACGTCGCGCACATACCGTTTGTCGGCGGCGAGCTGCTTGACGTACGCGGCGGCGGCGTCCTCCTGGAGTCCGCCGTGGGCCATGGCGATGTCCCGCAGCGCCCGGTCCACGTCCTTCGCCATCCGGGAGGCGTCGCCGCAGACGTAGAAGTGGGCGCCGTCCTGGAGCCAGGACCAGAGCTGGGCGCCGTGCTCCCGCATCCGGTCCTGTACGTAGATCTTGGCCCGCTGGTCGCGGGAGAAGGCGGTGTCCAGCCGGGTGAGGGTGGAGTCGCGGCGCAGGGAGTCGAGTTCGTCGCGGTAGTAGAAGTCGGTCGCCTTGCGCTGCTCGCCGAAGAACAGCCAGTTCGGGGCGCGGTGGCCGCGGGCGCGCCGTTCGTCGAGGAACCCGACGAACGGGGCGACCCCGGTGCCGGGACCGACCATCACCATGGGGGTGGCCGGATCGGCCGGGGGACGGAAGTGCGGGGCGCGCTGGACGAACACGGGAACGGGGCTGCCCGGTTCCGCGTCGGCGAGGAAGGTGGAGGCCACGCCCTTGCGGACGGCGCCGTGCCGGTTCTCGTAGCGGACGACGGAGACGGTGAGGCTCACGAGACCGGGGTCGGTGAGCGGGCTGGAGGATATGGAGTAGAGCCTCGGCCGGAGGCGGGTGAGGGCCGAGGTCCACTCGGCCGCGGAGGCGCGGGCGGAGTGCTCGGCGATGACGTCGACGGCCTGCCGGCCCCAGGTCCACTGGGCGAGTTCGCCCTTGTTGTCCGGGCGCAGGAGCTTCTTGAGGGTGCGGTCGTGGGTGCGTTCGGCGACCAGGCGCAGCAGGCCGGGGGTGATCCGGGCGATGTCCAGATGACGGTGGAGAGCCTCGCCCAGGGATACGGACCCGACGCCTGGCACGTCGACGGTGTCCGTGGGGTCCAGGCCGGTGACGGCAAGCCATTCCGCCACCAGCTCCGGGCAGTTGCGCGCCTCCACGCCGAGTGCGTCGCCCGCCTCGTACGTGAGAGGTACGGGGCTGTCCTGCGTGTCGAAGGTGAACCGGCGCACTTCCTTGGTGGCGCCGGGAAGGCTGAGCAGCTGGTTGCCCACGAGCCGCCCGGTCGCCGTCCTGGTGGAACGGGCCGGCGCCGGAGGGGCGTCGGGAGCGGTGGGCCCGGCGGGGACGGGCGGGGCGTCCAGGGCGGCGAACACCTCGTCGAGCCACCGTCCGGCCGGCTCCTCGTAGTCCGGTTCGCAGTCCGTACGGGGGACGAGCCGCACGGCGCCCAGCTCACCGAACCGCTCGTCGAGCCGCCTGCCGTGCCCGCAGAAGTCGTCGTACGAGGAGTCCCCGAGGGCGAGTACGGCATAGCGGACCCCGTCCAGCCGGGGCGTGTCGGGCGCGTTGAGCGACTCCCAGAATCCGGAGCCGTTGTCCGGCGCGTCCCCGTCGCCGAACGTGCTGGTGACGACCAGCAGATCGGCTGTGCGCGGCAGGCTGTCCAGGGGGCTGTCATCCATCCCGAGGAGGGTCGCCGCCCTTCCTTCGGCGGTCAGCCGCCGGGCCGCGGCCGCGGCGACCTCCTCGGCGTTGCCGGTCTGCGAGGCCCACAGGACCACGACCTGCCGGCCCGGTACGGCGCCGGACCCCTGGGCCGCCCCGACGGGCTCGGGGGCGCGGGAGCCGTCGCCTGGCGCGCGCGAGAACATGCCGGCCAGCACGCCGTTGACCCACAGGGCATGGTCAGGTTCGAAGGGCGCGTGCACCGGCAGCACGGGGGTGCCCGCCGGCTGTGTGCCGAGTCCCGCGAGGAATCCGGACAGATAACGCCGCTCGTGCTCGGCCAGTACCGGCGGGGCCGTGTCCGCGGTCCCGAACACCCCGGCGAGGGCGGCGACGGGTCCGTCCACGGCAGCCGGGACAGGGACGACGGAGGCCGGCGCGGTGGCCGGCACCACTGCGGCGACCTTCACCAGCGTCACCGCGCAGACCTTGAACTCGGGCTGGAAGGAGACCGGGTCGACGGCGTCGTTGGTGACGGCGTTGACGCTGAGGTACTCGCCGAAGAGATCGTTCCAGTGGAACGGCGCGAAGCAGTCCCCGGGCCGCACCCGGTCGGTCACGACGGCCGGCAGCACGGCCCGGCCGCGCCGCGAGGCGACTTCGACCGGGTCACCCTCCGTGATCGAGAGGGCCGCCGCGTCCCGCGGGTTGATCTCCACGAAGGGGCCGGGGTTCAGCCTGTTGAGCTTGGCGACCTTCCCGGTCTTCGTGAGGGTGTGCCACTGGTGCTGGAGGCGGCCGGTGTTGAGCACGAAGGGGAAGTCGTCGTCGGGCATCTCGGCCGGCGGCATGTGCGGGCGGGCGAAGAACACCGCCCGCCCGCTCGGGGTGGGGAACACGAGCCGTGGCACGCTCCCATCGGCGCGTACGGCCCGGTTCTGGCTGACTCCGTCGTTGAGGTAGCGGACCGGGTTGCGCGCGGAGCCGTCCGGGGTGGCGCTGGGCCACTGGACGGGGGTGCGGCGCAGCCGCTCGTAGGTGACTCCACGCAGGTCGTAGCCGGTCTTCGGGTTGTGGGCCCGCTTGATCTCCTCGAAGATCTCCTCGGCGCTGCTGTAGCCGAAGGCCTCCTCGTACCCCATCTCACAGGCGATCCGCGCGATGATCCGCCAGTCCGGCCAGGCCTCCCCCGGCGGATCGGTGGCCTGTCCGGCGAGCGTGAGGTTCCGTTCCGAGTTGATCATGACGCCCTCGGCCTCGCCCCACAGCGCGGCGGGCAGGGCGACATCGGCGTACGCGTTGGTCTCGGTGTCGGCGAACACGTCCTGGGTGACCACGAACTCCGCGGACTCGAGCCCTTCGATGACCGTTCGGCGGTTGGCCACGGATGCCACCGGGTTGGTGCAGATGATCCAGCAGGCCTTGATCGCGCCGTCCGACATGCGCCGGAACATGTCGACGGTCCCGACGCCCGCCGCGTCCGTACGCAGGGTTCCGGGGGCGACGCCCCACAGCTCCTCGGTGAAGGCGCGGTCCTCGTCGGACTGCAGGCCACGCTGCCCGGGCAGGCCGGGGCCCATGTAGCCCATCTCGCGGCCGCCCATGGCGTTGGGCTGGCCGGTGAGCGAGAAGGGGCCGCTGCCGGGACGGCAGACGGCTCCGGTGGCCAGATGCAGATTGATCAGGGCGTTGGTGTTCCAGGTGCCGTGGGTGCTCTGGTTGAGGCCCATGGTCCAGCAGCTCATCCACTCACCCGCCTCGCCGATCCAGCGGGCGGCCAGCCGGATGTCCGCCTCGGGGATGCCGGTGATCTCCGCGACGGCGGCGGGCGTGTAGTCCTGGAGGAAGCCGGGCATCGCCTCCCAGCCCTCGGTGTGCTCGGCGATGAACTCCGGGTCGGTGTGGCCGTTCTCCACGAGGAGGTGCATGAGGCCGTTGAGCAGGGCGAGGTCCGTGCCCGGGCGTATCTGCAGGAACAGGTCGGCCTTGGCGGCGGTGGCGTTGCGCCGGGGGTCGACGACGATGAGTTTCGCGCCGGCCTTCACCCGTTCCATGAGGCGGAGGAAGAGAATGGGGTGGCAGTCGGCCATGTTGGAGCCGATGACGAGGAACGTGTCGGCGTGGTCGAAGTCCTCGTACGACCCGGGCGGGCCGTCGGCGCCCAGCGAGAGTTTGTAGCCGCTGCCCGCACTGGCCATGCAGAGCCGGGAGTTGGACTCGATCCAGCTCGTGCGGACGAAGCCCTTGGCCAGTTTGTTGGCGAGGTACTGCGCCTCCAGCGTCATCTGCCCGGAGACGTAGAGGGCGAGCGCGTCGGGTCCGTGCTCGTCGACGACCGCGCGCAGCCGTCGCGCGGTCTCCTTGACGGCTGCTTCCATGGGCAGCGGCGCGGGCTCCTCGCTGCGGTCGGCCCGGACCAGGGCCGTCGTCAGCCTGCCGGGTGCGGCCAGCATCTCCGCGCTCGTCGCCCCCTTGGTGCAGAGCCGCCCGCCGTTCGTGGGGTGCGCCTTGTCTCCCGTGGCCTTGAGGACGGTACGCCGGCCGTCGGGGCCCGTACCGATGTCCAGGACCATCCCGCACCCGACACCGCAGTACGAGCAGACCGTCCGCACCTGGGCGGGGGTGTCCGGCTGCGGATTCGGCACGGTCATGGACGGCCTTTCATGGGGACGCTGATGTCGCGACCGTACGAAACGTCCGTTTCCCGGGTGTCACGCCGGACGATCAGGCGTGGTTACGTCCGCTGCACAGTGGTCCGCGTACGCCGGTGAGGGCCCGCCGGGCCTCCGGCGCTCAGCCGGGTCATAATCACGATTCAGGGCTGTCCCGCCCCGGCCCGGAAGCTCTCCGACCCCGTGGAGGCTTGCATGACCGCCGACGACCTTCCCGTGATCGCCGCCGTGGACGGCTCCGCCCACAGCTGGGAGGCGCTCGACTGGGCCGCCGCCGAGGCGGTGCGCACCGGTCTGCCGCTGCTGATCGTGCATGTCAGGCCGCCCACCCGGCGTGCGGAGGAGGAGAGAGGGCTGCGTGAGGCCGAGGAACTGCTGGCGCAGGCCGTGCTGCGGACCTCCCGGCTCGCCCCCGAGCTGCCCACCTCGACGCTGGCGCCGCTGGACTTTCCCTCGGCGGCGCTGACCTCGCTCAGCCGTGACGCCTCGCTGGTGGTCGTCGGCTCGCGTGGTCTCGGCGGATTCCGCTCGCTGATGATCGGATCCAACAGCCTGGCCACCGCCTCGATGGCGCACTGTCCGGTCGTCGTCGCCCACGCCGGCAGGACGGACGAGGGCGAGGTGGAGCCGTCGGACGCCTTCCCGGACGTGGTCGCGGGGGTCGCCGCCGACGAGAGCAGCGGGGCGGTCCTGGATTTCGCCTACGCGGCCGCCTCCTCCAGGCCGGGTGCACGGCTGCGGCTGGTGCACGGGTGGACGATGTTCTCCTCGATGCTGTCCGGCGGCCCGGTGTTCGACAGCGACGCGGCGGCGGACTCGGCCGAGCGGGCGCTCGCCGAACTCACGGCGGGCCGGCACGAGAGGTACCCACAGGTGGAGGTCGTGCGCGAACCGGTCCGGGGCTCGGCGTCCCGCACCCTGGTCACGGCATCGGCCACCGCCGCGCTGACCGTGGTCGGGCGGCGCAGGGGCGGCGAGGCCCTCGGGCTGGGCCTCTCCCCCGTCGCGCAGACGACGGTGACGCACGCCCTCGGCCCGGTGGCCGTCGTCCCCGTCTGACACCTCCCCCCGGTCCGGCCCTGAGGACCGGCACGGCCCCTTGGCGTGCGGCGCGCGACGGCGGAGACTTGGGCGATGACACAGCGCGTGGCTCTCGCGACGGTGATGGACCGGCTCTCCATCGATGCAGTGATCACCGATTACGCCGTGGCGTCGGGCGACGGCGCTTGGGAGGACTACGGCGCCCTGTTCACGCCGGACGGACGCGCCGACTACCGCGGTGCGGGCGGTGCCGAGGGGCCGGCCTCCGAGGCCGCGGGGTGGCTGGCGGAGAGTCTTCGGCCGTACCCGGCCCGCCAGCACCTGATCGTCAACAGGCTTCTCGATCTCCAGGATCTGGGCGGCTACCCCGGCGACCGGGCGCAGGTGCGGGCCGACTACCTCAGCCCGACGGGCCCGGTGGCCTGGGACGGAGAGACGTCTCCGGCCCTGGTCACCGGCGGCGGGTACGTCTTCGAGCTGGTGCGTACGGAACCGGGCTGGCGGATCCGGACCGTCACGGCGCACCGGAAGTGGCGGTACGCGCCGGGGGCGGCAGCCGGCTGATCCGCGGCCGGCGGGGGCGCCCGTCCGGTGGCCGCGGCACGCCCCCTGTGCGCTGCTGATCTTCTGCACCACACTGGGATCAGGCGCACGACCGGCGAGGAGGGCATGTATGCCGATGCTGCGCGGGCGGCTCCGCGACGGGTCGGCCGGTGACGAAGGTGCACGGCCGTACGAACGGCTGCTTCGGTCCAGGACCGGGCGCGGCGCCGTGGCCCTGTGCGCGGGCGCCCTGCCCGCCCTGGCGTTTCCCGCACCATCGCTCTGGTGGCTCGCCTACGTCGCCCTGGTGCCCTGGCTGCTGCTGATCCGCTCGGCGGGCACGGAACGCCGTGCGGCGGTCGACGGCTGGCTCGGCGGTACGGGCTTCATGCTCGCCGCGCACCACTGGCTGATGCCGAGCCTCCATGTCTTCATCCTGCTGCTCGCCGCCCTGCTGGGACTGCTCTGGGCCCCTTGGGGCGTGCTCGTGGCCCGGCTCCTCGGGGGCTCCCCGTCCGTCCGGCGTTCGGTGGCCGCGGTGGCCGTGGTGCCCTCCGGATGGCTCGTGATCGAACTGGTCCGCTCCTGGGAGGGGCTCGGCGGCCCCTGGGGCCTGCTGGGCGCCAGCCAGTGGGACGTACCGCCGGCGCTGAGCGTCGCCTCGGTGGGAGGTGTGTGGCTGGTGAGTCTGGGGCTCGTGGCCGTGAACACGGTGGTCGTGCTGTTGCTGGCCGTCCCGGCGGCCCGTACGGCCGGGGCCGCGTGTCTGGTGGCGGGGGCGCTGGGCGTGGGCGCGACAGCGCTCTGGGCGCCGCGTCCCGAGGAGACCGGGACGGCCCGGATCGCCGTCGTGCAGCCGGGTGTCGTCGAGGGTCCCGGCAGCATCGAACGCCGCTTCGCGCGTGGCGAGGAACTGACCCGGGGCCTCGCGGACCGGGACGTGGACCTGGTGGTGTGGGGCGAGAGCAGCGTGGCCGTCGATCTGTCCAGGAGCAAGGCGACGGCGGACCGTGTCGCCGCACTGTCCCGTCTGGTCGGGGCCGATGTACTGGTCAACATGGACGCCCGGCGCACGGACGGCCCCGACCGCGCCGGAATCTTCAAGTCCGCGGTGCTGGTGGGTCCGGACGGCCCGACCGGGGACCACTACGACAAGATGCGCCTGGTGCCGTTCGGTGAGTACGTCCCGGCCCGCGCGCTCCTCGGCTGGGCGACCTCGGTCGGCAAGGCCGCGGGTGAGGACCGGCTGCGGGGAGTCGAGCCCGTGGTGATGGAGCTGCCGGACGGGCTGCGGATGGGTCCCCTGGTGTGCTTCGAGTCGGCGTTCCCCGACATGAGCCGGCAGCTGACGAAGGCCGGCGCCCAGCTGATCGTCGCCCAGTCCTCCACCTCGACGTTCCAGCAGAGCTGGGCGCCCGAACAGCACGCCTCGCTGGGGGCGCTTCGGGCGGCGGAGACGGGCCGCCCGATGGTGCACGCCACGCTGACGGGCGTGAGCGCGGCGTACGGCCCTCGCGGCGAGCGGGTGGGGGCACCGCTGGGTACGGACGCGAGCGGGGCCGCCGTCTACGACGTACCGCTCGCCCGGGGCACCACCCTCTACGTCCGGCTGGGGGCCTGGCCGGTGTACGGCGCGCTGGCGGTGCTGGCCGTCTTCCTCGGAGCGGCGGGGCTGCGGTCCCTCAGGACGCCTGCTCCGAAGCGTCCAGGACCACCCGCTCGCACAGCCGGTGGGTCTCCAGGGCGTCCCGGGCGCTGAGCACCTCGCCGGACCGCACCGCGTCCAGGAAGGACAGCACGCTCTGTTCGATTCCGCGCTGGCGGGCGACCGGTACCCAGTCCCCGCGCCGCCGCAGGGTCGGCTGCCCCTTGTGGTCCACGACGTCGGCGAGGTTGAGGACCTGCCGCTTGGTGTCCTGCCCCGAGACCTCCAGGATCTCCTCCGTCGATCCGTTGAGCCGGTTCATCATGCCGATGGCCGTGAATCCGTCGCCGGACAGCTGGAGCACCACATGGTGCATGAGCCCTTCGGCGATCCGCGCCCGCACGACGACGTTCGACACGGGGCCGGGGACCAGGAAGCGCAGGGTGTCGACGACATGGATGAAGTCGTCCAGCACCATGGTGCGCGGGTCCTCGGGCAGGCCCACCCGGTTCTTCTGCAGGAGGATCAGCTCCCGCGGGTGCTCGGCGCACTGCGCGTACGAGGGGGCGAGCCTGCGGTTGAACCCGACCGCGAGAGAGACACGGCGCTCCTCGGCGAGGGACACCAGCCGCTCGGACTCCGCGAGTTCGTAGGAGAGGGGTTTGTCGACGTAGGTGGGGACGCCCGCTTCGAGCAGCCGTCCCACGATCTCCGCGTGGGCGGCGGTCGGCGCGTGCACGAAGGCGGCGTCCAGCCCTCGGTCGAGCAGCGAGCCGAGGTCCTCGTGGCACTGCCCCTCGGGAATCCGGTGGGCCCCGGCGACAGCCGCCAGCGTGGCCGGGGTGCGGGTCTGCAGATGCAGTTCGACGCCGGGCAGAGTCGTCAGTACCGGCAGATACGCCTTCTGCGCGATGTCGCCGAGCCCGATGCAGCCGACCTTCACGAGGTTCTCCCTGTCGCCTTGACCAGGGCCCTGTCACGGTCGCGTCGTCTGTCCTTCCCTGGTCCCGGCAGCATACGTGCGCTGTGGCGGCTGCCAGTCACAGATCCCGTCGAACGTGCGCAGGACGAGACCCGGGCCCAGACGGGAGACGGCGGACATCAGCCCGTTCCGCAGGGCGACGGCCGGCGCACTGGACAGCCCTGTCATCCGGGAGACCTGCGCCGCCTTGCGGACCATGGCGGTCGTACGGGGATGCCTGGCCGCGCTGTAGGCGGCCACACCCGCTTCCAGGTCACCGTCCGGTGTGACGTGGTGGGCGAGCACGACGGCGTCCTCGATGGCCTGGTTACCGCCCTGGCCGGGGAAGGGCACCATGGCGTGCGCCGAGTCGCCGACGAGGACGGTGCGGCCCCGGTGGAAGGACGGCAGCGGATCGGCCAGCTGGTACACGTCGTGGCGCAGGACCTGATCGGGCTCGACGGCGTCGATGATCGCGGGGATCGGGTCGTGCCAGTCGCCGTACCTGCGCAGCAGCTCGGCCTTCTCGTCGTCGGCGGCCCGAGCTCCCGCGGGGACGGCTGCCGCGGCGTAGGCGTAGATCCCGCCGTCCTTCAGGGGATGGCTGCCCCAGAGCGCGCCGCGGCCCCAGGTCTCGTGCGAGCTGAAGGTGCGGCCCAGCCCGGGGGCGAGGACGCGCCAGGTGGTGAAGCCGCTGTACGAGGGGCCGGGGTGGCTCGGGAACAGCTCGGTGCGCACGGCCGAGCCGATGCCGTCGGCACCGACCACCAGTTCGGCCTCGATGTGACCGGCGGCCGTCCTGACGAGGGCCGGGCTTCCGCCCGCGCGGCCCGGATCCACGAGTCGCGCCGGTGTCCCGGTGCGCACGGCGCCCTCAGGGAGCCGTGCGCGCAGCAGGTCGACGAGCGCCGAGCGGTGCAGCAGGACGAGCGGCCCGCCGAACCGTTCCGCCGCGGCGGCGCTGTCCGTACGGGCGAGCCAGCGTCCGGACGGTGTGCGCATGCCGCCGTCCCCCTGCCAGGCCGCGAGGGACCTGACCTCGTCACCGAGTCCGATGACGTCGAGAGCGCGCTGGGAGTTGGGAGCGAGGCTGATGCCCGCGCCGACGGGTTCCAGTGAGGCGGCACGCTCGAGCACGGTGACCTGCCACCCGCTCCGGTGCAGCGCCGCCGCGGCGGTGAGTCCGCCGATTCCGCTGCCGATGACCACCGCACGGGACGTCGCCATGACTGACTCCTCCTTGGAACTACATCTGTAGTAGGTGAGCTCCACCGTACTACAGGTGTAGTGGAGGCGGTAGATTGGTTCCATGCCCACACGCTCCACGCCCCCGGCGGGCGCCGCCGCCGACGCCCGGCCGTCCGCGCCCTCCCGCGCCGAACTGATCGCCGACACCGCTCTCACCCTTCTCGCCGAACGCGGGATGAGAGGCCTCACCCATCGGGCGGTGGACGAGCGGGCCGGGCTCCCCCAGGGGTCGACGTCCAACCACGCCCGCACCCGGCAGGCCCTGCTGGAAGCCGCCGCCCGCCGCCTCGCCGAGCTGGAGGCGCGGGTGCTCGCGCCGGGGGAGCTGCTCACGAGCAGCGATCCGGCCGGGGCCGCCGCCGGGCTGGCACACGCGCTGCACCGCTATCTGACCGGCTCCACCGACCTCCTGGTCTGCCGCTACGAACTGGCCCTGGAGGCCACCCGGCGCCCCGGCCTCCGGGCGTTCTACGACGACGCGGGCCGGCGGTTCCGCGAACCGCTGGTGGCTCTGATGACCGCGGCGGGATCGTCCGAACCGGAGCGCCACGCGCTGTCCGTCGTGGCCTGGGCGGAAGGGATGATGTTCGCGTGCGCCGTGGGCTCCTACCACCGGGCCGTGCCGGCCGAGGAGGAGCTGCGCAGGGGCTGCGCCGAACTGCTGCGGGGGATGCTCGGCACCGGGGCCGCCGGTTGAGCGACGGCGCCGCCGACCATCACTGCGCGAGGATGCCCCGCATGACGACAGAGGAACGGTCCGTGCCGGCGCTCGACGCAGCCGGGCGAGAAGATGCTGGAGGGGTTGTGAGCCGCTGCCGGTTGGGTGTGCAGGAGTGAGTTGTCGTGCCTGGGAGAGGAGTACGCCCGGCACAACGCCCACGCCGGCCTCCTGCGGGAACGGATCGACGGCGCGACCGGCGCCTGACCGGCCCGGGGCGGAGCCCCCGGCGGAGAGCCGGCCCGGGTCACTCCCCCGCCGCGCTCCCTCGCATGCGCTGCTCCATCCGCCCGATGGCGGCGCGGATCCCTCCGCCGTATCCGTCGTCCTCCAGCACGCCCACGGCGTCCCAGGCACGGTCCAGATGGACCCGGGCGGACTCGAAGCGCTGGAGCTTCAGATAGTCCGCCGCCAGACTGAGATGCAGGGACGGGACGAGGGCCCGCACGGCGGTCACCTCCCGGCGCTCGCCGCCCGGCTCCGGGCCCGTGCCGGGGTCCGCGTGCGGGACCGCGCCCGGGTCCGTTACCGCCGCCCCGGTCAGGCCTTCCGCGGCTGTCAGCGCCCGGAGGTCCCAGGCGAGCTCGTCGCCGGGATCGTCCTGGGTGTCGGCCATGTAGTGGGCAAGCGTGCAGCGGTGCAGGGCGGCACCGCGCTCACCGATCTCCGACCAGATGATCCCGAACCGGTTGCGGGCCTCCTCCCTGTCCCCCGCGTGGAGCAGCATGATCGCCTGGCCGATCCTGGTCATGACGGCGTCCCCCGGCACTTCCCGCTGCTCCACTACAGAGGTCTCCCCTGATCACCGCCCGGCCTGTTCCGGTGGCTCTGACGCTAGCGGCAGCCACGGGCAATCACGCTCAAGCGCGGGCCCCGGCGGTCGGCCGGGTCGTCCCGAGGCCCAGGTCCGGGATCCGCCAGTCGACGGGCTCGTGGCCCTGCGCGGCCACGGCGTCGTTGATCTGCGTGAAGGGGCGGGAGCCGAACCACTTCTTGGCGGAGAGCGGCGAGGGATGCGCGCCCTTGACCACCACATGACGGTCCTGGTCGATCAGCGGGACCTTCTTCTGGGCGTAGTTGCCCCACAGGACGAAGACGGCCGGGTCCGGCCGCTCGGCCACGGCGCGGATCACCGCGTCGGTGACCTTCTCCCAGCCCTTGGCCTTGTGCGAATTCGCCTCGCCGCCGCGGACCGTCAGCACCGCGTTGAGCAGCAGGACGCCCTGCTCGGCCCACGGCATCAGATACCCGTTGTCCGGGACCGGCAGGCCGAGCTCGTCGTTCATCTCCTTGTAGATGTTGCGCAGCGAGGGGGGCGTCTTCACGCCCGGCCGGACCGAGAAGCAGAGGCCGTGCCCCTGCCCCTCGCCGTGGTAGGGGTCCTGGCCGAGGATGAGCACCTTCACCCGGTCGTACGGCGTGGCCTCCAGCGCGGCGAAGACCTGTTCGCGCGGCGGATACACCGGCCCCCTGGCCCGCTCCTCCTCGACAAAGTCCATGAGCTCCTTGAAGTAGGGCTTCTGCAGCTCTTCGCCGAGGACGCCGCGCCAGGACTCGGGCAGCAGGTCGGTGTCGGTCACGTCCACAACCTCCGGTAAGCAATCGGTTCTTGACCACAGAACCTACCGGGGCCCACTGACAACCGGCCCGCCGAGGCGCCGTCGCCCTCCTACCAGCTGGCCTTGCGGTACAGCTCCCACATCTGCATGACCGTCTGCGGGTCGAGCGCGCGCTCGCCTCCGCCGATGTCCTCACCCGCGGCCACGTAGAGCTTGCCCTGCCACAGGGGCAGCAGCCGCACATCCTTCACGAGGATCTCCTGGGCCCGCTTGAACTGGTCGGAGACCGCACCGCGGTCGCTCTCCTTGCGGGAGGAGGGCAACAGGTCCTGGGTGATCTCGTTCGTCAGATACGGGGTTCCGGTGACGCTGTCCTCGCCGACGAAGGGAGCCACGAAGTTGTCCGGGTCCGGGAAGTCGGGGAACCAGCCACGGCCGAAGACCGGGTAGTCACCCTTGGTGAAGCCTTCCTGGAAGGACTTCCACGGCGCGCTCTTCAGCGTGATCCGGAACAGGCCGGTCGCCTCCAGCTGGCGCTTCAGCTCGGCGAACTCGGGAGCGGTGGAGGAACCGTAGCGGTCCGTGGTGTACCAGAAGGTCATCTCGACCGGCTCGGTGATACCCGCCTGGGAGAGTATCGCCCTGGCCTTGGCGACGTCCGGGTCGCCGAAGGAGTCGAAGAAGCTGGTGGTGTGACCGGCGATGCCCTTCGGAACCATGGAGTAGAGCGGTTCCGCGGTGCCCCGGTAGACCTTGGCGACGAGGGCGTCCCGGTCCACGATCTGGGCGATGGCCCTCCGGACGGGGAGCTTCCCCGCCGCCGGGTCCTTGGGGTTGAAGACGAGGAAGCGGATGTCGGCGCCGACCGACTCCACGATCTGCAGGCCGTCGTTGTCCTTCTTGTTGTCCTCGAGACCGATGACCTCCTCGGCGGTGAGGCCGCGGTAGGTGGCGTCGATCTCCTTGTTCTTCAGCGCCTTCACCATGGGGGTGGAGTCGGTGAAGTAGCGGATCGTGACCGCGTCGTTCTTCCGGTCGGCGAACCCCTTGTAACTGGGGTTCTTGGTCAGCTCGGCCTTCTTGCCCGGCTCGTACGCATCCATGACGTACGGCCCCGAACCCGTGACCTTGCCGTCGTCGCGGATACTGTCCTCGGGGTAGTCACCGGGGGCGACGATCGACATGGCGGGTGTGGCCAGGATGAACGGGAAGGTCGCGTCCGCCCTGCTGAGGTGGAAGATGACCGTGTCGTCCCCCTTGGTCTCGACCCGGTCGAGGGACCCGAGGAGGCCGGCCGGGCCACCCTTGACCTTGATCTTCGTGATCCGGTCGATGGAGTACTTCACGGCCTCGGCGTCGATCTTCTCGCCGTTGGAGAACTTCAGGTCCGAACGCAGGGTGCACCGGTAGGCCATGCTCGTGGCGTCGGTGAACCGGCACTCCTTCGCCGCGTCCGGCTCGGGGCTGGTGCTGCCGGTCGGGAAGCTCACCAGCGTCTGGAAGACGTTCCTCATCAGCTCCCAGGAGCCGTCCCACGCCGCCGCGGGATCAAGGGTCGAGGGCGAGCTCGTCGTTCCGACCGATATCTGCTGGTCCGTTTCCGAACTGCTGTCGGACAGCAGACCACAGCCGGCCAGCACAGATAGGGAAGCAAGGGCTGCAGCGGCCTGCAGACTGGCCCGGTAGAACACGTGCACGCTCCTCGATCGGCCTTGGGGTCGGCAGACCATACCGCAGCGCCCCACCGGAACAATCCGCTGGCCCGGCGGGGCACTTGAGTCAATCAGGGCCAAACCGGCGCAGGCCTGTCTCAGGCCACGCCCGCATTCAGGAAAATACCGCCGTCGACCACGAGAGTCTGCCCCGTGACCCAGGCGGACTGCTCGGACGTGAGGAACGCCGCCGCCCCGCCGATGTCCTGAGGAACGCCGAGCCGGCCCAGCGGGTAGGCCGCCGCGGCCTCGGCCTCACGGCCCTCGTACAGGGCCTCCGCGAACTTGGTCTTCACCACGGCGGGGGCGATCGCGTTGACCCGCACGACCGGGGCGAACTCGTGCGCCAGCTGGAGGGTCAGGTTGACCATCGCGGCCTTGCTCATGCCGTAGGCGCCGATGAACGGGGACGCGGAGACACCGGCGACCGAGGCGATGTTGACGATCGCGCCGCCGTTCTCCCGCTGCCACGCCTTCCAGGTCTGCTGGGCGAATCCGAGCGCCGAGATCACATTGGTCTCGTAGACCTTGCGGGCCACGTTGAGATCGAGCTCGGCCATCGGCCCGAAGACGGGGTTCGTACCGGCGTTGTTGACCAGGTAGTCGACCCGGCCGAACGCCTCCATGGCACGCTCGACGGCCGCGGCCTGGTGCGCCTCGTCGTGCGCCTTGCCCGCGATGCCGACCGCCCGGTCGGCGCCGAGCTTCTCCACGGCCTCCTTCAGGGCGTCCTCGCCACGGCCGGTGATGACGACCCGGTCGCCCCGGGCGACGAGAGCCTCCGCGATGCCGTAGCCGATGCCCCGGCTCGCGCCCGTGATGAGCGCGACCTTGCCACTGTCCTGCACAGTCATGGTGTCCGTTGCCCTTCCGGGGTCAGTTGAGCGGTCCGCCGGCGACATACATGACCTGGCCGGACACGAAGCCCGCGTCATCGCCGGTGAAGAAGGCGATCGCGTTGGCGATGTCCTCGGGGCGTCCCACGCGCTGCACCGGGATCTGCGTCGCGGCGGCGGCCTGGAACTCCTCGAAGCCCATGCCGACCCGCGCGGCCGTCTGGGCGGTCATCTCGGTGACGATGAATCCGGGGGCGACGGCGTTGGCGGTCACGCCGAACTTGCCGAGCTCCTTGGCGAGCGTCTTGGTGAAGCCCTGGAGGCCGGCCTTGACCGCGGAGTAGTTGGCCTGACCCCGGTTGCCCAGCGCCGAGGAGGAGGAGAGCGAGACGATGCGGCCGAACTTGGCCTCCACCATGTGCGACTGGACGGCCTTGGCCATCAGGAACGCGCCCTTGAGATGGACGTTCATCACGAGGTCCCAGTCGGACTCGCTCATCTTGAAGAGCAGGTTGTCGCGGAGCACGCCCGCGTTGTTGACGAGGATCGTCGGGGCGCCCAGCTCGGCGGCGACACGCGCGACGGCGGCTTCCACCTGCGCGCTGTCCGACACATCGCAGCCGACGGCGAGGGCCTTGCCCCCGGCGGCGGTGATCTTCTCGACCGTGTCCTTGCACGCCGCCTCGTCGAGGTCGAGTACGGCGACGGCGCGGCCCTCGGCCGCCAGGCGTACGGCGGTGGCGGCGCCGATGCCCCGTGCCGCTCCCGTCACGATGGCGACGCGCTGCTCGGTGGTGGACATGCTTGGTTCTCCTCGCCCTTGGATCGCGGCTCAGCGGACGTCAGGAAGTTCCCGATAACTGAGCAACCGCTTAGTACCTTCAGCAGACGAGACGCTAGAAGCCCCGGCACCCGGTGTCAACGGCACACGGGCGCCCGGGCGCATGTCACACCGGGCGGTGCCGCCGCCCGGTGGCTCCCGGACGGCGGCACCGCCCCCGGAATCAGCGCACCAGCAGGTCGAGCAGCCGCTCGACCTCGGCGGCCGGGTCCGTGGTCAGACCGCTGTGCACGACGCCCGGCTGGACGACCGTGGAACGGGGCGCGATCAGCCAGCGAAAGCGCCGCCCCGGATCGTCACCGGCCGCCTGGCCCGCGGCCTCGCCGCCGCCGCACACCCCTTCGACCGCCCGCAGTGCGGCCCGTACACCAAGTACGTCGGCACTCGGGTCCAGCGCCTTGAGCTTGCGCTCGTCCAGGTGCGTCCGCGCGGCAACGAACGACTTGGCCCGGCAGTACACCAGCACGCCCGCGTTGAAGCATTCACCGCGCTCCACGCGCGGCACGACGCGCAGGACCGCGTACTCGAAGACATCGCGCTCGCTCATCGGCCGCCGTCCTTGCTGTTCCCGGCGCCCGCCTGCGCGTCCCGGCCCTTCTTGGCGGGATGCGGCCAGGGGGTCAGGTGTTCGGTGAGCCATCCGGGGGCCTGGCTGGGCCGGGTCTTCGTGGGCCCCTCCATGAGGATGCGCTCATGGATGCTTCCGGCACGTGCCAGCAGCGGCTCCACGTACGCCCGGCGCAGCTGGTCCGTGGTCTCGAACCCGGGTTCACCCGCCAGCCACTCGTCCGGCACCTCGGCCGTGACCTCGGTGAGGAGTTCCTCCGTGACCAGCGGGGCGAGCTCCGCGGCCGCGGCCGCGATGTCCGGACCGAACGGTGCGAGGACATGGTCGGAGGCGTTGTACGGCTTGGCCGCGGAGGCCTGCGCGCCCGGCCAGTTGTGGTGCCAGATCATGGTCGCCCCGTGGTCGATCAGCCACGGATCGCCGTGCCAGACGAGCATGTTGGGGTTCCTCCACGACCGGTCCACGTTGTTGATCAGCGCGTCGAACCAGACGGCCTTCCCGGCCTCCGCCGTGCCCACCTCGTACGCGAGCGGGTCGAAGCCGAGCGAGCCGGGCAGAAAGTCCATTCCGAGGTTCAGCCCGGCGCTGGCCTTGAGGAGCTCCTGCACCTCCTGGTCCGGCTCGGCGAGACCGATGACGGGGTCGAGCTGAATGGTCACCAGCTCCGGCACCCGCAGCCCCAGCCGCCTGCCGAGCTCTCCGCAGATGACTTCCGCGACCAGGGTCTTGCGGCCCTGTCCGGCCCCGGTGAACTTCATGACGTACGTGCCCAGGTCGTCGGCCTCGACGATCCCGGGCAGCGAGCCGCCTTCACGCAAAGGCGTGACATAGCGGGTCGCTACGACCTCTTCCAGCATGTTCCCAGGCCACCCATCTCTACAGCCTTGCAATCCACGGACGGCCCTCCGAGGCATAGGGGCGAGAATCGGCGGTCAACGATGCTGGGGAGAATCTGGGGAGTTTCGACTGGCGTGCCGCTCTCCCCGCTCCCCAAGCAGTCCGTCGATGGTGCCCCGCCCCTTGCTGCCAGCCTCCGGCATGAAGTGAGCATAGTAACCGAGGGTGATCGCGGGCGAGGAGCGCCCGAGCCACCGCGCCAAGGTCACAACCGACTCTCCGGCTTCCAGCATGATCGAGGCGTACGTGTGCCGAAGCACATGGAAGCCATCCTTCGGGGCTGCCGCCCACTGCCAGGCTTTCGCCCCCTCGGCACGCGGCCGGATGACGCCGACCTGAGCCAAGGCGGGCTTCCAGGTGTAGGTGTTCCATGTGTTCACCGCGACGGCGTTGCCGAAGCGCGTGGTGAGCAGCAGGGAGACCTTCTTCCTCTCCCCCTCCGGCTTCCCCCACGGAAGCTCCACCTCTACCGGCGGGAACGCTTCGATGTGACGTTTCAGCTCCCCGGCTACCGAGAGGGGCATATCCACCGTGCGGATCTTCTTCCCCTTCGGCAGGGCCAAGTACAGCCTTCCGTGAATCGCCTGTACTTGGCGCCGGACGTGAAGCACGCCGCGTTCATAGTCGATGTCCTCTGGACTCAGCCCGAACACCTCGCCCTGCCGGAGTCCGCACCCCAGGCCGACTACGACGGCGATCCTGTGCCGTGGGTTGATGGCGTCGCGGACTCGCAGTGCCGTAGCGATCGGCCACGCGTCGCGCCGCTCCCGTGGCGGCTTGGGCCACCGCACAGACTTCGCGTGCATAGGATTGCGCGCGAGGCGCTTGTCGTCGACGGCCGCTTCCAAGATGGAGGAAAGCTCGGACAGGATGCCGCGCTGGTAGTCGACCGACGCGACTGTTGACTCCAGCTTGGTGATGAACGTCCGCAGATCCGTTGCGGCGATATTCCTGAGCGGCAGCTGACCCAGGTACGGGACGATATGAAGACGCGTTCTACGCTCCTGACCGTCCTGCACTACGCCCGGCTGGAACAGCAGCGTGCTCCGCAGCCTTCCGTCCAGATCACCACGGCGCCGGCCCGGGCGCTGCGGCTGTCCCTGGACGAGCGCGATCATCTCTTCGTCCTCATCGGCCACAACGCTCCGGCCCGCTTCCATCGCTCCGAACATGTCAGCCCGCCGCTGATGCGGGTCCTGGACCGTCTGGACGACTCCCCGGCCATGGTGCAGACCGATCTGTTCGACACTCTCGCGATGAACCCCTTGGCCGTGGCGCTGCTTGGCGACCAGACCCGCCACACCGGCCTGGCCCGCAGCGGCTACTACCGCTGGTTCATGGACCCGGCCGAACGTTTGATGGTTCCCGAGGAGACCCACGAACGCCACGGCCGTGCCCAGGCGGCTCGCTTGCGGGCCGCGCTGACAGCCGACAGCGACACCCCTCGAGCCGCCCGGATCCTCGCCGACCTCCAGGAACACAGCCCCGAGTTCGTCCGCATGTGGGAAACTTCAGGAGGTTGCACAGAGCTACGACGACTGCAAGACCATCGTTCATCCCGAACTCGGCCGCATCGACGTCGACACCCAGGTCCTGTTCACCGAGAACCGTGCCCAGAGCCTGGTGGTGCTGACCACTCGCCCCGGCACGGAGAGCCACAGCAAGCTCGAACTGCTCTCCGTCATAGGGCACCAGCAGCTCACCTCTTGACATCCTGGGCCGGGAGACGGGTCGGGGCTCGGCGCGGGAAGGGCCGAACAAGCGGGTCACGGTCCAGGACGCCGAAAGTCGTCGGGACCGGAAGTGCGGCACCGCGCCCACCCGGCTCCGCACGGCTCTTGCTCCGCGCACTGCGGCCAGACAGGGCGGCCCCTGTGCTGTTCGCACTCCGTGGTCGGGCCGCCGGTTTGACCGGACGCTGCCTCCGTTTTACTCTCGACTATGTACGGAGGCAGCATCCGTTTTGATGCGGCCGCAGGATCACGAGAGGCAGGAGGGCGCATGAGCGCCGGTGAACAGCGGGGACGCAAACCCCGCGCGGACGTTCAGCGCAACCGCGCTGCCCTCCTGGAGACCGCGCAGCGTCACTTCCTGCAGCACGGGGTCGGCACCTCCCTCGAGGCGGTGGCCAAGGAGGCGGGCGTCGGGCCCGGCACCCTGTACCGGCACTTCCCTACCCGGGAGGCACTGCTGGCGGCTGTGCTGCAGACACGCTCCGAGGAGCTGGTGGCGCGCCAGGCGGACATCGATCAGCTCGGCGACCCGGCCGAGGCGCTGGAGCAGTGGCTGCGGGCGATGGAGGAGTACTTCAGCGCCTTCAGCGGGCTGCCGGACCCGCTCATGGCCGCGGCCCGGGCGCAGGAGCCGGACAACCCGCTCACCATTCCCTGCCACATCCTCATCACCGCCACCGATCAATACGTGCGAGCCGCACAGCTCGCGGGGCACGTACGCGCGTCGGTACAGGGGTATGACCTATTCCTCGCCGCCTGCTCCATCGCCTGGATCAAAGGCAACGGCGCCGAAAAGGAGTCGCTCGACCGGCTCCGCACCCTCATCGCGAGCGGCTACCGGCAGCAGGACACCCAGGCGTAAATCGCCAGGCACCCCGCTCCGCCCCGCAACGCCAGGCGGCACCACCACCCATCCCTCACATTGTGCTGCCCCCAGGGGCGGCGCAACCTCCTAAGGAACAAATCATGAAAATTACCGTCATAGGCGCCGGTGCCATCGGTGGGAACCTTGCTGCCAAGCTCAGCGTGGCGGGTCACAACGTCCAGGTGGCCGACGCCCGCGGCCCTGAGGCCGTCCGGGCGGAGGTGCTGGAGTCCGGGGCCCGCGCGGCGGACCTCGCCGACGCCGTCCAGGGCCGGGACGTCATCGTCCTGTCGATCCCGTTCGGGGTGGCGGGCCAGCTGACGGACCTGTTCGCGTCGGTGCCCGACGAGACGGTGGTCATCGACACCTCGAACTACTACCCCGGCATGCTCAGCGAGCCGATCGAGGCGGTGGACAACGGCCAGGTGGAGAGCGTGTACACCGCCGAGCTACTCGGCCGCTCCGTGGTCAAGGCGTGGAACGCCGCCCTGGCAGAAACCCAGCGCACCAAGGGCGTTCCGGCCGGAACACCCGGCCGCCTCGCCATCCCCGTCGCCGGCGACTCCGAGGAGGCGCGGAAGGTGGCCATGAGCCTGGTGGACGACACCGGCTTCGACCCCTACGACGCCGGCACGCTGGCCGACTCCTGGCGCCAGCAGCCGAACAGCCCCGCCTACTGCACCGAACTGGCCCTCGACGAACTGCCCGCAGCCCTGGCCGCGGCCGACCGCGCCAAGGACGCGGCCATCCGCGACAGCCTCCCGGAACGCATCGCCACCCTCGGTACCAACCCCACCGTCGGCGACGTCGTTGAGATGAACCGCGCCGCCCACCGCTGAGACACCCGACGCGGCACTCGTGCACCCAACGGCACGCACGAGGGCGGCAGCACTGGGCGCCACGAACACACAAAGACGAACACGAAGAGCGCACAGTCCCCCGCGCTGCGGCCTGCAGTCCCGGCACACCGCTGCCTGAGAGCATCCGCAAGCCTGCCGGTACCCGCGAGGGTGCGTCCGCACCCGGCTCTTACGCCGACTGCCTCCTTCCGTGGCCTGCCGTACTGCGCCGCGCCGCGGTGGCCGAAGCGGGGACTGCGCGAATTGGAGAGGAACCGCCTTGCCGGCACCGCATCACCCTTCACCGACATCGCACGCTCCCGACGCTCCCCCCGAAGGTTCCTGCCCACCCGCCCTGCCCCCTTCGGACATTCGCGGGCGTACTGGAAGACGCACAGACGGCCCCCTCGAACAGCAACACCCAGCCGTGGACGGTGCACGTCGTCTCGGGTGCGGCGCGGGACGCCCTGGCAAAAGAGCTGATCCTGGCCGAGGAGGAGGGACGGACCTCCCCGGATTTCACTAATGGCTACGGCGAGGGCATCTACCTCGAGCGAGCGCAGGCCCTGGGCGCGAGCCACTACCGGGCCCGGGGCGTCGAGCGCTCGGACCGGGACGGCAGGAGTGCGGCGGTCCGCGAGAACCTGGACTTCTACGGCGCCCCCCATGCCGCTTTCCTGTTCATGCCGGCGCTCGGCGACGGGGTGCGGACAGCAGGGACATCGGCATGTACGCGCAGAACTTCCTGCTCTCACTGGCGGCCCGGGGACTGGCCGACATCCCGCCCACTCGACATCCCGGAGGGCGTGACCCTGCTGCCGATCGTCGACGTCCAGCAGGGCAAGGCGCCGCAAGCTTGACAATTCTGATTCCGCGGAATCGCTCTGTTGACGTAGCCCTCGACCTTGCCCGCGTTCCATTCCAGGGTGAGGCCGGCGGTGACGGCCTCGAAGTCCTGTCGCAGGCCACGGGCCAGGCTCTGCAGCGGCTTCATCTGGGTGCCCTCGGCGCTGGTGAGCCAGATCTCCAGGTCGCTGCCTTGGCGCTCGGTCATCATCGCGGCGAAGGAGCGGACGCACGCGGCGACGGCGTCCAGTTCGGGGCAGCGGGCCAGGAGCTTCTTGAGCTTGAGCGTGCTGCTCTCGTCGAGGTGGTCCGGGTGCGAGGTGATCAGCCAGGTGGCCGTGCGGACCGTCAGTGTCTTGGGCTTGTCGGGGGCGGGTTTGCCGCTGGCCCGGATCTCCTGGAGGTGCCGGCGCACGGTCCGCTTGCTGCCGGTGAAGCCGAGTTCGGTGATCTCCGCGTGGAGCCGTGCCGCGTCCGTGCAGCCCTCGTTCCACGGCGGTGGAGATAGGGCGAGTAGGCGTGGGCCTGGCCGTAGCCGCGAGATCTGGTGCCCAGCGACGCGTCCTCGGCAGTGGCCGCGTGCGCGTACCGGCGTACCGTCCTGCGGTCAAGTCCGAGAGTCTCAGAGATCGCCTGGATCGGGATGCCCTTGTCGTATAGGGCGTGCACGGCGGCGTGACGCTCGCGGCGCCGGATCACGCGCATCCCCTCCGCCCGCCCCGACACCTCCTGCTCGACAGTGGCGTAAGCCGATGCGTCCTCGGTAGGCTCGGTGAGGCAACTATGGTGCGTAGCAACGCATTTCTCGACTGCTTCGCATAGGTTCTTCCACAAATGGAAGCGGTCCGCGACTCGGATCGCGTCGGGACGAGCGGTGCGTACGGCCTCGGCGTAGGCGCTGGCCCTGTCCCGGCAGACGATCTCCGCTCCGGGGTGTGCGCGCAACCACGCGGTGAGAGTCTCGGCGGTGCGGTCGGGCAGAACGTCGACGCGCTCTCCGGTCTCCATGTCCAAGATGATCGTTCCGTAGACATGCCCCTTCTTCAGGGCAAAATCATCGATGCCAAGCACGCGGGGCGCAGCGTCGAACTGCTTGTCCGGAAGCCTGCGTACGAGTCTGAGCATAGAGTTCGCGCTCGTCGGGATGGACAGATGCGAGGCCAGCCGGGCCCCCGGCCGGCCAGCGAGCGCCGCAGGCGCGGTGTGCGTCGCGCGAACCGCTCGGTGAGCCCGTCCACTTGCTCGACAAAGGTGCAGACCGCACGCAGCCGCCGGGCAGAGAACCGTCGCACCACCAGGTCGATCGCAACTTCCTGTCCCGCCGCCGCGAGGTCGGCAAGGCGCCGCCGGTAACCACCATGGACACGGCCGGACACCACGCCGCAGTCCGGACAGGTCGCCTCGCGCGTCACCGTCCGCGCCGTGAGGGCCATCCCGCTGCCGTCCACTGGGTCTTTCCTCGGGCCCGGCACTTGTCGTAGTAGGCGCGGGAGGCGGGGGCGTGGAGGGCGGCGAAGTGGCCGCCCGAGGGCATGTCCGCCCAGTGCTCCAGGTTGAGGAAGTGCTCGACCGGGAGCGCGCCACCGCGCCCCCCACCCCAACACAACGCGGGTCGCCGGAGGCTAGAACGGCTTGAAGTCGTCGAACTCCTGCTGCGCCTCGTCCCGGGCCGCCTGCCGGTCGCGCCGGCGCTGCTCAGCCGGGCGCGGGGCCTCCATGCGGTGGTCCTCGCCACGGCGGCCGAGCATCTCGGCGCCCGCCATCATGGTCGACTCCCAGTCGAAGACGACCGCGTTCTCCTCGGGGCCGATGGCCACACCGTCACCGTTGCGGGCACCGGCCTTCATCAGCGCCTCTTCCACGCCGAGGCGGTTGAGGCGGTCCGCGAGGTATCCGACGGCCTCGTCGTTGTTGAAGTCCGTCTGGCGCACCCAGCGCTCCGGCTTCTCACCGCGTACGCGGAACAGCGGCTCACCCTCGGAGTCCTCGCGCTTGACCGTAAAGCCCGCGTCGTCCACGGCCTTCGGCCGGATGACGATCCGGGTCGCCTCCTCCTTCGGCTTCGCGGCACGCGAGGCGCCCACCAGCTCGGCGAGCGCGAACGACAGCTCCTTGAGGCCCCTGTGGGCGACGGCCGACACCTCGAAGACGCGGGAGCCACGCGCCTCCAGATCGGGCCTGACCATCTCGGCGAGGTCCTGACCGTCGGGCACGTCGATCTTGTTGAGGACAACGAGACGCGGCCGCTTCTCCAGGCCCGCACCGTACTCCCGCAGCTCCGCCTCGATGACGTCGAGGTCGGAGACGGGGGCGCGGTCGGGCTCCAGGGTCGCCGTGTCGAGGACGTGCACGAGCACCGAGCAGCGCTCGACGTGGCGCAGGAACTCAAGGCCGAGGCCCTTGCCCTGGCTGGCGCCGGGGATCAGGCCCGGCACGTCGGCGATCGTGTAGACGGTCTCGCCCGCGGTGACCACGCCCAGGTTCGGGACCAGGGTCGTGAACGGGTAGTCGGCGATCTTCGGCTTGGCCGCGGAGAGCACCGAGATCAGCGAGGACTTGCCCGCGCTCGGGTAGCCGACGAGCGCCACGTCCGCGACGGTCCTCAGCTCCAGGACGACATCGCGCATGTCGCCCTCCACACCGAGCAGCGCGAAGCCGGGCGCCTTGCGGCGAGCCGAGGCAAGCGCCGCGTTGCCGAGGCCGCCCCGGCCGCCCTGCGCGGCGACGAACGTGGTGCCCTCACCGACGAGGTCGGCGAGCACATTGCCCTGCTTGTCGAGGACGACGGTGCCGTCCGGCACCGGCAGGACCAGGTCCCGGCCGTCCTTGCCGGAGCGGTGGTCGCCCACGCCCGGCGCACCGTTGGTGGCCTTGCGGTGCGGAGAGTGGTGGTAGTCGAGGAGAGTCGTGACGTCCTGGTCGACGACCAGGATCACATCGCCGCCACGGCCGCCGTTACCGCCGTCCGGGCCGCCGAGCGGCTTGAACTTCTCCCGGTGGACGGAGGCACAGCCGTGGCCCCCGCTACCTGCGGCGACATGCAGCTCGACGCGGTCCACGAAGGTGGTCATTGGTCAGTGCCTCCAGAAACGTACGGGAATGTCTACAGCTCAACACGCGAAAGGCGGACCCGCTTCTCTGGAAGGGAAATGAGATCAGCCTCGCGAAAGAAGCAGGTCATCGGACCGGACCTGACGACGGCAGGTCCGGCGTACCGTTGCCGCACGCTGCCGGCCGGGGTGAGCGACTACCCCTCGCGGCCGTGCTGGGCGGGAGTGACGCCCCGGGTCTGCGCAAGCCGGTCGCCAGAACGGCTGTTGCGAGGAACTGGAACCTGCGGCGAGATGCCTTCGGTGGGCTGTGCGCAACGGTCGCAGCGCAGCGCGGCGTCGACGACGGCGTCGGCGGTTGCCCGGCAAAGTCCCTCTGAACGCGGTCGGCGACGGTCGTCTCGCACCTCGCAGCGACGCTGCAGTGATTCAGCAGGACGGCCCCGCTACCGCGCGACGTCGTGGTCTCGCGTCCCGCGGACGCGGCCGGCTGGTCGGGTCGGCCGGAGCCCGGCCGGGCGCGTTGTGGCGCTCGGTGAACCCCAAGCGGTGGACGCCGGCCTCGACGGCTGAGCCGAGTGCGCGATCGGTCGCCTGGCTCTGGGCCTTGCCTTCGCCTACGGGGCGAGGCCCGGCATCGCGCCGTTCACCTGGTGTCTCCGCGCATGATGCGCGGGTCGATTCCGTACTGCGCGGGGACGCCGAGATTTTCGCGCAGGGTGGTGCCGGGGTACTCGGTGGGGTAGATGCCGCGCTCCTGCAGCAGCGGCACGACCTCGTCGACGAAGGCGTCCACGCCGTCTTCGTAGACGTCCGGATTCACCCAGAAGCCGTCGCAGGCGCCCGCCTCGAACCACTCCTGCAAGTGATCGGCGTGGAGCTTCCCCGGGCCGACGACCGTGGGGTGGTAGTCGATCACGCCGTGCGCGAGGATGTCGCGGGGCGAGAAGCCCTCGCGCGCGACCTTCAGAGCGTTCCCGGAACGCGGATCCATCGGTGAGGCGTGCGCGACGGCCAGCTGCTGCGGCGTGAGCGGCTCGTCGTACCGGCGGGGGTCGATCTGAAGCTCGAGCAGTGCGCCCAGGTGCGGCAGGCGCGCCTGGATGATGTCGCCTGCGAGGGCGAGGCGTCGGTCGAGCCCCTCTCGCACGGTCGGCGCGACGGTCGTCATGAAGCCCACGATGTACTTGATCTCGTCGGGGTCGCGGCCCGCTTCGCGCGCCGCGTTGCGCACCATCGCGCGCTGGGCACGCGCCTCCTCGATCGTCCAGACCTCGGAGATGAAGCCGCTGGCGTAGCGGCCGGCGAGCGAGAGCAGGTGCGGGCTGGGGCCGCCCGACGTGAAAATCACGGGCTGGCCCTGCTCCGAGGGCGGGATCGCCAGCGGTCCGCGCGAGGCGACGTGTTCACCCTGGAGGCCGATCGGCCGCAGCTTCGACGGGTCGATGAATCGGTCACCGGCCTGATCCTTGATCCATGCGTCATGCTCCCAGCTGCCCCAGAGGGCCTGGGTGATCTGGATCGATTCGTGGGCGCGCCGGTAGCGCTCTTCGCGCTCGGCGACCGGCCTGCCGTAGTTCGCCGCGACGGCGGCGTCGGCTGTGGTGACGGCGTTCCAGCCGGCCCGGCCATGGCTGATGACGTCGAGTGCCTTGAACTGCCGGGCCTGGTTGAACGGCTCCTGGAACGTCGTCGATCCTGTCGCCACGAAGCCGATGTGCGAGGTTTCGCGGGCGATCGCCGTGAGCGAGACCAACGGGTCGAGCGTGTGCCGGAGCGTCGTGTGCTCGACATCGCCGCTCACGGCCGGGAAATCGGGCGTGAAGAGGAAGGCGAATTTCCCGCGTTCGGCGGCCCGCGCGTGGCGGATGCTGGCGTCGATGTTGGCGTAGTTGTCCGGATCGACATGCGGGGCTCGCCATGCGCCGTGCAGGTTGCCGTACCCGTCGGTCAGCGTCATTCCGAGGATGATCTTCTTGTCTGTCATGTTCGTGTTTTCCGTATCGTGATCAGTTGGTGAGCCGGCGGGTGCGGCTTGCGAAGAAGACCAGCGGGCGCTGGTCCTCGTCCCGGTCGAGGGCCTGCACCTCGAGCAGGACGAGCGTGTGGTCGCCCGCCTCGATCTCGGCGTGCGGGGTGACGGTGAGCCTCGCGAGGGCGCCGCGGACGAACGCGGCGCCCTGCTCGACGTCGATGTCGAGGCCGTCGAACCGCTCGGTGGCCGGCCGCCGCAGGTCCTGCAGCACCTGCGCGCTCTGCTCGCCCAGGACGCTGATGCCCCAGCGCTCCGCGCGGCGCAGCACCGGCCAGGTCGTGGAGGTATCGGCGAACGAGAGCGATACGAGCGGCGGTTCGAGCGAGACCGAGACCAGGGAGTTGGCGGGCATCCCGACGAGCCGGCCGTCGACCTCGGCTGCGACGACCGAGAGGCCCGTAGCGAAGCCGGCGAGCGTGTGCCGCATCGCCTGAGGCGTCACGGTGTGCGGGTGCGTGTGTGGCATGCACGCAGCTTCGAACATTGACATGGGTGTGAATGTCAAGTCGGGGCGCCCGGAGATCTCTCTGCTAACCTTCTCATTGACGTCAATGAGAAGGTGTGTGCATGAGGATCGGCGAGCTGTCCAAGGCGACCGAGGTGCCCACGCGCATGCTGCGGTACTACGAGGAGCAGGGGCTGATCACACCGCGCCGCCTCGACAACGGGTACCGCGAGTACGACGACTACCTCATCGACCGCGTGCGCCAGATCCGCGGGCTGCTCGATGCGGGCATCCCCACGCGCATCATCGGCCTCATGCTGCCGTGCCTCGATGACACGCGCGGCACCATCGTCGCCGATCCGGATCCCGGGCTGCGTGCGATGCTCCTCGAGCAGCGGGACAAGATGAGCGAGCGCATCGCCTTCCTCGATCAGAACCGCGAAGCCCTCACCCGCTACATCGCCGCGATGGACCGGGCCGGGTCCGCCGTCGCCTGAAGATCAGTTGCCGGGCTCCGCGAGGCGTAGACGGCCTGCGCATACGGGCGTTGTCCTTGCCGGCGCCGAGGAGCTTCCACCGGCTGCGCTTTGCAACCTTGACACACCTGAGGACGGCGAGCGCGGAGATCTCGTCCTCCTGTGAGCCGTTGCTGTCACTGAAGCAGTTGGCGCGGAGGCCCAACTGCGTCAGAACGGGCCCGGAACGGGGCGAGCCACACAAGTGGGCTTTGCCCCGCTACGTGGACATCCGTACGCCGCCGGCGAGGTCCGATCCCCCGTCGGCGGGCGCAGCGGCGGACGGTGCGCCTCTGCTGCCAGAGGCGCACCCGCGCCCGTGTTCACTCCGCTCGCGTGGAGCCACCGACTGCACCCCGACCGCTCCCCTTATCCATTGCCTTCGCGGGTGTTGGCGGCCAGGGCGTGCTGGGTGAGGGAGCGGTGCCAGCGCGCTTCGAGGTCATCGTGAGAGTGTGGCCGAGGCGGCGAGCCTGGGCGACGTCGGGGATGTTGCCCTCGATGAGCCAGGTCTTGTGGGTGTGGCGGAGGTTGTGGAAGGTGAGGCCCGGCTTGAGTGCGTCCCAAGACGTGCCGTCGGGCAGAGTGACGCCGCGGGTGGCAGGGGCCCAGAGGCGGCGGCTGAAGGTGGAGCGGCGGAGGTTGCTGCCGCGGGGGCTGGTGAAGAGGGTCTCGTGGGTGTGTCGGGTCTGGTCTTGGATGAGAAGGGGTTGAGGAAAGGCGGGAGGGTGACGGTGCGGACGGATGCAGCGGTTTTGGGCGGTCCGTAGGAGTGAGCCTGCGCCAACCTGAAGCAGCTGGTCAGATGGGGTTACGTGATCGTTCTTCGGTCAGGGCGAGGAAGTGCAGGCCGTGACGGTGGTGCTTGCCGGAGAAGTTTCGCCGGTCGGCCCTGCCGGTGCGGCGGACGGTGGGAATGAGGGTGCCGTCGATGAGAACGACTTCGCCGTCCCGCTTGGCGATCTTCTTCAGGGCGGCCGTATCCGCCACCGCGAACCTATCGCCTTCAAGTGGCGTCGCAGCAGGCCGGCGAGGTGATTGACGGTTTTCGTGGACAGTGACAGGCGGCGCTGGTAGACAAGGAAAACGGTGTCCTCGGCGTGCTCATTGGTTTTGGTCACACACTGACTCTGCTGCCCAATTCGCGGGACCAGCGGATACGGCCGTGCGCGGCCACGCAGCGAGCGGCGTCGGCACAGGTCACGACGGCCGCTTCCGGCACCCTCCGGAATTGGGCAGCAGAGTCGCCCCGGGCCTCGTCGCCCGCCTGGCCGACACGACGGTGTTCGTCGTGTGACAGGCGCCCGCGTACCCGTTGGCGCTCAGGACGGAGCCGGTTGCCTCGTGCGACGACCGGGGCGAAGCCCGAAGACGCTTCCTTACTGTTCTGCGTCGGTCAATACAGGTTGTTCAGCTGTTGGTGATCATGGCGAGAACGTCGTCGTAGGAGCCGGTGGCCACCGCGTCGCGGATGAACCTGGCGCGCTCGACGACAATCTCCTTCGCGTCGGGGTTCTCGCCCAGCAGGTCGAGGGTCTCGGTGAGGAAGTCGTCCAGCGGCATGGCGTTGCTGTCCTCCTGGCCCATCAGGGTCGTGCGCACGCCCGGCGGGACCACCTCGATCACCTGGACGCCCGCGTCAGCACTGGCGAGCTGGATGCGCAGGCTCTCGGAGAAGGAGTGCAGCGCGGCCTTGGTCGCGCTGTAGGTCGGGGTGCTCGGGAACGGGACGAAGGCCAGCGCGGAGGTGACATTCATGACGACCGCGTCGTCCTTGCCCCCCAGCAGCGGCAGGAAGGCGTACGTCATCCGGATCGTGCCGAGCAGATTGGTCGCGACGAGATCCTCGGCGACCTGGAGTTCGGCCGGGTCGAGGACATTCTCCAGATGCATGATGCCGGCGTTGTTGACCAGGACGTTCAGCCCCGGGTGGCTCGCCGCCACGGTCTCACGGGCCCGGGCGATCGAGTCGGGGTCCGCCACATCGAGGACGAGCGCGTCGATGCCCGGGTGCTCAGCCGTGATGTCGTCGAGGAGTTCCTTGCGCCGGCCGGCGACGATCACCTTGTTGCCGGCCTCGTGCAGGCGCAGGGCCAGACCGAGGCCGATGCCCGAGGTTCCGCCGGTGATCAGGATCGTGTTGCCGGTCATCTTCATGGGGTCTTGCTCCTTCGGTACGGCGGGCAAGTGAGCGCCCGCAGCCTAAAATTAATGGCGCCCGCGCAGGGGCGGGAGAGGACGGTCTATCCATGGATCGGCGGTCCCCGGCCGAGCCGCAGAGGACACCACTGCAGCCGGTCAGCGCGTCCGCACCGGGCGCTGCGCGTCGCGCACGGTGACCCGATAGCCAAGGAAGCGGCCGGCCCGGCAGAGCAGGGTGACGGCCGCGCAGGCGCCCCCTCGCGCCGCGCGGACAGCACGCGCCCCCCGCACGCTGTGCCCAGCCCGGACACGGAAGCGACCCCGAACTCGGGCGCGGCCCTTGCGTCACCTCGCGTCACGCCGCGTACGCCCCGGCAGGAACGCCGCGATGACGAGGCCCAGCAGCGCCGCTCCCGCCGCGATCAGGAACGAGGTGCGGAAGCCGTCCAGCGTGGGCACCGCAGCGCTCCCCATGCGCTGCGTCGTGCTGGCGAGGACGACGCCGACGACGGCGCTGGACGTCGACGTGCCGATGGAACGCATCAGCGTGTTCAGTCCGTTGGCCGCACCCGACTCCGACGGGTCGACGGCGCCGAAGATGAGCGGGGGCATCGCGGAGTAGGCGATTCCGACGCCGCTGCCCGCGAGGACGGCGACGAGCACGATCTGCCACACGGCGCCCAGCAGCGCCGTCCCGGTCAGATACGCGACGGCGAGCAGTACGAGCCCCGTCATCAGCGAGATCTTCGGCCCGCGCGCGGCCGACAGCCGGGCGGCGAGCGGGGCGACCGTCATCATCGCGAGGCCCATGGAGGCCGCGCAGACGCCGGTAACGACCATGGACATCCCCAGCCCGTACCCGGTCGACTCGGGCAGCTGCAGCAGCTGCGGCAGGACGAGCGTCACCGCGAAGAACGCGAAGCCGACGGTGACCGCGGCCAGGTTGGTCAGGAGGACCTGGCGGCGCGAGGCGGTGCGCAGGTCCAGCAGCGGGTCCTTGACGCGCAGTTCGAAGAGGCCCCACAGCAGGAAGATCACGACGGCGGCGGCGAAGAGCCCCAGCGTGGTAGCGCTCCCCCAGCCCCAGTCGGCGCCCTTGGAGATGGGCAGCAGCAGGGCGACAAGGCCGAGGGTGAGCCCGAGCGCGCCGATCACGTCGAAGCGGCCGGGGGTGCGCTGCGCGCTCTGGGGGACGATGGCGAGGATCGCGGCCATGGCCAGCGCACCGAGGGCGGCGGCGCCGAAGAATAGCCAGTGCCAGTCGAGGTTCTGGGCGACGAGCGCGGCCAGGGGTATGCCGAGTGCGCCGCCGATGCCGACGGAGCTACTCAACAGCGCCATCGCCGATCCGTGCCGCTCGGGCGGCAGTTCATCCCGGATGATCCCGATGCCGAGCGGGATGGCGCCCAACGCGATGCCCTGCACGGCGCGGCCCACGACCATCGGCACGAGGTCAGAGGTGAACCCGCTGACCAGCGAGCCCAGCACCATCAGAACGAGGCTGACGAGGACGAAGCGGCGCTTGCCGTAGAGGTCGCCGAGCCGCCCCATGATCGGGCTGGCGACGGCGCTGGACAGCAGCGTCGCGGTGATCACCCAGGCGGCGTTGGACGTCGTGGTGTCCAGCAGCCGCGGGAGGTCGGCGACGACAGGGACGAGCAGGGTCTGCATGACGGCGACGGCGATGCCGGTGAAGGCGAGGACGGGGACGAGCCCGCGCCCTGCGGGAGTCCTGGCGGCCGGGCGGGCCGGTATGGCCGATGCCGCCACTGAGCTGCCACTCTGGGGCGGATCGCTGTCACGAACAAGGTCCCGGCCGGTGGCCAGGGGGGCTTGAACCAGACGGTGATCCTCTGAGGGTGGTGCGAGAGGTTGGTTGCGATGTGGCCCATCGCTGTCGGGGGTGACGTTGGCGAGTTCGACGCGGGAGCGTTTCACGGTGGGGGTGTCCTTGCTGCCGGCCCCTGATGAAGGGCCACGGAAGATGCGTTCCGCGGCGGAAGGGCGGCCTGTGGTCAGGTGGCCTGCGGGGTGTGCGTGCTGTAGGAACACTGGTGGTAGGTAAAGGGCGCGGGCTGCCCTTGGCCGGCTCGGTGGTGGTGACGTGGGCGAACAGGACGGTGTGGTCCCCGGCCGTGACGCACTGGTCGGCCTCGGCGGCGACCGAGGCCACCGAACCCGGCAGGCGGGGCAGTTCCTCGCTCGGTGACCAGACGACCTAGTGAGCCGGGCTTGAGTTCCTGACGCAGCACGTGAGGCGCATCGAGCACCAAGCCCCTGGTCGACGGCTCGCCGATCAAGCGGTCGGCGGTGCGAAATCGGGACACTAGGCTGACTTGTCCGGGCCCGAGCGGGCGAGGGCCGTGGCGAGCTCGGCCTGGTGGGCGCCCAGGATGTTGAGGCCGAAGCGGCCGGTGCGGTGGACGAGCGCGAGGAGTTGGGAGCAGTTGTCCAGCGACACCAGCACCATCGGCTGAGCAAGCGATGCGAGGTGAAGGCGCTGACCGTGGTGCCTTGCGGGCGATCGCCCTCCATGGCAGTGACCACGGCAACCGGGGATGCGACGGCGGCCTGGCGTCGCGGAACACCTGCGGGGTCCCGGTGCCCGACGACTGGGCTGTGCCGGACGGTGCACCGGTGGCGGGCTGCGTCGCGGTGGTCTTGGCCGGGCCTGCTGGGAGATGCGCGGGTCGAGGCCGTACTGCTGGTGGGCGCCGAGGTTCTCGCGCAGAGTGGGGCCTTCGTACTCCTCGTGGAACAGACCGCGTTCCTGCAGGATCGGGACGACCTGGTCGACGAAGGCGTCGAAGCCGTCGAGGGCGATCGAGAAGCCGTCGCAGGCCCCAGCCTCGAACCACTGCTGCATGTGGTCGGCCACGTTCGCGGCGGTGCCGGCGACCACCGGGTGGTGGTCGATGACGCCGTGGGCGATCACGTCGCGCAGACTCCAGCCTTCCCGTGCCACTTCGAGGGCGCGTGCGGCGCGCGGGTCGTGCGGGCTGGGCACGGCGTCGGCCAGCTGCTCCGCGGTCAGCGGCCTGTCGAGCTGGCCGGGGCCGAGCGGGAGGCCGATCACGGCGCCGAGGTAGCGGACGCGCTGGTCCAGGTCGACGACCTCGTCCAGGAAACGGCGCCGCTGAAGGGCGGCCTGGCGGGAGGGGGCGATGGTCGGCATGAAGCCAGCAAGCATCTTCACCTCGTCCGGGTCGCGTCCGGCGCGCTTGGCGGCGTCCCGCAGGGCCTCACGCTGGGCTCGGGCGTCCTCGATGGTGTACGGGTTGGCGTAGACGCCGCTGGCGTACCGGCCCGCGATCTCCAGGCCGTAACTGCCGCCGCCCGCCTGGAAAATGACAGGCTGGCCCTGCTCGGACGGGGGGATGGGCAGCGGGCCGCGGGAGGCGGCGTGCTTGCCCTGCAGGTTGACCGGCTGGATCTTGTCCATGTCGGCGTACCGCTTGCCCTCGACGTCGAGCAGCAGGGCGTCCTTCTCCCAGCTGCCCCACAGTCCCTGCACGATCTGGATGACCTCGTGCGCGCGCTCGTACTTCTCCGTGCGCGGCGGGACCGGGCTGCCGAAGTTCGCCGCGGCGGCGGGGTCGGAGGTGGTTACCGCGTTCCAGCCGGCCCGGCCGTGACTGATCACGTCCAGGGCCTTGAACTGGCGGGCGAGGTTGTAAGGCTCGTTGAAGGTGGTGGAGGCGGTGGTGACCAGGCCGATCCGCTCGGTCTCGCGCGCGAGGACGGTCAGCAGCAGCAGCGGGTCGATCGCCTGGCGCGGGGCGTGGTGGGTGAGGTCCATGTCCAGGACCGGGGTGTCAGCAATGAACAGCAGCTGGACCTTGCCGCGCTCGGCGGACTGCGCGTACCGCACGAACTGGTCCATGTCCGTGTAGCTGTTCAGGTTCGCGCCGGGCAGCCGCCAGGCCCCGGGTTCGGCCCCGTAACCGCCCCTGAACTGCATGCCCAGGATCATCTTTCGGCTTGTCATGGCTACTCCTCCGAGCGAGGTGAGAAGAGGGGGAGGGTGGAGGAGTAAGGCCGGTTCCTGCACCGAAGGCGTGAGCGTGCTCGGACCGCCCGGGCGATGGCGGGTGCGGGGCCCGGGCCCACGCGCCGGGTGGCTTCTGTGGGCGGGCGGACTACTGACCGTCGAGGACGCCGGGGGTGCCGTGCAGGACCACGCTCTGCTGGAGCGGGATGCGTGTCCTGCCGAACGCGTTCACCGGCGCCGCCGGGTCGGCCGTGCCGAAGGAGATACCGAACAGCAGCTTGAGATCCTCGGGAACGTCCAAGAAGGCGCGGACGGTGTCGGCATAGATCCCGAGCATGGTCTGCGGAATGCCGGCGAAGCCCCGGGACGTCAGCGAAAGCAGGAAGTTCTGCGCGTACATACCGATGTCCCCGGCCGTCCGCACCCCGTCGCCCAGGGCCGGCATGAACAGGAAGGCGACATGAGGAGCGCCGAAGAAACCCAGGTTCTCGCGGACCGCCGCCCTCCTACCCTCCCGGTCGGATCGCTCGATGCCCCGGGATCCGTAGTAGCCCGCGGCCAGGGACTTCGACCGCTCGAGGTAGATGCCCTGGCCGTAGTCGGTGGTGAAATCCGAGGAGGTGCGTCCCTCGTCATCGGCCTGGAGCAGTTCCTTGGCCAGCGCGTCCCGCTCCGCACCCGAGACGATGTGCACTGCCCACGGCTGAGTGTTGCTGTTCGAGGGAGCCGTCTGCGCGTCCTCGAGCACGCCGCGGATGTCCGCAGGGGGCAAGGGGGCGGGCAGGAATTTGCGGGGGGAGCGCCGGGAGCGTGCGATGTCGGTGAAGGGGGCTTCCGTGCCGGTCAAGGCGTTTCCTTTCTATGGCGCGCAGTCATCGCTGTGGCGGCCGCGGCGCGGTGCGGTTGGCCCTCCCAAGGAGGCAGCCGTCGTAAGGGCCTGGTGCAGGACGCACTCTGTGCGTACCGGCAGGCGTGCGGATGCTCGCAGGTGGCGCATGGCAAGACTGCAGGGCGCAGCGCGGGGGACTGCGCGGTCTTCGTCTGCGCGCTCTTCCTGTTCGCCTTTGGTGGTCGTGGCGTGTTGGGTGTACGTGGCGTGCCGCCGGGGCCGCCTTCGTGCCTTTCCGTGCACGAGGGCGGCGGGTCAGCGGTGGGCGGCGCTCTTCACCTCGACGACGTCCTTCAGGGTGGCGAAGCGCTCCGGGCCGCTGTCGCGGATTCGTTTTGCGCCGACGCAGGAGCCTTTTGTCAGTCCCGGATTCCTGCCACCTCAACTTCGATGGCTTCGATGCGGCCCGTCGCATCCATGGAATTACCGAGGCGCTCGGGGTTTGTATCCGAAATGAGCAGGTAGAGGGTTCGCATTTCCGGTCCGCCGAGCGTCAGATCCACAGCGAAATTTCCGCCGTCGGGATATGCCTCGGTGTCCGGGGCGATCCGAATGATGTCGGTAACCTCGCCGCCATCGCGGACACGGCGAAATTCACCAATCCACGGAAAGGCCGCCCATACCGCACCCTCACTGTCGAAGCAGATGCCATCGATGGTCTCCGTGTCTGGTGACCCGAATTCAGCGAATACGCGCTGGTCCACCAGCGCACCGTCGTCCGCCACGGTGAACGCGGTGAGCCTCGTCCGTGGTGCCCGGAACGATTCTGCGACCACCAGGGTGCGCCCGTCGCCCGAGATGGCGATGCCGTTGGGGAATATGAGGTTCTCGCCGCCCGTGTCGATCCGGCCATCGGGGTGGCGGACAACCAGAGGGACACCTACAGGCTCTTCCCCGAAAACGTACCCTTGCGGACCGATATATGCGCGGCCATCCCGGTCCACGGCCATATCATTTGGATGGAACGCGACCGGCGCAAGATCAGCGAGTTTCTCCGGTGTGGCATTTCCAAGGTGCAGCAGTTGTGCGTCGTCGATGGCTACAACCATTGGCGCCCCGTCAGGGCCGAAGCCGAGACCCGAAGGTCGTCCCGGCACATCGGCGACAACTTCGGGTCGCCCGCCAGGGGAAAGGCGATAGATCTTGCACCGGGTCATGTCCGAGAACCACAGCGACCCATGATGCCACCGGGCGCTCTCGAGATAGCCGAGGCCACCCTGCGCCACAATACGGCGAGCGTCAGCGGGCAGTACCCTTGGCGAATGACTCATATATCCTCCTTAATGGAATTGCAGTATCGGACACCGGTGGATCAGAACTGAGTGAGCCGGGGTGTCTGGCGGTTTACGCCTGGGTGTCCTGCTGCCGGTAGCCGCTCGCGATGAGGGTGCGGAGCCGGTCGAGCGACTCCTTTTCGGCGCCGTTGCCTTTGATCCAGGCGATGGAGCAGGCGGCGAGGAATAGGTCATACCCCTGTACCGACGCGCGTACGTGCCCCGCGAGCTGCGCGGCTCGCACGTACTGGTCGGTGGCGGTGATGAGGATGTCGCAGGGAATGGTGAGCGGGTTGTCCGGCTCCTGCGCCCGGGCCGCGGCCATGAGCGGGTCCGGCAGCCCGCTGAAGGCGCTGAAGTACTCCTCCATCGCCCGCAGCCACTGCTCCAGCGCCTCGGCCGGGTCGCCGAGCTGATCGATGTCCGCCTGGCGCGCCACCAGCTCCTCGGAGCGTGTCTGCAGCACAGCCGCCAGCAGCGCTTCCCGGGTGGGGAAGTGCCGGTACAGGGTGCCGGGCCCGACGCCCGCCTCCTTGGCCACCGCCTCGAGGGAAGTGCCGACCCCGTGCTGCAGGAAGTGACGCTGCGCGGTCTCCAGGAGGGCAGCGCGGTTGCGCTGAACGTCCGCGCGGGGCCTGCGTCCCCGCTGTTCACCGGCGCTCATGCGCCCTCCTGCCTGCCGTGATCCTGCGGCCGCATCAAAACGGATGCTGCCTCCGTACTTGGTCGACCATAAAACGGAGGCAGCATCCGGTCAAATTGGCGGTTCGACCACTGAGTCCGGACAGTGCAGAGGGCGACCTGTCTGGCCGCATGGCCGGCCCCGTCCCGGGCCGTTCGCACACCACCTTGGTGGACGCCGCCGACGCAGGACCAAAAGGCCAGGCCTCCCGGCCCTGCGCTTTGCACCGGTCAGTGACTCTGCTGCCCAATTCGCGGGACCAGCGGACACGGCCGTGCGCGGCCACTCAGCGAGCGGCGTCGGCACAGGTCACGACGGCCGCTTCCGGCACCCTCCGGAATTGGGCAGCAGAGTCACACTCCCAACGGCCGCCGAGGACACCCCGGTTACGGCCCGCGAGCGAAATCCGTGCGCGTGTGCGGAAGGTCACGGACGCACAGTGAACCGGCCGTCGGGGCGCTTGTGCAGCCAGCCGCGATCGGCGAGCTTGGTCATCTTCCCGCGCAGCGGCTCCAGTTTCCCCTTGACCGTGACATCCACCCCCAGCGTCTCGCCGGTGGCCCGGACCGTGATCGGACCGCCCGCCTGACGGACCACGGCGAGAATCCGCTGGTAGTCCTGCGGCAGCGCGCTCTGTTCGACGCCCGGCTCGCGGCGCACCACCAGCATCACTCCCCGCCCTCCGACCTGCGCGCACGCAGGCCCGGCCCCAGCGCGCTCGGTGGCGAGCTGTTCGTTCGCCCGCTGCCACACCCGCTCGGCCGCCTGCAGGTCATCATGCTCGGCCCGCGTCTCCTCCAACTGTTTGACCAGCCGTTCCTCCTGGCTGTCCAGCTCCGCGCGCGCGGCGCAAGGTGATCCACTCTGCTATCTCGGGGTCAGTCATGCACCGGAGCGTAGAAGCCGTACGAGCGCCTACGGGCAGAAACGAATGAACCCCCTGCCAGATGATCTACGCGGCAGACAGTCGCCCACGACCAGCGTGAGCATCCTCAAGAACGATCACGTAACCCCACCTGACCAGCTACTTCAAGTTGGCGCAGGCTCAGAGATGGGGGCTGTTCGCAACGTGCGGGGACGAGCGTGTCTTCCCTCACGTGGCCGCGATGACCAGCAGGACGGCTGCGGCTTCCAGGAAACCGAACCATCCTATGCGGCCTGCAGACGTCTGGTCATTCGGCGCCGCTGATGAGCAGACCGTGCGGCTACATGCGCACCAGGTCGAGCGTCGCTTCGATGCCCAGGGCCTCGTCGCTTCGAAGCAGTCGTTAGACGGCCGCACGGACCACGCCTAGCGCAAGCAGGCCCCTCAGCAGGTCGAGGGGTGTGCAACGATCGTGATCCTGATCGACGCAGGGCCGCGCTGGGCTCTCAGTCGTCTCTGGTGACAGTCTGATGCTGCTGGCCCAGTCCGTCCCCGCCGCAGGTGAGGGTGTCGCCGGGCGTGAGGTACTGCGGCGGGCTGAGGTCCTTGCCGGCCCCGAATGGGGTGCCGGTGTTGATGAGGTCTCCGGGCTCCAGGACCATGAACTGGCTCAGGTGATGGATGATGCCCGCAGTGCTCAGGAGCATGTCGGCAGTCGTTCCGTCCTGGCGGCGTACGCCGTTGTGATCCAGCCACAGGCGCAGGTTTTCGGTGTCGCCGAGGGCATCTGGCGTGACCAGCCAGGGGCCGCAGGGGTTGAAGGTAGGGGCGGACTTGCCCTTGAGCCACTGGCCTCCGCGTTCCTTTTGGAATGTCCGTTCGCTGATGTCGTTGACCAGGACGTATCCGGCGATGGCGGCGAGGGCCGCTTCGTCGTCGGGCAGATAGTGGCTGCGGGCGCCGATCACGACGCCCAGTTCGACTTCCCAGTCGGTGTGCGTGGAGTCGCGGGGGATGTGGACGGGGTCGTACGGTCCGGACAGCGAATTGGGTGCCTTGGAAAAGACGAGCGGCTCCTGGGCAACAGGAGCGTTACTGCCGGGGCTGCGGTAGTTGGCGCCGACTCCGAGGATTTGGTGGGGGCGGGCGATGGGTGCACCGATCCGTTCGGTGCCGAAGCGGTGGACCGTACCGGCGGCGCGGCGTGAGGCGACGGCTTCGTGCAGCAGGCGGGGGCCTCCGGCTGCGAAGAACGCTTCGCTGTAGTCCTCGACCAGGTCGGAGACGTCGATGTAGGTCTGCTGGTCGACCCTGACGACAGGTCGCTCCCGGCCGGGCGGGCCGATGCGCATGAGCTGCATGGAAAAGTCTTTCGGTGGCTGCCCGCAGGCCGAGCACCGGAGTACTCAGCCTGCGGTCCAGGAGGGGGTCAGCGAGCTGATGTCAGGCGGGGGCGTCGGTGGGTGTGGCTCCGACAGCCTTGGCCGCGTCCCGGACGGCGCCGGCGACGGCACCCGCGACCTTGTCGTTGAACACGCTGGGGATGATGTAGTTCGGGTTGAGCTCGTCCCCGCTCACCACGTCCGCCAGGGCCTGGGCGGCGGCCAGCATCATGCCGGTATCCACCGTGCGGGACTGGGCGTCCAGCAGACCGCGGAAGACACCCGGGAAGACCAGCACGTTGTTGATCTGGTTCGGGAAGTCGGAGCGCCCGGTGGCGACAACGGCCGCCGTCTCACGAGCGATTGCCGGGTCGACCTCGGGGTCCGGGTTCGCGAGCGCGAACACGATCGCGCCCTCCGCCATGGCGGCGACGTCGGCGCCGTCCAGGACGTTGGGAGCGGAGACGCCGATGAAGACGTCGGAGCCGGCGACGGCCTGCTTGAGGGTGCCGGTGACGCCCTCGGGGTTGGTGTTGTCGGCGATCCAGCGCAGCGGCGAGTCCGGGGTGGCGTCCACCAGGTCCTCGCGGCCCGCGTGCACCACGCCGTGGATGTCGGCGACGACCGTGTGCTTGACCCCGGCCGCGATGAGCAGCTTCAGGATGGCCGTGCCGGCCGCGCCGGCGCCGGACATGACGACGCGTACGTCACCGATCGCCTTGCCCACCACGCGGAGCGCGTTGGTCAGCGCGGCCAGCACGACGATCGCGGTGCCGTGCTGGTCGTCGTGGAAGACGGGGATGTCCAGGGCCTCGCGCAGCCGTGCCTCGATCTCGAAGCAGCGGGGTGCGGA